>JAHDSF010000036.1 GCA_018432935.1 Rhodospirillales bacterium | reverse complement strand
TGGCAAAACCGAACAGGGCCGGGATACACTCTGTGGGCATCGGGGAACTCCTCTGATCCGAGTTAAGTTGTTGCGGCACAACAATTTTCTCAGAATCAGAGCCCCGATGCACCTACATTGTTTGAGAGATTCGGGCTAGCGGGCGTAGGACTGGCACGAGTGCGAGACTCAATCGACCAACTTCTATCGCAACATCCCGAGATAGCGAGCTGGCAGGGTATTCGCCCTCAGTGACCCGTATGCGTTGAGTGTCGGACTCCATATTCAGTCACGTATATAATTGTGGGGAAATGGCAGCATACGCCCGCAGCGGCGTCGCCTGAGGCGATGGCGCGGGAGAGCACCTACCGGGTCGCCTGGTAGCGGGCCTCGATGGCGTTCCACACCAGGGCTTCCAGGCAGACGTTGTCGAAACGGTTGATCTCCTGGATCCCGGTCGGCGAGGTGACGTTGATCTCGGTCAGGAGCCCGCCAATCACGTCGATGCCGACGAACACCAGGCCGCGGGCGTGCAGCTCGGGGCCGATGGTGTCGCAGATTTCCCGTTCCCGGGGGGTCAGGGTCGAGCGCACCGCCTGCCCGCCGACGTGCATGTTCGAGCGCGATTCCCCCTTCGCCGGCACCCGGTTGATGGCGCCGACCGGCTCGCCGTCGACCAGGATGATCCGCTTGTCGCCCTCGCGCACCGCCGGCACGTACGCCTGCACCATCAGGGGATCGCGCGGGTAGAGCGACTGGAACATCTCCAGGAGCGCGTTGAAGTTCTCGTCGTCGGGGCGGACGTGGAATACGCCCAGGCCGCCGTTGCCGAACAGCGGCTTGACGACGATGTCCTGGTGCCTATGCCGGAAGGCGCGGATGCGGGTGCGGTCGGCGCTGATCAGGGTGGCCGGCATCAGCTGCGGGAAACGGGTGACGAACAGCTTCTCCGGCGCGTTGCGGACGTGCGAGGGATCGTTCACCACCAGGGTCCGCGGATGGACCTGGTCGAGCAGGTGGGTGGTGGTGATGTACTGCATGTCGAACGGCGGGTCCTGGCGCAGCATGATCACGTCCATCATCGCCAGGTCGGTCTCCTCGACGGTGCCCAGGGTGTAGTGGGCGCCGTGCTGACGCCGCACCTCGAGCGGGCTGACCTTCGCCACCACCTTGCCCTCCAGGTAGGCGAGATCGGCCGGGGTGTAATAGAAGATCTCGTGGCCGCGCTTCTGCGCCTCCAGCGCCAGCACGAAGGTGCTGTCGGCGTCGATGTTGATCGAGGCGATCGGGTCCATCTGGAACGCGACCTTGAGCTTCATGTCTTCACGGCCTTTCCGGTGGCAAGGATGTCTCTTCATGATGCGCACGCGGCACGCGCGCGTCCAGGTCTCGCCGCGCCAGCCAGACCGTGTGGCCGCCGCAATCCGGGTCGTCGACCGTGTGCGACACCACGCTGAAGCCGTTTGCGTCAAGAAGAGAGCGGTACTCCGCGGCGTCCAGGCTGGCGTGGTAGAGCGGTTCGCCGCGGTAGCAGCCGATCGCCTCGCCGTCGCCGGGTCCGGAGGTGAACATCAGGGCGGCCCCGGGTCCAGCATGGCGCGCGAACACCGGGAACATCCCGCGCTGGTCGTTGTGACCTAGGTGGAAGAAGCTGTCCCACGCCAGGATGCCGTTGAAGGCGCGCCCCAGCACCAGCCCGCGCATGTCGGCAGCGATCCAGTGCTGGTCCGGCATGCGGCGCCGGCACATCGCCAGCATGGCGGGCGAGGAATCGATCCCGGTGACGCGATGGCCGCGGTCCACCAACCAGCGGGCGATCGGCTCGCCGGAGCCGCAGCCGAGGTCGAGAACGGATCCCAGCGGCGGCAAAAAAGCAAGGAAGCGCTCCAGGCACGGCGCCTCGAAGAGGCTGCGCCCGCGGTCGCGGTCCCATGCCTCGGCGTGCCGCCGGTAGATCTCGACGATGCGCTCGGCGTCGCTCACGGTCCGGCTAGGCTTCGCCGCGCGAGGCCCGCCGCAGCCGCTCGATGAGGACGGCGACATGATGATGGCTGCCGCGCGAGGCGTCCCGCTCGAGGAAGGCCTCCAGCGCCTCGATCGCCTCCCGGAACTGCTGCAGCCGGGCATGCACGAGGCCGGCCTCGCGCCATAGCGACGATTGCTCGGGGGTGACCAGCATCAGGGTTTCGATCGTTCCCAGCGCCTCCTCCAGCCGGCCGGCTCGGATGTGGCGCAGCTTGATGTTGTTCTGCACCCGCGCGAGGATGGCCCGGTTCGCCATCGGCCGGAACAGTTCCGGCGTCAATTCGGCCGCCGGGCCCAGCACACTCTTCAGCAGCGCCCTCAGATCGGCAGGAGTCAGTTCGACCAGGCCGCGCAGGGGATCGAGTACGGCACGGCGCTGCCCCTCTTCGATCCGGATCAGGAAGCGGCCGGGGAAGTCGAGCCCCGCGGCGGCCCAACCAAGCGAGCGGGCGACATGGAGGATGATCACCCCCAGCACCACCGGCAGGCCGCGGCGGCTGTCGATCACGTGCATCAGGTTGGCGGCGTCGATCTCGGTGAAGACCTGGTCGTCGCCGCCGTAGCCGAAGCGCCGCGTCAGCACGCTGCGCAGCGCTTCGAGCCGCAGCGGCAGGGCGTGCGGCGGCGGTCCAGCGTAGAGCCGGGTTTCCGAGACCAGCGTCTCGAGGTGGCGGCGATAGGGCTCGGCGTTGACGTGGGGGCGGGCGGCCCGCGCCAGCCACAGGGCTCCGCCGGCGAGATCGATCTCCTCCTCGTCGGCGGCCCTGCCGATGGCGGCGAGCTGCTCCCTGATCTCCGTGTCCAGGCTCACTTCGCCCCTTTCAGGCGGACGTAGTTGACGACGCGCTTGACGTATTTGATGTTGCGGGCGTGGCCGAGGACGCGGTCCAGCTCTTCCTGGTTCTGCGCAACTCCGATCAGGTAGATGGTGCCGGCGACGGTCTCCATCTCGTAGTTGATCGACAGGATCTTCTTGTCGAAGGTGAGCTTGCTCTGCAGCTGGGCGCTGATCCACGAATCGTTGGCGGTGTCGACGATGCCGGTTTCGGGAGCGAGCACGATCTCGTTGAAGACTTCCTTCACGCCCTCGACCTTCCAGGCCATGTCGACCGCGTCGGCCTGGATCTCGGCCTTGGGCGTCACGCCGGTCAGCAGCACCCGGGCCTCGTGGACCTCGACCCCAAGGTCGACCACCATGGCGTGGTTCTTGCGGAACCAGCTTTCGCGGATCTCGGTGGCGATGCGCAGGTCCCGCGCCGCCTGTTCGAGTCCGCGCTCCTCCATCGCCGCGACCCCGACCGTTGCCCCGGCGCCCACCGCAGCGCCGACGCAGCCGTTGAGGCCGAAGGCGGCCGCCAGCCAAGCCGCCGCAAGCAGCACCCGCACCCCGTTCAAGCTCGTCATGTCGTGATGATCTCCCCCTCCGGAAAGCCGTCTCAAGCTCATTCTTGCGCCCGCCAGCCGGCCGACACGCATCGCGGCCATCGCCACGGCGCCAGCAGCACGGCGTCGAAGCGTACGTCGAGATCCCGCAGGGCGGGACGCGACGTCAGGAACGCCTCGGCCGCCCGCACGATCCGCCGCCGCTGCCTGGCCGTCAGGGCCTCGTCCAGGGCGTCGGCGTCGCCGCGTGCCTTGACCTCGACGAACACCAGCATGCCGCCCCGGCGGACGATGAGGTCGATCTCCCCGGCGGGACAGCGCCAGCGCCTGGCGACGATGCGGTAGCCTCGTGTCGAGAATATGGCAGCTGCAACCCATTCGGCCCAGACGCCCTTGCGGAATGCGGCCTGGCGGCGGGGCGAGCTGCCGGCGCCCGTCATCCGCCGCTCCGCAGCTGCAGGGCCCGGTCGTACACCGTCTTTCGCGGCAGGGCGAGCCGCTGCGCCACCTCGGCGACCGCGTCGCGCAGGGACAGCCGTCCGAGGGCGTCCGCCAGCTCGTCGTCGAGGGCGGAGGCGTCGCCGCCCTGCGACTCGGCGGGCGGAGCCACTACCAGCGTCACCTCGCCCTTGGGCGGTCCCGAGCGCGCGTATTCGTCGGCCAGCGCCGCCAGCCCGCCCCGCCGCACCTCCTCGAACAGCTTGGTCAGCTCGCGGGTGACGGCGGCAGGGCGGTCGCCCAGCACCTCGGCCATGTCGGCGAGCGAGGCGGCCAGCCGCTTCGGCGATTCGAGAAAGACCAGGGTCGCCCGCACCTCGGCCACCTCGGCCAGCACCTCGCGCCGCGCCTTGGTGCGCGGTGGCGGGAAGCCGCAGAACAGGAAGCGGTCGGATGGGAGCCCCGACACCACCAGGGCCGTCAGCACCGATGATGCGCCGGGCAGGTGGGTAACCGGGATTCCCGCCTCGATGCAGCCGCGCACCAGCTTGTAGCCGGGGTCGGAGACCAGCGGCGTCCCGGCGTCCGAAACCAGCGCCACGGTTTCGCCACCTTGCAGGCGCTGGATTAGCAGGGGCCGGACCCGGGCGGCGTTGTGCTCGTGGTAGGGCGTCAGCGGGGTGGCGACGCCGTGTCGCTTCAGCAGGCTGCCCGTAACGCGGGTGTCCTCGCAGGCGACGACGTCAGCGGCGCGCAGGGCGTCGAGGGCGCGCAGGGTGATGTCGCCGGCATTGCCAATTGGCGTCGCAATCACCATAAGTCCCTTGGCAGGCCGGGTATCCCGCGGTCTACTGTGGTCGCCGCCTTGGTCGTTTCGGGTGCCGGCGCGGTTGGGATCACGAGGAGGCATGTCGACCGATGTTGTGTTCAGGATTCGCGTATCGGTTTGCGGCGCTGCCGCTCCTGGCCGTCCTGCTCGTCGCGGCGGGTTGCGAGTCTCCTCGTTCCGCGCGCCCCGCGCAAGAGCCGGTGCTGCCTTCGACCGGCAATATCCTGATGCCGCCGCCGGGCGCGCCGGTGGCGCCGGGCATGCCCGGCTTCACGCCCGGCGTCTCGGACCTCCCTCCCGGTCCGCTGCCGATACGGCCTGCCGAGGTCGCCCTGATGCCCGATCAGCGGGCCCGAGTCGGCCTGCTGCTTCCGCTTTCCGGACCCAATGCCGAGGTCGGGCGGTCGCTGATGAACGCGGCCCAGCTCGCCCTGTTCGACTTCGCCGACCAGAAGTTCGACCTCGTCGTCGAGGACACCCGCGGCACCACCGACGGCGCCGTCGAAGCGGCGCGACGGGTGCTCAACCAGGGGGTGGGCCTCATTCTCGGCCCGCTGCTGTCGGCGCCGACCAAGGCGGTCGCGGCGGTGGCGCGGGACGCCGGGGTCAACATCATCTCCTTCTCCAGCGACCGCTCGGCGGCGCAACCCGGCGTCTACATCATGGGGTTCATGCCGGAAACCGAGATCGCCCGCGTCGTCGAGTACGCCAACACGCGCGGCATCCTGCGCGTCGCCTCGCTGGCGCCGGACAGCCCCTACGGGGTGGCGGTGACCGACGCCCTGCGGCAGACCGCCGCCCGCAACGGCACCATCCTGGTGCAGAGCCGCCTCTACCCGCCGGCAACCGTCGATTTCTCCAGCGTGGTGCGCGACCTCGCCCGGTTCGAGATGCGCAAGGCCGCCCTCGACGCCCAGAAGGAAGAGCTGCGGCGCCGCGACGACGAGATCTCGCGCCGCGCGCTGGACCGGCTGGAGCGCCGCGAGACCATCGGCGACCTGCCGTTCGACGGCCTGCTGCTGGGCGACGGCGGACCGCGCCTGCAGGCACTGGCGGCCCAGCTTCCCGCCTATGACATCGACCCTTCGCGCGTCCGCATCCTCGGCACCGGTCAGTGGGACGTCCCCAACCTGGGGGCGGAGCCGGCCCTGTTCGGCGCCTGGTACGCGGCCCCCGATCCCAAGGACCGCGAGGCCTTCGTCCAGCGCTACCGCGAAGCCTACGGCCGCCAGCCCGAGCGCATCGCCACCCTCGCCTATGATGCGGTGGCGCTGGCGGCGGTGCTTGCGCAGTCGAGCGGCGGGGCGGATTTCCGCACCATCGCCATCACCGCGCCCGAGGGCTTCCAGGGCCGCGACGGCATCTTCCGCTTCCTGCAGGACGGGCTGAACCAGCGCGGCCTCGCCGTGCTCGAGGTGCAGCGCCGCGACGCCCGCGTCATCGACCAGGCGCCGCAGGCGTTCCGCGATCTCGGGTCGTGAGGCCGGGCCGGCGCCGCATCACGCCAGCAGGGTGGCCAGCACCGCGTTGAGCCGCTTGCGGCCCGCCGGGGTGGCGCGCAGGCCGCGGGCATCGTCGACCAGGAAACCGGCGGCCTCCAGGCGCCGCAGCGACGCCGGGTCGAGCGCCGCCGCGAGCGGCAGGCCGGCCCGTCGCCCGAAGGCGTCGCGCGTCACGCCGTCCGTCAGACGCAGCCCCATCATCAGCAGCTCCTCGATCCGCTCCCGCGGTTCCAAGGGCACGTCGGTCTCGTTGCCGTGGCCGTCGCCGAGGGCGGCCCGCAGCCATCGCTCGGGGGCGCGGTGCTGGCTCACCGCCCGCACGGTGCCGTCGTCGCCGGTCAGTCGGCCGTGGGCGCCGGGGCCGACCCCCGCGTAGTCCCCGCCCTGCCAGTAGACCAGATTGTGCCGGCTCTCCTGGCCCGGGGCGGCGTGGTTCGAAACCTCGTAGGCCGGCACCCCGGCGGCTTCGAGCAGCTCCTGTGTCAGGTCGTACAGCGCTTCGGCGCGGCCGTCCGGCGCCTCGGACACCCGCCGCTCGAAAAAGCGCGTCTCCGGCTCGATGGTGAGCTGGTAGGCCGACAGGTGGCCGCGCGCCAGCGGCAGCGCTCCGGTCAGCTCGCGCCGCCAGTCGGTCGCGGTCTGGTCGGGGCGGGCGTAGATGAGGTCGAACGAATAGCGATCGAAGGTGCGGGCCGCGAGCGCGATCGCCTGGCGCGCCTCGTCCGCCGAATGGCGGCGGCCGAGGAACTTCAGAGCCTGCGCCTCCAGGCTCTGGACCCCGATCGAGACGCGGTTGACGCCGGCGGCGCGGAAGTCGAGGAACTTCCCGGCCTCGACCGAGGTCGGGTTGGCCTCCAGCGTGATCTCGGCGTCGTCGGCCAGCGTCCAGTGCCCGGCCACCGCGTCGAGCACTGCCGCCACCGTCGCCGGTTCCATCAGCGACGGCGTGCCGCCGCCGAAGAACACGCTGCCGACCGTGCGGCCCGGCGTGCGGCCGGCGAACCATGCCAGCTCGTTGCGATAGGCCTGGCGCCACCGGGCATGGTCCGAGGCTTCGGCGGCGTACGAATTGAAGTCGCAATACGGGCACTTCGACAGGCAGAACGGCCAGTGGACGTAGACGGCGAGATCACCCGGGCTGGCGCCGTCCATGCGTCATCCCGGCCCGAAGCAGGCGGCGACCAGCTTGCGAAAGGCATTGGCGCGGTGGCTGATGGCGTGCTTGGCCGCCGGTTCCATCTCGCCGAACGTGATGGCGTGGCCGTCGGCCATGAACATCGGATCGAAGCCGAAACCGTTGTCTCCCCGCGGCGGCCACACCAGAGTGCCGTAGACGGTGCCCTCGAAGGTTTCGCAGTGGCCGTCCGGCCAGCACAGGGCCAGCGCGCAGACGAAATGCGCGGTGCGGTCGGCCTTGCCCGCCAGCCGCTCCTCGACCGTCCGCATCGCCAGCCCGAAATCGCGCTGCGGACCGGCCAGCCGGGCCGTATGCACTCCCGGTTCGCCGCCGAGCGCGTGCACCGCCAGTCCTGAATCGTCCGCCAGCGCCGGCAGGCCGGCGCCCGTTGCGGCGGCCCGCGCCTTGATGAGGGCGTTGTCGAGGAAGGTCTCGCCGGTCTCCTCCGGCTCGGGCAGGCCGAGGCTGCCGGCGGCAGCGACGTCGGTGCCGAACGGCGCGAGCAGCTCGGCGATCTCGCGCACCTTGCCGGCATTGTGGCTGGCGATCACGAGCTTGGGTTCGCGGAACGGCCGGGGCATCGCGTCAGGCCTCCAGCCCGAGCACCTGGCGCTGCAGCGCGGCCAGCCGTCCGACGCCGTCGCGCGCCGCCCCCAGCAGGGCGAGGAAGAGAGCCTCCTCGAACGGGGTCTTCTCGGCCGTCGCCTGGATCTCGACCAGGCCGCCGTTGCCGGTGATGACGAAGTTGGCGTCGGTCTCGGCGGTCGAGTCCTCGGCGTAGTCCATGTCGAGTACGACCTCGCCGCCGACGATGCCGCACGACACCGCGGCCACGGTGTCGGTCAGCGGCACCGCAGCAAGCAGTCCCAGGCCGGCCACCTTCTGGAATGCCTGATGGAGGGCGACGTAGGCGCCGGTGATCGCGGCGGTGCGGGTGCCGCCGTCCGCCTGCAGGACGTCGCAGTCGATGCGAACTTGCATCTCGCCCATCCTGGCAAGGTCGGTGACCGCGCGCATGCTGCGGCCGATCAGGCGCTGGATCTCCTGGGTGCGGCCGGACTGGCGACCCTTCGCCGCCTCGCGATCGGTGCGGGTGCCGGTCGATCGGGGCAGCATCCCGTACTCGGCGGTGATCCAGCCCTGGCCCGAGTTGCGCATCCAGAACGGGACCTTCTCCTCGACGGTGGCCGTGCACAGCACGTGGGTGTCGCCAAACCTCGCTAGGCAGGACCCCTCGGCGTGCTTGTTGACGCCGGTTTCGAGGGTGACGGCACGCATTTCGGAAGCGGCACGGCCGGATACTCGCATGGGGGATCCTCTTGTTGGCGGCGGCGGGTGGTCGAAGCTAGCAGACGACCGATGCCGGATGCCAGATCCAGAAAGGAAAGACCCCGCATCCGTCCGTGGCATCTGGCATCTGTCCTCCGACCCGCCTAGATTTAGGGCGCCTTTGAGTACGGCGGATTGCGGGTATGATCAACGAGCTCAACGACCGATCGCGGGAAATTCTCCGTCTCGTCGTCGACGCCTACGTCGAGACGGGCGAACCGGTCGGCTCGCGCACGCTGTCGCGCAAGATGCAGCTCAGCCTGTCGCCGGCCACCATCCGCAACGTCATGGCCGATCTCGAAGAGATGGGGCTGCTGTTCGCGCCGCACACCTCCGCCGGCCGCCTGCCGACCGAGGCCGGGCTGCGCATGTTCGTCGACGGCCTGCTCGAGGTGGGCGACCTCACCGAGGAGGAACGGGCCAGCATCGAAGGGCGCTGCTCTGCCGCCGGCCGCAGCTTCCAGGAGGTGCTGGAGCAGGCGACCACCGCGCTGTCCGGGCTCGCCCACTGCGCCGGCTTGGTGCTGGCGCCGAAGACCGAGCAGGCGTTGCGTCACATCGAGATCGTGGGGTTGAGCCCCGGTCGCGCCCTGGTCATCCTGGTCGCGGAGAACGGCGTGGTGGAGAACCGCGTCATCGAGGTGCCGCCCGGGATCGGACCGTCGAGCCTGCTCGAAGCCAGCAATTATCTGGCGACGCGGCTGTTCGGCCGTACCCTCGGCGAGACCCGCGAGACGGTGCTGAAGGAGCTGGAGGAGCACCGCGCCGAGCTCGACACCCTGACCCGGAAGGTGGTCGAGGCCGGCCTGGCGACGCGCTCGGACGACTCGCTGGGCGGCGTTCTCATCGTCCGCGGTCAGGCCCATCTGTTGGAGGACGTGACCGCGATCGTCGAGCTCGAGCGTATCCGCAAGCTGTTCGCCGCGCTCGAGACCAAGGAGACCATGCTGCGGCTCCTGTCGCTGACCGAGCGCGGCGAGGGGGTGCAGATCTTCATCGGTGCCGACAACAAGCTGTTCGACATGGCGGGGTGCTCGCTGATCGTTGGGCCCTACCGCAATGCGCAGCAGAAGATCGTCGGCGCCATCGGGGTCATCGGACCCAAGCGCATGAACTACTCGCGCATCATTCCGATGGTCGACTATACAGCCGGTCTGATCGGCCGTCTGATCGGCTGATTCCGGCACCGTAGCGAAAGACGAAGGGACGAGATGGCAGAAGAACGAGCCGAAAAGATCGAAGGGGAAGCCGCAAACACCGACGCCGAGGCGCAGGCCGCCGAGACGCAGCGGAGTCCGGAGGAGCGCATCGCCGCGCTGGAGGCCGAAGTCGCCGACCTCAAGGACAAGCTGCTGCGGGCTCTGGCCGAGGCCGAGAACGTGCGCCGCCGCAGCGAGCGGCAGCGTATCGATGCCTCGCGGTACGCGATCGCCGGCTTCGCCCGCGAGGTGGTGGGGGTCGCCGACAACCTGAACCGGGCGCTGGCGACGGTCGACGCCGAGGCGCGTGCCAAGGACGAGAAACTCGAGGCGCTGTGCGCCGGCGTCGAGATGACCGAGCGCGAGATGCTGAACGTGTTCGAACGCTTCGAGGTCAAGCGGGTCGAGGCGATGGGCAAGCGCTTCGACCACAACTTCCACGAGGCGATGTTCGAGATCGAGGACGCCAGCAAGCCGGCCGGCACCGTCATCCACGTGATGGAGCCGGGCTACACCATCGGCGACCGCCTGCTGCGCCCGGCCAAGGTCGGCGTCGCCAAGGGCGGCCCCAAGGCCGACGCTCCGCCGGCCTCCGAACCCCACCCTGACGCGAATCCCAAGGCCGCCGACGCCTACGGCCACGCCGAGCCGCCGGGCGGCAAGCTCGACGAGGAACTCTAGGAGAGAAAAGGGGTCGGAGTCATTTTTCGAGGAAAAATGACTCCGACCCCTTTTCTGGACCCTTTTTCCCTTCCCCTACGCCACCGCCGGCAGGCAGGAGGGGCCGATCGGCTCGAAGCTTTTGTAGCCGAGGATGAACTCCTGATGGCCGAGCGCTTCCGACGCGGTCGGCCGGCCTTCCGCCACCTTGACCACGAGATCGCGGATCTCGCGGCCGACCTCGTCGAGGGTCGCGTGGCCCTCGAGGATGCGGCCGGCGTTGACGTCCATGTCCTCGGCCAGGCGGCGGTAGGTATCGGGGTTGTTGCACACCTTGATCACCGGCGAGATCGCCGATCCCACCACCGAGCCGCGCCCGGTGGTGAACAGGGTGAGGTGGCTGCCGCAGGCGATCAGCTCGACGATCTCGGCATTGTCCGAGATGTTGGCGAAGCCCCAGCGGACGTCGCCGTCGGGCACCACGTCGAGCAGGTAGAGGCCGCCGGTCGGCGGTACGTCGCCCGGCTTGATCAGGCCGACGATCTTCGAGGCGCCGCTCTTGGCATAGGCGCCCATCGACTTTTCCTCGATGGTGGTCAGGCCGCCCTCGGCGTTGCCGGGGGCGAAGCTGCCGTGCCCGAGGGTGGCGTAGTGGTGCGCCGCCTTGGCCACCGAGGCGAGGATCTCGCGCCCCAGCTCGAGGGTCGCCGCGCGCGCCGCCATGTGGTGCTCGCAGCCGATCAGCTCGCCGGTCTCCTCGAAGATGCAGGTGGCGCCCTCGGCGGTCAGCAGGTCGAAGGCGCGGCCCACCGCCGGGTTGCCGGTCATCCCCGAGGTGCCGTCGGAGCCGCCGCACACGGTTCCGACGACCAGCTCGTCGACGCTCATCTCGACCCGCGGCACCCTGGCGGCCTCGGCCAGCGCCTGCTCGATCCAGGCGCGTCCCTCGGCGACGGTGCGCCGGGTGCCGCCGTCGTTCTGGATCACCAGCGTCTTCACCGGCCGGCCCGACTGGGCGATGTGCTTGTTCAGCCCGGCACGGTCGAAGCTCTCGCAACCGAGCGAGATCAGGAGCACGCCGGCCACGTTGGGATGGGTGACCAGGCGGCGCATGATCTTGTCGGCGTAGGCGTTCGGAAAGCATCCGGGGAAGCCGATCAGATGGACGCCCTTGTCGCGGAATGGGGTCTGGATCTCGCGTGCGACGTGGTGGGCGCACTCGACCAGATAGGCGACCAGGATGACGTTGCGGATGCCCTTGCGGCCGTCGGATCTCAGATAGCCCTTCATGGTGCGCCCTCGCCGATGAAGCCCTTGTCGTAGGTGTAGGTGGGGATGTAGTCGCTCTTCATGTTGTGTACGTGGACGTGGCCGCCAACCGGCACGGCGGCGGTCATCGAGCCGATCGGGGCCCCCCACTTCATCACCTTGTCGCCCGCCGCCAGGTTCTTGCGGGCCAGCTTGTGGCCGATCGGGATGTCGCTCTGCAGGGTTGCGGCGACGCCGTCGATGGTCACCGTATCCCCCTGCTTCAGGAACGTGCAGGCGACACACACGTTGTCTTCCGGCGACAGCACGAGGACGCGACGGTCGGTCGAGTCAGGCATGATCCATTCTCCACTTCACTCCCCTTCAAGGGGAGACGGGGGGTGTCCGTCAGCCCCGGCTCAGGCGGGCTTGGACGCTCTCCAGCGAGGGCACCTGGGCGAGGGGGCCGAGAGAGGCCATGGTCGGCTTGCCGGAGGCCATCGCCCGGCTGACCCGTCGCACCGCCGCAAGGTCGACCGCCTCGACCCGCGAAACCACCTCGGCGATCGGGATCGGCCGGCCGAACACGAGAAGCTGGCGCGCCACCTGCTCGCAGCGGCCGGAGGTGCTTTCGAGGCCCATCAGGACGCTCGCCTTGAGCTGGGCGCGGGCGCGGGCGACCTCGTCCTCGGTGACGTCGTCCAGCACCTTGAGCAGCTCGTCGCAGATCAGCGGCACCAGCTCGGCCGCCTCGTCCTCGCCGGTACCGGCGTAGATGCCGAACAGGCCGGCGTCGGTGTAGCACGAGACGTAGGCATGGATGGCGTAGACCAGGCCACGCTTCTCGCGGATCTCCTGGAACAGGCGCGACGACATGCCGCCGCCGAACAGGGTGCCGAACACCGAGGCGGCGTAGAAGTCCTCGTCCTCGTAGCGCAGGCCGGGGAAGCCGAGGATGATCTGCACCTGCTCGAGGTCCCGCTCCTCGCGGTATTCGCCGCCGACGTAGCGGGCGGGCTCGCCGGCCGGACCGGCATCGCGGGGCAGGCTGCCGAACGCCTGCTCGGCCAGCGCAACCAGCCGGTCGTGGTCGACCCGCCCGGCCGCTGCCAGGACCATGCGCGGTGCGGCGTAGTGGCGCCGCATGTAGTCGAACAGCGTCTCGCGCGGCATGTCGCGGATGGCGTCGGCCAGGCCCAGCACCGGCCGGCCCAGCGCCTGGTCGGGGAACGCAGTCTCCTGGAAGCGGTCGTAGATGATGTCGTCCGGCGTATCGTTCGCCTGGTGGATTTCCTGGATGATGACGGCGCGTTCGCGGGCCAGTTCCTCGGGATCCATGGTCGGGTTCTGGACGATGTCGGCGACGATGTCGAGGGCGAGCGCCAGGTCCTCCTTCAGCACCTTGGCGTAGTAGGCGGTGTGCTCGCGCGAGGTGTAGGCGTTGAGATGGCCGCCGACCGCCTCGATCTCCTCGGCGATGTCGCGGGCGCAGCGACGCCGCGTCCCCTTGAAGGCCATGTGCTCGATGAAATGGGAGACGCCGTTGATCTCGGGCCGTTCGTGCCGCGCCCCGACGCCTACCCACGTGCCGACCGAAACCGTCTCGACGGTCTCCATGTAGTCGCTGACGACACGCAGGCCGTTGGCCAGCGTCGTGACCCGAATGCTCAAGCGGCGTGCTCCAGCAGGCTGTCGTGGATGAAGTCCTTGATCTTGTCGATCCGGGCCGGCAGCACCGTGCAGCGCTCCGGACGCTCCAACAGGTCGGCCAGCCGCGGCGGCAGCGCTGGCCGCACCCCGGTCGCCTCGCGGACCGCGTCCGGGAACTTCGCCGGGTGGGCGGTCGCCAGGGAGATCAGCGCCGGACCGGGCTCGTGCAACGCGGCGCCGGCGGCGACGCCGATCACGCTGTGCGGATCGAACATCTCGCCGGTGGCCTGGTAGAAGCGGCGGATCGCCGCCTTGGTCGCGGCGTCGTCAAGGTGCTCGCCGGTGAACAGGCGGCGCATGCGGCGCCACCGGCCGGTATTGACGGTGAACTCGCCGCTGGTGCGGAAGGTCTCCATCGTCTCGGTCAGGCGGCGGCCGTTGCGGCCGGAGTAGTCGAACAGCAGGCGCTCGAAATTGCTGGAGATCTGGATGTCCATGCTGGGCGAGAGCGTCGGCACCACCTCGGTCTTGCGCATGGTGCCGGTGTCGAAGAAGCGGGTCAGGATGTCGTTGGTGTTGGAGGCGACGATGAACTGGCGGATTGGCAGCCCCATCTTGCGCGCCACGTAGCCCGAATAGACGTTGCCGAAGTTCCCGGTCGGCACCGCGAATTCGAGCGACTGGTACGGGGCGCCGACCCGCACCCCGGCTGCGAAGTAGTAGGCGACCTGGGCCATGATGCGGGCCCAGTTGATCGAGTTGACGGCGCTGAGGTTGTAGCGGTCGCGGAACGGGATGTCGTTGAACATCCCCTTCACCAGGTCCTGGCAGTCGTCGAAGGTGCCCTCGACGGCGATGTTGTGGACATTGCGCGACATCACCGTGGTCATCTGTCGCCGCTGCACCTCGGACACCCGGCCCTTGGGGTGCAGGATGAAGATCTCGATGCATTCGCGATCGCGGCACGCTTCGATCGCCGCCGAGCCGGTGTCGCCCGAGGTGGCGCCGACGATGGTGACCTTCTCGCCGCGCTTCTTCAGCACGTGGTCGAACAGCCGCCCCACCAGCTGCAGGGCATAGTCCTTGAACGAGAGCGTCGGGCCGTGGAACAGCTCCATCACCCAATGGTCGGGACCGACCTGCTTCAGCGGCGCCACCGCCGGGTGGTCGAACTGGGCGTACGCATCGGCGGCCATGTCGGCGAAGTCGGTCTCGCTGATGCGGTCCGACAGGAAGGGATGCATCACCCGCACCGCGATCTCGGTGTACGAGAGGCTGCGCAGGCTGCGAATGTAGGCCTTGGACAGGCGCGGGCACACGCGCGGGACGTACAGCCCGCCATCGCGGGCCAGCCCCGACAACAGGACGTCGTCGAACGCCAGGACCGGGGCCTTTCCCCGGGTGCTGATGTACCTCACGGACAGGTTCTCCACGAGCTGCCGGCCGCGCATACCCTAAAGGCACAGCGCGTCACGGGCAAGAGGCCAGGAATCCGGGCCGAGCGCGCGGGACTCAGGCAAGATAGCGGGCCGCGAGATGCTCCTTGAAGGGATCGGCGCTCAGCCCGGAGCCGGTCGCCGCGCCAAGGATGCCGGCCGTCGAATCCAGCGAGCCCTTGGCGTGGACCGTCTCGCGAAGCCAGCCGAGCAGCGGCGCAAAATCGCCGCGCCCGATCGCCTGCGGGATCTCGGGCCGCGCCGCCACCGCGGCACGGAACAGCTGGGCCGCCGTCATCGCTCCCAGGGTGTAGGTGGGGAAGTAGCCCCAGGCGCCGTCGTACCAATGGATATCCTGCAGGCAGCCTTCGCGGTCCGACGCCGGCACGATGCCGAGCAGGCGCCGCATGCCTTCGTTCCAGGCGCCGGGCAGTTCCCGCAGCGCGAGGTCCCCTGCGATCAGCGCCGTCTCCAGGCGGTAACGCAAGATGACGTGCAAGGGATAGCTCACCTCGTCGGCGTCGACCCGGATGAACCCGGGCGCTACCCTGGTGTAGAGGCGGTACAGGTTCTCGGGCTCCCAGGCTGCGTCGGGGCCGAATGCGTCGCGCAGCGCCTCGGCCGCATAAGCGATGAAGGGGCGCGACCGGCAGGCCTGCATCTCGAACAGCAGCGACTGGCTTTCGTGCAGGCTCATGCCGCGGGCGTCGCCGGCCGGCTGGCGACGCCATGCAGACGGCAGGCCGCGTTCGTAGAGGGCATGTCCGGTCTCGTGCAGCACGCCCATCAGGCCGGACAGGAACTCGTCCTCGCGGTAGCGGGTGGTGATGCGGACGTCGTCGGCCGTGCCGCCGCAGAAGGGGTGCAGGCTCTCGTCAAGGCGCCCGTGCTCGAACTCGAACCCCAGCACGGCCATGAACCGTCGCGCCAGCTCTTTCTGCGCCGCGGTGGGGAAAGGCCCCCGCGGCGTTGCCGGCAGGGGCCGCCGCGCCTGCGCCTCCAGCACCCGCTGCAGGAATTCCGGCAGGAACGCCTCGAGATCGGCGAACACGCGGTCGATCTCGGCGCTGCGGCCGTCCGGCTCGAAGCCGTCCAGAAGGGCGTCGTAGGGTGACAGCCCTAGCGCGGCCGCCTTGGCCGCCGCCTCCTCGCGCACCAGGGCGAGCAGCGCCTCCAGCTTGGGCAGCACGGCGGCGAAGTCGCCCGCCGGCCGCGCCACCCGCCAGGCGCTCTCGCATCGCGAGGCCGCCTTCGACAAGGCGGAGACGAGATCGCCCGGCAACGCGGTCTGGTGCCGCCAGCGGCGCCGCATCTCGCGCAGGTTGGCCCGCTGCCCCGGCGACAGCTCCTCGACCTCGGCCGCGGCGAGCCAGTCGGCGACCGCCGCCTCGCACATCAGGCCGTGGCGGATCGACTTCAGCTCCGCCATCTGGTCGGCGCGGGCCTCGGCGGCGCCGGCCGGCATGCCGACCGACCAGTCCCACTGCAGCACGGCCTCGGCCTCGGCGACCAGCGCCATGCGTCGGAAGCGGCCTTCCAGCCGCGCGTAGGCGGTCTCGCTCATGGTTCTCCTTCCTCGGGCGTCGCAGGGGTCTACACCGCCCCGGCCGGGGACGCCAGGCACGGCTTCGTGATCACAGGCGCCGCACCGCGAGGGCGGTGATGTCGTCCGACTGCGGCGCGCCTTCGACGTGGCGGGCGACGTCGGCGAACACCCGGGCCACCAGCCCGGCCGCGCCGTCCGCCCCCGGACGCAGGCAGTGCGCCAGGCGGTCCTCGCCGTATTGCCGCCGCTCGGCATCGAAGGCCTCGGTGAGGCCGTCGGTATAGAGGAACAGCGTCTCGCCCTGCTCCAGGATGGCGGAGGCATCCTCGTAGCTCGAGCCAGCCTCTACCCCGAGCACCGTTCCGCCGCCCTCGTCGAGGCAGCGGAGAGAGCCGGCGGCACCGACGATCAAGGGATTCATGTGGCCGCCGTTGGCGTAATGCAGGCGTCCCGTACGGGTGTCCAGGATGGCGTACAGGACCGAGACGAACATGCCCGGGATGTTGTGGTCGCACAGCAGCGCATTGACCTGACTGATGCACTCGGCGGGCGTATCGGTGAGGAACGCCGAGGCCCGCAGCAGCGTACGCACCACCGCCATGTAGAAGGCCGCCGGTATCCCCTTTCCCGAGACGTCCGCGACCACCAGCGCCGCCCGGTCCGGCGCCAGCTCGAAGTAGTCGTAGAAGTCGCCGCCCATGTTCGACGCGGGCTTCATGCGGGCATCGATATCGAGGAACTCGGCGGACAGCGAGTCGGAGGGCAGGATGCGGCGCTGGATCTCGCACGCGACCTCGATCTCGCGCCGCAGCGCCGAAAGGTGCGCCTCGTTGCGCCAGGCGGCGCGCCTCCGCTCGCACTCCTGGAAGACCCTGGCCAGCGTCGCGGCGAGATCCTCCAGGCGCACCGGCTTGACCAGGAAGTCGGCAGCGCCCTCGTTCATGGCGCGGCGGATGGCCTCGATGTCGGGCGTCGACAGCAGCGCGATCCGCGGCACCCGCAGCGGACTGTCCTTCAGGGCGTGGAAGAAGCGCATGCCGCTGACGCGGCCGCTGTCGACGGCGACCGCCGCGATGTCGATGCGGGCTCCCGCGGCGATCAGCTGCAGCGCCTCCTCGTCGCTGCGGGCGAACAGGAAGTCCTCGGCGGCGGCGGTGCCTCCGGATGCGTCGCCGAGCAGCGACCCGAAATAGGGGTCGTCGTCGATGAACAGGGTGCGCGGCATCGTCCCCCCGTTGGCCGCCTCATGGCCTGGAAACGCCACGATCTTGCCTGCAGATTATGACCGATGCGGATGGAAAATCACGACAAACCCGAAATCACCATTGCAATTGCCCATTTGCTACATCATAACGTTTTCATCACCTATACCCTGAACTCACGCGACCCGGTCCCACGACCGGGTCTTCTTTTGCTTGCGGGCCGCATGCTAGGCTGGCTGGCGTGGCACGAGCCTTCATCGCACGGCTGAGGAGGTGGGCGGATGGCCTGCGGCGCGATGTGCTGGCGCTCTGGCTGGCGGCGCGCGATCCGCGGGTGCCCTGGATGGCCAAGCTGAGCGCCCTGGTTGCCGCCGGCTATGCGCTCAGCCCGATCGATCTCATCCCCGATTTCGTGCCGGTGCTCGGCTACCTCGACGACCTCATCATCGTGCCCTGCCTGGTTCTGCTCGCGGTCAGGCTGATCCCGCCGGCGGTGTTGGACGAGCTGCGCGAGGTGGCGGCGCGCCGGCAAGGGGAGCGGCCCCGGAGCCTGAGCGGGGCAGCGGTCGTGATTGCGGTATGGACCCTCGTCGGAGTCGTGATTCTCCATTTCCTCAACTCCTGAAGGGTCACCCACTTCCGCTCGCGTCCCGCGGGAACCATATCGAAGCTATCCAATACTTCGCCGCGTGCCGCCGGGGCGGTCGATCACCGCCGCATCCCGGACTGCGGGTGGCCGGCAGCAACAGCAGAAAGGTTTCGGCATGACGGATCTGCACGAGAGCGAGGACAAGCTCACCCCGGAAACCATGGAGATGAACCGAGCCCTGCGATCATTGATCGAGGAGCTGGAGGCGATCGGCTGGTACCAGCAGCGCATCGATGCCTCCGGCGACGAGGAGCTGAGGCGGATCCTGGCCCACAACCGCGACGAGGAGAAGGAGCACGCCGCCATGACCCTGGAGTGGATGCGGCGCCGCGATCCGGCGCTGGATGAGAAACTGCGCCTCTACCTGTTCACCGACAAGCCCATCCTCGAACTCGAGGAAGAGGCGGAGGGCGGGGAACCGTCGTCGCAGTCGCTCGGGATCGGCAGCCTGCGTGGGGAGGACGGACGATGAACGACCTTTTCAGGGAACTGGCGCCGATTCCCGAAGCGGGCTGGGCCGAGATCGAGAGCCAGGCACGGCGGACGCTCAAGACGATGCTGGCCGCTCGCAAGGTGGTCGATTTCAAGGGACCGCTCGGCTGGCAGACCGGCGCGATCGAGGTCGGCCGCGTCGAACGCCTTTCCGAGGCGCCGGGGCCAGGCGTGACAGGGGCGTTACGGCAGGTTCAGCCGCTGGTCGAGTTCCGGGTGCCGTTCGCCCTGTCGCGACGTGCGATCGAGGCGATCAGCCGCGGCGCTGCAGACGCCGAGCTGGACCCGGTCACCGAGGCGGCGCGGACCATCGCGGTGGCCGAGGACCACGCCGTCTTCCACGGCTACCCGGCGGGACGCATCACCGGCATCTTCGAGGCTTCGGCTGCAGGCCGGCTGAGCCTGACCGACGATTACGTGAAGTATCCGGCGGTGGTGGCCGAGGCGACCGCGGCCTTGCGCCTTGCGGGCGTAGACGGGCCGTACGCGATCGTGCTTGGGCCGCGCTGCTTCACGGGCCTGGTCAAGACCACCACCTCGGCGGGCTATCCGGTGATGGAGCACGTCAAGCGGCTGGTCGACCGCCACGTTCTCTGGGCCAAGGGGCTCGACGGCGCGGTCGTGCTCAGTCTCCGGGGCGGCGATTTCGAGTTGGCGGTCGGTCGCGATTTCGCGATCGGCTATCAGCGTCATGATGCCGACAGCGTTGAGCTCTATCTCGAGGAGAGCTTCACATTCCGCATCCTGGCCGCCGAAGCGGCGGTGCCGTTGGCCTATTCGGCCTGACCGCAGCCACCGCGCCGGAACGGTTGCCGGACGACCGCCTGGCGTCCGCTTTCGCCCTTCGGGTACCCACGGGAGAATCCTTGCCGGCCCGGGACCGGCGCATACCTGTGCAGCATACCGTCCGTCAGCGCTGGGAGGCCTCGGGGGCGTGCATTGGCTGGTGCGACTCGCAGAGATGGACGCCATCGCCCCGGGGGTGGCGCGTCTTTTCGGCGGCTCTGCCGTCTGGGAGGGCGGCGCCGTCGAGGACCGTGCGCCGGTCGTGCGCCGCAACCCGGTGTCCTGACGCGTGGCGCGGCGGCTTCTGATGGCGGGGGCGATCACGGCGCTGGTGGCCGCTGCCGCAGCAGCGTGGGTCGGCCTCGATCGCATTCCCAAGGACAGCCGCGTGCACTTCGTGCTCGCCAACTTGCTGGACGGCGCTGCGACGCCGGCCGAACTCGGCGACGGCGGCCCGCCGGCCGAGATTCGGCTCGGTGATCCCATGGGCCTGGCGATGACACCGGGCGGCGCCGTGTACCTTTCCGACCGTGGCCGCAGCGGGATCGGCAGAGTGATCTGGCGGATCGGCGACGGCGCGGCCCGCGTCGTCGCCGGCACCGGCCGCAAGGGCCGGCCCGCCGTCGGCGGTTCCGCTCGCGCCTCCGACCTCGGCTCTCCGGAAGCCGTCGCGCTGGCGCCCGACGGCAGCCTCGTGTTCGCCGATTCCACCAACAGCACCGTGCTGGCGGTCGGCCCCGACGGGGTATTGCGGCGCCTCGCCGGCAGCGGCCGCCGCGGCTATGGCGGCGACGGGGGCCCGGCGACGGCAGCCGATCTCAACCAGCCGTTCGACGTCAGCCTGGGTCCAGACGGTACCCTCTACATCGCCGATTTCGCCAACCACCGGATTCGGGCCGTCGGACCCGAAGGCCGGATCCGCACCTTCGCCGGCACCGGGGAGCCCGGCTATGACGGCGACGGCGGTCCGGCGGCCGCGGCCCGTCTGAACGGGCCCTATGGCGTGCTCGCCCTTCCCGACGGCTCGGTGGTCATCGCCGACAGCCTCAACAACGTGGTCCGCCGGGTCGGCCGCGACGGCATCATCGAGACGATTGCCGGCACCGGCGAGGCGGGCTACGCCGGCGACGGGGGGCCGGCGACTAAGGCCCTGCTGCGGGCGCCGGAAGCCCTCCGGCTCGATGCCGACGGCAGCACCCTTCTTGTCGGCGACGAGCACAACTTCTCTGTCCGTGCCCTGGAAATCGGCGGCAACATCAGGACCTTGTTCGGCGACGGCCAGCGCGGCAGTCCAAGTGAGCGCGCGCTCACAGGTGCGATCCGGTTCACCGACCCGGAAGGCATCCTCCCGCTTGGGCCGGGAGGCGGCTACCTCGTCAGTGACGGCGACAACCGGCGGGTGTGGCTGTTGGGTCCCGACGGGAGCGTCGAGGCGTTCGCCGGGCGCCCGCCGCGGTGACGTTACCGCGCCGCCGGAGCCGCACCCGTCATCCTGTCTGCATTTGTAGTTGAATTGCCCGATCCGGTGCTGTATTTCGTTGCCGTAAGGTTACATTTACACATTCCCTATGAATTTCCCGATTCGAAAAAAGTCCTACACCGTCGCCTGCGCGTCGCGATTTCGTGATGCGGTCGAGGCGCTTGCCGCCCGCCGCGGCGTCAATGTCGCCGACATCGCCCGTTCGGTCCTGCTCCTGCTGCCCGGAGAGACGGTGGCCGCGTTGCCCGATCCCGGCGGCCCGGCCGGCGACGACCGGGAAAGCGTGGTGCTGAAGACGGGGCCGGGGGCGGGGCGGCCGTGGCGGCGCAAGCCGCGCCTGCAGGCGCGGCTGCCCGACGGTTTCGACGAGGCGACGATCCGCCGTGCGCTCGGTCTCGCCCTGGCCCTGGCGGCCGGCGAGCGCTCGGTGAGGATCGCCGATCCGGCCGCGGAAGCGCGCCAGGCCCGGGCAGCAAGCCGGGCCGAGCACCAGCACAGCGACGAGTTGGAGCGTCTGCGGACGGTGGTGGCGGCGCTTTCCTTCACGCCGCTGAGCGAGGGCGTGCGGACCCGCGACGAGGCGCTGCACGTGCTGGGATTTGCGCCCGGCTCGCAGCCAGAGGTGCGGGCGGTGCGGGCGCGGTTCCGGGTGCTGGCGACCATCCACCACCCCGACAGCGCCTTCGGCAGCCACGAGCGGATGAGCCAGCTCAACGCCGCGATGGACGTGCTGCGGGCGCGCTGAGCGCAACGAAAAGGCCGCCCGGGGGGAGCCCCCAGGCGGCCGCCTTCTTCGCTTCCTGTCGCGCAGCCTATTCGCGGTTGCCGAACAGGCGCAGGAGCATCAGGAACATGTTGATGAAGTCGAGGTACAGCGTCAGTGCGCCAAGAATGGCCTTCTTGGTCATCACCTCGCCGGCATCGGCTTCCAGGTACAGCGACTTGATGCGCTGCGTGTCGTAAGCCGTCAGGCCGGCGAACACCAGGACGCCCACCACCGAGATCGTCATCTCCAGCGCGCTCGAGCCGATGAAGATGTTGACGACGCTCGCCAGGATGATGCCGATGAGGCCGATGAAGAGGAACGATCCGAAGCCGGACAGGTCCTTCTTCGTCGTGTAGCCCCACAGGCTGAGGCCTGCGAACGAGCCTGCGGTGATGAAGAACACGCGCGCCACCGACGCCCCGGTGTAGGCCAGGAAGACGTTGGCGAGCGACAGTCCCATCAGGCCGGCATAGACCCAGAACAGGGTCTGCGCGGTCGAGGCCTTCATGGTCGTGATGCGGGCCGAAAGGAAGAAGACCATGATGATCGGCGCGATCACGACGCCCCAGAACAGCATGGTCGGCTGATAGCCCTGCGGCGTCTGGGCGTAGAGAAGGCCGAGCAAGGCCGGAGTGTTTGCCGTGACCCAGGCGATGATGCCGGTCAGCGCCAGGCCCGACGCCATGTAATTGTACACCCGCAGCATGTACTCGCGCAGGCCGACGTCGATGTGAGCGGCATGGGCCTGCTCACGCGTCATCGTGCCGGTGCGGGCCCAGCGGTTGTCAGGTCCGAACGCCATCGAGGAAACCCCTTTCAATGAGGCGGTTGATACCAGCGGTAAATATGGCAGGACGAAACGGCGAATCAATAGAAACCGGATACACGCCGTCCGATTCCAGCAGCCGCTCTGCTCATACCATCGTAGGAACCGCTCAATCGTTGCGCAGCTGGGGGGCCGCCTTGCGGCCCAGCACCCGCCACGTCTCCACCAGGCCGGCGACGGTCGCCACGGCAACGCATCCCGCAGCGGTGAGAAGCGCCTCCTGCGGCAGGAAGGTCCAGGCGAAGCCCATCACGTGACGGACGATCGCCCACGAGGCGGCGGCGCCCACCACGACCGCGATCGCCCCTGCCGCCAGTCCGAGCACCGCGTGTTCCGCCAGCTGCATGGCGACGATGTCGCGCCGGGTCGCCCCCAGCACCTTGAACACCACCGCGTCGTGCAGCCGCCGCCGCCGTCCGGCGGCAATGGCGCCGGCCACCACCAGGACGCCGGCGACCAGGGTGACCGCGGCGCTGGCGCGGATTGCCGCCGCCACGCCGCCGATGACACGGGTCGCCGTTTCGAGGGCTTCGCGCACCCGCACGGTGGTGATGTTGGAGAAGCGTTCGCTCAGCCGACGTTCGACCTCGGCCGCTGCTGCCGGGGGGGCGTGGACGGCGGCGATCGAGGTCTGCGGCGCCGCCTCCAGGAGCCCCGGCGAAAAGATCAGGGCGAAGTCGAAACGAAGGCTGCGCCAGTCGATCTCGCGCAGGTTCGCGATCGCGCCGGTGATCTCGCGGCCCAGCAGGTTGACGGTGAGGGTGTCTCCGACGCCGACGCCGAACCCTTCGGCAAGGCCGGCGTCGAGCGAGATCAGCGGTTCGCCGCGATAGTCGGCAGGCCACCATTGGCCGGCGACGATCTCTGCTCCCGACGGCGGCGCAGCGGCGTAGGTCAGCGCGCGATCGCCGCGCACCGCCCACTCGGCATCGTAGGCGATGCTGACTTGGTCGACCGGCTTGCCGGCGATGCGGATGATGCGGCCGCGCAAGGTGGGTCTTCGCTCCAGGTTGGAGGTACCCCCCACGCTCCGCACGGTCTCCTCGAAGCCGGCCACCTGCTGCGGCTGGATGTCGAGGAAGAACAGTGCCGGCGCCTCGGCCGGCAGGCGGCCGGCGATCTGGCGGTAGAGGTTGCCCTGGACCAGGGCAACGGCGACCAGCACCGCGGCGCCCAAGCCGATCGCCACCACCACACTGGGGGTGGCGGCGCCTGGCCGGTGCAGGTTCGAAAGCGCCAGCCGCCAGCTGGCCCGGCCGTGAGGATGGAGCCGCCGCGCCCCGCGCATCAACGCCCAGGCGGCCAGCCGCAAGATGGCCAGCGACGCCGCCGCGCCGAGCACGAACCACAGCGCGAACAACGGATTCTCGACGGTGGCGGCGGTCAACCCGATCAGTGCCGCGGCGGCGAGGACGATCGCCAGCGCCGGCTTCACGCCGGGGCGGCCGCGGAGCGGCGCCACCGTCTGGCGGAAAAGATCCGAAGCCGAAACGTTCGCCGCCAGCGACAACGGCCACAGCGAGAACGCGAGCGCGGTCAGAAGCCCGAAGCCAGCCGCCTCGAGCAGCGGCAGCGGATAGACGCCGATCGCCGGGGCCACCGGCAGCAGATCGCCGAACGCGGCCAGGAACAAGGGCGGCAGCACCGCTCCCACGATGACGCCGCCGACGACGGCAAGCAGGCTGAGGGCGCCGAGCTGCAGCAGGTACACCCGGAAGATCAGGGCTCGCTCCGCCCCGAGACATTTCAGGATCGCAACGGTCCGCATGCGGCCGTCGAGGTACGCATTCACCGCCCCGGCGACGCCGATGCCGCCGACCAGCAGGGCGGTCAGCCCCGCGAACGACAGGAACATGCTCATCCGTTCGATGAAGCGGCGCGCCCCCGGCGCCGCCTCGTCGCGGCCGCGTACCCGCCAACCTTCGTCCGGGAAGGCGTTCTTCAGGCTCTCCATCCAGGCGCCGGGCGGAGCCCCGGCCGGCAGCAGCGCGCGCAGCTCCCACTCGGCCTGGGTGCCGGGCTGGATCAGCTGGGTCGCCGGCAGCGCACGATCGGAGATCAGGAACCGCGGCCCCAGGTTGAACAGGCTGGTGGCGCGGTCGGGCTCGCGCGCGATCACGGCGCGGATCTCGAACTCCGCCTCGCCGACCTGGACACGGTCCCCCAGCCGCACCGAAAGACGGTCGAGGACGTTGCCCTCGACCGCCGCTCCCCAGAGGCCGTCGCGCTGCTCGAGAGCCTGTGACAGCGCCATCGCCGGGGCAAGGTCGACGGCCCCGACCAGCGGATAGGCGCCGTCCACCGCCTTCAGCTCGACCAGCATGGGGGCGTTGGCAGCCGGATGGCGGGCCATCGCCCGCATCTCGACGATCTCCGAGACGGCGGCGGTGGTATCGCGGATGAAATCGCGGGGGGCGCCGGTGATCGGGCGGTGGCGCTGCTCGATCTCGACGTCGCCGCCGAGCAGCGAACGGGCGTCCGCCCGCAGGCCGCCGACGACCGACTCGCTGACTGTGCCGACCAGGGCGATGGCCGCCACCCCGATCGCCAGGCAGGCGAGGAAGATGCGAAACCCGGTGATGCCCGAGCGCAGCTCGCGCCGCGCCACGGCCAGCGCCAGCGCCCAACCCCTCACCGTCCGGACTCCGCGACCCCGCGCACCGGGGAGGCGAGGCCGGCATCGGCGATGCGGCCATCGTCCATGCGCACGATGCGCGAGCATCGGTCGGCGAGCGCCGGGGCGTGGGTGACCAGGACCAGGGTGGTCCGCTTGCGGCGGTGGAGATCGAACAGGACGTCCATCACGGCCTCGCCGGTGTGCGCGTCGAGGTTGCCGGTGGGCTCGTCGGCGAGTAGGATTTCCGGCTCGCCGACGAAGGCGCGGGCCAGCGCCACGCGCTGTTGCTCGCCGCCCGAAAGCTGCGAGGGATAGTGGCCGAGACGGTGCCCCAAGCCGACCGCTTCCAGCTGTGCCTGCGCCCTGGCCGCGGCCTCGGGCTCCGCCGCGAACTCGAGCGGCAGGGCAACGTTCTCGAGCGCCGTCATGGTCGGGACGAGGTGGAAATTCTGGAACACGAAGCCCACGTGTCGGCGACGGAACAGGGCGAGGGCGTCTTCGTCGAGCGGCGCAAGATCGGTGCCGGCGACCATGACCCGGCCGGCGGTCGCCCGCTCGAGTCCGGCCAGCACCATCAGCATGCTGGTCTTGCCGGACCCGGACGGGCCGACCACGCCGAGGGTTTCGCCGGCTTCGACGGCGAGGTCGACGCCGCGCAGGATGTCCACCGGGCCGGCCGCGCCGGCCAGCGTCAGGCGCACGTCCTCGAGCAGCACGGCGGGCCGATTGCGGGAAGGTGTCATGCGATCACATGAGGCGGAAAGCAGGGGGCATCGCCTGCGATATGGGCGAAAGCGCGGTCTTGTCAACGCGGTTCTCGCGGCGCTCGCCGTCATGTCAACGATGGTGAGCACCCCCTCATCCGCGGCGCAGACCCGGCTGCTGGTGCTCGGCGACAGCCTGACCGCGGGTTACGGCCTGCCCGCCAACCAGGCGTTCCCGGCCCGGCTGGAACAGGCGCTGGGCGAAAAGGGCTATGAGGTGCAGGTGCTCAACGCCGGGGTTTCGGGCGACACCACGGCGGGCGGACTGGCGCGGCTCGACTGGGCGCTGGCGGACAACCCGGACGCCGCGATCGTCGAACTCGGCGCCAACGACGGCCTCCGCGGAATCAATCCTGCCGCGACGCGCGCCAACCTGGACGCAATCGTCGGCCGCTTTGCGGCGAAGGGGATTCCCGTAATGGTCGCCGGCATGCTGGCGCCGCCCAACCTGGGGCGCGACTTCAGCCGCGACTTCAACGCCATCTTTCGCGAAGTCGCGGCCAAGCACGATGCCCTTCTCTATCCGTTCTTCCTGGAAGGGGTGGCCACCAACGCCCAGCTCAACCAAGGCGACGGCATCCACCCCAATGCGCGGGGCGTCGACATCATCGTCGCCGGCATCCTGCCAACCGTGATCAAGCTGCTCGAAGAAGCGCGCAGAAATCCCGATTAGGCCGCGTATCGCTTTTTCGGCGTTAGCGGCGCGGACGCCGGGGCATACATAACGTGGAGGGGATTTGAGAGGAACGTCGATGAACGGATTCAAGGCCGCCCACGCCGCGGCCGACGACTGGGCCCATGCCGCGCAGGCCTGCGTAAGCGGCCTGGGAACCCTGCCCGACGGCGCCAATTTCGGGTTCGTCTACATCACCGACAACGTGGTCGACGACCTCTCCAGCGTCCTGTTGTACCTGCGCCAGCGGACCGGGGTGCTCGACTGGGTCGGCAGCGTCGGGATCGGAATCTGTGGCGGGGCCAGCGAGTACTTCGACCGCCCTGCGATCGCCGTCATGGTGGGCGCCCTCCCCCAGGATTCCTATCGCATCTTTCCGGCGGTGAGCGAGAGCGTCGACCAGATCCTGGAGGCTGACGCCGACTGGATCGCGCGGATCGGGCCGGTCTCGGGAGTCGTCCACGGCTGCCCCGAGAACGCGGCCACCGCGAGCCTGGTTCACGATCTTCGCGAGGCCACGGGCGCCTTCCTCACCGGCGGCGTGACCTCGTCGCGCTGGTCGTGCAGTCAGATTGCCGGACGAATCACCGGCGGCGGCGTCTCCGGCGTTCTGTTCAGCGGCGATGTCGGCGTCGCCACCTGCCTCAGCCAGGGCTGCAAGCCGGTGGCCGGCAGCCACGTCATCTCGGATTCGCTCGACAACGTCATCATCGGCCTCGACGGCCGCCGCGCCATGGAGGTCTTCGCCGAGGAGCTGGGCGCCCGCTATCGCGACGACCCGCTCAGCGCCGCCCGCCAGATCCATGTCGCGATCCCGGTCGACGAGTCCGACACCGGCGACTATCTGGTGCGCGAGATCGTCGGCATCGACGCCTCCCGCGGCTGGTTCGCGGTCGGGAGCTACGTGCAGCCCGGCGACCGCCTGATGTTCGTCGAGCGCGATGCCGAGACCGCGAGGGCGGACCTCGAGCGCGCCCTCGGCCGCCTCAAGGCCCGGCTCGCGGGACCGCCGCGCGGTGGCCTCTACGTCTCGTGCATCGCCCGTGGTCCCGGGATGTTCGGCAAGGCGGGCGACGAGGTCGGGGTGGTGCGCAGCGTGTTGGGCGACATCCCGATGGTCGGCTTCTTCTCCAACGGGGAGATCTCGAACGGCCGCGTCTACGGCCATACCGGCGTGCTGACCCTGTTCACCTGAACCCCGGATTCTGAGGAGGCGCCCATGCTCCGCCTGTTCGTCGGAATCGCCCTGCCGCGCGAGGTTCGGCAGGCCCTCGAGGGGCTGCACGCCGGCATCCAGGGCGCCCGCTGGGTTCCCGCCGAGAACATGCACATCACGCTGGTCTTCATCGGCGAGATCGACGAGGGCGTCGCCGAGGACGTGCACGAAACGCTGTCGGCAATCCGCGCCCCCGCCTTCGAGACGCGGATCTCGGGTCTTGGCCATTTCGCCAGCAAGGGCAAGGCGCGCGCCCTGTGGGCGGCGGTCGAGCGGGCGGAACCTCTGATGCGGCTGCAGGAGAAGGTAGGGACCGCGCTCGCCCAGGCCGGAGTCGAGGCCGAGCATCGCAAGTACCGCCCGCACGTCACCCTGGCCCGCCTCAGGGACGCGCCCCTGCACCGGGTCGGCGGCTTCCTCGAGGCCCACAACGCCTTCGCGGCGGGTCCGTTCGGGATCGACCGCTTCATCCTCTTCCGCAGCCGACTCGGCGGCGAGGGCGCCACCTACGAGGCGCTGGCGGAGTACCCGCTGCAGTCCTCTTCCGCCTGACGGGGCCTCACAACACCCCGTACTTCTCGTAGACCTCGCGCAGCAGCTGACCCTGCTCCAACTCGCGGCGGGTCTGGTTCTCGCCTTCCACTTTGGCCAGGGCCCGCGAGACCGCCTCGGCTGCGATCGCCTGCGGCACCACCACGACGCCGTCGACGTCGCCGAACACCAGGTCGCCGGGATGCACCAGCACCCCGCCGCAGCGCACCGGCACGTCGATCGCCACCACCTTGCCGCGGCCGCGCGAGTCCAGCGGCGCGATGCCGCCGTGGAACACCGGGAAGGCCATGGCGCGGATCCGCTTGACGTCGCGCACGAAGCCGTCGGTGACGCAGCCGACCGCGCCGCGCGCCCGCGAGGCGGTTGACAACAGCTCGCCCCAGGGCGCGAT
Organism: Rhodospirillales bacterium; assembly: GCA_018432935.1. Taxonomy (GTDB): domain Bacteria; phylum Pseudomonadota; class Alphaproteobacteria; order Rhodospirillales; family Shumkoniaceae; genus JAHDSF01. Next base: position 19,912 of record JAHDSF010000036.1, on the reverse strand, counting down.
GCGCTCGCTGCCGCTGCAGGCGAACACCGCGACATCGTTCGCCCCGAGATCGTCGACCAGCGCGATCTCCAGCTCGTACGGGTTCTCGTCCGGGGCGATGTGGTAGGTTTCGGCATAAAGCGCGGTGCGGGCCCGGCCGCACAGCACCAGCCCGTCGTCGAGAGGCCGGATTCCCGGCCGCATCGCCTGCTCGGTCGCCCCCAGCGCGTCGAGGGTGTCGGACAGTACCGCCGCGTAAAGCTTCTTGCGCGCCCGCGCCATCAGCTCGTCCATGATTCCGCCTTTCCTGTCAGACCGCGTCCGGAATGGTGATCCGTTTGACCGCGGATTTGAAGCGGATCCGACGCCTCCACGTCCTCGGCGTTCACAAGGCGGCGACGATGTCGGGCAGCTGCCGCATGTCGTGAAAGGCAAGGCTGGCGCCTTCCGCTCTCAGCCGAGCGTCGTGGCCGTTGCCGCAGTGGGCGCCGCCGCAGAAGCCGAGCACGGTCATCCCGGCCGACTTTCCGGCCCGGACGCCGGCGACCGAGTCCTCGACCACCACGCAGCGGGCCGGAGGCGTTCTCATCCGCTCGGCCGCGAACAGGAACAGATCCGGCGCCGGCTTTCCGTTGGCCACCTGCCAAGCCGAGAAGATGTTGGGCTCGAACACTTCGATCAGGCCGCACAGGCGAAGCGAGTAACGGATCTTGTCCGGCCCTCCCGAGGAGGCGACGCAGGAGGGGACTGCAAGCTTGGCGACCGCCTCGTGGATGCCGGCGATCGGCTGCAGGGTCCCGGTCATCGCGGCACGGTCCTTGGCCGCGAGCGTCTCCAGGAAATCATCCGGCAGCGGGCGCCCCAGCGCCTTCTCGACGAAGGCCTTGGCGCTGCGCAGCGACCAGCCCGTGAAACGCTCGCGGCTCTCCTCGGCGGTCAGCGGATAGCCGTGCTCGGTCAGGTGCTGGGCGAAGATGCGGCTGGCGATCATCTCGCTGTCGACCAGCACGCCGTCGCAGTCGAAGATCACCAGATCCATCGTCATGCTCCAAGCTTGTCCAGGACCTGCGCCACCGCTTGCACGTAGGAGCCGCCGAACAGGCGGACGTGGGTGAGCAGGGGGTAGAGGTTGTAGAGGTCGCGCCGCGCCTCGAAAAAGCCGGGCCGCAGGGGCCTGATCTCGTGGTAGCGGCGGAAGAAGGCGGGACCGAAGGTACCGAACAGCGTGGTGTAGGCCAGCTCGATTTCGGGCTCGGCGTAATAGCAGGAAGGGTCGATGAAGGCGACGATCCGACCCTGCCGCGTCAGCACGTTGCCGTGCCAGACGTCGCCGTGGATCAGGCCGGGCGGCGCGGGGTCGTCGATCCACTCGCCAAGACGGCCGGCGAGCGCCTCGATCCGGGCCAGCAGGACCGCCGGCAGCCGCCCGGCTGCCTGCGCCTGGCCGGCCATGTAGAGCAGCCGCTGGTCGCGGAAGAAGTCGAGCCAGGATTCCGTCCACGGCGCCGGCTTGCGCAGCCCTACCGTCAGGGTGTCGGCGACGAACCCGTAAGCCTTGCCGCGCACCCCGTGGAGGGCGGCCAACAGTTCGGCCGCGTGGCGCTCGGCGTCGTCGTCGATGCGGCCGTCGTTGGCGATGAAGGCGAGTACCAGCAGGCCTTCCTCGGCGTGCAGCACCTCGGGCACCGGCAGCGCCGAACGCGTCGTCAGGTAGCGCAGGCGGTCGGCCTCCAGCGGCAGCCCGCAGGCGGCGTCGCCGGCCTTCACCACCACCGGCTCGCCGCGGTCGAAGTCGACCCGCATCACCTCGCTGACGCAGCCACCGTGCAGCGGCACCGCGGCGACCGGGGTGCGGCCGGTGATCCGGGCCAGGATCTCGGTGGTGCGGCGGTCGATCACGGCTCAGCACCCGTGATCGGTCAGGATCTGCTCGACGGCGCCGACGTAGCTGCCGCCGAACAGCCGCGCGTGCACCAGCAGGGGATAGAGATTGTAGAGGTCGCGCCGCGTCTCGAAGAAGCCGGGCGCAACCCCGCGCAGCTCCTGGTAACGCAGGAAGAACGGCCGGCCGAAGGTACCGAACAGGGTCGAGAACGCAAGCTCCACCTCGGCGTGGCCGTAGTAGATCGCCGGGTCGATGAAGGCTGCGACCCGGCCCTCCCGGCACAGCACGTTGCCGGTCCACATGTCGCCGTGCAGCAGCGCCGGCGCCGGCGGCTCCTCCAGCCACTCCCCGAGCCGCCCGCACAGCGCTTCGATCCGCCCCATCAACGACGGCGGCAGGCGCCCCGCTTCCAACGCGAGCCGCGCCATGAAGAGCACCCGGTGGTCGCGGAAGAAGGGAAGCCAGCTCTCGCTCCACGAGTTCGGCTGCGGCAGCCCGCCGATCAGGGTTTCGCGGGCGAAGCCGAAGCCGGCTTCGGTCTGGTCGTGAAGGTCGGCCAGCAGTTCGGCGGCATGGCGCTCGACGCCGTCGTCCAGGTTGCCGTCGTTCTCGACGAAGCCGAGCACGAGAAGATCGTCCTCGGCGTGCACCACCTCGGGCACCGGCAGGCCGTGCTCGTCGAGGAAGCCGAGCATGAAACCCTCGAGGTCGAGCCGGCTTCCGGCCTGCCCGACCTTGACGACGAGGCGGTCGCCGTTGGCAAGGCTCACCCTCTTGACGGTGGCGACGCTGCCGCCGCCGAGGCCCCGGACATCCTTGGGCCGGCTCCCGGCAATCGCCTCGATGCGGTCCTCTAGCGGGATCACAACCCGTGATCCCGGCGAATCGCGGCGAGCAGGCCGCGGGATGCCGCAGCGCAGAGGTCGAGCACCTGCTCGAAGCCCTCGGGACCGCCGTAGTAGGGGTCGGGCACGTCGGCGCGGCCGGCCTCGGGGGCGAAGGCGAGGAACAGGCGCACGCGGTCGCGGTACCGCGCCGGGCAGCGGGCCAGAAGGTTGCGCAGGTTCTCGTCGTCCATCGCCAGGATGTAGTCGAAGCGGGAAAAGTCTTCGACCGCCACCTGTCGGCCGCGGTGGGCTTCCAGCGAGACGCCGCGCGCCAGGGCGGCCGCCCGCGCCCGCTTGTCGGCCGGCTTGCCGACGTGGTAGTCGGCGGTGCCGGCGGACGCCACCTCGATCGCGTGCTGCAGGCCCTCGCGGGCGACCGCGCCGCGGAAGACCGCTTCGGCAGTGGGGGAACGGCAGATGTTGCCGAGGCAGACGAACAGGACCCGGACCACGAGCGTACTCCCAGCAAACGTCGGCGCACTTCGTGTAGCACGACGGCGTTGCCAGCGGGAGAGAGAAGCGCGCCGGGCTGGCTTCATCGGGCGGCGATGACCATCTCCACGCCGACAGAGCCGCAGGAGGACCGCCATGCCGCCGCAACCCGAAGCCAAGGACCAGGAGCGCATCCCCTACCAGCTTCCCTTCCCCAAGGAAGCCGACCGCGAGATCGTGGTGCCGGGCGTCATCCCCGACGATCCGAAGGTGTGGGTGCCGCAGAAGGAGAATGTATTCTTCCGGCCGCTGTGCCTCAACGCCAGCCAGGGCTACTGGATGAACCTCCTGCGGGTGACCCGGGCCGGGCTGCTGACCCGGCACCGCCACCCGCAGCCGGTGCACGGCTACGTGCTGAAGGGCCGCTGGCACTACCTCGAGCACGACTGGGTTGCGGAGGCGGGCAGCTACGTCTACGAGCCGCCCGGAGAAACCCATACCCTGGTGGTGCCGGAGGACTGCGCCGAGATGATCACCTACTTCCAGGTCAACGGCGTGATGATCTACGTCGATCCGTGGGGCAGGCAGACCGGCTACGAGGACGTCTTCACCAAGATCGAGATGTGCCGCAAGCATTATGCCGAGGTCGGCCTCGGCGCCGACTACGTCGACCGGTTCATCCGGTGAGCGGAACGCTGTCCGACCTGGTGGCGGAGGTCCGCGCCTGCCGGATCTGCGAGGGCGCGCTGCCGCTGGGACCGCGGCCGGTCGTGCGGATGGCCGAGGGCGCCCGCGTCCTGATCATCGGTCAGGCGCCCGGCACCAGGGTGCACGAGACCGGGCTGCCGTGGAACGACCGCTCGGGAGACCGGCTGCGGGACTGGCTGGAGATGGACCGCGAGGCCTTCTACGACCCTGCGCGGATCGCCATCATGCCGATGGGCTTCTGCTACCCCGGACGCCTGCCGCGGGGAGGCGACGCCCCGCCGCGGCCGGAATGCGCGCCGCGCTGGCACGCGCGGCTGCGGTCGGCGCTTCCTGCGGTGCGCCTGACCCTGCTGGTCGGCAGCTACGCCCAGGCTTGGTATCTTGGCTCCCGCCGCAAGGCGACGATGACTGAGACCGTCGCCGCCTGGCGCGACTATCTCCCCGACTTCGTGCCGCTGCCCCACCCGAGTTGGCGCAATACCGCCTGGCTGGGCCGCCATCCGTGGTTCGAAAGCGAGCTGGTACCCGTCCTGCGCCGGCGCGTCAAAGACGCTCTCTCGTGAGTCTCAGGCCGAGTTTTTGATTGTATCGATCAAGTCGTTGATCTTATCATGGGTCCTACTGGCGATTCGACTGGGGGGCGGGTCGCGTGCACATCATCACCGACAACGATCTGTTCCAGAGGCTTGCGTTCGATAATCCGTGGTGGTCGCTGCGGCCGGAGACGGAGATCCGCTTCAAGCAGCCCGCCAAGCGGGTCCAGTTCGCCGCCTTCCGCAGCCGCCATATGGCTCTGGAGCCCGGGCACGTCCTGGTGCTGGCAGGCCCCCTGCGGGCCGGCAAGACGGTGCTGATGCGGCAGGCGATTGCGGCCCTGGTCAAGGACGGGGTGCCGCCGTCGGCGGTGTTCTACGCGCCGCTGACGACGCCCAGCTACGCTACCACCAGCGTCGCCACGCTGTTCGAAATGTTCTGCCGCCGCTACCGCCACGGCCCGGACGCCCGCATCTTCGTCTTTTTCGATGAGGTTCAATATCTTCCCAACTGGCGGCGCGACATCCTGGCCCTGGCCAGGGCGCGCCCGAACGCCCGCATCGCCTGCGCGGTATCGTCGCTGTCGCCGGCCCTGACCACCGGGACGACCGCCGAGGACGGCCTGATGGAGGTGTTCGTCCTGCCGCCGATCAGCTTCCTCGAGTTCATGCGCTTCCGCGGCAGCGAGGAGAACCTGTTCGTCCGCGACGCCGCCGGCCGGCGCATGTTCCGCGAATCGGAGCTGCCGGTGCTGAACGAGGAATTCCTGCGCTACATCAACTTCGGCGGCTTTCCCGAAGGCATCATGCACAAGACCGAGGGGGCGCCGGCGCCGACCTTCGTGCGCGACGGCCTGGCCGACCGCGTGCTGCACAAGGATCTGGCGGCGTTGTCGGCGATCAGCGAGACCTCCGACCTCAACCGCCTGTTCTCCTTCCTTGCCTTCAACTCGGGGCGCGAGATCAGTATCGAGGAGCTGGCGGGGCTGACCGGGACCGCCAAGAACACGCTGCGCAAATACCTCGACCACCTGGAGTCGGCATTCCTGATCCGCCGCCTGCGGCGCGTCGACCAGAACGCGCAGGCGTTCCAGCGGGCGGTCGCGTTCCGGGTGTTCCTGACCTCGCCTTGCCTCTACACCGCCCTGTTCGGTCCCTTGACCTGGACCAGCGAGGCGTTGCCCCGCCTGGTCGCCACCGCGCTGGTCGGCCAGACCCTCGATGCCGAGGACTTCGACCGCCAGGCCTACGCGAGCTGGCGCGGCGGCAAGATCGACCTGTTGCGGCTGGACCCGCGCACCGGCTGGCCCGACCATGTGTGCGACATCGACTGGTCGGACGACATCGTAAGGGGGCGCAAGAAACCCGACACGTTGGCCCGCTTCGTGCGCAACAACAATCGCGCCGCGGTGGCCCGCGTGCTCACCCGCTCGACGGCCCGTCGCGGCAGCCTGCGCGGCGTCGACATCGAGTTGATCCCGGCCTCGGTGTACGCCTACTTCCTGCACCGCGACCGCCTCGCCCGCCCGAAGGCGCCGGACAAGGCGGCGGAATAGCTATCCTTTCCCTTTCTTCATGTCCCGCGGATGGACATGCGAGGGCGGGGTGGTGCGGTAGATCTCGACCTGACGGCGGAAGCGCGGATTGCCGAACACGTGCTCGGGCGGCGGCACCGCCGGGAACCCGGGCACCAGCGCGCGCTCGCCGAACCGGCCCATGCTGAGGGCGCGGTCGTAGACGACGATGGCGGCGGCCAGCGAGACGTTGATGCTGAACTGGGTCGGGATGCGCACCAGATAGCGGCAGCGTCCCTTCATGGCGTCGGAGAGGCCGCCGCGCTCCGGCCCGAACACGTAGGCGGCGCGCTGCGGGTGGTGGAAGGTGGGCAGGATCTGCGCCGATTCGTCCAGCTCGACCCCGACCAGCTCGCACCCGTCCGGCAGCACCATCGTCTCCAGCGACGGAAAGCCGTAGAACGGCACCTGCCCCGGCGTGTGCGAGGTGTCGGCGTGGGCGCCGCCGCGCTCGGTATAGGCGGCGGCGACGGTAAACACGAAGCTGGCGCCGAAAGCGTGCGCGGTGCGGAAGATCGCCCCCACGTTCGACGCCTTGCTGGCGTGCTCGACGCCGATCCCGAAATACCCTCGCATGCCCCGTTTCCCCTTGCGCCGTCTGGCGGACGACCCCTACCTTCAGGGGCCGCGCTGCGGATCATGCCACTTTCGAAGGAGCACGTCATGCGGGCAGTCCTGTGCAAGGCCTGGGGAACCCCCGACGATCTCGTCGTCGAAGAGGTGGCCGAGCCGCCGATGACCGAAGGCGGGGCACGCATCCGGGTTATGGCCGCCGGGATCAACTTCGCCGACACGCTGGCGATCCAGGGCAAGTACCAGGTCAAGGCGCCGCTGCCGTTCTCGCCCGGCCTCGAAGGGGCGGGCGAGGTGATCGAGGTGGCCCCGGGCGTGAGCGGCCTCAGGCCCGGCGACCGTGTCGCCTTCAATGACGAGTACGGCGCCTGGGCCGAGCAGGTGGTGCTGCCGGCGAGCCAGGTCTGGACGATCCCCGCCGGCATGGATTGGGTCACCGCCGGCGGCTTTCCGGTCGTCTACTCGACCTCGTACACCGGTCTGATCGACCGCGGCGGACTGAAGGCCGGCGACTGGCTGATGGTGCACGGCGCCGCCGGCGGCGTCGGCCTGACCGCGGTCGAGATCGGCAAGAAGGTGGGCGCGACCGTGATCGCCACCGCCGGCAGTGACGAGAAGCTGGCGCTGGCCCGCTCCTACGGCGCCGACTTCACGGTCAACAGCTCCGACGACGTGCGGGCGCGGGTCAAGGAGATCACCGGCGGGCGCGGCTGCGACGTCATCTACGATCCGGTCGGCGGAGACCTGTTCGACGCCTCGATCCGTTGCCTTGCCTGGGGCGGTCGGATCATCGTCATCGGCTTCGCCTCGGGCCGCATCCCGCAGGCGCCGGCCAACCTGCTGCTGGTCAAGCATGCCGGCGTCCTCGGCCATTACCTGGGCTCGTACCGCGCCCACGCCCTGCCGGCGCTGACGGCCGCCTATCGTCAGCTGTTCGCCTGGTATCAGGAGGGATCGCTGCGGCCGCACGTCTCGCATACCTTCCCGATGACCGGGGTCGCCGAGGCGCTGCGCACGCTGCTCGCCCGCAAGTCGACCGGCAAGGTCGTGCTCGACCTCGCGGCGTGACCTTGGACCCGGTCCGCGCCCAGTACGAAGAGCTGCCCTACCCCGGCCGCGACCCGCGCGACGAGGCGAAGCGGCTGATCACCGGCTCGCCCAGCCAGGTGTGGGAGCTGAACCACTACGTGTTCGCCGGCCGGCGCGACTTCTCGCAGCCGTTCCGGGTGCTGGTCGCCGGCGGCGGCACCGGCGACGCCTGCGTCATGCTGGCGCAGCAGCTTGCCGACCTCGGCTGCCCGGCCGAGGTCGTCTACGTCGACCTTTCCGTCGCCTCCCGTGCGGTCGCCGAGGCGCGGGTGCAGGCGCGCGGGTTGGCCAACGTCGCCTTCCACACCCTGTCGATTCTCGATCTGCCGCGGGCCGGCCTCGGCCGTTTCGACTACATCGACTGCTCGGGGGTGCTGCACCACCTGGAGAGCCCGGACGAGGGGCTCGCTGCCCTGGCCGCCGTGCTGGCGGAGGACGGTGGCATCGGCATGATGCTGTACGGCGCCCTCGGCCGAACCGGCGTCTACGACATGCAGGAGATGCTGCGCGGGGTGGCGTCCGACGGCGCCGTGGCCGAGCGGATCGCGGCGGCCCGGCGCCTGCTCGCCGCGCTGCCGCCGACCAACCGGCTGCAGCGCAATCCGTTCGTCGGCGACCACCTCAATGCAGGCGACGCCGGCCTGTTCGATCTTCTGCTGCACGCCCGCGACCGGGCCTACCGGGTGCCTGAGGTGGCGGCCCTGACGGCAGGCGCGGGACTGCGGATCGCCGGCTGGGCCGCTCCGGCCGCTTACGACCCGCTGCTGCACGTGCACGATCCCGCCCTGCGGCGGCGCCTGGAGGCGATGGCGCCGCTCGAACGGGCCGCCTTTGCCGAGCTCCTGACCGGCAACCTGCGCAAGCACGTCTTCTATGCGGTGCCGGCCTCCCGCCCGGACACCGCAGCCGCCCCCAGCGGCGACGCGGTGCCGGTGCTGATCGACCACGGGCCGTCGGATCTGGCGGCCTTGCTGCGGCGCAACCGCACGGCGACCCTGACGCTGGAAGGGTTGCCGCTGCGCTTCCCGATGCCGCGGCTGGCGGCGGCGATCGCCGAACGCTGCGACGGCACGCGTACGCTCGATGCCGTGTTCGCCGAACTCGGCGAGGCCGATCGGCACCTGACGAGGGCGGACTTCGACGGCCAGTTTGCGGCGCTGTACCGCGCCTTCAACGGGATCGCCCGGCTGTTCCTGCGGTTCCCGCCTTCCGCGTAGCGCCGCGACCCAGAACCAGGACGTTGCCCGCCAGCACCAGCGCCACCCCGGCGACTGCGGCCGGGGTCCATACGAAGTCTTCGAACAGGGTCGACAGCGCCAGCGCCAGCACCGGGAAGACGACGCTGGCGTAGGCGGCGCGGTCAGGGCCGATCCGCCCGAGCAGCGTCAGGTAGCTCCAGAACGCCAGCACCGTCGCCCCGATCGCCAGGTAGAGCAGCGAGGCGACGTAAGCGAACGTCCAGGCGAAGGTGAACGGGGTGTCCTGGACCAGGCAGAACAGCAGCAGGAGTCCGGAGCCGTAGGCCATCCCGTAGGCGTTGGTCTGGATCACCGGCAGGCCCCGCCTTTGATTGCGCAACGACACCATGTTGCCGAGCGAGGCGGAGATGGTGCCGGTCAGCGCCAGCACCAGCCCCGCCGATCCCGAGCGGTCCCAGTCGAAGGCGCGGATTTCGGGCCAGAACACCAGGGCCAGGCCGACGATCCCGGCGGCCGCCCCGAGCACGATCCGGGGCTGGATCGGCATGCCGAAGAACACCGCGCTGCCGAGAATGTTGAGAACGACGATGGCGGCAAACGCCATTGCCACTTGGCCGCTGGTGATATGAGCGGTGGCGAAATAGATGAACACGTAATTGGTCGAGAACAGCAACAGCCCCTGCAGGGCGATGAAGGCATGGTCGCGTGCCGCGAAGCGCATCGGCCGCCGCGCCGCCAGGCAGGCTGCGAACATTACCGCCGCCGCAAGGGCGAATCGGTAGAGGATGGAGGCGGCCGGGGCGACCTCTCCAAGCTGGAAGGTGATGGCGAGCCAGCTGGTGCCCCAGAACAGCACCGTCAGCGCATAAAGCAGCGGGTTGGACATCTCGTTACCCCCGGGGCGCCGTTGTCTCGCTTATCTAGAGCAACGCGCGATCAAACGGAATCGGCATTCCGGACAACGCCATGGGCCATCCCGTGCCGATCCGGCCTTTCGCCGCGACGACAAGGCCCGAAATGCCGATGGCCGGGAGGGCGCCCGGCCATCGGCGGCACTCGACTTACGAGAGACGGGAGGCTATTCGACCCAGAACGGCTTCCGGGCCTCGCGCTCCGCCTCGGCTTCGCTGAGGCCGATGTCGGTGAGGCGATGCACGTCCAGCTCCATCAGCTTGCTGCGATAAGCCGAACGCGCCTGCCATAGACGCAAGGTGACCAGAACCCGATAGGGCATCGTGAAGAGATCGGAGACCGTGTCGAGGACGGCCGCCGCGTCAACCCGACGACGTCGCGCAATGGCGTGAGCTGCTGTCCTCATGATCGGCCTCCACTTCGACTAAAGTCGTGAACAGGGCCCAGATCTAGCGCCGCCCGAGCGTTCCCGCAAACGAGGTTTGTTGAGGTCAATCATTAGCAAAAGTAATGCGACAGCTTGCGCCGAATCCTGTGGAAGCGTTATAAGGCCACAAATTCCGTGGGGTCCCCCATGAGCCGTCGTCTTCCTCCGCTGAATGCGTTGCGGGCCTTCGAGGCTGCCGCCAGGCACCTCAGCTTCACCCGCGCCGCCGACGAACTGCACGTCACCCAGGCCGCGATCAGCCATCAGATCAAGGCGCTGGAGGATCACCTGCGGCTGCCGCTGTTCCGCCGCCTGAACCGGGCGCTGGTGCTGACCGAGGCGGGGCAGCAGTTCTTCCCGGCGGTGCGCGCCGCGCTCGACAACCTGGCTCAGGCGACGGCACAGCTCCTTAACGCCGAATCGCGCGGCGTTCTGACGGTGGCGGTGCTGCCCTCGTTCGCCGCCAAATGGCTGGTGCCGCGCATTCATCTGTTCCAGGAGCGCCATCCGGACATCGATCTCCGGGTTTCGGCCACCGACCGCCCGCACGAGTTCGAGCACGACGACGTCGACCTCGCGATCGGCTTCGGGCTGGGCGACTGGGCGGGCGTGCATGCCGAGCGCATCTTCGACGACGACATCACGCCGGTCTGCAGCCCGCGGCTCATGGGCGGCCGTCATCCCCTGCGCGAGCCTGCCGACCTCGCGTTCCACACCCTGCTGCACGACGACCAGGCGGTGGTCGACACCTACGCCAACTGGGAGATGTGGCTGCGCGCCGCCGGGGTAGCCAACATCGACCCGCGGCGGGGACCGCGCTTCAGCCACACCCACATGGCGATCCAGGCGGCGATCGACGGCTACGGCGTCGCCCTGGGACCGCACATCCTGGTGCGCGACGACCTGGTGGCGGGGCGGCTGGTGTCGCCGTTTGCGATCGTGCTGCCGGCCCGCTTCGCGTACTACCTGCTGTGTCCGGCGGCGGCGGCGGAGCGGCCGAAGAACCGGGCCTTCCGCGGCTGGATCCAGGACGAGGCGAAACGCCCGTGACGCGCGATGCAATCCGAGGCCCCCTGTGGCTGCTGGCGTCCGGCCTGTTCGTCACCGCGGTCGTGGTGTTCGCCCGCCTGGCGGCCCAGCAGGTGCCGACCCTCGAGGTGGTGTTCTTCCGCAACGTGTTCTGCCTGGTGTTCATGCTGCCGGCGTTCTTCCACGCCGGGCTGGCGGCGTTGCGGACAAGGCGGATCGGCACCCATGCGGCGCGCGCCGTGGTCGGCCTGCTCAGCACCGTATGCTGGTTCCTGGCGGTCAACGTGATGCCGATCGCCGACGTCACCGCGCTGACGTTCCTCACCCCGATCTTCGCCACCATGGGGGCGGCCCTGTTCCTGGGCGAAGTCGTGCGGGCGCGGCGCTGGGCGGCTACTCTGGTCGGCTTCGCCGGTGCCCTGATCGTGGTGCGGCCGGGATTCCAGCACGTCGGGCCGGAGGTGCTTATCGCGCTTGGCGCCGCCGTCTTCATGGCCGCCTCGATGCTGTACGTGAAGTCGCTCTCCAGCACCGAAAGCGCGACCACCATCCTGGTCCTGCAGATGCTGTTCCAGATCCCGGCTTCGGCGGTGCCGGCCGCCTTCGTCTGGCAGGCGCCGCCGCTCGAGGCGTGGTGGCTGCTGGTGGCGACGGGCTTCTCGGGTGCGCTCGGACAGGTGCTGATGGTGCGGGCGTTCGCGGCCGCCGAGGCGTCGGCGATCCTTCCGTTCGACTACGCGCGGCTGATCTACGCGGCGTTGTTCGGCTTTGCGCTGTTCGGCGAGGTGCCCGACGCCTGGACCTGGGTCGGCGCGACGGTGATCTTCGCCGCCGCCCTCTACGTCGTTAAGCGCGAGGCGCAGCTCAAGACCGGCGTCACGCCGCGGGTGGAGACCTGATGCGGCGCCTGTTCGCCCTTCTCCTCGCGCTGCTGCCGGCGATGGCGGCGGCGGGCTCGCCGGATGACGACTACCGCCTGCCCGGCATCAAGGGGCGGGACGATCGTGTGCTGACCGACTCCACCGTCTTCCCGTGGCGGGCGATCGGCCGCCTCAACAACTCGGTCGGCGGCCACTGCACCGCCGCCATCGTCGGCCCGCGGCTGATCCTGACCGCCGCCCATTGCGTGTGGAACCGCCGCACCGGCCGCCTGTTGCTGCCGGACATGCTGCACTTCCTCGCCGGCTGGTCCAAGGAAACCTATCTGGCCCATGCGCGCGGGGTCGCCATCCGGGTCGCTCCCGGCTTCGATCCGGCCGCTCCGCCCAGGGAAGCGAAGGCGAGGGACTGGGCGCTGGTGACCCTGGACCAGGAGGTTGCGACGACGATCGGCAGCTTCGACGTGGCCGCGCTCGACGCCGCCCGGCTGGCGGCGCTAAAGGGGGAAGGCGCCGTCTTCGTGCTGGCCGGCTACGGCCAGGATCGGGCCGAAGTGCTGATGGCCGACTCCGGTTGTCCGCTGCTGGGATTCGACGGTGGCGTCCTGATCCATGGCTGCGACACCGCGGGCGGCGTCTCGGGGGCGCCGATCTTCTATCGCGACGGTGCGACCTACCGGATCGTCGGTCTCCACGTCGCGACCGCGCGCATTAAGCCCGAAAGCCTGGGCATCGCGGTGCCGTCCTCCGCCTTCGCCGCCGCGGTCAGAGAGCTTGCTCGATGAACTCCGCCAGCCTGACGTCCCGCTCCGTGACGCCGCCGGCATCGTGGGTCGACAGCACGATCTCGACCCGGTTGTAGACGTTGCTCCATTCCGGGTGGTGGTCCATCCTCTCCGCCGCCAGGGCGACCCGGGTCATGAAGCCGAACGCCTGGTTGAAATCGGCGAAGCGGAACGCCTTGGCGATCGCATCGCGACCCTCGACCTCGCGCCAGCCCGGCAGTCCCGCCAGGGCCTCCGCCCGCGCCTCTCCGCTCAGCGTTGCCGCCATCATCGTCTCCGCTGCTGCCAGTTTCCGACATGGCCAGCCTTGGCGGGGGCATCAAGGGACGCTAAGTTTGCTGGGATGCGAACCAGAGACATCCTGCCGCCCAGCCTCGACGACATCGAGGAGATCGGGCGCCGCGCCCTGAAGACCATCCCGCGCGAGCTGCGCCGGCACGTCGTAAACGTGGTCATCCGCGTCGACGAGTTCCCGACCGAGGAGGTCGAGCGCGACATGGAGCTGGAGAGCCCGTTCGACCTCCTGGGCCTCTACCACGGGGTGTCGCTCGACCGCAAAAGCGTGCTCGACACGCCCCACGACATCGACATGATCTTCCTCTACCGCCGCCCCATCCTCGACTACTGGTGCGAGACCGGCGAGGACCTCGAGCACATCGTCCGACACGTGCTGATCCATGAAATCGGCCACCACTTCGGCCTCAGCGACGAAGCGATGGAGCGCATCGAGCAGGCCGGCTGACGGGGGCGACCGGCGCAAGAAGCTCCCTGTTCCGCCGCCCAGGGCGAGGCGGTTGCTGGCGGCGAGGCGACGTCGGAGTCCAGCCTTACCGCCTGATTTGATCTAGGGTCCAGTTCCTTCAGGGATCGGCTGGACGAGAGGGCGGGACACGCATCCGCCCGGACTCCACGTCCATCGGTCCCAGCCTCCTGCATGCGTTTGTATATCTGGACGGCGCCGGCGACTTGACACATCATCGGCCCTGATGCCGGTGTCCGAGGAAGTCCACGTGCCGCCACCGCGCAATGCCGATGTTCATAAGGGCAGGTCCCGGGAAGGGCTGCGTGCCCTCGAGGAGAGCCGGGCACTCTACAGTAGCGTTGTCGAAACGGCACCGGTGGGCATCTGCATCCATCAGGACGACCGCTACGTTTTCGTCAATCCCGAGGCAGTCCGAATCTTCGGCGCTCACGACGCTTCCCAGGTGATCGGACAATCGATCTGGGATTTCTTCGCCGAGGAGTCGAAGGAGGCGATCCGGCGGATCGTGACGAGCCGGTACGAGACCGGCCAGGAGGACCGGGTCGAATCGAAGATCCGGCGCCTCGACGGCACCATCATCGACATCCGCTCGGTGGGACGCCGCGTCACTTTCAACGGCCGGCCCGCGCTCCAGGTCGTGCTGGAGGACGTCACGAGCGAGCGGCGCGCGCAAGCCGCGCTCGCCGAGAGCGAGGCCAGGCTCCGCGCGATTGTGGAGGCTTCGACCACCGGCACCTTCCTCAAAGACGTCGACCGGCGGATTGTCCTCGCGAACAAGTTCCTATGCGACCTGTGGAACGTGTCGGAGCCGGACATCTTGGGCAAGCGCCCCGAGGAGTTCCTGCCGCCGGAGATTGCCGCGCTGGTGCGGGTGGCGGACAGCGAGATCATGAGCGGCAGCCCCTCTTATCGCGGCGAGTTCTCGGTCGCTGGCAGCGATCTGGGGCGCCGCTTCTTCACCGATTTCACCTTCCCCATCCGCGGTCACGGCGGCGAGTTCATTGGTATCGGCGGCGTGGTGGTCGAAACGACCGAGAGCAAGCGCGCCGAGGACGCCCTGCGGGCGAGCGAGGCGACGTTACGCGCCTTCGTCGAGCACATCCCCGCCAGCGTCTGCCTGAGGAACGCTGCCGGACGCTACATCCTGGCAAACCGCACCTACCAGGCGTGGCACGGCGCCGTCGACACCCGGACCACGCTGCGCGACGTCTTCGGCGACGACGCAGCGCAGTTCGAGGCCCAGGACGAGGAGGTCAAGCGCTCCGGGAGGCCGCTGACCGTCGAGCAGAAGCTGCCGCTGCGCGGCGGCGCCTCCATCACCGCGTTGATCACCAAGTTCCCGGTCACCGACGCCAACGGCGAGGTGTCGATGGTTGGGGCGATCGGCACCGACATCAGCGCCCGCAAGCTGTTCGAGGAAGACCTGAGCGCCGCGAAGCATGCCGCCGAGATCGCCAACCGCGCCAAGACCGAGTTCCTCGCCAACATGAGCCACGAGCTGCGCACGCCGCTGAACTCCGTTCTCGGCTTCTGCCAGATCATGGAGCAGGAGATGTTCGGTCCGCTCGGCAGTGCCAAGTACCGCGAATACGTTGCCGACGTGCTGAAGTCGGGCCGCGGCCTGCTGGCGTTGATCGACGACATCCTCGACATTTCGCGCGTCGAGGCGGGCGGCATGCCGCTCGACCAGGAGTGGATCGAGGTTGGCCAGGTAATGGAGGGCGCGGTCCATCTTGTCGCTGCCACTGCCGAGGCCAGGAGGCTTGCCGTCGGCATCGAGGCAGGATCGTCCGTCCCCAGGCTGTACGCGGACGAGCGGCGGGTGCAGCAGATTCTGGTCAACCTGTTGTCGAACGCCATCAAGTTCACCCCTGCCGCGGGGAGGATTACGGTCCGGGCCGAGGTGGACGGTAGCGGGCGGGTGGTCCTGGAGGTCGCCGACACCGGCATCGGCATCCCCGCGGAAAAGCTGGATGTCGTGATGTCGGTTTTCGGCCAGCTCGAGCGCCCGGCGATGACGAGCCGCGAAGGCGCAGGCCTGGGGTTGCCCTTGAGCAAGCGGCTGGCGGCCCTGCACGGGGCCGAGCTGTCGATCCGGAGCGGTCCCGGCTTCGGCACCGTAGTGCGGGTTGCGTTCCCGAAGGAACGTACGGAAATGCCAGCACAGCAGGCGCAGGATCCGCCGACATTCTTGCCCGCCGGGGAGTGTCCGGAGTAGCCAAGGTGCCGGGACGCGCTTGATCAGTCTCGAAGTTCACCTCTGAAAGCGTGTGAAGAAATCTCCGCGCCTCCCTTCGTCATTCCCTGCTTTCGCGGGAATGACGGTAATTGTGGTGGCCCACTGAGGAAGACACTTGAAATCGAACCAAGCCAAACTTCCAAGCGAAGACACGAAGAGGGCGAAGACGGTGTCGTCCCGCCTTTCTGCATTGCATGAAGGACTTGGGCTATGCGGACTCTCCCGGCGCCTTGGCGGTGATGGACAGCGCGTGAATACGCGAGGCCAGCAACGCGGCGAGAGCCTCGTGGACCATGCGGCTGCGCTCGACGCGGCTCTTGCCGGCGAAGGCCGCGGCGACGATCGTCACCCTGAAGTGGGTCTCGCCCTCGGGCCGCGCGCCGGCGTGGCCGACGTGCTTGTGCGACTCGTCCTCGACCTCCAGCCGTTCGGGGGTAAAGGCGGCTTGCAGAGCCCGCTCGAGAGTCTCCGCCACAGTCATCAGAACACCCGGTCGGCGATCAGCGCCGGGCTCATCCGCGCCTGGCGCAGGTACTGGGCCAGCACGTGGACCAGCGCGTTGTGGGTGTCCTCGACGACGCCGTAGTTGTCGGCCTCGACATGGACGCAGACGGTGGCGAGCTTGCGGGTCCGACCGCCCGAGAAGCCGGTGAACGAAAGCACGTCGAGACTGTTGCCGCGCGCCCACTCGGCCGCCCGCACCACGTTCTCGGAATTCCCCGACGAGCTGAAGGTGACCAGCAGGTCGCCGGGTTCTGCCGCGCTTTGCAGCTGATAGACGAACACGTCGGCATAGGACAGGTCGTTGGCGAGCGCGGTGAGGACCGCGCTGTTGGCCGACAGCGACTGGATGCGCGGCTTCAGCTCGGTGTCGGTCTGCACCAGCTTGGTATGGTCGCCGGCGAAAGCGTTGGCGATTGCCGCCGAGTGGCCGTTGCCGCACACGAACACCTGGGCCCTTCGCTCATAGGCGCCCTCGAGGAGATCGGCCGCCGCGGACACCGCGGCTCCGTCGACCGACCGCGTCGCCTGGCACAGGCGTTCGAAATAGGCCGCCGCAAAGGAGGCCGCGGTCGGATGCTTCACGTCGGGAAAGGACATCGGAGGCGCCTTCGAACGATTTCTTCTCGCAACGTCTTAGACGCCGCGCTCCCGCACCGGCAACAACAAAACCGCGCCGGCGAGGAAAAACACGAGCACGGTCGCCATGCCGGCGCGCTGGCTGTCGAAGGCCAGCGTCGCCCACCCCAGCAGGGCGGGGCCGACGAACGCCGTCGCCTTGCCGGAGAGCGCGTAGAGGCCGAACATCTCGGCCCGCAGGTGCGCCGGAGCCAGGCGGGCCATCAGCGACCGGCTGGCCGACTGCGCCGGGCCCATGAACAGGCCGAGCGGCAGGGCGAAGACCCAGAACCACAGCTTGGCCTCGACGATCAGCAGGACGAAGCCGAGGATCGTGAGCCCGGCGAGCGCGATCAGGATCGTCCGCCTGGGGCCGATCGCGTCGTCGATCCAGGCGAAGGCGGCGGCGCCGGCTCCGGCAGTGACGTTGAGGGCGATGCCGAACAGGATCAGCTCCTCGAAGCTCATGCCGAAGGTGCCGGCGGCGTAGATGCCGCCGAAGGCGAACAGGGTGTTGAGGCCGTCGGTGTAGACCATGTGCGCCACCAGGTAGCGCAGGATGTTGGCGTGGCTGCGGATCCGGCGCAGGGTCCCCCACAAGGTCGCCAGGCCGTCGCGGACCGCGGCTGCGAAATCGCCGGGTGCCCTCGGGCGGTCGGGAGTGAGGACGAGGAACGGCAGGATGAAGACGGCAAACCAGCCGGCAACCAGCAGCGCGGTGGCGCGGACATGCTCGGCGTCAGCCTTGTCGAGGCCGAACGGCGGCTGTTCCGGCTGCACCAGCCCGAACAGGGCGATCGCCAGGCAAGTCAGGCCGCCCATGTAGCCGAGCCCCCAGCCCCAGCCCGAGATGCGGCCGATCATCGACGGCGGCGCGAGGTCGGGCAGCATGGCGTTGTAGAAGACGCCGCCGGTCTCGAAGGCGAAGTTGGCGACCGTGAAGGCGACCAACCCGAGCGCGACGTAGGCCGGATCGGGCCGAGTGAACCACAGCACCGCGGTGGCGGCGATGCACAATACCGAAAAGACGACGATCCACGGCTTGCGGCGGCCGGTGCGGTCGGCGACGGCGCCGAGCACCGGACTGGCCAGCGCAATCGCCAGCCCCGAGGCGCTGGCCGCCCAGCCCCAATAGGCGGTGCCTTCGACCTCGGTCGCGGCCACCGCCTTGGTGAAGTAGGCCGAGAAGACGAAGGTCGAGATCACGGTGGGGAAGCCGGAGTTCGCCCAGTCGTACAGGCACCATGCGAACAGCGCCCGCGGCCGCGCGGCCGCCGTCGATCCCGCATTATCCGCCACGTGCCGATCCCCCTCTCAGGAAGCTCGCAGAGCATGTAATGCAAACCCGCCCCTCGCGCCACAAAGAGCAGAAAAGCAGAAAAGGGGTCAGAGTCATTTTTTTCACGAGAGACGTCGCCGAGAAGGAACCGCCTGGCCTGAAAAAATGACTCTGACCCCTTTTCTGCTCAGCGGGGCGGCGGGACCGTGCCGCCCCTTGCGTTTTGCCGGGCGGGCTCGCATAAAGTCGGTCTCTCGCAATCGGCAAAAGGGCGGCAAAGCCATGACGACGTACAAGATCATCGACGACCTTCAGGTCGCGGGCAAAAAAGTTCTGGTGCGTGCCGACCTCAACGTGCCCATGAAGGACGGGAAGGTCACCGATTCGACCCGCATCGACCGCACTGCGCCGACGCTGGTCGAGCTTGCCAAGAAGGGCGCCCGCGTCATCGTGACGACGCACCTTGGCCGCCCCAAGGGCAAGCCCGCGCCGGAATTCTCGGTGCAGCCCCTGGTGGAGCCGCTGGCCAAGGCCTGCGGCCGGCCGGTCGCCTTCGCCCCCGACTGCATCGGCGAGGCGGCGAAGAAGGTCGTTGCGGCGATGAAGGACGGCGACATCGCGCTGCTGGAGAACGTTCGCTTCTACGGCGAGGAAGAGAAGAACGATCCCGGGTTCGCCAAGAAGCTGGCCGAGCTCGCCGACCTCTACGTCAGCGACGCTTTTTCGACGGCGCACCGCGCCCATGCTACCACCGAGGGCCTTGCGCATCTGCTTCCGGCGGCAGCCGGCCGCCTCATGCAGGCCGAGGTAGAGGCGCTGACCGCGGCGCTCGCCAGCCCGAAGCGCCCGGTGATGGCGATCGTCGGCGGCGCCAAGATCTCGACCAAGCTCGATCTCCTGGGCAACCTGTCGAAGAAGGTCGACATGCTGGTCATCGGTGGCGGCATGGCGAACACCTTCCTCAACGCCCAGGGCGTCAATGTCGGCAAGTCGCTGTGCGAGCACGACATGGCCGACACCGCGCGCAAGATCCTCGACGAGGCGAAGAACGGCGGCTGCCAGATCGTGCTGCCGGTCGACGCCGTGGTCGCCGCCGAGCTCAAGGAAGGCGTGGCGACGAAGACCGTCGAGATCGCCCAGGTTCCGGCGGACCAGATGATCCTCGACGTCGGCCCCAGGAGCATCGCCGACATCTGCAAGCGTCTCGAGGGCTGCAAGACGCTGTTGTGGAACGGCCCGCTCGGCGCTTTCGAGACCAAGCCCTTCGACAAGGGCACCAACGAAGTGGCGCAGAAGGCGGCGGCGCTGACCAAGGGCGACCTGCTCAGCGTTGCCGGCGGCGGCGACACCGTGTCGGCGCTCGCCAAGGCCGGGGCGGAAGAGGGCTTCTCCTACGTCTCGACTGCCGGCGGCGCCTTCCTCGAATGGCTGGAAGGCAAGGACCTGCCGGGCGTCAAGGTGCTCAGGAAGTAGCCGGCAGAAAAGGGGTCAGAGTCATTTTTCAGAGAAAAATGACTGGAATGCCCCCCTGGAATGAGACAGAGGAATAGGGGACAGTTCTCCTGGGAGAGGGGAACTGATGACGACGGAAAGGGAGAGGCGATTATTCAGCCGCGAGTTCA
>JAHDSF010000005.1 GCA_018432935.1 Rhodospirillales bacterium | reverse complement strand
GTCGGCAAGCTCGTGGAGCGCCTTCCGCTTCTCCTCTTCGGCCTGGCGGCGTTCCGCCGCCTGCTGCTCCTCCATCCGGCCCATCATCTCGGCGTTCTCCTTGAACACCTGGACCGCAGCCGCCATCGCCCCGAACTCGTCGCGGCGCTGGCGATCGGGGACCTCGACGGCCTGCTCGCTATCGGCCAGCCGCCGCATCGCCGCCGTCATCCGCCGGATCGGTCCCGACACGCTGCGTCCGATCACGTACGCCAGGGCAAGCCCGCCCAGCAGCGCCACCGCGGTTACGATTCCCATCATCATCCCGCTGAAATCGTGTCCCTCGCGCATCCGATCGACCTGGGCGGCGGCGATCGCGTTGGCTGCCTGCAAGGCGGAATCGCGGGCGTCGTTCATGCCTTCGATGGCGCGGCCGCGCTCATCGAGCGCCGCCACGACCGCCTCCATCAACCCCCCGAACTCTTCACCCCGCGCCTCGATCCGCTCCGCCAGCTTGCGCGATCCCTCGTCGCGCAACGACGACTTCAGGCTCCCGGCGAGCTTTGGCACCTCCGCCACGATGGCTCGCGATTCCGCCACCACCTCGGGGGCGCCGTTCTCGAACACCACCTGCTGCGCCACCGCCTGCATCTTGCGCACGAGGGCGATCAGCCGCATCGAGTCGCTTCGTGCCGTCATCCCGACGTTTACCGCATACCGATTGCTCTCGGCGGCGTCGATGGCGACCATCTGGGCCTTGCGGTTCTCGGCCGCGAACTCCGCGGTCATCTTCAGCAGCTTGTCGCCGGCGTCCCGCAGCGCGAGGATGACGTTCGGCAATTCGCCGTAGCCGGCGTTGCCGAGGAGGATGTCGCGGAGACGCTCGAACAGCTTGCGGTAGGGGGGAAGCGCCCCGGTTAGTTCGTCGGCCCGCTTGCCGAGATCGGTTCTGGCAGCGACCTGCCACAACGTCGTCGCGGTGCCCTCGGCGCTCGTGATGAGCTGGACGAACTCATTCGCGCTTTCTTCCGTGGGTGAGGATTCGAAGCGCGCGGTGATCTCGCGCGACGCGAGGACGGCGCCAAGGATCTGGTTGATGACGTCGGTCATCTGGATCCGGGTCTTCTGCTCCTCGGTGCTTTTCATCAGGGCGCCGTAGAGCCGCGCGTACTGGTCGTCCTGGGCCTTCACGATGTCGGCCACCGCGGCCTCGATATCGGCGATCTTGCGCCGCATCTCTGACAGGCGCCCGCGGTTGGCGGCATCGACGGCGACGAAGCGATCGATCCCCATCCGGAACCACGCCGCCGTTTCGAGCAGCTTTCCGATTTCGTCGCTTGTGTCGTGCTCGCGCATCGGCTGCAGGACGGCTTGCACCGCATCGATCTGGCCACGCGCCGAATCCGCAGCTGCGACGTCTTGGGTCAGGTGATAGCGCGCCGCATCGGCGGCGGCTGCCGTCAGGTAATCGCCGAGCTGTTTCATGCGTTGGGTCTCGTCGACCCGCACCGAGTAATCCTGCAACCCCTTCCAGCCGATCGCCCCGACTACGGCCGTCAGCACCAAAACCGCCGCAAAACCCGCTGCCACCCTGGCTCCCGTCTGCATGATCGCCTCTTATGTCGATTTGTGAGCCCCTCGGTTTGCGAGCATAACACGAAGGCCTTCACAACTGCTTACCGGGGACGCGCGGAACGGCCCGGCGATGCGGCGACGTCGAATGGAGCGGTGCGGCGGGCGTTTGCGACGCGGAGCGCGGCGTCAGGTCGCGTGCCTGGGCACCACGTAGGGGCCTTCGGGGATCACGGCGACAGCCTTGTCGGGAGAGCGGTCGACGCAGGCGGCGATGGTGTCGCCGAGGGATGCGGCGTCGATGGTGGCGACCCCGGTCAGGGCGCGCTGCGCTTCCGAAAGCCCGCTCAGCAGGTGGATCGCGCCGACCCGCATCGGCCGGAGCTGCATCTCGGTCTCCCATTCGTCGATCCTGGCGTGGCTCTGGGCCTGGATGGCGCGCAGGAAGGCGTCGGGTCCGAGCTCCAGCAGGCGCTTCTGGGCCTCGATGTACTCCGCCGAGCCGATCCCCTCGGAACACTCGGAGACGATGATCAGATTGCCGCCGGGCTCGAGGATCTCGAGCGGCGCCACCATGCCTTTCACCGTCTGATAATAGGTTTTGTCGAGCGGATAGCCGGCCGAGCTGGTGAGCACGGTGCCGAACCGGCGGCGCACCGGGACCTCGGCGAAGCGTCGCATGAAGGCGACCGCCTCGGCGTGGCTTTGCACGATCTCGCCGAAGTTGACGAAGCCGAGCCGGCGGTGCTCGTCGATCACCGTGTTGACGGCGAACGCGCCGCCGAGCATGCCCACGATGGCGAGCTGCTCCTCGTGTAGCGGATTGCCGTCGAGCACGCAGTTGGTCGCGTTCGGGTGCTCCATGAAGGCGGCGTTGTGGAAGGTGGTAATGGTCTCGGCATGGGCGATGCCGGGCGCGATCACCTTGCGGCCGCCCGAGTATCCGGCCATGAAGTGCGGCTCGACCAGACCGGTGACGATGCGGAGGTCGGCCTCGACGAAACGGCGGTCGAGGCGGACCCGGGTGCCGCGCGGGGTCCGTCCAAGGTCGGCGTGGGCAGCGTCGTCGCGGGCGAAATGGTTGACCACCTTGACCGTCTTCAGCACCCAGGGGTCGCCGACCAGCTCCTCCAGCTCGGCCCCCTCGTTGGGGCGATGCAGGCCGGTGGCCACCAGAACGGTGATGTCCTCGGCTCGCATTCCGGAGCCGAGAAGGGTGCGGATCAGCGGCGGCAGCAGGATCCCGTTCGGGACCGGCCGAGTGATGTCGCAGATCAGGATGCAGGCGGTCTTTCGCGCGGCCGCCTCGGCCGCCAGCGGGCGGCATCCCACCGGTGCGTCCAACGCCCGCGCCACTGCCCCGGCGGGATCCTCCGCGACCGGCATCTGGGGCTTGCGGATGACGCTGACAGCGAGATTCTCGGGGAGGTCGACGTCCAGGCCCCGGCGACCGTAGCTCATCCGTATCCGCATGGTTTCTTCCATCCTTGGCGCCACTGTGTCGGGGGGAGCATAGCCGACCCTGACGCGGCGGCAAGCATCTCGCCGACGCAACGCAGTTGGTGCCGGCACCGCCAAAAATCTAATATCGTTTCCGAATCCTGCCAAAAAACGTTGATTCTTGTTCGAGAGTCGGACAGAACCATAGGCCGTCCTGGCAGATCTGCCTGCCGCTCCCAAGGACATGCGCCGCACATCCAAGGAGGAGGAAACCATGCGCATTCTGTCGTCCCTGGCGGCCGCTGCCGCAATCGCCGCCCTGGCGGCCTCGGCGGGCGCCGCCGACTACAAGCCGGAATACAAGGTGTCCACGGTCCTGGGGACGCCGTTTCCGTGGGGAGTTGCGGCCGAGAAGTGGGCCGAGATCGTCAAGGAGAAGAGCGGCGGCAAGATCAACCTCAAGGTCTACGCCAATGCCCAGCTGGTTCAGGGCGACCAGACCAAGGAGTTCACCGCCCTGCGTCAGGGCATCATCGACATGGCGCTGGGCTCGACCATCAATTGGTCGCCGCAGGTCGTCGAGCTCAACCTGTTCTCGCTGCCGTTCCTGATGCCCGACCACAAGGCGATGGATGCCCTGACCCGCGGCACGGTCGAGGCGAAGCTGTTCGATGCCATCCGCGACAAGGGAGCGGAGCCGATCGGCTGGGCCGAGAACGGGTTCCGGCAGGTCACCAACTCCAAGCACGAGATCAAGACGCCGGACGATCTCAAGGGATTGAAGATCCGCGTCGTCGGCTCGCCGCTCTACAACGACATCTTCACCGCGCTGGGCGCCAACCCGACCCAGATGAGCTGGGCCGACGCCAAGCCGGCCCTGACCACCAAGGCGGTCGACGGCCAGGAGAACCCGCTCACGGTGATCCAGATCGCGAAGATCGAGACGGTCGGGCAGACGTTCCTGACCCGTTGGGACTATGTCGCCGATCCGCTGATCTTTGCGATCAACCCGCGGGTGTGGAAGAGCTTCAGCGCCGCCGACCAGAAGCTGCTGAAGGACGCGGCAGCCGAGGCCGGCATGGTCGGCATCAAGGCCTCTCGCGACGGCGACGACGCCGCTGCCAAGCACCTGGTCTCCGCCGGCGTGAAGATCACCACCCTGACCGCCGAGCAGCGCGCCAAGTTCGTGGCCGCGACCCGCGGCGTCTATGCCGACTGGTCGAAGAAGATCGGCCCCGAGCTGGTCAAGATGGCCGAAGGCGCGATCGCCAAGCGGTAGCCGTTATCCGTTCCCGCCGCCGTGCCGGGGCGTCCCGCACGGCGGCGGCATTGCTTTCTGCCGAGTGAGACACCGTGAGTGAACTGCCACCGGACACGACCGAGCGGCCTGCACCGACCGTCACGGGCTGGCTGAGAATCGACGAGGCGGTCGGCGCCGCCGCGATGGCGGTCATCTGCCTGATCAGTTTCGCCAACGTCGTCGTCCGGTACGCGACCAACATCTCGTTCGCCTTCACCGAGGAGTTCTCGGTCTTCCTGCTGGTCGTCATGACGATGACCGGAACCTCGCTCGCATTCGCCACCGACAACCATATCCGGATCACCTTCGCGCTGACGCGGTTCGGGCCGAAGGTGCGCTGGATCCTCGAGGCCATCGCCCTGGCCTCGACGACCCTGGTCTTCTCCCTGGTCGTCTTCTACGGGGCCACGTTCGCGTACGACCAGTGGGCGTTCGACGAGACCTCCGCCGGGCTTGGCTATCCGACCTGGATCTACAGCGTTTGGCTGCCGGTGCTCGGCTGCGTCGTTCTGCTGCGCGCCCTTCAGGCCGGGATCAGGAAGCTGAGGCGCCGGCCATGATGGAAGCCAACGTCCTCATGCTGGCCTCGTTCGTGGTGCTGCTGGTGGCGGGAGTGCCGATCGCGGTCAGCCTTGGGCTTGCCGGCATCATCGGCATCCTCCTGGGCCTCGACATCTACGCGCTCGGCACGGTGGGCACCAACACCTACAACGGGATCGCCAAGTACCCGCTGATTGCAATTCCGCTGTTCGTGCTGACCGGCATGATCTTCGAGCGATCGGGGGTTGCGGCCAAGCTCGTTACCTTCGCCTCGGCGATCGTCGGCCCCCGGCGCGGCGGTCTCGCGACGGTGGCGATCCTGGTGTGCATCCTGCTGGGCGGCATGTCGGGATCGGGCCCGGCGGATGCGGCGGCGGTCGCCGTGGTCATGATCCCCAGCATGTTGAAGGCCGGCTACCCGCGCGAGTTCTCGGCCAGCGTGATCGCCGCAGCCGCCTCGACCGCGATCCTGATCCCGCCGTCGATCGCCCTCGTCGTCTACTCGATCATCGTGCCGGGGATGGATCTGAGGGCGCTGTTCGCGGCCGGCCTGGTGCCCGGCCTGCTGGCCGGCATCTCGCTGATCGTGCCGACGATCCTGCTCTCGCACCGGCACGATTTCGGTAATCAGGAGACGCAGGCGCGGCCGCGGCTGTGGTCGAGCTTCCTCGAGGCGCTGCCGGGCCTGTTGGCCCCGGTGATCATCCTGGGCGGACTGCGCAGCGGCCTGTTCACGCCGACCGAGGCCGCCGCGGTGGCCGTCTTCTACGGCCTGTTCGTGGGCTTCTTCATCTACCGTTCGATGGGCTGGAAGGAGCTCTACCGCGTGCTGGCGGATTCCGCCGAGGTATCGGCGGTGATCATGATCATCATCTCGCTGGCCGGCATCTTCGCCTGGGCGGGAAGCACGCTCGGTTCGTTCGAACTGGCAGCGAATGCGATGTTCGGCCTGTCGAGCAACGGCTACGTCGTCCTGGCGATCGTCATGGCCGTCCTGCTGCTTGCCGGCATGGTCCTGGACGGGATCTCGATCTACCTGATCACGCTGCCGATCCTGATCCCCCTCATGGACGCGTATCACTGGAACCCCACCTGGTTCGGCGTCCTGATGGCCATGAACATCGCGATCGGGCAGTTCACGCCGCCGGTGGCGGTCAACCTGATGGTCACCTGCAAGATCGGCGGCGTGACCATCGATTCGACGTTCCGCTGGGTGCTGTGGCTGCTCGGCGCGATGACGGTGTCGATGGTGCTCGTCATCATCGAGCCGGGGCTGGCGTTGTGGCTGCCGGAGGCCATGGGGTACGCCACCAACTAGGCTGTCGCGCAAAACCCGAAACGGGTGATCCGTCTCGGCCGGCCCGCCTCAAGCGCCGGCAAGCTACCTCTTGTGGCCATTTCGGCCGGTAGAAGATCGGGATTAGGATTGCAGCACAACGTGCGGAATGCGGACGCACGACCCGGCACGATCGAAAACGAAGGTGTCCGCACAACGACAAGTCCGACAAACGGCATGTAGTCGGCCGGCATGGGGGCCCGGCCGGAAGGCCACCCGTTCAGCAGAAAGGGGAGGAGATCCCATGGAACGCATCCAACTCCACAGGTTCGAGGACCTTGCCGTACCGGCGGCCCGACGGCGGCCCGCTTCCATCGATCGACGGAGCTTCCTGAAGGCGGCGACCGCTCTTGCCGGGCTGACCGCCATGGCGCCCGCCGCCTTCGCGCGCAACTTCGGGTCCGGCGAAGAGCCGGTGCGCTATCCCGATCCCGACGTCGTGGTGCTCGACAAGCGGTTCAAGTACAAGCTCGGCAATACGCCGATCCAGCGCCTGTACCGGGGCACCCTGTGGGCCGAAGGCCCCGCCTGGAGCGCCGTCGACCGCTACCTCTTGTGGAGCGACATTCCCAACGACGAGCAGCTTCGCTGGATGGAGGAGGACGGCCACGTCGGGCGCCGTTTCCGCTATCCGTCCGGGAACAGCAACGGCAACACCTTCGACTTCCAGGGCCGGCAGATCGCTTGCGAACACGGTAACCGGCGGGTCGTGCGCTACGAATCGGACGGCTCGATCAAGGTGCTGGCCGACTCGTTCGATGGCAAGCAGCTCAACGCGCCGAACGACGCCGTCGTCCATCCGAATGACGGCGCCATCTGGTTCACCGATCCCGGGTACGGCAGCCTGATGAATTACGAGGGCCATCGCGTCGGCGCGAACTCGGTGCAGCCGTTCCAGAAGGAGGCGATCTATCGTATCGACGCCCAGTCGGGGAAGCTGGCAAAGGTCGCTGACCAGCCGTTCAAGCCGAACGGTCTCTGCTTCTCCAACGACTACACGAAGCTGTACGTCGCCGATAGCGGATCGTCCCATTACCCCGAAGCCAAGAACGTCATCTGGGCCTTCGACATCGACGGCCCCGGACTGAAGAACCCGCGCATCTTCGCCGACATGGAGTTGAACGGCAAATCGGGGTTCGGCGACGGTCTCCGATGCGACGAGGACGGCAACGTCTGGGTTGGTGCCGGGTGGGTGGGCGACGGCTACGACGGCGTCCACGTGTTCGCCCCCGGCGGCGAGCGGATCGGCCAGATCCGGCTGCCCGAGATCTGCGCCAACGTGTGCTTCGGCGGGGCCAAGCGCAACCGGCTCTTCATGACCGCGAGCCAATCGCTCTACGCCGTCTACGTCGAGACCAGAGGGGCCCACATCACGTGAACGGGGGCGGCCGCCCCGGGCGGGCGGCCGCCCAACGTCCAGGATGCTCTTCCTTTGCATTGCCCGCGATGGCACGATGCCGCGCACCCGGCATCGGCGCGAAGCGATCGCGGTGACACGGCAGGCCGCCGGGAGGAGGAGGTCCATCGATGTCCAGCACGCCACCCCGTATCGCTGTCGTCGGCAGTCTCAATACGGACCTTGTCATCCGCACGCCGCGCATGCCCCGCCCCGGCGAGACCCTGACCGGCGGCGACTTCTTCATCGCCCAGGGAGGAAAGGGGGCGAACCAGGCGGTCGCGGCTGCCCGCCAGGGCGCGGCGGTGACGATGATCGGCTGCATCGGGGCCGACGATTTCGGCGCCGCCCAGCGCGCGGCCATGCTGGCCGAAGGGATCGACGACCGCGGCCTGCGGACGATGCCCGGCACCAGCACCGGCGTCGCCGTGATCCTGCTCGACGACGATCGTCAGAACAGCATCGTCGTCTCGCCCGGCGCCAACGCGGCCGTATCGCCCGAGTGGATCGCCGAGTGCGCCGCGTTGCTGACCTCGTCCGCGGTCCTGCTGTGCCAGATGGAGACCCCGGCCGATGGCGTGGCGGAGGCAATGCGGCGGGCCCGCGCTGCCGGCTGCAGGGTGATCTTCAACCCGGCGCCGGCCTCGTGGTCGGCGCAGTCCCTGGTCGCCCTCGCCGATATCCTGGTCGTCAATGAATCCGAAGCGGCAATGCTGTCCGGGTTCACCGTCATTGACGAGGGGTCGGCCGTGCAGGCCGCCGAGGCCCTGGCGGCGCGGTGTGCAGGGGGCGTGCTCGTGACCCTTGGCGGTCGCGGCCTGGTCGCTCGCGTCGCGGGCACGACGTCCCGCCATCCGGCGTTCGCCGTCACTCCTCTCGATACCACGGCGGCTGGCGACACTTTCGTCGGCGCCTTTGCCGTCGCCATGGCGGGCGGCCTGCCCCTGGGCGAGGCGGTGACGCGTGCCCAGGCGGCGGCCGCCCTTTCGGTCACCCGCCTCGGCGCGCAGCCGTCAATTCCGACCGCGGCCGAGGTCGATGCCTTCCTGGCGGCAACGCGCCGTCCGGAGGGCTGAGCCGCTACATCGCCGCCGTGAAGCCGCCGTCGACGTAGATCAGATGGCCGTTCACGTAGTTGGAGGCGTCCGAGGACAGGAAGATCGCGGCGCCCACCATGTCCTCCGGGGTCGCCCAGCGGGCGGCCGGGGTGCGCGTCTTCACCCAGTTGTCGAATTCGGGGTTCTGGACCAGGACCGTGTTCATCTCGGTCGCGACGAAGCCGGGGCCGATGCCGTTGGCCTGGATGTTGTGCTTCGCCCACTCGATGCACATCGAGCGCGTCAGCATGAAGATGCCGCCCTTGGCCGCGGTGTAGGCGGCGATGGTGGGGCGGGTGACGCTGCTGGTCAGTGAGCAGGTGTTGACGATCTTGCCGGCCTTCCTGGCGATCATCCCCTTGACCACCGACCGGGTCACCAGGAAGGCGGCGTTGAGGTTGACGTCGAGCACCTTCTTCCATTCATCGTACGGGAAATCCTCGAGGGGATAGCGGATATTGATGCCGGCATTGTTGAGCAGGATGTCGACGCTGCCGTGGCGGGCGTTGACCTCGGCGATGCCTTCGGCGACCGCGGCCTCGTCGGTGACGTCGAAGACGACCCCGTCGCACTTCAGCCCCTCGTCGCGCACGCTTTTCACGGCACCGGCCAGCCGTCCCTCGTCGATGTCGTTCAGCACTACCGTGGCGCCGCACCGGGCGAGGCCGCGGCCCATGGCGAAGCCGAGGCCGCGAGCGGATCCCGTGACGAACGCCACTTTTCCGGTCAGGTCGAAAAGCCGCAAGGACATTTGGCACGCTCCCATCGAAGGTCCACGAGGAAAGCCGGGCACATACACCGTTTGGGGGAGGCTGTCCACGGCGGTCGGACTGCCATGTCCCTTGACCGTGGCCGGATGAACGACGATGCTTGAGCATGCCGACCAGACGGGTATTCACAGCACGACCGGAGTCAAAATGCCGCTGCGCGCGATCGAATCGCAACGCCTGTATCAGCAGATTGCGGCCCAAATCGCCGGCATGATCCGCAACGGCGAGTGGTCGCCGGGATCGCGGCTTCCGCCCGAGCGCGATATCGCGCGCCTGCTCGGGGTCAGCCGGCCCACCGTCCGCGAGGCGATGCTCGCCCTCGAGCTGGGCGGCCTCGTCGAGGTACGCTCGGGCGCCGGAACCTACGTCCGCGGCTGGGCGACTCCTGCCAACAATAACGGCAACCAGAACGGCGACATCGGGCCCAGCGCTTTCGACACCCTGGCGGCCCGCCGCGCCATCGAGGGCGAGGTGGCGGCGATCGCGGCCGGCCACGTCAGCGAGGAGGCCGCCGCCGGGATCGAGGCCTCGATCGTCCAGCTGGAGCGGGAATGGACGCTTGGCATCCACAACTGCTTCGACGAGAACAACGGCGATTTCCTGTTCCACGTCCGCCTTGCCGCAGCGACCGAGAACCAGGTTCTGGAGGGTATCGTGCGCAACCTCTGGGACAACATGCGCACGCCGCTGTTCAAGACCATCAGCGAACGCATGAACCTTCCCAACTCGGCGAAGACCAGCTGCAGCGAGCATCACGCGATTCTCGAACGCGTGATGGCCGGCGACGCCGCCGGCGCGAGGGCTGCCATGCACCAGCATCTCGATCAGGTGCAGATCTACCTGCTGCGGGACGACTGACCGGGACCTCCCGCGGTTGGCGGCGACAGGAGCTGCCCGGACCGTCGGCCGGGTGTCAGTACTGCGTCGTCCCGGTCGGTGGGTGCCGTGCCGAACGGGCTCGGCAAGTGGCACTGCCACTTAGCCGCTTGGCCGTTGTCAGCATACGCCACAGGTGATAGGGTTCGTGCGCCGGGCCAAAAAGAGTCATGACAACTTATGCCTCGGCGGGTTATCAAGGCTGCAGGAACGGTCAAGTTCCGCCTGATTCTGGAGGGAAGAAACGATCCGCAAGATGATCGAGACAGCAGGCGGGGAGCGCCCTGCTTCCTGCACCCTCGACCGATCGGACGGGGCTCTACCGACCCTGGGCTCATCGGTAAGTCAGCTGCAATTCTTAGCCGCGTTTGCGGCCATAAACAGGAGAGATGGCAAATGAATCGACGCGATGCACTTCTCGCCGGCGCCGCGATGGCGTTTGGCCTGATGGCCGCTGGCGGCGCCGCCGTGGCCGCGGACAAGATCGTTCTCAAGGCGGCGGACGTCCATCCGCTGGGCTATCCGACCGTCGAAGCCGTCATCAGCATGGGCAAGAAGCTGTCGGCGGCGACCAACGGCAAGTACGACCTCCAGATGTTCCCGGCGATGCAGCTCGGCTCGGAAGAGGCGACGTTGCAGCAGGTCCAGATCGGCGCCCTGGCCATGACCCGCGTCAGCGTCGGCCCGGTCGGCCCGATCGTCGATGAAGTGAACGTGTTCAACCTTCCGTTCGTGTTCCGCAGCGAAGAGCACATGCGTAAGGTGATCGACGGCGAGATCGGCAAGGAGCTGCTGAAGAAGATCTCGGATCACCCGACGGCGAATCTGATCGGCCTGGCGTGGATGGACTCGGGCACCCGCTCGGTGTTCAACAAGGTCCGTCCCATCACCAAGCCCGAGGACCTCAAGGGCCTCAAGATCCGCATGATGGGCAACCCGCTCTACGTCGACACCATGAACGCGCTGGGCGGCACCGGCGTGCCGATGCCGATGCCCGAGGTCTACAACGGCATCGCGACCGGCGTTGTCGACGGCGCCGAGAATAACCAGCCGTCCTACGTTTCGTTCAACCTGATCAGCGTCGCCAAGTACTATTCCTTCACCCGGCACCTGATGATCCCCGAGATCGTCGTCATGTCGAAGAAGGTCTACAACTCGATGACCCCCGACGAGCAGAAGATGGTGATGAAGCTCGGCTTCGAGGCCCAGCAGGAAGAGCGGGTCCTGTGGGACAAGAAGGTCGGCGAGGCCATGGAGACCATGAAGAAGACCCCCGGCGTCCAGGTCAACGAGGTGCAGGACCCGTCGGCCTTCCAGAAGGCCGTGAAGCCGGTGTGGGACAAGTACGGCGCCAAGTACACCAAGATGATCGAGCGCATCAGCGCCGTGAAGTAATCGACTGACATGTCCAGAGGCCGGCGCGGTCCTCCCCGGAGGCCCGTGCCGGTCTGTTGTTGGGGCAAGCACACCCGAGGCATCAATGAAGCAACTCTACGTCGCCGCGATGGATAAGCTGTACTTCGTGTGCATGTGGATCGCGGGGCTGGCGCTGATCCTCCTGACCACGATCATTCCGTACAACGTCTTCATGCGCTACGTCATGAACCGCGGCCTGAGCTGGCCGGAGCCGATGGCCGTCATCCTGATGATCGTGTTCACGTTCTTTGCCGGCGCCGTGTGCTACCGGTCGGGCGTGCACATCGCGGTCATGCTGCTGGTGAATTCCATGAAGGGGTGGCGGCTGACTGCCGTCGCCTGGGTGACCGAACTCCTGATGATCGCCTTCAACCTGTTTGTCCTCTACTTCGGAATCCTGCTCATCCAGACCACCTGGTACAATCAGGTGGCCGAATTCCCGATGGTCAGCTTCGGGCAGACCTACCTGCCGCTTCCCATCGGAGCCCTGGTCACGGTCCTGTTCGTCATCGAACGCCTGTGGACCCGCAACTTCTTCCCTTCGTCCTCTGCCGCCGGCTCCCCGGCGAGCAGCGATTGACCTCGCGCAGGATTGGACCCGCTCATGGAGCCTCTTGTTCTTCTCGGGACCTTCGCTGTCCTCGTGGCGATCGGCGTGCCGATCGCCTATGCCCTCGGCATGGCGTCCGTAGCCGCCGCGATCTACGCGGACATCCCTCTTGAGGCGGTGGTACTGAAGATCTCCGACGGCGTCGACGACTTCGCGCTGCTCGCCATCCCGTTCTTTGTCCTGGCCGGCGCGATCATGGCCGAGGGCGGTCTCGCGCTGCGGCTGGTCAACCTGGCGCGGGTCTTCGTCGGGTTCATCCGCGGCGGCCTGTCGCTGGTGAACATCCTGGCCTCGACCTTCTTCGGCTGCCTGTCCGGCTCGTCGATCGCCGATACGGCATCGGTCGGGTCGGTGATGATTCCGGAAATGGAGCGTGCCGGATACCCGAAGGTGTTCGCCACCAACGTCACCATCTGCGGCTCGGTACAGGCGATCCTGATCCCGCCGTCCCATAATGCGGTCATCTATTCGTTCGCCACCGGCGGCACGGTCTCGATTGCGCACCTGTTCCTGGGCGGCGTCGGCCCGGGGCTTCTGCTCGGCCTCTCGCTGATGACCCTGTGCATGATCTTCGCCCACAAGCGCAACTATCCCAAGGGCGAGGTCATCCCGCTTCGCGAGGCGCTGCGAATCCTCGGCAACGGCCTGTGGGCGCTGTTCACCGTCGTCATCATTCTCGGCGGCATCCTGTCGGGCATTTTCACGG
Organism: Rhodospirillales bacterium; assembly: GCA_018432935.1. GTDB lineage: Bacteria > Pseudomonadota > Alphaproteobacteria > Rhodospirillales > Shumkoniaceae > JAHDSF01. The sequence continues at coordinate 196,220 of JAHDSF010000005.1, read as the reverse complement.
CGACCGAATCGGCTTCGGTCGCCTGCCTGTACGCCTTCTTCGTCACCATGGTCGTGTACAAGGACTACAAGTGGAGCGACATGCCGCTGCTGGTCCATCGGGTCGTCAAGACCGTCGGCATGGTGATGATCCTGATCGGGTTCGCCTCGGGCTTCGGCTTCCTGATGGCGATGATGCAGATCCCCGCCCTCATCACGAACGCCTTCCTGACCGTTTCCGAAAACAAGTACGTGATCCTGCTGCTGATCAACATCATGTTCCTGGTCCTTGGGACGCTGATGGACATGGCGCCGCTGATCCTGATCTGCACGCCCATCCTGCTACCGGTGATCAAGAGCTTCGCCATCGACCCCGTGCACTTCGGCATCTTCATGATGGTCAACCTGGGCATGGGTCTGGTCACGCCGCCGGTCGGCTCGACCCTGTTCGTCGGCTGCGCCATCAGCGGTCTGCCGATGGAAAAGGTGGTCCGCGAGCTGTGGCCGTTCTACATCGCGATGCTGGCGGCGCTCGCCGTCATCGTCTACGTCCCCGAAGTGACCCTGTGGATCCCGCAGACATTCCTCAACTGAGGGATCGAAACGAAATGGTTGGAGAAGGCCGGCGCGCGAGCGTCGGCCTTTTTCTTGCCCGCCGGGCGGCGGAGAGATGTGGAATTCGCGGCGGGCAGACGCTAGAAAGGGGCAATTCACCGTTTTCGGGAAGGGAGGGGCGAACACAGCCATGGGCGAGACCGTCAAGTATCTGCTTCCGGAAGAGAAGCTCCCGCGCTTCTGGTACAACATCGCCGCCGACCTGCCGGAGCCGCTTCCCCCGGTGCTCCACCCGGCGACCGGCAAGCCGATCGGGCCTTCGGATCTGGCGCCGCTGTTCCCGATGGCGCTGATCGCCCAGGAGGTCAGCACCGAGCGCGAGATCGAGATTCCCGAGCCGGTCCGCGAAATCCTGCGCCTGTGGCGGCCGTCGCCGCTGTTCCGTGCCCGCCGGCTCGAGAAGGCGTTGGGCACCCTGGCGCGCATCTACTACAAGTACGAGGGCGTCAGCCCAGGCGGCAGCCACAAGCCGAACACCGCCGTCGCACAGGCCTTCTACAACAAGCAGGAAGGCGTCAAGCGGCTGGTCACGGAAACCGGCGCCGGGCAGTGGGGAACCTCGCTTGCCCTTTCCGGCGCCTTCCTGGGCCTCGGCGTCGACGTCTACATGGTCAAGGTCAGCTACAACCAGAAGCCGTACCGGCGCGCCATCATGGAGACCTTCGGCGCCCGCTGCGTGGCGAGCCCGAGCACCGAGACCGAAGCCGGCCGCCGCATGCTGGCGCAGGACCCGAACTGCACCGGCAGCCTCGGTCTTGCCATCTCGGAGGCGGTCGAGGTCGCCTCCCAGCGGGACGACACCAAGTATGCCCTTGGCAGCGTGCTGAACCACGTGCTGCTGCACCAGACGGTGATCGGGCTCGAGGCGATGGCGCAGTTCGAGATGGCCGACGACTACCCCGACGTCGTGATCGGCTGCGCCGGCGGCGGCAGCAACTTCGCCGGCGCCGCCTTCCCGTTCCTGGGCGAGCAGCTGCGCGGCGGCCGCAAGGTCCGTATCGTAGCGGTCGAGCCGGCGGCCTGCCCCACCATCACCCGCGGCCGCTACGCCTACGACTTCGGCGACACCGCGCACCTGACGCCGCTGATGAAGATGCTGACCCTGGGCTCGACCTTCATGCCGGCCGGCATCCACGCCGGCGGTCTGCGCTACCATGGGATGGCGCCGCTGGTCAGCCATATCGCCCGTCTCGGCCACATCGAGGGCCGCAACTACCATCAGAACACCTGCTTCGAGGCGGGTGTCCAGTTCGCGCGTTGCGAAGGCATCATCCCGGCGCCCGAGACCACGCACGCGATCCGCGCCGCCATCGACGAGGCGCTCGCCTGCAAGGAGGAAGGGGCGGCGCGCTCGATCTTCTTCAACTTCTCTGGCCACGGCCATTTCGACATGCAGGCCTATTCGGACTACCTGGGCGGCAAGCTGGTCGACCAGGAGCACGACGAACGGCTGCTGCAGAAGGCGTTCGCCGAACTGCCGCAGGTCGAGGGCTGAGACGGCCATGGCGCGCTCCCCCGGCATCGTCCGTCCCTTCGCCGGCCTGAGGCCGGCGCCGGGGCGGGCCGCAGACATCGCGGCGCCGCCCTACGACGTCGTCACCGAGGGGGAAGCACGCACCTTGGTGCGGGCGAAGCCGTGGAGCTTCCTGCGGGTGTCGCGGCCCGAGGTCGACTTCCCCCCCGGCATCGATCCCCACGCCGACGATTGCTACGCCAAGGCGGCGGCCAACCTGAAGGCGATGCAGGAGCGGGGCCTGCTGATCCGCGACCACGCTCCCTGCTACTACGCCTACCGGGTTTCCGCCGCCGGCCACGTGCAGACCGGCATCGCCGCCGCCGGCTCGCTGGCCGACTACGCGACCAACCGGATCCGCCGCCACGAGCTGACCCGGCCCGACAAGGAAACCGACCGGGTGCGGCAGATCCTGGCGGTTGAGGCTCACACCGGACCGGTGTTCGCGGCCCACCCGTCCAGCCCGGCGCTGGATGCCGTTCTCGCCCGGGCAACCGCCGGCACGCCCGCCGCCGACGCCCACGTCGGCGCCGTGCGCCACCAGCTCTGGGTGGTCTCCGAGCCGGCGGAGATCGCCGCCGTCACCGCCGCCTTCGAAGACATGGAGGCGATCTACATCGCCGACGGCCACCACCGTTCCGCTGCGGCGGCACGGGTCGCCGCCGAACGTCCCGAGTGCGACCGTTTCCTGCTCGTCAGCTTTCCAGTGCCCGAGGTCCGCATCCTCGACTACAACCGGGTGGTCCGCGATCTCGGCGGGCTGGGCGAGGCCGAGTTCCTGTCTCGCCTCGGAGCGGCATTCGAGATCGCCCCGTCGGCGGGGCCGGTGCGCCCCGAGCGGCGTGCCATCTTCGGCCTCTACCTCGGCGGCCGCTGGCGCCGGCTGACGCTGCGGGCGCCGCTCGACCCGGCGGCGCTACCGCAGGAGCAGCTCGACGTCGCCCTGCTGACCCGGCACATCCTGGAGCCGATCCTCGGCATCGGCGATCCGCGTACCGACCCCCGCATCGACTTCGTCGGCGGTGCCCGCGGGCTGGAGAGCCTCGAGCACAAGGTCGACGGCGAGGGCTTCGCGGCCGCGTTCTCGCTGCATCCGACCAGCATGGAGGATCTGATCGCGGTCGCCGACGCGGGTGCGATCATGCCGCCCAAGTCGACCTGGTTCGAGCCCAAGCTCGCCGACGGCATGATCTCGCTGCCGCTGGAGTGACCGCTCAGGCCTTTCCGTGCCTCAGGAACCTGATCTCGGCAGCGCCGTAGGTGCGGGTGTCGAGGGTCTCATAGGCGCGGGGCGCCTCAAGGGTCTCGCCGGCGCCGATCTCGACCACGCACAGCGAACCGTCGGCGAGCCAGCCGCGATGCGACAGGGCGAGCAGGGCCGGTTGCGTCAGGCCCTGGCCATAGGGCGCGTCGAGGAAGCCGAGGGTGCAGGGGGCGCGAGCCGGGCGGGGAGGGGGAGGCAGCCGGCTGGCGTCGAGCCCGAGCACCAGGACGTTGCGCCATTCGCCCAGCTTGGCCGCGTTCTCTTTGATGCAGCGCTGCGCGCGGGCGTCGCTGTCGATGAAGGTGGTGCGGACGGCGCCTCGCGACATCGCTTCCAGCCCCATCGCTCCGGTGCCGGCGAACACGTCGACCACCGTCGCCCCTTCGATCTCGAAGTCGGCGAAGCCGTGGACCAGGATGTTGAAAACCGCTTCCCGCGCCCGGTCCGAGGTTGGCCGGATGTCGTGGCCTGGCGGGGCTGCCAGCGCCCGGCCCTTGTGGCGCCCGGCGACGATCCTCATCGGCCGCTCATGAAGCTGCCGAGCTGCTCGCGCAAGGCCTTGCGGGGTACCTCGGCGACCGTGCCGGGCTTCAGGTTGCCGAGCTGGAACGGTCCGTAGGCGACTCGGATCAGCCGGTTTACGATCAGCCCCAGATGCTCGAGGATGAGGCGGACCTCGCGGTTCTTGCCCTCCTTGAGGGCCACCGTCAGCCAGGCGTTGGAGCCCTGGATCTTCTCCAGCTCGGCTTGCACCGGTCCGTACGCGATGCCCGAAAGCGTCAGCCCCTTTGCCAGCTTCGCCAGCGCCGTCTCGTCAACGCGGCCGTGGGCGCGCACGCGGTAGCGCCGGGTCCATGCGGTGGCCGGCAGCTCGAGCCGCCGGGCCAGCGCGCCATCGTTTGTCAGCAGCAGCAGCCCTTCCGATGTGAGGTCGAGGCGGCCCACCGAGACCACCCGCGGCAGCTCCGCCGGCAGGCTCTCGAACACGGTGGCGCGGCCGCGCGGATCGCGGTGGCTGGTCACCAGACCGGCCGGCTTGTGGTAGCGCCACAGCCGGGTCGCCTCCGGCGCCTGCAGCGGCTTGCCGTCGACGGTGACGATGTCACCCTCGCCGACCACGACTGCCGGGCTGTCGAGGATACGGCCGTTGACCGCAACCCGTCCCTCGCCGACCAGGCGCTCGGCATCGCGGCGCGAGCATACGCCCGCCCGGGCGATCACCTTGGCGACGCGCTCGCCGCGGGTTTCCGCTTCGCTCAACGCCGGAACTCCGCCGCAGCGGCGACGAACGCCTGCAGCAGGTGACGGTCGCCGTCGCTGATGGCGAACTCGGGATGCCATTGCACGCCGATGCAGAAGGTCTTGTCGGGGGCCTCGATGCCTTCGATGACGCCGTCGGACGCGACCGCGTTGACCTTGATTCCGGGCGGCGCGTTCTTGGCCGCCTGATGGTGGCCGCTGTTGACGTTCAGGGTATCAGCGCCGACGATCGCCCGCAGCCTGGTTCCCGGCAGCACGGCGACCTCGTGGCCGGCCTCGTCGCGGGGGTTCGGCTGCTCGTGGGCGAGCGCCTCGGGCACCTCGTCGGGGATGTGCTGGATCAGGGTGCCGCCGAGGACGACGTGCAGCAGCTGCTGCCCGCCGCAGATCCCGAGCAGCGGCAGATTGCGAGACAGCGCACCGCGCACCATCGCCAGCTCGAAGGCGGTGCGGCGGTCCTTGGTCCTGACGGTGCGGTGACGGGTGGTGGCTCCGAACAGCGCCGGATCGATGTCGAACGCGCCGCCGGTCACCAGCAGGCCGCTGATGGCGCGCAGGTAGTCGTCCGCCAGGTCGGGCTCGTGGGGCAGGGCGACCGGCAGCCCTCCCGCTTCGGCCACGGCGCCACAGTAGTTGCGGCGCAGGGCGTACCAGGGAAACTTGGAGTAGCCGCCCGGCTCCTCCGCGTCGAGGGTGATCCCGATCAGCGGTCTGTCCATGGGGCGGAATGTATCCCTTCGCAGCGTCGGGAGGAAGAGTTGCGGCGAGGCTCGATCGTTCGGCGGCTGCCCGGGGCCAGACGGGGCGTGCCAGACCTATCCGGCCGCGTGCGCGGCCTTGCGTCCGGCATCGAAGGCGAGGCCGTTGAGCTCGGCCACCTTCGGCTTACGCGCTCGGAAGCCCTCGACGATGATCTCCTTGAGGACGTCGGGGGCGAACGGCAGGTGGTCGGCGATGGCGCCCATCATCACCGTGTTGACCATCCGTGCGTCGCCCAGGTCGCGGGCGATGCTGCCGGCGTCGAAGGCGCGCACCCGGGTCCCGGCGTCGCGCATGGCGCCGATCGGGTCGTCGGGATAGGGGTGGAGCCCGGTCGACACCACCGGCGGCGGGATCCGCTGGGTGTTGACCAGCGCGATCCCCTCGGCTGTCAGGTAGTGCCTCCAACGCATCGCCTCGGCCGGCTCGAAGCCGACCAGGACATGGCCCTGGCCGACGCCGAAGCCGGGGGCGTAGACGCGCGCCCCGAAGCGGACGTGCGAGGTTACCACGCCACCCCGCTGCGCCATTCCGGCGACTTCGGTCTTCTTGACGTCGTAGCCTTGCGCGCGGGCGGCCTGGGCCAGGATCTCGGAGGCCGTCATGACGCCCTGGCCGCCGATCCCGACGACCAGGATGTTGGTGATGCCGTTCGCCTTCATCGCCGTCACTCCTGCGCTGCCAGCTGGATCGCCCCGGGCCCGCACGCCTCGGCGCACAGGCTGCAGCCGGTGCAGGCCATGGTGTCGATGGCGACGTAGCTGCGCACCACCTCCTTGCCGCCCCTGGTCCGTTCGGTTTCCCGTCGCGTCACGCTGATCGCCGGGCAGCCGGCATTCAGGCAGTTGCCGCAGCCGGTGCAGGCATCGTCGACCACCGTGTAGGGCGGCCGGCGCTGGAACACCGAAGTCAGCGTGCAGGGCCGGGTGGTGATGACGACCGACGGTTCCGGCGTCGCGACCTCCTGCTTCAGGACCTTGAAGAAGGTCGGCATCTCGTAGGGGTCGAGGACGTGGATGCGCTCGTCGCGCACCCCCAGCGCCCTGCAGATTGCCGCCAGGTCGACGCGCGGCGCGGGCTGGCCGCGCAGGTCCTTGCCGGTGCCCGGGTGTTCCTGGCCGCCGGTCATCCCGGTGGCGTCGTTGTTGAGGATCAGGACGGTGACGTTGGCCCGGTTGTAAGCCAGTGCCAGCAGGCCTTGCATGCCCATGTGCAGGAACGTCGAATCGCCGATCACCGCGATCACGCCCTTGTCCTTGTCGGTCTCGCCGCGCCCGAGGTCGAGGCCCAGCGCCATTCCCATCGAGGCGCCCATGCAGGTGGTGGTGTCGAGCGCGTTCCAGGGATGCCCGGCGCCCAGGGTATAGCAGCCGATGTCCCCGGCGATGATGGTCTGCTTGTGCAGCCGCGACAGGCAGTAGTAGGCCGACAGGTGGGGGCAGCCAACGCACAGAGTCGGCGGCCGCGGGAATACCTGCGCAGGCGTGGCCGGGGCCGCCGCCGCGGCGCCGCCCAGCAGCGGAGCGACCGCGGGGCGCAGCACCGGCGGCGTCAGCTCGCCCACCGCCGGCAGCAGGTCCTTGCCGCGCACCGGGACCCCGGCCGCCCTCAGCTCGGTCTCGACCAGCGGCTCGGTCTCCTCGACCACCACCGCGGTGCCGACCTCGGCGGTGAACTCGCGGATAGCCTCGACCGGCAGCGGATGGGTGAGCGCCATCTTGAACACCGGCGCCTCGGGGAAGCATTCCTTGACGTACAGGTAGGCGGGGCCGGAGGTGATGAAGCCGACCCGGGCGTCGCTGCCCTCCTCGATGCGGAACAGCTCGCCCGAGGCGGAGAGCGCACGCAGCCGGCGGTCACGCTCCTGCTGCACCGGCAGGCGCCGGCGTGCGTTGGCGGGGACCAGCACGTAGCGGGATGGATCGCGGGCAAAGCCGCCGGCCGGATGCTCCTCGCGCCGGCCGACCTCGGCCAGCGACTTGACGTGGCAGACCGCCGTCGTCAGCCGCAGGATGACCGGGCAGCCGTACTCCTCGGACAGCGCGAAGGCGCGTCTGGTCAGTTCGTAGGCCTCGCGGGAGTCGCAGGGCTCCAGGATCGGCAGGTGGGCGAAGCGGCCCCAGTAGCGGGAATCCTGCTCGTTCTGCGACGACGACAGGCCGACGTCGTCGGCCACCGCCAGCACTAGGCCGCCCGCCACCCCGGCCAGCGTCTGCGACATCAGGGCGTCGGAGGCGACGTTGAGCCCGACGTGCTTCATCGCCGCCAGCGCCCGTGCGCCAGCCAGCGAGGCGCCGATCGCGATCTCGAGCGCGACCTTCTCGTTGGGCGCCCAGTTGGCGCGCACCTCCGCGTAGGCGCTGATCGCCTCCAGGATCTCGGTCGACGGGGTGCCCGGGTAGGCGGACGCGACCGCCACTCCGGACTCCCACGCCGCCCGCGCGACGGCCTCGTTGCCGGAAAGGAGGAGGGCGGTATTGGAGGGGGACTTGGTGACAACGTTCACGGACGGCAGGCTCCCTGTCGCTTCTGGACGTACGGCCCTTTGCCAAGGGCGCCGCAGCATAACCAACTCCGCCGGCCGAAACCATACTTCCAGTGGCGGTTTCTGGCGCAACGGCTGGGCGGGAAGGGACTACCGCTTCGGCAGGCCGGGGGAGGGCTTGATCGCGGCGGGGTCGATGCCGGACTTGGCGCCGAGGTCGGCAAGCCGGCTGCGTACCTGGGGCAGCCAGGGTGCGTCGGGCGGGGAGAGGGCGATCAGGTCGGTCCACGTCTGCATCGCCTGGCGGGTGTCCCCCGCCTGGGCGGCGGCGAGCCCGATGTAGAACCGGGCGCGGCCGTCGAACGGCTCCTTGGCGACCGCCTCCTCGAAGGCGGCGCGCGCCTCCTGCGAGACGATGCCGTCGTCCGCCAGCACCAGGGCACCGCCGTACGCCGACAGCAACTCGGCGCTGCGGCCGCCGGCCTGCACCGCCCTGCCGAACGCCTCGGCCGAGGCCCGCAGCCGTTCGAGGGTGCGATAGGTGCGCCCCAGCAGCAGCCAGCCCTCGACCTGGTCGGGGTCCTGCTCCAGCCGCGCCCGCAGCGCCTCGGCCATGCGGGCGACGTCGGCCATCTGGTGCGCGGCCGGGCCGTCCTGGCGCTGCGCCAGTGGCTGGTCGGGCACCCCCGGCGCGCCGAGGGTGACGTAGGCGACGACACTGCCGGCGATCAGCAGGAGGCCGAGCGCCGCGGCAAAGGGCCAGCCGCGCGGCAACCATCCGGAAGCGGGCTGGCGGCGCGCCGCCCGGGCATCGGCGGCCAAGAGCCGGCGCTGGATCTCGAGCCGCAGGCTGCGCGCCTCGTCGCCGCCGATGACGCCCCGCTCGACTTCGCGGTCGAGGTCGCGAAGCTGGTCGCGGAACACTTCGACGTCCGCAGCGCCGGCGGCGCCGGCCCGGGAGCGCACCAGCGGCCAGCCAATCGCGGCGGCGAGGACTGCCGCCATCACCAGGGCGGGCAGCCAGAACCCCGCCATCACGTTCCCTCCTCTCCGGTCAGGCGCGCCAGGCGGCGTCGTTCCTCGGGCGTCAGCGGGGCGGGCTCGGAGATCCCGGCGCGGCGGCGGAAGAACAGCACGATCGCCAGCGCGCCCACGATCAGGATGAAGGCCGGCGCCAGCCAAAGGACATAGGTCGTGGCCTTGAACGGCGGCTTCAGCAGGACGAAGTCGCCGTAGCGCGAGACGACGTAGTCGAGAACCGCCTCATCGCCGTCGCCGGCCTGGAGGCGTTCGCGCACCAATACGCGGAGATCGCGGGCGAGGTCGGCGTCGGAATCGTCGATCGACTGGTTCTGGCACACCAGGCAGCGCAGCTCCTGGCTGATGGCGCGCGCCCGCGCCTCCAGGGCCGGGTCCTTCAGCACCTCGTCGGGCTCGACGGCGTAGGCCGAACTGGAGATGGCGAACAGCACAGCGAAGAGCAGGGACAGAAACCCTCCCCTTCGAAGGGGGGGAGAGAGGAGTGCCGATGCCCGGGGAATGATGCGCCTCATCCCTTCCGCAGCCTCTCGACCAGCGGTCCCACGGTCTGGTCCCAGACTTCGGGCACCAGGGGGCCGACCACCTTGTAGCGGATGACCGCGTTGCGGTCGACGACGAAGGTCTCGGGCGCCCCGGTGACGCCGAGCGCGATCGCCGCCTTGCTTTCGGGGTCGACGCCGATCCGCTGGTAGGGGTCGCCAAAACGCTTCAGCCACTCCGGCCCGTCGCGGGGGTCCTTCTCGCGCCAGTCGATGCCGTACACCGGCACCAGGTTCTTCTCCTTCAGCTGCATCAGGAACGGGTGTTCGATGCGGCACGCGGCGCACCACGAGCCCCAGATGTTGACCAGCGTCACCTGCCCCCTGAGGTCGGCGGTGGAGAAGCCTTCCTTGCGACCCTCGATCGCGGCCAGCTTCAGTTCGGGGAAGGGCTGGTTGATGAGGACCGAATCAAGCTTGCGCGGGTCCTTGGTCAGGCCGAGGGCGAAGTAGGCCACCAGCACCGCGAACACCGCGAGGGGGACGAGAAACAGCAGGCGGCGGATCATCGGGCGGCCTCGATCGCCGTGTCTCGCCTGCGGGCGGCAGGCGCGCCGAGGCGGTGGCGGCGGTCGGACAGGCTGACGAAGCCGCCGCCCGCCATCATCACGCACCCGGCCCAGATCCAGGCCACGAAGGGGTGGACGTAGAATCGGGTGACGAAGGCACCCCCCTGGGTCGGCTCGCCGATCACCGCGTAAAGGTCGCGCAGCCAGGTCGCCTGCAGCGCCGCCTCGGTGGTCTGGCGCTGCTCGACCGGGTAATCGCGGCGCTCGGGTGCCAGCACGGCGACCACCCGGCCGGCCTTGTCGCGCACCTCGAAGGTGCCGCGCAGGGCGAGGTAGTTGGGGCCCCGGACCTCGCCCGCGCCGACCAAGGTGAAGGCGTAGCCGCCGACCTCGACGGTATCGCCCGGCGCCATGCTCTGGATGCTCTCGATCTTCCAGGCCGAGGCGCCCGTCATGCCGACGATCGCCACCGCCAGGCCGAGATGCGCCAGCGTCATGCCGAACGCCGCCCGTGGCATGCGGCCGATCCGCGACAGGCTGCTGGCCAGCGGTTCGCGGAACAGCCGCGCCCGCTCGACCAGGTCGGCCAGGGTGCCGCCGGCCAGCCATGCCGCCAGCCCCATGCCGGCCACGGCGCCGATCGAGAGTTTGTCCTGCAGCACCAGGGTGGCGGCCAGAGCGGCGATCATCGCAACCCCGGCCAGCCGCATGCGGGCGAACGCGCCCGCGAGGTCGGCGCGTTTCCAGGACAAATGCGGGCCGATCGCCATCGCCGCGATCATCGGCCCCATCAGGGGCACGAAGGTGGCCTCGAAGAACGGCGCTCCCACCGACACCTTGCCGGCGCCCAGGGCGTCGACCAGCAGCGGATAGAGCGTGCCGAGCAGGACCACGGCGGCGCCGGTGGTCATCAACAGGTTGTTGAGCAGCAGCCCGCCCTCGCGAGAGATCGGCTGGAACACGCCGCCGCCGGCCAGCTGCGGGCCACGCCAGGCGAACAGGGCGAGCGAGCCGCCGATGGCGATTGCCAGCAGCACCAGGATGAAGACGCCGCGCTCCGGGTCGGTGGCGAAGGCGTGGACCGAGGTCAGCACGCCGGACCGCACCAGGAAGGTGCCGAGCAGGCTGAGCGAGAAGGCGACTATCGCCAGGAACACTGTCCACCCCTTCAGGGCGTCGCGCTTCTCGACGACCACCGCCGAATGGATCAGGGCGGTGCCGGCGAGCCACGGCAGGAACGAGGCGTTCTCGACCGGGTCCCAGTACCACCAACCACCCCAGCCGAGCTCGTAATAGGCCCACCACGATCCGAGCGCGATTCCGATTGTCAGGAAGCACCAGGCGGCGAGGCTCCACGGCCGCACCCAGCGCGCCCAGGCGGCGTCGACGCGGCCCTCCAGCAGGGCGGCAATGGCGAACGCGAAGGCGACCGAGAAGCCGACGTAGCCGAGGTACAGGAACGGCGGGTGGAGGGCCAGCGCCGGGTCCTGCAGCAGCGGGTTGAGGCCGTTGCCGTCGGGAGGGGGCGGCAGCAGCCGCGCGAACGGGTTCGAGGTCAACAGGATGAACAGCAGGAACCCGGCACCGACCGCGCCCTGCACCCCCAGCACGCGGGCGCGGAAGCTGGCCGGCAGCCGGCGGCCGAACAACGCCACCGCAGCTCCGAACAAGGCCAGCACCAGCACCCACAGGAGCATCGACCCCTCGTGGTTCCCCCAGGTGCCGGCAACCTTGTAGACGAGCGGCTTCAGCGAATGCGAGTTCTGCGCCACCGCGAGCACCGAGAAGTCGCTGGTAACGTAGGCGTGGACCAGGGCGGCGAAGGCGATCGCCAGGCAGGCCGCCTGGGCGGCCGCCGCCGGCGGCCCCACTGCCATCCAGGGTTCCGATCCCCGCGCCGCGCCGGCCAGCGGCAGCGCACACTGCGCCAGCGCCGCGAATAGGGCGAGGACAAGGGCAAAGTGGCCGAGCTCGACGATCATGGCGGGCCCTGCCGTGCGGGAGAAAATCCGGGCGGGAGTTGGGAGAGTGCACCGGCCTGCATCATTTCGCCTTCCCGGAAGCCTTGTTCGCCTGCTGATCCTTCATGTGCTGCCAGAAGCCGGACTCCTTCAACGCCGCGCTGGCCTCGGGCGGCATGTAGTTCTCGTCGTGCTTGGCCAGGACCTCGTCGGCCATGAACACGCCGCCTTTCAGGAAGCCTTCGGCGACCACCCCCTGGCCCTCGGCGAACAGGTCGGGCAGCAGCCCGGTGTAGCGGACCGGAACCGCATGGGCCATGTCGGTGATCTTGAACGCGACGGTGGAGCCGCCGGAGCGGTTCACGCTGCCCTGTTCGACGAGGCCGCCGATGCGGATCCGGCGATCGGGCGGGAACGCCTTCTCGGTTACTTCGCTCGGGCTGTGGAAGAATACGATGCCCGATTCCAGAGCGTTCAGGGCAAGCGCCGCTGCGATGCCGAGCAGGCCGACGCCGATCACGACGAACGTAAGCCGCCGCTGTCTAGGGCGCATGGCGCCTGATCCGGGACGTCTGTTCCCGCAGTGCCGCGAGCGCCTGCTCGCTTCGGCGGCGGGCGCGTCGGCTGGTCACCAGGACGCCACCGAGGACGAGGAGAGACAAAAGGTAGCTGGGCCAAACAAAGGCACCGTAGCCGCCCATCGCGAGGAAGGATTCCAGGGCGCTCATCGTGCCGCCTCCCAGCCGGTTCGGACCTGGCGCTGGCGCAGCGCGCGGATCCGCGCGTTGTTGAGCAGGGTCGCCATGCGGATCAGCAGCACGTACAGGAAGAAGGTGGTGTAGCCGACCGCCATGATCAGCAGCGGCACCAGCATCTCGGCGGCGATGGTCGGACCCGACATGCGTAACACGCTGGCCGGCTGGTGCAGGGTGCTCCACCAGTCGACCGAGTACTTGATGATCGGCACCATGACGATGCCTACGACGGCCAGGGTCGCTGCCGCCCGGGCGCCGCGGGTCGGATCGTCGAAGGCGGTGTTCAGGGCGATGAAGCCGAGGTACAGGAACAGGAGGATCAGCTCGCTGGTTAGGCGGGCATCCCACACCCACCACGCGCCCCACATCGGCTTGCCCCACAACGAGCCGGTGGCGAGGGCGAGCAGGGTGAAGGCCGCCCCCACGGGGGCCGTGGCCTCGGCCGCCATGTGGGCGAGCGGCGCGCGCCAGACCAGCGCGGCACCTCCGGCGGCGGCCATGAAGGTGTAGCAGAACAGCGACATCCAGGCGGCTGGGACGTGCACGTACATGATGCGCACGCTCTCGCTCTGGCGGAAATCGGGGGGCGAGACGAACAGGGCGAGGAAAACACCCGCCGTCAGCAGCACCGCGGTGATGCCCGCCAGCCACGGCGACGCCTTGGCGCCCAGCCGAGAAAAGGCGTCGGGTTGAAGAACGATTTTAAGCATCAGTGCCACTGGATATCAGAACTCGTTTTGCAGAGCGATAGAAATAGGAGGCCGCCGGCCCCCGACAATGTTCCTACTACTCCAGGGCCTGCCGCAATGCTGCTGCGGCTGCCCATGGGCAAAGCGCGAGCGCCCCAACGGCGATCGCCGCCAGCATCATCACGTTGGCCCAGGCGGGGAAGCCGTCGATCACCGCGGCCACCGTGCCGACCCCGAAGATCAGCGTCGGGATGTAGAGCGGCAGGACCAGCAGCGACAGCAGCACGCCGCCGCGCCGCGCGCCCAGCGTCAGCGCCGCCCCGACCGCGCCGATCAGGCTGAGGGTCGTGGTGCCGATCAGCAGCGTCAGCACCAGCGCGCCGCAACCCTCGGCGCCGACGTTCATCAATAATGCGATCAGCGGCGAGGCGACGATCAGCGGCAGGCCGGTGGTGAGCCAGTGGGCGCCCACCTTGGCCAGCACGATGCCCTCGAGCGGCAGCGGCGACAGCGCCAGCAGCTCCAGCGAGCCGTCCTCGTAGTCGGCCTGGAACAGCCGCTCCAGGGCCAAAAGCGAAGCCAGCAGGGCGGCGACCCACCCGACCCCGGCGCCGATCCGCGCCAGCAGGTTGGCGTCGGGTCCGACGCCGAACGGGAACAGCATGGTGGCCAGCACGAAGAAGGCCACCACCATCACGCTGTCCATGCCCTGGCGCAGCGCCAGCCGCAGGTCGCGGCGCACGATGGCGGCGAGGCCCCTCACGGCATCGCCTCTGTCGGTGCGAAGGCGTCGAGCGCCAGCCGGCGGACGGCGGGCAGGCCGAGCTCGACGTGGGTTGCCAGCACGGCCATGCCGCCGGCCTCGCAGTGGGCCGCCGTCGCCTCGCGGAATGCGGCCGCCGCCTGCTGGTCGAGCGCCGTGGTCGGCTCGTCGAGCAGCCACAGCGACGCGCCCGACAGCAACAGGCGCGCAAGGTTGACGCGGCGCTTCTGGCCAGCCGACAGGAAGCGCCCCGGCACCTCGGCAAGGTGGGCGATGCCGAACCGCTCCAGGGCGCCCTCCACCGATGCTCTCGGGCGTCCGTCCAGGGCGGCCCAGAACGCGAGGTTCTCGGCCGCCGACAGCACCGGCTTCACGGGATCGTGGTGGCCGAGGTAGGCGAGGCGGCCGCGGTGGCCGTCGGGGTCGTCGCCGATCGGCTGACCGTTCCAGCGCAGTTCGCCCTCCATGGGGCGGAGCAGGCCGGCCATCAGGCGCAGCAGGGTCGACTTGCCGCTGCCGTTGGGGCCGACCAGGAGCATCGCCTCGCCGGCGCGCAGCGCGAAGTCGAGGCCGGCGAACACCACCCTGCCGCCCCGGAGGCACGCCAGCCCGCTGCCGGAGAACGTGTCCATGACTTCCGGATTCCCTCCGCCCCCGCGACCCTAATGGATTCCCGCTCGCCGCGAAACCCCAGCCTCTTATGGGGACAGGCCCGGCGGGCCGGGACTGATAATAAGAGAGATGGCGAACCGGGGGTCCCCGATCAGGTCAGCGTCAGGCCGCCGTCGACCGCCAGCACCTGGCCGGTGATGTGCCGGGCCTCGCGCGACAAGAGAAAGACGATCGCGGCAGCGATATCGTCGGGCTCGGCGAGGCGGCCCATCGGGGTGATCGCCGCAGCGTGCTTCCAGGCGTCGGCCGAGATCGCCGAATGGCCGGCGGCATCCTTCCGGGTATAGCCGGGGGCGACGACGTTGACCGGGATTCCCTTGGGCGCCAGCTGGATCGCCAGCGCCTTGGCCAGCGCCTCCAGCGCCGCCTTGGCCGAGCCGGTGACGGGATAGAGGCCGTCGGGGCGGAACAGCCGGGCGGCGAACGAGCTGACGGCCACCACCCGGCCCCAGGCGGAGGTCTGCAGCGAGGGCAGGGCGGCCGTCACCAGCGAGAAGAATGCCTCGACCATGATGCGGTGTGCCTTCTCGAGGACGGCGGCATCGGCTTCGCCGAACGGGCTGCGATTGGCAAACCCGGCGTTGCTGACGATCTGGTCGATGCGACCGAAACGGGCGAGGGTATCGCGCACCAGGGCCTCGGCGGTGCCGCGCTCGGCGAGATCGCCGTGCAGGACCAGCACCGGGGCGCCGGTCGCCGACAGCTCGGCGGCGATGGTTTCCAGGGCCTCTCCGTCACGTCCCGCACCCAGCGCGTGCAGCGCCAGGGCCGTTGTCGGCCCGGCAAGGCGGCGCGCGGTCGCGGCCCCGATGCCGACGCTGGCCCCCGTGATCAGCACCACCCGTTCGATGCCCTCCATCGTCCCCTCCCGATGTCTTCGCATGCGTCGAGGAGGGTTGTATCAGAAACGGATCGTCAGGTTGAGGGTGCCGAACAGGTCGGCGGCCTCCTGGCCGTGGAACTCCTCGGTCCGGTAGACGTGGGTATAGGAGAGGCGGACGTCGCCGAAGGTGATGGCGATGCCGGCTTCGAGGTCGCCGACCAGGATCTTCTTGTCGACGCTGCGGCTGTCGTCGAAGGTATTGCCGTCGAGGAAGATGTTGCGGGCCACCGCGCGGCCCTCGGCGCCGAAGAACAGGTACCAGCCGAAATTCCTGCTGGGGGTGAAGAAGCCGGAGCCCGGCAGGCTGGGCCGGATGCGCGGCGGGCCGTAGTCGGCGGGCAGGTCGCGGCCGACGCGCACGGTGCCGCCGACCGCGGCGTGGGTGAACACGTTGCCGAGCGCGGCGCCGACGTGGGGGGTGAAGTCGACCCCCAGCCCCAGCACCTCGAACTCCTTCACGTTTCGCCATTTGGTCTCGTAGAACAGGACCCCGCCGGGCTCGTTCTCGAGCTGGTAGTCCCAGCCCTGCGGTCGCGGCGAGCCGATGATCTCGTGGACGAATTTCTGGGTCGGCTCGGCCTGCGACCACGGACCGATCACGCCGAGGTCGAGCTCGATGCTGTCGAGGCGGCGGCCGGTGTCGGAGACCAGCCCGATGCCGCCGTAGAGCCAGCCGGCGTAGGGGCGGTCGCGGGGGTCGGGGTTCGCGGTCTGGATGTCGGACGGCGTGTACATGTTCTGGCCCAGCGAGTAGGCGACCCTGAGCCTGCCGCCGATCGGGAACATCGGGATCAGGTCGGCTCCCGAACGCACCCACTCCGGCACCGCGCCCTCGGGCGACAGCAGGGAGAGCCGGATGCCGTTGGTGTAGTGGGCGTCGGAGCCTGCGAACAGGTCGTTCTCGACCTGCAGGTTGAACATCCACTTGTCGTCGTCCTGGGCGGCGGCGGCGAACGGCCACAATGCCGAAAGCGCCACGCCGGCGGCGGCGCCGAGGCGCATCCACGTCAAAGCCATGGTCGTCTTGTCCTTTTTCCCACCCGGGAGATGTGGGGAGACGTCCCGCGTCTCCACAGTCCCCGTGCGGCGGTTTGACAGCGCCGCCGGCGCCCCCCATCATGGGCCCAATCGTGGCAGAAGTTGGGTCACCATGGGCGTCGAGGTGGAACGCAAGTTCCTGGTGCGCGGCGAGGCTTGGCGGTCGCAGGGGACGCCGGTCCGCTACCGCCAGGGCTATTTGTCGGCGGATCCCGAACGGGTCGTCCGGGTGCGGACGGCGGGCGAGCAGGCCTGGATCACCATCAAGGGCGCCGGCCGCGGGCCGTCGCGGCCCGAGTTCGAGTACCCGATCCCGCGTGCGGATGCCGACGCCCTGCTCGACGGCCTCTGCCAGCGGCCGCTGATCGACAAGGAGCGGCGCGAGATCGCTCATGCCGGCCTGACCTGGGTGGTCGACGAGTTCTTCGGCGACAACGAGGGCCTGGTGATGGCCGAGGTCGAGCTCGACCACCCGGAACAGCCGGTGGCGCTGCCGCCGTGGGTCGGCGACGAGGTGACCGACGATCCCCGCTACTACAACGCCAGCCTGGTCGCCCGGCCCTATCGCCTGTGGAAGCCGTGAGGCGGCGGCACCCGTCGCGCCGGACGCGCCGGACGCACCGTCGTCCGGGATAGCGCCACGAAGTGCGCCGGCGATGCGCGTTTGTGCTTAACAGACGCCGGAGGGCGTGCTAGAAGACCATTCCTCCGCGCCGGGGACCTTCCTCTCCGCGGAGCCTTCGGTTGGGGTGTGGCCAAGCGGTAAGGCAACGGGCTCTGGTCCCGTGATCCCAGGTTCGAATCCTGGCGCCCCAGCCAGAGCCCAGCAGAATCCCAGTAAATCCCAGGCGTTTCACCGGTCGTAACCGGCCGGAGGCGCCCGGAATTGCTCGTGTGCGCGCTTGCTGTGCCACACGGATGTGCCGCCTCCGGCAAACGCGAGGAAGGCAATGATGCGGGGCACCCTGGGACTCTATCGCCGCGGGATCATCTTTTGGTGGCGGCGACGCATTCCGAAGCGGCTCGAATCCTTCTTCCCCACCTCTGGGATTCGCGTTTCAACTCGAACCCATCTCTCGGCTGTCGCGGCGAATCGAGCGGCCCGTCTACGGGTCGTCACGGACGCCCTGTTCGAGGAAGTCGAGAGACTCATGTTTCAGGGACTCAGTCTTACACCGGGCGCCATGCAGGCCATTGCCGCCGACATCATGCGGGATGCGCTCGAGGTCGCAGAACGGGAGCGCGCGTTGCGTCCGGCGCGGGAGCCTGCTGAGGCTGACGCCGCAGCAGCGGCTGAGAGAGCGAAGGCCGAGATCCTTCGGGAATGTCTACGCCTCGGACGTCTGGAGCATGTGCGTCAGCCGCTCGTGGCCGCTCTCGCAAGAGCGGGGCTGCCGGTTGACATCAACTCCGATGATGGCAAGGCGCTCCACCGTTGGGCGGCTCGGGGATTGATTCAGGCTGCCGCGATCAATGAAAAGCGAGAAAACGGCATTTACGAGGAGGACGCGTCAGCTTTCGTCCCCGTCCCCACCATCCCCACGCCCATCGTTGGCGTTCCAGCGGCCGTCTTCCCAATCGCAAGGGCCATTCCCGCCGTTGGACCAGTCTCGCCCGAACCTGTCGCCGAAGAGACTCCGCCCCGGACGTCAAGATGGCCCCTCTTCTCAGAAGCCGCCGCTGCGCTTGCCGCCGAGGCGGCGACTCGGCTGAAGTCTTGGACGGACAAGGGCGACATGGTGCGCAAACACGATGCGAGCGTGCGGCTGTTCCTGGAGGCGTTTGGCGATCGTTCCGTCGACACGTACACGCGCGGCGAAGTGCGGCAATTCCTGAGCCTAGTGCGCAGGCTGCCGAACAATCATGGAAAGAGCTCACGAGATCGGCGGACGATCCTCGAGATTGTCGAGGACCTGGATAACGCGGAGAAGGACAAGATCGAGCAACTCGAGCAGCTACGGGACGAGGGCCGCATTGACCGCAAGGAATTCGCTCTCCAGAGGGACAAGGTGAGGATCCCCCGATTGAGTCCGACGACGATCGGACTTCACATCCAGCGCATCCACGCCGTCTTCGATTTCGCTGCAGAGGAAATCATGAAGACGGAAAGGATCAACCCGGCGAAAGGAGTCAAGCTGAGCCGGACTGAGATTGAGGAGATCAAGGCGTCGATTCCGCCGACCGAGCGGCTGGCGTGGGGACCGGAAAACCTCCGCAGGCTCTTTTCGACGACGGCATTCTCGGGGTCGTTGGCGGACCGCACCGACTCACTGTTCTGGGCACCTATTCTCTCCGTTTTCCACGGCTTCCGTGAAGAGGAGACCCTCCAGCTTTACACATCCGACATCGAACGTGTTGATGGCGTTCCGTGCATTCGAATCAGACGAGGACCAGGAAAGAAGCTAAAGACGGGCAGCAGCGTGCGCGATGTTCCCATCCACAAGCACGTCATAGAGCTTGGATTCCTCGAATTTGTGGAACGGCGGAAAGCGGAAGGATCGCAATGGCTGTTCACCGATATCGACCGCGGAATGTCGTCGGACAGCCTCTCGGAAATTTTCAGCAAGCGCTTCAGCCACTACCGCTTCCGTCAAGGCGTCTATGACCCTCAGCGGGACTTCCACTCCCTGAGAAAGGACTTTAACGTCGAGCTCAAGGGAAAGGGCGTCCCGTGGTCTTCGCGTAAGCGGCTCTTGGGCCATGTGATTGAAGACATGACCGACGGGCCTTACGATCCGACCGGCGATTCCATGCGCGTGCTCAAGGAGTACGTTGACCGGTTGGATTTCGGTCTGCGCGTCAGACGGTCCGGGACTGAGGTATCGATATACTTCGAGCCGAGCGCCGACGCGCTTCCCCAGGCGGAAGCTGCGTGAGGTTGACTTTCGCGCGGACCGCTGATAGCCATCCGGCGTTCTCGCGCGCTTGTCGGACATTCGGAGGGGTCTATTTGAGCGTCGGCGGCCGTCTCGGGCCGTCGGTTCAAACGGATCCCCTCGGATGCACGCTCTCCTATCGGCCGCTGGCCCGCACGATACGCGGACAGAAAGAATGCTGGCCGAATTCGCGGCGAAGCTGCCCCGAAGGCCGTACGTTTCCGCCATCAAAGCCTATCCCATCATCAGATCGCGCGAGCACGCGGCCGCATTTGCGTACGTCCAACCGAATGCGCCGGGCCTCATAAGCTGGCTGGTGTTCGACATCGACACACCGGGCGCGCCGCTCGCGTGGATGGATGGCCGGGTGCCCGCGCCCAACTTGATCGTCGCCTCAATGCCGAGGGAAGCGGGGGCGCCGTTGGGCACCGCCCACCTGTACTATCTCCTTTCGGCTCCCGTCGCGACGACTGAAGCCGCCCGAGCGAAACCGATCAGGTACGCGGCCGCGATCGAGGCGGCCTTGACGCAGGCGTTGGGGGCGGATCCTGGATATGCGAGATTGCTGGCGAAGAATCCTCTTCACCCGCAATGGTGCGTGAGGGCCGCCGCCGATCGGGCCTACAGCCTTGGCGCTCTTGCCCGGGGTCTCGATCTTCCTTCTTCTCCACGCGGTTCTGTCGCAAGCGTTGGCCTCGGGCGAAATTGCACCCTGTTCGATCGCCTTCGCACCTGGGCTTACAGCGCGAAGGCGCGCTTTACCTCGGCGGAGGAATTCCGCCACGCCGTGTTCGAGCGAGCCACGGAATTCAATGCATTTCCGGTACCCCTTTCCGCGAGCGAGGTCCGGGCGACGGCGCGGTCGGTCAGCAATTGGGTTTGGACGCGCTACACCGGGAGGGGTGCGAAAGAGAAGGACAGGGGCGCCGTCGGTCTGCGCCCCGACATGGACTTGTCCTTGCCGGAGAGGCAGGCGCTCGGCGCTCTTTACACCGCGAGGAAACGGTCTCGGACGACCACCGATACACTCCGGCGCGCGAGGTTTGAGGTCGTGGCCGAAGGCCGATGTGAAACCCAGGCCGAGATCGCCGAGCGGACGGGATTGTCGCTTCGCACGGTGAAACGTCACTGGACGGCAATCAACAACCCGAGTTGAAAGGAACAGAACGTGAGATGGACCTTTGGGCAGAATAACGATTCCATGATCAGGGCAGAACTCGAATTGGACGGAAATATAGCTTCAGCGTGTCTGCAGCGCATTGAGTATGACAGCGCAATTTCTGAATGTGTTTGGAAGTTCTTTGCATCGAATCACCACATCAACCTCGCGAAGTACGAAGATCCACGGGCCGAACTGGAGTGGAGGAGCGCCCAGGTACTCGCAGCCGGCCGCCCAAGCAATGCTTTCATTGACTGGGACAGTCTGCTCGACGGCGCTGTCCAGTTCAGGCGCGATGGTTCGGACGTCGTCGTGGAGCGAGCCCAAAATGGATGGCGATTTCGGGTCGTGAATCAGCGCGGAGACTTGCACGGTAGGGCGGAAAGCCTTCAGATCGCCGTCGAGATCGTACTGAACGCCGTGTGGCAAATGGGGTAACGAATTGCGGTTGCCGTCTGGTGAGGGTCCGCAAGAAAAGGTATAAAGTCAGGTAGCTTTGACGAATGCAAAACATCAAGCCGCCAACAAGGCACCCACATGCGGATAGCTCGCCTTCACATCGAGAACTTCCGGTCCATCCGCAGTCTTGAAGTGGACCTAAATGAAACAACGGTCTTCATCGGGCCGAATAACTCCGGGAAGACGGCCATTCTCGATGCCGTACGGATCGTATTGAGCAGACGCTGGGGGCAGCGCGGGACAGGGTTTTCCGAGAACGACGTACATCGGCCTGGACCGGGAGATGACCCCCGCACGCTCCCTGCCGTAAGGATCACGCTCGTGATGGAGGAGCCGGCGCCGGGCGCTTGGGACGCTGACATGGTCGCGGCTCTTGAGGACATCATGCCGGTGTTGCCGGATGGCCGGAACGTTCTCACCGTCCGTGTCACTTGCGCGTGGAATGAAGAGAAGGAAGTTTTCGACCCCGTCTGGCAGTTCCTTGACGCTGCGGGCGAACCTCTTCCCGAACGCCGAAGAGCGATCAACCTGACCGGCTTTTTCGGCTACATGCCCCTCTTCTGGCTTGGCGCCTTGCGTGACGCCGCGGAGGAGTTCACACCTCGTTCCGGTCATTGGGGGCGCCTCCTTCGAGGAGTACGCATTCCGGAGGAGTTGGAGGCGGATGCGCTGCGCATCTTGTCCGAACTGGATGCGCGAATTGTCGCTGCCGATCCGCGTCTATCGGAAATCGCCGAACTGATAGGTCAAGCGACCAGGGTGGCCATTGGAGAGGGACCGGGTGCGGCTCGGCTCAACACTCTGCCGCTTGGGGTCGAGGACATGCTGCAAAGGACGGGGATCGTTCTCCGGAACGAGGAGCCGCGTCCCTGGCTGCCGCTCGACCATCACGGCCAAGGTCTCCAAAGCTTGGCTGTGATCTTCCTGTTCCAGGCTGCCGTCCTCCAGCAGCTCGAGGAAGCTGACCGGTCCGGCGTGGAAGCCGTGTTTGCGATCGAGGAACCGGAGGCCCACCTGCATCCACAAGCGGCACGAACGCTTTGGGAGCGGATCCTGGGTCTCTCGGGCCAAAAGCTGATGACGACCCATTCCCCATATTTCGTCCAGCGCGTTCCCTTGAGGGACCTCCGTCTGGTCTGTCTTCGGAATGGTCGCACGGAGGTCACCTCCATTCCGCGGCAGGTCGTCTCTGAATTGCCCTGGAACGGTTCCCTCGACGGCTTCACTCGTGGCGGCGCCGGACGCATATTCCACCGGGACACGAGCAGTGGTCTTGTGGCGGCGCGCTCGTGGTTTGACACGGAGATGGCAAAGAACCTGCTCCGCTGTTATCGGAAGGATCCCGATACGAAGACGCGGGCCGAAGCATTACGCAAATTCCGCCATCAGTGTCGGATACTGCCTTCCGGCGAAGACGAGGAGGAACTCGGGTTCCACGGTCGCAGGGTGCGGGGCGAAATCTTTTTCGCCCGACGCTGGATCCTTGTCGAAGGGGTGACGGAATACCTCCTCCTTCACGCACTTGGACAGGCATTGGATTGGCCCTTGGATGCGCACGGCGTCTCCGTCATCGATTTTCAGCAGAGTGGGAATGCCGCGATTTACCCGGCGTTGGCACAGGGTTTCGGAATCCCCTGGCAGATGATCACCGACGGAGATGCCGAGGCCGCCAAGTTCAGACAACAGATTCTGGATCGTGGTTTTGAGGAAGCCGAACTGGCATCTCGCCTCCAGTCGTTGCCGGCGTCTCGCGATCTCGAGGATCAGCTTCTTGAGGATGGACACGAGGGACTTCTTCGGGAGATCCTTGCCGAGATCAGCGGTGCCTCTGCCATGACTTGCCCAATCGAGGAGTTCCGAGCGCGCCTCAAGAACAGGAAGACCGGGTACATGGGGGCGTTGTCATTGCGGGTCGCGAAGGATCGCGCTCTCGCGGAGCGGATGCCGATCCCGTTCGTCACCCTGGTGAAAGCGCTTCGGGACGGGACAGCATGACACCCGAACTCGCGGCAGCTTTTGACCGCTTGAGCGTCACGCAACGGCAAGCCGTCGACTGGGGGGAAGGGGCTGCGCTGGTCTTGGCGGGTCCCGGAGTGGGAAAAACCACTGTTCTGACCACGCGCATCGCGAGGATCTTGGACAATTCCAGGAACCGCAATTTTCGTGTTCTCGCCCTCACGTTCACAACGAAGGCCGGTGACGAGATGAGAACTCGGGTCGAGGGCATGGTGCCTGGCCTGACGGAAAGAGCCGTCATCGGAACATTTCACAGCTTCTGCGCCCAGGTTCTTCGGCAACATGGATCACACCTCGGGATCAGACCGGATTTCGGGATCTACGACCAGGACCAAGATCGTGAGGAACTGCTGCGGGATGCCATTCGGCAGGCGGCCGAGAACGGGGAAACCGTCGCACAGGATGACGTTCGGTGGCTGAAGGCCATCGACCAGTTGCGAAGCAGCTTGGTCAGCCCTGAGAAGACTGCACAGCGTTTCCGGGATCCGAAGGCCGGCGAGCGAGCGGCTCGTGTCTACGGGATCTACGAGAATGCGTTGAGAACGCGGAACCTGATGGATTTTAACGGCTTGATCTTGGACACGTGTCGGCTCGTCCACAGTATCCCGGCCGTTGCGGCCAGAATTCGTCAGTCCTACCCGTATTGGCTCATCGACGAATTTCAGGACACGACGCCAGCTCAGTACAGGCTTGTTCGGTTTCTGGCCGGGTCGGAGTTCAAGAACCTCTTCGCAGTCGCGGATGACGATCAGATCATCTACCAATGGGCAGGTGCGAGCTATCAGCAGATCGTCGCCTTCCGCCAGAACTTCTCTCCGGTCCTGATGCAGCTCGTCGAGAACCGGCGCTGCCCTCCAGAGGTCGTCAACGCCGCAAACAACCTCGTAGCACACAACTCAGATCGCACCCCCGGAAAGGCCGCTCTCGTTTCGACGCTGCCTGACGAGGGACCGGCGATCCGCAAAAGGGTGTTCCAGACCGACGTTGACGAGGCGCAATCGGTCGGCGCCGAAATCGCTCGATCCGGGCGGGGAAAATGGGGCCGAACCGCGGTGCTCGGCCGGACAAGGGCGATTCTTCAGCCCGTGCTGGATGCCCTGCGTGGAGCCGGCGTGCCCGCCTCTATCGCCACGCGTCGGGACAGGTTCGTCTCCGCCCAATTCGTATGGCTGCAAAGCTGCCTTGAGCTGGCTCTTCGCCCGACCGACAGGCAGGTATTCACAGCCATGGTCGGAGCCGCCAATCGCATTTCTGGTATGGAACTGGATGCGGCCATACTTGCGGCCGAAGCAGCCTCTTCCGGCCTTTCGTACCTCGAACACTGGTCCCTCGCTGCGAAGACGAATGGGGATGAAACGGCATCGCGATTGTCAGAGCTTGCCTGCCGGCTGGTTCAGGCGCGAGCAACCTGGCCGAAGATCGTTGCGGAGGCGATCGCATGGCTGCCGCAAACTGCCGCGGCGCCAAATGGCAACGTGAGTGACGCGGACGAAGACAAAGCTGCTTGGGAGGTCGCGGCCAAGGCAATCAGAGCCGAGAAGGGAAGTCAGCCGGACCTGGACGAGCTGTTGCAGGGACTCGCACTTCGGCCGAAGGAACCTCCGCCCGATCCAAATGCGGTGCGCCTCCTGACCATCCATGCCGCTAAAGGCTTGGAGTTCGATTACGTTTGGCTGATCGGCTTGGCGGAATCGGTCCTTCCATCGTGGCAGAGCCTCAAGCCGGATGCGCGACCGGCCGAGCTGGAGGAGGAGCGGCGGAATTGCTTTGTCGCGATCACGCGCACCCGAAAGAATCTCGTGCTGTCGTACGCCAGCCAATACCGAGGATGGTCGCGGCAACCCTCCCGGTTTCTCGCTGAGATGGATCTCGAGCCGACGGGATCGGGTGATTCAATCTGACATGCAGGTGCCATTCGGTGCCATCAGATATCAGCACCCGTTCCGGGTGCCGCTTTGCAGGTGGCGGACCACCCGGGACCAGCCATTTGCGAGGCTTTCGCCGGCCCAGCATCGAAAATCGCGGCGCCGAGCGCCTGCGGCGGTGTTGCAGGGCGGGAAAAACATTGACGGTTCAGAGACTTAGGCAATCGCCGCAAAACCCAGCATCCACTTGGACCAAAGTTTCGGGTCAAACTTCGGCGGTGAATTGAGCGATTTCAAGGCGGTAGCAAATCCATATGCACAAAAGTTTCGGACGAAACTTGCCGCCGAGCACGACGCCAGCGGCGAAATTCGGGCTGGATCGAACGCGTACCGGCGCGATAGGTTATGTCAAAGATCCGCAATCAGAACACGCGGAGTCGTCGGTGAGGGAACGTGATGAGCGACCGCTTTTTCGAGCAGCCTATCCTCAATTCTCCCTACGAAATCCCGCAGTGGCACCATGACCTCGACGCCGACGGGCAGCCGACCGACAACCCCCCGGTTCACGGCCGGCGCCGCTCGGAACTGATCACGCCGGTCCCCAAGCCGAAGAAGCAGAAGGGCAAGAAGAAGGCGGCCGAGCAAGCCGGTTTTGTGTTCGCCGACGAGCACGGGCTGACTACGGCCGAGCAGGAGTACAATCCGACCCCGATCATCAACGAGATCCGCACGTATGTCGACGCGTGGCGGAAGCTTTCGAACCCGTCAGACTGGAACGTTACGCCGACCACCGCGCGTCTGCTCCAACACTGGCGGCATCATCCTTTCGCGGGGATCCGGCCGTTCTTCTGCCAAGTCGAAGCCGTCGAGACCATCATCTGGTTGACCGAGGTCGCTCCCAAGCTCGGCAAGCAGGGGGCGAAGTTCTGGGATCACGTCCGCGGCGCCAACGAGCAGGCGAACCCCGCGCTGCTCCGGCTGGCGATGAAGATGGCGACGGGGTCCGGCAAGACGACCGTCATGGCCATGCTGATCGCCTGGCACGTCGCCAACGCCGTCCGGCACCCGAACGCCAAAAGCTACAGCCGCGGCTTCCTGATCGTCACCCCCGGCATCACTATCCGCGACCGGCTGCGGGTCCTCCTGCCGAATGACCCCGACAGCTACTACAAGACCCGCGAGCTGGTCCCGACCGACATGCTGCCCGATATCGACCGGGCGAAGATCGTCATCACGAATTACCACGCGCTGAAGCAGCGTGAGCGCATGGAGGTCTCGAAGGTCGGCCGCGCCCTGCTGAAGGGCCGCGGCAACGACGTCAACACGCTCGAGACCGAAGGCCAGATGCTGCAGCGGGTGATGCCGGACCTGATGGGCATCAAGCGGATCGTCGTCATCAACGACGAGGCTCATCACTGCTATCGGGAGAAGCCGGGCGCCAACGGCGGCGCCGGTCTGTCGGGCGAGGAGAAGGACGAGGCGAAGAAAAACAACGAAGCCGCCCGGCTCTGGATCAACGGCATCGAGATCGTAAAGCGGAAGCTGGGGCTGCAGGCGGTCTATGACCTGTCGGCGACGCCATTCTTCTTGCGTGGCTCGGGCTACGCCGAGGGAACGTTATTCCCTTGGACGATCTCAGACTTCTCGCTCATGGATGCAATCGAATGCGGCATCGTCAAGCTGCCGCGCGTTCCCGTCGCCGACAACCTGCCCAACGCCGAGATGCCGGTGTACCGGAACCTGTGGGAACACATCGGCAAGAAGATGCCGAAGAAGGGCCGCGGGAAGTCGGAGAGCCTGGATCCGCACAAGCTGCCCTCTGAACTTCAGACGGCCCTTTACGCGCTCTACGGCCACTACGAGAAGACGTTCGACTTATGGGACAAGGAAGGGATCGGCGTCCCGCCGGTCTTCATCGTCGTCTGCAATAACACCGCGACTTCCAAGCTCCTCTATGACTTCATCTCGGGATTCCTGCGTGAGGATGAGGACGGGAACACCCACTTCCACGACGGCCGGCTGGAGCTGTTCCGGAACTACGACGAGCATGGGAACCGCCTGCCTCGCCCCCGTACGCTTCTGATCGACTCCGAGCAGCTCGAGTCGGGCGACGCCTTGGACAAGGATTTCCGCGCGGTCGCGTCGGATGAGATCGACCAGTTCAAGCGTGAACTTGCCCAGCGGTCCGGCGCCGCGGCCGCGGAGAAGATCACGGACCAGGATCTCTTGCGGGAGGTCATGAACACGGTCGGGAAGCCCGGCCGCCTGGGGGAGTCGATCCGCTGCGTCGTCTCCGTCAGCATGCTCACCGAAGGGTGGGACGCAAACACCGTGACCCACATCCTCGGCGTCCGGGCTTTCGGAACCCAGCTTCTCTGCGAGCAGGTGGTCGGCCGAGCCTTGCGCCGCCAGTCCTACGAGCTCAACGATGACGGCCTGTTCAACGCCGAGTACGCCGACATCCTCGGTATCCCCTTCGACTTCACGGCCAAGCCCGTCGTCGCGCCACCCAAACCGCCCCGCGAAACCGTCCACGTCTTCGCCGTCCGCGAACGGGAGATGCTGGAAGTCAGGTTCCCGCGGGTCGAAGGCTATCGGGTGGAGCTTCCGGACGAACGGCTGCAGGCCCGGTTTACGCAGGATTCCGTACTCCATCTGACCCCGGAACGGGTCGGGCCGTGCACGGTGCTGCTGGAGGGCATCGTCGGCGAGGGCGTCACGCTGGACATCAAGCACCTCGAGAAGGTCCGGCCGAGCACCGTCTGCTACAACCTCGCGAAGCACCTACTGTTCAAGCACTTCCGCGACCCCGGTCAGGAGCCGAAGCTGCACCTGTTCGGCCAACTCAAGCGGATCACCCGCGAGTGGATCGACGGCGGCTATCTCAAGTGCTCGGGCGGCACCTTCCCGGCGCAGCTCATGTATCAGGAGATCGCCGATCAGGCGGCCGAGCGGATCTATCTCGCCTGCCAGCGGACCGATGCCGGCGCCCGCCGCGTGAAGGCTATCCTGGACGCCTACAACCCCGTCGGCTCCAGCCGGTTCGTCAACTTCAACACCAGCAAGAAGACACGCTGGAAGACGAACCCGGACCGGTGCCACGTGAACTGGGTCGTATGCGACTCCGATTGGGAGGCCCAGTTCGCCCTGGCCCTGGAGACCCACCCGCGTGTTCGCGCTTACGTCAAGAACCAGGCCTTGGGTTTCGAGGTTCCGTACCGGGATGGCGCCACCCCGCGCAAGTACCTGCCCGACTACATCGTCCAGATCGACGACGGCCATACTGACCTGCTGAACGTGGTGATGGAGGTCAAGGGTTTTCGCGGCGGCGACGCCCAACTGAAGGCGGAGACCATGCGGGCCTTGTGGGTTCCGGGGGTCAACAACCTCGGCCGGTTCGGGCGTTGGGCTTTTGCCGAGTTCACCGCGGTCTTCGAGATGGAAAGCCAGCTGGCAAGGCTGATCGACTCGTTCCTGGTTCGCGAGCCTGCGTAGAGGGGGGGAGAGGATGACGAGCTTCAAGACGAACCCCATCGGCCTGGAGGAACTCCTCCGCGACTGCGCGGTTGGCAAGGTGCAGCTGCCCGACTTCCAGCGCAGCTGGGTGTGGGACGAGGACCGGATCAAGAGCCTCATCGCCTCCATCTCGCAGGCGTTCCCGATCGGCGCCCTGATGACCCTGGAGATGAAGGCGGGAGCCGCCAACACCTTCGCCCGCCGTCCCATCCAGGGCAGCCCGCGCGAAGCCGGGGACCGCATGCCGGACCAGCTGCTGCTGGACGGTCAGCAGCGGATGACGTCCCTGTACCAGACCTGCATGCGGAAGGAGGTCGTCGAGACCATCACGCCCCGGCAGAAGATGGTGAAGCGCTGGTTCTACATCGACATCCGCGACAGCCTGCGTGACGACGTGGACCGCGAGGAGGCGATCGTCGGCGTGAACGAGGACAAGACGATCCGCACGAACTTCAACCGGGAAGTCGTGCTCGACCTCTCCACGCCTGAGGCCGAATACGAGAGCCTCCTCTTCCCGCTCAACCAGGTCTTCGACTGGGATGCCTGGCAGGACGGGTTCGGCGATCACTGGATTGCCAAAGGCCAGCCGCAGATGCGGGAGCTGTTCAAGACCTTCAAGAACCAGGTCCTGCAGAACTTCAAGGCGTATCGCGTCCCCGTCATCTCGCTCGATCAGGAGACGTCCCACGAGGCGGTTTGTCTGGTCTTCGAGAAGGTCAACACCGGCGGGAAGCCGCTCGATGCCTTCGAACTTGTCACCGCCATGTATGCCGCCCAAGGCTATCGCCTGCGGGACGACTGGTTCGGCGACGGGAAGAAGCCCGGCCTGCAGGAACGCCTGCAGACGTTCGGCCGGGTTGCCGAGCAGCGGTACGGCGTCCTCGAGAAGGTGGCCAGCACCGACGTCCTGCAGGCGATCGCGCTGATCCACTCCAAGAAGGTTCGCCAGGACGCGGTGGCCAAGGGGATGCCGGAGAGCGAGCTTCCGGCAGTGCGTGCGACCCGGCAATCTCTCCTGGATTTGCCGCTCGAAGCCTACAAGGCCTACAAGGATTCGGTCGAGCGGGGTTTCGTGACCGCGGCGAAGTTCCTGCATCAGCACAACATCTTCCGGGTGCTCGACCTGCCCTACCAGACGCAGATCGTCCCGCTGGCGGCCGTCCTCGCCGAGATCGGCGAGAAGTGGGAGCACGCAGCCGTCAAGGCCAGGCTCGCGCGCTGGTACTGGTGCGGCATCTTTGGCGAGCTCTACGGCTCCGCCGTCGAATCCCGTTTCGCGAAGGACATCATGGAGGTCCCGGAATGGCTGAACGGCGGCCCCGAGCCGACGACGGTCAAGGACGGCGTCTTCCGGGCCGACCGCCTTCGCACCATGCGCAGCCGGCTCTCCGCCGCCTACAAGGGTATTCATGCGCTCCTGCTGGAGGAAGGCGCGAAGGATTTCCGCAGTGGCCAGGCGTACGGCCACACCGTTTTCTTCGACGAGTACGTGGACATCCATCACATCTTCCCGGAGGCCTGGTGCAAGGCGAAGGGGATCGACGTCCGGGTCTATGACACGGTCATCAACAAGACGCCCCTCAGCTATCGGACCAACCGGATCTTGGGAGGCGAGGCGCCCTCGAAGTACATCGGCCGCCTCCAGGCTGGCACTCCGGGAACGCCGCCGATCGGGGCGGACGTCATCGACGGGTGCCTTCACTCCCATTGCATCGACCCGGCGCTGCTCCGCGCTGACGATTTCGACGGCTTCTACGCCGATCGGGAGCGCCGCCTCCTCAAATTGGTCTCGCAGGCAACGGGACACCCGATCGCCGGCGCGGACGTCGCTCCAGCCGAAGAGGAAGAGGCGCCGGCCGACGTCTTGCGCGATACCGGCATCGTGGCTGCGGCCGACTAGCCATCGAGGGAGAGTGATTCATGGTCAAGAACGGGCTGGACGTCGAGTCCTTCACCCACGGAGCGGCAACGCGCAAGAACATCCCGACCGCCGAGTTGCAGTCGCTAGTGCAGGCCGAGGACGCGGCACCGAAGAAGCTGCGGTATCCCCGCAATACCGACCTGGATCCGCAGCTCGTGTGGCGCGGGAAGGACGAGCAGGATTGGTCCGACTTGGTCGTCCAGGCCCCGCCGCTTTTCATTCAGGAGAAGGTCCATCCGAAGGTCATTATCGAGGATCTACGCCGGCAGACGAAGGAACGGAAAACCGAGCAGGGACCCGATGCGCTGCCCGACCTCTTCGGAGACTTCAACGGTCTGCCGGACCCCGAAGCGCGGCTTGAGTTCTACGCCCACGACCAGCACTGGTCCAACCGCCTGATATTGGGCGATTCTCTGCAGGTCATGGCAAGCCTCGCTGAAAAGGAAGGCTTGCGGGGGCAGGTGCAGTGCATCTACATCGACCCTCCCTACGGAATCCGGTTCAACTCCAACTGGCAGGTTTCGACCCGATCGCGCGACGTCAAGGACGGCAAGGTCGACCAGATCACCCGTGAGCCGGAACAGGTGAAGGCCTTCCGCGACACCTGGAAGGATGGCATCCACTCCTACCTCACATATCTGCGCGACCGCCTGACCGTCTGCCGCGACTTGCTGGCCGACAGCGGCTCCATTTTCGTTCAGATCGGCGACGAGAATGTCCATCGCGTGCGAGGGCTGATGGATGAAGTTTTCGGCGAGGAGAATTTCGCGGCACAAATAACGTTCAAGACAACTACAGGTGCAGGTAGCTTTTCAGTTGGGACAAACCTGCTCGCAAGCGTTTCAAATCATATTATTTGGTTTACTCGGCGAAAAGAAGCAGCCAAATACAAGCAATTATACCAGAAAAAGACAATCGATGGTGCTGGCGGAACGGCATATTTCCGTGTGCAAGAGCTAAATGGCCTTCGACGATCTGCGCTTCCTGATGAACTTTCAGGTCAATTGACCGGGTTGAGATTGTTCTCAGGAGATAACCTAACGTCACAAACGACTCGTGTCGGAATGACAACTATATTCCCAGTCTCCGTAAGTGGACGAGAATACATGCCGAACAAAGGTGGTTGGAAGACGAACCGTATCGGCATGAATCGCCTCCAGCAAGCAGATCGCCTGATTCCCTTTGGGAACACGCTTAGGTACGTTCGCTTTTTTGATGATTTCAGTGTTTTTCCGCACAACAACCAGTGGTCGGACACTACAACCGCAGGATTTGGAGACCCAAAGCTTTACGTAGTTCAAACTAATACGAAAGTAATAGAACGCTGTGTTCTGATGGCTACTGATCCCGGTGACTTGGTTCTGGACCCGACCTGCGGCTCGGGTACCACGGCTTTTGTCGCCGAACAGTGGGGGCGTCGGTGGATCACCATTGACACTAGCCGCGTTGCTCTGGCTCTCGCGCGGGCGCGGCTGATGGGCGCGCGCTATCCCTACTACCTCTTGGCCGATTCCCGGGCCGGCCTCCTCAAGGAGGGCGCGGTCGCCGGCAGATCGTCGGCCGACCGTCCGACCCACGGCGACATCCGCCAGGGCTTCGTCTATGGGCGCGTGCCGCACGTCACGCTGAAGTCGATCGCCAACAATGCCGAGATCGACGTCATCTGGGACAAGTGGCAGGGCACTCTGGAGCCCCTGCGGGCGACCCTGAACGCGGCGCGCGGCAGATCCTGGGAGGATTGGGAGATCCCGCGCGAGGCCGAGGCCGGCTGGCCGCCGGCAGCGAAGGAGGCGCACGCGAAGTGGTGGGAGGCACGCATCGCCCGCCAGCAGGAAATCGACGCCTCGATCGCCCGCAACGCCGAAACCGAATACCTCTACGACAAGCCCTATGAGGACAAGCGCACGATCCGTGTGGCCGGACCGTTCACGGTCGAAAGCCTGTCACCCCATCGGGTGGTGCCTTCGGACGTGGACGACACGCTCTGGGAGGAACTCCTCGCCTCCGAGGCTGAGGAGGCCGGACGTCCCGCTCCGCGCCGCACCGTCAGGCCGCACCAGTGGGAGGAGGCGACTGACTTCGCGGACATGGTCCTCGATCACCTGAAGCGCTCCGGCGTTCAGCAGTCGAAGAAGGAGGACCGGATCGTCTTCACCAGCCTCACCCCATGGCCGGGCGACGGATACATCGCCGCCGAAGGCCGGTTCATGGAGGGGGACAAGGAGCGCAAGGCCGGCATGTTCATCGGGCCGGAGTTCGGGACCGTCTCGCGCCCGGACATGGTGGCCGCGGCTCGCGAGGCCCGGGAGGCCGGGTTCGACGTCCTCATCGCGTGTGCCTTCAACTACGACGCCCACGCATCGGAGTTCCATCGGCAGGGCGCGCTCACGGTCATTCAGGCGCGCATGAACCCTGACCTGCACATGGCTGACGAGCTGAAGAACACCGGCGCCGGGAACCTCTTCGTGGTGTTCGGCGAGCCGGATATCGAGATCAAGGACCTCGAAGACCACCAGATCCAGGTGCGGATCCTCGGTGTCGACGTGTTCGATCCCCAGAAGGGCGAGGTCCGTTCCGGTGACACCGACGACATTGCCGCTTGGTTCATCGACACGGACTACAACGAAGAGAGCTTCTTCGTCCGCCACGCCTACTTCCTCGGGGCCAACGATCCGTACAAGGCCCTCAAGACCAGCCTCAAGGCCGAGATCGACGAGGAGGCCTGGGCGAGCCTCTACCGCGACGTCTCCCGCCCGTTCCCGAAGCCGTGCACGGGCCGGATCGCGGTGAAGGTGATCAACCACTTCGGGGATGAAGTGATGAGGGTGTTCACGGTGAGGTGAACGATGACGAGCTATCCGAACGGAAGGTTCATTCAGGAGTTTGCGAGACGAACCGTAAGGAATATGTCCGATATCGAGGGGGATCGACCGATCTCATATGAAGATACGGCCCTGATTGGGTTTCTATTGGCGGTTTTTGTCCTGCCTCATGAGAGAGGTGAGTCAGGAAAATACATGGCTGATATTCTAAGAGACTACGGAAGGGCTAACCTCGAAGAGGTCGTAAAGATCCTTAGGCCAAAGGAAGAGGCTCCGGATTCCAAGCATAGTGACGAGGGGTGGCCGAAATCCCTGGCTGACATTCCGAAATTCATGCGTCACGCGATCGCCCACTTGAACATCAAACCTGAAAGCGCAGACGGACAGGATCTTACCCACCTCCTGGTCTGGAATCGCCCACGCCCGAGAGAGCCCATCAATTTCGTGGCGCGAGTTGACGTACAGCGGTTGAGATCCTTGGCCCGGCACGTGCTTGAGCGCTTATCCAACGGGGCGAGCGCGGACAAGTATGAGCAAATCGACCCGGTGGCCGAATACGACAAGTTCCATGCATAGGAATGATTGGCTTGAATCATTTTCGTATAGGGGGAGGAGCAGATGAGCCCTTTGGATGGTTTCCGGTCAGCTTACTACGGAGACAACATCGAAGACGTTCAGAACGCGAAGGGAAGTCCGCTGTTCAAAGACGTGACGGTCACATGGACCGAGCCCAAGATCTGGCGTCCGGACAAGCCGGCGCCCACGGAATTGGCAGAACAAGCTCCAGGCTACCTATACGCCTTGGTTCGAAACCATCATCGGGCCAAGACGAAGGACAAGATAGTCTACATCGGGATCACGAACGACCTGAAACACCGGTTCTATGACCACCCGAAAGCAGAGGAGTTCTGCAAGAAGCGGGGGGACACCGCGCTGAGTATCGGGAACATCGACTTCCACAACTACCGCACCGCATTGGCCAAGAACCGTCGGGCCATCGAGGAGCTCGAGCACATCTTCATCTGGACGATGTGGTGGGATCTGTGGAACGAACGCAAACAGTACACGCTTCCCGGGATGGGCAGACATCCCGGGCGCGCGTGGCACATTGTGAATGATGGATACCGGTTTGCAGGTAGGATGCCGCGCGAGATCGTGTATCCCTGGATGTTGCTGAAGCCGGGCCGTGACCGGTCGCGAAAAGCCGCCTGAGGGGAGCAGTATGCCTCTTCCGAAGCCCATCAACGAGACGCAGCGCCGCTTCCATGAACTGTGCCGCCTGGGAGGGGGTCGCGGCGGCGGGCCGGCCCGAACGAAGGTGCAGGAGCTGCTTCACTGGAGCGGCAGCAGCCTGAATTCGATCGGCCGGCGGGAGATCGCCGACCATTTGGCTGCTTACCCCGACTTCAACCCATGGCACGTCTGTTATGCGATGGGCCTATCCTGGGGCCACTTCGCCCCGATCAACCTGGAGTTCACCGGCGCCGCCGCTTGGCTGATGAGCGACTGGAACGGCGACGACCTCGCGATCGCACGGCGACACCATTTCGAGCGTGGCCCGGATCCGGTCGAGGAATCCCTCTCTGGTGGACACACCCTGTTCTCAAAAGTCCGATTGCCGGATGAGCTGCCCAACACGCTGAATGGCTACCGAGACGCCCAGCAGCGATGGCTTGGCGCCATCATCTCGCGCGACCGCCCTCGGTACATTGGCAGCTGGAACGCAACGGCGATGTTCATGGTAGCGCTGTTCTCCAACCCAGGCCTGGCAGACACCTTGACCACTCCGATCGTCCTGTTGCCGCCAGGCGGGCCGATTTTCAACGCCCTTGCGATCCTTCATCAAACGAAGGTGCTTTCGCGACCACCTTCGGGAACGGAGCTTGACGACGAGGCATTCGAACCCGGCGCCCTGTACGAGAACAACGCTCTCATCGAGGAGCTACACAAGGGCCACGCGGGGTGGAACCTCTTGGACGTCCACAGCGGCCTGTACATGCTCGGTACACGGCTTCCGCAGTCCGATACGTGGTTTTAGGAGGCTCGGGCAAAGAACCACGAACCGGCTGCTGAAGTCAGCGGAGGGAAAGGTCATGACGCAAGCACGACCAAGCATCCTTGAGCAGTTCCTCATCCTCTTCAACGGCATAAAGGACGTCAGCTCGGATGAGCCTTCTCGCCTGGAGGTCTTTTATAAGCAAAATTCGCAGGTGAAAGATGCGGTAGACCGAATTTATGCCTTCTTGTCCCGTGGCGATTTCGAGCGCCGTGTATTCCACAGCTCCAGGAAATACTACCGTCAGGCTCCCCGGGGATTTGAGGATGCCTATCAGGACTACAAGTCCCGTTGGGAATCCGCCATTGTTGCCGCAGTATTTTCCGACATCGATTTTTCCCTGGACCTATCCGATTTCTTGGATGGGGTGGAACTCTCAGGCGAAGAGCAGAAGGCTGTTCCCGAACTGGTCAGTCCTGACCCCGAATTTGATGACTCGTTTGATCCACTAGTCCACGACGGCGCCAAAGCACTCGATCTGGCTTTCTGGGCCGTCCAGTCCCATGCCGATATGGCAACGGGAGACGCGGGCGAGACGATCGACTTCGCGGCCAAGATCGGTCTGGAGGCGTACGACTACTTGACTGGCACGATTGGCCTCGATGTAACCGGCGTTTTTCGGAGATGGAGGCGAGTACCTGTCATATTCATGCCGGCGCACGTGTCCAACGCATATGGCATGGGCGAGCGGGGGACGCTTCCTGACCTTTTGGATGACGCCGTCCGCTCGTTCGTCTTCGGTGCCCCAGCGGCCGCCATTGCCACCTGCAGGGCGGCACTGGAGATGATCCTCAAGCGGCACTACGGACTGGATTTTCAGTTCAAGGACGAAAAAGGGCGGACGCGAGATAAAGGCCTTGGGGACCTCATCATCCTGGCCAGCGAGAAATACGACTTCGTCCAGGGGAAACGCTTGCGGAGACTAACAGACGATTCCAACAGCATCCTCCACAACTATTCTCGGAGAAAGAGGCTGTCAGCTACGGATGAAGGTGTCATTCTCGAATTCCTCAAGACCATCAAGTTCATGATCGAACGCGCGCCTGTCCCATAATTGGCCGGGGTACGTGAGATGGAATTCCGCATCGCCGAGACGTTCACGGCCAGCCTCACCAAGCTTCCGGGTAAGCTCCAGAAAGCGGTCAAGACGACGGCGTTCGACCTCCAGCTTGATCCCTCGTCTCCAGCGCTGCACTTCCATAGGGTCGAAGCCTCGAAGGATCCGAACTTCTGGTCCGTTCGCGTGAGCGACGACATTCGGCTGATCGTCCACAAGAGCCAGGCGAGCCTGCTTCTCTGCTACGTCGATCATCACGATGCCGCCTACCGCTGGGCGGAGAGGAGGAAGATCGAGACCCATCCCTCGACCGGAGCCGCCCAGATCGTCGAAGTCGTCGAGAGACTGGAGGAGGTTTCCCCAGCCGCCGCGGCCGCACTGACCGTGCCTCCGGAACCACGCCTGTCGGGGCCAGCCGTACTCGCAGGGTGTTTGGGCGACGATCTGTTGAGCTACGGCGTCCCGCCCGAATGGCTAGATGCGGTCCGGGCTGCGGACGCTGATGCCCTACTCGAATTGGCCACGCACCTGCCGCAAGAAGCCGCAGAGGCCCTTCTAGAACTGGCCGTCGGCGGGGTCCCTAGGAAACCGGTCCAGGTCCCGGAGAAGGTCGATCCCTTCTCCCATCCCGACGCCCTTCGCCGGTTCCGCGTGGTTCACGACGTCGAAGAACTCAAGCTCGCCCTGGAGTTCCCGTGGGAGAAATGGACCGTCTTCCTCCACCCGGCACAACGCGAGATCGCAGAGAAGCACTTCGACGGCCCGGCACGCGTCACCGGATCCGCCGGGACGGGGAAGACGGTCGTCGCGCTTCACCGGGCCGTGTATCTGGCGAGGCAGTCCGCCGAGGCGAGAGTCCTGCTGGCGACGTTCTCGAAGAACCTCGCCCACGCGCTGAAGACCAAGCTGGGACGATTGCTGACTGAAGACGACGAGGCGGCCCCTCGGATCACCACCGGGCACGTCGATGGCATCGCCTACCGCCTGTACGAAGACATCTTCGGCACGAAGCCGAACATGGCGTCCGGCGCCCAGATCGAGAACATCATCATGACGGCGGCGGCCGAGCTGTCGCAGCCGCGGTTCAGCCGACGCTTTCTCCTAAACGAGTGGCGTTTCGTTGTGGACGCCTGGCAGATCAAGTCGTGGGAGGCTTATCGCGACGTCTCCCGGCTTGGCCGGAAGACCCGTATCGGCGGTCGCCAGCGGGAGGCCCTCTGGTCGGTGTTCGACAAGGCGCGCGCGACGCTTCGGCAGCGCAACATGGTGACATGGGCCGAGGCCATGGCGAAGGTGACGGAGCATCTTCGATCGTCCGACCGCAAGCCGTTCACCCATGCCGTGATCGACGAGGCGCAGGACGTCAGCATCCCGCAGCTCCGGTTCCTGAGGGCGTTGGTCCCCGACTCCGGCGACTCACTGTTCTTTGCCGGCGACCTGGGGCAGCGGATCTTCCAGCAGCCCTATTCCTGGCTGTCCCAGGGCGTGGACGTCCGCGGCCGATCCTTTTCGCTTCGCGTGAACTACAGGACGTCACACCAGATCCGTCGCAAGGCCGATCTCCTGCTTCCGGTGCATCTGCGTGACGTCGACGGCATAGAGGAGAGCCGCCGCGGAACGGTTTCCTGCTTCAACGGGCCGGAACCCGTCGTGCGGACGTTCGACACGGAAGAGGAGGAGATCGCCTTCGTCGGCGACTGGATCGCGGCCGCGGTCGCGGACGGAATCGCGCCCGAGCAGATCGGCGTCTTCGTGAGGACGCTGGATCAGGCGGACCGGGCGAAGCAGGCGGTGAAGCACGCCGGCCAGAAATCGATCGTCCTCGATGACAAGGCCGAGGCGACGGCAAACGCCGTCGCGATCGGGACCATGCATCTCGCCAAGGGGCTGGAGTTCAAGGCCGTCGCCGTCATGGCCTGTGACGACGAGGTGATCCCGCTACAGGAGCGGATCGAATCGGCGGCGGAAGAGGCGGAACTCGACGAGATCTACAACACCGAGCGCCACCTCCTCTACGTCGCCTGCACGCGGGCCAGGGATCAGGTCGTCGTCACCGGAGTGGAGCCCGGTTCCGAGTACCTCGCCGACTTGATGCCCTGAGCCGCCGTTCAGCATTTCTCGCGATCGGCCTGACGTCGGCTCTGAGTCCTCTCGAGGACCGGCGCGGGCGCGTCGGTGGGCTTGGGATCCGGCAGCGGGACGAGCTTGGAATACCGCCAAATCGCCCACTGCACGATCGCGTGCAGGATTGCGAGCCGCTTCCCGTCCGGCAAGCTCTCCAGCTGAGCCACGACGGCACTGCCGTCCCCGAGGGCTTCCGTAACCACCCGGTTCTCAGTTTCGAGCCGGGAGATAAGGCCGTCGAACGCCTTCAAGGCGTTCACGTAGTTCACGATGTTCATTCTTGCTCCTTCGGCCCGCTCAGGGCCTCTTCGACGAGCGCCCAATCGCGGGACGCCGTCTTCGGTTTCAAGGAGGCCAAGAGCCAGGCCCGGAAGCCGGTACTCTCGTTGGCCAGGACGATCACCCCCGCACCGACGAGGATCTTTCGCCGGGTGTCGCGCCGGCGTTCCTGATCGTTGTTCCGAGCCTTGATCGAGCCGATTTCCGCCTCGATCTGGCTGCGGCGCCGTTCAAGTTCGGCGATCCGTGTGGGGAGTGTGCGTTCCATACTCAGGGAACTGGTGGTGTGGGATTCCGCGTCAACGCAGATTCTTCCCGTATCGCGAGAGATTTCCACCTTGACGGAATTGCGGACGACTCCAGGTGACCAACGTAAAGCGCCACCCCGGAAGGCCCGAAGGGCATGAAGGGCGCGCATTTAGCAATCAGAGATTGCGGCGCGTTGGAGACATCGGATGGCAACCTTCCACTTCGCCGTAACGGCGATCAGACGGGCCGCGGGCCGATCCGTGGTCGCGGCGGCCGCGTATCGGGCCTGTCAGCGCATTTGCGATGAGCGGACGGGTCTGGTGCATGATTACACCCGAAAGGCCGGGCACATCCGGAGTGGCGTCTTCGGGTGGAGCGGCGGCGTCGGCTCGCTCTGGAACGCCGCCGAAGCCGCGGAGCGGAGGGGGAATTCAGTCGTGGCGCGAGAGATAACCCTGGCGCTGCCCCACGAGCTGGACGCCCGCCAACACTGGTCGCTCGCCGAAGCGTTCGCCGAAGCCCTTGGGCATCGTCATCAAATGGCGGCGTCAGTCCATCTTCACGAAGCCCACCGGCTGGGCGACGACCGAAACGTGCATGCGCACATGTTGGTCACCACCCGCCGGGTTATTGAGGGTCGTGCCCTTGGCGAAAAGACGAGGGAACTCGACACCAAGCCCTCGAGCAGCGCCCATGTCACCGCATGGCGTGAATTATGGGAAGCGATGGTCAACCGTGCCCTGCAGGAGGCCGGCCTTGCCGTGCGGGTCGACAGTCGGTCCATGCGCACGCGCGAACAGGCGGGAGAAACTCCGCGGTTGCCGCTCGCGAAGCTTGGCCCCGCGGCTACAATGATGGAGCGGCGTGGCATACGAACGGCG
Organism: Rhodospirillales bacterium; assembly: GCA_018432935.1. Taxonomy (GTDB): domain Bacteria; phylum Pseudomonadota; class Alphaproteobacteria; order Rhodospirillales; family Shumkoniaceae; genus JAHDSF01. Next base: position 156,216 of record JAHDSF010000005.1, on the reverse strand, counting down.
AAGGGCGACCGCAATAGACGACGCAAGCGCCAGAACACGCAGTTGGCGAGCCTACATTGCGAGGCACGGCAACTCAAAGCGGTCTCGGATGAACTCCGCGTCGAGGAGACGATCGCGGAGGTGAGGCGCATTTCGAAGGATCATCCTGTCCCGGTCCATGCACGCGCCGCCACCTTCGAGACGATGTTCACGACCGCCGCCACTGCCTGGGAGGCAAACTGGCCACACCGTCTGGCCCGAGCCGTGCGACGGGCGCTGCCCCGGGAGCTTCGGTCTATCGTCTTCGTCTCGCGCCGATTGAAGTCCGGCGGGCTGATTTCAGCCGGTCTGGTGCCGGCCGTCGAGGCATTTTGCAGTTGTCTTGACGAGGTTCTGCGAGAACCCGAACCCAGAGCCAGGCTACGCATGAGGTGATTGCACAACGAGAAATCACGATCGGCATTGGGGGCGGCGGGAGCGGAAAAACCGCCGCCCACTTGCCGGGAGGTGATCAGCTCATCCTTTCTTCGGGCTGCGCCGCCGGTTTCGAGTTCACGATGGAGGCGATCTCCGCGAAGAGCGCCGTTCGACCGTCCGCAACGCCTTGCGCGTAGAGGTCCCCGCCGGCAGTTTCGTGGAAAACCTTCAGCAGGAGCTGGCGGAACCTGGTCGGGGCCGACAGCGCCGCAATTGCCGCCTCCTCGAGGGTGGGGGCCTCGCCACGGAAGGTCTTGCTGGAGAACATCTCCGCCAGGGCATAGAGCCGCGGTTCGAGAGCGACACAGGGATACGAGTATGCCCAGCCATCCCCTTCCGACGCCGGACGAAGGTCGACCTCTTCGCCCGCCACAGGGCAAATCCAACCGAGGCGCTCCGGCCGCTCGAAGTCGCGGCCGTATCTCAGCTCGCCGTCCGCATACCAGAGGCGGCCGGCCATTTCTCTGCATTCCGACTTATAGGCGAGGGCGAGGCACGCCGCCTCCTCCACGGTTTCTGCCGTGTCGCAGCGTCTCAGGACCAGGGACGGAACGCTGTCAGCGCCCGACCTTCCTCCCTCGGGGTGCCGGAGGATCTCGGTCGCCTCCCAAACCACGATGGGATCCAAGATTTTTCCTTCGCTCGGCAGCGCCAGCGAAACGCGGCAGATCCGGCCGCCCGGGAAACACTGATAGGCGCGGATCTCCCGCTCGTATTTCGAGCATCGGTCCGGCCGCCACTCAAATCCAGTGGCCGCCGCCAACAGCTCGGGGTTGATGATGAGTTCGATCGTGGTTTCGTCGTCGATGTCGACGTCACGCATTCGGACCTCCTCTGGGTTGGTGCGCGGAGGTGAATTGGGTCCGTTTCGCGTGGCCGTTCCAAAAGGAGGAGGTCAACGTCTCCCGTTCTGTAAATTGGCGGAAATCCTGGAGTTTCGCCTTCTGTGCACTCGATCCAGGTCCGATGTCTGTGGACAAGTGGCCCTTCGCAGCTTGACTCTGCATGGCCGCTTTGGCAGGCCACTTCTCCACAGATCTCCAGCGTCGAGAGCGCGAACACTGGGCCGATGGGAAAAATCGGAATCCTGTCCAGAACGTGTCACGCGGCTCTCTGCCATCGGACGTAGCTTTGCTCCGTTGTGAACCCAGAACAGGAGAGATCTCGAGATGGCCAAGTCAGCTTCCAGGGGTTTCGCGGGCAAGTCGCCAATGACTGCCACAGCCGCTGCTCGCATCCAGTCGGCGACGGCAAAGACAAACGGCGGAATGGTTCAGAAGGGAAGTTTCGCGGCGCGCGCGACAAGGGCCGCCGGCAAGGCAGGTCAGAAGTGAGCCGCAAGACGGCGAAGGGGGCGGCAAAGGACCGCCCCCGACTATCCACCGTGGAATTTCCGATTCCGACGATTGGCGAGGCTCTTGAGTTCCTTACCTCGGGTTTCGGTCTTCGGCTCTCTGGCGCTGCTGGCAAGGCACTCCAGCGACTGCGCTCTGGCGAGGCGGCCGATTACGTCCAAAGCGAGAGATTGGCCGTCAGGGAAATATGTGCAGAGGTGAAGGCGCTGGCGGGCGATGAATGGGAGTCGTGGGCTTCGGCCTTGATCCGAGCGGGGTGCGATGCCGTTAAGGCTCTCGTGTGTGCCGTGGATACAACCGCTGTTGAGCCTAAGATAGGCAGAAACCATTACACCGCTTGCATAGCGCCGTTTTTCCACAATCAGATCGCTGAAATCGGGGCCATGGTCGGTGGTCCTCCGGTTCCGCGATTACTAAAAGAGCCGTTCAGCAGTTGGGTCGAGTGGCTGACGACGACCATTGTGCTTCGAGATGAGGGACGGCCGCTTTCGGGTGAGGAGATCGCGATCGTGATTTCTGGCGACGCGGTCAGCCATAGGAGTTGGCAGCGTTGGCTCTCGGGCAATCGGATATCTGAGCTCAAGCCCGAAGGGATCAGAAGCCGACTCGCGAGCTTTGCCCCGAGCAAGACTGACCTCGAGAACATCCTTGGCTGGTTCATGCTCGCGCGGCTGCTGCAAAGCGCGTCGCCGGAATGGCGCGACGCGCTGCAAATGGGTGATCAAGGCTCGATTGGAGTGGCCGCAAGCCTCGACGCGGAGACGCAAAAGGCTATCCCGGAGGTTCAGCTTCGCAGTTATTGGACCCTGATCAATGAGGCATTCAATCCCGTCCACGCTTCCGCGGCGGAGGAAGCTTTGATGCGCCTACGTGAAGCCACCGAGCGGCTGCCGGAACCGGCCCGGACCAACAACGGCTATCTGCACGATTGGCTGACGGCCGTTCACCATGGGAGGCTCGGTGAGGACTCGACAGCGGCCGCGCTGTTTCATAGGGCACTCAAGCGGGCGTGGTGGCGGGCCGGGCCGAATCATGAGCCGCTCATCAAAGACGCACTGCTTCACGCCGTCCTTTGTGGCATGAGGCCGAAGGCAAAGGCCGCCTGGGACAGGGCCTTCTTCTTAAAGTTGAATGGTTTCCAGAAAACCGCGATTGATGAGATGGAGGAGCGACGTCTCGCCGTCGCTGCGGAACAACGGTTTGGCCGCCGGCCGCAGCAGCGTGTATCCACTCGGCCGGCACTTGTTCTCATACCGGAAATGGAAGACCGCCTCCGGGGACCAGAAGGCCGACGCGCCCCAAACCGTGTCAGCGTTGTGGATGAGTCTACAGGGCTGCGTCGCACTCCGTTCATGCTAGCATTCATGCTCGGCGAGACAACCGACGTCGCCACGCTCTTGGACCGCGGTGGAGACTTCTCCACGCATATTCCCGAGACGGGCGAGAACGCGTTGCACAGCGCGCTTCGCGACGCAATCCAAACCAGGCATCTCGAAAAGCTGCATATCGCTCTCAACGCATTGCCCAAGCTGCAGGGTTCCAGCGATCCGAACGATGGTTGGGACCGGGGTGCGGGAGAAGAGAAGGAAAGACCGATCGCGCTGGCGATCAAACTCGGGGAGCCCTGGGTCGTTCAACGACTTCTCGACCAAAGGGCCGATCCCAACAAGCCTTGCCGCCTTGGCTGGCCGCCCCTTTACTACACGCTTCTGACATGGGCGTGGCGCGACCCGGAGATGGCCGGCGAGGGTCATGCCCGTTGGCTGGCCGGAGAGGGCGAGCCAAGCATATGGGATGCACGAGCAGGCGGTGCGGTTTTCGGATCAGAGCTTGCGGAAACTCGAGCCAGCATGCCCCATAAGCGCCGGGGTGATCCACTATGGGGGATCGCCTTCGACCAAATCATGAAGCACAGTCAGCCTCCTCTGACGTACACCGCGCGTTCGAAGTTCCGCGAGATCGTGAGGATGCTCCTGCATAGTGGTGCGAAGCCCAACGAGTATGTCTCGCCAGGGCCGGGCCGACCACGGATGACGCCCACCCTGTTTGCGGCCCAGGTCGGCGATGGGCCGATGATGGACATCATGCTGCAGTTCGGAGGGAACCCGTCAAAGCCGATCCTGGACGCCCTCGGCAAGCCTCTGACGCCGCATCAGGACGCGTACACGATCGCTTTCGCCCACAAACGCGAGGCCGTGCTTGATGTCCTGGCAGCCTGCCGGATGCGCTGTGGGAATTCGTGAAAAGCTGTCGCCCTGGTGTCCGGTATCGCGGGCGAAACCGGATAACCTCCAACAGAGGTCATCCTGGAGGCGCCGGTGCGATTCTCATCGAACAAGGACTTGAACAAGTTGATCGCGAATCTAATCCGGACCGGATGGCGGATCCAAAGGGGTGGAAAGCACGACAAGCTTTGGCATCCCTTCAGATCAGGGTTCGTCGTCGTCTCCCGTACGCCGAGCGACGTCCGTGCACTCCGAAACGTAAAGGCGCAGGTCGCGCGTATTGCGGAATCGGGGTACCCATGAACGGAGGCGAGGACGCACCGGCCCCGGCACCGACCTGCTTTCGAAGCGCCGGACGACGCCGAACCGTTCCTCCACGGTCTCATCTCAGGCTGCCCTTGGTTTCGGTGCCGGGTTCGCGCCTGGCTCCTGCCGCCTTCGAATGCCGGGCCTGTGCTCTCTCCAGACCTGTTCCATGTCGACGCCGGCGTCCAGCGCCACCTTCATCCTGTTTCGGGCGTTGTCGGAGAAGCGGTCGTGCTTGGCCTTTCCGAACTCGAACATGTGGCGGCATGACGGGTCGTCGTCGATCTTCAGGAACCGCCTGAGAGCTACCGCCCGCGGACCGCTCAGATTGACCGCCTTGGCGAGTTCGGCGGCTCCCATATGAAACTTCTTCTGCAGGTCCACCTCGCGTACAGCAGCGGCCCCTTGCGGGTCGTCTCTAGCGATAAACCGGACAGGCGCACCGTCCTTTTTTTGAGAAGCGCACCGTGATCGCCGGGCCGTCACCCTCGACCGCGCTGGCGATCGTGTTCAGCCTAGGGAAGACTTCGCCAAGCTCGCTCCCGGCCCTCACCGCCTTTTCGATTCGGTTTATGTCCTTCTCGGAGATCTGGACCTCGTCGGCGACAAGGCCCTCCATTGCAAGGAGCGCCCGTATGCGGGCGCGAGCCTCGTCGCGCTTCCGCTTGCCGGGCTTCAGCAGCTCGGCGATTAGCCTGTACTCGCGGTCCACTAGGAGATCGAAGTCGCCTGGTGGCTTCGTCGATACCGGCAAGACGCGAGCCGGGATGCGGGATGATAGGTCGACGTCGAGCGCCCGTTTCAGATACGCGTCGAACGGCGGCCGAGGCAAGTCGGGCGACAAGCACGAGACCACAAGCTCCAGCAACCGCTTTGCGCGCTCGTCCACTGATCTTCCTCCCTTTCCGTTTTCTGACGCGCGCCCGCCGATCCCAACAAGATCCTGCAGACGTCGCAACCAGACCAGAGGCCGGTACTTCCCGCAGAAACCCTACGCGGAGCGACTTTCTTTTTCGCCCCTGTCGTTCTCGACCCACTTCCCCTCCCGGTATTCGATTAGAGCGGCGGAGATCGGTTCTGCCGGTGTGGTCGGGAGGGGGTCATGATTCTGAAGACTGTGACTTTCGCGGCGGGGTTGGCGGTCGCGGCGGGTGTGGGCTATCTGATTCTTGACGAGGTGGCGCCGAGCGTCACGTCGAGATTCGATGCGGCCGTGCGCGAGCACGTTACCGGGTGGAGCGAAAGCGCGTGCGCGGCGGATCCGTTGTCATGCCTCGCCAGCCGCTACGAAACCCTGCGCGACCTGGAGCGGTCGCTGGACGTCTCCGTGCGCTCGTTACGGCTCGAGCTGGGTCGGGTGATGGCGATGATCGAGGATCAGCAGATGCTGGTCGAGAAGAACGCTGCGCTGCTGAACCAGGGACGGGACCTGTACCGGTCGAAGGCGGACGACGGCCCGATCGCGTTCGCAGGGCGCGAGTACCCCAACAAGACGTCCTTGAAGGCTCAGCTCGAGCTTCTGCTCCGGGAAAAGTCCGGCCTTGAAGGGAGCGTCAGGGAAGCGCGAGAGCTTCAGGGCAAGCTCAAGGAGCGACTCGACGACCTCCTGGCCCAGGGCGCGGAGGTGTCTCTGGCGAAGCAGATGGTCCCGGCGAAGATGGAGCTGCTTAAGGCCAACCAGGCCCTGGCCGGCTTCAAGATCAACGTGGCGGCGATCGACGACGTCATCCGCATGAGCGAGGGCGGCCTGGCGGACTCTCAGACGCTCATCCGCACGACTCGGCAGATCCTCGAGGGGTCGTACGGGGGCGCTCGGGAAGAGCAGGAGAACCCTGACCTTGAGGCTTTCCTTCGCTCGGCCAACTAGGTACCTTTCACTCATGGTTGCAGACCGCCGGACACCTACGTGTGAACGGCGGATCTGCGGAAAGAGGGGGGATGAGTCATGAGTTTCCGGTTGCTTGTCTGTAGTTCTGCCATCGTCGGGTGCTTTGCGGCTTTTCCTGTCTGGGCGGCTGATGATCAGGTGCAGTCGAAGCTGCAAGAGCACGAAAAGCGGATTGACCAGATCGACACTAAGCTGGATGCGATCATCGACATGCTGAGCCGTCAGGGTGGTGCCCCGGCGAAGACGGGTCCGGCGAAGTCCCAAAGTGGTTCCGTTCCGGTTGCGAAATCGGCTGCTCCCACCTCCAACGCGGCGACGCAGAAGCCCGCGACTGGAGGCCTGACGGCGGAAGACTTGGCGAGGGGTCTGATCTACGAGCTTTATGTCATCCCTAAGCACGATCTCTCGGCGACGACGCAGTATCCTGCGGGCTTTATGGTGGACGAGTCCGTCCCGATTATGGTCTTCGCAAAATTCATGGAGGACCCGTCGCTGAAGCGGAACTCACAGTTGCCGGCCAACTATGTTCTTGAAAGCAGATGGTCTGGCTATCTGAAGGCGCTGGAGGCGGGAAGCCATGTCATACTTTTTGAGGCGGAGAAGAAATTTTCCAATAACGGTCCACATACCTGCAACTATGACGTCCAACTGAATGGACGCCATATAGCAGGCGCCAAGAAAGTCGCGAACGACCTTTATGTGGACCAGCCCGTCGTAGATCTACAGCCTGGTCTGTACCCGATTGCGATCTCTCTCAAGTGCTCGACAAGGTATGAGGACAGTCAGTGGACTTCCGATTCGGTGGTATACCAAAAGCTTGTCGCGAATTTGAAGATCAAGACACCGTCTATGCGCGCGCCGCAGACACCCGACCCGGGCGTGTTTCTGCATGTGAAGTGACGAGAGTAACGCGGGGGGCGGGCAGTGAACAGATTCGCTGTCGAGGAGGACTACTGGTATCGGGAAGGGTGGCCGCGGCTTCGCGGCCGCCTGACCCGGTGGGCCGTCGGGCGGGCTGAGGATCTTCTTGGCCCACTGCGTGACCGGCATGAGAAGGTCGACGAGGTCGTAGGCGCTTGGCATCAATCCCTGCTGCAGGCGATGCAGCGGCAATGGCAGGCGGTCCGGGAACGTGACGACGAGGCGCGTATCTTCGCGCTAGGCATGCCGTTGATGCATGACGGAGATCGGCTTGCCGTCCTGGTGCATCGCGATCTTCGGCTGTTGATCTCGAAAGACGAGCGATCGCCGTCGCCAATGGGCGTCCTTGGTGAATGCGTCCATGAATGGCTGACCGACGGGCTGAGAACGGCTTCGCCGTCGAGCGTCGACAAGCTGAAGACGTGGCGGCGCGTCAAAGCCATCAGTGATCGCATCATCGAGGACACGGACGATCGACCGCCTCAGGTCCGCTGCTCGAGAGCGCACTGGCAGGGCGTCGCGGATCACGTTCGCCGGTTCCACCCGGACGACCGCAACCTGCCGAGGACGGCGGCGACCGTCGAGGAGTACTTCAGGGCCTACTGCAGCGACTGCGAGGCACTAGTCGTCGAGGATCTCCGGGCGCTCTATCACGATACCCGGAACCAGGTGGACGTCTTCGAGATCCTGCGAGGTTGCGTCGAGGCATTGAGAAGAACTGACCCTGAGCTGGCCAATGCCGTACTCGCGCTGCTCGGGAGCCAGGTGGTCGGGAAGAAGGGCGACGGCACGATAACGAAGGCAGCACCGGCGTTGTACGACTGCATGAAAGGCGCGCTGGCGTTTGCCGACGAAGTTCGCGCATACGACGGAGCCGTGGATACGGAGGAAGGGCCATGAACGTCGGGCCTCGGTTCGACCTGTTGGCGCGGGTTCTCGATCTTCAGCCTCTGGACGAGAAGCCTCTCATCTCGGAAGGGAGATTTCGGGCCGCGCTGACGACCGGTCCGGCACTGACCCGGGAGGAGAGCCGTGTGCTTTGGACTTCTCCGGCGACGCGCGATCGGTATGTACGGACCAAGGCGGCGCTCACGTCGGAAGTCTCGTCCCGGCTCAGCGACCATGGCGTGGGAAGGGCCTTGTTCGCGCTGGCGGCGGGTTCGGACGACGTCGTGCACTACTTGGCAGGAGACAGCTTTTCGGTGACGGTCATCAAGGCGGACCTGCCGGACGTGGACTGGCTGATCTCGCTGAAGCTGGAGCCCTCGTATCGGGAGCATCTTCCAGTATTGATGCCCGTGGCCCTGCGCGATGGCGGCGGACTGATTTGGATAACGGGAACTCCCGACGCCGAGGGGCAGCTGAGCGGCGAGTGGATCCACAAGGGCGTTTCGCCGCTGGATCGCGTCCGCGAGCACGGTCTGGTCCTGGAGCCGTGAGATTCCCCTCCCGGTAATCAAGAGGGAGAAGACAAGGGGGAGGAAATGGACGAGCTGGAGCTTGAGGCGTTCAATGCCGGCGTCTTGCGTCAGACGCTATGGAATCTCCAGGAGGCCCTTTCTCCGGTCGTGCAGGCGGAGCTTGAGCGCAAGCTGAAGCAGGACTGGCTGAACATTGTCAATCGGAAGCGGGCCGAGACCAAGGCGTCGCAGATCCGGATGGTGAACGGCCGGCCTGATTGGGACGAGCAGCAGATCTGCCATGTCATCCGGAGCCATCGGGACGTCTTTGACGCCGTGCACCGGAACGGCAAGGACAGGGTCATGGGCTGGGTGCAGGAGGTTCTGGACGCCCGAAACAAGGCCCTGGCGCACAGCACCAAGGAGAATCGCGGGGAACTCCTCAGCAACGAGGAGACCTACCGGTTCCTGGACAACTCCTATCGTTTACTGAAGGCATTCGGCCTCGAGGAGTCGGCAAGCAAGGTTCTGCGACAAAGGGAGGCCTGCCGCGATCGCATGGCGGCGAAGAAGGAGAATCTTGAGACGCCGGAGCCTGACGAGCCGGAGCCGCCGCCCGAGATGACGGCGGGTGCCGCCGCAGCCGAGCCTGGCTTGTCGGCTTCCTCGTCAGCACCGGCACCGATCGAACTCCTGTCTCCGGGGCCTGGGGTCGTGTACTTCCCCGTCGTCGGATCGGGGGGATCGCAGTTCGGCTACGTCAGGGTTCGCGCCATTGAAGGACTGCGGGACCACGTGGTCGTTCCGCCGATGGAGGCGATCGCGGCGGCTTTGCGTGAGGGGCGGTCGGAAGAGACAAGCAGCAGGCTTGGTGATCGGGCCGAGGTCTATCTGGCTCCCGCACGAGGATTGCGCGGAGAGAGCTACGGCTTGGCGATCGCCGTAGCAGACAAAATGGCGCGGTACGGCATCCAGTCGGAGAACTCGTCACGGCCGATCTATGCGACGGGCGTGATCGTGTCCGGCGGCCGCGGCGCCGTCGGGGCCATCGGAGACTTTCAAGACAAGATTGCGCTGATCGAGAGGGATGGACGGCGACGCAGCCTCTTCGTTTTTCCTCGGGCGCAGCTCTCTGCCGAGGGCTCGAAGGGGATCCTGGATCGTCTGGACCGTCTGAAGAACCAGTTCGGGATCGAATGGCGCAGCGTCGACCATGTCAATGATCTGAGCGATCTCTGGCAAGCCGAAGAACCGGGTGCGGCCTCGGTGGACGAGACTGGGGACTCGAGTGTCGCAGCGCAGGCGAGCGGAGTGGGCGAAAAGCGACGCGTTCCGTTGCGGAGGACGCTGGCCGCCGGGGCGGGCGTCGGGGTTCTTGCGATCGCGGCTGCGCTGCTGATCGCGGAGTTTTCCAGCCCGAAGCTCGATCCCGCGGAACTGCGGGCCAGCGACGACCGGCTGCGGGCATTGAACATCGCCGACGCGGAGTTGCTCTCGGGATCATCCGTGGCGCGCTGCATGGGTTTGGTGAACAAGGCCCAGGCGATTACCGAGACGGATCGCAGCCGATGGGACGGGGAGCACGAGGCCGCGTTCGAGCGTTCGGCTCAATGCCGGAGGGACATGGCCCAACGCGACGAAAGGCTCCGGGTTCTCGAGGAATCCTATCGGAAGTCGCGGCAGGACCGCTCGGCGTTGACGGTCGACGGCCTCGCACGGGCGTTCGAAACGCTGAACCAGTTCGATCTGAGCGGCGTAGTCGGCCCTGGCATGGAGGAAGCCCTGAAAGCTGGCTCGACGGCGCGCGCCGTCCTGGCGGAGGCGGATGACCGGAACCGTGCCCTGGTATCGGCGCTCGAACGCTACAGGACGGAGCAGACGCTCGAACGGCTGGATGCGCTTTCGACCGTACTCGAAAAAGTAGACGGGGTGGCGCAGGGAAGAATGGGTGCGGCGGAAGCTGCGGCATACAAGGAGGCGAAGGACCTGGTCGCCGAGGTCGCCGCCTCAAGGGCGCGTCTGAGCCAACTGGTCGGTCGGGTCGAGCTGCTGAAGAAGAGCGACACGCCGCGAAACCGCGACGCCGTCGACGACGCGTTCGCCGCTCTGACGGCCTTCGACCGTGAGGTCGCAACGCCTCCACAAATGGAGGCGATGGCTGCGGCGCGTTCTTTGCCATCGAAAGGCCGCCTGCGAGATCTGCATCTCGCTTGGAACGCGTACGAGAAGCAGGCCTCGGAGGGGACCCGGCGCGAGCTCATCAGGGCGATGACGGCTCTGAAGTCTCCGGACCGTAAAGAGATGGCCGAGACACATCGCGCGGCCGAGACGGCTGCGTTGCAGGCCATGGCAGAACAGAAGGAGATCGAGAATCGAAGGGCCGAATTGATCGATGCCTGGAAGGCGGTGGAGAACGCAGTGCTGCTGGAAAGGGGAGCACTGCTGTCGCTGTACCGGCGACTGGTGGACGCCGCTGCTATCTTCGGAACGCCCGAAAGCGATTGCGCGGAGCCCGAATGCAGGGAAGCCCTTCGGCGGGCGCACGGGGCCAAGCAGGAGATCGCGGAAGCCCCCCGAAGGCTGCATGCGCTTATGGAAGCACTTGATGCGTACTCGGAGGATCGTTCGGACGTCAGGAGGGCAGGCGTTCGCCGCGCCCTTGAAGCCCTGAACCTGTTGCACGAGGAACTCGCGACGACCGCCCAACGCGATTCGATAAAGCGAGCGCGGATGATTATGGAGGGAGCTGGAACCGGGGGCACCCAGTTTAAGCCTATTCCAGGTTCATCCAAGTTTCTCAACAGAAAAGACGTTGGGCATCCGGAGTCTTCACCCCAAGGCACGTCGTCAGTTTCGCGAATAGTCCCCGGGCGGTCGTTCCGTGACTGTCCCGAATGTCCGGAGATGGTCGTGCTCCCGGCAGGAAACTTCACGATGGGAAGCGACCAGGCGGAAAGGGGTTGGGCGGTGAAACAAGGTGCAGAGCCGGAGGGCATCGCCTGGGAGGCTCCGCAGCACTCTGTCACGATCAAGTCGCCTTTCGCGATCGGCAAGCACGAAGTGACGAGAGGACAATATGCGGCTTTTGTGAAAGAGACAGGCCGGTCAGCAGTCGGCGGCTGCTTCGTGATCGAAGGGCGGGAGTGGGTGAAGAAGGCCAACAGGAGTTGGGAGAATCCGGGATTTAGCCAGACGGACGATCATCCTGTGGTCTGCGTGACCTGGGATGACGCCGCCGAGTATGCCGAGTGGCTGTCCGGGAAAACCGGCAGGAGATACCTGCTGCCCAGCGAAGCACAGTGGGAATACGCCGCGCGGGGCGGATCGACGTCGATGCGATATTGGGGTGACGATTTGAGCCTCTCGCAAGCGTGCGCGTTTGGAAACTTCGTGGGTCAGGAGATCACGGACGCTGCTCCTAACAAGTTCAGATGCAGCGATGGATATCCACATACGGCCCCGGCGGGCACGTTCCGTCCCAACGCATACGGACTGCACGATATGCTTGGCAACGTGGGCGAGTACATCGCCGACTGCTGGAACGACTCATACGCGAATGGCCCGTTTGACGATTCTCCGCTCGGCGGTGATTGTTTGTCGGCCGCCACGCAAAACTGGTCCTCTGACGACAGCGAGAACTGACCCCCCTCATTGAGAAGGAGGAGGTCATGGAAGCACGGATTGAGGACCCGAAGTCTCTGCGGATGGGGGATCCGCGGAGGGAGGCGATGCTGGAGCCGGGGGAGGTCGGGGTGATGCTCCGGCTGCGCGGGCTTGGCTGGGGGACGCGACGGATTGCGGCCGAGCTGGGGTGCAGCCGGAACACAGTGAAGCGCTATGTCGAGGCCGGCGGCTGGCCCGGTTTCCAGGCGCCGGAGCGCAAACGGAAGCTGGACGGGCTGGAGGACTGGTTGTCGGAGCGGTTCCGCCGCCATCGCGGCAATGCCGACGTGGTGCGGCAGGACCTGGCTCGCGAGCTGGGCGTCATCGTCAGCCTGCGGACGGTCGAGCGGGCGGTGCAGCCATGGCGACGGGAACTGGCGGCGGAGGCGCGGGCGACGGTGCGCTTCGAGACGCCTCCCGGGCGGCAGCTGCAGATCGACTTTGGCGAGCTGCGGATCCCGATCGCCGGCGAGCGGGTGCGGGTGTTCCTGTTCGTGGCGACGCTCGGCTACTCGCGGCGGACCTACGCGCAGGCGTTCCGCCACGAGCGGCAGTCGGCCTGGCTGGACGGCCTGGAAGGCGCGTTCCGGCACTTCGGCGGGGTGCCCGAGGAGGTGCTGTTCGACAACCCCAAGGCCCTGGTGATCCACCACGACGCGGCGACGCGGGAGGTGACATTCAACGCCCGCCTGCACGCCTTCGCCCGCTACTGGGGCTTCCGGCCGCGGGCCTGCGCGCCGTTCCGGGCGCGGACCAAGGGCAAGGACGAGCGCGGCGTCGGCTACGTCAAAAGGAACGGGATCGCCGGCCACGCCTTCGCCAGCTTCGCCGCCCTCGAGGCGCACCTCGCTTGGTGGATGCGGGAGATCGCCGATGTCCGCGTCCACGGCACCACTGGCGAGGTGCCGCTGGCCCGCTTCCGCCGCGACGAGGCGGCCACGCTGAGGCCGCTCGACGACCGGCCGCCGTTCCGCCAGGTGCGGGAGCTGGTGCGCAAGGTGCAGGCGGACTGCGCCGTCGAGGTCGACACCAATGCCTACTCGGTGCCGTGGCGGCTGATCGGCGAGAGCGTGGTGGTGACCGTCAGCGCCGGCCGGCTCGTCATCCGCCATGCCGGGACGGTGGTCGCCGAGCATGCCGAGACTGCCGGACGCAAGCAGCGCATCGTCGACCGCCGCCACTTCCTCGGCGTTGCCGGGGCGACCGGCCGTCATGCCTCGGAGCCGATCGAACCGCCGTCGGATCTGTTGCGGCCGCTCGGCGAGTACGAGCGCCTGCTGGGGGGAGGCTGGCGATGAGCGTCGACCACGAAGTCCTGACGGGCATGCTGTCGCGGCTCAAGCTCACCGCCATCCGCGACCAGCTCGACAGCCTCCTCGACGAGGCGGCAAAGCGCGAGATGACCTTGCGCGAGGCGCTGGCCTTCCTGTGCGAGCGCGAGGTCGCCCGCAAGGACGAACGACGCATCGAGATGGGCCTCAAGATCGCCCACTTCCCCACCGTGCGCGACCTCGACGGCTTCGACTTCTCGGCCCAACCGTCGGTCGACCCACGCCAGATCCGAGAGCTCGCCGCCTGCCGCTGGGTCGCAAACGGCGAGGCCCTGCTGCTGCTCGGCCCGCCCGGCGTCGGCAAAACCCACCTCGCCATCGCCTTGGGGCGGGAGGCGATCCGCCAGAGCTACAGCGTGCTGTTCGTCGCCGCACCGTCGCTCGTCGCCGCGCTGGCCAAGGCCCATGCCGAGGGCCGGCTCGAGGAGAAGCTGACCTTCTTCGCCAAACCCAAGCTCTTGATCGTCGACGAACTCGGCTACCTGCCGTTCGATCCCAACGCCGCGCACCTGTTCTTCCAGCTGGTGTCCCGGCGCTACGAGCGCGGCAGCATGCTGCTCACCTCGAACCGCTCGGTCGGCGAGTGGGGCACCGTGTTCGGCGATCCGGTGGTGGCGACCGCGATCCTCGACCGCCTACTCCACCACAGCCACGTTCTCACCATCCGCGGCGACAGCTACCGGCTGCGCGAGAAGCGTCGCGCAGGCCTCATCAAGTCCCTGGCCGAGGAGCAGATCGCATGAGCGCCCCCCGCCCCCGGACCCCCACCCCCCGCGGGTCGTCCACGGGGGTCCACAGGTTCCCCCCGCACGCCGCTCCGCATGGCTCGCGGGGGCCGCTCCACGGCGCGCGGGTCCCCCCTATGGACTCCGGGGACGACCCGCAGAACATCGTCAACAGGGTGGGGCAGTTCTTCGTGTCGCCACCGGACCAGTTCCTGGTGGCGGTTGACATTGTTCGGTCCATCCGTCGAGGGGCGGAGCTTGGACATACGGGCCGGCGTACTCGAGGATCGCAAAGCGGGTAAAGATCGAGCGTTCATTGAGCTATGCGAAATTTGGCTTCAGGGTCGTTGCCGTCCAATAAAGAGAAGACAGAAGATGCGCAAAATTGTGGCGGTAATCGTCGGGTCTATGTTGCTGGCGCCGGCCGTTGCAGGGGCGATCTCCGACGGCATGGATGACTTTCGGTCGCGGTCGCGAGAAATGCACGATTTGATGGTCGGCTACTGCCGCAAGCACGCCGCGGTCATGTTTCCCGGACGGCCGCAGGAAGCGTTGTTGGGTGATCCGCATTGGATACGGCGCGCGTGCGGAAAGGCTCTCAACGATCGAGCCATCGAGTTCACCGAATGGAAGTTCTCCTTCAATGTCGAGGAATTCGGCAACGTCACGGCGGACACGATCGGGGTCTGGAAGCCGATCCCGGGCGAGGGGCCTGAGATGGCTCTGGTGGTGGGTTGGCAGACCAGCGTCGCCAAGCGGCGGAAGGACTCCGGCAAGTCGACTGCGGAGCCGACGGCCCTGGCGCTCGAACTGGGAAGCGGCGGCTGGACTGTGATCTGGAGCTATGTCGACGCGGGACGTCGAGGATGGAACCTGCCGCCCATCAACGTGGATCCGAACGGGCCGCTGGGCGGGGGACGCGGGCAGAGGATCTACTCGGCTTGGTCGCGCGACGTGACTGCCGGGTTCGGGCGCCTGCTCCGACACCTCAAGGACGTTCGCGGTCCTGGATTTCCGAACTGACGACAAGGGGGGTCAAGATGGTTCATCCCGGCAGTTCGCGGTTCGCCTTGGTGGTTGTAGCGGTCCTTTCGTGCGGGACGTTGTCGGCCTGCAATGAGTTCGTGCTTGCGAACGTGGCACTGGTCGGCGCGGGAGTGGTGGCGGCGATCGTCGTCTCGGGGCGGGACCGGCCAAAGGAGTGCGGAGGCGGAAAGGTCGCCGTGGACGCAAGCGCCTGCACAAACCTGAGGGAGGTGCGGGAATAAGCCACCAATCCAATAACGTGCAACCTCTTGATCAAGTGAACGAGGGGGGACCTACCATGGAGTTGTGGGAAGTCGTTCTGATCATCATCGCCGCCAGATCTCTTTGGTACATGAAGAAGCGATTTGAGGCGCAGCGACCGAAGGTGAGGGCAGCGGCGTCCCAACCGACTGTGCAACCATCGCAGAGGCAGCGGGAACACGCTACGCCCGCTGCTGAGTTCGACTCCTCCCTAGGCCTTGGGACGTCTCACGTCGGCCTCTCGCCCCTACAATCGAACCTCTAATACAGAAGGGAACGCCAAAATGCCAGTTCTGGTCAGCAAGAGCGCTTATATTGGTCTCCTCGTCGGCGAGAAGATTGGGAAGGCCTTCCGAGAGCAGGCGGACCGCGGGAAAGTAGAACGATACGTGTTGAATGAGTATGGATACCTCTGTCAATGTGTCGTTCGTGATCTGTTGGACGACAGAGGGACGGTGGAGGGCTTCGACCCCGTGGGTTTCTGTGAAGACTTTCTTGAGAAGGCTTTGTACAGACACGTGTTCGAGAATGATGGAGAGGAATCTGCGGATCATTTGATCGAAAAGTACAAGAAGAGAAGGTTCTGGGGAGTTTCGATGAATCTCGATGACGCTCTCGAAAAATTCGTGACGTCAAAAGGGCGCTCACGGAATTGTTCCCCGGAGTCCTTCTTGTCTGAACTTCGATCATTCTCGAAGAGTGATTTCAGCAAGATGTATATCGATGAGAAAAGACAAGCAGAAGGTGAATATTCATCGCTATCTGAGAATGATTTTATAAGGATGTTCGAGGAAAGAGGCATGAACGTTGAGAAGCGTAAGTCGATGATTAGTGGAACTTCTTACGTAGTAAAGAAAGGCGACATTGAGCACGAGAAGTATCCAGGTGGCATCGACGAGATAAGGAGAAAATTTATCTTGGAGCGCACCTCCAAGGTGGAAGCGCGCTTCCCGCGTTCCATGTTGCAGGACTTCAGGTCGCAGACCGCCCTGTGATGCAGACGGCGGTAATGGGGCATCGTGCAACTGATAAGGTGAGCCGACTGGGCACCGACAATACGCAGAATCATCCGTGAAAGGCAGGCGTTCTGCAATCGAGCGCGTGCGGAAAGAATGGCGTCGATGCGGTCGGCGCCGACGTCCTTGGCTTGGGTTGGTCGGGCCGGCCGCCGCTATTCAAGTGGCCAATGACCGGATCGACCGCGGGTGTGGCCAACTTGGCGATTGTCGTGCGCGGAATCGATGTGGCCCACGAATTGGTCGCTGGGCCGCCGAATAGAGACGTAGCTCATGGATGTGCCCCTTGACCGTGCCACGCGGATGAGGCAGGATCCAGGGTGAAACGCTTGGAATCAAAGGATGCTGCCGCTCAGCCGTCGCTTTGATGCGATGGCTGGGAATCCTGGCACCCCAGCCAATTTCCCCGAACCTTCCGGAATGTCTCTTGTCGGCGCAAGGCGAGCCTCCAACAGGGCCGTTTGCCTGGGGTGTGACAGGTCCGAAGTGGCCCCCGTGATGAGGGCCACGGCCCGGGGTTTTTCTTAATTGGAAGCGGTGCCGCTCCGATCTCCTGACCTGTGCATGCAACAAGAGCCTGCGGTAGTGGCGGCTGTGGGGATGTGGGCCACCCATCAGGGTTGTCCAAGCGACAGCGTCATATCCACAGCCGTTCCCTCGATCGCGCCGGTGACGCCCTCCCGCCACACCGCCATCGGGGTGCGGTTGCCCAGCGCCTGGTGGGGGCGTCGCAGATTGTAGAACGCCATCCATTCGGCGATCCCCGCCCGGGCCTCGCAGCCGTCGGCGTAGCCCTTCAGGTAGACGTCCTCGTGCTTGAGCGACCGCCGCAGGCGCTCGATGAACACGTTGTCCATCGAGCGGCCGCGCCCGTCCATCGAGATCCTCACCCCAGCCGCCGCCAGCACGCCCGTGAACTCGGCGCTGGTGAACTGATGGAATGGATGCCCCCTCCCGACGGCACAGCAATGTGCCAGGGTGGTGATTTGCAGAAATCGACCAAGAAAGAGACGGCATCAATGGAAACGGTTACCATCATCGGTATCGATCTCGCAAAGCGGGTCTTTCAGGCGCACGGCGCGACGAGCGACGGGACAGTGGCGTTTCGCAAGAAGCTGTCGCACTCCCTGCTGCTGAAATTTTTGGCTACTCAACCGCCGTGTATCGTGGCGATGGAGGCCTGCGCGACGGCCCATGAGTGGGGCCGGGTCATCGGAGAACTCGGGCACACGGTTCGTTTGGTGCCGCCGGTCTACGTAAAGCCTTTCGTGAAGCGTCAAAAGAATGACGCGTCCGATTACGCCAGCGGCTGGTCCGGGAGGGGGCCGTCCACCCCATCAGGTCAGTACGCCGGGGCACTAATAGGGCTCTTACGAATTTCGCAAACAAGCGTGTCGCACGTCAACAATGACTCCCTGCAGCTTCGGTAAATCGACTCCATTCTTTCAAGCACCGGATTGGTAGACATTTCAGGCTGCGCCTCCAGATCGGGACAACCAATATCCGTCCACCGCAAGAGATGCCGCAGCCCGTATCGCTGCAATCCGCGGACGGAGAACTCTCCTGCTCCCGCCCGCCGCAGGGCGAGTTCAAGGCGCGGCTTGTCGAAGTAACTTAGGTGACCCATTTGCCAGAGATGTTGAGCGTATGACGGGATGTAATCCGCGATCTCGTCGGAAAGGTTCGGAACCTCCACAAGAATAACCCCGTTCTGGTTGAGCAACCGAAATAGAGACTTGATATGACAGATGGGATCTCGAAGGTGCTCGAGGACATGAAAGCAACATACCAATTTAAAGCGTTCTGTGTTTGCGGCTAGAAATGCCTCATCCAAAGCCGTTTTTATAAAACGGCCTTTCATGGTGGCCGTCGAGAACGCAAATCTTTGAGAACTAACATCAATGCCGGTAGCATCGTATCCGGCTTTCGAAAGGGCATCCACTAACCAACCGTATCCGCACCCCACGTCAAGTACTGGGCCGTCAAGAGGTCCCGAGTGACGACGTACCCATTCAACCCTTCGTTCAGTTGTTAGCTGGGATTTGACCCTGATGGCCGATACGTAGTCGGCGTTGCCCCAGATGCTACGGGGCTGGCGGTCCTCGTTGTAGTAGGCCGTTTCCTGTTCCTCACTCGGGCGTGGGAAAAGCTGGACATGGCCGCAAACAGCGCAACGGACAACCTTGAACACGCCAGATTGATCGTCTCGACTCACAACCCCTATCTGTTGTGAAGGTGTTGCCGAATGGCTACAGAGAAGGCATTCTAGGAGCATCGTCGTTCTTCCGCCTGCGTTGGTGAATTCCCTGAAGTCGTCCCCTGCTTGGTGTCTCACAGGTGATTGGATTCGAAAGTGCACGTCTGATCTAGTGGATGAAATCTGACATTTGAATCCTGGAGCGGATTCCCTCGTGCTTGCGGCCGTGCGATTCTGCGGAATGCGCACCGGGATCAGCTTCACCGTCAATTCCGCCGATCGTGCCCGCCTCGAGGCGATCGTCGCGGACCGCAACAGCCCGCAGAAGCACGTCTGGCGTTGTCGGATCGTGCTGCTCACCGCCGCGGGCCTCGGCACCAACGCCATCATGCGCGAGGCCGGCGTCGCCAAGACGGCGGTCTGGTGCTGGCAGGAGCGCTTCGCCGACCAGGGCGTCGACGGCCTGCTGCGTGACAAGACGCGGCCGTCGCGCGTGCCGCCGCTGCCCGACGAGGTCGCCGAGCGGGTGGTGGCGCTCACGCTCGGTGATCCGCCCGGCGAAACCACCCACTGGACCGGCGCCGCCATGGCCAAGGCGGTCGGCATCAGCGTCTCCTCGGTGCATCGCATCTGGCGCGCCCACGGCTTGGCGCCGCACCGCTTCCGCCGCTTCAAGCTGTCCAACGACCCGCAGTTCACCGCCAAGCTCCGCGATATCGTCGGCCTCTACGTCAATCCGCCGGCTCACGCCCTCGTGCTCTCCTTCGACGAGAAGTCGCAGATCCAGGCGCTCGACCGCACCCAGCCCAGCCTGCCGATCAGGAAGGGCCGGCTCGGCACCATGACCCACGACTACAAGCGCCACGGCACCACCACGCTGTTCGCCGCCCTCGACGTACTCGAAGGCAAGGTTGTTGGCCGCTGCATGCAGCGCCATCGCCATCAGGAGTTCATCCGCTTTCTCAACCTCATCGAAGCCGAGGTCCCGGCCGGCAAGATGGTCCACGTGATCCTCGACAACTACGCCGCCCACAAGCATCCGAAGGTCCGGGCCTGGTTCGGCCGCCATCCGCGCTTCGTCTTCCACTTCACGCCGACCTCGACGAGTTGGCTCAACGCCGTCGAGGGCTACTTCGCCAAGCTCACCACCAGGCGGCTGAAGCGAGGCGTCTTCCACTCGATCGTCGACCTCCAGGCCGCCATCAACCGCTTCCTCGCCGAAACCAATGCCAATCCCAAACCTTTCGTCTGGACCGCCGATCCCGACAAAATCATCGCTGCCGTCCGCCGCGGGCATCAAGTGTTAGGTTCCGTCCACTAGCGCAGTCACCACCGTGATCTCGACAAGACGGCGAATCACCTTGAGCAGCTGGGCGAAAAAGCCCTCTTTGCGCATCTCGGCGTAGTTCATCCTGTGCACGCCCTGGAAAGCTTCAGATTATCGAATGGGATATCGCATACGGTCCAGCGCCGCCCAAGAAACCTTGCCTCGGGTCAATCCTGCTCATCGAGAGGGACTCCTGCAATAGACGAGCCTGAGGCATTCGCCATCATAAGGATGCCCAATCCACTCGCTCGCAGCATGACGTTTCTCATTGCGGCTACGTATACGGCGACTGCAGAATTGACGATAAAAGTGATTACTCGTTAAAATTACTAGTTCTTCTGCGGATGCTGTTTCGAGACATTCCTTTCAGGACCACAGGAATTCCTGTCCTGTCGGGAGAACGGCGGCGCCGTCCTGGTGGGTGACAGAAATCGGGAGACATTATTGCCCAAGAGAGCGCGATTTCCAAGCTCGTGTGACAATAGCCAGGGCTCCGAACTCGGAAGCGGCGCGGATGCTCGGCGACGATCTCGCCGTCCTGACGGATGACCACTCGCTCGGCGGAGGCGTACACCTCGACCTGCCCTGCCGGATCGAGGACGGCGGCTGGCGTCCGTGGGACGCCGCCGCCTAGCTATCCCGGATCTCTCAAACAATGTAGGTGCATCGGGGCTCTGCGTCTGAGAAAATTGTTGTGCAGCAACAGTTTAACTCAGCTTCAAGTAAGAGGGGCATAACCCCGGGCAGTATTTTTGTCGCAGGGCTCATCTTGGTTGAATCGGCGGACTCGGCGTGATTCCCTATCGGTATGCCGAAGCCACCGACCCGGCCGAGGCCGTGCCTTCGGGCGCGCGGTTCAAGGGCTACGAGAGCTTCACCGTCCAGGACCTCAAGGTCGAGGCTCGGGTGGTGTGCTGTCGCCGCGAGCGGTGGGTGACGCCGGACGGCCGCACGGTCATCGCGCCGCTGCCGTGCGGGATCGGCGACCACTTCGGCCCCGAGTTCAAGCGCTTCATCCTCGCCCAATACCACCAGGGCCAGACGACGGTGCCGCGTCTGGTCGAGCTGTTGCGGACGCTGGGGGTGGACATCTCCAAGCGGCAGGTGGTGCACATCCTGACGGACGCCAACGCGGCCTTCATCGCCGAGGCCCGCGAGGTGCTGCGGGCCGGGCTTGTCCATGCCGGCTGGATCTCGGTGGATGACACCGGCGCCCTCCACCGGGGCGGGAATGGCTTCTGCACGCAGATCGGCGACGACGCCTTCACCTTCTTCGCCACCACCGGATCGAAGAGCCGCGGCAACTTCCTCGAGCTGTTGCGCGCCGGCCACGGCGATTACGTTCTCAACGACCAGGCTTTCGCCTACATGCGGCGGCGCAGCCTCGCCGGTCCCGTCATCGCCAAGCCGGCGGGCCACCCGACCCGGCACTTCGCCGATGCGGCGGCGTGGACCGCCCATCTCGCCCACCTCGGCATCGCCGGCCTGACGGTGCATCCCGACCCGGTCAGCATCGCCACTGAAGGCGCGCTGTGGGACTCCATCGTGGCCCATGGCTTCCTCGACGGCACGGTCATCCTCTCCGACGATGGCGGGCAGTTCAATGTCGGGGAGAACGCGCTCTGCTGGGTCCAGGCCGAACGGCTGATCTACAAGCTCGACACCTTCACCGATGCGGCACGGCAGGCCAAGGAACGGGTCCGGGCCTTGATCTTGTGGTTCTATGCCGACCTCAAGGCATACCGCCTGGCGCCGGACCCCCGATGCAAGGCGGCGCTCAGAGCGCGCTTCGATCGCATCTTCAGACGGCAAACCGGCTTCCCCACCCTCGATCGCCTGCTCGCCCGACTGCACGCCAACAAGGCCGAATTACTGCGCGTGTTGGACCATCCCGAGATCCCACTGCATACC
This sequence comes from Rhodospirillales bacterium, assembly GCA_018432935.1. Classification (GTDB taxonomy): domain Bacteria; phylum Pseudomonadota; class Alphaproteobacteria; order Rhodospirillales; family Shumkoniaceae; genus JAHDSF01. The sequence goes on along the minus strand of JAHDSF010000005.1, from coordinate 134,208 downwards.
AACGGGTCGGAAAACGACATCCGCTGCCAGGTCATCCGATGCGAGATCAGCGGCACCACCCGCAGCGAGAACGGCCGAGACTGCCGGGACGCCTTCCTGGGTCTCGCCAAAGCCTGCCGCAAACTCGGCGTCTCGTTCTGGGATTTCCTCGGAACGCGGCTCGGCGCCGCCGTCACTCACGCCGTGCCGAGCCTCCCGCAACTCGTTGCCGCTCGCTACGCATCCTGAGCGTTCGGGGTTATGCCCTCTTACTCTGCAACTGCCTAAGTCTTTGTCGCAGAAAAACTTTCGCAGATTCAGAGCCCCGATGCACCTGCAGAGTGTGAGAGATTCGGGCTAACGCCACAAAGCATTCCGAAATCGCTGCATCCTATTCAACCCAGCTCCTCGGGTCGGAAAAGTAATCTTGACGTTCAGAAGATGAACGCGGTAGTGTTCGCGGCCTGAATGCGGTGAGATCGGAGGGCGGAGTGGGCGTGGTTAGCGAGAACAAAATTACGCTCGGAGTGTTAAGTGCCATCCAGACTCATCGCTCCCCGACACAGCGCACCATCGCCACCGAGCTGGGGATCGCACTCGGTCTTGCTAACAGCTATCTCAGACGCTGCGTGACGAAGGGCTATATAAAAGTCAGCCAGGCTCCCGCTAATCGTTACGTGTATTATCTCACTCCTAAAGGCTTCGCCGAGAAGAGCCGCCTTACTGCGGAATTCTTGCGCCAGTCCTTCAGTCTGTTCCGGCAAGCGCGGTCCCAATACCGTACCCTCTTCGCTCAATGCCGTGAAAGGGGATGGACCACCATTGGTCTAGTCGGTGTGGGCGACCTCTGCGAGATCGCCATACTGTGCGCCCATGAGAGCGGGGCTACGGTCGCAGGGGTGGTAGAGTTCGGCGGGGAACTGAGTGAACTCCTGGGGGTTCCCGTGAAGAGCTCGGTCGCGGAAATGGGATCACTCGACGCTCTGCTGCTGACTGAAGTTGATGATGCTCAGACCGTGTACGAGCGAACCATCCGCGAGTTTCCGGCCGAGCGTGTTCTTGTTCCGGAACTCTTGGAGGTGAGCCCGATGATCGTCGAGAAGTTCGGCCCATGAACAGCTGGTACGTAGTCCATACGCAACCGCGCTCCGAGGGAAAGGCGGCTTTCCATCTGCACCGCCAACGGTTTCGGGTCTATCTGCCCCGCTATCGCCGCACGGTCCGCCACGCGCGTCGCGAGGAGGTTGTGGCAGCGCCGCTGTTCCCGCGATACCTGTTCATTGCTTTTGACGCATCCTCCTGCGCTTGGCGCGCGGTCCTGTCGACGGTCGGCGTCTCGCACCTGATCGTAAACGCCGATGGGCCGATGCCCGTCCCGGAGGGCGTCGTCGAAGCGATACAAGCCCGGCAGCAAGACGACGGACTGATCACGCTCGCTGAGGCGCGGCCGCTGCACAGCGGGGATCTCATTATTATCGGCGAGGGGCCTTTCGCCGACTGCATGGCGCTGTTCGAAAGCCGTGACCCCAACCACCGCGTCACGCTGCTCATGACGATTATGGGCCGTGAGACGCGGATTCAGATGCCCGCGCGCAACATCTTCGCCGCGTAGCGGAGCAGGGCGGCGGATTTCGGATCATTGTCCGGGGGCTGCCTTCACCCGGACTGCGGTAGCATGGGTGGTCTATGTCTCAAGACAGAGCTTGGCACGGCGTTCGGACTCTCGTCACGGGGGCCGACGGCTTTATCGGCTCGCACCTAACGCACGCCCTAGTCCGCTGCGGCGCGGCAGTGACCGCACTCGCCCATTACAACTCGTTTGACACCGCTGGCTGGCTAGATGACCTTCCGAACGCCGAACTGCGCGAGGTGCGGGTCGTGCGCGGTGACATCCGGGATGCCGAGTTCGTGCGGCGCCTCACCGAAGGCCACGAGGTCGTCTTTCACCTCGCCGCCCTAATCGCGATTCCGTTCTCGTACGAAGCGCCAGCCAGCTACGCGGCGACCAACGTCCAGGGTACGGTGAACGTGCTCGAGGCGGCGCGAGCGGCTGGAGTGCAGCGGGTGATCCACACCTCGACTAGTGAGGTGTACGGCACCACGCAGACCGGACCGATCCGGGAGGACCACCCCCTGGTGGGCCAGTCGCCTTACGCGGCCTCTAAGGTCGCCGCCGATATGTTCGCGATCTCTTTCCAGCGCGCCTACGGGCTTCCGGTGACCGTCCTCCGTCCGTTCAATACCTACGGGCCGCGCCAGAGCGAACGCGCGGTGATCCCGACCGTCATCCGGCAGGCGCTGGACCCTCGTTGCGACGCCATCCGGGTGGGCGATCTCTCCCCTCAGCGCGACTTCAACTTCGTCGGCGACACAGCGGCCGCCTTCATCGCCCTCGGTGCCGCGCCGGAAACGTGCATCGGCCGGATCTACAACGCGGGGAGCGGGCGCATGGTCGAAGTCGCCGAGGTCGTCGAGACGGTGCGTGCGCTGACTGGGCACTCGAAGCCCATCATCGTCGAGGACGTCCGCAAGCGTCCGGCGGCGAGCGAGGTCATGGCCCTGATGGCGGACAGTGGGGCTCTGCGCGGCCTCACCGGTTGGTCGCCAGCGACGCCACTCGAGGACGGTCTTCGTGAGACCATCGAATGGTGGCGCGGACGCCTCGAAAGCGTGCGCTCAACTGCCAGCTATATGGTGTGATTTGACGTTTTCCTCGCCATCGACCGCCGGCTTCCATCCCTTCGTCTGCGAGGTCCTCGAACGTGTCCGCGAGGTCGTCGGCGGTCCCTGCGGCCTGCACGAACCGGAGTTCGACGAGCCAGCTTGGCGCTACGTCAAGGAGACGATCGACACCGCCTGGGTTTCGTCCTCCGGCGAGTTTGTCGGCCGTTTCGAGCGCGCGCTCGCTGATTTCATCGGGGCACGCCACGCCGTGGCGGTGGTGAACGGGACCGCCGCCCTGCACACGGGACTTATGCTATCTGGGGTGCAACTGGGTGACGAGGTTCTAGTGCCGCCGCTCACCTTTGTGGCGACCGCCAACGCTGTGACGCATGCCGGCGCGGTGCCGCACTTCGTTGACATCGAAGCGGAAACTCTGGGCGTCGATCCCCTCCGCCTGGAGCGCTATCTCGCCGCGATCGCTAGGAGAGTCGGGGGCCGGTGCGTCAACGGCGCGACCGGCCGGCCGATCGCGGGCCTGCTCTGTGTTCACGTGTTCGGAACGCCGTGCCGGGTCGAGGAACTGGCCGCGGTCTGCGCCCGCTTCGCCATCCCGCTGTTCGAGGACGCCACCGAGTCGCTCGGCAGCCGCCTGCACGGCCGCCACACCGGCACCTTCGGGCGTTTCGGCGCCTTCAGCTTCAACGGGAACAAGATCATCACCACCGGCGGCGGCGGAGCCATCATCACCGATGACGACACCCTCGCGGCGGCGGCGCGGTCCGTCACGACCACTGCCAAACGGCAGCACCGCTGGGCGTTTGTCCATGACCGTGTCGCCTACAATTACCGGCTGCCGAACCTGAACGCTGCCCTCGGCTGCGCTCAGATGGAGGCCTTGCAGCGGTTCCTGGACGAGAAGGCGCGGCTCGCCGCTCGCTATCGCGACGCGTTCGGCGGGTTGCCGGGGTTGCGCCTGCTCACTGAGCCCGCCGGTTGTACGGCCAACCATTGGCTCAACAACTTAGTCCTCGATCAGGAGTTCGTCGCACTGCGGGATGCGATCCTGGATGCAACCAACGACGCCGGCATCCAGACCCGCCCGGTCTGGACGCTATTGCACCGGCTCCCGATGTACCGGAATGCACCCCGCGGCGAACTGCCAGTCGCCAGCGACATGGAAAGCAGGGTCGTCTCATTGCCATCATCGGCCCGGCTCGGGCGGTCCGCCGCCCGGCAGTCGGCCGATGCTGTAAGAGAGGCCCTGGCTTGAAGCGGTTAGTTTGTCTCATCACCGGCTCGCGGGCCGATTTCGGCTTGGTCCAGTGGTTAGCCCGCGGCGTCGCCGAGGACGAGCGCCTCGCGTTGCGGCTTCTCGTCACGGGTTCGCATCTGGACTCCCGCTTCGGGCTGACTTGGCGTGAGATCGAGGCCGGCGGGTTCACGATCGACGATCGTGTTTCCATCCTCGACGGCGAGGACTCGGCCCTCGGGATTGCCAACGCCGTCAGCCGCGGGATCACGGGGATGACGGAGGCGCTGGCTAGGTCACGGCCGGACATCGTCGTCATCCTGGGCGATCGGTTCGAGATGCTAGCTGCCGCGACGGCAGCGCTGATACTCCGCATCCCCGTCGCCCATCTGCACGGCGGGGAGACGACTGAGGGGGCCATCGACGAGGCAATCCGCCATTCGATCACCAAGATGGCGCACCTTCACTTCACGGCCGCCGAAGCGTACCGACGTCGTGTGATCCAGATGGGGGAGAGCCCCGGACGCGTCTTCATGGTCGGGGCGCCGGGGCTGGACAGCATCGTCCACCTGCCGCTGCTGGCCAAGCCGGCGCTGGAGCAGTTACTGGGCTTCGAACTGGGTGATCAGTTCTTTCTGGTCACCTACCATCCCGCCACGCTGAACGCCGACGATCCTGGCCGCGGCATGGCGGAACTGCTGGCCGCCCTCGAGTCCTTCCCGGAGCACAAGATCCTGATCACCGGGACCAACGCCGACCTCGGTTACAGCCGTATCGGGCAGGCTCTGCGCGCGTACATGGACGCCCATCCCGGCCGTGCGGTCAGCGTGGCCAGCCTTGGCCAGCAGCGCTACCTGAGCGCCCTCAGACTTGCCGACTGCATGATCGGGAATTCCTCGAGTGGCCTCGTCGAAGCGCCCGCCATGAAGGTTCCGACCGTCAATGTCGGGACCCGCCAAAAGGGCCGCCTGCGGGCAGCATCCGTGTTGGACTGCGAAGAGCGGCGGGACGCGATCCGCGATGCGGTCGTGAAGGCCCTGTCCCCCGCCTTTCGCCGACCGGCCTTTGCGGAAGACCCGCCCTACGGAGGCCCCGGGGCTTCCGCCCGGATCAAGGACATCCTCGCGACCTTTCCGCTCGAAGGAATAACCATGAAGTCATTCCACGATCTGTCGTGCGTCCCATGAAGATGAACCACGCTCTCGTGGTCGCGGAGGCGGGCGTCAACCATAACGGCGAACTCCCGTTGGCCCTGCGGCTGGTCGACGTGGCCGCCGCCGCGGGCGCCAATGCGATCAAGTTCCAAAGCTTCCGGGCCGAGGACATCGTCCTGCGCGATGCTCCGAAGGCCGAATACCAGCGTCAGACCACGGGCGCGGCGGAAACCCAGTATGACATGCTGAAGCGCCTCGAGATCGATAGGGATTTCCACCTCGCCGTCTTCGAGCACTGCCGGACCCGGGAGATCTCGTTCCTCTCGACGCCTTTCGACCATGCAAGCCTCGAGTTCCTGACGGGAGAACTGGGTCTAGCGCAGGTGAAGATCCCGTCGGGCGAAATTACCAATGCCCCGCTCGTCCTCGCCGGCAGTCGCCGTGCGAAGGACGTCATCCTTTCGACGGGCATGTCGACCCTGTCGGATGTCGAGAACGCGCTGGGAATCATCGCGTTCGGTCTACTGGGAGGCGACGGGCCCTGCCCTCGGGCCTTTGCCGCCGCCTACTCGTCGCCGGAAGGACGGCAGGCCCTGGCCGAGCGCGTGACCCTGCTCCACTGTACGACCGAATATCCCGCTCCATTTGAGGGGGTGAACCTCAACGCGATGACGACGCTCTCCCGAGCGTTCGGCCTCCGGGTCGGTCTTTCTGACCATTCTAGCGGGATTTCCGTGCCGCTTGCCGCGGTGGCCCTGGGTGCTTGCATGATCGAGAAGCACCTCACGCTCGATCGATCCTTGCCAGGACCCGACCACAAGGCCTCGCTGGAGCCGGGCGATTTCGCGGCCATGGTGAAGGCGATCCGCGAGGTCGAGCAGGCGCTCGGTGACGGAATCAAGAGACCGATGCCGTGCGAGGTCAAGAACGCCCTGGTCGCCCGCCGCAGCCTCGTCGCACGCCGTCCCATCCGGAAAGGCGAGACATTCTCCGAAACAAACCTCGCGGTGATGCGCCCGGGTTCCGGCGTTTCGCCCATGCATTACTGGGACCTGTTGGGACGGACGGCGGGGCGCGACTACGCCGCCGGCGAGCTCATGGCCGCGCCGTATCTCGAGAGGGATGCCTGAGATGGCCTGGGATGCCGCCTGGGACCGTGTTTACGAAAGGGGACAATGGGGGAAATATCCCCCCGAGGAGCTGGTGCGGTTCATGGCCCGCAGCTTTGGCGTCGACCGGGATCACAGCCAAGTCCGCGTCCTTGAGCTCGGTTGCGGGTCCGGGGCAAACCTCTGGTTCCTCGCCCGCGAGAGTTATGCTGCGACCGGGATCGACGCAGCGGCTAAGGCGCTCGCGATGGCCCGGCGGCGCCTCGAAGCCGAGGGTCTCCGCGCCGGCCTGGTGTCGGGGGACGTCAGCGATATCACCGAGGTGTTCGCGGGCACCCGCTTCGATGCGGTCATCGACATCTGCTGCCTCCAGTGCAATTCCTTTGCCGAATCCTGCATGATGGCCGAAAAAGCCTGCGAAATCCTGAAGCCTGGCGGCCGGTTCTTCTCGATGCTGTCGAGCCGCGGGTCGTGGGGAGACGGCCTCGGCCGGCAGATCGAGCCGGGAACCTTCACCGCAATCGGCGAGGGCCCCTACAGTGGTCTTGGCGTCAACCACTTCTTCGACCGGCCGGAAGTCGAAGCCCTCGCCGCCACGTTCAGTTCCGCGCAGATCGACTACTCGGAGCGGACGCACGATAACGGCCGCTACCGCATTGGACACTGGCTCCTGAGCGCGGTCCGCGAGTGAAGACCCAAGTTATTCCAGCGACCGCGGCTTCGGCTTGGGAAGAAGGTGTGGCTCGGGCGAAGTACGGAGACGTGTACCACTCCGTCGCCTACCACCGTCTGTATGAAGACCCCGCGAAGGGGGTGCGAGCGTTCGCATACCTCGCGGAGGACGGGCGGTCGGCCTTGTTCCACCCATTCCTTCTTCGCGAGATCCGCAGCGTCGGGGAGGCGGCGGTCGAGGGCGGGCTGCAGGACATCGAGAGCGTCTACGGCTATTCGGGCCCGGTAGCCAACGACGCCGATGCGGGTTTTCTGCATGCGGCCTGGAAGGACTACGACGTCTGGTGCCAGGCCAGCAATGTGGTCAGCGAGTTTGTCAGGTTCAATCCGCTGCTTGACAATACGTCCGCCGCCCACCCCGAGATGCGTCTCGTCCTCGATCGCCAGACCGTCACGGTGCTGCTTGACTCCGCCGACTCCATTAGGTCGCAGTGCGAACCCGTTCAGCGAAATCGGATCCGCAAGGCAGTCAAGAACGGGCTTTCGTTCGAGATGCTCACGCTGGCTGAAGGTCTCCCGATCTTCGTCCCCATCTACCTCGGCACAATGACTCGCCTTGACGCGGCGCCATTCTATCTCTTTTCGCGGCAGTACTTCTCGTCGCTGGCCCGGGACCTGCGCGACCATGGGGTCGTTGCCGTCGTTCGCCACGGCGGGGTTCCGCTCGCCTCTGCGCTGTTCCTCCTGGGAGAGGGCTTGATCCACTACCATCTCGGCGGCAGCGTCACCCACGGCCGCGCCTTTGCGCCGAACAACCTTCTCTTCTACGAGACCGCGTTGTGGGCCGGCGAGCGGGGTTTCCGTCACCTGCACCTCGGAGGAGGCCGGACGCCCGATCCAGCCGACACCTTGCTCCGCTTCAAGGCCCGCTTCTCTCCCAACCGAAGCACCTTCTTCGTGGGAACCCGCGTGAACGATGAGGTCGCCTACGCCAAGTTGGTCGCGCTATGGCGCCGGCAGCAGCCCACGCCCCCGTCGCACGCGTACTTTCAGCTTTATCGTCTCCAGCCCGCAAGAACCGGCTCATGATCGCTTGGGAGAATAGCCTTGTCCCGGCCGACCTCACGCTGCTTCAGGCCATCGAGCGACTAAACGCGACGGCGTTCCAGATCTGCCTCGTCGTCGACGCTAATCGGAAGCTGCTCGGAACCCTGACCGACGGCGACATCCGACGCGCGATTCTGCGCTCGGTCTCAATGGACTCGCCGGTGACTGCCGCTATGAACCGCTCCCCGCACGTCGCGGTTCTCGAGCAAAGCCTAGTAGAGAGGCGGGAGAAGATGATTTCCCTCCGTATCCACCAACTCCCGGTGGTCAACGAAGCAGGGCAGGTGATCGGCCTTGATACGGTCGACGCCCTGGTCCAGAGGTCACCGCGGCAGCCCAATGCGGTCATCCTGCTCGTCGGCGGACTTGGCTCGCGGTTGCGACCGCTCACCGACGACCGGCCGAAGCCGCTGATCGCCGTCGGCGGGCGCCCTGTCCTCGAAACCATCCTCGAGTCGTTCATCGTCCAGGGCTATTGGCGCTTCTTCCTGGCCGTGAACTACAAGGCGGAACTGATCAAGCAGCACTTCGGAGGCGGGGAACGCTGGGGAGTCGAGATCCGCTACCTTGAGGAGATCGAGCCCCTGGGAACCGCCGGCCCCCTCAGCCTGATCCAGACGCAGATTACCGAACCGCTGCTGGTCATGAACGGCGACCTGCTCACGAAGACGAACTTCGTCAGCCTGCTAGAGTACCATGGGCAGCGCGGGGTTGTCGCGACGATGTGCGTACGGGAATACGCCTACCAGATCCCGTTCGGCGTCGTCTCGATCGACGATACGACGATCAACGACGTGAAGGAGAAACCCATCCAGCGCTTCTTCGTTAACGCGGGGATATACGCCATTTCTCCCTGTGTGTTAGAACTTATATCGAAAGGAAAACGGCTAGACATGCCGGACCTATTCCGGTTAATCATCCAAAGGGGCGAAACAGTCGCGGCGTTTCCGCTGCGGGAATACTGGAGAGATATTGGCTGCCCCGAAGATCTGCAAAGGGCGAACCTGGAATTCGGCGATCATTTTTCGAGCTAATATATGCCGATGTGTCAACGGACCGTGCTTGCAATCATCCCGGCCCGCGGCGGCTCGAAACGGCTGCCCGGCAAGAACGTGCGCGACCTGTCTGGGAAGCCCTTGATCGCCTGGACGATCGAAGCCGCTCGATCGTCGCGGATCATCGACCGGGTCATCCTGTCGAGCGACTCCCCCGCAATCATGGAGGTCGCCCGGTGCTTCGGGTGCGAGGTGCCGTTCCGGCGTCCCGCCGCCCTGGCGACCGACGAGGCCACGTCGGAGGACGTCACCCTGCATGTCCTGACGGCGCTCGACCGGGTCTACGACGAAATCATCCTGCTGCAGCCCACCTCGCCTCTTCGCACCGTCTCGGACATCGACGACGCTCTGGTAGCCTGCGACCGGGCCGGCGCCAGCACGTGTGTTTCGGTGACTGAAACTTCCAAGCCTCCGTTCTGGAACTACACCCTGGACGGGGACGGTCGGATGCAGCCCTTGATCCCCGCCATGACCGACCTTCCGCGCTCGGGCTATCCCAAGACCTACCTCCCGAACGGGGCAATCTACATCACCCGTACCAAGGCTTTCGTCCAAGACCCGCGGTTCATCCGGCCCGACACGCTCGCCTACGTCATGCCGGCGGAGCGGTCGGTCGACATCGACACGGCGGTCGACTGGGCGGTCGCCGAGGCCCTTCTGGCGAGCCGGCCGCTGAGCGGGCACAGGACCGTGCATGGGAAGCCATCGTGAAGTTCCTGTTCGTGATCAAGCGGCCGTTGTCGCATTTCGATTTCGCGCGGTTCGGGTTCGCGTACTTGTCGGGTGCCGGGCATTCGATCAGTGTGCTCGACGTGTCGGAGGTGTTCCACCCGGGACTCGACAATCGTGCCAGCGATCTGTCGGCCCACCCCGCGATCAGCCGCTACCTCGTCGCGGATAGCGAGGCCCTGGACGGTTGCTCGAGCTCCGTGTCCGGGGCCGACATCGTGGTTCTCATGACGCACTCGGTCCACGTAACCCAAGGGGATTACCGGCTGCTCAAGCTTTGCAGGAGCGCCGGGGCGCCGTACATGTTCCTCCAGCCGGGGCTCTATCCGGGTTGGAACTTCCGCCGCGTCCGCAGGTCGCTGGCCGAGCGGGTTGTCGACTTCTCGAAAAGGCTCCGGACATTCAGCCCGGCGAGTTCCCTGTGGTCGCGCCTGCCGAGGGTCGCCAAGTTGCCGGCCGCACGCTTCGTCGTCCGCTCCGGGTTGGAGAACGACTCGATAGTCGATCCTCTGATCGGTCCGGAGACCGCACTGATCCCCGGCCACAGCCACGACTACGACCGGTATCTCCGCTGCAAAGCGCACGCGGACGAGCCGCTCGACCAAGCAGTGTTCCTCGACCAGTATCTGCCGTATCACCCCGACGCCAAGGCGGTAAGAGTGTCCGGGCACGTCGATCCGATCATTTACTACGCCCGCCTGCGCGACCTGTTCACCCGGGTCGAGCAGGCCCTCGGGATCCCGGTTGTGATCAGCGCGCACCCGCGAGCCGACTATTCCGACAAGCTGGGTGTTTTCGGAAACCGCGACCTTCACACCGGAAGGACGGACGAGTTGATCGCCCGTAGTCGATTCGTCATCGGCCACATCAGCACCGCGCTAGGTCTAGCGGTCGCCATGCGCAGGCCGATCATGCTGGTGGCATCCAAAGACGTCCTGAACCTGCACTTCAATCACCGCTATATCTACAGGCTCTATGCCGAGGAACTTGGAATTCCACTGCGATTTCTGGATGGACAAGGGGAGGTCGACATTTCTGGCGTCGAACACATAAATATACACTTGTACTCGAAATTCATCGACCGATACATGAAGTATCCAGGATCCCCCGACGACTCTCTTTGGGAGATAATAGAACGCGCGATCATGAGCGCGACAGCTAGCCAATTAACGCAGGTGCCGGCATGATCGGACCGGCATCCTAAGTCAAATCGGCAGGGCCCCGTGATGTTGGGGCTGTCCGCTCATGAACAGGAACATGGAGAACGAGCAGTGGTAAAGATATTGGGCGTCTCTAGCAGTCTCCGAAACGCCCGTTTCGGAGTGGAGTCCATCAACGAGCTGATCCGATCCATCAAATCGCTGCCGGACGATCAAGCCCTTGCCGAGTTCTTGGAAAAGGCAACCAAGGCGCGCATCGAAGATTATATGGACGCCGGAAAAAGGGAAGACTTGAGCTTTGACAAGATCTATAGGAACATCGCGCGCCGCAAGAGGGACCGGGGCCTAAGCAATTCCGACGCGGTCCTGGTTGCTGGTTTGTGGGGAGCCCACACCCGCGGTGCCGACATCGAGTACTGCAGTCTGGCGAAGTTCTTTCCCTACCGCGGTAAGCCTTTGCATCTCACCGAATTGAGAGACTTGGTGCTGGGTTCGGATGGAATACTGCTCGCGGGACCTGTTTATTTCGGGGACCGCGGGTCTCTTGCTCAGGATTTCATCGACTTCCTGCGCAATGACCCGCAATGCCGGGCTCACATCCGCGGGCGTCCGTACGCCGGCATCACCGTCGGCGCCAAACGCAATGGCGGCCAGGAGACGACCCTGATCTACCAGATGATCGACATGGTGAACCTGGGCATGCTGGTGGTGGGGAATGACAGTGCGACAACGGCCCAGTACGGCGGCACCGCCAACGCCGGTGATGTAGGAACGCTGAGTAAGGATAGCTACGGAATCTGGACATCGACTGGGACCGGCCGACGCTTAGCGAATGTGTGCAGGCTGCTCGAAATCGGCCATGCTCTTGGGAAGTCGGAGCGGGTCCGGATTTCCATCTGGCTTGTCCAGGACAGCACGGACCACCGCGGCTTGGCCACTATCGAGCGCCTGCGTCGGGAACTGCTCGCAGATACCGATGCTGAGGTCATCATCCATGATTTCACGGACCAGACGATCGACCGCTGCATCGCATGCGACATCTGCCCAACGTCCCTCAGCCGGGCCGTGGATTACGGGTGCATTATCAAGTCGCCGGACGACCTGTTCGTCAACAAGCACTCGGAGATCATTGACACCGATGCGATCCTGATCGCCGCGTACAGCCCCGTGGACCGCTCCAAGGTCAAAAGCGTGTACCAGCGCTTCATCGAACGGACCCGCTACATCCGGCATAATGACTATGCGCTCAGCGACCGGCTTTCCGCGCCTCTGATCATCAGCGAGATTGATGCTCAGCAGAACCTACACATTCGAATGCTGACATCGCTGCTGAGGCACCATCAGGTCATGCATCACCCATTGATCGGCCGCGAATTCGGGAACGAGTTGTTGAACTGGGACTCACTTCTACGGCACGGACGAGATTTCATCGCCAACGCCAAGCGCATTCGAGCCGGCCGGATCGCGCTCGAACGGGAACGGCTCAGCGAGACAGTCTACAATCCGGTCGGGTTCGATATCGGTACGGCGAAACTGAACCAGGATCATCTCGATGGTACTATCGCCAAGGTGATCGAAATGCGCCAGGCTGACGCAGAAATCGCGAAGAAGCGTCGGGGCTGATTGACTGACTGCAGCGATGACTGGAAATTTGAGAACTTGCGTAGTCGCGGGATGAACAATAGTCCGAGCGCCACTCTGGCCCATCGCATCATCGAGCGGGCCGCGTCTGCTCCGTGCGCCTCTTTCCTCGCCGACCGCCTCGGTAGGCTGACAAATGGCGGGTTCCTCGCCGGTGTCGCCGCGCGTCGCGAGCAGTTGGCAGCGCTCGTCAAGCCGGGAGACGCGGTCCTGGTTTCCAGCGGGCGCGGTCTCGCCTTCTTCGTCGACCTAGTGGCGGTCTGGACCGTCGGGGGCGTATTCGTTCCGCTGGGCACCTCAGTCTCCGCGAAGCACGCCCGCCACATCTTGGAACTCACTCGGCCGGTCACCGCCATTCTCTCCAAAACCCAGGGGGAGGAGCTGCGGGCCGGCATCACGGTTTTGCCGGACCCCCGACCGGCTTCCGGGGGCGGCCACATCGCGGTGGACGCCCGCAAGGATGCCATAGGCGCTGTCTGCTTCACGAGCGGGTCCACCGGGCTCCCGAAGGGGGTGGTGCTGCGCCATGCTGCACTATTGGGCAACGCCCAAGCGTCGCTGGAAGCACTCGCGCCCCGGCCGGACGATCGCATGTTCTTCGCGATCCCATTCAACTTTATGAGTGCCCTTTCGCACTTCTTCGTGATGGGGATAGCCGGCAGCGAGATTTTCGCGACAGAGGAAAAACTGCTGCTGGCCGACCTCTTTAATGCGATCGGCGGGAGCGGCGCCAACTGCTTCGGCGGTTCGCCTTTGCAGCTTCGGTGGATCGCCGAATGCAGCCGGACGCAGCCGATCAACCTCCGGTGGGTGATGTCGTCGGGCGACCATCTTCCCGTCCATGTCATCGATTTAGTGCGCAGCGTCCTGCCTGGGACCCGCATCCACACTGTCTACGGCCTGACGGAGCTCGGCGGACGCTTCTGCTTCCTGCCACCGGCCGACATCGAACGGCACAAAGGTAGCGTTGGGCGGCCGATCCGCGGACTCGCCTTTACCATTCGTGACGAGCAGGAAGGCGAGCTCCTACCCGGCGAAGCTGGCGAGGTCTACGTCACCGGTGAGTACCTGTTTGACGAATACCTCAAGAATGACGCGTCAACCCGCAAGGCGCTCACACCTAGGGGTTTTCGCACCGGCGACATCGGCCTCATGGACCCTGATGGCCATCTTCACCTCCTCGGACGTGCCGACGACGTCTTCAAGTGCCACGGGGAGAAGGTGAGTGCGGTCCCGATCGCGGAAGCGCTGATGCGGACGGGGCTGTTCGCGGATGTTGTCGTGATCGCCGAGGAGCACCCTGTGCTCGGTTCGGTACCGAAGGCGCTGGTCGTCCTCAGCCCGGGAACCACCTTCGACCAGTCCGCAGTGCTGCGTCAGCTACGCGCGCAGCTCCCCTCCACACACATCCCGAGGACGTTCCAAGTGGTTTCGTCGCTGCCGCGGACCGGCTCGGGAAAGCTGCAAAGGGTTCTTCTGGCCAAAATCTTGCGCGGAGAGGAAACGAATGACGGTGAACTCCGAAACCCTTAAGGCCGCCATCCGCAAGTTCATCGAGGAGCGAGCCTGCAATCCGGGCGAGACGCTTGACGAGAACGAGGATTTGTTCTTCTCCCGGCGCCTATCTTCAATTGATATCCTCGAACTCATCCTCTTCGTTCAGGAGACGTTCGCCATTCACGCGGATCCCGTGAAATTCTCGATGGAGACTATTGGCACCTTAAACCGGCTCACCCGCCTGTTCTCCGAGATAGGCGAGGAGGTCTGAGCGTTGCCCTATTCCATGCAGGACCTGGTCGACGCCTATCGTCGGGTGGGAGTGGAACGCGGAGGGCTCATTTACGTCACCTCGGACATGCTACGCGTGGCGGACTTCGAGCAGCCGGGCAGCCGACCTCTGATGGACGCCCACTTCCGGGCGTTGCAGGAGGTCCTCGGGCCGGAGGGCACCATGGTAGTGCCGACCCGATCGATGCAACTGTGCAACACGGACCAGGTGTTCGACCTCGATAAGACGCCGTCCGTGGGCATCGGCGCGTTCTCAGAGTACGTGCGCATGCTCCCCGGGACGCTGCGCAGCTTCCATCCATTTAACTCGTACGCCGCCAATGGACCGCTGGCCGCGGCCCTCACCCAGGCCGTTTCGCGAAGCGCCTACGGCATGGAGACACCGGAAGCGAGGATGATCGAACGAAAAGCGCTTTGCGTGCTGATTGGCACCGAGCCCAGCATTTCGTGCAGCACAATCCACCACGTCGAGGTGGTCATGTCGGTTCCCTACCGCTACACAAAGGAGTTTATGCATCCCGTCGTGCGCAACGGCAAGGTCGTGATGGAACCCTTCTACATGTATTGCTGGTATCGCAACATTGGGGTGGTATGTGACCGGAACCGGACGCTTTTCAAGAGGTTCGGTACCGACCTCGAGATCCGGCAGGAGCCGATCGGACGCGGCTTCCTGAAGAGCTACTCGATCGAAAGCTTCTTCCGCCTGTCCTGTAAGGTGCTTTCCAAGGACATCTACACTTGGTGTGTTCGCGAACCGGAAATCAGGCCGTACCGGACCTGACGATGAACAATCACAGGCGGACCGGGGATGTCGTTCGGCCACTTGCCGAGAATTCGGAATGTCGGTCACTCCCGCTCTATGTCGTGGTATCCGAGGTGACGCTGCCGCGCGTCCTCTGGCGCGCGCTCGCCGGGAAGCCGACCTGCGTCGTCTCCGTTCGCTCGCTTGGCGGCAGCACCTCGCGCGCGTTACTCGCTCGAGTCGTTTCGCGGCTTGCCGCTTGGTCCCTGATCACCCGGCTGAGCGATCATCCTGAACTGCTGGACTACCCTGACCCAATCGACTTGATGAGACTCGAGGACGTGTTCGCGGCCGCCGAGCCCTGGCTCGATGAGGAATTGGACCTGGGATCCGCGGCCGCGCGGTTCGCCGACTATGCCATTGCCTTTCAGCACATCGTCTGCAATCACAGCTTCGATTGGTACCTGACCGCGGCGCGTCTTTACGGTGTCGCGAGGCGGCTCGGGGGGCCGGTGCGGGTCGCGGGCCTGGAGCCCGTGATCGACAGCTATTACAGGTGGCGCTACGGCACGACCGACCTGTGTCCGGAAGGCGGCGAGGCAGGATGTCTCTTCAAGTTGGCATGGTCCCTTGCGGCATTAGCATCGACGGTCGCGTGGATCGGACGTCGCTTGCGGGTCCGCCTGCCTGAACCTCGTACGGTCTTCCTGGCCAGCGAGTACATCGGCGGCGAGCGCGAGACCCGTCTCTGGGCGGAAGTGCTGGAGGACCGCCTAGGTGACCTCCTGGTTCTGTTCCGAAATTCCGAGTTCGCCGCGACCTGTCCGCAGGGGCCTTGGCACAGGGCCGTGACAGGGCGAGACGGGGCTTTTGATCTGCGGGGCGGCATGGTGGCATTGGCGGAGACGGTCCGCGATCTCTTCCGGATTTGGCGGCGCGGTCGCCATCTTCCCGCCGAGGTATTCCGGGAGCTGGCTCTGCAACCCTATCGCCGAATGACGTTTCGCGGGGTCTTCAACATCTGGCGTCCCCGTTACGTGTGGTCCCGCGACGAGTACAATGCCGAGCACGCGATTCGCACCCAGGAGATCCGCCGCGTCGGCGGACAGTCCTTCGGCCTACTGCACGGAATTCCAGCGATCTGCACGGTAATCCACCAGCTCCGATACCTGGATTTCGACGTCTTCTACGTGGTGGGTGTCGGGCAACACGACGCATATCGCGGGCGATGGCCGGCCCACATGCGCGTACGGCCGGTGGGAACCTCCGGGATTCCACGGCAGCGGATACGGGAGGTCGCGCGATCAGGCGGGCGGGACGTCTTCTGCACCCTCGGCGCCGGCTTCCACTCGGAACGCATCATGAGGTGTTTCCTCGACATCGCCGCCGCCTTTCCCGATCGTGCGGTTCTCGTCAACTACAAGGTCAAGGACTGGCCGGCGGAGTTCGTGAAAATGGTCCACCGTCTCGCAGAAGAGGGGCCGGTCAACCTCAGGCTGGATCAGCGTTCCGCCTACGACGTGTTGGAAACGTGCGGATATGTCGTCACGATGGGAAGCACGCTGACGGCGGAGGGGATTCAACTGGGCCGCGTCGGCCTGGTCCTAGACATTGACGAGCGCTACAAGGGCCTTTCGTACCGTCGATTGCCGGACATCTGCGCACGCTCCGCCCAAGAAGCGATCGCCCGAATCCGCGCGTTTGAGGCGGGCGAGTGGCAATACCCTTGGGCAGCCTGCGCGGACCTGGTCGACCTTTCTGGTCGGTGCGCCTGGGATGCTTTCCGTGTTGACATGGGATTGCCGGAGCGCGACCCGGAGCTCTTGCCGCACCCCGTGCGGGGAGATTCTCCCGCCGCATTCAGGACTGCATCATGACAGGCTTCGTGTGCCTCTTCTGCGGCCAGGCATCCACGCCTGCCGTCGTGTCCCGCCAGCTCCGAGATGATCGAACGGGCCGCCACGCTGTGGTCCGCTGCAGGGCCTGTGGCCACGTGCAGCTTTTTCCCCTGCCGAGCCTCGAAGAGGAGGAGGCGTTCTATGCCGATGACCAGCAGGCCCGGCTGGTGTTCGCGTCCGAGAACTTCGTTCCCGTCCTGCTGGAGAAGAAGAAGCTTGACCTCGGCCGGCGGATCGAGTGGCTGCGACAACGGCTGCCGCACGGTGGACGCGTCATCGAGGTGGCCAGCGGGTACGGCGCGTTCGTGGACGGGTTTAGCCGGGCAGGATACGAAGCCCACGGGATAGAGAGGAGCCCGTTCCGGCTGTCGGTCGCCCGGCAGGGTATGAACGGCGTCTTTCACGAGGGTGCCCTCGACGATCGCTTTCTGATGGAACATGCGCACCGGTTCGACGTCGTCTTCGCTTTTCACAGGGTCCTGCACGCGCGCGATGCGCACGCGTTCGTACGCGCGCTTCTCGCCTTGTGCGCGCCTGGCGGCATTGTTCACATCGAAGAGCCGAACCTCGGCGATTCACTGATGTCCGAGATTCCCGAGTATGCTAACCACCGTTGGCAAGTTTCACACTACCACTACTTTGCCCCTGCTTCGTTCGAGCAGCTTCTGCGAAGCGCCGGTGCCGGACGCGTCGCCGTCGAGGGCCTGCAGCGCTATGGCCTGCGCCACCTCCTGCAATGGAGCGACCACCATCGCCCTGACCTTTCGGGCGACGCCGCCCCGCCGTCCACGCCGACGCTCGCCCGTATTGAGGAGTTTTACCGCCGCGACCGCGAACAAGCCTTGACGTGCGACAGCATGATCGGTCTGGTCGAGCCGGCCTGAACGCAGGCGCGCTGCAGTGAGGCATTAGCGCTTGTCGCGACGGGCTGGTTCTGGTTCAATGTGGGGCTCGTTTGAGCCTGCCGGTCATGCCCTCTGTAGGAACCCTCGGGCGCCGCTCGAACAACCATCGAGTGACGGCGTCAGTGCGGGCCCAACGAGCACCCCTCTCCCGGGAACCTTGGGATTCTCGGCACTCCTCGCCGGACCCGTTCACGATCGCGAGGCGCAGGGGTTGAGGTCGGCGGGTCCCCGGCGTACAGGCCATTGGAATGAAATACCTCGAGAACCTCCAAACCACCCATCCCCTTCTCGCGCCCTTATTGCCGGTCGTTTCCGATGCCTTCGCGCTGTTGCGCGAGGCCGTCACCGGGGGAGGCAAGATCCTCGTCTGCGGCAACGGGGGCAGCGCGTCCGACGCTAGCCACATCGTCGGCGAGCTGATGAAGGGCTTCCATCTCGCTCGGCGGCTTTCTGCGCAGCAGGCAACCTGCCTGCTTGATGCGCTGCCTGCGGGGGATGCGGAGCGCCTCGTCACCAGCCTTCAGCAGGCCATTCCTGCGGTCTCGCTGGTGGGCGAGACGGCGCTGATGACGGCCATTGCCAACGACATCGGCGGTGACTTCGTCTTCGCCCAACAGGTGTTCGGGCTTGGCCGCGCAGGCGACGCTCTGATCGCGATCTCCACCTCAGGGAACTCGTGCTCCGTCGTCATGGCTGCGCAGGTCGCTCAGGCGTTGGGGATCAGTGTTGTCGCCCTCACTGGAGAAGGGGGCGGCAGGCTCGCGACTACCTGCGACGTGGCGATCCGGGCGCCCTCGCATGATACCGCCACTATCCAGGAATACCACCTGCCGATCTACCACTGCCTGTGCGCGATGCTTGAGGAGTGGTGCTTCGGCGACCGACAGGACGGACCCGCGCCTCGACAGACCGCGATCGACGCCATCTGCCTGGCAACTGAAATCGCCGCGGTCGTCTTCGACTTCGACGGGGTCTTCACCGACAATAAGGTCCACACCGGACCCGACGGGCAGGAGTTTGTGACATGCGACCGTTCCGATAGCTTGGGGCTCGACAGCTTGCGGCGCGCGGGCATGGATACTCTCATCCTCTCCACCGAAACCGACACGGTGGTCGTCGCGCGTGCCCGAAAGCTCGAAATCCCCTGCGTCTCAGGGTGCCGCGACAAGGTCGGGGCGCTGGTCCGCTGGATGGCCGAACGCGGGCATGAACCCTCCCGGATCGCTTACGTAGGAAACGATCTCAACGACCTCGCCGCCATGAAGTTAGTGGGATGGCCGATCGCGCCAGCCGACGCCCATCCTGCCGTCCTCGCCGCTGCCCGGCTAGTGCTCGGCCGCAACGGTGGCGACGGCGCTGTAAGGGAACTCTGTGATCGCCTTCTAGCGTCCAAGGAGAACTGGACATGAGCTTGTTCATCATTGCGGAGATCGGCATCAATCACAACGGCGATCTCGACATTGCCAGGAGACTGATTGACGTCGCCAAGACCTCCGGAGCTGACGCAGTCAAGTTTCAGAAAAGGACGGTCGACCTCGTCTACACGAAGGAAGAGCTGGCCAAGCCACGCGAACATCCGTGGGGAACGACGAACGGCGATCTCAAGCGGAGGTTGGAGTTCGGGCTGGAGGAATACAAGGAGATCGACCGCTACTGCCGGAGCCGCGAGATCGAATGGTTTGCCTCGGCATGGGACATCGAGAGCCAGAATTTTCTCCGCGGATTCGACATCAAGTACAACAAGGTCGCCTCCGCCATGTTGTTTAAGCCGGAGTTCCTGAAGGTCGTAGCTGAGGAACGGAAGTACACGTTCATCTCGACCGGGATGGCGGAACTCGACCACCTCGACAAGGTGGTCGAGACTTTCCGCGCGGCGCAGTGCCCGTTCGAGCTTATGCATACCAACAGCACCTACCCCATGAAGCCCGAGGACGCCAATCTGCGCTGTATCGAGACCCTGCGCCGGCGCTATGGCTGCGCGGTGGGCTACTCGGGGCACGAAGTCGGGCTCGCCGTCTCCTTCGGAGCGGCCGCGCTAGGGATAACCTCGCTGGAGCGTCACATCACCCTCGACCGCGCCATGTTCGGGTCCGATCAGGCCGCTTCGGTCGAGCCCAGTGGGTTCATGAATCTCTGCGGGGCGGCGCGCAAGATTCAGCTCGCCCTCGGGGACGGCGTGAAGCGCGTGACCGGTGGCGAACTGGCGATCCGGAAGAAGCTCGCCGGGTTCTGAAGGTGGCGCGTGCGCCGGGGTCGAGGCCGCGCCCGCCCGGCGTGACCTCTTCTCCCTCACGATTGAGACGCAAGTCAGGCAGGCAGTCTTGATGGTTCCGGGCATCGTTACCGTTCGCACGACATCTTCTCGCCTTCCCAGGAAGTGCCTGCTGCCCTTCGGCGAGGGGAGCGTGATCCAGCACATCCTCCGCCGCGCGACCGCGGGAGGCGTGGATCCGGTCGTCTGCACGAGCGTCGATCCATCCGACGACGTGCTGGAGGAAATCGCGAGGAGCGAAGGCGTGCCATGCTTCCGTGGTTCGCTCATCAACAAGCTGAAGCGTTGGAGCGAATGCGCTGCACACTTCGGCCTGGAGGCCTTCCACACCGTGGACGCCGATGACCCGTTCTTCGACGGGGCGGAGATGCGTCGCAGCTTCAAGCTCCTGACGGAGGGCGGCTGGGACATGGTGACGCCCACGGAAAGCTCGTCGGCGGGCGGTGCCAGCGTCGGCTACTCGCTGACAGCAAACATCGTGCGTCGTGCAGTCCAGGGACTTCCGGAGGAAGCCGACACCGAGATGATGTGGTACCATGTGGCCAAGGTCCCTGGCCTCAGGAGGGCAATCTTGCCCGAGATCGACCCCGCCCCGGTCAAGGTGCGCCTGACCCTCGACTATCCCGAGGACTACTGGCTGCTGGAATCGGTCCGCCGCATGGTCGGCAACTTGGCCCCTCGCCCGGCTGTGGACGACCTGCTGCGTAGGAACCCGGACCTTTACAAGATCAACTGGTTCCGGAACGAGGAATGGGCGGCCGGGCAGGCCGCCAAGAAGGTCTGAAGACGATGGAGAACGTTGGCCCCATGCTCGACCCCACCCGAGACCCCTTCGGAAAATACAACGGCAAGGAAGCCGGATACGTGCTGCGTATGCTATCCGGCGAGGACGCCGGCGGCGGGAGGTCGTGGACGCAGGCGCTCGAGGAGAAGTTCTGCGAGAAGGTCGGTGCCCAGTACGCGATCGCCTGCAACTCGGGAACCTCGGGCCTGCATGCGGCAATGTACGCCGCCGGCGTCGGCCCCGGCGACGAGGTGATCGGCCCTGGCCTTACCGTCGTTATGGATTCCTACGCGGCGGTCCATCTGGGCGGCGTTCCGGTATTCGCGGACGTCATCGCCGGCACCCATGCCATCGATCCCAAGGACATCAAGCGCAAGATCACGCCGCGCACCAAGGCGATCATCACGGTCTCCCTGCAGGGGCTCCCTGTCGACATCGACCCGATCATGGAAATCGCCCGCCAGCACAAGCTCATCGTGGTCGATGATTCGGCGCAGACGCTGATGGGGCGCTACAAGGGCAAGGTTGCGGGGACCCAGGCGCACATCGGCGTCTACTCGTTCGAGAACAAGAAGCACATGACCTGCGGCTCCGAGGGCGGCATGATCGTCAGCGACGACGCCGACCTGGCAACCCGCGCGCGCAAGTTTGCGGGCATCGGCTATCGCCACATGACGGCGACCGCCGGCCGCACCCACCTGGCCATGTCGACGGTGCAGGACCCCGACTACCTGCGTTTCGACACCATCGGCCTGAACTACCGGATGAACGAGGTCTCGGCCGCCGTCGGCCTCGCCCAACTCGAGCGCATCGAGGCCACCGTGGCCCGCCGCCGGAAGGTCGCGGCCATGTTTCTCGAGGCGGTGGCAGGGTGCTCGTGGATGGTGCCGCAGACCGTTTCCGCGGACGTGGTCCATTCCTACTACACGTTCGCGGTGGATTACCGCGGGCTGGACTCCCGGGGCGTTGCCTGGAAGGACTTCTACAACCGCTACCTGGCCAAGGGCGGCGACGGCTTCTACGGGGCCTGCAAGAACCCGTACCTGGAGCCGGCCTTCCGCGGCAAGGAATACGCGGGCTATCGCCTCGAACCCGGCCTGTGTCCGGTAGCGGAGGCGTTGCAGAAGCGGATCATGCAGTTCAAGACCAACTACCGCGACCTGGACGAGGCACGCGGGAAGACACGCATCCTGGCCGCCCTGATCGACGAGATCGGCCGATGACCGCCGCCGCACCGGGCCTGCGTTTCGGCATTGTCCAGGGCCGCCTCGTACAGTCCCCCCCGGGGGAACTGCAGTGGTTTCCGCAACGCTACTGGGAATCCGAGTTCTTCATCGCCGGCGCGCTCGGCATCGACTACATCGAGTTGATCGCCGAGCGGAACCACAATCCCGGGAACCCGCTGTGGTTGGATGGCGGCATTGCCCGCATGCGGGACCTTGCGGCCGCCAACCGCATGAGCCTGCACGCGCTGTGCGATGACTTCATCATCGACCATGCCCTTTGCGGCGATGACGCGGTGCTGCGCCAAGTCGTCGACCTGGTGGGACGAGGTGGCCGGCTGGGGGCTCGGAAGCTGGTGCTCCCGCTGTTCGAGGCGAGCGAACTGACGCCGACCAACGCGGCGGCGTTCCGCGACCCCTTGCGGGCGATCGCCGACGCCGCGGCGGCCCAGGGCATGCTGGTCTGCCTGGAGACGATCCTTACCGCCCGCGAACTCATGGCAGCCCTCGACGCGTTCGGTCACTCCGCCCTGAGCGTCGTCTACGATACCGGCAACCGGGTCGCCTTCGGTCACGACCTGCCCGGCGACATCCGCCTGCTCGGCAGCCGGATCTCCCACGTTCACATCAAGGACAAGAATTCCGCCAACCGCAACGTCCTGCTCGGCACCGGCCTGGTCGACTTCCGGGCGGTGTTCGAAGTCTTGGCCGAGATTGGGTACTCGGGACCCTACACCTTCGAGACCCAGCGCGGCCGCAACCCGGCGCGCACGGCCCGCTACAACATGGGGGTGGTCGAGTTCTTCCACGCCGAAGCCGAAGAGGCCCGTTCATGACGAAGACCGTCGATCGCTTTTCGCTGCAGGACCGGGTCGCGGTCATCACCGGAGGCGGTGGCCTGATGGGCGGCGAGCACGCGCTGGCGATGGCCGAGTGCGGGGCGCGGCCGGTGCTGTGGGACATCAACGCGGAAGCCGTCAAGGCGAAGGCCGACAAGGTCATCCTCGAGACCGGAGTGGAGGCCGTGGCGGCCAAGGTCGACATCACCAGCCAGGAGGCCGTCCAGGCAGCTTTCCGCGATGTCCTCGGCCGGTTCGGGCGGGTCGACATCCTGATCAACAACGCCGCCAACGATCCCAAGGTCGATCCCAAGGCGGACCCGAGCTGGAGCCGGCTGGAGAACTTCCCGCTCGCGGCGTGGAATGCGGACATCGCGGTCGGCCTCACCGGCGCGCTGATCTGCAGCCAGGTCATCGGGTCTCACATGGCCGCCAACGCCGGCGGGGTGATCGTCAACGTGGCCTCGGACCTCGCGGTGATCGCCCCCGATCAGCGGCTCTACCGGCGTCCGGACCTGCCGGATGCCCGCCAGCCGGCCAAGCCGGTCTCGTACTCGGTGGTCAAGCACGGTCTGGTGGGTCTGACCAAGTATCTCGCCGGGTACTGGGCGACCCGGAATGTTCGTGTCAACGCGATCTCGCCGGGCGGCATTTATACCGGGCAGCCGGATGAGTTCGTCGAGCGGCTGACCAGTCTGATACCGATGGGGCGGATGGCGAACAGGGACGAATACCGCGCTGCGATGGTCTTCCTGTGCAGCGATGCCTCGGCGTACATGACTGGGCAGAACCTGGTCATCGAAGGTGGTCGGACCGTGCTGTGAGCGCCGGCTTCCAGTGATCAAGCAAGTCCGTCAAATCTTCGTTCTGATCAACCGGAGGACCAAGCTCCGGCTGCTCGGCCTTTTTCTTCTCATGGGGCTCAACACCCTGCTCGAAATGCTCGGGATTGGGATCCTGCTGCCGCTGTTTCGGATGCTCATGTCCCCGGATTCCGTGGCCGCGATGCCGGTAGTGGGAGGCTTGTTCACGGAGTATTTCGGGGGCCGGGCGGACTTGTTCATCGTCGTCTTCTCAGCTTTGATCCTCGTGGTCTTCCTGGTCAAAAACATCGGTTTGGCGCTGATTTATTACGTCCAGAACCGCGTCGTTCTCAGTGAACAGGCAGAGTACGCCGCGGGTCTGCTCGACAACTATCTCAACCGGCCGTACGTTTTCCATCTCCAGAACAATTCGGCCGATCTCATCCGTAACATTCAGATCATAGCCTTCCGGCTGTTCGCCAAAGGTCTGCTTCCCTTCCTGGTGGTCATCATGGAGGCCATGACGGCCGCAGGCATCCTGGCCGTGCTGTTCCTGGTCAATTTCTGGGCGACGATGGGAACGATGCTGGTGATGGGCCTATGCACCGGGATCTTCTATCGCTTGATCCAGAACCGGATGTTGGTGTGGGGCCGACGGACCATCGAGTATGACGGCGCCATCCTGCGCTCACTCCAGCAGGCGCTAGGGGCCATCAAGGCAACCCTGATCGGCGGGCACCAGAAATACTTCCGCGACATCTTCTCCGAACAGAGTCGTGCCCGCGCCAGGATCGTGGCCTACAGCACCACCGCTCCGAACCTTCCCCGCGTCTTCATCGAAGTAGTGGCCGTCGGCGGTATGCTGATGCTTCTCTTGACCTTTCTGGTCATCCAGGGCCGCCCGTCCTCAGACGTGATGCCCCTGCTCGGGCTGTTCGCGATGGGCGCTTTCCAGCTCATGCCGGCGTTCACCAAGGTGGTTTCGAACCTCACCCTGATGCGCGAGAACTCAAGCTCGGTGGACCTGCTATACCGGGACACCGTGATCGCGCGGGAGGCCCGGATCGCGTTGACGTCGGATGCCCCCATCATCAGCCTTCGCCATAGCCTGTCGGTCGAGAATGTCTCGTTCAGCTACCCCGGCGGGACCGCGCCGGTCCTCCAACGTGTGTCGTTCTCGGCCCGCTCTGGACAAGCGATTGCGTTTGTAGGCCGTTCCGGATCTGGAAAGACCACGCTGGCCGACATCGTACTCGGGCTTTTGGACCCGGAAACCGGAACCGTGCGGGTCGACGGCGTCGACGTGCGGACAAACCTGCGCTCGTGGCAAAGCCGCATCGGGTTTATCCCGCAAGACATTTATCTGCTTGACGATACCCTGCGGCGGAACATCGCAATCGGGCACCGCCGCCACGAGATCAACGAGGCGCGGCTCACTAAGGCGGTCCACACGGCGCAACTGGAGGCGCTGGTGGCTGGACTCCCCGAGGGACTAGAGACGGTGGTCGGCGAGCGCGGCGCTCGTCTGTCCGGTGGCCAGCGCCAACGGGTCGGCATAGCTCGGGCCCTGTACACGGACCCGGAAGTCCTGATCATGGACGAGGCGACTTCGTCTCTCGACAGCGAGACCGAAAAGGACATCACAGCCGCGATCCGCGCTCTCGCCGGCCAGGTCACGGTTATCATCATTGCGCATCGGCTTAGCACGATCCGCGACTGCGAGCTCGTTGTCGTCCTAGAGCAAGGCCGCGTGATGGGGGTTGGCAGTTTTGACGAACTTGCGGAAAACAACGCTGCATTCCGCAAGATGGTCAAGAACTCTGATCTCCGGAACCGCCAGGAGGACGTGCCGTGAAGGAATCCGACATCCGTCCGGCCGAGATCCTCAACACCTATCTTCGGCTGAGCGTCGAGGATGCCGGCCGGTTCTTCCGCGATCGCAGCCGGTTCCGGCACCGCTCCTGCCCGGGCTGCGCCGGGGTTGGGCAGCGGCCGGCATTCGTCAAGAACGGGTTCGAGCTTTCGTTTTGCAGCCGGTGCGGCAGCCTCTACGTCGACCCCATCCCGGACGACGCGGACCTGGCGGCATTCTATCGGGACAGTCCGTCCCAGCGCTACTGGGCGACCGTATTCTTTCCGAGCGTGGCGGAAACGCGCCGTCAAAAGATCTTCGGCCCGCGAGTGGAACGACTGCGGGGTCTCATGGCCGACGCCGGAATGACTCCTCGGCGGGTGGTGGACGTCGGCGCGGGCAGCGGCATTTTCCTCGAGGAATGCCGGGCCCGCGGCTTCGGGACCGACCTGGCGGCGGTCGAGCCCAATTCCGATATGGCCCGGACCTGCCGCGAGAAGGGGTTCGAGGTCTTCTCCGGGTTTGGCGCCGAGGCCGGGGCGGACTCCCGATGGGCGGGGAAAGGCGATCTCGTCGTCTCGTTCGAGGTCATCGAGCACGTCGCCGACCCGGCCTCCTACGTCAACGATCTCGCTCGTTTGGCACGCCCCGGTGGCCATGTCGTAGTCAGCGGCCTCTGCGGTACCGGTTTCGACATCGCCGTGCTGGGAGCGGCAGCCAAGGCCATCGCCCCGCCGCACCATCTCAATTTCCTCAGCCGTGTCGGAGTGGAGGCACTTGTCGAGCGGTGCCGCCTCGAACTGATCTCCTTCCTGACTCCGGGACAGCTCGACGTCGACATCTTAGCCAATACCCTTGCCGAGAACCCCGGCCTGACGGTTGACCGGTTCGCCCGGCATCTTGCGTGCGAAGTGCCGGCTTCCGTGCGCCAGGCTTTCCAGGAATTCCTTATCGCGCACGGCCTCTCCTCCCACATGTGGGTCATAGCGCGCCGCCGCGGTTAGGAGTGGCATGTCAGTCGCGCTCAGCACCACGAAAGATCTCGCGCGCACCGGGGCCACGGGCGCTTGGGCAGCCATCCCGCCGACCCGCCCGGCCCTCGATCCGGGGTACCGGATGCCGGGGCTTGCCGCGGCACTGGAGGCGGCATTCGATGCTGCAACTGAGGATTGGCTCGAACTCGGGTGTGAGTTGGGGGGAGATGAGAGTGCAGTTCTCGCCCATGCGCCAGCCTGCGCGGCGAATGCGTCCGACCTCGGACAGATGCTGGCGTGGACCCGGTTGGTCGAGAATTGGGCCAGCAGTTCCACGATTTCCGTTCTGGTCGTCTGTGACGATCCGTGGCTGTTCCGGCAGCTTTCGATGCTCCACGGCGTGACGGCAGGCGCTCCCCCGCCCCTCCGCCGAGCCGAATGGCGGCTGTTCATGCGTGGCTATGCCGCCCGGATTGCGGCAGCCCTGCGCGTGACGGCGAGTGCCGTGGCTCTCGGGCGCCGGCGTGCCGCCGTGGAGGCGCATGGGGTCTGGCTCCTTGTCTACGGCCACCCCGCCAGCGCCGGGGACGGTCGGGATGCCTATTTCGGCGACCTGATGCAACGCCTACCCGGTCTGCGTCGTGTGCTCCACGCCGACTGTCCGGTCGGCCGGGCACGCGAACTCGCGGCAGGCTCGCCCACTGCGAGCCTGCACGCTTGGGGCTGGCCGGGATTTGCGCTTGCCTTGCCATTCCACTGCTGGCGGCCGGGAAGAAAACGTCTGGAAGGGCGCTACGGCTGGCTGGTACGGCGTGCTGCCGCTCTGGAAGGCGGCACCGGCCAGGCGGCGATGATTGCCTGGCAACTGCATTGCCAGGAGCGCTGGCTACAGCAGGTTCATCCGCGCTTGGTTGCATGGCCGTGGGAGAACCATTCCTGGGAACGCGCCTTCGTACGGAACTGCCGAAAGGCCGGGGTGGAAACCCTCGGTTACCAGCACTCAGTGGTTGGCCGGCAGATGCTGAATTACGCAGTGGGATCGAATCCCGACGGACTTTCAAGCGTGCCCGATCAGGTCCTGTGCAGCGGCGAGGCGACGCATGCTCAGCTGGTAGGCTTGGGCCTGCCGGTCGAGCGTGCGGCGGTTGGGGGCGCCCTGAGGTTCCCAGTTGCGAAGCCGGTCCGCTGGGACCGGCATGCTCCAGTCTTTGTCGCCCTGCCGTTTGACGGCGAGGTGTCTGCCGAAATGGCGCGGGCAGCGCGGGAAGCAAGCCGTAGCGGCCTGCGTTTTCTCCTGAAGGCGCACCCGATGACGCCTCACTACTTCGCGGAATGCGACGCCGTACGTCATACCGACCGCCGGCTCGAGGAGCAGAATGCGGTTTCCGCCGTGGTGTTTGCCGCCACCACCGTCGGCCTGGAGGCGCTGCTCGCGGGATTGCCGACACTGCGGTTCCGCCCTGCTGATCGCATTTCTATCGATATTCTTCCCGCGGGGATCGATACTCCGACCACTGACGCCGAATCGCTTGCCGACGACCTTATGGCGGCAGTGCCGCCAGGACAACTCCCGCGGGATTGGGTGTTTGCGCCGGTGGACTATGGCCTTTGGAGCAAAGTGTTGCTGGGAGGGGAACGGTCGGAATGCGCATGAAACACCGCCTTGCCACAGGCGAGGTCTGCATCGGCGCCTGGGTGCAGGCGCCGTCGCCGCAGAACGTCGAGGCCATGGTCACCTGCGGTTTCGACTGGATGGCGGTCGACATGGAGCACGGCACCCATTCGGTCGACCAGGCAGTGCAGTGCTTCCTCGCGGCCGAGCGCTACGGGGTGGCACCACTGGCGCGCATCCCGTCCGCCGATCCCTACTTGGCGCGACGCCTGCTCGACAACGGCGCCCACGGCATCATCGTTCCCGTGGTCGAGGAGGCCGACGCCTTTGCCGCCTTCGCCCGCCATTGCCTCTACCCGCCACGTGGCTGCCGCGGCGTGGGACTGTCACGGCCGTCTCTGTGGGGCGGCACGTTCAAGGAGTACGAACGCGACTTCCAGCCGGTGCTGATCCCGCAAATCGAGACCATGCGGGGCATCGCCAACGCCGACGCCATCGCCGCTCTCGAGGTTGTCGACGGCCTGTTCATCGGTCCCTACGACCTGTCGGCCGACCAGGGCCATCCCGGCAGCTTCGACGGTCCCGAGTTCGTGGATGCAACCCTCGCCGTCCGGGACGCCTGCCGCCGCTACGGCAAGGCCGAGGGCATCCACCAGGTGGAGCCGAGCCTTGCGAAGCTGCGCGAGAACCTGGAGCGAGGCTTCCGCCTCGTCGCCTATGGCACCGACCTTATCGCCGTCCGTTCCGCGTTCCGCGATCTCGCGGACCTCACCCGCAAGGGTTCCCGTTCATGAAGACGCTGTGCGTAATCCCCGCCCGCATGGCCTCGACCCGCTACCCCGGCAAGCCTCTGGAACCGTTGCTTGGTCATCCGTTGGTCCTCCACGTCTACGATCGATGCCGGCTTTCGAGTCGCCTTGACCAAATTGTGATCGCCACCTGCGACGACGCGATCCGCAAGGCTTGTGGGGCCTACGGGGCCGAAGTCGTGATGACCGCCGACACTCATCCCGGCTGCGTCGATCGCACCGAGGAAGCCGTCGCGAAGTGCGCCCCTGACCTTGAGGACGATGACCTTGTGCTGATGGTGCAGGGCGACGAAGTGCTAGTCTCGCCGCAGATGATCGACGACGCGATCCGCGTCTATGAAGAGACCCGGGCAGTGGTCGTCAACATCGCCTCCCGGCTCTATCGCACCGCCGACCACGACGACCCGAACGCCGTCAAGGTCGTGGCAGCACCTGACGGTCGTGCCCTGATGTTCTCGCGCGCGGCGATCCCGTCGCGTTCGCGGGCCAAGGACACCCAAGTCCCGATGTTCCAGCAGACCGGCATCATCGCCTTCCAGCGGTCGTTTCTCCGCACCTTCGGGCATCTGCCGCAGACGCCGCTGGAGAAGATCGAGAAGATTGATATGTTGCGCACAATCGAGCACGGCTACCCGGTACGCATCGTGCAAACCGACGTCGAGACCATCGGCGTCGATACTCCGGCCGACCTCGCACGCGCCGAGGGCGTGCTGAGAAGAGATCCATGGACTGCGCGGTACTTAAGGACGGCGGGGGTCTCGTCATGACGGCCGGGAGCCTAGCGGGACGGACCGCGCTGGTCACCGGCGCGACCCGCGGCATCGGTCGGGCCATCGCGAAGCGGTTGCGAAGCCAGGGCGCTCGTGTCGTCGGTACCGGTACGAGGGGCGGCGGGGGGGTACCTGACGGTTGCGAGTATTGCTTCTGTGACTTCAGTGACCCGGAGGCAACGCGGCGCCTTGCGGCAGATGTTGGCATACTTGCCCCCGACGTCCTGATCAATAATGCCGGCGTCAACCGAATCGCACCGTTTGAGGAGGTTGATCCCGCAGAGTTCGAGTGGGTCCAGCGAGTCAACGTCACCGCCCCGTTCCTGCTCTGCCGGGCGGCATTGCCGGGGATGCGGAGCAAGGGCTGGGGCCGCATCGTCAATATAGCGTCGATCTGGGGCAACATTTCGCGGGCTCAGCGCGCTGCCTATTCGACCAGCAAGTTCGGCCTTGATGGTATGACCGCAGCCTTGGCGGCCGAGGTCGCTCGTGACGGCATCCTCGCCAACTGCGTATCGCCGGGGTTCACCGATACCGAGCTGACCCGCCGCGTCCTCGGCGAGAAGGGGATCGCGGAACTGGCCGCCCAAATTCCCATTGGTCGGCTTGCCCAGCCCGAGGAGATCGCCGCCCTTGTGGGGTGGCTAGTGGGACCGGAAAACACCTATATCAGCGGCCAGAACCTGGTCGTCGACGGAGGCTTTACCCGTGTCTGAGGATCTGGTTGTCCAATCCCACCGGGGTCCGTACCGCGTTTGCTTTCTCGGCGAGGTGGCGGAGGCAGTTGCACGCGCCGCCGTGCCCAGGGCGCATTACGTCATCGACCGCAGGGTCGCCGCGCTCTATGCCGAGCCGCTCACCCCGGTTCTTAATGCCCCTTCGGTGCTGCTGGTGGACGCCCTCGAGGAGAACAAGTCGCTCGACCGCTTCCCCGTCTATGTGCAACATCTGGTGGGACGCGGCATACGGCGAGACCATACGTTGGTGGCGATCGGCGGTGGGATTGTTCAAGATATCACTTGTTTCCTTGCAGCAACCTTGCTGCGTGGGGTGGAATGGTCGTTCGTGCCGACCACCCTGCTTGCCCAGGCGGACTCCTGCATCGGCTCAAAGAGCTCCATCAACTGCGGGGATGCGAAAAACATCCTCGGCACCTTTACGCCGCCGCGCGAGATTCTGCTCACCACTCAATTCCTCAACACCCTGGACGAGAGGGACGTGCGATCCGGAATTGGCGAGATGCTCAAGGTCCACGCGATCGAGGGGCCGGCGGCATTCGAAGAGATCGCAGCGGCCTATCCCGACCTGCGGCTGGACCGCTCGGCGATGATCCGCTTCCTGCGCCGTTCTCTAGAGGTCAAGCGGCGCTATATCGAGCAGGACGAATTCGACCGCGGCCCGCGCAACGTTTTCAATCTCGGTCACAGTTTCGGCCACGCTATTGAGACCGCGACCAATTTCGCCATTCCCCACGGCATTGCCGTCACAATTGGCGTGGACATGGCCAACCATATCGCGGTTCACCTGGGTGTCGGTCGCCAAGGGACCTTCGATCGGATGCACCCCGCCTTGCGGGCCAACTATCGGGAGTTCGAGACGGTGCCGGTCCCGCTCGACCGATTTCTGGCAGCGCTTTCCAAGGACAAAAAGAACCAAGGCGCCGACGTGACCCTGGTCCTCCTTGACAAGGAAGGGAGGGTTTTCAAGGACCGCTACCGCGCGGATGCCGCCTTCGCCGCAGCATGCCAAGCCTACCTGGACCACGTCCGTGCAGCCTGATCCCCGACGAGGCTCATCCATGACCCGTTCCCTGAAGGTTGGCATCGCCGGCTACGGCGTCGTTGGAAAGCGCCGCCGTCAGTTTGTCGAGGCCCGCACCGATATGAAGACGGTGGCGGTTGCCGACCGTACGTTCGCCGGTGATGGGGCGCTCGAGGACGGCGTCCGGTATTACGCTCACTATGAGCGCCTCCTCTCGGAGCCGCTGGACGTGCTGTTCGTGTGCCTGACCAACGACGTTGCGGCCGACGTCACGATCGCCGGGCTCGAGCGCGGGTTCCACGTCTTCTGCGAAAAGCCGCCGGGCCGCGACGTCGCCGACATCGCCCGGGTGATCGAGTGCGAGAAGCGCCACCGCGGTCTCAAGCTGAAGTACGGCTTCAACCACCGCTACCACGACTCCGTGCGCGATGCGCTGAAGATCGCCCGCTCCGGAGAACTCGGCCGCATCATCAACCTGCGCGGCGTCTACGGCAAATCCGGGATCATCAGCTTCGGCCAGGACGACTGGCGCTCGAAGCGCGCTATCGCCGGCGGCGGCATCCTGCTCGACCAGGGCATCCACATGGTTGACCTGCTGCGGCTGTTTGCCGGTGAGTTCCGCGACATCCACAGCTTCATCTCCAACGCCCACTGGGGCCACGACGTCGAGGACAACGCCTATGCCCTGATGCGGACGGCGGACGGCATCGTGGCGATGCTCCACTCTACCGCAACGCAATGGCGCCACCGCTTCAAGCTCGAGGTCCACCTCGAACGGGGGGCGCTGCTGCTGAGCGGCATCCTGTCGGGCTCGAAAAGCTACGGCGCGGAAACGCTGACGACGGTATGGGCGGAGGATGACGGGCGCGGCGACCCCCGCGAGCAGACGATCCGCTACAACCGCGATCCCTCTTGGGCCGACGAGATCGCCGAGTTCGCCGAGGCGATCCTCCACAACCGGCCGGTCGCGAACGGATCATCGGAGGAAGCCCTGCGGACCATGCAGCTCGTCTATCGCATCTATTGCGCGGACGGCGAGTGGAAAGCGAGATGGAGCCTCTGCGACGGAACGACGGAGACTCGATCTTGACCAATGGCGAGGTCAAGATTGCCGTCACCTCGCGGTCCTTTTCCCGCCATCCGGTGCTGCGGGCCGAGCTTTTGGCCGGTTACCCGCGAGTCACTTTCAATGACGCCGGCGCCAGCCTGTCGGGCGACTCGCTGATCGCCTTCCTCCGCGGCCATGAACGCGCCATCACCGCCCTTGAACACCTGGACGAACCGCTTTTCGCGGCTTTGCCGGAACTGAAGGTGGTATCCAAGTATGGGGTCGGCCTCGACATGATCGACCTTGCCGCCATGCGCCGGCACGGGGTGCGGCTCGGCTGGACCGGTGGGGTCAACAAGCGCTCGGTTTCCGAGCTCGTCATCGCCTGTATCATTTCGCTGCTGCGCCGGCTTCCGGAAGCCGCCGCCAACCTCCGCGCCGGCGACTGGCGCCAAGTGCAGGGGCGGCAGCTCTCTGGCCGCACGGCCGGCATCGTCGGCTGCGGGCACATCGGCAAGGACCTCGGCCGGCTGCTCCGCGCCTTCGGCTGCCGCGTGCTCGCCCACGACATCCTCGACTTCCCCGGCTACTACGCCGAAACCGGTGTCGAGCCGGCCGGGCTGGAGCCCTTGCTTCGCGAGTCCGACATCGTCACCCTTCACCTTCCGCTCGACGACGGCACGCGCGGCATCCTCGGAGCGGACCGCCTTCGGCTCATGCGTCGCGACGCCATCCTTGTCAACGCCGCCCGCGGCGGGCTGGTCGACGAAGCCCGCCTGAAGGCGATGCTCAAGGAGGGGCTGCTGGGCGGTGCGGCGCTCGACGTGTTCGCGATCGAGCCGCCTGACGATCGCGATTGGCTCGAAATGTCGAATGTCCTCGTCACGCCCCATCTCGGCGGCAGTTCCGAAGAAGCCGTGCTTGCCATGGGACGGGCCGCCATCCGCGGGTTGGACTCAAACGGAGACCCACTGGAGTATGGCGGCGCCGGATGACGAACGGAACATCCATGGGAGCGGAGCCTCTCTCTGCCGCCAGCGACACCTATCGTCCCCGCCCTGCTTCAGGTCTTCTAGATCGGCTGCGTGGGCTGCGTGGGCTGTGGCCGGTCGCGGCATTGCTCGCGCTTATCGCCATCGTCGACCAGATGCTTTATTTTTCCTTGAGCCGGGAAACGCCGTCTCAGCTCCACGAACGGTTTGCTGAAAAGGCGCCCCAGCTGACTGGCGACGGGCCGGTCCTGCTCATCCTGGGATCGTCTCGCGCTCAAGACGGACTTCCGGAATCTTCTCTGAAGCAGGCGCTTACGGAATCGGGCCTTCCGCATATTCCGGTCAATCTGGCGATCGGAGGCGGGGGCACACCGTCTCTCCTTTATGCGGCGCTGCATGACCGCACGACGGCGCTTGAGAGGCTGCCAGCCGGCAGCAAGGTCGTCTATGTCTTTTCGCGCTTCGAGCTGAATTTCCTGCGTCCTCGTCTGCTGTCGGAATTCACCGCCGGAAAAGATCTCCTGGAGAGGTTCGGCCTCGTCAACTCGGGCCACTGGGTCAACCGTCTCCACAGGATTTCCGGCATCGCCCGGTTTGCTTACGAACGGCGCTGGAACGAGTGGCCTTGGGTGGCACGCCGCGTTCTCGAAGACTCCAGCTCACCAATCGACCTCGAGTACCACCCGAATCGCTGCAACATGGCGGGACTGACGAACTACCGGGTGCTGCCGGTCAATGCCTACGCGCTGGAGCGGCTCGCGACGGCGTTCGGCAAGTCGTTCATCATGGTCGGGCCGCCTGTCGGCGACGATCAGCGGGTCCTTGATGAAACATACCGGTTGCGCGAGAAGTCGGCACCTTATCTCGACGAGTTGGCGGCACGAAAGGGCGTGCAGCTTCTGGATGACTTCAGCAAGGGACTGACGCTGACCCCCTCGGCATTCGACAGCAACTGCGACCATCTGACCGATCCGCGAGACAAGCTGGCGTTCAGTCGCGCGATTGTGGGATTATTGAAGTGAGTTTTGACTCGACCGGTTTTGCCCTTCTCGCCCTCGTCACGCTGGTAGCCGTTCACGCGATCGCTTCCGAGCGGTTGCGGCACTGGTGGCTTCTCGTCGCCTCCTACATCTTTTATGGCGCATGGGACTATCGCTTCCTGGCATTGATCGGAGGCGTCTCCCTTGTTGCCTATGCGTCGGGTCTGGCAGTGGCCAAGCGTCGCTGCACGCCAGAGGGGCGCGTCATCCTGGCGTTGGCGGTTTCTGCCATGCTGGCACCCCTCCTGGTGTTCAAGTATTTCGATTTCTTTTCCGCCAGCTTTCGGGATCTATTTGCGGCTGTCGGATGGCATGCTGACATCCTTACGTTATCTTTGATCCTCCCTGTCGGCATTTCATTTTTTACGTTCCAGGCCATCAGTTATGTCATAGACGTCAGTCGTGGCAACCTGGAGCCTGAGCATTCGATGGTCCGGCTCCTGCTCTATGTCGCCTTCTTTCCGCAGCTGGTTGCCGGGCCGATCGTTCGCGCAACGGACTTTCTTCCTCAGTTGCAGAGACCCTGGACAGCGCCGCCAGCGGAGGTGGTGGCGACAAATCTGCTTCGGTTTCTATGGGGATACTTCAAGAAGGTCTACATCGCCGACCGGCTAGCGCTTGCGATCGTCGATCCCGTATTCGCCCAGCCTGCCGGCTCGGCTCCCGAGACCGTCCTTCTTGCGGTGTTCGGATTTTCGCTTCTTATATACGCCGACTTCTCGGCGTATAGCGATATGGCCATCGGCCTCGCCCGGATGCTCGGATACCGCCTCGAGGAGAACTTCCTGTCGCCTTACTGCGCGACTTCCATCCGCGACTTCTGGCGTCGGTGGCACGTGTCGCTGTCATCGTGCATTCGCGACTACCTTTACATTCCGCTGGGCGGCAGCAGATGCGCGACAAGGGTGCGCAACTACGCGAACCTCATTGCTTCCATGACCTTATGCGGTCTGTGGCACGGCGCGGCATGGTCGTTCGTCGTCTGGGGACTGGTTCATGGGATTGCCCTCGCCCTTCAAAGAGCGTTCCCCATGACCTTCATCCCGCCCCTGCTTAGGACGCTGGTCGGTTGGTCCTTGACGACGCTGTTCGTTCTCGCCGGGTGGCTGTTGTTTCGGGCCAGCAGCCTCGACCATGCCCGAGAGGTGGTCACTGCGATGGTATCCGGGACCGGCACCGGTCAGGCATCGCTTGCCCTGCAAATCTTCGTGGGCTTGTGCGCGGCCGTCGTCTATTCGGAGCAAGCCGTGCTCCGGTATCTGCGCGACGATCACCGGCGGCCGCGTCTCGGCGGTGCCTATGTTCCAGCGGTCAGCCTTATCGCAGGTACGACATTGGGATTATTTGTGCTGCTGATCACTGACCCCGAACTGGGCAGCCGGAACTTCATCTATTTTCAGTTTTGACCTTTCCTCGCCGTGATCCACCACGAGAAGCCGATGAGGCGTCCCAGGCGCAGTTCCAGCGGCGACTGGACTGGCCACGGCTCTCCGTACACCAGGATCCCTCCCGGGTGGGTGCCATAGCGGCGGACCTGCCAGCGCCGGTAGAGGCGGCCCAGCCTTGGCACGAGATAGAAGAAGAAATCGCCTTTGCGCAACGTCAGACCGCCGAAGTCACGGAACAGACGCCTGACGTCGCTCGCGGTGTAGCAGCGGGTGATCGGGTTCTCCACGGTCTGGGCGTTGCGGCCGGCCCACTCGGTGGCTTTGCCGAGCCAGTTCGGGTCGCGGAAGGCTCGTCCTTTCAGCACGCCCACGCACAGGAACATGTTGATCCAGTAGTGCCACGAGCTCTTGCAGTACAGCATGATGACGGCGCGACCGCCCGGCTTGAGCACGCGGCGGACCTCGGCGATCGCCTTCTCGGTGTCCGTCGTGTGGTGGAGCACGCCGTTGGAGTAGACGATGTCGAAAGTATTATCGCCGAAAGGCAGGTTTTCGGCATCCCCCTGCAGGGCGGCGCATCCCGCGGCCTCGTCGGCCATCAGGGCGAATTTGGCCGCCGTGGACCTGCAGCGGGCGAACGTCAGGTCGACACTCGTCATCAGGGCGCCGTGCTTTGCGAACAGTGCCGAGTGCCCGCCCGCACCGCTGCCGATCTCGAGCACCTTCCTGCCGCACAGGTCGGCCAGAGGCATTTCGACGGTCGCGAGATGCTGGCGGAGCCGGAACATCTCCTCGAGATCGTCGAGGGCGCTCATCAACCGTTCGCGGCTGAGGCTCCGGTCCACGTTTTCGTAGAGGGAGTCGTAGAGCGAGGACCAGAAGGCTTGGATCTCGGTCTTTTCGGAACGGCAGTGGGGCATGGCGTTTTCGGGCTCGGAATGCACGCGGAGCAGGGGAACGGCTGGACGGCACTCTACACGGGAAGGAGGCTCGCTTCACCAACATCGTTCCCGAACTCCTGGCAGCGGGCGGGCGGAGGCTCAGCGTGAGTGGCGCCGTCGTGCGCAAGGCCCGCCAACTCGCGGGCGACCCCGTTCTGCGCCGCTGGCTCATGGCCCGATCCGTGGGGCGCTGCCGGGGGGAGCCGGCGTTCGAGGCGCACCGTCCGCCCTATTCGGAGGTGTGGTTGCCCTTGGAGCGGGTCGAACGAGGGGAGCGGGCAGTCTTCTCGGATCTTCCGGCAGACCCCCCGCCCGCGCCGGTCGTCCTTTCGCTCCCGGGGGAGGAATGCCGTTGCCGTCCGAGCGACGTCGCAGGACCGTTCGGGCTTTCGTTCGCCGACGCCGAAGCACTCCTCGCCCTTCACCGCTTTGCTTGGCTGCCGCTCGTGCCCGACATCGACCCGCGCTGGGTTTCGGCCCTCTGGCGCGCGTGGCGGAATCGTTTCGGCACGCCGGGCGAGGGGTGGCCCTGGCACCCCTACACCGCCGCCGAACGGGCCATCAACATCCTCGACTACGGCCGCCGGGTCGGTCTGCCCCAGCCCCTCGACGACACCCTCGCCGTGCTCGCTGCCCACGCTCCCGCGATCGCCTCGCGCCTCGAGTACTTCGGCGAGCATCACACCTCCAACCATCTCGCCAACAACGGCCGCGGGCTCTACATCCTCGGCCTGGAGCTGGGTATGCCGCAATGCGCGGAGCTCGGCGCCCGCATCCTGCTGGAGGAGGCCAGGCGCATCTTCTGGCCCTCCGGCGTGCTGCGCGAGGGGTCCAGCAACTACCACCTCCTGGTCGCCAAGAACTATACCACGGCCTGGCTCGCCGCCCGCCGCCACGGCCGGCCGGAAGAGGCGGCGTTGCGCGAAATTACCGCCAGGGCGATGGCAGTGATCCCGTGGTTCCTGATGCCCGGCGGCTTCCCGTTCGTGGGCGACATCACCCCCGACTGCCCGCCCGAGCACCTCGCCTGCCTGACCGGAGGGGGGGGGGAGGGCTGGCTCGCCCTGCTCGATGATGAGGAGAGGGCGGCGGTCATGGCGCTGCAGGCCGCGGTTGCCCCCGCCGACGCCGAGGCGTTGCGCCGCGACGGCTGGCTGCGCGCCGATTTCGGCATCTGGAGCGGCCTCTGGCATGCGGCGCCGCAGGGCTGGTCGCACATGCCAGGGCACGGCCACCAGGACTGCGGCAGCTTCGAACTGCACCTGATGGGGGGAGCCTTGTTCGTCGATCCCGGTCGCGGCGCCTACGGTGACGAGGGGGAGGCGGCGCTGTACCGCTCGGCCAAGGCCCACAATGGCCTCCTGGTCGACGGCAAGGATCCCTATGCCCCGAATCGCCCCTACTACGACGAGGGGTTCCGGCGGCGCGTCGGCGGCGCGCCGGTGGAGCTGGTTCGGGAAGGCAACTCCGTGCGCCTGCGGTTCGAAGGGTTCCAGCGCCTGCGTCGGGTGGGGGCTGCGGCTCGGCGGTGGACATTCGAGCCTCGCGCCCTGCTGATCGAGGACGCGGTCGAAGGCCGCGGCCGCCGCCTCATCAGCCGGCTGTTCCACACCACCCTGCCGGTGCGGCGGGACGGCGGAAAGGTCGTGATCGGCGAGCATGCAGTCCTTTCGGCGGACGCTCCGGTCCGCGTCGAGCCCGCCACCCGCTGGACCGCCTACGGCCGCGGCGTACCCGCAAGCCGGATCGTCGTCGAGACGAAGGCGGCGCTGCCCTGGCAGGGCCAAATCCGGGTCGAGGTGCGCTGAGCGATGTGCGGACTTGCCGGCGCGTTCTTCCCCCGAACATCGAGCCCACGTATGGCGGACCTCGACGCCATGCTCGCCGTCATCCGCCACCGCGGGCCGGACGGCGAGGGCCGCTACGTCAGCCCGGACCGGCGCTACCAGCTCGGCTTCCGCCGTCTCGCCATCATCGACCTCGCCACCGGCGACCAGCCGATCGTCGAGGCCGGCGGCCGCCGCGTGCTGGCCGGCAACGGCGAGATCTACAATTACGTCGAGCTGCGGGCCGAGGAGCCGGACTACCCCTACCAGACCTCCGGCGACATCGAAGCGGTGCTGCCGCTCGCCGACCGCTGGGGCGACGGCTTCGTCGACCGCCTCAACGGCATGTACGCGCTGGCCCTGTACGAGCGCGACCGCCACCGCCTGCTGCTGGTGCGCGACCGGCTCGGCGTGAAGCCGCTCTATTGGAGCGAGACGAGCAACGGCGGCATCATCTTCGCCTCCGAGATCAAGGCCCTGTTCGCCTCCGGCCTGGTCGGCCCGCGCATCGACGAGCAGGCGGTCTCGGCCTACCTGGCGCACGGCTACGTGCCGGGGCCGCACACCCTGTTCGCCGGCGTCCACAAGCTGATGCCGGGCCACCTGCTTGTCGCGGACGATCGGGGGATCGAGGTGCGCCGCTACTGGCGCGCCCGGCCGGCCGCCGGTCTGCCCGCCGAGCCGGCGGCGGTGGAGGAGCGCATCACGGGCCTGCTGGCCGACGCCGTCCGGCTCCAGCTGCGCAGCGACGTTCCCGTCGGGGCACTGCTGTCGGGGGGAATCGATTCCGGGCTGATGGTGGCTCTGTCGGCCGGTCATGCCGGCGGGCCGCTCAACACCTACACGGTCCGTTTCGAAGGCGCCGCGGTCGACGAATCGCCGCTGGCCGCCGCGGTCGCCGAGCGCTACGGCACCCGGCATACCCTGATCGACGTGCCGGCGGCGTCCATCGCCGACCTGCTGCCGATGCTCGCCTGGCATTGCGAGGAGCCGCTCAACGACGCCGCCCTGCTGCCCAACTACCTGATCGAGCGGGTGCTGGCGGAGCGGGTGACGGTCGCCCTCAACGGCACCGGCGGCGACGAGCTGTTCGCCGGCTACGGCCGCTATTTCCAGCTCCCGGTCGAGCGCCGCTACCTCATGCTGCCGCGCTGGCTGCGACGGGGCGTAGTCGAGCCGGCGGCGGCCGCTTTCGACCCGGCGCTTGCCTGGAAGCTCGGTCGTGCGGAAGCGCGTGACCGCGACCGCGGCCTCTACATCCACGACCATGCCACGCATTTCCCGGCACCCCTGCGGCGGCTGATCGGCTGCCGCCTGCCTCCCTCCGAGCCGGCTCAGCGGGCGTTCGCGGATGAGTTTGGCGCCCCTGCGGATACCGCCCAGCTCTATGCCGACCTCAACACCTACCTTCCGGAGGACCTGCTGACCCTGCTCGACCGCACCTCGATGGCGGTCAGCGTCGAGGGCAGGGTGCCCTTTCTTGACCATCGTCTGGTCGAGGCGGCGCTGGCGGTCCCGCCGGAGGTCCGGGCCTCGGCGGGCCGCCAGAAGGCGCTGGAGCGCCGCATTGCCGCCAGCCACCTTCCGGCCGAGGTGCTGGCCGCGCCCAAGCAGGGCTTCGCCTCCCCGGTTCCCGCCTGGATCCGCTCCGGTCTTGGCGCCTCGGCGCGGCGGCTGCTCACCGCTCCCGCCACGCTCGACCGCGGATGGTGGAGCGCGGAAGGCATCGATCGCCTGCTGGCCGATCCCGACCGCCACGGATTTCGCGTCTACACCCTGCTGATGCTGGAACTGGCGGTACGGACCTTCACTGGCGGGGGAGGTCGCGCGGCGGCGCCCGCCGCCTCCATCGAGGACCTGGCGCATGCCTGAGCGCACGGCGCCCGTCAGTGTCATCATTCCCGCCTACCGCGCCGCGGCGACCATCGCGCGGGCGCTGCGCAGCGTCGCCGCGCAGACGCTGCCGCCGCGGGAAGCGGTGGTGGTCGACGACGGCTCTGCCGACGGCACGTTCGAAGCGGCAGAGGCCTGCCGGGGCTTCATGGGTGCCACCACGCTCAAAGTGTTCCGGCAGCCGAACCGTGGCGCGGGGGCTGCCCGCAACCGGGCCATCGTCGAGGCGACGCAGCCGGTGCTCGCGTTCCTCGACGCCGACGACGAATGGCTGCCGGCGAAGCTGGAGCGCAGCCTGGCGCACCTGGATCAGGGCCATGTCCTGGTTGCCCACAACGGCTGGATCGTCGACGGCGAAGCTCGCCTCCTCAATGATTGCGCGGCCCGGTTCCGCGCCTGCGCCGATCCGTTCGTCGGGCTGTACAAGAGGGGCTTCCTCGACACCTGCACGGTGGTGGCGCGCCGTGATGCGATCGTTGCCGCCGGAGGCTTCGACGAGACGCTGCCCAACGCCCAGGATTTCGAGATGTGGCTGGCCGTCCTTCGCCCGCCCGGCGCCCGCTTCCTCGTCTTCGACGAGGCGCTGTCGCTCTACCACCTGGTCCCGGGCAGCATCATGAGTTACACGCGCCGGCGACTTGAGTGCTGCCACACCGTCGCCTGCCGCTACGCCGGCGATATGCGCGGGCGGCCAGGCGGGGGGCTGCTGGCAGTTCTGTTTCGCGAAGTGGCGATCCATCGGGAAGCCGCCACGGCGTACATCGGCGCTGGCCGATATGCTGCAATCGTGTCAACGACCTTGAGAGCACCGATCCGGCTGATCGAGTCGCTGCGGGCTCTTGACCGGACGGTCCTGCCTCGCTCTCCTCTCGGACGTCATGATCAGGTTTGCAGCCGGAGTGAGTGAACCGCGAGAACCGAACGATTGGGGACATGAGTAAGAAAACGGTGCGACATCTGCTTGTGAACTTGACGGTGTTGCTGGTGTCCACGGCCGTCGCCGTCGGTGCCGCAGAACTGGCATCTCGGGTGAGTTTCCCTGGATGGGCGGAGTTCGACAACTCGCGGTTCATGCAAACGGTTCTGGATCCCCACAACTCTCGCCCCTTCGCCATGGGGCGACCCGGCTTTTCGGGGTATTTCGCCCAGAACGACGGCGATTTTCGGGTCAGGATCGACATCAATCGGTCCGGATTTCGGAACGATGCGCCAGTCACGGCTGCAGAGGGACGGGTTTGGGCGATCGGCGATTCCTTCACGTTCGGGTGGGGGGTGGACGCGCGTGACTCGTTCGCTTCCGTCGCGGCTCGATTAGCCACGTCGGAAACCTATAATGTCGCCAGTCCGGGGACGGACGTCTGCGGCTACCAGTCGTTGGCCAGGCAACTGCTTTCGAAGGCAAGACCGCGGGCGGTGGTGGTCGGTCTGGTGATCGAGAACGACTTGGCGGTCTACGACTGCGACGGGAAGGTCGCAGAGGATCCTTCCGCAGCGGCGCCGTCCAACCGCCTGGTAAGCGTCAAGTTGTGGCTCACGGGGCGCTCGGCCCTATACAATCTGATCGCGATCAGCATCAAGAAGAATCCCGAGTTGGTGCGCGCCCTGGAGGCGATCGGCGTCGTAGCCGTGCCGCATGTCGACCACCGGCACCTCGTCAGCCTCGATTCGCATCGGGTCGCCGCGTCGACGGCGGACGAGATCGTCCGCCTGCGCGATATGTTTCCGTCGGGAACGCCTTACGCCGTTCTTGTCATTCCAAGCCGATTTGAACTGATGAACCACGACAAGCCGTGGGTCGAGAGACGCAAGGCGATCGTTCGCGAACTGGCAGGGCGCGGGATCGATGTGATCGACCCGACCGACGCGCTGGACTCTGCCGGGTTTCAGGCCGTGCATTTCGCTCATGACGGCCATTGGAGCAGGTACGGCCACGAGATCGCGGGGCAGCAAATGGCGGTATGGATCGGGCGCCAGATCGCCACGATGCCGGCCGCGGAAAAAGCCCCCTGACGAGCTGCCGTCTGTCCGCGCCCAATTCTGGCGGTCCTGCATCCCCTATAACGAGCAAGGCTTGACCCCGGCCCGCGGGGCGCGTTAGGTGGTTCGCCTCTGCCGGTAGCAGGTCTCATGTTGTCAGATCAAAAATCCGCCGTGTTTCGGACGCTCAGTGTCGTCATTCCCTGCTACGGCGAGGAGGCGACCCTGCAGGATCTGGTTGAACGTGTCTTGGCCGCGCCGCGAGAGGGTCTGGCGCTTGATCTCGTCATCGTTGACGACGCTTCGCCGGACGCAAGCCACGATGTTGCCTGCGCCCTGGCAGCCAAGCATCCACAGGTAAAAGTGATCCGTCACGATCGCAATCGCGGCAAGGGGGCGGCTCTCCGGACCGGCTTTTCGGCTGCCGTCGGCGAGATCGTCCTGATCCAGGATGCCGACCTGGAATACGACCCCGGCGAATATCCCAAGCTTCTGCGCCCCATCCTCGACGGCCGCGCGGATGTGGTTTTCGGGTCGCGGTTCCGTGGCGGCGAGGTGGTGCGCGTGCTCTACTTCTGGCACAGCCTCGGCAACCGCTTCCTGACCCTGCTCTCCAACATGGTCACCAACCTGACACTCACCGACATGGAGACCTGCTACAAGGTCTTCCGCAAGGATGTCCTCGACCGCATCCCGCTGCAGGAGGAGCGTTTCGGCTTCGAGCCCGAGGTGACGGCAAAGCTGGGGCGGCTCCGCCCGCGCCCGCACATTTACGAGGTCGGCATCAGCTACTACGGCCGCACCTACGAAGAGGGCAAGAAGATCGGTTGGAAGGACGGGGTGAGGGCGATCTGGTGCATTCTGCGCTACGGGGTGGTCGGGGCGTGAGGGGCGCCGTAGGAGAAGGCGAGCACCGCTACGCCGGGCACGATCTCGAGACGCTCGCCGGACTCGACAACTACTACGGCTGGATCATCGACACCTTCCGGCCGCACCTGCGCGGCCGAATCCTGGAGATCGGCGCCGGCATCGGCGAGATCTCGCACCGC
This sequence comes from Rhodospirillales bacterium, assembly GCA_018432935.1. Taxonomy (GTDB): domain Bacteria; phylum Pseudomonadota; class Alphaproteobacteria; order Rhodospirillales; family Shumkoniaceae; genus JAHDSF01. Next base: position 90,503 of record JAHDSF010000005.1, on the reverse strand, counting down.
CTCCTCCCCTTCGCCGAATCCCTGGACCTTGTCGAGCCCGACGCGGATCTGGCACGCCGGCTGCGGGAGCGCTTTGCCAGCGCCAGCGTCACGGTTGCGCAGGCCTCCCTTGAGCAGCATCTCGGCCAGGGCGGAGAGGGGGCCTGGGATGCGGTCGTCATGGTCAACGTGCTCGAGCACGTGGAGGACGACGCCGGTGCCCTGCGCGGGCTGTTCCGGGCTTTGCGGCCGGGCGGCAGTCTGTGTCTGTTCGTTCCGGCGCTGCCGTTCCTGTTCAGCCGCTTCGATCGCGAGGTCGGCCATTTCCGGCGCTATACCCGGGCCGCGCTCGGGCGACGCATTGAGGCGGCGGGCTTCCGCCCGCTCAAGTTGGCCTACCGCGACGCGCCGGGGGTGCTGCCGTGGTTCCTGTTGCAGACCCTGGCCGGCTCGCCCCGGCTCAACCCGACGATGGCGCATCTCTACGACCGCGCCTTCGTTCCTGTCGTCCGGCTGATCGAGCAGGCCCTTCCCATGCCGATCGGCAAGAACCTCATTGCCGTGGCGAGGAAGGGTTAGCGGCATGACCAGGGACCGCCCGGAGTTGTGGCGGACGCGTACGGCCCTGGTGGCGGCCTGGATCTGGGTGATCGGCGTCCTGGTCGGCTATATGATCCAGTTCGGGCCGATACTCGAACACCTGGCGGGCGTCCTGACGCGGGCCGCGTCGTGACGCTACCGGCCGCTCTCGCCCTGCCTCTCCTCATGGCCGCCTCGCTCGGGACGGGCGGTGCCGCTCTCCGCATTCTTCGGGTTGACGATGGTGACCGGCTCGAGCATGCCGTGGTCTCCTTCGTGCTGGGCTTCGGCATCCTCGGCTGGCTGGTGTTCTTCATGGGCCTGGCTGGCGTGATCGCGCCGGTTCACCTGGGGGCGCTGGCCGTCGTCCTGGCCGCAGGGCTGGCGACCTTCCGCAAGGTGCGTCCGCTGCCGGCGTTCCGGTTCGGGCACCGGTCCGTCCTCCTGTTCCTGCTTGTCATCCTCGCCGTCACCGCGTTCGGCGACGTGATCGAGGGCCTGGCGCCGCCTGCCGACGCCGACTCGCTCGCCTACCACTTCGCGACCCCGAAGCTGTTCCTGAAGGAGGGCCGCCTCTTCTTCATCGAGCGGGCGGTGGACGGGGCGTCCCCGATGCTTCTCCACATGACCTACCTTGCCGCCCTCGGCCTGGGCGGCGAGACCTGCCTGACCTTATGGGCGATGGTCACCGGCTGGTCGGCGGGCGCCATCATGTTCGTCGCCGCACGCCGCATGATGTCGGACGAAGCGGCGCTCGCCGTTGCCGCCCTGTTCCTGACCACGCCGGCGGTGATCTACGGCGCTGGCACCGGCCAGGTCGAGGTGCGTGACGCCGCCTTAGTCGTATTGGGGGTGATGGCGGCGACCAGGGCGCGGGAGAATCCTCGCTATGCGATCCTGGCCGGGCTGGCGGCCGGATTCTTCGCGGCATCGAAGTACACAGGGCTGTTGTTCGCTGCCTGTCTCGGCGCAGTCGGATGTTGTGTCTGGCGCCGGCAGAAGCAGGCGTTGCTGTTCGTCGTCGCCGCGGCGTCGGCCGGGGCGCAGTGGTACCTCTGGCAATGGTGGGAGAGCGGCGACCCCGTCTTCCCCATGCTCGCCGGAATTCTCCCCTATAGGCCGGGGATTGCGTGGGACCTCGAGCACCATGCACGGTTCCTCCTCGGATACCGGGAGGCCGAGAGTGCATTGCCTCGGGATCTGATGGGGTTCATCAGCTATCCGTTTCTCGCCACCTTCTCCCCGGCGCCGGCGTTCGACAGCGGCCGGATCGGGTTGGGACCGTTGCTGATCGCGTTGGTGCCGTTCGCGGCGTGCGGATTGATATCGCGCTCCGAGGAGGGCTTGCGAAAGCGGGCGGGGTTCATGCTGGCGGTTGGGGCGCTCTTCTACGTCGCGTGGTTCTGCCTCGGTCCCTCGCAGCGCGTCCGCCATTTCCTGCCCGTTTTCCCGCTCGGGATCATGGCGGCGCTCGCTCTGGCGCACCAAGCCGCGCGAGGCTTTCCGGGGCTGCGGCTGCCGGCGGCGGCGGCGGCGGCCGGAACCCTCCTGGTACAGGCCGCAGGCCAGGTGGTGTTCGCGGCCAACCCGGCCCGCATGGTGCTCGTCGGCGAGGGCCGATCGGAATACCTCGCCAGGAACGTCGCGCCCTACCTGGCCATCGAGGAGGTGAACCAGCGCCTGAAGCCGGGCGACCGGGTCCTGGTCGTCAACCGTGAGGCGGTATATTACCTGGACGTTCCCGTGTTTTATGCGCACGCGCAGCTTGAGGCGAGAATCGATGTGGGTTCGTCGGCGACCGGCGTTGGCCACTTTGTCGATCAACTGAACCGCGAAAGCATTACCCACCTCCTCGTGCCGCGGGATCCCCTCGCATCCCGGGGGATCGGCTACCTCGTGGAGCAGTTGCTCGCGAATTGTTGCGCGACGGTCGTCTCCGAGGTGGCCGGCAATTGGCCGACGTCGCGGACGCTCGGCCTAGGGGGCATCCAGTTGACATTGTCGCTCGTCGAGAGAACACCAGCGACGTGCCGGATCGACCCGAGGACAGGTCCACCATGAGCAGTCTCGCGAAACCCGTTCTGGTGACCGGCGGGGCAGGCTTCGTCGGCTCCACTCTGTGCATCGCTCTCAAGCGCGACCAGGCGGACCATGTGCGGCATAGCCGGTTCCACTGACGGCTCGCAAGGCTTGCTGGAGATCTTCGCCGGCAGGCTTCGTCATCGCGGTCCCGACTCCTGCGGGGTTTGGCAGGAGGAGGGGGCGGGCCTCGCCCACACGCGCCTCGCCATCATCGATCTCACACCGGGCGGCCACCAGCCGATGCTGTCGCCGGACGGCCGCTACGTCATCACCTTCAACGGCGAGATCTACAACTTCGGTGAGTTGCGGGCGGAGCTGGAGGCCAAAGGAGAGACCTTCGCTTCTTCCAGCGACACTGAGGTCCTGTTGAAGCTGCTCGCGCGCGAGGGCGAGTCCGGGCTGGTCAAACTCGCCGGCATGTTCGCGTTCGGCCTATGGGACCGCAAGGAACGCTCGCTGTTGCTCGCCCGCGACCGTCTCGGTATCAAGCCGCTCGTCTACGCGTCGCTTCCCGACGGCGGGCTGGCGTTTGCATCCGAGATCCGAGCGCTCTCCGTGCATCCCGGGATCGACCTTTCGATCGACCCGGCAGCGCTCTCGGAGTACCTCGCCTGCCTCTACGTGCCTGCGCCGCGCACGATCCACCGCGGCATCCGCAAGCTTCCACCCGGGCATCTCCTGGTCTGGCGCGATGGGCAGACCGAAATCCGCCCCTACTGGCGACCGGCCTACACCGGTGGCCGCGCGACTTCCCTTGCCGAAGCGGTCGAGGAACTGACGCCGCTGGTTCGGCGCGCCGTCGTCGATTGCATGGTCTCCGACGTGCCACTCGGGTGCTTCCTCTCGGGCGGAATCGATTCCTCGGTGATCGCCGCCTTCATGGCCGAGGAGGCGAGGCGCGCTGGCGGACCGCCGTTGCGCACGTTCACCATGACGTTCCAGGAGGCGGCTTACGACGAGCGCGACGCCGCCAAGCGAGTATCCGCTCACATCGGAAGCCGGCACACGGAACTACCGGCGAGCCCACGCCTTGCCGATCTCCTCGATGACATGGTCGACGGCTTCGGAGAGCCGTTCGGCAACCCGACAGCATTGCTGATCCACGATCTTTCACGCAAGGCCCGTGAGCACGTCACGGTGGCCCTCGTCGGCGATGGCGGTGACGAGGTGTTCGCCGGCTATCCGCGCTATCGGGGCGGGCTGTTGGCGCAGAAGTACCGGCAACTGCCACCGTGGTTGCGGCGCGCGATGATCGAACCGGCGGCGAAACGGTTGCCGGAGAGCAGCGCCGGCCGCCACTCGCTGCGTCGGCTGCGGGAGTTCGCGCTGGCGGCCGGCTTGGACGACGCCCAGATGTATGCCGCCTGGGTCGAGTATTTCGACCCCGCCGAGCGGGCGGAACTGCTGGGCCTGCCGGCGTTGCCGTCGCGGCCGATCGCGGAAGCGTATGCCGCGAGCCCGTCCGCCAACCCGCTCGACGCCATGCAACAGACCGATCTCCTGACCTTCCTGCCGGGGAACCTGCTGGCCTATGGCGACGCCATGAGCATGCGCCATGCCCTGGAGTTGCGCCTGCCCCTTATTGATCATCGCGTCGTGGAGTCGATGGGAAGGCTCGATCCGGCGCTGCGGTTCCGCGGCGGCATGAAGTCGCTGCTCAAGGGGATCGCCCGCAAGCTTCTGCCGCAGGAGATCGTCGACCGCCCGAAGCGCGGCTTCAACCCGCCGATGGGCGTGTGGCTGAAGGGCGACCTTGGCCCGCTGCTTGCGGAACGCCTTACCCCGACAGCGATGGCGGAGGTGGGAATCGCCTGGAGCCCGGTGTCGCGCCTGCTAGAGGAATACCGCCGCGGCGGCCGCGACCATGCGCTGAAGATCTGGGCGCTGCTGGTGCTGGACGCATGGCGAACCCGGAGCGCCTGACCACCTGATGAACACGCCTCCAACCTTGTACGTTGAGCGATCTTCCGAACGCGAGTATCACCACCCGATCAACCCGTAACGGCGCGATCCATGATCAGGCCCGGACTCTTCTTCACAGTAGTCGTCCTTTTGCTCGGTATGTGCGTACTGCTCTCCAGCCCGACACCTGCCGTGGATGTCTTCGGCGGGTTGAAAGAAGGACAAGCGCTCGCGCTCGACGAGTTGGCAGTCGAGGATATCGCAGCTCTCAAACTGCGGCACATTGTTGAGCAGCCGTCGTACCGCTTCCTGATTCTCGGAAACAGCCGATCGCTACCGATCACCTCCGCTGATCTGGGAATCATTTCGCATAGCGGGTTCAACCTGTCGCTGACCGGCGAATCCCTGCGTTCGAGTGTTCTCTTGATGGAGTGGCTCGCCCAGAACGATCGCTTGCCGAAGGTTGCATTGATTTCATTCGACAACGCGGAGCTTAACTACTACTCCAACCCGTACTGGGCGCCCCCATCAGCGCGTTGGCGGCAGATGGTCCGTGACCTGAAGGCAGGTCTGCGAAGGCCTTCGATTTCGCTCCAGGACGTTGGCCGGATGGCGATCCGACACGCCATGACCGAGGCGACACTGTGGTCGCGTGCCTTCAACGCCTCACGGATATGGCGAGGCCTCACCTCCCTTTTCTGGAACGGCGGCGTTGTCCGTATCGTTAGTAGGCAGGTCGGGTATCAATCGGACGGGAGCCGGTCACCGTGTGAGCCCAAAGCTCCCTACAGCGGCGGCCCTCTTCCCACACCGAACCGCAACGTCCTGCCGGGCTATCTCGACTACGATCTCGAGCGTCTGGCGCGAATTGCTGACGGCGGCACGCGTATCATCATCTATGAGACGCCCCTGTTTCCATCGCTGCAGCTCGAGAGGCTCGGCTCACCGTCTGCCGTCGCGGCCGAAACCCGGACAGCGTTCCTGGACCTGTGCGCCAAACACGGTCTTGAGTGCCACCCCTCACCTCCGGTCTTCGAGGACTTCGGATTGGCGTGGCCCGACGCAGGCCATCCGCCTGCGGCGCCATTGGCGGCATGGATCAAGAGCTTTCTGCAGCCCGACCTGGAATCGGCGTCCCGATGATCTTCAATGATCTGGCTTTCTTGTTTCTCTTCCTCCCCCTGACCTTCGGCGGCTTCCTACTGTCCCCGCGGAGCATTCGCGAGCCGTTGTTGTTGCTTGCTTCGTTGGTGTTCTACGGTCTGGCAGGGCTTGAGCATGTTCTTGTGCTCCTGGCCTGCATCGCCTGGGTGTGGGCATTCACGGCATCCGACGCGACGACAGGTTCCCGGTGGCGACTGATTGCCGCAATGGCCGGGCCCCTGGCAATCCTCGTCTACTACAAGTACCTCGGCTTCATTGTACGCGACGTGCTGGGGTTGACCGCGACCACGGGTGCGATGGCCGCGGCTGCGGACAAGCTGCTGCCCGCCGGCATCTCCTTCTTCACCTTCCACTTGCTCTCGTTTGCTTTGGACCGCTTTCATGGGACGATCGGCCGTCAGCCGGCGCCGCTCCACTTCATGATCTATATCGCCTTCTTTCCCCACCTTGTCGCAGGGCCCATTCTGCGCTTTCATGAGATCTCGGATGCCCTGGACGGCCTGCGTACGTTCTGGCCGCGTCAGTCACACCTGCAGAAGGCGATCATCTATTTCTGCTGTGGTTTGGCTGCAAAGGTCCTCATTGCCGACGGACTGGCCGCCTTCATACAGCCCTTAGCGACCCATCCGGGCGCGCTCACGCCTTCACAGGCGTTGTTCGTTACGGTCGCCTATAGCTTTCAGATCTACTTCGATTTCTGGGGCTACACTCTGATGGCCACCGGCCTTGGGCATTTGTTCGGCTTCCAGTTCCCGCGCAACTTCAACCGGCCCTACGACGCCCTAAACCCGAAGGATTTCTGGCGTCGCTGGCACATGACACTCAGCCGGTGGTTCCGAGACTATCTCTATATCCCGATCGGCGGCAACCAAGCCTATGTCCGCAATATCCTGGTCGTCTTCATGGTCTGCGGACTTTGGCATGGAGCGGCATGGCAGTTTGTTGTCTGGGGCCTCTACCATGGCCTGATGATTGTCGCATACTTCTTCACGCACCGGTGGTGGGACGCCTGCCCACGACTTGTCCAGCAGGGCTTCACTTTTCTGCTCGTATCGATGGGATGGGTCCTGTTCCTTTTCAACTTTTCGGACGCTTGGCAGTTTCTGCACAGCCTCGCCGGCTTCGGCCGCGAGGCACACCAGACACTGCCGCTCGAGGCCTGGGCAATGCTGGCTCTCGCGGCGGGTGCCTGCTTTGGCATTGATGTGGACCGGCTTGTCACAGCCGTTGCACCGAGCCGGTTGGCTGCAGGGTTTTACAGCGCGGTGTTTGCGTCCGTCTTCGCTTTGGGCATCATATTCATTGACCGCTCAAACAGCTTTATATACTTCAGATTCTAAATTGATAGCTAATGTGAAAGTATAATGTAAATGTCTACAATGTCTCTCTATGCCTTTGTCAAAAGCAGACGTTCCTGTCCCGAGGCGATACCGATCAGCGCCTCGGCAATAGTGGCAATTAAGCTTGTGCATCTACTATTGCTAAAAGCCGCGATGGAGCAGGCTAACACTCTGCTCTACAAGCATGGAGCACTCCCATACCTTGATGTCGCCTGAACCCTCATGCCATTCCTGATCCGAATCCTCTCCGGCAGCGATCTCCGCCGGACCCGGTTTCATGACGAAAAGGGCCATTTCGTCGGTACTCGCGGGCTCGTCCATGCTCCGCTGGCGCTCGCCACCGCCGCCCTGAAGGTCCTGACGGGGTGGCGGCCAGTGCGGCCGATGATCTCGTTTGCGGCGACACGAGAAATCGCCCGCATCCTGACCCCGCTGGCCCGGGTGGTCGAGTTCGGCTCCGGGCTTTCGACGCCATGGCTGGCGAAGCGATGCGGCTGGCTTCTCAGCGTCGAGGACGACCCCGGGTGGCACGCGAAGATCGCCACCATCCTCGCCCGCGATTCGATGCGGCATGTCCGGTACGAGCTGCGCACCGGGGCCGACTACAGCGCGCTTTCCGGGTTGTCGGACGGCAGCATCGATTTCGCGCTGGTCGACGGCACCGACAGGGCCGGTTGCGTCGCGGCCGTGGTGCCCAAGATCCGGCAGGGCGGCTGGCTGTACCTCGACAATTCGGACAAGGACATGACCCGTCCCGACGGCGACCTGAGGCGGGCAGAGGCGGCCCTGCGTGCGGCCGCCGCCGCGCGCGGCGGTGTAATCACACCCTACACCGACTTCTCTCCCGGCAACTTCTTTGCCGAGGAAGGACTGCTGGTCCATTTCGACCACGCCACTCATCCGGAGAGCCGGGGAGATCGGGACTGACGCGAGGCTCGGCACGGGAGCTCTGACCTTGCGCCGATGCGGGCGCTGCCTTATCCCTTCCGTTGCTCTGCGTAAGGAAATGGCATCCGATGAGACCCTGGCTCGCCGATCTGCTGTGCTGCCCCCGCTGTCCAGGGGAAGCCCCGTTGTCGATCGACGCCGGGCAGCGGGAAGGCGATGAGATCGCATCGGGGGACCTCGTCTGCGCTTCCTGCGGCGGTCGGTTTCCGGTCTCCGGGGGGGTTCCCCGCTTCGTAGAGGCGAGCCAGGACTACTGCGGGAATTTCGGGTTCCAGTGGCGTCACTGGAAGACAATCCAGGTCGATCGACTCAGCGGCCATCGTCTCTCGGAAACCCGCTTCCTGCACGACAGCGACTGGGATCCCGACTGGCTGGCCGGCAAGGTCCTGCTCGATTGCGGTTGCGGGGCGGGTCGCTTCGCCGACGTCGCCGCCGGCTTCGGCGCCCGCGTCGTCGCCTGCGATCTCAGCCAGGCGGTCGAGGCATGCCGGGACAATACGGCCCTCCGGAACGGTCTGGTTCAGCCGGTCCAGGCATCGCTCTTCCAGTTGCCTCTGCGTCGTGGCGCGTTCGACGGCGTGTTCTGCATGGGGGTCATCCAGCACACGCCCGATCCGCAGGCCCTGATGCGACAGCTCATTCCGTTCCTCAAGCCGGGTGGACGCCTCGCGTACAACTTCTACGAGGCGGACTTCTGGCCCTGGCTGCAGGTCCCCAAGTACCTGCTTCGGCTGGCGACGCGTCACCTGGGCACGGAAGCGAACCTCGCCCTCAGCAAGACTCTGGTGACGGTGCTGTACCCGCTGACGCGGAGGCTGGCGCGGATTCCCAGGATCCGGATCCTCAACCACGTGATCCCGATCTGCACTGTCCACGACGACAGCCTGTCCCCCGAGCAGCGCCGCATCTGGACCCTGCTCGACACCTTCGACTGGTACTCGCCGCGCTACGAGAAGCGCCAGCACCACCGCGAGGTGGCGGCTCTGTTGCGCGAGGCGGGCCTGGTCGACGTCCGGGCGAGACCCGGCGTCGTCACTGCCATGCGAGCGGGAGCGCTCTGAGATGCAGCGCACGATGCCGTGGCTGCTTGGAGCCATCTTCTGCGCCGGCGCAGCCGCAGCAGCGCCTGTGTGGGTTCCTGTAGGCGACGCGGCAGCCTTTTGGGCAGCGCGCCTGCTCGTGGCCCTGGCGGCCGCGATCGTAATACTGCGTCGATCCGGAACCGAGACCGGGCGGCCGCCACTGGCGGCCTCGCCGGTCGTCCTGCTGCCCGTCATGGCGCTGCTGCTGTACTCGGTGGTGCCGGCCGCGGTGCTGTCCCCGTTCCATGAAATCCTTCCGCTGGATCCGCAGGCGCCGCCGGCTTCGCTCCGGTGGATGCGTCCCGGCATTTTCACGGTGCCCAGTTTCGCGTTGGGCTCCGAAGGCGAGCGGGCAGTGCTTTCGTTTGCCGGCGTCGGCGTGTTGGCCACGCTGGCGTTGGATCGGTTGTGGCCGGCCGCCGCGGCCGATGCCCTGCAGATCGATCGGCGCTGGGGGCTCGTCCTCGTGCTTGGCGGCGGGGCCGGGGTGCAGGTCGCGCAATTCTCGGGTGTGGCCGGGCTGGCCGCTTCGGTTGCCGATGCGCTCCCCGCCGTGGTGATGCTCGGAATGGTGTTGACGGTGTGGCCGCTGATTTCCCGGCAGCAGCGACCGGGATGGATCGAGGCGACAGCGGTCGTTGGAGCATGCGTCCTGCTTGCCCCCCATCAGATGAAGACCTTCGTCCTTGGCCTTGGCGGCGTCTTGTTTGCCGCCTTCGTAATGGCCGGCTGGCGACGGCGCGTTGCCCTGACCTGCCTCGTGGTGCTCGTGTCTCTTTCGGCGCCCCTGGCCATCAACGCCCTTCGCTACGCCACGTTCTTCGATTCGGTCGCCGTCAACAGCCTCGAAACGATGCGCTGGAAAGTGGTGCTGCGCCAGACGGAGACCGTCTTCTGCCTAGCCGTCGCATTGCGCGACGGCGGCAAGGCGGAGCTTCGCGACCCGTGGTACTTCGCCGCCGCCGTGGTGCCGCGGGCTTTCTGGCCCGGCAAGCCAAATCTGTCCAATGGGGAAGGATACGGTCAGAGATACTGCGGGGTGCCGCCTGCCACGCCGGGGACGCCGGTGCATTCCGCCTCGGTGACCCTGCTGGGAGAACCCTGGATCGAGGCCGGGCGCCCCGGCCTGACCGCTGCGAGCCTGCTGCTCGTCGCCATCGCCACAGGCTTGGCCTGGGCGTGGAAGCGGGGGCCCACCCTTGCCGTCGCCATCGTGCTGGCGCTTAGTCCCTGGATCATCGATTTCGATCAGCATTTCGCCATGTGGGTCGGCAACCTCGCCAAGGCTGCGTTGGCAATGGTCGCCACGGCGGTCTTTCTGGTGCTGGTCGGCCGGATCAATCGGAGCCATCCATCGTGAAGGTCCGGGTTCTCGTCAATGCGATTCACGCCAGGTCGGGCGGGGGCATCACCTACCTGAACAGCATCCTGCCCCTGTTGGCGGACGATACCCGCCTCGAGATCCACCTCTTCTTGCAGGCGGCACAGTTTGGACTGCTGCATCCCGTCGACGAACGCATTCGTGTCCACCTCTTCCGGAGCCGGGGGTTCCTGTCCCTGATCGCCTGGGAGCAGTTGGCGCTGCCCGTGCTGGCGCGGGTCATGTCGGCCGACGTGGTCTTCTCGCCGGCCAACTTCGGCAGCCTCCTGATCCGTCGCCAAGTCATCCTGTTGCGCAATGCCGTGGCCGTGGCGCGTACCGAGACGCGCCTTTCGAAGCGGGTCTACTGGGCCGCGCTGGGGCTGGTCACCCTGCTCTCCATCCTCATTTCGCGCCGGTCCATCGGGGTGTCGCATTACGCCCTGAAGGCGCTTTCGATGAGGCTCCACCGGCTGATGCCGCACCGCATGGCCGTGGTGCACCACGGGGTCAGCCCGCTCTTCCGCCCCGATCCCGCCATCGTTCGCGAACGGTTCCTCCTGGCGGTCTCCGACATCTACGTTCAGAAGAACCTGACGACCCTGCTGCGCGCGATGCGCCTGGTCTGCAATCGCCACCCGGACATGCGCCTGGTGATCGCCGGCAGTGTCGTCGACGCCTGGTACCACGGACGCTGCACCGAGCTGGTTCGGGAACTCGAACTCGACCGGAACGTTCACTTCGTGGGGCGGGTTGGCGGCGTTGAGCTGAAGAGGCTATACCAGACCTGCCTTGCGTTCGTTTTCCCGTCCACGGCGGAGACGTTCGGTCTGCCGCTGGTGGAGAGCATGGCCTGCGGGGCCCCCGTCGCCAGCTCGAACACCACCGCCATGCCCGAGATCGTCGGGGACGCGGCGTTGCTGTTCGATCCTCTCGATTGCGAGGCAATGGCGGCCGCGCTGCTCCAACTCACCGACGAGCCTGACCTGCGGGCAAAGCTGTCGGCGAAGGCCGTCCTGCGCGCGGCGGAGTTCTCCTGCAAGCGCACAGCCGAGAGAACCGTAGAGGTTCTTCTGGATGCGGCCGGCGCTGCGGGAGCCGATCGCCGATGAGCGGGCGGATTCTGATCTCGACGTTGCCGCCCTTCCAGGGCGGCGTCCCGGCCAAGGCCCGGATCCTGTGCCGTCACCTGAAGGCCCTGGGGAACGACGTGACCGTCGCCTACTACGCGACCTTCCGCCACCATCCGGAAGCCAACGTCCCCCTGTGGCAGGTGCCGCGCGGCATGAGCCCGACGGTCGTCGCCCATCGCTGTTTCGACGACATGCCGGCGGCTGCAGTCGGATGCTGGCTGCCCGAGCTCGAGGCGCCCTACCACCTGTCGTCCCGGCGCTGGCAGGAGTTGATCGCCGGCCACGACCGTCACATCGCGGTCGGGGGCAACCCGTTGGTGGCCCTGCCGTTCGTGCTGGCCGGGGTCCCCCATCTTCTGTGGTGCGCAAGCGGCGTCGTCACCGACCGCCGGGATCGTCACGCCTGCATGCCATGGCCGCGGCGAGCCGTCGATGCTGCGGTGATCGAGCCCTGGCTGCGGGTCCTGGAACAGCGCGTCCTGTGCGCCCGAACCCCGATCCTCGGCGTCAGCACCTACACATTGCGGGTTCTGGCCGGCCTGGGGTGCGCCTCCGATCGGCTGGCCTTGTTACCGATCCCGGTCGACTGCGACCGGTTTCGCCCCCCGACGCAGACGCCGGTCGCAACCGTCGGCTTCGCAGGCCGTTTCGAGGACCCGCGCAAGAACCTCGGACTGCTTCTCGAAGCCTTTGCTCGCGCCTCGGCGACCCAGCCCCGACTGCGCCTGCGTCTGGCCGGCTGCGAGGCGACGCCGGCCACATGGCACGAGATCGACCGGAGGGGCTTGGCGGAACGGACCGATCTGGTCGGCGAGTTGCCGCCGGAGCGGCTGCGCGAGTTCTACCAGAGTCTCGATGTCTTCGTGATCCCCTCGTTCCAGGAGGGGTTCTGCATTGCCGGCATGGAGGCCCTGGCTTCCGGGGTTCCGGTGATCTCGACCCGCTGCGGAGGACCCGAGGATTTCGTGCGGCCGGGTTTGACTGGATTCCTCGTCGATGAGGTCGACGAGATGGCGGCGAGGATTCTGGAGATCACGTCGGATCGTCCGCTGCGCTCGCGCCTGGGGCACTCCGCACGGGAGCTTGCCGCCCAGGCGTACTCTCCGGCAGCCTTCGCGGAGCGGCTCGCCGCCGCGTGGCAATCGGTGTGGGGAGAGCGACCGTGACGGTGCGGCTCCTCTATCTTGTCAGCCATCCGATCCAGTATCAGGCGCCGCTTCTGAGAAGAATCGCACGGGAACCCGGGATCGCGCTGCGGGTCCTCTTCGAGCGCGATACTTCCGGCGGCTATTACGATCCGGGCTTCGGCCAACCTCTCCGTTGGGACGTGCCTCTCCGCGATGGCTACGACAGCGCCCTCCTGGACGAAGTCGATCTCTCCCGCGAGATCGCTCGGGCCGATGTGGTATGGCTGCATGGCTGGCAATCGCCGCGCCTGCGACGCGCCCTCGTGACGGCTCACCGGCGCGGTCGGCCGGTCCTGATGCGGGGCGAGAATACGACGGCGGCGATGCCGGACGGACCCTTTCCCCGGGGCTGGTTGAAGCGCGCCTATCTGCAGCGGGTCTTCGGGCGCTGCGCTGCGTTCCTGACGGTAGGGTCGCAGAACGCCGACTACTATCGCCGCCATGGCATTGCCGCCGAAAAACTGTTCTCCGTGCCTTATGCCATCGACAATGCGGCCTTTGCGGCGGCAGCCGAGGCTGCGCGGGGCCAGCGCGAGAACCTGCGGCGCTCGCTCGGCCTTCCGGAAGCCGCACCGGTCGTGCTTTTCTGCGGCAAGCTGATGCGGCGCAAGCGTCCCGACTGTCTCCTGGCAGCATGGCAGCGGGCGCGGTGGCCATCCGCCCGACCCTGCCTGGTGTTTGTCGGCGGCGGCGAGATGGAGGGAGAGTTGAGCTCGAAGGCGGGGCCGGGGGTCCACTTTCTCGGCTTCCGGAACCAGGGGGAGCTGCCTGCCCTGTACGACCTTGCCGACGTCTTCGTGCTGCCCTCGGAGCGGGAGCCGTGGGGTCTCGCCGTCAACGAGGCGATGGCCTGCGGCACGCCGGTGATCGTCTCTTCGGAGGTGGGCTGCGCGCGTGACCTCGTCGACGCCAAGTGCGGCGCCGTCGTACCGGTGGGCGACGTGGACGCCCTCGGGGCGGCGCTCGTCGATGTCGTGGGCCGTTCGGAAGCCGCAGGCGCAGCGGCCCGGGAGAGAATCCGGTCCTGGGATTTCGAGGCGGACGTCGCCGGTCTCCAGCGAGCCCTGGCGAGCGTCGGGGCTGCGGGGGCGCCGCCATGAGGCTGGTCGTCGTCGGCGAAACCAATCCCGGTTCGCGGACGCCCCAGCGGGTGAAAGCCCTGCGGGCGCTCGGCCACCAGGTGGAGGTCGTCCCGACGACTCCCGACGGCTGGACGTACGAAACGCCGCCGAGCCTCGCCGAGCGCGTGCGCTACCGCCTGCGTCTGCCGGGCGACCGCGCAGGGGCGAACGCCCGTCTGCTCGATTCCGCCGAGAACGCCGAGGTCGTGATCCTGGATAATGCCCGAACGATCCGGCCCAGGACCCTCGCGGCGCTGAAGGCTCGCAAGCCCTCGCTGCGTCTTCTGTGGTATTCGGAAGACGACATGATGAACCCGATCCATCGCAGCCGCTGGATCGAGAGGTCACTGCGGCTTTTCGATCTCTGGGTGACGACCAAGTCGTTCAACGCGGCGCCGCGGGAGATGCCGTCGCTGGGGGTGCGGCGCGTCCTGTTCGTTGACAACGCATTCGACCCCGACGACCACGCGCCGATCGATCTTGAGCCCGAGGATCGCGAGCGGTGGGGGGCGGCGGTGAGCTTCGTCGGCACCTTCGAGCGGGCGCGAGCCGACGGCATCGCTGCCTTGACGGCCGCCGGCATCGAGGTCCGCGTGTGGGGAAACGGCTGGAGGGGTTTCTCGCGAGCACGGGTCGAGCACCGGCCGGTCTATGGCGACGACTACCGTCGGGTCGTCGCGGCCAGTGCGGTCAACCTGTGCTTTCTTCGCCACGCCAATCGCGATCTCCAGACTTGCCGGTCCGTCGAGATCCCGGCGATGGGCGGGTTCATGCTGCACGAGGGCAACGACGAGATTGCCGGCCTGTTCGCGCCCGACGCGGAAGCCGCGTATTTCCACAGCGAGGCGGATCTGATCGCCCAGTGCCGGCGCTGGCTATCGGATCCGGCCGGGCGACAGCGCGTGGCGCTGGCCGGGCGCAAGAAAGCGCTGGGTCGACATTCCCATCGGGACTGCTGGCGCCGGATCCTGGATGTCGCAATGGAGGACGCTTGAAGGTTTTGATCAATGCCATCTCCGCCAAGCAGGGAGGCATCTTCACCTACACGACCAACCTGATGCGCTCGCTGGCGGAGCGGGGGGTGGACTTCACGGTCGCGCTGCCGGACGGCTTCCCGACCTTTGCGCAGGCTTGGCCGATGCATGCCAGCGAGTACTCATCGGTGATGCGGCTGCTGTGGGAGCAGACACGCTGGAGGATGATCGTAAGCCAAGCTCGGCCCGACGTCCTGTTCTCGTCGGCGAATTTTGCCCTTCTGCACAGCCCCGTGCCTCAGGTGGTGTTGATTCGTGAAGGCGGGCTGTTCGATCCGCTGTATCTCGCCAACGTCGCGCCGGCGCAAGGCACCATGAAGGCGCTGCAGCGCCGGTTGCGCCGCTTTCTGATGCTTCTGTCGGCGCGCCAGGACGCTCACGTACTGACCCCGACACATGCGATGCGGGATATCCTGCTCGGCTGGGCCCCCGACATCGAGCAACGCTGTACCGTCAACCCCTACGGAACCCTGGTCAGGCTGTTCCAGCCCTCGGCGCAACGGACATGGCGGGCCGACGGGGTTCTCCGCACGCTCTATGTGAGCGTCTATTATCCCCACAAGAATCCGGCGGACGCCGTCCTTGCCTGCGAGAAGCTGACAACCGAAGGCCTGTCGAGCACACTACGCCTGACCATGAGTCTCGAAGCGATCGCCGCGGTCGCCGGCGGGCTGCTCGACCACTTCCATGTGGCTCGGGGAGTCGAGAACGGGGTGGTCACATTGGGGGCCATCCCGTACGACGAACTGCCCGACGCCTACGCCGGTCACGACGTCTTCGTATTCCCGTCGGTGTCGGAAACCTTCGGACATCCCATGGTCGAAGCGCTGGCCAGCGGAATCCCGGTGGTGGCCGCCGACATCGCCGTCAACCGCGAGGTCCTCGGAGACGCGGCGCTGTACTACGCCCCGTTCCGCCCATCGGAACTGGCCGCTTGCCTGCGCCGGCTCGACGGCGACCCCGAGTTGCGGGACCAGCTGGTGCAGGAAGGCCGGAAGAGGGCGGTGACCCACTTCAGTTGGGATGGGCATGTCGACCGCCTGGTCGCCTGCTTCGAGCAGGTCGCGAGACAGGGCAGCCGCGGATGACGCAGACGCTGCGGCGGCTGGCGATGGTGGGTGGGGTCGCGCTGACGCTGGGGGCCGTCGTCCAGGGAGTGCTTGGATTCCTGGCCCAGCTTGCCCTCATGCGCCTCCTAGTGCCGGAGGACTTCGGCCGGTTCGCCATCGCCTGGGCCGCGATCAGCGTGGTCCAGACGGTGCTTTCGCTGCGCATCAGCGTCCTGATCATCCGTCTTCCCGATGCCGAGCTGAACGCCGAGCGCCGCCATCAGTTGCAGGCGGCGCTCGTCTGGGAGACGCTGTTCGCGATGGTCGTGACGCTGGTCTGGCTTGCGGTCGCCGACCTTCTGTCAGGTTACACCCTGCTTCTCGTCGCCGCGCTCTCGCTGACTCATTGGACGGGGCAGGCGGTGGCGTTCTTCGAGCGCTCGATGGCCTATCCGCGGCTTATCGCGGCCGAGACCGCCGCCCAGGTGAGCGGGCACTTTGCGGCGGTCGCGGTCGCAGTGATGGGCGGCGGGGCGGCCGCCCTGTATGTCCGTGAGGCGGTGGCGGCCCTGGCTCGGCTGGCGACGATGGCGTGGATCGGCGCCGTCGACGCGCCGCGGTTCCGGCTGCCGCGGTGGTTCGAGCTGCGTCGCTTGGTCAAGGAGACGGCAGGCTTCTGGACCGATGGCGTTCTCGAGGGGGGCTTCGCGCGCATCATCATCCTCGCGACCGGCGCGGTCGCCGGATTCCACGGGACCGGGCTGTTCTCGCAAAGCCAGCGCCTGGCCACCATACCCCACCAGCTTGCGGCTCCGGTGACGGCGCGCCTGGCCGTCAACGTCTTCAGCCGTACCCCGGATCCGATACAGCGGCGCCGCATGATCGTCCGCGGGTGCGCGGCCGTCCTCGCCATCATGGCAGCGGCGGGGACCGTCACTGTAGTGGTCGCGGATCCGATCGTCCCGATGCTGTTCGGGGAACACTGGCGAGCGGCGGTGCCGTTGTTGCGCGCCATGACCGGGGTCATCGTCTTCCTGACCGCGTTCGAACTCCTGCGGGCGTACTGCTTCGCCGTCGGGCGATCCCGCCTGGTCCTGATTGGCCGGCTCGCGCAATACGCGGCGTTCGGGGCGTTCGTCGCCGCGGCGCTGGTTTGCAGCGATCCCGTCGCGACGCTCGCCTGGGGTCTTTCGGCAGCCAATGCGGCGGGGTTCCTTGTGATCGCGACGCTGCTGGCGGTGCGGCGTGCAGATCGGCCGAAGGAACAGAGGGTCGGGTAGGTTCCTCCGGCACGGCTTGCTTGCCGGAAAGCGAAGGGCGGGATACATCGGGGTCGAAGAGGCGGGGGCGACCAGATCATGTGCGGAATCGCGGGAATCGTTTCCCTCGGACGCGCCGTCAATCCGGAGGCGGCCAGCGCGATGATCGGAATCCTGGGCCATCGCGGGCCGGACGGCGAAGGGCTGTGGACAAGCAGCGACCACCGGATCGTGCTGGGCCATCGCCGCCTGGCCATTCTCGACCCGACCCCGTGCAGCGCCCAGCCCATGGCCTCTGCCGACGGCGCCCTGGTCCTCACGTACAACGGCGAGATCTACAACTACCTCGAGGTCCGCGAGGCGCTGCGGGCCGAGGG
Organism: Rhodospirillales bacterium; assembly: GCA_018432935.1. Lineage (GTDB taxonomy): Bacteria > Pseudomonadota > Alphaproteobacteria > Rhodospirillales > Shumkoniaceae > JAHDSF01. Next base: position 72,907 of record JAHDSF010000005.1, on the reverse strand, counting down.
GCATGCGTTCGCGACGACCGGAGATGTGGAGGTTCTACTTACCGCCTATCGCGCCTGGGGCGCGGCGTGCGTCGAACGATTCAACGGCATGTTTGCCTTCGCGCTTTACGACAGCCGGAGCGGACAGCTCTTCTGCGCCCGGGATCGGTTCGGCGAGAAGCCCTTGCTCTACGTCCAGGGCGACGGCTGGCTCGCCTTCGCCTCCGAGTACAAGGCGCTGCTCTGTCTCGCGGAGATTCCCGCAACGCCCGACGATGAGCGGCTGGCCCGGTTCCTGGTGACCCCCTCCGATGGCCCGGACCGCGGCGACGGAACTCTGTTTCCGGCGATCCGCCAGCTTCCTCCCGCCTGCACGATGACGGTTTCGACCCGGACGCTCGAGATTCGCCGGGACAACTATTGGCAAGGGAAGCCGGACGGGGATGCGTCGCGGCTGTCGGTGCGGGACGCGTCCGTCCGCTTTCGGGAGCTTCTGGACGACAGCGTCCGCTTGCGGCTGCGCAGCGACGTTCCGCTCGGGTCGTGCCTCTCGGGGGGTCTCGACTCCGGATCGATCGCTTGCCTGGTGCGGCGCCGGCTGGGGGAGGCGGCGGAGTACCACACCTTTTCCGGCCGCTTTCCCGGGAGTGCGGCGGACGAGGGCCCCTACATCGACGTCATCGCCGATTCCGTTCGTGCCAGCCGTCACGAGGTTGTGGTCGATCCGACCCGCCTCGTCGAGGAGTTCGACGATTTCCTGTGGGCCAACGAACTGCCGGTGGACTCGCCCAGCCAGTACGCCCAGTACAACGTGTTTCGTCTGGCCCGGGGGAACGGGGTCCTGGTACTTCTGGACGGGCAGGGAGCGGACGAAATCCTGGGCGGATACGAACAGTATTTCGCCGCCTACCTGGCGACCGTCGGACCTGCCGAGCGGCCGGCTATCGAAGGACGCTATCCGGGCATGCTGGAACGTGCCGCGCCCTGGCATGCAAGCCTCCCCGGTGGGGTCCGTCGCGTCGTCGCGCAGCTCGCCGGGCGGGGCAGCGACGTCGCGTTTGGGCTGCGCCGCCCCGTCGCCACTCCGGCGCGCTCGCAAAGCTCGTTGCACGAAGTCCTGCGCGGCGATTCCCTGGACGGGTTTCTGGGCACCCTGCTGCGCTACGGCGACCGCAACTCGATGGCGCACGCGGTCGAGGTACGTCTGCCGTTCACCGATCACCGCCTGTTTGAGTTCGTCCAGGGTCTGGCCGCCGAGGCGCTGATGGGCGATGCCCAGACCAAACGGCTCCTGCGCGAGGCTATGCGAGGCATCCTGCCGGAGCCGGTGCGGACCCGCTGGCGCAAGCAGGGCTTCCTGCCGCCGACCGCGGATTGGCTGAAGGGGCCGCTGCTGCCGCTGCTCGAATCCACGATAGAGGATCCGTCGTTCCGCCGGTCGTCTTTCTGGAACCCGCGCTGGTGGGCCGGGGCCCTGGGCCGGTTCAAGACTGGGGACGCGAGCCTCGCATCAGGCCTGTGGAAGGTGTTGGCGACCGAGCGGTGGCGGCGTTCCTTCCTCGAGCGGGTCGGCCGCCAGAGGCGGCATCCCGCGCTCGCGTGAGGACCGGATGCGGATCGTCATCGTCAACCACTGCCATCCCGCGATGCCGCACGTCTGCGCGACCCGGGCGCGCGAGTTCGGACAGGCTCTGGCCCGCCGGGGCCATCGGGTCGTCCTCCTGACCGGAACGCCGGACCTAGGATCGGGAGAGGCGGTTGCGGCGAACGAGATTCCGCACCTGCTGGCGGGCCACGACTGGCGGCACCCATTCTCGCTCGCCTGCCCGGCACAGCCGCGGCGCCTTCTGGCGGCGGCGCGAGAAGGGCGGCTGGTGCGGTGGCTGCGGCGTCCGCTGCTCGCCGGGACCTACCTGGTGCGGGGCGGGGTGTTCACCGACTGGCGCGCCGGCAGCCGTTCCTGCTGGAAGCCCCTGGCGCGCGAGTTCCGTCCGCAGGTGGTGTGGGCGGTGTTCGGCAACACCGACGCCGTTGTCATCGGCAGGGCGATCGCGCGAGACTCCGGGTGCCGCTGGGTTCTCGACGTGAAGGATCCCTGGTCGGCCTTCATTCCCGCGCCGCTGCGCCGGCTGCTGGCGACGCGGTTTGCCGATTTCGGCGCCGTGACCGCACTTTCGGAATACCATGCCGCCGATGTCGAGCGGTGTTTCGGCCGCAAGGCCGTGGTCGTGCGCAGCGGAGTCGCCCCGCTTCCGCCGCCTCCGCCCGCTGCGCCCGGAACGGTGCGGCTGCTGGTCGTGGGGGGCCTTTATGCGGAGGACGACTTCGAGTCCCTCCTGCAAGGCATTCGGGTTTGGCTGGACGGGCTGAGCGGGGACCAGCGCGCGCATTGCGCGGTCGTGTACGCGGGCTCGGAGATCCGGCGTTTCCGCGACGCCGCCGCGCGGCTTGCCGTGCCGGCCGAGACCGCGGGTTACGTCACCCTCGACAGGCTCGCCGCTCTCGCCGCCGGCTGCGCCGCGGTGCTCTACGTGCGAAGCCGGCGCGCCGGCTATCAGCACAAGCTCGTCGAGCTCGCCGCGTTCGGCCGACCGGTCGTCTGCCTGCCGCGGGAAAGCGCCGAATCGATCGACCTGATGTCCCGCCTGGGAGGACGCCTCGCCGGCTGCGACACCGCCTGTGAAGTGGCGGCGGCGTTGGCGGCCATCCACCGCGCGCCGCCCGCGCCGCCTGTATCGCGCGAGGCCCTGGCCGAATACACCTGGGACAGTCAGGCCGGGCGCCTCGCAGAGATCCTGGCCCGGACCAGCGGAGCCGCCGCATGAAGGTGCTGGTGTCGGTTCACGGCCGCTTCCATGGCTTCGACCTCGCCCGCGAGTTGCACGGCCGCGGCCTGCTGTCGGCCCTGGTGACGACCTATCCCGCCTTCGCCGCTCGCCGGTTCCTGTCCCCGTCGGTGCCGCTGATCACGGCGCCGTGGCTGGAGGCGGGGCGCCGCCTCCATGCCCGCCTGCGCCTGCCCGGCCAGAGCGATCTCTGGGTCGCGCGCAGGTTTGCACGGTTCGCGGCCCGGCACCTGCCCGAAGCGGACGTGTTCGTCGGCTGGAGCGGTGCCTGCCTGGAGACACTGTCGGCTGCCCGCCGCCGCGGCATGAAGACCATCGTCGAGCGCGGCTCGACCCACATCGCCCACCAGACCGAGGTGCTCCGCGAGGCGCACGCAAGATGGGGCCTGGCCTGGCACGGAACCGATCCCCGCCTGATCGCCCGGGAGGAAGCGGAGTACGATGCCGCCGACCTGATCTGCACGTCCTCCTCGTTTGCCCGCGGAACTTTCATCGCCCGCGGCGTCGATGGCGCCAAGGTGTTTGCCAATCCCTACGGCGTCGACCTGTCGTCGTTCACGCCGGGACGTCCCGCCCCTGCGGGCTCGGCCCGGCGCAGACGACTGCTCTTCGTCGGCAGGGTCGGGGTGCGGAAGGGGGTGCCCTGGCTGCTGCAGGCTTTCCGAAGCCTTCCCCCGGACTGGGAGCTTCACCTCGTCGGGCCGGTGGATCCGGAGATGCCGTCGCTGCTCGCCCGCCTGCCGCACGAGCGTGTGGTCCTCCGCGGGCCGGTTCCCGGGTCGGCTCTCTCCGCCGAGTACCGTGCGGCCGATCTCTTCTGCCTGCCGTCGATCGAGGAGGGGCTCGCCCTGGTACTGCTGCAGGCGATGGCCTCCGGCCTGCCGGTGGTGGCGACCGAGGAAAGCGGCGTGCTCGATGCCGGGCGCGACGGGAAGGAAGTCGTGGCCGTGCGGGCCGCCGATGCCGAAGACCTTGCCTGCAGGCTGGCCGGCCTCGCCGAGGATCCCGAAGCCCGCGCCCGCATGGGCGCTGCGGCGTTGGCCCGCGTCCGCGCAGGTTTCGACTGGTCCGACTATGGCGACCGCGCCGTTCAGTTGTATTGTCAGTTGGTCGGAAATGCGTCAACCGATGGGAATGCCCCGTTCGAGGCTGTCACGTCGCGCTGTCGACGATCCGAATCCCGCTCGCCATGAAGCCTTCCGCGCGTTCGCAAAGACTGGAGCGATCTCGTGCTCGGACTGACCTTCTACATGGCTCTCGCAGCGGGATGGGGTCTTTGGCTGCCGCCGCCGTGTGCTGGCGCTTCACGGGCTGCAGGTCGAGCCGCATGTTTCGCTTCGGCCGACGCTCGGCCTCGTGGCGGCGGTGGCGGTGGGCGGCGTTGGAACCTTGTCGGTGCGCGTACCAATGGCTGGACATGTGACCCCGCGATAGCGCCATGATCTTCCGTCAAACCGATCTGCTGAAGAATACCGAGTTCGGAAGGCTCTTGCGGGATTGTCCGCTGCTCTGCATCGACATCGGCGCGCGGGGAGGGTTCGAGTCGGATCTGCTGCCGATCGCCTTTGCCGTCGATGCCGTTGGCGTCGAGCCCGACCCGGAAGCCTTTGGCGCCCTTGCGACGTCGGGCAGCGCACCCTGGCGATCTCTCCGCTATCTCCGTTCGGCGATCGCGGGCTCGCGGGGGCAGCGCGTTCTCTCGGTGCCGCGGTACGGGGGCTCCGCCTCCCTGCTGGAGCACGATATCTCCTTCGGCTCTGTCTTCAAGAAGCCGCAGTTCTTCGAGGTCGAGCGGCGAGAGCCGGTCGAAACCGAGACGCTCGATCAAGCGCTGCAGGGGGCCGGGCTGTCGGGACCGAGTTATCTCAAGCTCGACGTGGAGGGGGCCGAGCTCGAGATTCTCGAAGCGGCGCCGCAGGCGGTGGCCTCGCTGCTCGCCGTCAAGGTCGAGGTCTCGTTCCTGCCGTTTCGCAAGGGCCAGCCGCTGGCGGCGGACATCGACGCGTTCTTCCGGGCGCGCGGATTCCAGCTGATGGATCTTCTGACGCCGGTTCACTGGCGCAGCGAGAGCGACGTCGTGCATCCCCACGCTGATTGCGGACGCGTGCCCTACAGTCGCGGCCAGCTCGCCCAGGGCGACTACCTCTACTTCCGCTCGCCCGAAGCCCTCGAAGGCGACGAGCAACGGCTGAAGGCGGCCGGGCTGGCGGCGGCCTACGGCTTCTTCGACCACGCGCTGCGCCTGCTCGGACCTTGCGGCATCGACGCCGAGACGGTCATCGGCGAGGCGTCCCGGGTGTTCGGGCGGCACGCGTGGCTCGAAGCCGCGAAGACCCACCTTCGGCGTCTGTGGACTTTCGCACGCTCGCTCCGGAACCTTTCCGGCGCGATGCCATCCGGCCGCCGGCAATGAGCGGGCGGCCGGCGGAACCCTCGTCGCCGCCTATATCGCCGGTTCCGGCAGGGCGCGGCGGCGGCAGGCGGCGATCAGGGTGTTGCGGAGAAGGCAGGCGATGGTCATCGGGCCGACCCCGCCCGGGACCGGCGTAATGGCGCCCGCAACCTTGACCGCCGACTCGTAGTCGACGTCCCCCACCAGGCGGGTCTTGCCTTCGCCCAACTCGGGCGCCGGGACCCGGTTGATGCCGACATCGATCACCGTGGCCCCGGGGCGGATCCAGTCGCCCTTGACCATGCGCGCCTTGCCTACCGCTGCGACCAGGATCTCGGCGCGGCGGCATTCCTCGGCGAGGTCGGCGGTGCGCGAGTGGGCCATCGTCACCGTGCAGTGCTCGCCCAGCAGCAGCGCCGCCAGCGGCTTGCCGACCAGTCGCGAGCGGCCCAGCACCAGCGCCCGCTTGCCCTTCAGCTCGCCGAGCGTCCGCTTGAGCAGGATCAGGCAGCCGACCGGCGTGCACGGCGCCAGCCCTTCCTCACCCGACCACAGCCGTCCGGTCGAGATCACGTGCAGCCCGTCGACGTCCTTGTCAGGATCGATGGTGGCGATCACCGCCGCCTCGTCGAGCGGACCGGGCAGCGGCAGCTGGACCAGGATGCCGTCGACCGTCGGGTCGGCGTTGAACTGCCGCACCAGGGCGATCAACTCATCTTGCGGGGTCGCGGCGGAAAGCCGGTGCTCGAACGAGGCCATGCCGGCCTCGACCGTCTGCTTGGCCTTGTTGGCGACGTAGACGCGGCTGGCCGGATCGTCGCCGACCAGCACCACCGCCAGGCCCGGGGTGACGCCATGTCGCTCCTTCAGCAGAGCGGTCTCGGCAGCGACGCGGGCGCGCAGTTCGGCGGCTACTGCTTTGCCGTCGATCACGGTCGCCTCAGCCATCGGAACGTCCTTTCAGCCAGATTTCGAGAGCGGCCAGGAGCAGTGCCGCATCGCCTTCGACCAGCACCGTCTTGCGGCGGTCGGTGGCTCCGCTTACCACCGAAAGGGTCGACTTCGCTACCCCCCATTCGCGGGCCAGCAGCTTGAGCACGGCGGCGTTCGCCTTGCCGCTTTCGGGGGCGGCGGTGACCGCAGCCTTGAGCCAGAAGGCGCCGTCGGCATCGGCCTGCAGGCCTTCGACGCGCTCGCGCGAGGCCTTCGGCGTCACCTTGATGCGAACCAGAACGCCACCGGCAGAGGTGCGGAAGGGAGACGGCCGCTCAGACAAACCGGATGGCCAGCCGGATCAGGACCTCCTTGAGGAAGACCAGACCCAGGATCAGCACCAGTGGCGAGAGATCCAGGCCCCCCAGGTTGGGAAGGATCCTGCGGATCGGCATCAGCACCGGCTCGGTCAGGCGATACAGGATCGACATCACCGTGTACACGAATCGGTTGCTCATATTGACGACGTTGAACTGCGTCAGCCAGCTCATGATGACCGCAATGATGACGACCCACATGTAGAGGTCGATCACGGTGATCACCAAGTTGAGGACCGGCCCGAGGATCACGTCCATCTGGGATGCCTATGCGGGTTGGTTGACGTCGTGCGCTAACCTAGCGACGACGCGCCCTGCGTGCAAGCGGCCCCGGCGAGAGAGGCGCCGCCGCCGACGAAATCCGCCGGAGCCCAGCCGGCCATGATCCAGCCCTCAGGGCACTTGACATGCGGGGGCGGCGAACACATTATCCGCCGGCCCGGCGCATCCGGGCCGGCGTGTGGGGCGGTAGCTCAGTTGGGAGAGCGCTAGAATCGCACTCTAGAGGTCGAGGGTTCGATCCCCTTCCGCTCCACCATTCTTTCTGCAGGAGGCGCTCCTTAGTGGGCGCTTTTTCTTTGTCCGTCCGTCCGGAACGGCGGCCTCAACACTCGATGATCGCGGCCTGGATGGCGAGCAGGACCATCATCACGGTGTAGAAGACCGTCGCCAAGCCGAGAAAGAAGAAGACATTGCCGAGCGTGCGCAGGGGATAGCGGGCGCGGTCGGTCTTCCGTCTCGCCCGACTGCGCTTCTCCTCGCCGGCCAGCACGGTCATGTAGAACCGCTGGCCGGGGAACGGCAGGGTGAACCGGATGTTGATCGGAGGATCGGACCAGCCGGTCCCGAGGGTCTCGGCGATCGCCCGTTTCTGTTCCTCGCTCAGGCTGGCGGCAACGTCCGGCGGCAGGCGCGAGAAGAACCACACGGCTTGCGGCCGTGCCGCCGGATCCACAGCATCGGAAAAGGCAGCCTCCGGGAAGGCCGCGGCGTCCGGTCCCCCCACCATCGCCAAGCCTCCGTCTAAATCATTCGACGCATCACCCCGCAATATAGGGGCATATCGCGGCAAACGTAAGCGGCATCTTGTATTCCCCGACGGTTGGCGTAGCCTCTCAGGGTCCTCGCAACGCTCGGGAGACCGTCAATGCAGCGTACAAACGACAAGGGCAGGACCGACCTCATCTCGGCGACCGTCAAGGTGGCGAAGACCCACCTGTCGGGAAGCCGCGGCGAGCGCGCCGAGGCGTTCCTTCGCCACTACTATGCCAAGGTGCCGGTCGAGGACATCGCTGCCGAGGATCCGGTGACCCTGTTCCGCGCTGCTCTCGCCCATTGGAAATTCGGCGAGGAGCGGCCGCTGCGCGAGGCCAAGGTGCGGGCCTACAACCCGAAACTCGAGGAGGACGGCTGGCAGTGCGACCATACGGTGATCGAGGTGGTCACCGACGATATGCCGTTCCTGGTCGATTCGGTGGCAGCCGAGCTGCAGTGCCAGGACGTTTCGATCCACACCCTGGTTCATCCCGTGTTCGACGTGAAGCGTGATGGCGGGCGGCGCATCCAGGACATCACGGCCCAGGGCAAGGGCGAGGAGGTCTACGGGCCGGAATCGTTCATGCACCTGCGGGTCAGCGCGCAGGCGCCGGGACGGCTCAAGGACATCGAGCGGCGGCTTGAGGCGGTGCTCACCGACGTGCGCGCCGTGGTGGCCGACTGGTCGGAGGTGCGCAGCCGCCTCGCCAGCGTGGTCGACGAGGTTCGCGCGCTGCCGAAGGGCGTGGGGGGCGAGGACCTGGACGAGGTCGAGGCGTTCCTGCGCTGGGTCTACGACAACAACTTCACCCTGCTCGGCTACCGCAGCTATGTGGTTGGCGGATCGGGGGAGCGCATCACCAGCACCATGGATGCCGACAGCGGTCGCGGACTGCTGCGCGATTCGGGGTTCGTCGTCTTCCGCGAACTGCGCAACCTCAAGCAGTCGACGCCCGAAGTCCGTGCCTTCGTCGCTTCTCCGACGCCGCTGACGGTGACCAAATCCGATACCCGATCGACGGTCCGCCGCTCGGTCCATCTCGACGCCATCCTGGTCAAGCGCTTCGGCAAGGGTGGCGCAGTCACCGGAATGCACGTCTTCGTCGGCCTGTTCTCGTCATCGGCTTACAACGGCAATCCGTTCGGCATCCCGCTCCTGCGGCGCAAGATCGCCCGCGTCATCGAGCGCGCCGGGTTCCCGGAGAACACCCACGACAGCAATGCGCTCCGCAATATTCTCGAGACGTTCCCGCGCGACGAACTCTTCCAGGTCACCGAAGAGCACCTGTTCCGCACCAGCCTCGGCGTGCTCGCCCTGCAGGAAAGGCCGCGGGTGGCGGTGTTCATGCGCCGCGACGACATGGACCGCTTCATGTCGTGCCTGGTCTACGTCCCGCGCGACCGCTTCTCGACCGATCTGCGCCTGCGCGTCCACGACATTCTGATGCGGGCCTTCAACGGCGAGACCACGGCGTACTACATCCATGTCTCGGAGAGCCCGCTGGCCCGGCTGCACACCTTCATCCGCACCACACCGCGCGACCTGCCGCCCTACGACCCCGCCGAGATCGAGCGCGCGATTGTCGAGGCAGCGCGTTCGTGGGCCGACCGGCTGCTTGACGCCCTGGTGGCCGAGCGCGGCGAGGAGGAAGGCCTGACGCTTTACCGGCGCTACGGCGAGGCCTTCCCGTCGAACTATCGCGAGCACTTCGCGGCCGACGCCGCGCTCGCCGACGTCGCCAAGCTCGAGGCGGCGCTCGCCACCGGCATTCTGGGCATGAGCCTGTACCGCCCGATCGAGGCGGCCGACCACCAGATGCGTTTCAAGGTCTATCACCCCGACAGCCAGATTCCGCTTTCGCACGTGCTGCCGATGCTCGAGCACATGGGGCTCATCGTCCACAACGAGATCCCCTACAACGTGCGGCCCGACGGGCGCTTGGTGATGATCCATGACTTCGGGCTCGAGACCAAGGACGGCAGCGCGATCGACCTCGGCGCGGTGCGCCAGAACTTCCAGGACGCCTTCATCCGCATCTGGCGGGGCGAGGTGGAAAGCGACGGTTTCAACGTCCTGGTGCTCAAGGCGGGCCTGACGTGGCGCCAGGTCGTGATCCTGCGCGCCGCCTGCAAATACCTGCGGCAGGCCGGCATCGCGTTCTCGCAGGCGTACATGGAGAACACGCTGGCGGCCAATCCGGGACTTGCCGCCCTGATCGTCGAGCTCTTCGAGGCTCGTTTCGATCCCGCCCGGCAGAAGGGGGCGAAAGCCCGCACCGCCGAACTCCGCTCCCGCCTGGCCGAAGGGCTGGAGACGGTGGCGAGCGCCGACGACGACCGCATCCTTCGCCGCTTCATCAACCTGATCGAAGCCAGCCTGCGCACCAACTACTACCAGCCCGGCGAGGGCGGCCAGCCCAAGCCCTACCTGTCGATCAAGATCGACAGCCGGGCGGTCGACGAGCTTCCCCTGCCGCGGCCGCTGCTGGAGGTGTTCGTCTACAGCCCGCGCACCGAGTGCATCCACCTGCGCGGCGGCAAGGTGGCGCGCGGCGGCATCCGCTGGTCGGATCGCCGCGAGGACTTCCGCACCGAGATCCTGGGGCTGATGAAGGCGCAGGTGGTCAAGAACGTCGTCATCGTGCCGACCGGGGCCAAGGGCGGCTTCGTGTTAAAGCGGCCGATGCCCGGCGCCGACCGCGAGGCGCTCGTGGCCGAGGCGATCGAATGCTACAAGACCCTCGTCTGCGGCCTGCTCGACGTCACCGACAATCTGAAGGCGGGGGCGGTGGTGCCGCCGACGGACGTGGTGCGCCACGACGGCGACGACCCCTACATGGTGGTGGCGGCCGACAAGGGCACCGCGACGTTTTCGGACATCGCCAACGCGTTGTCGCTGGAGCGCGGCTTCTGGCTGGGCGACGCCTTTGCCTCCGGCGGCAGCCAGGGCTACGACCACAAGGAGATGGGCATCACCTCGCGCGGCGCCTGGGAAGCGGTCAAGCGCCACTTCCGCGAGCTGGGCGTCGACATCCAGTCCCAGGACTTCAACGTGGTCGGGGTCGGCGACATGTCGGGGGACGTGTTCGGCAACGCCATGCTGTTGTCCCAGCACATCAGGCTGCTGGCCGCCTTCGACCATCGTCACATCTTCCTCGACCCCGATCCCGATCCGGCCATCAGCTTCGAGGAGCGGCAACGGCTGTTCCATCTCAAACGGTCGAGTTGGGCCGATTACGATCGCGCCAAGCTGTCGAAGGGTGGCGCCATCCTCGAACGGCAGGCGAAGTCGGTGGCGGTCTCGCCCGAGGTGCGGGCGCGCTTCGGGATCGAGGCGGAGCGGCTGACGCCCAGCGAGCTGATCCGCATCCTGCTGAAGGCCCAGGTCGACCTCATGTGGTTCGGCGGCATCGGCACCTACGTCAAGGCGACCGCCGAGACCCACGCCGAGGTCGGCGACCGTGCCAACGACGCGCTGCGCATCAACGCCGGCGAGTTGCGCTGCAAGGTGGTGGGCGAAGGCGCCAATCTGGCGTTGACCCAACGTGGCCGCGTCGAGTACGCGCTCGCCGGCGGGCGCCTCAACACCGACGCCATCGACAATTCGGCGGGCGTCGACACCTCGGACCACGAGGTCAACATCAAGATCCTGCTCGACGCCCTGGCCGGCGCCGGCGACCTGACCGCCAAGCAGCGCAACAAGCTGCTGGCGTCGATGACCGACGAGGTCGCGCATCTGGTGCTGCGCGACAACTACTTGCAGACCCAGGCGATCTCGCTGATCCAGGCGCAGGGTCTGGCGCTGATCGACCACCAGCAGCGCCTGATGCGGATGCTGGAGCGGCAGGGTCGGCTCGACCGCGCCGTCGAGTTCCTGCCCGATGACGAGGCGATCGCCGAGCGCGTCCAGGGCGGCGCCGGCCTGACCCGGCCCGAAATCGCGACCCTGATGTCGTACGCCAAGATCTGGCTCAAGGACACCCTGGTGAACTCCGGCCTGCCCGACGACCCCAGGCTGGCCAACGATCTGGTGCGCTATTTCCCGAGCCCGCTGCGGGAGAAGTACCAGGAGGGCATCCACGCCCACAGCCTGCGCCGCGAGATCATCGCCATGGCGGTCGCCAACAGCATGATCAACCGTGTCGGCGGCACCTTCGTGACGCGGGTGATGGAGACGACCGGCGCTTCCGCAATCGACATCGCCAGCGCCTACACCATCGTGCGCAAGATCTTCCGCCTGCGTGAGCTGTGGGAGGAGATCGAGAAGCTGGACAACGCGGTGCCGGCGGAGCTGCAGATCGAGATGCTGGTCGAGATCAATCGTCTGGTCGAGCGCGGCGTCCACTGGTTCCTCAATTACGGGGAACGGCCGCTCGACATCGGCGCCTGCGCCTCGGAGTACGGCCCCGGCGTGCAGCAGATCGCGCATCACCTCACCGAGGTGCTGCCCGACAGCTACCGCGAGGACCTGCTGGCGCGGGCGGCGCCGTACGAGGCGCAAGGCGTGCCGAAAGCGGTCGCCTGTCAGGTCGCCGGGCTGATCAACATGGCGTCCGCTTGCGATATCGTGCGGCTGGCGGGGCGCCGCGGCCTGGAGGCAAGCGCCGTCGCCCGCCTCTATTTTTCGGTGGGGGCGCATTTCCGGCTCGGGCACCTGCGCAACTGCGCCGAACGCCTGCCGGCCGCAAGCCACTGGGACAAGCTGGCAGTGGCCTCGCTGATCGAGGAGTTCTACGCCCATCAGGCGGCGATCACCTCGGAGATCGTGGCCAAAGGGAATGGCGCTCCCGACCAGGCGATCCCGGCCTGGATCGAGAGCAAGCGAACCGCGGTGGAGCGTACCGAGCAGCTGCTGTCCGAGTTGTGGGCCAACGAGGGTACCGATCTCTCGATGATCGCGGTGGCCAGCCGTCAATTGCGTTCGCTGGCGGAGACGGCGGGAGGCTGACGCCACCGGGCGGGGACCGCTTCGGGTGCCTTGTCGGCTCGCATAAGGGTATAGGCCGGTCGCTCCTCTCCGCTGCGCCGGGGAGAGGTGCCGCGACGCCAGCCGCCGGCAGGAGGCGGACGCTCGCCAACGGGTGCCGCCCGGGCTCGGAAGGTCCCCACCCGTAGGGATACCCTTCTCACTCCGGTTGTGTTAATATATGCATATGGGAGGGATCGCGTGTTCTCCCCAATGGACCGGCGGCCACCGCCGGCTGGCGTTATGGGATGCCTTGCTCGGGGAACCCGGCAGGGTCACTGAGCGGCGAACGGGCGAGGCAGGGCCGTTCGCCCGCCGGAGCGGGTCCGGCGCTTCGAAGAACATCTGCCGCGCATGAGAAGAAAAGGGGGCGAGGGAGGTTTCCGGCCGCTGCCGACGGGGCGGAGGGAGGCGCATGGTTTGGGATTTGGGGACACAGGAAATCGATGTCGTCCTGGTCGATTCCGATCGGCTGTTTCGTGACGCGCTGGCGGCGATTCTGGACAGGGACGGTCTCCGCGTCATCGCCGCGGTAACCTCGCCGGCTGAACTCGCGCATCAAGGGAGTTGGCCGTGGACCGAGGGCCGCCGTCTGAAGCTTCTGATCATCGACGTCACGGAGCCATCCTCGGAGCTGCGGGAAACCCTGGTCCGGGTGATCGATGAGGTGCCCGAGGTCAAGGTGATCGCTTTGTCGCGGCCGCACCATACGGAGCAGCTCCGGCTTGCGCTGGATCTCGGATGCTGCGCCTGCCTGAGCAAGGACGTCTCGCTCGAGGCGTTCGAGAAGTATCTTCGCCTGATCGTTTCCGGCGAGCGGATGCTCTCGCTCGAGTTCGCCCGTGCGCTGCTGCGGGAGGCGGATCCGCAAGGCGGGCGCGTGGTCGGCGCCCCCGGGCTGTCGCGGCGCGAAACGGTGATTCTGCGACACCTGACGATGGGGGCTTCAAACAAGATGATCGCCCGCCATCTCGGATTGTCGGCCGCGACCGTGAAGTCCAACGTGAAGATGCTGCTCCGCCGCCTGAACATCAGCAACCGTACCGAGGCGGCGGCCTGGGCCGTCCGCAGCGGCCTGGACCTGACGGCGGCCGACGGCTCGCGGTCGTCCCGGGATGCCTGGCTGGATTCGACCCCGGCCCGGCGCTGCCCCGACGAGGACACCCCCCGCGCCCCCGATCCGCACGATTCCCGCAACATCACAGTCGTCTAGCCGGCGGGGCCCCTCCTTCGGCAAGCTCGGGACGAGGTCCCCACGCCGCGCCCGTCGCGACGACCGCAGTGTTCGTTTTGGTGACACTCCGGCATTGCTGCCGTGCGAGGCTGCGGGCCGGCCGTTCCAGGGCGTGCGCCGGGCGCAGCTGCCCACGCCGCCCCGCCTGCTCGTGTAACGCCAGCGATACGGTTTGATGGGCGCCGGAAACCCCGCAGTCGCCGGTTTGCGTTGCCGAGCCGGCTGCGCTCCAGCAGACACCCAAGAGATTCAAAGAGTTGAGGCGGGCCTCGCCAGGTCTGGCATGCGCCTTGCTCTTTTCATGGAGCAGGCGGGGGATGCCTGTGCCGTCGCCGGAATGGGCGCGGAGAGATGTGGGGGCTTTCCTCCACGAGCGAAATTGTGCCGGCGCCAAGCCGGCCTGGAGAAGGATGGGAAGAATGAAGAAGCTTGTTCTTATCGGGGCGGTTTCCACCCTGGCGCTCGCCGGCACCTTGGCCTTTGCGGACGATGTCCAGGTTCCGATCGCGCAGAGCATCGCGGTGCAGGATACCCTGAACGGCAACTCGCTCGGCAACGACAGCAACAGCTACAACGACAGCAACAGCTACAACGACAGCAACAGCTACAACGATAGCAACAGCTACAACGACAGCAACAGCTACAACGACGACAACGACGATATCGGCAGCTACAACGACGTCGGCAGCTACAACGACGACAACCGGGTCTATACCGCTACCACGACCAACACGTGGTCGCCGATCTTCACCGACAATCGCCAGGACAACCGGGTCGACAACAGCGTCGACGTGGACGTCGGCGACGTGATGGTCAACGCGGCCCTGCTCAGCCAGACGGTCAGCGGGACGGGTGCCTACGGCGCCGCTGGCGCGACGATGGGGATGGCCGGCGGTGCTGCCGCGACGGGCAGCATCAGCGGCTTGAACCTCAGCGGCAACAAGGGCATCAACCAGGTGAACGCCAATACCGGCCTGGCCTCGCAGACCAACAACGTCTCCTTCAACGCGAAGATCGACAAGTAGAGCTGCGTCAGCGGCATGCCGGCGGGCGGTGCCCGCCGGCTATCGCCGTTTCAAGGAGACGGCCGAGGAGGACCGGCAATGACGAAGCACATGTTTGCAGCGACGTTGCTCGGGGGAGCCCTGGCCTTTGCGATGCTTCCAACCGGGAGCAGCGCGGACGAGCTGCCGCAGGTGGATGACCTCGTGCTGCCGAGCGAGGTTTCGGCTGTGGAGCTCGCGGCACACAGAGGCGGCACCGAAGTCGACATCGGCGATGTCGGCATCAACTGGGCGTACACCAACCAGGAGCTGAGCGGCCAGGTGAGCGGCACCGTTACCACCGGACTGATCGGGGGCAACGCCGTGACGGGCAACCGGGGCATCACCTCGACGATGTACAACACCGGCAACAACGTGAGTTTCAGCAGCAACATCCAGCTCAACGTCAACATGCACTGAGCGCATTGCTGAGGCTCTCTTGGCCCGCGTGGAGAGAGCGATGAAGGGAGTGCCAGTCGCCGTCGCCGTCGCTGCACTGCTGACGTGGCAAACGCCGGCAGCGGTCGGCGGCGAACTGCCGTTCACGTCAGGCGGAACCGCCTACAACGTCAAGGTCACCAGCCTCAAGGAAGCCAGGTTCAAGACCGTCGTCAAGCAACAGTACGACTTCAGTTGCGGATCGGCGGCCGTGGCGACCTTGCTGACCTATCACTACGACCGGCCGACGCTCGAGCGCGAAATCTTCACCGCGATGTACGAGGCAGGCGACCGGGAAAAGATCAAGAAGGTCGGGTTCTCGCTGCTCGACATGAAGGAGTACCTGGCCCGCATCGGCTACCGTGCCGACGGCTTCAAGATCGGTCTCGATCGCTGGGCCGAGCTGGGCGTGCCCGCCATCGCCCTCATCGACGTCAGGGGATACAAGCACTTCGTCGTCGTCAAAGGCCTGGGATCGGACCGTCTGCTGGTCGGCGATCCGGCGGCCGGGATCAAGGTCATGAGGACGACGGCGTTCCAGGAGATCTGGAACGGGGTCGTTTTCCTGATCCGCAACCAGGCAAGCGTCGGGCGGGACCACTTCAACCTCAAGGACGACTGGGAGGCCGATCTCAAGGCCCCGTTCGGCACCGCGCTGAGCCGGCAAAGCCTGGCGTCCTTTACCGTGCATCTGTGGAGAGGAGCCAACACGTTCTGAGGAAGGAGGGCACGTGATGCATCGAGACCCTGTCAATCGGAGCCACAGGGCGTTCCGCCTTGCTGCTCCGTTTGCGCTTGCCGTCGTCTGCCCCTCCGCAGCCTCCGCTGGCGGCATGATCGCCGACGCGCTGTCGGACGACGGCATCGAACTGGCGGGCGCGTTGCCCGATCACGAACTCGACGACCTGCGCGGAGGATTCGCGATCGGCCCCTACGACATCGCATTCGGGATCGAGCTCCGCAGCACGATCGACAATATGATGCAGCTGGTGTCGCGGCTGAACGTCAGCGACCGCAGCGGCGGTCAGGCCTACGGCACGCTCACCTCGTGGATCGAGACGCTGACCGACGCGGCCTCCGGAACCACGATGCCGGCGGTCACCGTGAATACGTCGCCCGGGGCGGTCACCTTCGCCTGGGGACAGAGCGGGGCGGGATCGGAAGTCACCCACGAATTCAGCAACGGCCTTCTATCGCTGTTCCGCAACAGCAACAACAACACGGCGCTTGGCCAGCATGTCACGGTCAACGTCGACATGCAGAACGCCGCCCGGCTCATGGTCGGTATGCGAGCGCGCGCTCATGCCTTGCGCACGGGTTCGGAGATTGCGGGCTTCCGGATGAGCCGATAGCCGCGCGCAAGAAAGGCGGAAGGGAATGTCATGACCTGTCCGGGAGATCTGGCAAGCTGCCTGTGCGCCGCCCGCCGGTCCGGCCGGGTGTTGCGATGGACGCTGGCCATCGCGCTGGCGGCGGCGGCGTGGGGTTGGACCCCGGTGGCCCGCGGCGACGACGTGATCGTGTCGCGTCTGTCGGAGCCGATTCCGACCGCCCCGCTGGACGCGAAAACCCTTACCCAGCAGACGGGCAGATCCGGTCTCACGGGCACTGTGACCCTGGGCGCCGGTTCGGCCCGGGAGCAGACGGCGATCATCCTGTGGGACGAGGCGAAACGGGTACGGCAGCCGTCTCCCCCCACCTCGCACAAGCAAGGCGTCATCAACGCCAACATCGTGCACTGACGGTTGCCGAGACTGGACCGGCCTTTCCGCCCGGAAAGGCCGGTTCCGATCTGTCACGCCGGCCAGTCCCCCGCATCGAGAAGGCGCGTGACGCTGACAGCCCGACCCTCATGCTTCGACGGGCTCAGCATGAGGGCCTCATCCTGAGCTTGTCGAAGGACGAGGCCCGACTCGCGCTCCAGTGAGCGCGGGGGCTATGCAGCGTCCGAGTAGAGCGAGGCCAGGCCCTCGCGGCTGGCGGCGCAGACGCCGCGCTCGGTGATGAGCGCGGTGACGTAGCGGGCGGGCGTGACGTCGAACGCATAGTTGGCGGCCGGGCTTTCCGCCGGCACGATCGCCACCTCGGCGATCTCGCCGGTGGCGGTGCGGCCGGTCACGTGCGTCAGCTCGCGGGCGTCGCGCTGCTCGATGGTGATGTCCGCGACCCCGTCGTCGATCGTCCAATCGATGGTCGAATGCGGCAGCGCGACGTAGAACGGCACCTCGTTGTCGTGCGCCGCCAGCGCCTTGAGATAGGTGCCGATCTTGTTGCAGACGTCGCCGCGGGCGGTGGTGCGGTCGGTGCCGACGATGCAGAGATCGACGAGGCCGTGCTGCATGAGATGGCCGCCGACATTGTCGGCGATCACCGTGTGCGGTACGCCGTGGCCGCCCAGTTCCCAGGCCGTCAGGCTGGCCCCCTGGTTGCGCGGGCGGGTTTCGTCGACCCAGACATGAACCGGCAGGCCGGCGTCGAACGCCATGTAGATCGGCGCCAGCGCGGTGCCCCAGTCGACGGTGGCGAGCCAGCCCGCGTTGCAGTGGGTGAGGATGTTGAGCCGCTGCGGACGCCCCTTCTCCTCCCACCTGTGGCGGAAGAGGTCGAGGCCGTGGCGGCCGATCGCCTCGCAGGTGCGGACGTCGTCCTCGCAGATCGCCGCGGCCGCGGCGTAGGCGCGCGCCGCGCGGCCGGCGGGAGCCTCGGCGGCAAGGATCGCCCGCATGCGCTCCAGGGCCCAGCGCAGGTTGACCGCCGTGGGGCGGGTGGCCAGCAGCATGTCCGCCGCCGCCGCCAGCGCCTGGTCGGAAGGATCGCGGCGGGCGGCCAAGGCCATCCCGTAGGCGGCAGTCGCGCCGACCAGAGGGGCGCCGCGCACCAGCATGTTCCTGATCGCGTCCGCTGCCGCCTCGGCCGTCTCCAGCGCCACGGTTGCGAACGCATGCGGCAGCCGGGTCTGGTCGATGATGCGCACCGTCCGATCGTCCTCGTCGAGCCAGATGGTCCGATACGGGATTCCGTTCACACGCATGGCAGTCCTCCGAAGCACCGACGCGGTCAACCTAATGCCTCATGGCGCCTCGGAAAAGCCTCGCCACGACGGCAGGTCGCTCGGGCTCAGACCAAGGTGGAACGCGGGCGTGACGCTTGTAGCAGCGGGCGAAATAAGATAAACATTGAAGACCGCAATACGCCTCTTGTGACCCACCAGTAACATTTCAAAAGGGGGGGCTCGGGGTCGCGACGCGATCCTTTCGAGCTGTGAGATCATGACCGTAGACTGGACGCCCGAGAAGATCGAAGCGCTCATCGCGCTGTGGAACGAAAGCCTCCCCACCAGCGAAATCGGTCGGCGGCTCGGCATCACCAAGAACGCGGTGGTAGGCAAGGCCCACAGGCTCGGCCTGACCAAGAGGCAATCCCCGATCCGCAAGAAGGCCAACGTGGTGGCCGAGGTCAAGCTGGAAGGCCTGGGGCCAGGCATGTGCAGCTGGCCGATCGGCGAGCCCGGCACCGCGAGCTTCCGCTTCTGCGGCCATCCCGCTCTGCCCGGCAAGCCCTACTGCGCCGAGCATTGCGCGCGCGCCTACGTCAAGACGACCCGAGACCGCAAGGAAGCCGAGATCGCGTGAATCGCGGTTGACGGCGTCGCCGGAACGCCTATCATCCGGATCATGCAGAATCCGCGAGCCCTCTCGACGGTCATTCGTCGGCGAATTACGGACCCGGCCCTCTTCTGAGGACCGGGATCGTCCGTTGCCGACTGGATGCCTCGAGATTGGAGTTCGCAATGTCTGCCGTTCCGCAATGTCAGCCCTCCTACACCGCCTGCTTCGCGGTGCATGCCGCCGTCGATCCTTCCGTCCTGCCGCGCGTGCTTGCGGTGTTCGCCCGCCGCGGACTGGTGCCCACGACCATCCACAGCACGGTGTGCGGCGCCGGCGACGAGGGAATCCAGATCGATCTGCAGATGGCCGGGGTCGACGACGAATTGACGGTGCGGCTGGCGGAATCGCTGCGCCAGATCGTCGGCGTGTCGTGTGTGCTGACCGCCGACAAGCGCAATGCCCTGATTGCCTGATGCGGGAGGAGCCGTGAGCTTTCTTGACCGCTTCAGGGCCTGCTCCTCTCCGGTGCCGGAGGACTGGCGGCCCTGGATCGTCGCCGGCGAGACGGTGGGGCTGGTCGGTCCCGCCTTCGCCGATGCCCTGGCCGCCTACCCGGAAACCTTCGTGGTCGGGCCTGGGGCGGTGCGCCTGCACGACCGCCTCGACGGGTTCGCAGCGCGGACGGCGGCGGTCGACGCGGTGCTGCGCGATCTCCACGCCAAGGGGGTCGTCCCGGGCTGGCGCGAGGAGCCCTATCGCGTCGGCAACGGCTGGCATGCCCGACCGCTGCTCCAGGTCGAGCGGGCGGCGGTGCCCCTGCTCGGGGTCGTCGCCTACGGCATCCACGTCAACGGCTACGTGCGCGATGGCGACAGCATCCGGATGTGGCTGGCGCGGCGCAGCCGCACCAAGACGCTCGATCCCGGCAAGCTCGACCAGCTGGTGGCAGGCGGCCAGCCGGCGGGCCTGTCGCTGATGGACAACCTGGTCAAGGAAGCCGACGAGGAAGCCGGCATGCCGGCCCCCCTGGCGCGCCGCGCCGTCCCCACCGGGGCGATCACCTACACGCTGGCGCGCCGCGAAGGGCTGCGGCGCGACGTCGTCTTCATCTATGACCTCGACCTGCCCGCCGACTTCGCGCCGCAACCGCGCGACGGCGAGGTGGAATCCTTTCACCTGTGGCCGCTCGACAAGGTCGCCGAGGTCGCCCGCGACAGCGACGACTTCAAGTTCAACTGCGCGCCGGTGGCGATCCACTTCCTGGTCCGCCACGGGTTCATCGGCCCGGACGAGCCCGACTACCTCGAGATCCTCGCCGCCTTTCGGCGTTAGCTGCCGGGCCAGCGGGCTCCTCGTATCGCTCGGCCCGAAGCTTGTATGATGAATACGAAAATTGTATGAAGCGGTATCCGCGGGGATAGCCCGACTGGATGCCTCCTCATGTGCGCGGCTGCGAGACCGGTGTGGCGGCGACGGCAGACTTCGTCATGGCCAACCCGCTCGGCGACAAAGGGCTCCCGGTGGTACGCGGTGCGGGACACCCAAGGACCGCAATGGACCCGCGAGATTTGACGGGAAGACCATTTTGAGAAAGGAGCCACGGCCGTGGAACGAGACAAATCCGACAGCGAAAACGCGGAACGCCGGGAATGGAACCGCCGTTATGCCGTGAAGGACTTTGTCTGGACGGTGGAGGCGAACCGGTTTCTGGTCGCCGAGACCGCGGACCTGCGGCCGGGCCGGGCGCTGGATCTCGCGGCTGGCGAGGCCCGCAATGCGGTGTGGCTGGCAGAGCGGGGTTGGGCCGTGCGCGCCATCGATTTCTCCGATGTGGCGATCGAGAAAGCGCGGCGGCTCGCGGCAGCGCGGAACGTCGCCGACAAGGTAGCGTTCGAGGTGGCCGACCTGCGCAGCTATGAACCCGAGGCGGGGCGGTTCGAGTTGGTCCTGATGATGTACCTCCATCTCCCTTGGGCGGACCTTGTACCCGTCCTCGCGCGGGCTGCGCGGGCGGTGGCGCCTGGCGGGACGTTCCTGCTGGTCGCCCACGATTCCGCGAATCTGAAGCGGGGTCATGGCGGCCCGCAACGCCCCGACGTGCTCTACACCGCGGACCTGGTGGTCGAGGCTCTGGGAAGGGAACTTGCGATCGAAAAGGCCGGTACCGTCGAGCGGCCGGTGGAGACCGACGACGGTATCAGGGTGGCGATCGACTGCCTGGTCCGAGCGAGGCGCCCGTGAAGGAGGGCCGCGCGCGTTCAGACTGAGCCATCATTCCGGCGAAAGCCGGAATCCTCCCGTGCTCTCCAGGCCTCCCGGCTGCCGCTGCTGACTACGTCCGCCGCTGCTCGAAGAAGCGTTTGAGGAGCGTGCCGCATTCGCTCTCGCTGAGGCCGCCCACCACCTCGGGACGGTGATGGCAGGTCGGCTGCTCGAACACGCGCGCTCCGTGCTCGACGCCGCCGCCCTTGGGGTCGTAGGCGCCGAAGCAGAGCCGGCGGATGCGGGCGAATGCGATCGCCGCCGCGCACATCGTGCAGGGCTCGAGGGTGACATAGAGGTCGCAGCCTTCAAGCCGCGGCGTGCCCAACCGCTGCGCGGCCGCCCGAAGGGCCAGCACTTCGGCGTGCGCGGTGGGGTCGTTCCGGCCCTCGGTCTCGTTTCCGGCACCGGCCAGGATCTCTCCGGTCCTGCCGTCGACGACGACCGCGCCCACCGGCACCTCGCCGCGCACCGCCGCGGCGCGCGCCTGGTCGAGGGCTGCCGCCATGTATGCCGAAGCTTCCATGGCGGCACGATGCGGCGACCGGCCGCCCTCGTCAAGGCGAGCCGCACCCTGCGCAGCCGAGCCTCTTCCATTGCCCATAGCCGGCGTTGGGCTTAAAGTCCCGCGCCGAGACGGAACGACCCTTGTCCGAAGGAAGGAGGCAGGCTGTTGTCCGTGCGAGAAGGCAACCCCGGCCGCTGACGCGCGGCCGCACAATCCATCGGAGGTTCGCCATGACGTTCTCGTACCGTGTCCGATCCGTGCTCGCCGGCGCAGCCGCGCTGCTGAGCCTCCAGGCCCAGGCCGCCGAGAAGGTGACCGCCGGCTCGCTCACCTTCGTGTCCTCGGCGCCCTTGTTCATCGCCCAGGAGAAGGGCTACTTCGCCGCCGAGGGGCTCGACGTCGAGATCAAGTTCTTCGGTTCGGCGCAGCCGATCGCGGTGGCGATCGCATCGGGCGATGTCGACTTCGGCCTCACCGCGTTCACGGCCGGGCTGTTCAACCTCGCCGGCAAGGGGGCGCTCAAGATCGTCGCCGCCCAGCTGCAGGAGGTGAAGGGTTTCGAAGGCTCCCACATCCTGGTCTCCAACAAGGCGTACGCCGAGGGCGTTACCTCGGTCGACAAGCTGAAGGGCCGCAGCTTCGCCCTCAGCCAAGTCGGCTCGTCGTTCCACTACATGATCGGGCAGCTGGGCGAGAAGGTCGGGTTCAAGCTTTCCGACATGGAGCTCAAGCCGCTGCAGTCGGTCGGCAACATGCTGGCGGCTCTGAAGTCGGGCCAGGTCGATTCGATGATCATCGTGCCGCAGTACGCCCGCGCCCTGGTCAACGCGGGTGAGGCGAAATCGATCGGCCAGATCGCCGACTATGCCCCCTATCAGGTCGGCGGCCTGTTCGCCTCGACCAGGAACGTCGAGACGAGGCGCCCGATGGTGGAGAAGTTCATCCGCGCCTACCAGAAGGGCATCGCCGACTACCGCGCCGCCTTCGTCACCGGCGAGGAGGGGCGCGAGCAGGTGCTCGCATCGGTCCACAAGTACGTGTTCAAGGACGAGGACGCCAAGGCCGCGTACCCGAAGATCCTCAGCGGCGTCATGTACATCGAGGAGGACGGCCGGATGGATGCCGCCGACATCTACCGTCAGGTCGACTGGTACCGAGGCCTCGGCTATGTCGACGCCGGCGTCAAGGCAGAGACGTTCGTCGACGTCAGCTTTGTCAAGCCGCTGACCCAACCGCCGGCGAAGTAGGCGCGCGAAGTCTACCCCCTCCGCCGATCCCCCCGAGACGGGGAGGTGGAGGGGGTGCCCCTTCCGCAGCGAGAGCCCTGTTCCGTGCAGCTCGACATCCAGTCCGTCTCCCATTCCTACGGCACTTTGCCGGTCCTCGATTCGGTTTCGTTCACCGTCCGCGACGGCGAGGTGGTGGCACTGATCGGGCCATCGGGATGCGGCAAGTCGACGCTGCTCGCCATCGTCGGCGGGCTCCTGCGGCCGCAGGCGGGCGCCGTCTTTCAGGAAGGCGAGGCGCCGGCCGGCTGCATCAACCCCTTGACCTATGTGTTCCAGGACTTCGCCCTGCTGCCGTGGCGCAGCGTCGAGGGCAACATCCGCCTGGTGCTGCGCGGCCTCGCCGCACGCGAGGTCGAGGCACGGATCGAGGAGGTGCTGGCGCAGACCCACCTTTCCGATTTCCGCCGCGCCTACCCGAAGCAGCTCTCCGGCGGCATGAGGCAGCGGGTCGGCATCGCCCGCGCTCTGGCGGTGCGCCCCGCCGTGCTGCTGATGGACGAGCCGCTGTCGTCCCTCGACGCCCAGACCCGGGTCATCCTGCTCGACGAGTTCGCCGAGCTGTTCCAACGGGCCGGCGTCACCGCCGTCTACGTCACCCACAACCTAGCCGAGGCGGTGCGGCTGGCCGACCGGGTGGTCGTGCTGTCGCGCCGCCCCGGGCGGGTCAAGGACGTCGTCCCGATCGCCGTGCCGCGGCCCGAGCGGGCCATCGATTCTCCGGCCATGCTGGCGGTCGAGCGCAGGCTTTGGAATCTGATCCGCGACGAGGCGGTTCTGGCCGACCAGGAGCTGGCCGATGCGCGCTGACCGCACTCCGGTGACGTACCGCGCCGGCGGCTTCAGCCCCCGCATGATCCAGGCGCTGGGAGCGGCCAGCTTCGTCGCCGTCATCGCCGCCCTCGAGGCGGCGGCCAGACTCGGTTGGATCGGCCCCTTGAGCTTCCCGGCGCCGAGCGCGATCGGTGCCGCACTCGCCGATCTCTACCGCTCGGGGCTGCTGGCGCAGCACCTCGGCGCCTCGCTGCGCCGGCTCGCCGTCGGCTGGTCGGCCGGCGTGGCCAGCGGGCTGGTGATCGGGTTTGCGCTCGGCGTCTCCACCTTCGCCCGCTCGCTCGGCCTGCCGTGGGTGGCGGCGATCTCGGCGATCCCGAAGATCGCGCTGTTGCCGCTGTTCATCATCTGGTTCGGCATCGGCGAGGGCTCGAAATACGCGACCATCGCCTTCGGTGCCTTCTTCCCGACCGTCATCAATACCTTCGGCGGGGTCGACAATATCCCGCGCAACCTGATCCGGATGGGGCAGAGCTTCAACCTGAAGCCGCTCTCGATCATCCTCGCCATCGTGCTGCCGGGCACGCTGCCGGCCATCCTGTCGGCGTTCCGCATCTCGGCCTCGATCGGCATCATCCTGCTGGTTTCGGCCGAGATGATCAGCGCCCAGTACGGCATCGGCGCCTACATCATCGAGCAGCAGAACCTGTTCCAGCTCGACCGCCTGATGGCCGGCGTGGTGCTGCTGATGGCGGTCGGGCTTGCCGTTTATGGCATCATCGCGGTGCTGGAGCGGTGGCTGTTGCGCTGGCGGTGAGCGTGCGGGGCCCGGATCCCTACGGTTTCTTCCGAGAGCTGAAGAACTCTCCCGAGGGACATCCAGAAGGGGGCGGCAGACCGCCAAACGGGCCTCTCGCCTAGCCTTCCGGTGGCTGGCCTAAAGCTTGGCGCGGCTCTAGAATCACAGTCTTGGATCCGCCTTTCTCGCGTGCCAAATCACGACTTGGGGGATCTTTATGGGGGGCCGAAAGCCTACGGAGGACGACCCCTGTCTCGTGCGCTGGCGCGCGGCAGACGGCCTTGACACCATTGCCTGGTTCGCGCCCGCCAACGGCGCTCACGAGCCGGACTATATCCTGACCTTGCGCCAGTGCGGATTCGTGGTCGAGCCCATGCGTGGACCCGGTGCGCGGCTGCAGGTGGATGGCGCTTTTGCCGGCATCATCGATCTCGGCGCCGGCATCGACGGCCAGCTCGTCGAGCGTATCCGAGATGCCGCCCCGCAGCTGCGCATCGTCGCCCTGATCCCGCGCGCGGAGGCGTCCGGCCCGGCGCTTGCCGCCCTGGTCGAAGCCGGCACCATCTACGACTTCCACACCCTGCCGGTCGATGCCGACCGCCTCCTCCACACCCTGGGGCACATCCGCGGCCTCGCCGCCGTGGAACGGCAGAACGGCGGCCTCGTTCAGGGGGCATCCGAGCCGTACATGGTGGGCAGCAGCGAGGCAATGGTCCAGGTCTACGCCAGGATCCGAAAGTTCGCGCCGTTCGACGCCCCGGTGCTGATCACCGGCGAAACCGGGACCGGCAAGGAGCTTGCCGCACGCGCCATTCACGAGCGCTCGACCTACAAGGACGGGCCGTTCGTCGCCATCAACTGCGCCGCCCTTCCGCCGACCCTGATCGCCGCCGAGCTGTTCGGTTACGAGAGGGGCGCCTTCACCGGCGCCCAGCAGCGCAAGATCGGGCGGCTGGAATCCGCCGACGGCGGCACCGTGTTCCTCGACGAAATCGGCGACATGCCGCTTGAGATCCAGGCCCACCTGCTGCGCTTCCTGCAGGACAGGACGATCGACCGCCTCGGCAATACCAAGCCGATCCGGGTCCAGGCACGGGTCATCGTGGCCACCAACGTCCACCTTGAGGAGGCGATCCGCGAAGGCCGTTTTCGAGAGGACCTCTTCTACCGCCTGAACGTGCTGTCGCTGCGGATGCCGGCACTGCGCGAGCGCGGCGACGACATCGACCTGCTGGCCTGCTACTTCCTGCAGGATTTCGCCCGCGAGAATCACCGCCGCGCCCTGCACCTCAGCCGCAACGCGCGGGTTGCGATCCGCCGCCACCGCTGGCCCGGCAACGTGCGCGAGCTGATCAGCAGGGTCCGGCGCGGCGCGGTGCTAGCCAGCAACGGGCTGGTGACCGCCGCCGACCTCGGCTTCGAGGAAGACGTCGAAGACCGCCTTGCCGTGACGCTGGCCGAGGCCAAGGCGGACGTCGAGCGCAGGGTCGTGCTCCAGGCCCTGCAGGCGAACGGCAACGTGGTGCAGCGGGCAGCCAGAGAGTTGGGGATCTCGCGCGTCGCCTTGTACCGCATCATGAAACGACTCGATGCTCCGGCTCCGCTTCAACATTGAACTTTAGGCGAATTGCTGGCATAGTTTCTCGCCGAATTCGTCAGGCAGCTCGGGGGAGGCATCATGCCGAGTGCCGTTGCGAGAACGCTGGGAATCGCCGCCTTTGGCCTTGCTGCCATGCTGTCGTGTCCGTTGGCCGCACAGCAGTCCGGACCCGCGGCCGACGCCTCGGCGGCCCAGGAGATCGAGGCGCTTCGCGCCTCGCTCAATGCCCAGGAAAAGCGCCTGCAGGAACAGGCCCGTATGCTCGACGAGCAGCGGCGCCAGCTCGAGCAGCAACGCCACCGCCTGGAGGCCATGGGGGCTCGCCTGCGCGGCGAACCCGAGCCCCCGGCATCGGCGGCCAGCCCGCGGGAAGGCGCGGTCGCGCAGGCGGCGGCCAGTCCGACCGACGAGAAGAAGCCCGAGCGTATCGACATCGGCGTTCTTGCCGACGTCGGCGGGGTACTGACGCCGAAGGGCACGTTCGTCTTCGAGCCGTCGATCGAGTACGCGCACTCGGACAACAACCGCTTCTTCTTCGAGGGCGTGGAGCTGATCGACACCGTCCTGGTCGGCCTGATCGAGGCCAGCGAGGCGGATCGCGATTCGCTCACGCTGGCCAGTACCTTCCGCTACGGCATCACCAGCCGTTTCGAGGCCGACCTGCGGGTGCCTTACGTCATCCGCTCAGACAAGGTGACCAACACGGTGGTCCAGGGCGGCGCCCAGACCACCCAAGAGCTCAGCGGGAACGACATCGGCGACGTCGAGGCCGGCCTGCACTACCAGATCAACCGGGGGCTGGAGGGCTGGCCCTTTTTCGTCGCCAACCTGCGCGCCAAGGCGCCCACCGGGACCGGCCCGTACGATCTCAACTACAACGCCCAGGGGATCGAGACCGAGCTGGCGACCGGCTCCGGCTTCTGGTCGTTCGAACCAAGCGTGACCGTCATCTATCCCACTGACCCCGCGGTCCTGTTCGGCAACCTCGGCTATTCGTGGAACGTGGCCTCCGATATCGGCAAGACCATCGGCACCTCGCGGATCGGCGAGGTGGATCCGGGCGACAACATCTCGGCCAGCGTCGGCATCGCGGTCGCTCTCA
Source organism: Rhodospirillales bacterium (assembly GCA_018432935.1). Lineage (GTDB taxonomy): Bacteria > Pseudomonadota > Alphaproteobacteria > Rhodospirillales > Shumkoniaceae > JAHDSF01. Next base: position 45,725 of record JAHDSF010000005.1, on the reverse strand, counting down.
ACGAGAAGACGTCGATCAGCTTCGGCTACCAGCACGATTACGTTACCGAGACCGAGAGCGAGATCAATGGGGTCACCGTGAACTCGGACTCGCTGCAGGTCGGCGCGTTCCTGTTCGGCATCTCGCAGTCGATCAGCGACAACGTCGGCGTCAACTTGAACTTTGCGATCGGGGCCACCGAGGACGCTCCGGACGCCCGGGTCACCTTGCGGGTGCCCGTGTCGTTCTAGGCGAGGGGCTATTCACTGACCCGAACTCCCGGCGAAGCTGCGGCGGATACGTTCACTCCGAGAAGCTTCGCTGCCGCCGGGATGATGCGCCGGTTCAGTCCGGTCGTGGCGCCTTGGCGCGGTCGCCTCCCGAACATCCCGACTGTCGGATAAGCGTTTTTCGAAGTGCCAATCCCATGCGCGGAGAGGCACAACCCTCGTCCCGAGAGGCCGTTGGTGTACACTGACTGCGGGCGAGATAAGCCCGCGGAGTCTTGAGGTCAGTGATCCCGCTAAGAACGATGATCTGCTGCGTTCTTCTGCTCTTTCCGGTTGCGCTGGGGGCCGCCGGAGAGGGAGGGCTTTCGTCCGATCGGGCGGCGCGGGTCCTGGTTCTCCACTCCTATCATGCGGGGTATCCGTGGACCGACGGGCTGGCGGCCGGTTTGGCGGAAGGGCTGGGCGGCGCCGGCCGCTCGGTCGAGGTTTTCGCCGAGTACATGGACGCCAAACGCTTCCACGACGAGGCAAGCCTGGCGCGGGTGCGCGACCTGCTCACCGGGAAGTATGCAGGGATCAGGCTCGACCTGCTGATCGCGACCGACAATCCGGCATTCACACTTGCCACCGAGTTGCGGAACGCGATGTTTCCCGGCCTGCCGATCGTGTTCGCCGGCCTCAACGGTTACAGCGAGGCGATCCGCTCTGCCCACCAGCCGGTCACCGGGGTGGCCGAGAACGAGGACATCCTGGGCACCCTGGAGGCTGCCATGGCCGTTTTCCCGGCGGCCGGCAGGGCGGTCATCATCACCGACGGCGACGTGTCCGGGATCGCCCACCGCCAGCGGGCGGGCACGGCCGCCCTCCAACTCGGCGGGCGGCTTCGCTTCGAGTTCTGGAACGATATGCCGATCGAGGACCTCGAAGCGCACGCCCGCGGCCTTGCCGAGCAGACGATCCTTCTGCCGCTGGGCGTCGCCAGGACCCGGACCGGCGACGTGGTGTCGACCGAGACCGTCGTCAGCCGCCTCGCCTCGGCCGGCGACAATCCCGTGTTCAGCGCCTGGAGCTTCGCCCTCGGCCACGGCGCCGTTGGCGGCTGCATGATCGATGGCCCCAGCCACGGCCGGGAAGCCGCCAGACTGGCGCTTCGCGTTCTCGCCGGAGAGCCGGCCGAAGCGATTCCGGTGGTCGGGGAGAGCGCAAACCCGCTCATGTTCGACCACAACCAGCTGGAGCGGTTCTCGGTCCGGGCCCGCCTGGTGCCTGTGGGCGGCATCATCTTGAATCGACCGGCGACCCTGCTCGAGCGGAACCCGAGCCTGCTGTCGAGCGCGCTGGCCGCACTAGCCGTTCTCGTCGTAACAGTGGCGGCCCTGATCGCCGACATCATCCGCCGCAAGCGTCTCGAGGCACTGCTGCGCGAACGCGAAGGCTGGCTCCGCTCGACCACCGACCTCGTGCCGCTGGCGATCGCCATCACCGATTTCGAAAGCGATGTCGTCCTCTACTGCAACCAGCGCTACGCGCAGCAGGCCGGGTTACCGGCCGACCAGGTGATCGGCAGACGGTCGCTCGACGTGCTGTGCGCGCGCGAAAGTGACCGTCGCGATCTGCTGGGCCACCTCGACGCGACCGGCGCTGCCGACCAGATCGAATACAAGGCCCATGCGGCCGACGGGCGCGAGCAGTGGTGGCTGGTCTCGCTGCGGCTGGCCACGGTTCAGGGCCGCAAGCTTCTGCTGTCGGCGTTCTCCGATATCACCGAGCAGAAGTGTATCCTGCAGGCGATGCAGGAGAGTGCGGACCGCTATCGGCACCTCTCCGACTCGACCTTCGAGGGCGTCATCCTGCAGGCCGACGGCAGGGTCATCGACGTCAACCGTCGCACCATCGAGATGACAGGCTACGGCCGGGACGAGCTGCTCGGCATGAAGATCGAATCCCTGCTGCTGCCGACCGCCACGGGGATCTGGTTCGCCGAGCCCGAGGGGAGCCCCCAGCGCCAGGGCGAGGGCCTTGCCGTACGCAAGAACGGCACCGTGTTCGGGGTGGAGATCCAGACCTCGGCGACCCGCTACCAGGGTCATCCGGCGAAGGTCGTGACGTTCCGCGACCTCACCCCCTATCGCGAGGCGGTCGCGGCCCAGGTCGCCGCGCGCCGTCAGGCCGAGCTCGCCGATCGCGCGAAGTCGGACTTTCTGGCCAACATGAGCCACGAGCTCAGGACGCCTCTCAATTCGATCATCGGCTTCTCCGATCTGATGGTGGCCGAGGTGTTCGGCCCGCTCGGTTCGGCCAAGTACATGGAGTACATCCAGGACATCAACCACTCCGGCCACCACCTGCTGGAGCTGATCAACGACATTCTCGACATTTCGCGGATCGAGGCGGCGGGAGCGGACCTGCGCGAGGCCGAGGTCGATGTGGAACGCGCCATCCAGGACTGCCTGCGGATTATCAACGTCCGGATCCTCGAGCGGCGTCAGCGCCTGCAGGTGGTCGCCGCCCCCGACTTGCCGCTGCTGTTGGCCGATGACCGACGCCTGAAGCAGATCGTGATCAACCTGCTGTCCAACGCAGTCAAGTTCACGCCCGAAGGCGGCGAGATCACCTTGCGCGCGGGGCTGGCGGAGGACGGCGGCCACCTCATCGAGGTATCCGACAACGGCATCGGCATCGCTCCGGGCGATATTCCGAAAATCCTGCAGCCGTTCGGTCAGGTCGAAAACGTGTTCACCCGCACCGCTCACGGCTCGGGCCTTGGGCTGCCGCTCAGCAAGACCCTGGTCGAGCACCACGGCGGACAGATGAGCATCCAGAGCGATGTCGGGATCGGCACCCGCGTCACCGTCCGTTTTCCGGCTCGGCGGACCATCTGGCGCTCCGGCCGGCCGGGGCGCGGCGGTGAGGCGGTCAGGGATCGGCGGCAGCCGGATCCGTCGCCGCCGTTCGAGGAGGCTGACTCGGGCAGCGAAGAATGTAGATCGCACCCACCACCATGAGGATGCCGATCGGGGCGAGGACGTACCACGGCGATTCCTGGACGAAGGCGAGATAGCTGAAGCTGACCGACATGCCGCCGATGGCGACCACCTTGACCCACGCCGGGATCACGTGGCCCTCCCGCCATCGGCGCACCGGCGGTCCCAGATAGCGATGGTTGATGAGCCAGTCGTGAAAGCGTTGCGAACTGCGCGAGAACGCCCACAGGGCGACGATCAGGAACGGCACTCCCGGGATCACCGGGAACAGCATGCCGAGTACTCCCAAGGCGACGAATACCCAGCCGAGGACGATATAAAAGGTGCGCAGACCCGGAGAGGTGCGGATCGAGAGTTCGGCAGCGGAATCCGGCGGGGAATCTTGAGGAGCCATGGCGGCATATGTCGGCCCGCGGGGCCGCGCTGTCAATCGAGTCCGGGGCGGGCTTTAACGGCGACGACCATGCGAATATGTTGAGGGTGCATCGCAGGGAGACGGACATGGCCAGTTCCGAGCACCGCCACGTTCACGAGCACGAGCACGTGCACCGTCACAAGCACGTTCACAGCCACGGTCCGCTGGTGCACAGTCATGAACACGTGCACAAGCACAGCCACGAGCACATTCACCAGCATCGCCATCCGCACGTCCACGGGGAGGATCACCCGCACGGCCAGGACGAGGCGGACAGGCACGAGTTCAAGCCGCACGATCACGTCCATGGCGAGGACGAGCTGCGGCCGCACGACCATGATCACGAGAAGAACATGTAGGCCCGGCGGACCCCCGCGACATTTCCGTTTCGAAGCGCGGGCTAAAGGTGTAGATTTCGCCGGCCCCGGTACGGCGGGCGAGGCAAGGGACCATCGGTGTGGGTATGACGCAGAAACAGAACGTTCAGTCGGGTGATCTCTTCATGAAGTCGGGGACGCCGCCCAGCAAGTGGATCGTGGACCGCATGCTGGACTTTCCCAACATGCCGCCGCACGTCCGCCTGATCCAGTACGACAACCGACGGCGCACCATCACGGTCGCCTTGTCGACCCTGCTCGACAGTTCGCATTTCCGCCGCTGGCAGGAAGAGTAGCCCGCCGGCTCAGGTGCCGGCGTGGGCGGGGTGGGGGACGTAGGGCTCCTCCAGCCGGCGGATGTCGTCGACGGTCAGCGCAAGATCGAGGGCGGCGACCGCGTCGTCCAGGTGGTGCGACTTGGTGGCGCCGACGATGGGCGCCACCACGCCCGGTCGTTGCAGCAGCCAGGCCAGCGCGACCTGCACGCTTTTGACGCCGTGCTCGCGTGCGACCTCGCCGGTGCGGTCCGCGACCACGAAATCCGAGGGCTGGAAATACAGGCGGTCGGCAAAGGCGTCGTTGCCGGCGCGGACCGTCTCGCCACCCCCGCTGGGCTTGCGGTTGCCGGCCAGGAAGCCCCGCGCAAGCGGGCTCCAAGGGATCAGGCCCACCCCTTCCTCGACGCAGAAGGGGTTCATGTCGTTCTCCTCCTCCCGGTAGACCAGGTTGTAATGGTTCTGCATGGTCACGAACCGGGTCCAGCCGTGGCGGTCGGCCGTGTGCTGCATGCGGGCGAACTGGGTCGCGCGCATGCTGGAGGCGCCGATGTACAGGGCCTTGCCCGCCTTCACCACGTCGTGCAGCGCTTCCATCGTTTCTTCGACCGGCGTCATCGGGTCGAAGCGGTGGATCTGATAAAGGTCGACGTGGTCGGTGCCGAGCCGGCGCAGGCTGGCGTCGATGGCCTGCATGATGTGCTTGCGCGACAGGCCGCGGTCGTTCGGGGTCTTGCCCATTGCGTTGAAGACCTTGGTGGCGATGACGACCTCGTGGCGAGGTACCATCGACAGGAGAACGCGGCCGGTGACTTCCTCGCTGGCGCCGTCGCTGTAGATGTCGGCGGTGTCGAAGAAGTTGATGCCCAGGTCGAGCGCCTTGGCGAAGAAGGGACGGCTGGCGTCCTCGTCCAGCACCCAGGGGCGCCAGGCCGACGAGCCGTAGCTCATGCAGCCCAGGCAGATACGGCTAACCTGCAAACCCGCTTTGCCAAGATTCGCGTGCTGCATTACTGTGTCTCCTCGGCCGGCTGCGGTTTACGGGAGGATTAGAGGGGTTCGCCGCCGGGAGTCAACGCCGGTTAAGGGTATTTTAGGGACGTTGCCTCTACGGTGCGCGCGTGCCGCGGGTCCGAGCCGCGTTGAGTAGGGAGGGATACGAGTGTCGGGGATCACCCGATCGGCGGCCATCGTCACCGGCTTCGCCGCCGTCGGACTGGCATTCTGGATCGCTGCCGGCGGCATGCCCGACTGGCAAGGGCTCTCCGGGGACGTTCCCGGTCACTTCCCCCATCCAGTGACGACCCTGGGAGCCGCGGTGGTCGGCGCCGCGACGGGGATTGCCGTCGTCGTTCTGGTCCAGTTCCGACGTCTCCGCGCCGCCAAGACCGAAAGCCGCATCCAGGCGGCGCTCATGCGCGCTCTCAACGACGTGCTGCAGGATCTTGTGATGGTCTGCGACGGGCGCGGCATCTGCCGGCGCGTCATCGCGCTGGGATGCCGTGATCTCCTGGACCTGCTGCGGCCGCGCACCGACAGCGAACTGGCGAAGCTGCTTCCCGACTGCCTGGCCGGGCCGGTGCATGAGACGGTGCGCAGCGCCATCGGCAGCCGGACCTCGGTCGGTTTCCACGTCGTCTGCCCCGAGGTCAGCCCGCTGGCCGGCCGCTCGTTCGAGGTCCGGGCGACCCCGCTGCCGAATTCCCGCTCGGACGCCGAGCCGACCGCAGTGGTGCTGGTGCGCGAAACCACCGATGCGAAGCGTGCGGAACGTGTGCTGCGCCTGTCCGAAGGGCGCCTCAACGCGATCCTCAACAACACGCCGACCCACATCTACCTCAAGGATCTGGAAGGTCGCTACACCACCGTGAACCGCGCCTTCATGGAGCATTCGGGCCTTGCCGAGACCGACATCATCGGCAAGAGGGTGGGGGACGTGTTCCCCGGCGAGAACCCGGAATACTCGGAAGAGCTCGACAGCAAGGTCCGCACCAGCGGCCGCACTCAGGTCGGCGAGCTAGAGCTGCACGGGGCCGACGGCACCGTCTCGTACGGTGCGCTGCTGACCAAGTTCCCGGTTTGGGACGGCCAGGGCCGGCTGGCGGGGACGGGCGGCGTCAGCGTCGACATCACCGACCTCAAGCGCCTGCAGTCGGAGCTTCGGGCCGCCAAGGACAATGCCGAGGCGGCGAATGCGGCCAAGAGCGCTTTCCTCGCCAATATGAGCCACGAGCTGCGTACGCCGCTGAACAGCATCATCGGCTTTTCCGACATCATTGCCGAGGAGCTGATGGGGCCACTGGGTCACGAGAAGTACCGCGAGTACGCCAACGACGTGCGCCAGTCCGGCCAGGACCTGCTGCAGCTCATCAACGATATCCTCGACATCTCGCGGATCGAGGCGGGCGGCATGGTGCTGCGCGAGGACCCGGTCTACCTGCCGCTGCTCCTGTCCCAGTGCGAGCGGATCATGGCTCCGCGGTTTCGGGACGTGCAGGTCGATCTGCGGATGGCTGGACCACCCGAGCTGCCGTCCTTGCGTGCCGACGAGCATCGGGTGAAGCAGGTCATCTTCAACCTGCTCTCCAACGCCATGAAGTTCACGCCGCCGGGTGGCGTGGTCTCGGTCTCGGCGCGGGTCGAGGTTGACGGCGGGCTTGCCGTCGTCGTGCGGGATACCGGCATCGGGATGGCCAGCGGTGACATCGAGAAGGCGCTTCTGGTGTTCGCGCAACTCGACGACGCCCTGACCCGCCGTCACGAAGGCGCGGGGCTGGGGTTGCCGCTCAGCAAGAGAATCGTCGAGCTGCACGGCGGCACTCTCGAGATCGTCAGCGAGAAGGGTCGGGGCACCGAGGTCACGATCCACTTTCCCGCCGAACGGACGCTGCCGGTGGCGGCCCTCCAGCCGCAGCAGGTCTCGGCCGAGACCTGATCCGGACCTTTGCAGGCATGGGACGGCCGCGACTTATGAAGTCGCTTAAGGGCGCGTCTGCGACGACGTCAGCTGAAGGCGGGCGCTCTTCCGATCAGCAGCGAGGCGTAGCCGTCGATGATGGCGAGTGCGCTCTCGTTCAGCTTCTCGGGGTGGGCATCGCGCCATAGCCGCACCACGTCGAGGGCCATCAAGCCGGCAGCCTCGCCGACCGCCTCCGTCGCACGACACTTCAGGCCCAGGGCGTCGACCACGGCGGCACCCAGCGCCTGCGGGCGGTTCCAGCCGGGCAGCGCGACCACCCTGGGGTGTTCGATCAGACCCAGGAAGAGGGCGTTGAGGGCGTCGGCATCGGCCTTCATCCGCCGGTCGACCTCCTCGATGCTCAGACGGTCATCCATGTAGGCGCGGAACTCGGCGACCCGCGATGCCGCAAACTCGGCCAGGATGCGGCGCACCTGGAAGAAGTCGCCGAGGGTAGGCAAACCTCCGGATTCTTCGCCGGAATCCTGGGGCCGTGGGCCGCGCTTGGCTAGGGAATTCATCGACTCGTACTCTCGAAAACCGGGCGAGCGCCGTGCCCGCCTTCCAGCTGTCGGATCGTAGCGGGGGAAGGTTCAAGAATGGTGAAGGCCGACCTCATATTGACAATGCAACGCAGTCGCATTAACTACGGTGGCCGTAAGCCGTAGTTTTCTTGCGGAAATGGAGGGTTGGCAAAATGACCAAAGCCTTGATCGCATTCGGTTCGACGACCGGCAACACCGCCGAGGTCGCACAATGGATCGCCGATCATCTGGGCAAAGCCGGCATCGAGGCCACGGCCAAGGACTGCGCGGGCGAGAGCGCCAGCGAGCTGTGCGCCGGCTACGATCTGATTGTCCTCGGCTGCCCGACATACGGCGACGATCCGATCGAGGTCCAGGAGGATTTCGAACCGATTCTCGACAGCCTGGAGAAGACCGGGATCGGCGGCAAGAAGGTGGCGGTATTCGGCTGCGGCGACAGCAGCTACACCCATTTTTGCGGCGCCGTCGACGTCATCGAGGAGCGCGTGCGGAGCTGTTCGGGAACGCTGATCGTCGGCTCGCTCAAGGTCGATACGCCCTATGATGGGTATCGCAAAGAGGTCGAGGAATGGTCGGGGAAGGTCGCGGCCGCGGCCTGAAAGAGCATGGCCGTGGCAGCGCATCGTACCCGTGTGCTGGTCGGCGTGACCGCCGTGTCGCTGTCAGCGCGAATCAGCGCCTGCAAGCGCGACGAGCCGCCGGCCCTCTGTTTCTCGGGGCTGGTGCGCTCCGACGGGCCGGATTTTCTCTGCTCGGCCGCTCACGTCGGCGAACGCCTGGCCGGCCAGCCGGTTCAAGTCCGCTGCCTGCCGATGGACGGGGACGGGGGTGGGGCGGGTGAGATCGGCTGGTGCCAGGTATGCCCGATGGCGGGGGATCTCGGGGTTGCGATCGACGTCCACTGCTGCTCCAAGCGCCTGGGCATCCTGCGCAGCACTGTCCAGTTCGGTTATGCCCATCCCCGCGCCGGACTGACGCTAGCCGTGGAACTGTTGGAGACGCCGGCATCGGGCCAGGCGAAGGGTTCGCCCGTGACCCGCCTGCCGGTCCTCGGCCTTTCGCTCGAGGTGGCGCTCTCGTTCGCCGCGCCGGCACAGGTGACGCAGGTCGCCCGCGGAGAAGCGCCTGACTTCGACGTGGCGGTCTTGTAGCGCGAAGCGGGGCAGGGTGCTCAGCCACCCCGCCCCGCCGCGGCGGCCCCTATTTCCGCAGGAAGTCGCGCACCAGCACCTCGGCGATCTGCACCGCGTTCAACGCCGCACCCTTGCGCAGGTTGTCGGCCACCACCCACATCGCCAGGCCGTGCTTGACGGTCGGGTCCTTGCGGATGCGGCTGACGAAGGTGGCGTCCTCGCCGGCCGCCTCGACCGGGGTGACGTAGCCCTCGTTGGCGCGGTAGTCGACGACCGACACGCCGGGGGCCTCGCGAAGCGCCTCGCGGGCCTGGTCGTCGCTGATCGGCTTCTCGAACTCGATATGCACCGCCTCGCCGTGGCCGATGAAGGTCGGCACCCGCACGCAGGTGGCGATGACCTCGATGTCCGGGTCGAGGATCTTCTTGGTCTCGACCACCATCTTCCACTCTTCCTTGGTCGCGCCGTCGTCCATGAACTTGTCGATGTGGGGAATGCAGTTGAAGGCGATCTGCTTGGTGAACTTCTTCTGGTGCTGCACCGCCGGCTCGTTCTGGTAGATGCCGCGGGTCTGGTTGAACAGCTCGTCCATCGCATCCTTGCCGGCGCCCGATGTCGACTGATAGCTGGCGACCACGACCCGCTTGATGCGGGCGAGCTCGTGCAGCGGCTTCAGGGCCACCACCATCTGGATGGTCGAGCAGTTCGGGTTGGCGATGATGCCGCGCTTGCGGTAGCCGGCGATCGCCTGCGGGTTGACCTCGGGCACCACCAGGGGCACGTCCGGCTCCATCCGGAAGTGCGAGGTGTTGTCGATCACCACCGCCCCGGCCGCCGCCGCCCGCGGGCTGTGGATCGCCGACACGCTGGCGCCCGGTGACGACACCACGATGTCGACGCCCTTGAAGTCGTAGGTGGCGAGGTCCTGGACCTTGAGGATCTTGTCCTCCCCGAAGGAGACCTCCTTGCCGACCGAACGCGAGGAGGCGAGAGCCACCACCTCGTCGGCCGGGAAATTGCGTTCGGCGAGGATCGACAGCATCTCCCTGCCGACGTTACCCGTGGCACCTGACACGGCAACCTTGTAACCCATTGCAGCTTCTCCACATCTTCCCGGCCGATCGGCCGTCCTGGTTGCGTATTTTTGCGATCCGCATGCGAAAAGGCCCGCGGGGTGTTTGCCGCGGGCCTTTTTCGTACGCGTGAACGCGTCGACCCGCGGCTACCCGGTCTTGGTGGTCTTGGTGCCGGTGGTCTTCGGAGTCGTGACGGACGAACGCGCGCGCGAGGCGGGCACCGCCTTCGGCTCGACCGTTCCGTTCATGGGCTGACCGCGATCCATGGTTCCTCCGTCGCGGCTACGTTTAGCTCGCAGCGGCTCGCAGTTCAAGCGAAACCTCTGATGCGGCCCCGCCCCGGCGGGGCTCAGTCCTGGTGACGAGTCCACCTTTCGACGGTATACTTCCGGGTAGAGAAGAGCCACCGGGTGGGCCCCAGGGAGATAGCTGAGCGAGGACAGTCGCGGCCGCCGCACGTTGCGGCGAGCGGTCAAGCTGTATCGCGCGCAAAGGTCGGTCGCTTGCCCTTGTCCAGGATTGTCCCGCTGATCCGCTTTCCTCTCCGCCTGCTGCGAGCCGCCGCCGGGGACAATCTCCGGTGCCTCGGTATCCTGTGGGCCGGAGTCGTCGCTGCCCTGCTGCTGAGCTGGGGCGGAGCGTCGTGGAACGAGTCGATCGTCCGCGAGCGCATGCGGGAGGATCTCCTGCTGGTGGCGGAAGCGACAGCGGCGGCGATCGACGTCCAGGAAGTGGCGGCGATCTCCGAACTGGAGAACGAGAGCTTGCGGCGTCTGCGCCGGCACTTCCACGCCTTCTCGCGGGGGAGCGGGTTCGAGAACATCCGGCTCAGCGTCAGCTTCCCCGACGGCTCCGGTTTCATGGTGGGGACCGGGGAGCACCTTCCCGTGTCGCAGGCCGCTGCGGACTGGGGAAGCGCCGAGGTCGCCAAGACCGTGGCGGCGGGGTTCGGCCGGGTGGTCGGCCCGTATGCGACCCGCAACGGCAGCTTCGTCGGCGCCTTTGTCCCGGTGAAGGATGGGCGCAGCGGCGAGACGCTGCTGGTGGTGGCGGCCGAGGCGGACGCCGACCACTGGGCGGCGACGATTCTGCAGGAGCGTCCTTCGCCCATGCCGTTCGCCCTGCTGATCGGCGGACTGCTCGCGGTGGGCGGGATGCTGCTCGAAAGGCGGGACCGTCTTTCACAACGAAGCGCGAGCCGTCTGCGCCACCTCGAGGTGGTGCTGGTGGCGCTGCTCGGATCGGCGGCAACCGCGGCGGCTGCCCTGGCCGTGCAGGACCACGAGCTCCGGGCGCAGGAGGACGCCTTCGTCCAGCTGTCGCGGGAGAGGGCGCTTGCCATCCGGGACGCCTTTCACGAGATCAGCGACCTCTACCTCGGCGGTACGGCCGGCCTGTTCGAGAACAGCGAAGCGGTCTCGCGCGAGGAGTTCCGAGCCTACGTCAGGCCGATCCTGCGAAGCGGCCTGGTGGATGCGATGAACTGGGCGCCGGCGGTGCCACGCGCGCTGGTGCCGGCCATGGAAGCCCGCGCGGAGGCGGACGGTCTCTCCGAGTTCCGCATCGGTCCGATCGACGGCCGGCGCGAACTGCTGTTCCCCATCTTCTACAGGGAGCCGCTGGAGGGTAACCGTCCCGCGCTGGGCTTCGAGCTGGGAAGCGAGCCCAAACGGCTGACGGTCATCGAGGAGGCGGCTTCCACCGGATTGCCAACGGCCTCGGAGGTCGTCGAGCTGGTCGGTGCCAAGCGCCCGCAATCCGGGGTCCTTTGCTTCCGGCCGGTGTTCGCCGCGCTGGATGGCGGCGAAGGCATGCCCTACGCCGCTCCCGGACTGCTCGGGTTCGCGATCGCCGTGGTGCACTTGCGACCGCTGCTCGAGCGCACTGCGGTTTCGCGCAGCGGCGACCGCGAAGCCGTGTTGGCGGAGCTTTATCAGTTGCGCTCGGCCGGCGAAGCGACCCTCCTCGCCTCGACGGCAGGGGAGGGCGGGCGTCCCGAAGCCGGCGAACCCGCCCGCCCGGGCACCGTGTTCCCCGTCTTCTTCCTCGGCAAGACCTACGGCTTTGTCCTGCGCCCTGGACCCGGCTTCGACACCAGCGATCCGCGGCGCGCCGGCCTGTTCACCCTGATCGGCGGTGTCCTTCTGACGGCGGCGGCCGGCAGCCTCGCCGGAATGGTGACCAGCCGGCGGCGGCGCCTCGAGCAGTGCGTGCAGGAACGCACGGTGCGGCTGGCCAGCATCATCCGCGGCACCCGGGCCGGCACCTGGGAGTGGAACCTCGAGACCGACGTGCTGCTGGTCGACGACCGGTGGGCGGAGATCGCGGGCTTGTCGGTGGCCGAACTGTCTCCCTTGACGATGGCGAGCTGGCGCGGCTTCTGCCATCCCGACGACCTGGATCGGTGGCAACGGCTGCTCGACGAGCACCTCGCGGGCAGGCTCGGCTACTTCGACGGCGAATGCCGGATGCGGCACCGGGGCGGCCGCTGGGTGTGGGTTCAGGACCGCGGCGCGGTAGTCGAATGGGGCTCTGACGGCAGGCCTCGCCTGATGACCGGCACCCGCACCGACATCACCGAACGCAAGCGGGCCGAGGAGGCCCTCCAGCGCAGCGAGGAGATGCTGCGCCTGGCGGTGGAGGCGGCCAGCGACGGCCTGTGGGACTGGGACGTCGACACCGGCGTCATCGAGTGCAACGACCGCGGATACACGCTGTTCGGATATGCGCCGCACGAAATCACGTTCACCTTCGAGGTTTGGAAGGCGATGGTTCACCCCGACGAGCGCGAGCGGGTGGTCGCCGAGGTCCTCAGGCAGCTTCGCGATCGCGGCCAGCTTGCCGTCGAGTACCGATGCCGCTGCAAGGACGGGAGCTGGCTTTGGGTGCTGCTCCGTGGCCGGGTGTTCGAGAAGAGCGGCGGCAGTGGGCTGCACATGGCGGGTACGGCGACCGACATCGACCGGCGCCGCCGGGCCGAGGAGGAGGCGATCAGGGCAAGGCTGGAGGCCGAGATGGCAAGCCACGCCAAGTCGGAATTCCTGGCCAACACCAGCCATGAGCTGCGCACCCCTCTCAACTCGATCATCGGCTTCTCGTCGGCCCTGGTAAGCGGCGTCTTCGGGCCGATCGCCAATGCCAAGCACAGCGAATACCTGACCGACATCGAATCCTCGGGCCGCCACCTCTTGTCGCTGATCAACGACATCCTCGATCTGTCCGCTGTGGAGGCCGGCAAGCTCGAGCTGCAGGAGGAGGAATTCGAAGTCGCCGAGGCGTGCGCGGCGGTGGTCCGGCTGGTTCGGCTGCGGGCCGACCAGCACAGGGTGACGCTGATCTCGAACGTGCCGTCCGACCTGCCGCCCCTGGTCGCCGACCAGCGGCGCTTCAAACAGGTGCTTCTGAACCTGCTGACCAACGCCATCAAGTTCACCCCCGCCGGCGGCAGCGTCAAGCTTTCGGCCCGTCGCGACGCGGACGGCGGGCTGTCGCTGGTGGTGGCCGACAACGGCATCGGCATGGATGAGGAGGGCATGCGGCGCGCCATGATGGAGTTCATGCGCGTCGACAGCAGCCTGTCGCGCAACCATGAGGGCGCCGGCCTCGGGCTGCCCCTCAGCCGACGGCTGATGGAGAAGCACGGCGGCACCTTGCGGCTGGCCAGCACGCCCGGCGCCGGTACGGTGGCTACGGCCACCTTCCCCGCCGCGCGCGTGATCGCGCGGACGCGGCAGCCTGCCTGACGCATCCGGCCCGCGCAAAGGCGCGACCGATCGCCACGAACCTACGCGAAGGGGACCCTTCGGTACTTCTTGCGTGTCATTGGAGGCACCAGTCTAGAACGGCGCCCGGGTGATCGACGACAGCGGCGCATTGATGTTGAAGGCGCGCACGGCGATGTCGCGGACGCCCCGCGCGGCAAGGCGCTCGCTATGTTTGGCGCGGTAGCGTTCGGCTGCGGCTTCGTCGGCGAACAGATAGATGCCGCCGGCCGTGCCCTCCGCCTGGTTCTCGATCCAGATCTTCCACAGCAGGCCCTGCTCGGCTGCGATGTCCTGCGCCAGCCCTTCGAGGCGTTGCGCCATCTCGGCGCCCCAGGGGCCGGCGTAAGGGAAATCGAACTGCAGCACCGTCATCGCCATAGGGCTCTCCTTTCGCGGGCGGGAGGGGCGTTGTGTACCCCCCTCGGGGCGGTGGGGGAAGGAGGGCATCCGGCGAAACGTCCTCCCCCGGAAGGGGGAACGGCCCGGGTTGCGCGGCGATCGCGCAGACGTGAATCGTGGCGCAGCCGGGGGGCAGAACGGTCGGCGGGGTGACGCCTGCCGGAGCTGCGGCGCCGCGTGACCGGCGGCTCCCGGATTGCTCACGCCCGAGGCGCCGCAACGTGAGTTCCGTTGATCGCCGCTCCGGCCGATCTCGATCCGGGTCGGGCGATGGTTTCCGCCTCACGGGGCCGGCGATCGTCGCCCCCTGGACAGAGAGGGACAATCACGATGACTATCAGAACCTTCAAGACAGTCGCATTTGCTTTCGCTGCCGCCTCCGGGCTGGCGCTCGCCGCCGCAGCCCAGGCGGCGGACCAGGTCGCCGTCAGCACCCCGGGCGAGCGGGGGATCTCGTGTCAGGCCGCGATCGCCGATACCGAACGCTCCCTGACCCAGACCGGGCGAACCCTCGCCAATGTGACCTCCGACGATGAGGGGCAGACCCTGTCGCTGCAGTACGACATCGCCAAGCAGGCGTGCGCCAACGGCGACCCCAGGACGGCGTTCTCCTACCTCAGCGTCATCCGTTCCCAGCTGAACCTCGCCCCTATCTCGGGCTGAGGGGCGGTCGGCATCATCCGTCTGCCCGTTGCCTGGCCCGGCTGCCTTCCCCGGCAGCCGGGCTCCTTCTTCCGGGTGCCGCGGCGTTCGTGGAACGGGCTCTCGCGCAGGCGGCCTGGGAGGGCCTGGACGACGAGAGCGTTCCAGCGGCCGGCGGCATCCAGGGTGTGGGCGCGGAGGAAGCCGTTGCCGCGGAGCGCCGAGACCCTTTGCCGCGCGGCGCGGCCGCGATCTTCGGGGCACTCAATGCATTTCGCGGCCCGGCTGGCGAGAGGCTTGGCGCGAATTCGGTATCATGTCCCCCGAATTCCGGGTCGTCGGGGCGGAGGGCGAGGTTGCCGAGGGCGGCCTGGATCTCCTCGCGAGTCATGGCGGTGGCTTCCGCCGGGGCGGGCGCGGCGGTGGCCGGCGCCTGGTGGAGGGCGGCGAGGCCGTGGCGGCCGAGCGCCGCCTCCGCCTGGTCCTCTTGCGGTGCTCCTCGAAATCGTCATCCGCATCGGCGGCGGCGACCGGGCCGGTCCTGCCGCCGCTGCGGCGCTGCTCTTCCTGCTGCCTGCGGCGCTGCTCGCGCTCTTCCTCCTTCCTCTCATCTTCGGCGAGGGTTCCGAACAGGTCGCTGCCCTTGTCGAAAGCTTCGCCCCAGGCCTTCATCGCCCCGGCTTGGTTGCCGCCGAACATCGAGGCGTCGGTCTTGAACGACTGCTGCACGTCGGGGGCGTCGCGCAGCCTGACCTGGTAGTCGTACTCGGGGATGCGGATCATGGGGTCCTCGGCTCTAGTAGCGGCTCCACTTTTCGGCGATGTTACTGGCGCCGGAGACCAGGGTGGGCAGGGCCTGGGTGAGCGGGCTCGCCTTGCCGGAACGGTGGAGCCCCGCCTGGGCGAAGGCGTCGGAGGCGCCGGCCTCGTGCTGCCAGGCGTCGAGGGCGGCGTTGTGGCGGACGTTGAGGGCGTCGAGCTCGCCCATGGCGGCGGTGTCCTCGAGGGTGTCGAGCGGCGAGCCGTCGGCCATGTCGACCCCGGCGGCGGCATAGCCGAGCCGCTGCTGGCCCTTCAGCCGCGCCGTCTGCAGGCGCTGGCGCTGCTCGTCGAGGCGGCCCTTTTCGAGCGCGTAGTCGGCCAGCCGCTTCTGGGTCAGCGCGTTGTTCTCGGCGACCTTGGCCTGATAGTCGGCCTGCTTGTTGGCAGCCCGCTGCTGCTGGTACTGGCCCAGAGCGGACACGCCCGTGCTCAGCGCCGTGGCCAGGCTTACGTTTGCCATCGTCGCCATCATGCCTGCGGTCTGCCACGCGGCGAGTTGGGCCGCAGTGGCTGTTCCCGCCGCGACTGC
Organism: Rhodospirillales bacterium; assembly: GCA_018432935.1. GTDB lineage: Bacteria > Pseudomonadota > Alphaproteobacteria > Rhodospirillales > Shumkoniaceae > JAHDSF01. Next base: position 29,596 of record JAHDSF010000005.1, on the reverse strand, counting down.
CTCGGCCACACTGGCAGCCGCGAACATCGGAGCTGCAAACACGCACATTTCAGCGTCTCCTCATCTCGAAGCGGTAGAACGGCATCCGGTCGGGGCCGTAGGGGGCGGGGTCGTCGAACTGGAAGCCGAGCCAGCCGAGCCAGCGGATGGCGGCGTCGTTGCGGGCGTCGACGAAATTGGTGAGCACGTCGTAGTCGGCGAAGAGAGAGGCGAGGCAGGCGCGCGAGCGGCGCAAGAAGGCGCACGGGTGGCGGACCATCGCCTCGGCGCCGACCAGCCACGGCACGCCGACCCGGGACAAGAGGGCGGCGGGGCCGACCCCGAACAGGCAGGCGATGCGGCCATCGAGGAGGCCGGCCCAGGCCTGGTCGGAGAGGTGCAAGGAACGGGCGACCAGCCAAACTTCGCTGATCGACCCGGTTTCCCAGCCGTTCTCACTCGGAGGAGCAGAGCGTGAGGCGCTCGATGCCGAGCTGGCGGCAATCCTCGCGAATCTCTGCATACTCCTGGAACTTGCGCAGGTAGTCGCGCAGCGTCAGGGGCGGGAGTGCCCACTCCTCGTACACCTCGACGGGCACCTGCTTTCTGAACCCCAGAAAACGCTCGAACCGGCCGGGGTTCGGATTGGGGACCATGTCCGTACGGTACCCATGTCTCCGGAGCATGCGCCTGAAGAGAAGCTTTCCCTCGGGATCGTGGCTGCGGAAGAGGTCGAGGATCGTAGTCGCCATCTGCGCGATCTCGTCGGGAGACCACCATTCTGTCCCTGGGCGGTCGAATGTCCCGGCCTCCACGAGGCTGCTGTACATAGTGTAGTGGTTCAGCATCTCCAGTCCGTACTTCTCGCCCAGGAATTCTCCGGATGCGGAGCGGACGAAGCACGCTTCCTCAATGGCCCTCCCCATGCGATCGGGCCACCACTGGTTCTGCCGCAAGACGTCGTAAATCCCGTAATAGCCAAACGGGCCGTCGTGCAGCGGCTCCTGCGGCTTGCCGGAACGGGTGGGCCAAACGAAAAACCGCGCGGTTTCGCTCACAGGACTGCCTCCGTGGTTATGCTACTTTTAGCAGAGCCAATCCCATGTATGCAAGGAACAGGAGGCAATCGGGGACGCCGCCAAGGACTATTCGTTGGCCGTCCGTGAGGACGTCGCCGCCAAACGGGGCGGAAGACCGGTGACCGCGAAGACGCCGGCCACAAGCTTGGCATAGTCGTCGACCGGCACCCGATCTCCCTTGGCCTTGAGCAAAGCCGCGTGCGCTTGGCGGACGTAAACCGCACCCTGCTTCGTCAGCTTGTTCTCCGCTTCCCAGTTGTTGACGAATTCCTCCACCTGCTTCGCGATGAAGTGCTGCGGCAGGGTGTGCGCAATTTCGGGTCACCCTCCATGAGATTCCACTTCGGTTTCTGTTGATTCTTGAGATCGGCCGCGCCCGTCTTTGCTTCGAAGCCAATGGGCATGCTGTCTTCGGCCTGTCCAAGCCGGCCGCCCGTGAGCGTGTGGATTGCCTTCGAGACGTCGTCTTTGATGACATGCTCATAATCCCTGGCGAGCGCATCGAACTTGTAGCCCTGCTTGTTGAACGTGCCGTAGGATTCGGGGATTTCTCTGAAAGTCTCGTCACCCTTGCCGCCCTTGATCGCCTTGGGATCGATCTCCTTGAGCAAGTGGAAGAGGTATTCTTCCCCAGCGTTCCCGGCGATGTTTCCGGCGCCCTCCTCCAGCGATTTGGCTTCCGCCTTCGTCAACACGCCAGCGCTCAGCCCCTGTTTGGGATCGACGCCATAGACCTGCTCTGACAGGATCTTCTGCGTTCGGTCGCGTGGCCGACGAACCGCCTTGTTCACCTCGCGCTGGTAGACGAGCGCCTTGGCGCCTTTGCGGACCATGCTCCCGCTGGGGACCACACCCAAAGCATCCAATGCGGCCATGCCCGGGGGTTATGGGGACACTATACTTATCTTAGCCGGTTCGCTGAGTTCAGTATTGTGCCCCCTGAATTCCCCGGGGACCAACAACCATAAGGAGAAAATCTATTGCCCAACGCCTGGGCACGGGGCTATATTCTTCTTGACCGCTCCGACGTCAGGAAAATCGCTATCCTGGGGACACCCAACTGGCTGTCGTATGCGGGTGTGGCGACCCGCCGGAGCGGTCAGAGACTACCTTTTATTCTATGATAGTTATTGGTGTCCTTGAGATCATTAACTGCTGCCATTCCGGCCGAGACGACATTGTTGATGGTGCGGGTGATGTTCTTTCCCTTGCCGCCCGGCCTGTAACCGAAGGCATAGTTGACCTCGACGACGAACTTGCCTTTACGCGGGTCGTCGGAGACGTTGAAGACGTACAGGCGTAATTCCAGGGACACAATACTGAACTCACCGAACCGGTTAAAATATAGTGTCCCCTGAATTCCCCGCGAGGATAGGGCCGGTGGACGGCGGTGTGACCCGCACCGTGAGGGTTGAAGATTCCACCAAAAACACGTATAATAAGTGTGGTGCGGCGCTCCCACGCGGGTTGCGGAACTTAAGACGCTCCGGTGTGCGTAGGCTCGTGATCCCGGAAGGGACGGAAACGCTTCGGTGTACTGGGATTACCCCAGCGGGTTCACCGCTGCACCGCACCTACGCCGCGGAAGTAAAGCGGCCCCCGCAGCTTCGAGAGGTCGAAGAAGGCCTCGGGGTCGCCAATTCGGAAGCCAGTTAAGACCCAGGTATCCTTGTACGCCATCTTCTTACCTTCTTTTAGCAGCGTAAGGACGATTTCACTGTTATTATAGTTAATCAGTAACTTGTTTTTGTCAGCTAATTCCGACACTTTCCCTTTCGCAACGGCCTCCAAGACCGTTTCTACGCCTTCAAGGCCGTGTTTCGCGATGATCTTGGACAGGCCGAATCCGCCTTTGTAATTCTTACCTGCGTTACCGGGCTTCCCCCAATGAAGCGAGATGCTCTTGACGCCCTTCGGCAGATCGCTTCGACGCATGGCATTAAGGACAATGCCCTTGCCGCCGGCGAGTTTGTCTTTGATGGCCATGTCGACCGCAGCCAGCCCGCGGTAGACGTTCTCTTCTGGCCCGCGCGGCGGCCAGTGGGTCTCGGAGAGAGCCTCCTCGGGCGTCTTGCGGGAGAAGGCGTCCGCACCCCGGAAGCGGTTGCGGGGCCTCAGCCGGGCGAGCCGCTGCTCGTCGGAGATGTTGCCGAGCTTTCGAAGCTGGCGACCCGTCGGCCCTGGCGTCGGGTCGAGCCTGCTTCCGAGGCGGACCGGTTTGCCCCAGACCCTGTGCAGGGCGCGGGCGATCCTGTAGCTGCTCTTGCTGAACCGGGTGACGTTGCCGACGAGAGGAACGGCGCCGATCGCGGAGAGCGCCGCGTCGGACCCATGAAGCAAGGTGTCCGCGAGCTTGCCGTCCTCGGCGCCGGCTCGGGCGAGCAGGAAAGCGTCATAGGCTTCCTTCGCGGAAATGGCCTCGCCGATACCCGGGACCATGCCGGCCACCGCGAGGCCGATCTCCTCGGCGACCTCGGGCGGCACGTCCGACGGATCGGGGTAGCCGGTCAGGCGTTCCCCCAGTTCGCGGAGGCGCCGGCCCACATCCTCGGGCGGGCCGCTGAAGGCGAGCGCCCGGCCGCCAGCTTCGCCGACCGCCGAGCCGGGCGCCGCATCGCCGCCGTAGGCACGCCGGCGGGCGTCCGCTTCGCCCGCCGGCCAGCCGGCGGGATCGCTGAACAGGGCGGCGTCGATGGCGTCGCCATCGAGGCCGAAGACGGCATCCTCGTCCTCCGGATCTTCATCGCCCGGACTGTCGTCGGCCGGCGGACCGTCGTCGCCGGACCCGGGCAAGGGCGGTTCCTGCGCCGGCTCCGGCATCGCCATCGCCGGCGGGATCGCACCGGCTTCCGCCGGGGCGGGCCCGGCCGCTTCCGCCGCCTGCCCGCCTTTCAGCGCCGCCTGCAGCGGCCTGGCGGTTTCGGCGTTGATGAGGTTCCTGGCCTTGAGGGCTTCGAGGGTGCGCAGCGCCCGGGCTGGGTCGTCGGCGGCGGCGGCGAGGACGGCGGTGGCGGAGAGGCGGTCCAGCTCGGCGCGCACCCTGGCGTCGATCTCCTCGCCGGAAAGGCCGAGGGCGCGGCTCTCCTGCCAGACGTCGCGCACGAGGCGGGTTGCCTGGGGGGCGAGCACGGCGATGTCGCCGCCGCTTTCGGCGACGTCGCGGTGGCGCAGGGCGATGCGCCTGTTGCCGGCGGCGAGCAGCCGCTCCCTGCCGCTCGCGCCGCCCTTCGCCAGGGCCTCGAGCTGTTCCGCCTGGCGCCGTTCCCAGCCGCGGAGGGCGCCGACCGCGGTCTCGGAAGTCATGCCGGCGGTGTGGTCGCCGACCGCGCCGCGCAGGAGGCCGCGGGCCTCGCCGCCGCTCAGGGTTCCGGCGATCACGGCGTGGCGCCACTCGCGCCAGCGTTCGGCGAGGTCGTTCTGCGCCTCGCGGTATTCCAGCAGGCTCTGCGCGCCGTGGCCCGGCCGGTCGAACGCGGCCTCGACCGAAGCGCGGGGCTGCGGCGCCCCGGCACCGGGTGCCGGATCCGCGACGTCGCTCCAGGACGTCGGAGGACGTTGACGGCGCCCGGAGCCGCCGCTTCCGTCCCCGGGATCGCCACCCGAGCGGTCGTCGCTGCCGCCGGCCCAGGACAGAGTGTCGTCGCCGCTGCCGCCGGCAAGAACGAAGTCGGGCTGCTTCTTCTTGCCGGCGAAGCTGCCGAACCCCTCGCTGCTTTCGCCGAGGGCCTCGCCCCAGGCCTTCATCGCCTTGGCCTGATTGGCGCCTCGCGCCGGACGATGAAGTAGACGCGGTCCTCGGCGCCCTCCGAGACCGCGGCGACGCTCTCGAAGGCACCTTCGGTGTCGTGGCGGCTCCAGCCCCACACCTCGTGCTCGCGCATGTAGGTGAGCGCGAGCGCGAGGCCGTCGTCGCGCACGCACCAGACGATCGAGTGCGGCACCTGGGCGTAGGCCCACTCGACGATGGCGTGCCCGGCGAACAGGTGGTTGGCGAGCACCGACAGGTCGTTGCCGGTGTAGCCGTCGACCTCCAGCTTGTAGCCGAGGTCGCGCACCACCGAGCCCTTCTCCTGCACGAACAGGACGGCGTTGCCGACCACCACCGGCGGCACGTGGGAGGCGCCGTTGACGCTCTGCTGCACGACCCGGATCGAGGTCGCGCTGATCGGCTCGTTGTCGGCCGCGCCGCCGGCCGCCCACTCGCCGCCCGAGGTGAGCAGGATCAGGCGGTTGAGCGAGACCAGGTGACGGACCTCGTTGACCTCGCGGGCGGCGATGGTGAAGGTCACGGCGTCGTCGGCCTTGACCGGGCTGGCGACCGAGAAGTTTTGGTAGTTGCCGCTGCACGACATCCAGAAGGTCTGCGGCTCGTCGTGGGAGGCGGCGTAGACGCAGCGCTGCTCGTGCAGGCCGACCACGCCCGGGAAGTGCCCTGCGAGGCGGAACGGGTTGCGGCCCTTGGGCGGGGTGTCGTCCAGCGCCGGGGCGAGGTTGGTGTCTTTGAACGAGGTCTCCTCGGTGGAGCCGATCCAGCCGTAGAGCCCGTTCTCGTACTTGTAGACGTGATACTTCTCGGCGTCGGCCACCGTCTGCCAGGTGACGACGTGGGGGGCGTCGGCGGTGGGGGCGGCGGCGCCGCCGAGGATGGCGAAGGTGCGCGTCGCGGTGCCGCCCGCGACGTAGGCGCCGTACCTGGTGCCGTCCTCGTCCTTGAGCGCGAACGTGTTGGCGGTGACGGTGGCGGCGGCGAAGCGGCGGCCGTTGAGCTCGACCATGCCCTGGACGCCCTCGATCAGCACCTCGTCGCCGTTGCCCAGCCCGTGGCCGGCGGCGGTCACCACCACCGGCTTAGCCTGGGTGGCGGCGGTGATCGCGATCGCCGCGCCACCGGTCCCGGGCAGCGATTCCTCCAGGGTCTCGCGTCTGGCCGCGGTGACCCGGTAGCGGAAGCTTTTCGAGCCGCTGCCGCCGGCGCCGGCGGCGACTCCCGTCGGGGCGGCGACGCCCGGCTCGAAGGCGACCTTCTCGAGGTTCCAGGCATGGTGGTCGGTGCGCTTCAGCAGCCGCGGCTCGTGGGCCGGATGGACCAGGAACAGGATGTCCGCCGACTGGGTGTACTTGAGCAGCGGCAGCTCGGCCTCGGCGTAGGGGGTCGCGATCTCGACCGGCTCGCCGGCGTGCTCGTGGCCGTCGGGGTAGACGACCTCGCCGCCGTCCGTCACCACCCGCATGTGGCCGTCGCCGAACACCAGCACGTAGGTCTGCTCGGTCGAGAACTGGAACGGGATCAGGCGGGCCCGCTTGCCGTGGTCCTTGAGCGCGCAGACGAAGGCGGTGCCGGGGCGGTTGGAGACGCCGCCGTGGGCGTGCACGAACATGTTGCGCAGGGCTCTGGCGCCGACCGCGTACTTGGCAAGCTCGACGCGGGCGGCCAGCGAGGGCGCCAGCTCGCCGCCGGTGAACGAGGGCTGGATGGTATAGACCATGGCTCAGCGCCTCGCCTCGAGGAAGGCGCCGGCGGTGCGCGGGGCGGCGATCCCCTCGTTGGCGTCGCACAGGCGAGCCGCGTCCAGCAGCCCTTCGTAGAGCCGCAGCAGGTTCTGGTGCTTGGCCGCCTCGCCGGTGATCGGCTGGGCGAGGTCGGCGGCCAGCCGCACGATCACCGCCTGCACGAATAGGGGGTCGAACAGGGTGGTGTCGGTGACGCGGCCGGTGAAGGCGAGCCAGGCGCACGGCTCGTCGGTGAGGATCACCTTGTTGCGGCCGCCGGCGCCGAGCGCGACCTCGAACGGCGGCTTGCCGCAGCCGATCTCGGGCAGGATGTAGCGGGCGGCGAGGCAGCTGGCCGGGTATTGGTAGACGAAGGCCCAGCCCGGCGGCGGCGTCTCGGCCAGCAGCGCCAGGGCCTCGCGGCGCATGGCGAAGTTCCAGGGGTGGTCGCGCAAGGTGGCGTCGCGCGCCACCGGGTAGGCGAGCTTGCACAGCTCGGCCTCGGTGGAGTTCTCGTCGAGCGAGGAGATCGCCCCCTGGCCGAGGTGCGACAGCGCGAGATTGCAGATTCCGACTTCGCTGGTCATCGTCTTCGGTCCTTGTCCACGAGGGGGTGGAAGGCGGGGGCCGGGAGGGAAGCCGGTCCCCGCCTTCCGGGCTGCGGACGGCGCGCGCGGCGCGGCGCCGGGGGGAGGACGCCCGGGGGCGGGAACGCCGCCGCCGCGCGCTCATCAGCCGTCCGCGGCCTAGCCGTTGGTCTGCCGCTCCAGCACCAGGCCGGCGGTGATGCGGCCGGCGGTCGCCTGGGTGCCGGCCACCGTGTAGTAGAGCCGCAGGTACCGCTTGCAGCCGCGCGGCAGGGTCGAGAGCGCGAACTGATAGCCGGTCTTCAGCAGGGCGACCGGGATCGCCGCCGTCTGCTGCAGGGTGACCGAGGTGCCGAAGGTCGGGCTGTCGTCGGTCTGCAGGCTGACCTGGAGGCTGGTCAGGGTGGCGAAGTTCTCCACCACCTGGGCGAAGATCTCGATCGGGCGGCCGCCGCCCGCGTCGCGGTCGGGGCCGAGGTCGACGGCGTTGGCGGAGCCCGCCGAGGCCGTGATCGCCTGGCGGTCGGAGAACATGGTGTTGGCGTCGAGGATCATGGGATTCTCCTTGTCGCTCAGGAGACCGGGGCTTCCGCGGACGACAGGGCGTCGCAGCGCCGGACGGGGATGCCGTCGAAGCTCAGCACCGTCTTGCCGGCGGCGGTTTCCAGGGTCAGGTTGACGTTGGACTTGTCGCGGATCTGCTTGCGCAGAGCCGTGCGCACCTTGCGGTTCATGTAGAAGGCGGGCTTGCCGGCCTGGACGTTGGGAACCAGCTCGATCGCCTCGCCCATCAGATCGACGAGGTCGGCGCCGCTGCCGCCGGCGAGGTCCGAGACGTCGACGTTGGCGATGCGCACGACGTGGCGCCAGTCGCGCAGGGTCAGGCCGCAGTCCCACTGGTAGTGGGTGCGGTAGCCCTCGAACAGGCCGCCGACGTCGTCGGAAAGCGTCACCTGGCCGCGGTCGTCGTGCTGCAGGCCTGCCTTGGTGCCCTTGGGGAAGATGCCGTGGCAGGTGTTCTGGCCCCAGACGACCAGCCAGATCGAGGTGTTGTCGCCGCCGCTGCCGCCGCCCGACAGGATGTTGACGCCGTTGTCGGCGTCCATGTCGTTGTAGCGGGGGGCGAGGCCGAGGAACCGCTCGGGGTTGGCGACCGGGTTCCCGTAGAACAGGGTCTGCGCCATCTCCTGGTTCATCGCCTCGATGAAGGCGCGGTCCTCGGAAAGCCGGAACTCGGCGGCGTTGCCGTTGAGGTCGGCCAGCTTCTTGTCGACCTCGGCGTAGGCCTCGAGCATGCCGCAGGTGTCGTCGACCTGGGTGGTGGTCGACTTCGACGGCTGCACGCCCTTGTAGAGGATGCGCCAGGCGGCGCTGGGCAGGCCGGTGCGGATGGTGGTGCGGTGGCCGGTGGGGAGATTCCCCTCCATCCACAGCATGTCGTCGAGGACCTCGTTGGTCTCGTTGAGGATGTCGATGATCTTGTCGATCTTGCCGCCGGGCTCGCTGCGCTTGGCCCAGTCGGCCAGGGTCAGGGCCTGGGTGCCGATGATGGTGGGATCAGCCATGGACGTTCACTCCGTTCAGCTCATGGTGGGGTAGAGGACCTGGGCCGCCGTGCGCGGGTTGCGGTAGCCCCCCGCGACGTAGCGGCCCTCGCCGAGGGCGATGCCGGCGCGGACGAAGAAGCGGACCACTTCGGGGTGGTTGCCGAGACCCGATTCGTCGAGGATGTCGCGCAGCGCCGGCGAGCCGAGCCGCCGCATCGCCTCGGCGGCGAAGCCGAGATTCTCGGCCAGGCGCGGGCCGCCGATCTCGGGATCGTTGCGCACCGCGTCGAGCCAGGCGTTCTGCTGGCGGGCCGCGGCGTCGCGCTGCGCTCGCCGGTAGGCATGCAGGCACTCCAGGTGAACGTCGATCAGACTCTGAGCCGCCACCTGCGAGAGGTTCATGTCGCGGGCGCGGCCATGGAACAGTTCGAGCAGGGCGGGCTCGACCAGGACCTCGGTGGGGAGCTGGAACGGCTCATAGGCGTCCGGCGCGCCGTACCAGCGGGAGGAATCGGCGGTGGGCGGACCGAGCTCGCCCAGAATGGTCGTCGACTCGGGCATGTCCGCCGGCGAGGGGCGGGGCTCCGGCCCCTCGGCATCCGCGGGATGCAGCGCCGGAGGCAGGGAGCCGAGGGGAAGACGTCTCATGTGGTTTTCACTCCTTGGTGGCCGTTGTGTTTAGAAAACATAAACACGCTTAACACAGGTTATCGCAATCCGCAACGCCTAAAGTTGCGAACTCACAATACTGGGTGAGATTTTCTTATTTCATGACAGGTTGCTGCTGCCGCTCCCCCGGGCAATCGAGCCGGCGCCGCTCGGGAGGAAGCGCAAGCTGTTGCTCCAGGTAGGCGGCGCGCTCGGCTACCGAGGAGGTTCCCGAGGCGCCATGGAGCATGCGGTCCAGAACTCCGGGGCCGGCGACCGTCCCGGCATCGGCGCGCAGGGCGGCCCGGTAGTCGACCAGCGCCTCGTCGTGGCGGCCCTGGCGGTCGCGCAGGATGCCCCGGTTGGCGAGGGCGGCGGCCAGGAACGGCCGGCGGGCGGAGTCCCCGGCGGTGGGCCGCAGCGCCATCACGAGGGTGTCGAGGGCACGTTCCGCCGCCGTCTCGTCGTCCGCGGCGGCCAGCGCCAGCGCACGGCCGAGCCGCGCCGGAAGGAGATCGGGATCGGCCCGCAGCGCCTCGTCGTAGGCGGCCAGCGCGGCCTGCGGCTTTCCGTCCGCCAGCAACCGGTCGGCGGCCTTGGCATCGGCGAGCCCCGGCGGGCCGTCGAGCACCTGGACGACGTAGGCGACGAATCCCAGAACGGCGAGCGCCGCCACCGCCAGCGGCACGGCATGCGGGCGCATCGCGTCAGGCTTCGGCCCTGGCGCCGTGCGCGGGCGGGGGCTCGTCGGCCGGGCGTTCGTCCTGCAGCAGGAGGCGAACGCTCTCCTCCTTCACCACCGACATCTCCATCCGGTAGGCGAGGAACCAGATCAATACCACCCCGCTGGCCCACGACAGGATCTGCCACACCCACAGCGACGGCATCCCGAAGGTCCACGCCGAGGTCGAGGTGACGACGCCGTCGACCAGGTTGGCGTCGGGGGCGCCGAACAGGTCGTTTCCGATCACCGCACCCGGGCCGGCGGCGAAGAACAGCCATGCCAGGGTTGCCGCCCAGGCGACCGGCTTCAACGCCCGCTTCTGCTTGGAAAGCTCGGCATGCTCGCGCAGGAATGTGTGGTACTTGCCGCGATGGGTGCGTTGCTTCTCGTTGTGGGCCACCGACGAGATGACGCAGCAGACCACGACGTTGACCAGGATGCCCCACCCCGCCGAATGCACGGTCAGCGGCCAACGGCCCCAGAAGTCGAGATGCAGCGCCGACAGCACGGCGAGCCCGACCGGCTCGGTGAAGGTGACGGCGAGCAGGCCCGCGAACAGGCCCCAGGTGGCGCCGCGCCGGGTGATCCATGGGAACCACGTCACCCCGGCCAGCGGCACCCACATCTGGAGGCCATAGGCGACCGCGATGCCGCCCAGCAGAACCAGGGTTTCGCGGGCATTCATGGCGACCGCCAGCGCCGCCACCACGATGAGGCCGACGCCGACCCGCCCCAGCATGCGCTGGGTGGCGCTCGAGGCGGTCGGGCTGACGTAGGTCTTGAACAGGTCCCGCGACAGCATGCTGGCGGCGGTCGAAGTGTAGACGGCGCTGGTGCTCTGCATCGCCGCGATGGCACACATCGCCAGCAGGGCGACCAGGATCGGCATGCGGTCGGCGATCAGGTTGAAATAGTAGGGGACCAGGGCGTCCGGCTTCTCGGCCAGCGGGCCGGAGGGCAGGGGCGTGACGACGAACTGCGCCCCGGCCAGCATCGCCGGCAGCAGGGCCCTGCGCTCGGCACGATAGACGGCCAGGAAGCCTTGTCCGAGTTCGCGGTTCTCGCGCACGAAGCGGTCGAGGTTGTCGGGCTCGGCCACCAGTTCGGCGATCTTGTCGCGGGCGATGCCGATCTTGGTCAAGGCACCGATCTGGGCGATCCGGTCGGCGTCGTCTGCGGTCTTGGTGCCGCGCTCCAGCGCCCGGGCCAGCATCGCCTCGTCCGCCTGACGGCCCAGCGGCGCCTCGGCGACCAGCGGCACCGCGCCGGCATCGTAGAGAGCGACCAGTGCGGCAGGATCCTCCGGCGCCGGAACGATCCTGGTCGAATCGGCCTTCAGCAGGGTATGCACGATGCCCGGGATCCGGTTCGCCGCCGGGTCGGCGCCCGCCACATGCGCGCCCACGCCCTGGATGGTCGCGAACAGCACCAGGCACAGTCCGATGCCGAACGCCGACGCCCACACCTGCTGCGGCGCGAACGCGCGCGGGGTGCGGTTGGCGAACGCCCACATCGTGAAGGCGGGGGCGGACTGGATGCCCATCATGGCGATCAGGAAGGTCAGCCCCATCACGCCGGTCCACAGGCCGCCGACCGGGGTCTCGCGGCCGTAGCCGGCGGTAAGTTGGATGACGCCTGGAATCGCGAAGTAGCCGTCGTAGTTGCCGCCCCCTTCGCCCATGGTGGTGCCCCAACGGCCGACCTCGGCGCCGCCCAGCTTGGCCAGCCCCAGCTGCAGCGCATCCCAGCCGCCGGCGGCGCTGAGGGCGATGATGCCGGTCATCACCACGCCGAACGCCAGCAGGACGCACTGCAGGGCGTCGACGTAGGCCACCGAGCGCAGGCCACCGGCGGCGATGTAGATCAGCATCACGATGGCCAGGATCCACATGCCCAGCTTTTCGGTCACCAGCCCGTCGGTGAGCACGTCGAACAGGTAGCCGGCGGCGCCGAGCTGCAGGCCCAGATAGGGAATCGAGAAGACGAGGGCCACCACCACCGTCAGGATGCGGATGGCGTCACCGCGGAAATAATCCGAGAACATCTCGCCCGGGGTGACGTAGCCGTAGCGGCGGCCGAGGATCCACTGCCGCTTCAGGAACAGCACCCCGGTCAGCGGGATGACGATCGCATAGAGCGAGGTCTGGGCGTACTGGAAGCCGTCCCGGAACAGCATCGCGGGGTGGCCCATGAAGGTCCAGCCCGAGAACGAGGCGGCGGTGACGGCCAGCACGAACACCCACAGCGGGACCTTGCGGCCGGCCAGGAAGTAATCATCGGAGGTGTGGGCCATGCGCGCGCCCTTCACCCCCATCGTGATGCAGTACGACCAGTAGAGGGCGACGAAGACGAAAAGCCAGATGACTTTCGGCGCCAAGCGGGCGAGCTCCCTCCTCAAGCGCGTTGCGCCGCCCGGTTCCCGGGGGATTTCACCCCTTGTCGTTGCTCATGTTCTTGGAACGTGCGTACGCGCGGTTTCCCCTCCACCATTACCATTTTTCCCGAGGGGGAACAACACGACCGGCCCGCGGTCAGGACTCCCGCCCCGTCGGGGACTCCCGCGCCGATGAGCTTTCGCTGGCCAGGAAGCGGACCAGCCGGATCGTGACCGCGACGATCGGGATCGCCAGAAAGGCCCCTGCCAGGCCCCACATCCAGCCCCAGAACACGACCGCCAGCAGCACCAGGAGAGGGTTCAGGGTCAGCACCCGCCCGACCAGCCACGGCGTGACGAAGTATCCTTCCGTCGCGGTGATGATGGCGAACAGCAACGGCGGGGCGACGATCTGCACACTTGTGTCGAACTGGATCAGCGAAACGATGGCGATGATCGCTCCCGCGACCAGCGGTCCGATGTAGGGAACGAAGTTGAACAGCCCGGCCATGATGCCCCAGAGATAGGGCTGCGGCATGCCAAGGGCCGCCATGGCGCCCCATACCGCCAGCGCCAGCCCGATGTTGATGGCGGTCACCGTGCGATAGTAGGCCGAGATGTCGCGGAGGCTTTGCCGCGCTACCACCGCGAGTCGCATGATCCGGCGGTTCTCGGCGGGATTCCCCACCAGCCACAGTGCCAGCGCTGGCCCCGAAACCAGCATGAAGTAGGTAAGGATGATGGTCGCCGCCGCCGCGGCCAGGATCACCGGCACGCTCCACAGGATATCGAGCGCGATGTCGCTTTCGGCCGGCGCCTGCGGCGGCGGTTGGCCCGGCGTCTGGTCCGGCTGCTTGCCGGCCGCCATGTCGCTTGCCTCGCGGGCGATCTCGCGCGCCCGTTGCAGGGATTCAAAGGCGGTGTCGAGCTTCAGCTCCATTTCCCGGACGAACAGGGGCACCCGGTAGCGCCAGGTTTCGAAGCTGGGGGTGACGTAGTGGATGGCGGTGCCGACCACTACCGGCGGCACGAAGGTTGCCAGCCCGGCGGCCAGCGCCAAGGGGATGCGGGCGCGGCGCAACGCCGCGACCGCCGGCCACAGAACGCCGGAAAGGATCACCGCCACGCACACCGGAATCAGCAGGTCCTGGGCGAAATAGGCGGTGTAAAGCACGGCCAGCACGGTGATGGTCGGCAGGCTGATCTCGATAAGAAGGTCGCGCAGCCCCTGTGCCGCGGTCGCGGGAACCGTGCGCATTTCGGCGGGAGGGGGGAGGGCCGGGGTATCGAGCTTGCCGTCGTCAGCCATGCATTGCCTGCCGTGCCGTCCTGCGCCTCTCCCCGGAGCCGTGAGAGGGCGGAGCGGAGGACCAGATACATTTGCGCACACTGCCGCACATACAAGTCGACGCTCGATGTCGCCACTTGCGCTCCTTCACTTCAGCGGCAAAGTTCGCTATGAATTCCGGAACTTATTGCTTCACAACCGGCTCGTGTAGTGCCTGAGTCCCCGGATTCCCAGCTTCGGCGAATGGTGACGCCGTCACGTGACTTGGCTCACCGTTACGGCGCCGTGTGGGTGACGTCCCTCGTGGTGTGCGTCCTGCTGACGATCGTCAGTTTCGGGAACTATCTCCTGTTCCACGCCCTAGCCGAGTTCTTTTCGATCATCGTCGGGGCCCTGCTGACGGTAGGGGGTTGGTTCGCCTATCGCTACACGCGCAACGGGTTTCTGTCCTTCCTCGCCTGCGGCTATGGCTGGGTCGCCCTGATCGATCTCGTGCACACCCTTGCCTACAAGGGGATGGGCGTGTTTCCCGTCGCGGGAGCCACCGCCGACGCGGCCACCCAGCTCTGGCTGGCGGCCCGGTTCATGCAAGCGCTCATCCTGGTGATGGCGCCGGGGTTCCTCCGCCGACCCGTCAACCGGGGCACGGTCTTGTTCGGCTGGGGGGCGGTTGCGGCGGTCCTGATTGCGGCGGTGTTCACGGGATGGTTCCCGCACGCCTACATCGAGGGCCAGGGCCTGACGCCGTTCAAGGTCGGCAGCGAGTACGTGCTCGTCGGCCTGCTGGCCATCGCGATGCTCCGCCTGTACCTGCAGCGCAACGTCCTCGGCCCGGAGATGACGTGGCTGATCATCGGCTCGGTGGCCCTGACGATGGCGTCCGAACTGGTGTTCACCTTCTACGTCAGCGTGTTCGGGTTGTCGAACCTGCTCGGCCACCTGCTGAAGTTCCTGTCCTTCACCCTCGTCCTGGTGGCCGTCATCGACAGCATGATCGTCGGTCCGATGGACGCGCTGGCCCGGCTGCGGGACCAGCTCGAAGCGCGCGTCAAGGAGCGGACCGCATCCTTGCAGCGCGAGGTCTCGGAACGCCATCGGATCGAGCAGGACCTGCGCGCGGCAAAGCGGGCCGCGGATGCGGCCAGCGACGCGAAATCGATGTTCCTCGCCAACATGAGCCACGAACTGCGCACGCCCCTCAATGCGATCTGCGGCTTTTCCGAGATGATGGCGACCGAGATCCTGGCGCCGATGCCGAAGGAGTATGCGGACTACCCGCGCCTGGTGCTGCAAAGCGCGCACTTCCTGCTGCATCTCATCAACGACGTCCTCGACATGTCGAAAATCGAGGCGGGGGCGATGAACGTGGACCGCGAGCCGGTCGACATGACCGAGATCATTCGCGAGGTGGTCGAGATCGTGGCCCCGCAAGCCGAGAAGAACCGCGTTCGTCTGATCCGCAAGGACGGTCCGGAGGCGGCCGAGCGGATCCCGGCCGATCCGCTTCGCGTCAAGCAGGCGCTGGTGAACATCATCGTCAATGCGATCAAGTTCGCGCCGGGCGGGGTGGTTTCGATTTCGGGCGAGCGTGGCAAGGGCCATTACACCGTGGCCGTGGCAGATACCGGAATCGGCATGTCCGAAGAGGACATCGCCGTGGCGCTGCAACCCTTCGGCCAGGTCGAGGGCGGATCCTACGCCCGCAGCCACACCGGCACCGGTCTCGGCCTGCCGCTCAGCCGCAAGCTGATCGAGATGCACGGCGGCACGTTGAAGATTCACAGCGAGCCCGGTCGTGGCACGGTGGTGTCGATCCGACTCCCGCTACGGTCTCCCGCGGAAGAAGGGCGTCAGCCGCGGCCGCGGTAGGGCTGCGCCCCCTGGTCGGGCAGCCACAGGCCGGCGGGCGGCTCGCCGGTCTGGTAGAAGACGTCGATCGGCATGCCACCACGCGGGTACCAGTAGCCGCCGATCCTCAGCCATTGCGGGCTGAGAGCGTCCACCAGACGCTTGGCGATGCCGACCGTGCATTCCTCGTGGAAGGCGCCGTGGCTGCGGAAAGAGTTCAGGAACAGCTTCAGGCTCTTGCTTTCGACCAGGGTGTCGTCCGGCACGTAGTCGATCACCAGGTGGGCGAAGTCCGGCTGCCCGGTCACCGGACATAGCGAGGTGAACTCGGGGCAGGTGAAGCGGACCACGTAGAGCGCGTCGGGGTGCGGGTTGGGTACCGTCTCCAGTACCGCCTCGTCCGGCGATTCCGGAATTTCGCCGCGTCCGCCCAGCTGGGTCAAAGTCTGGTAGATGTTCTCGGCCATGGCCGTCCTCCCGTCGCTGTCCCGCCTGGTCGATGCTACGGCGGCGGGATGTCGCCCTGCAGACGGCGCCGCTCGAACTCCGCCACGAATGCGGCCAGCTCGCCGCCCGCGATCGCCGTCCGCAGCCCCGCCATCAGGCGCTGATAGTACTGCAGGTTGTGCCAGGTCAGAAGCATGGCGCCCAGGATCTCGCCGGCGCGCACCAGATGGTGGAGGTAGGCGCGGCTGTGGTTGCGGCAAGCCGGGCAGGGACAGTCCTGCTCGAGCGGACGGGTGTCCTCGCCGTGGCGGGCATTGCGGATGTTGACCGGTCCCCCGGCCGTCCAGGCTTGGGCGGTCCGTCCCGACCGCGTCGGCAACACGCAGTCGAACATGTCGACGCCGAGGACGACCCCGGCGACGATGTCCTCCGGTTTGCCGACCCCCATCAGGTAGCGCGGCTTGTCCTCGGGCAGCGCCGCCAGGGTCGCGTCCAGAGTGGCGAACGTCGCCTCGCGGCCCTCGCCGACCGCCAGCCCGCCGACCGCGTAGCCGTCGAAGCCGATTGCCCGCAGGGCGTCGGCCGATTCCCGGCGCAGGTCGGGATAGACGCTGCCCTGGACGATGCCGAACAGGCCGTAGCCCTCGCGCGCGACGAATGCCCTGCGGCAGCGTTCAGCCCAGCGCATCGACATCCGCATCGAGGCGGCCGCGGTGGCGTGGTCGGCCGGGAACGGGGTGCATTCGTCCAGCACCATGGTGACGTCGGAATCGAGCAGGCGCTGGATCTCCACCGACCGCTCCGGCGTCAGGTCATGGTAGCTGCCGTCGACATGGGAACGGAACACGACACCGTCCTCGGTCATCTTCCGCAGCCCGGTCAGCGACATCACCTGAAAGCCGCCGGAATCGGTGAGGATCGGTCCCGGCCAGTTCATGAACCGGTGCAGCCCGCCCAGACGGTCGATCCGCTCGGCGCCGGGCCGCAGCATCAGGTGATAGGTATTGCCGAGGATGATCTGCGCCCCGGTGGCAGCCACCGAGCCAGGCATCATCGCCTTCACCGTCGCCGCCGTGCCGACCGGCATGAAGGCCGGGGTGTCGACGATCCCGTGCGCGGTTTCCAGGCTGCCGCGCCGGGCTCGTCCATCGACGGCCGACACGGCAAAGGCAAAGCCCGTCATTCCCCCCTCTCCAGCAGGCTGGCGTCGCCATACGAGTAGAAACGATAGCCCGAAGCGACGGCATGGGCATAGGCGCCCTTCATCCGTTCCAGCCCGGCGAAGGCGCTGACCAGCATGAACAGGGTCGACCGCGGCAGGTGGAAGTTGGTCATCAGGCGGTCGACGACGCGGAAACGGTAGCCGGGAGTGATGAAGATCGAGGTCTCGCCGCGCCAGGGCGAAAGCCCGCCGTCCTCGCCCGAGGCCGTCTCCAGCAGCCGCAGCGAGGTGGTGCCGACTGCGATTACCCGGCCGCCGCGCGCCTGCGCGGCTCCGATCGCGGCGGCGGCGGCGGGCCCGATCTCGCCCCACTCGGCATGCATGACGTGATCCTCGACGTCCTCCGTCTTCACCGGCAGGAAGGTGCCGGCTCCGACGTGCAGGGTGACGAACACGGTCTCTACGTTTCGTGCGCGGATGCCCGCCAGCAGCGCGTCCGTGAAGTGGAGGCCGGCGGTGGGGGCGGCGACCGCCCCCTCGCGGGCGGCGTAGACGGTCTGGTAGTCGGCGCGGTCGCGCGCTTCGCCCGGGCTGTTGCGCCGGATGTAAGGCGGCAGCGGCATCGCCCCGTGCCGTTCCAGCGCCGGCAGCAGTTCGCCGGGTGCGATCTCGAAGTCCAGCACGACCTCGCCACCGTCGCGCTTCTCCGCCACCGTCGCCGCGAAATCCTCGGCAAAGACGATGCGGTCGCCCGGATGCAGCCGCTTGGCGGGGCGGGCGAAGGCGCGCCATGCGAGGTCCCCTTCCCGCTTGTGCAGGGTGACCTCGATGCGTGCCTCCCCTCGGCGGCCCCAGAGCCTCGTCGGCACCACCTTGGTGTCGTTGAAGACCAGCACGTCGCCGGGGGCGAGCAGGCGCGGCAGGTCGCGCACGGCAAGGTCGGCCAGACCATCGCCGACGTGGAGCAGGCGCGCCGAGTCCCGGGGCACCGCCGGATGCTGGGCGATGCACGTCTCGGGCAGATCGAAATCGAACAGGTCGACCTTCATCGCGCTTGCTTCAGGCTCCTACCCACATCTCGCCCGCCCGGTCTATAGTCGGCGTCGGCTCAGAGCGCAATGCGGAGGGATGCCCATGTACGTCACTGCCGTCTACGTCACGGTCAAGCCCGAGTGCATCGACGACTTCGTCGAGGCGTGCCGTCTCGATAACGAAGGCTCGCGGCGCGAGCCGGGCAACCTGCGCTTCGACATTCTGCAGATGAAGGATGACCCAACCCGCTTCCTGCTGTACGAGGCCTACACCACGGCGGCCGCGGCGGCGGCCCACAAGGAGATGCCCCACTACAAGGCGTGGCGCGACGCGGTCGCCGACATGATGGCGGAGCCGCGGCGCGGCGTCGTCTACGACGGGCTGTTCGTCTGATGGGCGAGGGTATCGTCCCGTTCGCGGTGGGCCGGCTGCCGCGGATCGTATTCGGCTCCGGCGCCCGCTCGGCGATCGCCGGGGAAGTGCGCGCCCTCGGCACCCGGGCGGTTGCCGTCACCCGGCGCTGGTCCGACCCGACCGGACGGGACCTGTGGCGAGGGATCGTCGCCGAGCTCGAGGCGGCCGGCGTGGCGCTGGAGACGGTGACGGTCGGGGACGAGCCTTCGCCCGACCTCGTCGATGCCGCCGTCGCTGCGTGCAAGGCCAGGAACATCGAGGTCGTGGTCGGCGTCGGCGGCGGCAGCGCGCTCGACGCCGCCAAGGCGATCGCCGGCCTGCTGATCCCAGGCAACTCGGTGATGGACCACCTGGAAGGGGTCGGCCGCGGGATACCCTACGCGGGTCCGGCGGTGCCGTTCGTCGCCGTCCCCACCACCGCCGGGACGGGCAGCGAGGCGACCAAGAACGCGGTCCTCAGCCGGCGCGGGCCGGGCGGCTTCAAGAAGTCGTTCCGCGACGACGCCCTGGTGGCCCGCGTCGCCATCGTCGACCCCGATTTCCTCGCCGGCTGCCCGCCCGAACTGCTCGCCGCCAACGGCATGGATGCCTTCACCCAGCTCCTGGAAGCGCTGGTATCGCCGCGCGGCAGCCCCTTTACCGAGGCGCTGGCGTGGTCCGGACTGGAGGCGTTCCGGGACGGCTTCTTCGCCGCTCTCGACGGGCACGCCAAGGGGCGCGAGCGGCTGGCCTATGCGTCGCTGATGTCGGGCATCGTGCTGGCGCAAGCCGGGCTTGGTTCGGTGCACGGGCTGGCGTCGCCGCTGGGGGCCATGTTCCCGATCCCGCACGGCATCCTCTGCGGCACCCTGCTCGCCGAGGCGACCGCGGTGAACATCCGGGCCCTGCGGGAGCGTGCGCCGGACAGCCCGGCGCTCGTTCGCTACGACCGGGCGGGGCGCCTGCTGTGCGCCGACCCCCATGCCTCCGAGGATGCTCTCGAGGCGCTGGTGGCGACCCTTCAGGCATGGACCGGACGCCTCGCCTTGCCGAAGCTCTCGGCCTACGGCATGACCGCAGGGGACATTCCCGAGGTGGTGCGGCAAAGCGGCGGGAACAGCATGAAGACCAACCCGCTGGTGCTGACCGACGACGAGATCGCCCGCATTCTGCGGGCACGGCTGTAAGGCTACCAGTACCGCAGCGCGCCGCGGAACATCCGCTCCAGGTCGTCCTTGCCGATCGGTGCCGGGGCGTTGTCGATGAGGCGCTTCTGCGGCCACGCCTTGTCGGTGAGCGCCGGGATGTCCCGTTCGTCGTAGCCGACCCCGCTCAGCCCGTTGGGCATGCCGGTCGCCCTCATGATCTCGATCACCGCGTCGGCAAGAATGTCGCCCGGCTCCTTGTTGACGCCCTCGGTCTCGGCACCCAGCGCCTTGGCGGCCATCAGGTGGCGCTCCGGGCACATCGCACCGGTGAAGCGGAACACCGAGGGCGAGTTCACGATCACCGCGTAGCCGTGCGGCACCATCGGCTCGTCCTGCGGCCAGCCGGGGGCGCGGAAGTCCTTCACCAGCCCGGCGACCGCGTAGGACATGCCGTGCGGCAGGTTGCAGCCGGCGTTGCCGAAGCCGATGCCGGCCAGCATGCCGGCGAACATCAGCGGTTCGCGGTAACGCATGTCGCCCGGGTCGCGCACCGCCGCCACCAGGTTCTCGCCGATCAGGCGTATCGCCTCCAGGCAGTTGAGGTCGCTATAGGGGTTGGCGCCCTGGCTGAGGGGGCGCAGCCGCGGCTCGCCCGGCGCCGGGCGGGCGGTATAGGGGCGGGCGGTCAGCGATTCGACCGCATGGCTGAAGACGTCGAGCCCGTTGGCGGCCAGCACCGTCGGCGGCAGGGTGGCAAGGCAGGAGGGATCGCAGATGCCGAGGCTCGGCTTGATGCCGGCGGTCGAGATCCCGGTCTTGGCGTTCATCTCCTGGAAGTCGAAGATGGCGATCCCGGTGCACTCGCTGGCGGTGCCGAAGGTGGTCGGGCAGGCGATGTGCGGCTTGAGGGGGCCGGGGACCAGCTTGCCGCCGCCGATCGGCGGGTTGACGTAGGCCAGGAAGTCGTCGGGCCAGGAGGCGTAGAGGTCGGCCGCCTTGCAGGTGTCCATAACCGAGCCGCCGCCGACGCTGACGTAGCCGTCAAACTTTCCTTCGGTGGCGAAGGCGATCGCCTTCTTGAACGAGGCATCGGTCGGCTCGACCGTCACCTCGTCGTAGACGGCGACGTCGATACCCTGGGCCTCCAGCGAACGCTTGACGATCGCCACCGGCTCCAGCTTTGCCACCCGGGGGTCGGTGAACAGGGCCGCCCGGGTCATGCCCAGGGCCTTGGCGTCGGCTCCCGCCTCGTGCAGGGCGCCGATGCCGAACTTCTCGCGCGTCGCCTCGACGACGAACGTGAGGTCGCCGCCTTCCCGCGGCTCGAAATAGGGGGTCAGGGCCATCGTGACGTCTCCTCTGTGAATACTTTTTTGTTATTTTGTATACAACTCTGTGGGATCGCGCAAGCGCTCAGAACCCCGGCCGCAACCGCTCGCGGGCCCACCGCGCGGCCTCCCGGACCAGGGGCGAGGCATCGTCGAGGCGGCGCTCGACCGCCGGAAGCAGCGCCGGCTCGCCGCTGTTGCCGATGGCGATCAGCACGTTTCGCACGAAGCGATCGCGTCCGGTCCGCTTGATCGGCGAGCCGGAGAACAGGGCGCGGAAGGCGGCATCGTCCAGCTCCGCCAGCTCGGCCAGCCGTGGTGCCTTCAGCTCCGGCCTTGGCAGGAAGGCCTGCTCGAGGGTGGGGGTGGAGAACTTGTTCCACGGGCAGACGGCGAGGCAGTCGTCGCAGCCGTAGACGCGGTTGCCGATCGCCGCCCGGTACTGCCCGTCGATGTCGCCCTTGTGCTCGATCGTCAGGTACGAGATGCAGGCTCGGGCATCGATGGTTCCGTCGCCGGAGAGGGCGCCGGTCGGGCAGGCGCGAACGCAGCGGTCGCAGCTGCCGCAACGATCGACGGCGGCAACCTCCGGCAACAGGGGCAGGTCGGTGAGGATCTCGCTGAGGAACAGCCACGATCCGTAGCGCCGCGACACCAGGTTGGTGTGGCGGCCCTGCCAGCCGAGTCCGGCCAGTTGGGCCAGGGGTTTTTCCATCAGGGGCGCGGTGTCGACAAACACCTTGACCGCGCACCCGAACTCCTCCGCCATCCAGCCGGCGAGGCGCTTCAGCCGCTTTTTCAAGAGGTCGTGGTAGTCGCGGTTGCGGGCGTAGGCGGCGATGGCACCGCGGTCCTTGTGCGGCACCCGCGGGTCGCCCGGCGGGGCGTAGCTGGTGCCGAGCACGACGGCCGCGCGAGCCTCGGGCATCAGGGCGCGGGGGTCGGCCCGGCGATCCCGGGTGGTGGCCATCCACTCCATCTCGCCGTGACGGCCTTCGGCAAGATAGCGCGCCAGTCCGCGCGGCGCCTCTTCGGGCAGGCGCGCGGGCGCGAAGCCGACCGTATCGAAGCCCTCGGCCAGGGCGCGATCGCGGATCATGGTCCGGCTGTCGTTCACTTGCCCTCGCATCGGCGCAACCAATGTGCTAGATACCGCGCCGCCGGAGTTCCGGCAACGAAACGGAAACATGGGCCGATGCGCTACCGCTTCACAGCCCTCTATGTGATGCTGATCGTGCTCGTGAACTGGGCGTTCACGGTGGTGCCGCTGGTCCGTCTGCCGGACGGCACGATGTGGCCGCCGGTGTCGCTGGCGGTCGGCTTCGTCTTCGTAGTCCGCGATTTTGCCCAGCGCGAGATCGGCCACCGCATCCTGATCGCCATGGTGGGCGGGGTGGTGATCTCGTACTTCATGGCCAACCCGGCGATCGCCTATGCCAGCGCCGCCGCCTTCCTTGTCAGCGAGTTGGCCGACTGGGCCGTCTACAGCTTCACCGGGCGGCCGCTGTCGCAGCGCATCCTGCTGTCCAGCCTGCTCGGGACCCCGATCGACAGCGCGATCTTCCTCGGCGGCATCGGCATCCTGTCGCCGGCCGGGGTCGCCACCATGACCGCCAGCAAGATGCTGGGGGCACTGATCGTGTGGTGGCTGATCCGGCGGCAGGAAGCCGCGGCGCGATAGCCGGCGAGTCCGGGACGAAGGAAGGGGGGCGGGTTTCCCCGCCCCCATGCGTCTTAGTGCTCGCGGACCCTATGCCGCCATCGCCTTGAGGTCGCTTTCGACGGTGCCGATCGGCATCACGTTGAAGGTGTCGACCAGGACCTTGAGCACGGCCGGGGTGACGAACGCCGGCAGCTTCGGTCCGATGCGGATGTTCTTCACCCCGAGGTGCAGCAGCGCCAGCAGCACGCAGACCGCCTTCTGTTCGTACCACGACAGCACCAGGTTGAGCGGCAGTCCGTTGACGTCGGTGCCGAACGCCTCGGCCAGCGCCTGCGCGACCCGGATCGCCGAGAACGAGTCGTTGCACTGCCCCATGTCCAGGAGGCGCGGCAGTCCGCCGATGGTGCCGAGGTCGTGGCCGACGACCCGGAACTTGCCGCAGCCCAGCGTCAGCACCACCCAGTCCTTTGGCATCTCGTCGGCGAGGTCGCTGTAGTAGTTGCGTCCGGTCTCGGCGCCGTCGCAGCCGCCGATCAGCACGAAGCGCTTGATGGCGCCGGCCTTGACCGCCGAGATCACGGTGTCCGCCACGCCAAGAACGGCATTGTGGCCGAAGCCGACGATGTGGGTGCCGCCGTCAAGCGCGTCGGCGAAGCCCGGCGCCGCCAACGCGGCCTCGATGACCGGCGCGAAGTTGCGGTCGGTGATGTGGGTGACGTCCGGCCAACCGACCAAGCCCGAGGTGAAGATCCGGCCCTTGTAGCTCTCGCGCGGTTCCTGGAGGCAGTTGGTGGTCATCAGGATGGCGCCGGGGAAGGTCGGGAACTCCTTGCGCTGGTCCATCCAGGCGCCGCCGAAGTTGCCGACCAGGTGCTTGTACTTCTTGAGCTCGGGATAGCCGTGGGCGGGCAGCATCTCGCCATGGGTGTAGATTTTGATGCCCTTGCCCTCGGTCTGCTTCAGCAGCTCTTCCAGGTCCTTGAGGTCGTGGCCGGAGATCAGGATGCACTTTCCAGGAACATGGCCCATCGGCACCGGGGTCGGCACCGGATTGCCGTAGGCGCCGGTGTTGGCGGCGTCGAGCAGGGCCAGCACCTTCACCGAGACCTCGCCGCACTTCAGGTTCATGGCCAGCAGATCGTTCACCCCGGCGTCGTTGCGGGTGACGAAGTCGAGGGCCTCGTGGGTGAAGGCCAGCACCGCCTCGTCGCTGCGGCCCAGCACCAGCGCGTGGTGGGCGTAGGCGGCCATGCCCTTGACGCCGTACGTGAGCAGCTCCTGCAGGCCGGTGATGTCGGGGCCCAGCGAATCCAGCCGCTTGGTGATCGCCACAGCCTCGCCTTGGGCGACCAGTCCCGACGTCGTCGCGGCGGGAGCGAAGGCGGCGGGGCCGCGCGGCGCTTCCGGTGTGGCGCCGGCCTGGCGGCAGGCCTGCTCGTACATCGCCCTGGCCTTGCCGATCAGGGCGTGGCCTGCGCGGATCTGTCTGGCGACCGCCTCGGGGTCGAAGTTGACGTTGGTGACCGTCGTGAACAGGGCCTCGAGAACGAAGGCGTCGATGTCGGCGGAACGGGCACCGAGACCGCGGGCGCGGTGGGCGTACATCGACACGCCCTGGGCGACGTGCAGAAGAAGATCCTGGAGAGCCGCAACCTCGTCCGTCTTGCCGCACACGCCACGGGATACCTCGGTGCAGGCGGTGCCGTGGAGGGTCTGCTCACACTGGTAACAGAACACGGGAGTTGCTCCTCGTCGATGGGTCCATGGTAGCGGTCTCACGACCGCGACGTCCCGGACCATAAGACTTTAAGGATCTCTGGGTCAAGAATTTAAATTACGAGTCGGTCAATTAGTCTCTTTGCGTTTCTGCGCTTGGCAAGGGCCGGACCCGGGACTATGAAGTCCGGCATGCGCAAATCGGTTCTCGCGGTGCTCGCGATCGCCGTCGCCCTCCCCACCGGAGCAGCGGCGGCGCAAAAGAAAAAGCTCATCGACGTATTCGACGATTGGAGCGCCTTCGCCCAGGGTGAAGGCGCCGGTCGGGTGTGCTACGCCGGCACCATTCCGAAGAAGAGCGAGGGCGCCGTTCCCAACCGCGGCGCCGTGCATGTCATGGTCACCCACCGTCCCGGCGAGAAGCGCGTCGGCGAAGTCAGCATCACCGCCGGGTATGCGTACAAGCCGAACGAGCCGGTCGTGGTCGAGATCGACGGCCAGAAGTACGATCTGTTTACCCAGGGCGATACCGCCTGGGCCGCCGACAAGGAGCGCGATGCCAAGCTGACCGCGGCGATGCGGCGCTCGGCGGGCAACATGATCGTGCGCGGCACCCCGACCCGCGGCGCCAAGACGGTAGACACCTATTCGCTGGCAGGCTTCACCGCCGCCTGGAACGCGATCGGCGCCGCCTGCGGCATCAAGTAGGGCGCCTTTCCGCTCCGAGGGGATGGCGCCCGCTCCCGGATTGTGCGAGAACCCTCGCCATGCAGGCCGAACGCGCTCGGCGGGCGACCATCGCCCGCTCCGGCAATCGATGGGACCGTGCCGCGGGCGTGCTGCTCGTCGGCTCGGCGGTCGCGTTGGCCCTCGGCCTGCTCCTTCCTGTGGTGCGGGTCGACCGCTTCTTTTTCCTGACCGACCGGGTCTCGATCGTTCAGGGCATCGGCGCGCTGATATCCGAAGGAGAGATCCTGATCGGCGCCGTGGTGCTGCTGTTCTCGGCCGTCTTTCCGATGGTGAAGCTGGCGCTCGCCCTGGTCCTGTGGGGCTGGACCGACGTCCGCGCGCACCGCTTCGAGCGGCTGGCGAGGCGGCTGGAGTGGCTCGGCAAATGGTCGATGGTCGACGTGCTGGTGGTCGCCCTGCTCGTCTTCTCGGTCAAGGCCACCGGGCTCGCCAACGCGACCAGTCAGGCCGGCCTCTATTTCTTCTGCGGGGCCGTGTTGGGCACCGCGCTGGCGATCGGCCGCATCAAGAACGCCGCGCGCCGCCTGCGGGCGTGAGACTCACGGGAACTTGCAGCGCTCGGCGGTGACGTTGATGAAGCCGCGGCGGTCCCCCACGGTGACGGCGAAGCGATGCTCGGCATCGCCGCGCACTACCGAATGCTCGACCGGCAGCACGCCCGAAGCTTCCGACTGGCCGCCGCCGAGCAGCATGAAGCGGAGGGTCACCGGCTTGGCCGGGTCGAACCAGGCCTGGCGGTTGCCGGCGGGGTCGATCGCCGGTTCGCCCTCGGCGATCACCGTGATGGCACCGTCGGCGAAGCTTACCGCATCATTGCTGCTGCCCGCGACCGGCGTCCTCACCATGAAGCGCTTGGTCTGCAGTTCGCGGTCGCACTGCCGCTCCTTGGTCGCCGACCCGAGGATGAAAGCCAGCCGTTTCGGCGGAATGCCGGCATCCAGCCCCTTCTGCAACAGGACAAGCAGTTCCTTGGCCGGTCCGGTCGGCACTTCCTGGGCATAGAGGTTGCGCCAATGGGCCTCCCGGGCCAGAGCCTGCTCGGCCCCCGCTCGCGCCTGGGCGGTCGTCTGCCGCAGGTCGGCGACGGTGGCCGTCAGCGACCGCACCTCGTTGCCGAGGGCCTCGACCTCGCTGTGGGCGACCGTGGCGCCGGTCTGGTACATGAAGATGCCGAACACCGCAATCACGGTCAGCACGAACAGCCACTTGACGACCCGCCAGATGCGCCTCCGGCGATCGTGCGCACGGCTTTCTCGCAGTCCGATGATCATCGGTTTTCCCACACCCCACGGTCTGTTCGAACGACCCGCCGCCGCTTCCGGAACGCCACGACATCGCTGGGAGCGCCTCGGTTCTCGAGGTTGCGGGTGGCGCCGCACGTGCAACAGAGCGGGGCCATCGTGCCAACCTGTTGTCGCTAAAGCAAGGGCGGCCGGGTGCAAACACGGGTGGCGATTGGGGACCCACAAGGTGTAGTATGGAAGCCGATCTTTCACTACCGGATAATCGAGGAGCAGGAATGTCGGACGTTGCCTGGCTCGCTGTCACGGTTGCCGCCGTCCTGGGCATGCTGGTGGGCGCCGTGGTCGTCTGGCTGCGTCTGGGCGAAGCGCGCAGCAGCGAACGCATCGCCCGTGCCCGGGCCGAGGAGCAGGCCTCCCGCGTGCCGCTGCTCGAAGAGGCGCTGCGCGCCTCTCAGGACCGCCTGGAAGGGCTGGCCGCGCGCAACGCCGAGGTGCAGGCTTCGTTGCGCGAGCAGGCCGAGGCCCACGTCCGCCAGATCGAGGTCATGACCCAGGTTCGCGGCGAGATCGAAAAGGACCTGAAGAACCTTGCCAATGAAGCCCTGAAGTCGAACCAGGCCTCGTTCCTCGAGGTGGCGCGTCAGGTGCTGGATCACCACCGGAAAACCGCAGAGGGGGAGCTCGACCGTCGCCGCGAGGCCATCCAGGCGATGCTGCAGCCGGTCTCCGAGACCCTCCAGAAGTACCAGGCGAACCTGCAGGAGATCGAGAAGGCGCGTTCCCAGACCTACGGTGCCCTCAGTGCCGAGCTGAAGGCGGTAGCCCAGGCGCAGCTCGACGTGCGGGCCGAGACCGGCAGGCTGGTGAATGCGTTGCGGGCGGCTCCGAAGACCCGCGGTCGCTGGGGCGAGCAGCAGCTCCAGAACGTGATGGAGCTGTCGGGGATGACCCCCTACGTCGACTTCACGACCGAGCAGAGCTTCGACCGCGAGGAAGGGCGCCTGCGTCCCGACGCCATCATCCGCCTGCCGGGCGAGCGCTTCATCGTGGTCGACGCCAAGACCTCGATGGCCGCCTACCTCGATGCGGTGGAGAGCGTCGACGAGGCGGAGCGGGAGGCGCACCTCTGTCGCCATGCCCAGCAGCTTCGCAGCCATGTCAAGCAGCTCTCGTCGAAGGCCTACTGGGACGGCCTGACGGTGACGCCCGACTTCGTCGCGATGTTCATTCCCGGCGACAACCTGTTCGCGGCGGCAATGGAGCGCGACCCGCAGCTGTTCGAGGATGCGGTCGCCTCGCGCGTGCTGATGGTCACGCCGACCACGCTGATCGCCCTCGCCAAGGCGATCGCCTTCGGCTGGCGGCAGGAAAAGATCGCCGAGAACGCCCGCGTCGTGGCCGGCCTCGGCCGCGAGCTCTACAGGCGCCTTTCGGTCATGGGCGCCCATGTCGCGGCCGTCGGACGTGGGCTGGAGGGCGCCGTCAAGGGCTATAACAAGTTCGTCGGCAGCCTCGAAAGCAACGTCATGCCGCAGGCCCGCCGCTTCCAGGAGCTCGAGGTCGAAGGCACCGGCGACGCCCTTCCGGAGCTCGAACCGGTCGAAGCCGAAGTGCGTCCGATTCGCGGCGGAAAAGACCTTTTGCTGGGATCCGACCGCGATCCAGAACCTCCATCGATGCACGCCTGACGATAGCCTCACGGATCTGCTGTACGATCGGTCCTCGCTTCGATGCCCTCATGCATTCGGTTGCAGAGAGACGAACCGTCCGGTTCAAATACGATTCCGGCATCGGCCTTCGCGGTTGTCTTCAACACGCTCTGGTTGAGACATGAGTGTCATGCTTTAGTATGCATAGGGCGGCATTGTGTATCGTGAGGGTTTGCGCTCTATCTTATGCATATCTCGGTCAGAAAAGAACAAAAGAGCGCCTCCATGTTCCTTGCCAAGTTCAGAATCGGTGTCCGCCTGCAGGTGATCGTGGCGACCGCCCTGGTCGGCATCGTCGTCGTCGCAGGTTTCGGCCTGAATACATTGAGCAAAAACCTGCTCGACGACCGCAAGGACATGACCGAAGACGTAGTGGAGACTGCTTTCGGCATCATCGGACACTTTGCGAAGCGGGAACAGTCGGGCGAACTGACCCGGGAGGCGGCCCAGGCTGCCGCCAAGAAGGCGCTCAAGGACCTCCGCTACGACGGCGACAACTACTTCTGGGTCCAGGATTACGACCTGAACATGCTGATGCATCCGATCAAGCCGGAGATGGAAGGGCAGAGTTTCGCCCGCGGTACCGATGCGGCGGGCAAGCTGTTCTATGCGGAGATGGGGTCGCTGGTCGCTGCCAAGGGGGCCGGCTTCGTCGAGTACGTGTGGCAGAAGCCGGGCGAGAAGGAGGCTTCGCCGAAGATCTCATACGCCAAGGGGTATGCGCCGTGGAAGTGGTTCGTGGCCTCGGGGATGTACGTCGACGACGTCGACGCGATCTTCTATGACGTTGCCTTGGTGATCGGCGGGGTCGTTCTCCTCATCACGGCCCTGGTGGGCGGCGGCTCGCTGGTGATCGCGCGCGGCATCACGCGGCCGATCGGGACGATTGCGCGGGACATGCTGAAGATCGCCGACGGCGACAAGTCGGTGGTGGTCGAGAACACGGATCTGAAGAACGAGATCGGCGATCTTTCGCGCTCGATGCAGACGTTCCTCGAGAAGACGATCGAGATGGACCGCCTGCGCGAGGCGCAGGAGGAGCAGGAGCGCAAGGCCGCGGCCGATCGCAAGACACTGCTGAACAGGATGGCGTCGGAGTTCGAAGCCAGCGTCGGGATGGTGGTGAGCCAGGTGGCCTCGGCCTCGACCCAGATGAACGGCTCGGCGGCATCGATGTCGGCAGCGGCGGAGGAGACGTCGCGGCAGTCGACGGCGGTGGCGGCGGCGTCCGAGCAGGCGAGCGTGAACGTGCAGACGGTGGCGACGGCGGCCGAGGAGCTGACGGCATCGATCGGCGAGATCGGCCGCCAGATCACGCAGGCGTCGAACGTGGCCAGCGGGGCGGTGCGTCAGGCGGAGGAGGCCAACGACAAGGTGCAGAGCCTGTCGGCGGCGGCGCAGAAGATCGGCGAGGTGATCGGCCTGATCAACGACATCGCC
>JAHDSF010000047.1 GCA_018432935.1 Rhodospirillales bacterium | reverse complement strand
TTCGGACAAGACGACCAACATCGCCAGCCTCGACGAGCTGCTGGCCGGGTTCTCGACCGCCGCCGGCGGCGCGACCCCGGGCGGCACCCCCGGCTCGGGCTTCGGCAACAACGGCTCGATCGACGAGCAGGGCCTCGAAGGTCTGGTGGAGAACCCGCTCGACCTCGGCCCGCCGCTGAGCTACCCCGGCTTCCCCGAGTTCAACCCGGTCCTGCTGGCGGAAGGCGACGACGCCGACGGCACCCTTTCAGTGACAGTGACCACGGCCACCACCGAGGTGGACGGAGTCCCCGGCGGAATCCCGGAAGGGGTCTATGACGGGTTGTTCGAAGACGGCCAGCCCAACCAGCACATCGGGGTCGAGGACACGGCCAGCCCCGGCTCGATCGACATCACCTTCACCCCGGCCGACAACGAGGGCATCACCCAGGTGACGCTGAGCGGGTTGCCGGCCGACGGTCGCCTGATGGTGAACGGGGTCGACGTCGCGATCAGCCCCGAGGGCGTGGCGACCTTCGCACCGCTGTCGACAATCGAGGTCGGCGAGGTGCTGTTCTTCCCGGCGGACAACGATTCCGACGTCGACTTCGACCTCACGGTCGCGGTCACTATCGTCGACCCCGACAGCGGGCTCGGCAACGTGCTGACCACGACCGTTCCGGTGACGGTCGACGCGGTGGCCGAGCCGGCGACGATCGACCTGTCCAGCCTCGCAGTGACGGGCGGGGATGGCGTGCCCGGCGACATCGACGGCTCCGAGTTCACCGACGGAATGGCCTATACCACGACGATCGAGGTCGCGGCCGGCGACCAGGTCGCGATCTCCTGGTTCTTCGACGGCGGCGACTACCTCGGCTACAACGACGCCGGCTTCATCGTCGTCGACGGGGTCGCCACCAAGCTGTCCGACATCCGCGAGAACGGCAACTACGGCGACGAATCCGGCACCTTCACCTTCACCGCTACGCACTCCGGCCCGGTCACCATCAGTCTGGTCGCGGTGAACGACGCCGACACCGCCAATGGCAGCACCATCATTCCCACCGGGGTGACGATCAACGGCGACAGCGTCGAGGTCTCCTGGAGCGACAGCACGGGCGAGGCCAGCGAGCTGCTGCCCTCGGGCGGCAAGACCGTCACCTACCTCGAGGACAACGCGACGCAGAGCGGCGAGGACGGTGCGTACGTGGACCACGAACCGGCCTACGACATCGGCTTCAAGGCGTTCGCCAACGACGTCGACGGCTCGGAAGAGCTGACCCAGGTGACCGTGACGCTGAGCGGGCTCGTGAACCCGCTGAACGGCGGCGACCAGGGCGGCGAAGGCAACGACATGATGGTGTTCGTTGCCGAAGAGGGTCCGACCGGCACGGCGGTGTTGTGGAACGGCAGCGAAATCGAGGACGGCGACAGCATCTGGATGCTGGCGCAGATCTTCGATCCTGAGAACCCCGGCACGCCGATCGAGGACTACATTCGCGTCGAGGTCGGAATCGACGGCAACGAGCTGACCTTCACGCCGGTCGACGAGGGCGAGGGCGGCGACTTCCAGGTGCTGGCCCTCGACCTCACCGGCGAGGGGTTCGGCGGCGGCGGCGGCAACGACATGCCGGCGCTGATGGTCATGGACGAAGGCGGCAGCGGTCTGCAGGTGCGGCTTCCTCAGCATCTCGACGACGACTTCACCGTCAACATCGACGTCACCTCGGAAGAGACCCGCAAGTCGGATGACGATCTGACCGACGCCAACGACGTCTCGCATGCCACCGGCAGCTTCACCGTGGTGGTCGATGCGGTCGCCGACCGGCCGACGGTCGAGGTCGGACGGAACGGTGGCACGTTCAACGAGGACAACACGGTTCTCGGCGGCGGCTCGACGGCGCCGATCGTGCTGGCGGCGGGCGCCCACTACGACGTGCCGCGCTCGGCCTTCGTCATCCACGAAGGCAACCCGGACCTCACCGACGCTTCGTGGCCGACCGTCAACATCCAGGGCGGCAGCGTCTTCACCTTCCATCTCCAGGCCGGCGAACGCCTCGTGCTGGATGTCGACGGGGCCGGGTTCGACACCCTCCTCACCGTCTTCGACGCGAACGGCAACGCAATCGCCTCGAACGACGACGCGGGGTATGATCCCGGCTCGAACAGCGGCCTGAACTCCTACTTGCAGTTCACGTCGTCGGCCGGCGGGGACTACTACGTCGGCATGACGCACTGGCCGCATTGGCCGTCGCACGTCAGCCAGGTCGGCCCGAATGCCAACAGCTTCAACCTCTATGTCAGCATCGTCCCGACCGCCAGCTCGACCGGCTTCGGCGGGTCCTACCTCGCAGACGGCGAAGCTGTCTTCGACGTCGGGTTTGCCGCCAACGCCGTCGACCAGGACGGCTCGGAAGAGCTGACCAGCGTGGTCGTGACCCTGACCGGCCTGCAGAACCCGCTGGCCGGCGGCGGCAGCGAGGACGAGTTCTCCGTCATGGCCGCCGGCGAGCCCGCCGTCACCCGCGTGCTTTGGAATGGCGAGGCGGTGGAGGACGGCGACACCATCTCGGTGCCGGCCCAGATCTTCGATCCCGCCAATCCCGGCAGCCCGATCGAGCAGACGATCGAGGTCGGCGTCGCGATCGACCCGGTCGCCGGCACCATCACCTTCACGCCCATCGACGAGATGGAAGGCGATGTCCAGGTGCTGGCCCTCGACTTCGACGGCCTGCAGATCCAGCTTCCCGAGCACTCGGACGATGACTTCACCGTCAACATCGCGGTGACGTCGACCGAGACCAACCCGCTCGACGGCAACCCGATCGGCGCCAACGATTCCGCTACCACGACCACCAGCTTCACGATCGCGGTGAACGCGGTTGCCGACGCGGCGGACGAGGTGGGCGGCTCGGGCAGCGGCTTCGAGGACACGGCGATCACGCCGACCCTCACGGCCGTCTTCCCCGACGCCGACGGCTCGGAAAGCCACATCCTGTATGCCACCGTTCCGGCCGGCTGGGCGGTCAGCCAGCTCAACGGCTGGACCCTGGTCGCCGAGGGCGACTATGCCGGCCAGTACATGCTGGAAGTGACCGACCAGGGTTCGAACGTCAGCGTCTCCGGACCGGCCCTGACGCCGCCGGCCAACTCGGACGCAGACGGGGAGATCCACCTGACCGCGGTCTCGGTCGAAGATCATGCGGAGAACGGTGTCAGCCTGATGACTGCCGTCTCCGAGGGCACGGTCAGCGTCGTCGTCGACGCGGTGGCCGACCAGCCGGCCGGGGTCTCGGCCGTGTTCACCGAGGAAGGCCCGGTCGACGAGCAGCCCGGCGCGGCGCGCGTCATCGATCTCTCGGTCCCCGAGGCCGGTGGCAGCGCGGCGGCGGTAGCTTCGGCCTGGGCGCTGGCGGGCGTCACGGTGACGCCGAAGATCGTCGGCGGCGATGCCAACGACCTCGCCACCCTGACCACCAACACCTTCGACATCGACCCGACGGGTCCGAGCGACGTTTACAGCTATGCCGGCTTCGGAGTCGACGGGAAGGTCGTGCGCTTGGGTCCGGACGACGACGACATCAACCAGAACGAGGTCGACACCATCGACGGACGCTCCTGGACCGCGGTGGAAGGGCTGGAAGTGGCCTTCGCGACCCCGATGTCCTCGGTGACGGTCGAACTCGGCGCGCTGTTCAACCGGACGTCCGGCTACGACGGCAGCCACAGCGAGCAGGCGCTGATCACCGCCTACGACCAGGCCGGCAACGTGCTCGGCACGGTGACCGTGGACGGGACCTATACGGGCCTGACCTCGACCACGCTGCCGACCTACAGCGCCCCGATCGCCAAGCTGCTGCTGACCCCGGTCAGCAACGGCGCCGGCGAGAGCGGCAACAACTCCGACTTCGTGCTGTACGGCATCGAGGGGGTCGAGGTTCCGGCCGGGGTGTGCGCCGACGAGACCACCTGGATCGACGAAGGCTCGCAGGCGACGCTGACCGTATCGGCGACTTTCGATGACGTCATCGACGGCTCGGAGGCCCACTATATCCTGGTCCGGGTGCCGGAAGGCTGGGGCACGGCGGGCGAGACCGTGGTGGTCGGCGCGAGCAATGCCGACCAGTACCCGGGCGTCGCGGCGGGCAGCTACCTGAAGATCAACGTCGACGACCAGCTCGGCGCGGGCGACAGCTTTGCTTCCGTCAACGTCACCTTCACGGTGCCGGACGTGGCGGCCACGACCGACATGACCTTCCCGGTCTATGCGATGGCGGTCGAGGAGAACTTCTCGGGCAGCGAGCCGACCACCGCCAACAACACCGCCGTCAGCAACGGCTTCTGCGTCGGCGTGACCATCGACAGCGCACCCGAAGCTGACGACTACACGGCCTCGGCGGTCGAGAAATCCAGCGGGGTCAGCGGCAACCTGCTCGACGCCGCCCATGCGGCGAACACCGATGGCTTCGGCCAGTTGGCCATCGCCTCGTTCGTCGTCGACGGAACCACCTACACGCTCGACCACGCCGAGTACCTGACGGTCGATACGGGCGAGGGCGAACTGACGGTCTACGCCGACGGGCGGTTTGCGTTCGAGCCCGATCACGACCTGGATGTCGCCGATACGCTCTCGTTCGACATTCCCTACACGGTCGTGGACAGCACCGGCTCGAGCGATGGCGCTGTGCTGCACCTCGGGATCACCGACCGCAGCGAGGTCGTGGCCCACGACGACACCAAGACCGTCACCGAGGGCCATTGGGATTGGAGCTGCGCCTGGGTCTCGAAGACCGCCACCATCGGCTTCCCGGCGGTGTGGAGCGATGGCTCCGTGCGACCGGTCGGCGACGGCGACGAGCACATCTACGACGTCAGTTACGGTCATTCCAAGTCGACCGAATCCGACAAGTTCGACCTGTCGGCGGACGCCGATCACCCGGCTTCGGTCTCGTTCTCGGTCGACTGCACCTCGTGGCATGGCGGTGACGTCTGGAAGGCCGAGGTGTTCAAGGTCGTCTCGGGTCCGGACACCCCGGTTGCCGGCGCCACCGTGACCAGCGTGACCGGCGGCACGTTCACGCTGTCCGGGATCACGGAAAGCGGGAAGTACCTCGTGAAGTTCACGGTTTGGGACAACAGCGATGCCCATCCCGAGAACAATCCCGAGAAGGCGGATATCGAGGTCACCGGTCTCAGCTATACCGCGTCGACGTACACCCCCGGCTGGACGGACACGATTAGCGTCTGGGCACCTGGGGTCGCCTGGGATTCGGCGAAGACCGGCGGCAACGTCCTCGCCAACGACAACCTGGGTTCCGAGGGGGCGCGGGTGACCATGGTCACCGCGCTGGCGGCGGCGGTCAGCGTCGCCGTAACGGCGGCGGGGACGACGATCGAGGGAGAGTACGGCACGCTCAAGATCTGGTCGGATGGCCATTACGAGTACACCTCGAAGGCCGATGCGCCGGCGACGGCGACCGAACGGTTCGAGTACACCGTGACCCAGCCGGACGGCGATGCCGATACCGCGACCCTGACGCTCAACATCGCCGACTTCGATTACTCGCCCTATTCCAACCGTTGGGACAACTTCGTCGGCGGCGAGGACGGCAACGACACGCTGTCCGGCCAGGATGGCGACGACATCGTCTACGGCGGCGCCGGCGACGACGTCCTCTACGGCGGGTCCGGACGCGACCATCTGGTCGGCGGGGCCGGCAACGACACGCTGCAGGGCGACTACAGCGGTGACTATCTTGAGGGCGGGGCCGGCAACGATGTTCTGTTCGGCGGCAGCGGCAACGACTACCTCAACGGCGGCACCGGCAACGACGTCCTCGACGGCGGGACCGGCAACGACATCCTGGAGGGCGGCGCCGGCAGCGATACGATGACCGGCGGCGACGGCACCGACTATTACGTGATCAAGGCGGCCGACATCCAGGACGGAGCGGTGGACGTCTACACCGACTTCGAGGTGGGCGAGACCCTCGACCTCAGCGACGTGGTCGACTTCTTCGCCACCACGCCCGATGCCGAGCACCTGCAGCTGGCGGGCAACACCCCCGGCCACACCCAGGTCGAGGTCCAGGTCGTGAACGGCGCGACCACGACCACCATCGCCGTCATCCAGACGACCGAAACCCTGGCCCTGGATGCCGACGGCAACGTCACCGTCCAGTCCTGATCCCTCTTCCGGTCGTTTCCGGAAAGGCCCGACCCCCGCGGGGCCGGGCCTTTCCTTTGTCGCGGCGTCCGACAAAAGCGCCCGCATCACCCGTTTGGATGATGCGGGACGGACGGGGGCTGCTATCCTACGCTCGCTCGCATCCGCGCGCGACAGGCGCGCGGCTGTCAATGAGGGGAGATCCCCATGGTCGATCCTGCCGGTGGTCACGGCGAAGACATCGTGGTCGATAGCGACGGCAACGACGTGGTTTTCGGCGGCCCTGCCGTGCCCGTCTCCGGCGAGGGTGCGCCCGCGCCCGAGATGACGGCATCCGATTCCGGAACCACCCTGGATCTTCGGGACGTCGTCGACTTCGTGGCCGGTCCGGCTGCGGAAGCCGACGGCACGCTCCACTTGGTCGGGCAGGTCGAGGTGCAGGCCACCGATGTCGGCACGATCGCCATCATCGACACCTCAGCCAATCTGTTCCTGGACGAGAACGGCAACCTCACCGTCCTCGGCTGAGACCCAACGGAATTCGCCGCGAAACGGCCCGGCCCGGCCAACGGACCGGGCCGTTTCGATTCGAGAGGCCGTCGGTCGCGCCACCGTCGAGGACGGTGCCATCATAAAGATTCAATCATGAGTACCATAAGGAACTATAATTTGCCTTATGGCTTTCCACCCGTATGATCATTGCCCGGGAAAAGTGTCTCCTGTCCTTCCGGACGACGAAGGGGCGGCATGGGCGCCTGCTGGCAAGCCGCTCCCATGAGGGCCGGCAAGATCGGACCGGCCGTCCGTGCCTGAGCCTGTCTGCTTCGCCTGCCCCTGAAAACAGATAATCTCTGGAGAACATCCATGGCGCATGCATCCAGTCCGGCACCGAGAGGCGTCGCGCGGACGCTTCCCGTGCTGTTGTGCGTGGGCGCGCTGACGGTGGCATCGCCGCTGTCAGCGGCGGAATCGCAGTTGACGATGAACGACGCGACCACGCCTCTGGCGTCAGTTGCCTTTCCGACCGGCACGTCCATCGACTTCACCTGGGTGATCGGCAGCGGCGCCTTTCATCCGAAGGGCGAGGCGGGCATCGTCTACACGATTTCCGACGTCGGACCCTCGATCGCCTGCAAGGACGCCAAGGCGGTTCTCGGGGCCGATGCGGCCGCCCTGTGCAAGGGCGACAAGGACGGCAAGATCGCGGCGGTTCCCGATTTCGTCCCCACCATCTTCAAGATCCGCATCGACGGCGGCGGGTTCGACATCGTCGAACGCATCGCGCTCAAGGGCAAGGACGGCAAGCCAGTCTCGGGGCTGCCGGTGCCGGTGAAGAAGGGCACCATCAACGCCTATGACAAGAGCGGCGCCCTGCTGGCCAAGGATCCCAACGGGGTGGATCCCGAAGCCCTCGTCCGTCTGGCGGACGGCAGCTTCTGGATCGGCGACGAGGCGGTCCCCAGCCTGCTGCACGTCGCCGCTGACGGCCGCATCCAGGCCCGTCTCGTTCCCGAAGGCATGGCCGCCGAGCTGACCGGGGCAACCAGCCCGGTGCGCGAGCGGCTGCCGGCCATCGTCAGGCTGCGCAAGCTCAATCGCGGCATCGAGGCGGTCGCCGTCTCGCCGGACGAGAAGCACCTCTACTACGCGATCCAAAGCCCGCTGGTGAACCCCGACGAAGACGCCTGGAAGGCGTCGCGCCTGGTCAGGGTCTTCAAGATGGAGCGGGCCTCGGAAAAGACCGTGGGCGAGTACGTCTACGTCCTCGACCCGCCCGGCGACTTCGTGCTCGACAACTCGACGAAGCAATCCGACGTCAAGATCAGCGAAATGCAGGCGGTCGGCGACGACGAGCTGGTGGTGCTGGAGCGGCTGTCGAAGACCACCCGCCTCTACCGGGTGTCGCTGAAGGGAGCAACCAACCTGCTGGGCTCGGCCTGGGACAAGACCGAGACCACCCCCAGCCTCGAGCAGCACACCCCCGGCCAGCTTGCGGAGAAGGGCATTGCGGCCCTCCGCAAATCGCTGTTCTTCGACAGCTTCAAGTTCCCCGGGATGCCGTCCGAGGTCGAGGCGATGACCTTCATGGACGATGGGTCGGTCGTTCTCATCAACGACAACGACTACGGTCTGGAGGGGCTCAAGACCTCGCTGATGGTGCTGCGCCCGGGCGACGAGACGACCGCCGGCCCGCTGTGGCAGCGCAATCTCGCCAAGTGGCAGCCCTTCCGGCAGATCGCCAGCCGGGAGTTCAAGTTCCTGGTCGACCCCAAGTTCTTCGCCAACGGCCGCGAGGCCGGGTTCAAGATGGTTTGGGAAAAGGTCAAGGCTGCCGGGGCGAAGAACGGCTTCACGCTGGTTGACGGCAAGAAGGGGCTGAAGGAGGCAGCGTCGACGAAGGAGTACTTCGACACCCCCGACTTCAAGCTGCGCAAGGCCGGCTATGTGGTTCGGGTGTCCACCAAGTATGCTGCCGGGAAGCCCGCCTACCCCTTCACTCTCACCGTCAAGGAGATGGCGCCGGACAATCTGTACCGCATCCTCGGTTCCAAGCGGGCGATCGCCAAGGGCTACAAGTTCCAGGCGGCAAACGAGGAGAATATCTCGATTTCCGCGAACGGCTCTCTCAACGGCTACATCGAGAGCGCCTGGGAGGTGAAGCTGAAACCCGAAGAGATCGGGGCCAGGACCCTCGGCGACTTCGGCAAGCTCTTCCCGGACCTGCTGACGGTGGGTCTGCCGGCCGACACTAGGCTCGAGCCGAAGACGGCGTTCGGCTACAAGGTCGCGCCCGGCATCCTGAAGCTCGACGGCGGGGTCGAGGTCGAGATCGAGATGGAAGGCTGGGCGGCGTCGTGGGATGGCCCCGTCTACCTCGGCGAGGTCTCGTTCAGCCTGGATTCGCCCGACTACTACGCCATGCCCGAAACGCATGCCGCGGCGGAGCGCTTCCTGCAGTTCTGCCTCGGCCGGGATGGCGCCGAGCTGAAGCTCGGGAACGGCGAACGCTGGGCAGGTTCGAAGGTCCTGTTCCTGCTCAACCTGCCCAACCCCTGAGCCCCGGTTCGCGCGGCCCGTTCCCCCGTTGCGGAGAAAACGGGCCGCGCTGGGTCAGGATATCGCACGGTTGCGGCGGAAGTGCTCGCGGGTCGGGAAGGTCTTCTTGAGGCCCTGGAAGCCCTGGGCGGCCGGAGCTTGCATCGGGCTCGGCAGGGCGGCGGCGGCGGTCTCGATGGCGGCGATCCGCTCGCGGGTGCCGGGATGGCTGTTGAACAGCGAAGTGGTGCCGGCGGCGCTTTCGGGGATGATCTGCAGCAGGGTGCGGAACACGCCCGAAGCCTTGCGGGGATCGTAGCCGGTCGTCCGGAACACCGTCAGGATGTACTGGTCGGCTTCCGCCTCGTTGCCACGCGAATAGCCCGAGGAAACCAGCTCCAGCATCGGGCCCTGGATGGCGTCGAGGGCCGCCTCGGTCCAGGCGCCGCCCGCACCGCCGATCTGGGCGTCGATTGCGGCGCGCCCGACCGCGGTCATGCCTTCGGTGAACTTGCGCGAGCGCATCTCGGCCAGGGCGTGGCTCTTCTCGGCATGGCCGATCTCGTGTGCCAGCACCGCCGCCAGCTCGTGCTCGTTGGCGACATAGCGCAGCAGACCCTTGTTGATCGCCAGCTTGCCGCTCGGCAGCGCCCAGGCGTTGGGCGTGTCGTCGTCGAGCACCACGATCTCATACTGGAAGGCGGAGCGAGTCGAGGTGCGGAACAGAGGTTCGGCGAAGCTGCGGATGTCACGCTGCACCGCGGGGTTGGCGTAGGCGCCGCCCGAGCTGTCGATCAGGCGGGGGTAGAGGCGGGCCATCTGGAGCTCGTCGCTCTCGCCCATGCTGAGACCCTGGATGATGGTGGCGGCGCCGCCTGCGACCTGCACGTAATCGAGATCGCCTGCCTTGCAGCCGGCCAGCGCGAAGGCGGTACCGCCGAGCAGCCCGGCGAGGACGCGGCGGCGCGAAGTGCTGAACCCTGGTGCGGTCATGGCGTTACCCCCCTTTACTTGGTCTTCATCTCGTAACGCCCGTCCCAGTCGGCGGCGGGCGGGTTGCGGCTGAACTCGGCGCAGCGGCCGCGGTAGATCGCCGACGGCGGATCGGCCTCCGCCAAAGCGGCAAAGGCTGTGCCGGCCTCGTCGAAGCGGCGGGCGAAGTACAGATCGAGTGCGGCGGCGTATGCCTCCAGCCGCTCCATGGTCGCGGCATCGACGGCGCCGGTGCGGCCGACCACCTCGAAAGCGCGGATCGGTTTGTGCTTGCCCTTGACCACCAACAGGTCGAGCAAGCGCAGCACGAAGGCGTCGCCAAGCCTCTCGGCCGTCGTCTCGCCGACCATGATGCGGCTGCCGTAGGCCTTGTTGGCGCCCTCGAGGCGGGCGGCGAGGTTCACGATGTCGCCGGCGACCGTGTAGTTGAGCCTGGTCGCCGAGCCCATGTTGCCGACCAGGGCGAGCCCCGAGTTGATGCCGATCCGGGTGCCGATCGGCGGCATCCCGTAGGCGCCCTCGATGATCTCCTGGTTGAAGGCGGCCAGCGCCTCCTGGCAGTCGAGCGCCGCGGCCACCGCATGGAGCTCGGCCTGCGCGTCCTCCAGCGGTGCTCCCCACACCGCCATCACCGCGTCGCCGATGAACTTGTCGACATAGCCGCCGTTGGCCTCCACCTTGGCGGTGACCACGGTCAGGTACTTGTTGAGGATCTCGACCAGCTTCTCGGGCTGCGCCGACATCTGCTCGGACAGCGTGGTGAAGCCGGCGATATCCGAGAAGAAGACCGTGACGTGCCGGGTGGTGCCGCCCAGCTTCAGCACCGAGGGGTCGGCCGCCAGCCGCCGCACCAGCTCGGGCGACAGGAAGTGGTTGAAGGCGTGCTGGATCCAGCGCTTCGCCTTGTCCTCGACCAGGAACCGGTAGGCGT
The DNA here is from genome assembly GCA_018432935.1 of Rhodospirillales bacterium. Classification (GTDB taxonomy): domain Bacteria; phylum Pseudomonadota; class Alphaproteobacteria; order Rhodospirillales; family Shumkoniaceae; genus JAHDSF01. The sequence continues at coordinate 94,527 of JAHDSF010000047.1, read as the reverse complement.
AGACGGTGGTGAAGGCGATCGCGGACGCCGCCGCCAGGGCGATCAGCGGCGCGACGATGCCGGCCAGCGTGAACAGGGTCAGGCTGCCGGCCAGGACGCAGCCCAGGACGGCGCCGCCCGCGAGCGCACCGGCCGCCGGCCGCAACCGGCAGAACACCAGCGCCAGCAGGCTCGCCAGCAGGCCCACGGAGAGGCCCGAGGCCCACCGCGGCGGTGCGGTCAGCGCGACCGCCTTGGTGACCGTGTTGATGGCGGCGGCATGGACGAACACGCCGGGCATGCTGCGGCGGTCGACCACCGTTCCGTAGGCGGACGGGTCGAACTTCGTGGTGCAGCGCGGGTCGCGAGAGCGGTCGCGGGCGCCCAGCGCGAACCGCTTGGCGCCGAGGAACCGGTCCTCGAGGTCGAGGTCCTGTCCGATCAGCACGATCTTGCCGGCGAAATGGCTGGCGAAGAATTCGGTGTTGCCGGCCTCGGCGCAGGCGTGCAGGTCGGCCATGCTGTAGACGGGAAGATCGTCGGCGCCGGTGTTGTAGTTGATGAGGAAGTCGCCCGGCGGCGGCCGCGCGCCGGCCCGCTGCGCCAGCTCCATGCCGAAGGACGGGGCCGAGCCGCCGGCCTCGTCGGAAAAGCGGACGGGGTACTGCCGCACCACCTGGTCGTCGTCGATCGTCAGGTTCGCAAGGCGCAGGTTGGCGACCCCGCCGGCCATCGCGACTTGGCGGGGGTGGGGTGCGATTTCCTGCTTCGACAACCGGACCTTGCCCAGCACTAGGCGGCCGGCGCGGCCGGAGCGGATCAGCGCGCGGAACAGCGGCTTGTCGAAGCCGGGCAGGAGATCGGGCTGATCAAGGGTGGTAGGATAGATGAGATCGACGCCGATCGCCGCTGGCCCGGCGGCGTTGACCGCCTCGACGATGCTGGCCAGGTAGGGGGTCCATGTCACCTGCGGACGGTCGGCGAATGGCGGCGTGCGGTAGGTTTCCTCGTCCAGCGCCACCACCGCCACGTCGGATTCCTGCGCCGGCCACAAAGGCCCGCTGACGGCGTGGCGCAGCGGCAGCATCACGTCGATGCCGACCCGTAGCAGACCGTCCAGCGCCGGGTGCGCCGCGGCGAGGCCGAGCACAAGCCCGAGCGCGCCAGCTATCCCCGCGTGCCGGAGCGCGCCGTCACGGGCGGAGGATGAGGGTTCGGCGGAGGGCATCGTTGCCGGTCAGCTCGGGATCGATCGAGAACAGCGCCCGCTGCGTCGAGCCGTCGGCGGCCACTTCCGCCAGGTACGGCACGCCGACGGTCAGCGGCGGTCCCTTGTAGATGATGCGGTCACCGTTGACCGCCCGCTTCCAGACTACCTTCGGGGTCGGCTGGTCGACATCGAGGATGCGAAGCTCGCCCTTCATCTTGCCCTGCCAGCGGATCAGCGGCTTGGTTTCCCTGATCGCTTGCTCGGTCCAAGGGTCGCTGGCGAACGGAGTGACCCGCTTCGCCGCCGCGGCAGCCTCGGAAGCGTTCGCGGTGACCACCGCCGCGGCCCCCGAGCACTCCATCTTGCCGACTTTCATCGTGCCGCCGGCGACCTGACTGCCGCCGGGCGCGATGGTGACGGTGCCGCCGCTGATGGTCTCCATCCGGCAATCGGCGAAATAGCCGATCACCGCCTTGCCCTTGGCGCCCAGACTCAGGACCTGTCCGGCCTCCAGCGTGTCGGCGATGTCGAACTCGGGTTTGGCGACGCCGCTGATGTCGTCGACCCAGGCAATCGCCGTCGAGGCGGCTGCGGGGGCGCTCTGCTGCTGCAGGCTCCGGGCGGGCGAGCCGGACTGGCCGGCGGGCTCCTGCTGGCGGGGCGTCCCCATCAGGGTCTGGAACAGCTGCTGGATGCCGCCGGTGTTTTCGGCAGCGGACGCCGGAGCGGCGGCAACCACCAGAATCGCGGCTGCCAGGATCGTCCCGGCCCGCCGAATCGAACCTTCCCGCATGACCATGCCTTCCCCCCTGGCGATCTGCAGTACCGTCAGGATACCGCCAAAAGACCTGGCGACAAAGGGCAAGGCGTCCCCCAGGACAACACGGCCAGGACAAGGGGGTGTTCCAGTCGGCGATTGTTCCTGTATGGTGGCGCACGCGGAAAACGGCTTCGGTAAGACGGCAATGAGAGTTTTCGCGACCGCGCTGCTCGCCGGGACCGTTCTGGCTGCCCCGGCGGCGGCGCAAAAGGTGCCGCCGACAGTCTATTGGATCAGCGCTGCCACCGGCGAGGGCGGGTTCTCCGCTGTCGGGATGGCCGGAATGGATTTCGGCGCGCTCATCGGCGCCGCGATGGAGGGCGGAAACGCCCAGCGCGGTCTGACGCTGCAGCTCTGGTCTGAACAGCCGGCCGGCGGCGCGCCGGTCGCGACGCACGAGGTTCCTCCGGCGATGGCGATGGGATCGTCGTTGCCGCTGACGGCTCCCCCGGCCGAGGCCGCTCCGGCTGCCGTCGCCGCCGGGCCGGGCGACGGCGAAGTGGAGAAGCCGCAGGGCAGGATCACCCTATACTGGGGCTGCGGCGAGAAGGTGCGCCACGGGCAGCCGCGCGTATACGACATGGCCAAGATGGACCAGGCGGGTTTCGTCAAGGCGTTCTCGGGGCGTAGCAGCCGCCAGCGTGCGCCCGAGCCCGGCTCCGGCCGGAGCTACGGTCAATGGCCGGTCGAGGATGCGGCCGTGCCGGCGCGGGCGTCGCTGCAAGGGCTCCACCGGGTGTCGGGAAACCATACACCCGAGATCCGCTTCTCGGTCGGCCCGACCCACGACTTCATGGCTCCGGTCAGGCTGACGACGCAGGGCTACGTTGCCGGGCCGATCGTGGTCTCGTGGGAGACCGTTCCAACCGCGATCGGGCAGTTCGCCTCGGTGTTCGCGGCGGACGACGACGGCGGCATTGTCCTGTGGTCGTCCAGCAACCTGCAGGAGCCCGGTTGGGGCCTGCACGATTTCCTGCCGCCGGCCGACGTCGAGAAGTGGATCAAGGAGGGGGTGCTGCTCGGGCCCAGGGCGACGAGCTGCACCATCCCGGCGGGCATCTTCGCTCAGGCGGGCGGTGCCATGCTGCGCGTCACTGCCTACGGTCCCGAGCTCAACATCGCCCATCCCGAGGGGTCCAAGAACCCGCAATGGACGGTCAAGCTGCGCCTGAAATCCACCGCCATGCTGCCGCTGGATGACGGCGACGACAGCGAGGAGAGCCCGGACGACGTTCCGGCCGACGCGCCCGGCGCCGAGGACACGGCGACCGAAGGGCCGACCCGCGGCTACGTCGACCCCGCCGAGGCGCTCGGCAACATCAAGGACGCCGGCAACAAGCTGCGGGGCATGTTCGGACGCTGACCGCGAAGGCGCTCCCTGGCGATGCCAGAGTTGTCGGCAAGGCAATCCGAAGAACGTTGGCTCTGACATCTGAACGGCGCCCCGCGCGGCGTCGTCGCTGTTTCCCTGGTCCTGGCGCGCCGTCACGCTTATCTTGACCGGGCTGCCGGGGAAGGCGCGCCCGGGCCCGGCCGAGGTCGCCGCGACGGACAAGGAGACGGACGATGAACCAGCAGGCTCCCGCCACCTACCATGACGCCGCCACGCGGCTGTCGTTCGAGACCCGCGCCTTCATCGGCGGCCGGTTCGTCGAGGCGAACTCCGGCCGCACTTTCGAGACCGTGAACCCGGCGACCGGCAAGGCGCTGGCCAGGGTCGCCGAATGCGATGCCGCCGACGTCGACGCGGCGGTCGCTGCGGCCCGGGCCGCCTTCGACAAGGGCAGCTGGTCGCGGATGGCGCCGCGCGAGCGCAAGAAGACCCTGCTCCGCCTCGCAGACCTGATGGAGGCGCACAGGGAGGAGCTGGCCCTGCTCGAGACCCTCGACAGCGGCAAGCCGATCGCCGATGCGCTCGCCGTCGACGTTCCCGACACCGTCGAGACGCTGCGCTGGCATGCCGAGACGATCGACAAGATCTACGACCAGGTGTCGCCGACCCCGCGCGACGTCGTCTCGCTGATCGTCCGCGAGCCGATCGGCGTCGTCGGCGGGGTGCTGCCGTGGAACTTCCCGCTGTTCGTGGCGGGCTGGAAGTTCGCCCCCGCGCTGGCCGCCGGCAACTCGGTGGTGCTGAAGCCGGCCGAGCAGACGCCCCTGTCGCTGCTGCGGCTGGCGGCGCTGGCCGCCGAGGCCGGGCTGCCCGAAGGGGTGTTCAACGTCGTTCCCGGCTTCGGCGAGACCGCGGGGGCGGCGATCGGCCGTCATCCGGATGTCGACTGCGTCAGTTTCACCGGGTCGGGCGAGGTCGGGCGACTGTTCCTCAAGTACGCCGCCGAATCCAACATGAAGCGGATCGTGCTGGAGTGCGGCGGCAAGAGCCCGGCGATCGTGATGGCCGACGTCGCCGACCTGCAGCCGGTGGTCGACCAGCTCGCGATGGGGATCCTGTTCTGCCAGGGCGAGAACTGCAGCGCCGGCTCCCGCCTGATCGTCCACGAGAAGGTCAAGGACCGCCTGCTCGACCAGGTGAAGCAGACGTTCTCGAAGTGGACCGTCGGCGACCCGCTCAGGCCCGAGACGAAGATCGGAGCGATGATCGAAGAGGGCCATCTCGCCAAGGTGCTGTCCTACATCGAGACCGGTCGCGGCGAGGGCGCGAAGGTCGTGCTCGGCGGACGCCGGGTCCTGGAGGAGAGCGGCGGCTGGTTCGTCGAGCCGACCGTGTTCGACGGCGTGCGCAACACCATGCGCATCGCCCGCGAGGAGATCTTCGGCCCCGTGCTCTCGACCCTGACCTTCGCCGACGCCGAGGAGGCGGTCCGCATCGCCAACGACACCCCTTACGGGCTGGCAGCCTCGCTCTACACCAACGACCTCAACCTCGCCCACGGGATGGCACGGGCGCTGCGGGCGGGAACGGTGTCGGTGAACTGCTACTCCGAGGGCGACATGGCGGTGCCGTTCGGCGGCTTCAAGGAATCCGGGTTCGGCGGCCGCGACAAGTCGCTGCTCGCCCACGACCAGTACACCGAGACCAAGACGATCTGGATCCAGCTGCGATGACGGCGGCGGCCGGATTCAGCCGGTCGCCCCCAGGCCGCCGGCGATCGCGTTGATGGTGAGCAGCAGCTCGCTCTCGAGGGCAACGACCTCGGCGGTGGCGGGACGGCCACGCAGCGGCCGCCACTGCCGCAACAGGGCGATCTGACGGGCGTGAAGGCGCCGCAGCGGCTCGCGGCGCAGTTCCAGCGAGCGGTGCAGCGAGGCGCGCCGCTCCGCCAGCGGCCCGCCGTAGAAGGCCTCGAGGGCGGCGGTGGCGCGCTGCAACTCGGCCAGGATCTCGTCCATGAAGCGTCGGCGCAGCCCGACATCCTCGACCAGCTCGGCGTAGGCGGCCATGGTCCCGGGGTCGGCGGTGGCGATGCTGGTGGCGACGCTGCTGACCACGTAGTGCAGCGGCGGCCAGTCGTAGAGGCGGGCCCGCAGCCGCTCGAACAGCGCCGGCTCGTCGCGGCGCAGCTCGTCGAGGGCGCTGCCGACCCCGTACCAGCCGGGCAGTTGGAAGCGGGCCTGGCCCCAGCCGAACACCCACGGGATGGCGCGCAGGTCCGCAATCGTGCGCTGCCCGGTGCGGCGCACCGGGCGCGAGCCGATGCGGCTCGATTCGATGGCGTCGATCGGCGTCGCCTGGCTGAAGAAGGCGAGGAATCCGGGGGCCGCGACCAGGCCCTCGTAGACTTCGCGGCTGCGCTTCGCCAGGCGGTCCATCGCCGCTTCCATCTCGGGTTCGGCGGTGCGGGCCGGCTGCAGCAGTGCCGCCGCCGTGCCGGCCATCAGCAGCTCCAGATTGTGGGCGGCGGTGGCAAGGTTGGCGTAGTTGTGCGCGATCGTCTCGCCCTGCTCGGTCAGACGCAAATCGCCGCCCAGCGCTCCCGGCGGCATCGCGGCGAGGAAGCGGTGGGTCGGCCCGGCGCCGCGCCCGATGGTACCGCCGCGGCCGTGGAAGAAGCGCACCCGCACGCCCTGGGCGCGGCCGGTCGCGGCCAGTGCCTCCTGGGCGCGGTACAGGCCCCAGCGGCTGGCCCAGATGCCGCCGTCCTTGTTGCTGTCGCTGTAGCCCACCATCACCTGCTGCACCGGCATGGTGCGGCCGTCGCGGGCCGCCTGCAGGGCCAGCGAGCGGCGGGTCATCGGGTGGGCGAGGAAGGCGGACAGGATCTCCGGGCTGCGGCGCAAATCGTCGATGGTCTCGAACAGCGGCACCACCGGCAGCGGACAGGCGGGCCCCTCGGGACCCTCGGCCAGCAGGCCGGCCTCGCGGGCGAACAGGTAGACCGTCAGCAGGTCGGACACCGAGCGGGTCATGCTGACGATCAGCGCCCCCATGCCGTCGGCGCCGTGGCGGGCGACGTGGTCGGCGACCACCCGGTAGCACGAGGTGACGGCGTCGCCCTCCGCCCCGACGCTGACCCCGGCACGGGCGAACGGACGGGGCAGCGCCAGCTCGCGGTCGAGAAAGGCGAGACGGCGCTCCTCGTCCCAGCCGGCGAAGTCCGCTTCGGCCAGACCGGCGCCTTTCATCAACTCCCCGAGCGCGAGGTCGTGGAAGCGGCTGTTCTGGCGGATGTCGAGGCGGGCAAGGTGGAAGCCGAAGGTCTCGACCACGTCCAGCACGGGGTCGACCTCGGCCTGCGCCAGTCGGTTGGCGCCGATTTCGGCCAGGCTGTCGCGCGCCAGCCGCAGCTCGTCCGCCAACTCGGCGGCACGGCCGTAGGCATGAGGCGAGCCGCCGTCGGGCAGGCGCGCCAGCATCAGGTTGCCGATCTGGCGCCAGGGCTCCTCGGGGTTGCGGGCGACCGCGCTCTCGCCGGCCTCCCCCAGCAGGGCGGAAATCTCGGCGATCCGTCGCAGCAGCCGCGGCGGCGCCGTCTGCAGGCGGGCCGACAGGCTGAGCCGGACGGTCATCTCTGTCAGGCGGCGCCGCAGCAGCCCGAGGGCGCTGCGGCGCAGTTCGCCCAGGGTGGCTGCGGTGACCTCGGCGGTGACCAGGGGATGGCCGTCGCGGTCGCCGCCGACCCAGTCGCCGAACGACAGCCGCGGCCGGGCCGCGCCCAGCTCCGCCGGCGGCAGTCCGGCGGCGCGCCACGCTTGCGTCAGCCGCAGCCGCGACAGCGACAGCGCTTCGGGAAAGACGTTGTGCAGGTAATGGATCACGTTGCGCAGCTCGGAGGCGAGATCGGGTTTTTCGAGAAAGATCTCGCCGGTGCGCCACAGCCGCTCCAGGATCGCCTTCGCCTCGTCGCGGATCGCCTGCCGCTCCTGAGGCGTGAACATGCTGTTCTCGCGCTTGAGCAGCACCAGGTAGAGGGCGCGGTGACTCTCCAGCACGGTCTGCCGCTTGGCCTCGGTGGGGTGGGCCGTCAGCACCGGCTCGACCCGCGCCGCGGCGAGGGCGCCGGCGATGGTCTCCGGGTCGTGACCGGCGGCGGTCAGGCGTTCCAGGTGGTCCTCCCAGGTGCCGCGGAAGTCGGCCAATCGGCCGGCCGCCTGCAGGCTCCGCCGGTGCTGCACGGCAGCGTTCTCCTCGGCCATGCCCAACAGCTGAAAGGCGACGCCGTGGGCCTGGATGGCGGCCGGGCGGGGGATGCCGGACGCCCCGTCGGCGGCCTCGCCCCAGGGCAGGGCCGCCGCCAGCCCCGGCTCGCCGATCTCGACCAGCATCTCGCGGAAGCAGCCGATCAGGAACTCCAGGTCGCTGCGGACCTTCTCGGGGTCGGGCCAGGACGGGTCGAAGGCGGGCATGGGCACTCCGGGCATTCTCAGAGGCTAGATGGTCATGGCGCGCCGGTCTGCCATGAGGTGACAATCCGGGAAGAATAACACCGGGCGCGGAGGCGCCTGCTGGGAAGCGACGGAAACGCGCAAGAGACAGAATGCGCCCAAAGGGGGCTGTTCCTGGCCGGTCGGCGAGCTTCTGCTTTTCATTAGCAAGGCGCGCCTTGTCTCCGCCCCATTCTGTTACAACGTCTCGCGCTTTCATTTGCTGCATCGGTGCGCTCGCGCTTCGCCGCCGCAGCGCTTGATCGGACGAGGGATTTTACTTGGCGGCCCTCCGCGCGGACGCACCTCCAGGTAGGGAAAGGAGAGCGACATGCGGATCAGGACGTTGACGATCATGACCCCGGCCGCGCTTCTGCTCGGTCTCGGCATCGCCGGTTCCGGGGATGCCGCCGGCCCGGCCACGCAATCCGGCAAGTCTGCCGCGAGCGGCCAGTCCCAGGCGGGCGCGCCGACGCAATCTCGCCTCTCGCAACAGCAACAGCCGCAGGGCTCCGCGCAGCACAACCGCTTGCTGGTCACCGATGCCGAAAGCCTCATCGATGCTCGCGTGAATGATACGGGCGGCAAGGAGGTCGGTCGGATCAAGTACCTCATGATCAGTCCGGCGAGCGGCGACGTCATCTTCGCCGTCTTGAGCAGCGGCGAAAGCGTCCGCAGCGAAGAGCCGTTCTTCGCCGTGCCGCTCGAGGGCCTTGACGTGGCCGGCTGGCACGGTGCTCAGGGCCGCGCCTCGGGCATCGACCTGACGGTCTCGCCCGACAAGCTGGGCACCGCACCCCGCTATGCCGCTGAGGACCTCATCCGGTTGACATCGCCGAAGGTCCAGCGCGAGATCCACGGCGCGTTCGGGACCCCGGATACGGGATCGGCAGCGGCCGAGCTGACGCCGCCGCCGGGCTCCGCCAAAGACGATGTGGCCAAGCCGCACATCCTGCTCGGTCAGGGCACGGTGACAACGGTTCTCGATCCTCTCATCAGGCTCGACAACCAGATGTCCGGCAGCGCCGTTTACACCGGCGACGGCAAGCAGTTCGGCGAGATCGACAAGCTGATGGTCGACGTCGAGAACGGACAGGTCGCCTATGCGCTGGTCGGCAGCGGCAAGTACCTGGGCATGGGCGGCCGTCGGGCGGCAATCCCCATCCAGGCGCTCGAATGGTCGTCCGAAGGGCGTTACGTCCTGACCGAGGCCGCCGGCAAGGAGATCGAGGGCAAGCCGCCGATCGATCCGGCGGCGACGCTGCCAACCGAGATCTCGCGTCAGGACCTGACGGACCTCTACCAGCGCTTTGATGTCGAGCCCTACTGGAAGCAGGGCTAGCACTACTCCGGCACACGGGCCGCACCAAGCAAAAGAAAAGGCTGCCACGTCATTGACGTGGCAGCCTTTTCGAATTGGCGCCCGACCCACTGCAGATTGTGCGGCGGCGGTCGGATTGCGGCAGCGACATTGACCAGATTGCACTAAGCCGCTGAGATTCAGCGGACCTGGTTTTCCATACTAGTTTATTATGCGACAAGCGGCGACGGCTGAACCCCCCGGTCTACAGCAGCCCCGCGTTGGCCGGATCGAACCGCGCGTTGTCGTAGCCGCTGCCCGACAGTTCGAACGCCGTAACCACCATGGCTCCGGCGAGCGGCAGGCTCAACGCCTTGGCCCGCCAAGCATCATGGTTCCGATGAGCCTCGAAGGACGCAAGTCCGATGCCGCCGTCCCGCGCCACCGCGTCGAGGTGGGCAGTGAAGGCGTTCCCCATATCCATGCGCTGAGCCCCGAAAAGCTCTCGGGGATGCTTGTTCGTGAAATCGCCGCCGAAAAGATCGGAGAGCTTGGAGCCGAACAGTCGACAGAACGGCGCATCGGGTACAGCGTGATTTGTGAGCACGAGGCAGCCGTACCAGCCCCGCACGTCCTTTAAGTCGAAGTCCCGCCACGTCGGCAGCGCCCCGTCTGCCTTGGCCTTCCAGGTGCCGACCAGTTGCTGGAACCGCGCTCTATCGCGCAAATCGGGCTCCAGCGAGGACGCCCAATCGCTGAAGATCGCCACGACGACCACTCCCCAGCACGATTGAAGTCTTCCTCTCAAGGGGGGCAAATACTCTGAGCCCGCTTTCGCGAGGGAGCAACTCGAAAAAACGCAAGGATTCTTGAGTGGTTCTCCGATGACGCTATCGGCGTTTTCGCCAATCAACCTGCGGGCTTAAGTGCAGATCGCGGCTCGAAGGCGCTGAGGGCGAGGTCGGCGCCGGTCACTTGGCTTATCAGCGGCAGGGACAACACATCCGCTTGCCAATAGCTCTTCCCGGCAAAGCCGAAGTCCAGCCGGCACAGCCCGATCCCATGCTCGGACGTCACGACGGAGAGATGGGTTCGCACGAGCACGGCCTGGGCGCCGTAGCCGGCGAGGAACGCCTCGTCGAGCTTGCGGCGAGTGAAATCCCGGCCGAACAGCGGCACGAGTTCGCTCCCGAACAGCTTGAATCGCGCCTCGCTCGCCGGCCGCTCGATCATGAGCAGCTTGCCGTACCAGCCCCGGAAGTCCGGAATGTCGAAGGCTGCCCAGGACGGGACCGTGTCCTCCTTCGGCTTCCCCTGCCATTTCGAGACGAGCCCACAGAACCGCCCGAAGCGCTCCGGCGGAGTGGTGCCGTCATGGACCTCCAGGTTCCAAAAGCCGGCCGACTTGCGCCATATCGCAGCCATTTGCGGCAGGTAGGCAGCGCCGGAGCGGGTTCCCACGGGGGAAATGGCCCGCACCGCCGGACTATGGCATAGGGCGGGAACTTCCCGGTCAACGATCGCGAGTATGGCCGGACGGATAGATAGGTCCGGACCGGCGGAAACATTGGCCGAATGGCCTGGACAGAGGTCGATTAAGGTTGAGCGACGTTGACACCCCATGGTTGCCGCCCCAGATGCGACGAGCCGCCACTTCATGCCCCTAAAGGTTGGCGGCGACACGGGAAAGGCACCGGCGAACGAACGGGCTTTCCCATCCCCCGCAGGACGGCGCCCACGAGCGCGAGCACTCCCGCGCCCAATCGCGCGCGTCTCGCTCGGCGCCCACGCTTGAGCACTGCCAAACTCCCCCGCCATGCGCGGGGGTTTCCTTGCGTGGATCCCAGTGGAGGGTCCTGGAAACCGCCCAATGGCGGGGCCTGGATCAATCGGTGTAGCGCGGAAGCCGCAGAGCCCCTGAGACACGGCAATCTCCGGGCACGAAAAAGGCCGCTAGATCATTGATCCAACGGCCTTTTCGAATTGGCGCGCCCAAGAGGACTCGAACCCCTAGCCTTCTGATCCGTAGTCAGATGCTCTATCCAATTGAGCTATGGGCGCCCGGGGCCGCGGAGGGGAGCGCCCTTCCGCGGAGGGTCGGCAACCTATCGCAGGTGCCGCGCCTTTGCAAGCGGAACCTTCCGGGAAAAACGCGAGCGCCGCCGGAAAACTTGCCTTGTTTGCCCTTGGCCGTTCGAGTAATATCCGGAACAATCGAAGCGGAAGTGACGCGGCATCCACCGCAGCGTGCATCCGATAACCAAATAACGTCCTCTGACCGAGCATTCCCGGCAAAAAGCAAGGCAAACGCAATGGTTCTTACGAGGGTTGGGGTCTTGATCGTGGGGGCGATTCTCGTCCTGCCCGCGTGCTCGTTTACCGAAGAGGCTTTGTGGCCGTCCTTGTCGGGGGAGGATCCGGCGGCCCAGCAGCAGGCCCAGGCGCCCGCGAGCCGGCCGGCGCCGGTCGAGCGGGCGGCTCCGCAGCCGGCCCTCGGCACCTCCAATTTCGAGCCCGCCGGGGTCACGCCCGGCGCCGCCACAGGCACGTTCGTCGGCAAGAAGGTGGTCGACCTTCGCGAGGAGCTGCGACGCCTGCAGGGCAACATCACCGCCCACAACCAGCAGCTTCAGGAACTGCGCGCCCAGATGGTGCGCGACGCCCAGCAGTACCACGGCGCCGTCGCCGCCATCAACACGCGGCTCCAGGTCGGCACCACGCCCGGCAACCCGGTGCTCGAGCAGCAGTTCAACAACGCGCAGAACGACCTCAACCGACTGGCCGAGGACGTCTCGCGGATGAACTCGCTGGCGAGCGAGATCGGCAAGGACTCGACCATGTCCGCCTATCTCTCGGAATCGTCGCGGGCCGCGTTCAACATTTCGGGCGCCGTCGACGAGGACCATCGCCAGCTTGCCATCCTGTCCGACGAGATCGACCGCACCGTGGTGCTGATCGACCGCCTGCTCAAGGAGGTGTCCGACGACATCCGCCGCCAGACCGCCTACGTCTCGACCGAGCGCGGCAACCTCAACGTGCTGTCCAGCGGCATCAAGAGCGGCGAGGTCTACGGCGGCAGCCTGACCAACCGGGCCCTGGCCTCGGCGCTGGGCGGCGGAGTTTCGCCGGCCCGCGTGGTCGATACCGCGAACCGGCGGCCGCTGGTGGTGATCCGTTTCGACCGCGCCAACGTCGCCTACCAGCAGGCCCTCTACAACGCGGTCGGCAGGGTGCTGGAGCAGCGCCCCGACGCGGTGTTCGACGTCGTCGCGGTGGCGACCACCAGCGGCGGTCAGGCGCAGACGGCGATCAACCAGACCCGCGCCCAGCGCAACGCCGAGGGCGTGCTGCGCTCGCTGATCGAGATGGGCCTGCCCAACCAGCGGGTCGCCATGTCGTCGCGGGTCAGCGATCAGGCCCGCAACAACGAGGTTCACGTCTACGTCCGCTGACCGGGCGGGCGGGACCGAAGCGGAATACCGGCGCCCCTGGGTCGGGGGCGCCGGTTCTCTTTCCAAGAGCAGCGTTGCCCGCAACGGCGCTTTCGGCTTAAATCGCCGGCCTCATCATTCCAAGGGTGCTAGCATGGCCTTACGAGACGATCTCGAAACCCATCCGGTGACGTGGACCGAGGTCCACCGCGACACCAAGCGTCTGGTGCGGCGGCTGATGCCGCTGGGCCCCTGGAAGGGGATCGTCGCGTTGACCCGGGGCGGGCTGGTTCCCGCCGCCATCGTCGCCCGCGAGATGTCGCTCCGCATCGTCGATACCCTGTGCATCTCGAGCTACGACGAGCAGGTCCGGGGCAGGGTCAACGTGCTCAAGGTCCCGGAGCAGGCCGCCGCCTGCGGCGGGGAAGGCTGGCTGATGGTCGACGACCTGGTCGACACCGGCACCACCGCCAAGGAGGCGCGGCGCATCCTGCCCAAGGCCTATTTCGCCACCGTCTACGCCAAGCCCGCCGGGCTGCCGTTCGTCGACATGTTCGTCAGCCAGGTCGAGCAGAACACGTGGGTGTTCTTCCCCTGGGACACCGAGCCGCAGTACGTGATGCCCCTGGCCGAGGAAAAGGGTCGCGGCTGAGGTGGGCACCTCATCCGCCGTGCAGCGTCTGCCGCGGGCCGGGCTGATCCTGCTTGCCTTCGTGACGCTCATGTGGGGCGTCAACTGGCCGGTGATGAAGGTCATCCTGGGGGTGATGCCGCCATGGACCTTCCGCGCCGTGGTGGTGCCGGCCAGCGGCGTCATCCTGCTCGGGCTGGCCGCCGCGCTCGGGCTGTCCCTGCGGGTGCCGGCGCGGGTCGCCCTGCCGCTCGCCTTCGCCTCGCTGTTCAACGTCACCGGCTGGCATGTCTTCAGCGCTTTCGGGATCACCATCCTGCCCTCGGGCGAGGCGGCGCTGATCGCCTTCACGATGCCGGTGTGGGCTTCGATCCTCAGCGTGTTCGTGCTGGGCGAGGCGATGCGCCTGCGCTATGCGGGGGCGCTCGTGCTCGGCCTGTCCGGGGTCGCGGTGCTGCTGGGCACCAATTTCCGCGCGATGGGGGCGGAGCCGCTGGGCGCCCTGTACATGCTGGGCGCGGCGGTGAGCTGGGCGATCGGCGTGGTGCTGCTGAAGCGGGTGCGCTGGGACATGCCGACCATCTCTCTGGCCGGCTGGCAGCTCGTCCTCGGCAGCCTGCCGATCCTGGTCGGCGCGTTCGCCCTGGAATCCCGTTTACCGACCGGCCTGCCGGCCGAGATCTGGCTGTGGATCGGGTTCGTGGTCCTGGGGCCGATGGCCTTCTGCAGCTGGGGGTTTTTCCGGGTGGTCCACCTGTTCCCGGCTACGGTGTCGGCGATCGGCACCCTGATGATCCCGGTGATCGGCGTGATCTCCGGGGCGATCGCGCTGGGCGAGCCGCTGGGCGTGCGCCAGGTTGCCGCCATGCTTCTGGTGTGCGGCGGCCTCGGGCTGGCGCTGCTGCCCAGCAGGTCACGGACCTAGAGGATCTCCAGCACCTTCTCGGGCGGGCGGCCGACGACCGCCTTGCCGCCGGACACCACCACCGGGCGCTCGATCACGGCGGGGTGCGCAACCATGGCGCGGATCAGCGCGTCGTCGTCGAGGTCGCCGAGGCCGGCCTCCTTCGCCTCGACGCGCCGCAGCAGGGCCCGCGGACCGACCCCGAGGAGGGCGAGGATGCGGCGCAGTTCGGCCTCGTCCGGCGGCGTCTCCAGGTAGGCGACGACCTCAGGCTCGATGCCGCGCTCGCGGAGCAGCTCGAGCGCGCGGCGGGACTTGCTGCAGCGCGGATTGTGATAGATGGTGACGCTCATGGGGCGGCCTCCTCGCCGGTGATGACAGGGAAAAGATGGGAGGTCATCCGTCCGCTGCCATCCGGGCCGCGACGGCCCGGGGAGAACGGCATGCGTTTTCAGGGGCTTGCCCAAAACTGTTGCCGCGTCCGGGCGAGACGCTAAGGTCGGGCGTCCCGGGGCGCCGGCCGTGCATCGCCGCTCCGTCCTGCAGTGGGGGATCACCATGCGTTGGCTCGCGATTGTTCTCGTCGTCCTGTGCGCCTGGGCGGCCTCGCCCGCCACGGCGCAGTCGGTGGCGCCGCATCAGGAGATCACCGCCGGCGAGCTCGAGGATCTCGCCGCCGCCCTGGAGGATCCGGCGCGGCGGGCCGACCTGGTCGGCAAGATCAAGGCCCTGGTCGAGGTGAAGCGGGGCACCGCCGAGGAGAGCCCCGTCGACGGGCTGGGCGCCCGCCTGATCGCCACCCTGGTCGACAGCGCATCCCTGCTCGGGGTGCAGGTTGCGGCGTTCAGCAGCCTGTTGGCCGACCTGCCGCTGCTCGGCGCCTGGGCCGAGTCCCAGGTCACCAACATCCAGGCCCGCGAGCTGTGGTTCGCACTGGCCTTCAACCTGGTCCTGCTGGTGGCCGCGGGCATGCTGGCCGAGCGCCTCGCGATCCGGCTGCTGCGGCGGCCGCGGGCGGCGCTGGAGACGCGGCAGACCGCCCGGTACATCCTGCGGGTCCCGCTGGCGCTGGCGCGCATCCTGCTCGACATCCTGCCGATCGTCGCCTTCTACGTGGCGGCCAACGCGGTGCTGCCGCTGACCCGCTCGGACCCGAAAGTCTACGTCGTCGCCTTCACCGTCATCAACGCCAACATCGTGGTTCGTGCCCTGCTGGCGCTGGCGCGCGCCATCCTGATGCCGGCCATGCCGTCGCTCCGGCTGCTGCCGGCCAGCGACGAGACCGCCAACTACCTGTACATCTGGGTGCGCCGCTTCGTGCAGATCGGTGTGATCGGCTACTTCATCGCCGAGGCGGCTCTGCTGCTCGGGCTGCCGACCGCCGGCTATCGCGGTGCGCTGCGGCTGCTCGGCCTGCTGGTGGCGGGGATGGCGGCGGTGCTGGTGCTGCAGAACCGGGCCGCCGTGGCCGACTGGCTGCGCGGCGAGGACGACGACCGCAACAAGTGGGTCGGCACCGTGCGGCATCGCCTGGCCGCCGTCTGGCACGTGCTGGCGATCGTCTATATCGTCGGCATCTATCTGGTGTGGGCGCTGGCGATCACTGGCGGTTTCGAGTTCATCGTCCGGGCGACGGTGGTGACGGTGATCATCCTGGCGGTCGCCCGCTTCGCCCTCACCGCCCTGCACCGCATCGTCGACCGTGCGTTCTCGATCAGCCCCGAGATGCTGGCCCGCTTCCCCGGCCTCGACGTGCGCGCCAACCGCTACCTGTCGGTGCTGCGGATGGTGTTTCGCGTCGCCATCTACGTGGTGGCCGCGCTCGGGATCCTCGAGGCGTGGGGGCTTGACGTGTTCGCGGCGATGTCGTCGCCGGCGGGGGCACGGGTCACCGAGGCGTTGGCGACGATCGCCTTCGTGTTGTTCCTGGCGATCCTGGTGTGGGAGGCGGTGAGCTCGGCGATCGAGGGCTACCTGAAGCAGGTCGACGGCAACGGCGTCGTCGTCACCCGCAGCGCCAGGGCGCGCACCCTGCTGCCGCTTGCCCGCAACGCGCTCCTGGTGTTCCTGGTGGTGGTGGTGGGGCTGATCGTGCTGTCCGAGGTCGGCATCAACATCGCCCCCCTGCTGGCCGGCGCCGGGGTGCTCGGGCTGGCGGTCGGCTTCGGCTCGCAGAAGATGGTGCAGGACGTGATCACCGGCGCCTTCATCCTGTTCGAGGACACGATCTCGGTCGGCGACGTGGTGTCCCTGGGCGGGCTGACCGGCGTCGTCGAGGCGATGTCGGTGCGATCGATCCGGCTGCGGGCGCTTGACGGCAGCGTGCACACGGTTCCGTTCAGCGCGGTCAGCACGGTCACCAACATGACCAAGGACTATTCGTTCTACGTTCTCGACGTCGGCATCGGCTACCGCGAGAACGTCGACGAGGTGATCGAGGTCCTGCGCGGGATCGGCGACGAGATGCGGGCCGATCCCGCCTTCGCGCCGCTGATGCTGGAGCCGCTTGAGGTGATGGGGCTCGACAAGTTCGCCGATTCCGCGGTGATCATCCGGGCCCGGTTGAAGACGCTGCCGATCAAGCAGTGGGTGGTCGGCCGCGAGTTCAACCGCCGCATGAAGAAGGTGTTCGACGAGCGCGGCATCGAGATCCCGTTCCCGCACACGACAGTGTACTTCGGCGAGGACAAGAAGGGCGCGGCGCCGCCGCTTCGCCTGCGCACGGAGGACGCACAGCGGCTTCAGGAAGAGCTTTCCAGCGCCGCCGCGGACTCGGCATCGACGATGCGCAGCGCCACATCGTAGGAGAATCCCGCCCGCGACAGGGTGGCGAGGTCGCGATCGCGGTGCTCGCGGCGCGCGCTCGCGCGGTAGGGCCCGATGCGCCGGCGCCGCGCGAAGGCCGCCGCGGCACCGGTATCGTCCGCCGGGTCGCTCTCGATCGAGGCCGAGACCAGCGCGGGGTCGACACCCTTCTGCAGCAGCTTGCCGCGGATCATCCGCTCCGAGCTGCCGCGGCGGCGCAAGGAGGCCACCCGCATCTCGGCGTAGGCGCGATCGTCGAGGAGGCCGAGGCCGCGCAGCTTGTCGACGACCTCGGCGATCCACGCCGCGGCCTCGTCGCGGTCCACCTCGTGGAAACGGGCGGCGCGCTCGACCCGTCGGGTCAGCACGCGACGCAGGTTCTCGGCCGAGCTGGCGAAGCGCTCGAGGTAGTGGAGCGCCACGTTCTCGATCGAGGCGCGGCTCACGTTGCGGGGGGTGCGGCGCGGCTTTCCCGGGCTCATCGCGCCAGCATGTCACAGCGGCGGCAGCTTGGGAACCAGGGCGCTCTCTCGCCATCGCCGTCACCCTTGTGATAAGAACCCGGTCTTCCGGCACACGCGAGCAAGAGGAGCCTGCCAGTGAAAGCCGTGGAGCTGTTCGGTTTCGGAGCCGCGAAGGACGTGCTCCGGCTCAACCCCTCCGCCCCCGAGCCCGACGTGGCCCCCAACGACGTGCTGGTGCGGGTCCATGCCGCATCGGTCAATCCGCTCGACGTGCGTCGCCGCGTCGGCTACGGCCGCCACGTCTACCGCTCGATGGGCGCCGGCCGCTTTCCGATCGTGCTCGGCTGCGACCTCTCGGGCGTGGTCGTGCGGGCCGGTCCCAGGGTGTCCCGCTACAAGGAAGGCGACGAGGTGTGGGGGGCCCAGGACCCCTTCCGTCCGGGCTGCCAGGCCGAGTACGTGGCGATCCGGGCCCACGATGTGGCGCCGAAGCCGCGCAACCTGAGCCATGTCGAGGCGGGCTCGCTGCCGTACGTCGCACTGACCGCGTGGGCGGCCCTGGTCCGCAAGGGCGGACTGAGCCTCGCCACCTGCCCCGGCAAACACGTGCTGGTCCACGGCGGCTCCGGCGGCGTCGGCGCGTTCTCGATCCAGCTTCTCAAGGCGTGGGGGGCGCGGGTCACCGCGACCTGCTCGACCGAGAAGGTCGAGTTCGTCAAGGGTCTCGGCGCCGACGCCGTCGTCGACCGCACCCGCGAGGATTTCACCGCCCTGCCGCGCGAGTTCGACCTCGTGCTCGACGTCCCCGGCGGCGAGGTGACGGCGCGCTCGCTGCGCGTGCTGAAGCCGGGCGGGCGCCTGATCAGCCTGCACAGCCCGCTGATGCCGCTGACCGACAAGTACGGCCCGCGCCGCGGTTTCGCCATGCTGCTGGGAACGGCGATGTTCAACCGCTCCCGCGCCGCCCTGGCAGGGGTGGTGCGCCGCGACGCCTTCTTCAACACCGACGGCGAGGCGCTGGAGGCGATCGCGAAGCTGGTCGAGGACGGCAAGATCCGGCCCACCGTCGACCGCGTGTTCGCCCCCGAGGAGGTCGAGCAGGCGCACGCCTATCTCGAGTCCGGGAGCGTCAAGGGCAAGGTGGTGCTTGCCTTCGCATGAGCGGCGGATCGGGGGGGAGACGATGAACGGGTCTGGTTCCGTCAACTGGCTCGGCCTGTGGACGCTGTATGCCCGCGAGGTGCGGCGGTTCATGAAGGTCGGCGTGCAGACGGTGCTGGCGCCGCTGGTGACCACGCTCCTGTTCATGGCGGTGTTCGCGCTGGCGCTCGGCGGCAGCCGGCCCGACATTGCCGGCGTGCCCTATCTTGAGTTCCTGGCCCCCGGCCTGATCATGATGGCGATCGTGCAGAACGCGTTCGCCAACACCTCGTCCTCGATCATGATCGGCAAGGTGCAGGGCAACATCGTCGACGTCCTGATGCCCCCCCTCAGCGCCCACGAGCTGACGCTGGCGTTCGCGCTGGGCGGCATCACCCGCGGCCTGGTGGTGGGCGTCGCGGTGGCGGCGGGGCTGGCGTTCTTCGTGCCGGTTCGCATGGCCGATCCGCTGTTCGTGCTGTTCCATGCGATCGCGGCCTCGATGATGCTGTCGCTGCTCGGCATCATCGCCGGCATCTGGGCCGACAAGTTCGACCACATGGCGGCGGTCACCAACTTCATCGTCACCCCGCTGTCGTTCCTGTCGGGGACCTTCTATTCGATCCTGCGCCTGCCCGAGGCGGTGCAGGTGGCGGCCCATTTCAACCCGTTCTTCTACATGATCGACGGCTTCCGCTATGGCTTCACCGGCCACGCGGACGGCGTGCTGTGGCTGGGGCTCGCAGTCATGGCCGGCAGCAACGCCCTGCTCTGGCTGGCCTGCTGGCGCATGTTCGCCAGCGGCTACAAGCTGAAGGCCTAGGTCCGCAGCGCGGCGAGCATCCCGGATGATGGCCGTTTCTTGCGCTCACGAAGGATCGGGGACGCGGGCGGGCCACGTCGTCGTCGCCGGGTCGGTCATGTCGAGCAGGCGCATGAGACGGAACGAACGTGACGATGCCCCGTATTCGATTCGAACGCCTTTCTCCTCATCCCAGGCGAGACAGCCGTGCGAGAAGCCGGGAAGGCCAAAGCGCCGAATCATGGCGAAAGCCAGGTTCGCAGGGTCCGACATCGGTTCACGGGCCTCGACCTGGCGCGAACGGCCCGTCGTTGCCGAAAACCGGACGGTCAGCTTGATCGAGTTGTCAGGGAACTCGATGTCAGCAGCCCTTTCTGCGCCATCCTGCCGCGATGTCCATCGGCCGCCTCTGGACTCGGCCACGGCCTTGAGGTCCGCCTCTGTCTTCCCGATTCCGATGGCCAGGACATCCGCCGAGTCGTCCAAGGGACTTGGCACGAAGACCTCGGGCTTTCCTTGGCCGGACGGCCACTCGCATCGGTGCGACAGATAGGTCTGCTTTTTCGACTCCTTCGCGTAGAGCACGCACTTGGAGACGCTGTCCGGCACACGGAGACCAAGCTCTCGCCATTCCTTTCCGGCCCCGTAGACGCACCAGAGGAACGCCGGGCGACGCGGGGCGTCCCTTTTCATGTCGAAGTCGGTCCAGCTCTCGTTCTTGCGTACACGCGTGGGATCGCGATCGGGAATGGGAAGGCTCCCGACGTAAAGAGTCGAGTGGGCGAACGGAAGAGAACCGGTTCCGAAGTCCCACGACCGGGGGCACGCCGCGGCGCCATCCTCGACACCTGCGGCGAGGGCCGAGGCTGTGGTTGCTGCGCAGCAGGCGAAGGCAAGGATGACCGCTCTCATGAAGCCTCCTGAGGTCTATGCATCCCAAGAGAGTAGAATCTATTTTATGATGACGGAATAGTTGCGTGCGTGGGACGTGAACCTCGGCGAGGGTGAGTCGAACGAGATGAAGTTGACGCTCAGGACCTTCTTGTTGTGCTGGTCCAGGACAAACATGCCTCGCTCCTGGGTCTGGACGTGATAAAGATCATTATGGATTGCCAAATGGCAAATGTGCGATCGCCTTTTTGCCTTTCGTCAACACCGGGAACCCGGCCCCCGGGTTGACAGGGCGGTTTTCGCCTCCGATACTGCCGCCTTCCCGCATTTCCAGCGGTTTTCGGCGCGCTACAGCAGCGAAGGAGGAGAGCGTGATCCCGGCGGTGATGCCCACCTACGGGCGGGCGGACGTGGCGTTCGAAAGGGGCGAGGGCGTCTGGCTGTACACCAGCGACGGCCGACGACTGCTCGATTTCGGCGCCGGCATCGCCGTTACCGCGCTCGGCCACTGCCACCCCCACCTGGTGGCGGCGCTGACCGAGCAGGCGGGCCGGCTGTGGCACTGCTCGAATCTTTATCGCATCCCGGCGCAGGAGAAGCTGGCGCAGCGCCTGGTCGACGCTTCGTTCGCCGACAGCGTGTTCTTCTGCAACTCCGGCGCCGAGGCGATGGAGTGCTGCATCAAGATGGCGCGCAAGCACTTCTCGGCGGCCGGCAAGCCGGAACGCTGGCGCATCGTGGCCTGCGACGGTGCCTTCCACGGCCGCACGCTGGCGACCATCTCGGCCGGCGGGCAGGCAAAGATGCTGGCCGGCTTCGGGCCCCGGGTCGACGGCTTCGACCACGTGCCCTACGGCGATCTCTCGGCGATGCGGGCAGCGATCACCGGCGAGACGGCGGCGATCCTGGTCGAGCCGATCCAGGGCGAGGTCGGCGTGCGACCGGCTCCCGAGGGCTACCTTGAGGGACTGCGGGCGCTTGCCGACGAGTTGGGCCTGCTTCTGGTGTTCGACGAGGTGCAGTGCGGCATGGGCCGCACCGGTCGGCTGTTCGCCCATGAATGGTCGGGGGTGACGCCCGACATCATGGGCCTCGCCAAGGGCCTCGGCGGCGGGTTCCCGATGGGTGCCTGCCTGGCGACGGAGCGCGCCGCCGCCGGGATGACGGCCGGCAGCCACGGCTCGACCTTCGGCGGCAATCCGCTGGCCACCGCGGCCGGCAACGCGGTGCTCGACGTGATGCTGGAGCCGGGCTTCTTCAAAGCGGTCCAGGCCAACGCCCGCCTGCTGTGGAGCCGCCTGGAGAACATCCAGGAACGCCACCCGGCGGTGCTGGCCGAGGTGCGTGGCCGGGGGCTGATGATCGGGCTCCGCTGCGCCGTGGCGGTCGAGAACAAGGCCCTCGTGCGCAGCCTGCTCGAGCGCGGGCTCTTGACAGTGCCGGCGGACGACAACGTGGTGCGGATCATCCCGCCCCTGACCATCGAGAAGACCCACATCGAGGCGGCGTGCGCGATCCTCGAAGAGGCCTGCACCGCATGCCGGAAATAGAGAAGCCGACCATGAACAAGCCCCGCCACTTCCTCGACATCGACCATTTCGACTATGCCCTGCTGCGGTCGCTGCTCGACCGCGGCCTCGCCTACAAGAAGGGCTTGGCCAACGGCAGGCCGTTGGTCGGCAAGACGCTGGCGATGATCTTCGAGAAGCCTTCGACCCGGACCCGGGTCTCGTTCCAGGTCGGCATGCAGCAGCTCGGCGGCCAGATCGTCGTGATGAGCGAGCAGGAGAGCCAGATCGGGCGCGGCGAAACGATCGCCGACACCGCACGCGTGCTGTCGCGCTACGCCGACGCCATCATGATCCGCACCAACCAGCCGGAAAAGCTGCAGGAGCTGGCGCGCTACGCCACCATTCCGGTCATCAACGGGCTGACCGACCAGTCGCACCCGTGCCAGATCATGGCCGACCTGATGACGTTCGAGGAGCACCGCGGGCCGATCGCCGGCAAGACCGTCGCCTGGTGCGGCGACGGCAACAACGTGATGAACTCGTGGATTCATGCCGCGGTGCGATTCGGATTCGCGATGCGGATCGCCGCCCCCGAGGCGCTGCGTCCGGCCGAGAAGCTGCTCCGTTGGGTGAAAGAGAGCGGCGGCGACGTGGTCGTCGTCGACACCCCGCAGGCGGCGGTCGCGGGGGCCGATTGCGTGGTCACCGATGCCTGGGTGTCGATGGGGCAGGACAACGCCGACGTCCGCCGCCGCCTGCTCGAGCCGTACCGGGTCGACGAGGCACTGATGGCCCGGGCCAAGCCCGACGCGCTGTTCATGCACTGCCTGCCCGCCCACCGTGGCGAGGAGGTGACGGACGGCGTCATCGACGGGCCGCACTCCGTGGTCTGGGACGAGGCCGAGAACCGCCTGCATGCCCAGAAGGGCATCCTCGCGTGGTGCATGGAGAGCCGGAAGGACGGATGACGGTGCGGATGGCGCGGGCGCAGAACGACGCCGTGGTTCCCTTCCAGATCGAGACCGGGACCGCGCGCGGACGCTTCCTGCGCCTGGACGAATCGCTGCTCGGTCTGCTGTCCGGCAACGACTACCCCGAGCCGGTGGCCGAGGTGCTGGGCGAGAGCCTGGCGCTCGCCGTCGCGCTCGCCAGCGGGCTCAAGTACGACGGCACCTTCTCGCTTCAGATCAAGAGCGACGGCCCGATCAACCTGCTGGTGACCGACCTCACCAGCAAGGGCGACGTCAGGGGCTATGCCCGCTACGACGCCGAGGCGGTTGCCGCCGCTGCGGCGAAGCCGGGGGCGCCGGTACCGCGCCTGCTCGGCAGCGGCTTTCTCGCCTTCACCGTTGACCAGGGCCCGGAAACCGAGCGCTATCAGGGCATTACCGAGCTCACCGGCGCCACCCTGGGCGACTGCGCGCACAATTATTTCCGCCAGTCCGAGCAGCTCGAGACCGCGGTGGTCATCAAGGCGCGGGCAGGCACCGAGGCGACGGCGGGGGCGTTGATGCTGCAACGGTTGCCGTCATCGGCGATCGACGCCGAGCAGCAGGAGGACGCCTGGCGCCGCCTGGTCGCTCTGACCGGGACGCTGACCGCTGCCGAGCTGCTCGACCGCGAGCTTGCCCCCGGCGATCTGCTGTACCGGCTCTACCACGAGGACGGGGTCCGCATCTTTCGCAGCCGGGCGGTACGGTTCCGCTGCCGCTGCTCGCGCAAGCGGGTGGCGGCGCTGCTGACGACGTTCTCGGGGGAGCAGCTCGAGGATCTCAAGGTCGACGGAGAAGTGCGGGTGCGCTGCGAGTTCTGCGGCGCGTCCTATGTTTTCGACGACGCATCGCTCGCGGTTCTGCACGCGGGCAACGGCAAGCGTTCGAGGAGGTCGCCATGGTCAGATCGTTGAAAGTTGTCCTGGTGGTCCTGGTGGGGGCTCTTCTGGCGTCGTGCACGACGGCCGATCCGGTGCAGCGCCTGGCGCCGTTCCGGTTCGACGACAAGCCGCCGCTGCGGCTGATGGTGACGAACCTGGACGTGCAGTCGCGCTACATGCCGCCGCTGCGGGCTCCCAACGTCGAGCACCAGTTCCCAGTCACGCCCGAAAACGCGATGCGGCAGTGGGCCAAGGATCGCATCGTGCCGTCCGGCGGCAGCCAGTCGATGGCCCGCTTCATCGTGCTGGAAGCATCGGCCGTCGAGGAGGCGCTGCCTCGCACATCCGGGGTCCGCGGCGCCCTGACCACCGACCAGGCCGAGCGCTACTCGACCCAGGCGGCGGCGGTGCTCGAGATCGTCGACCCCAGCGGCCGCATCCTCGGCACCACCGAGGCGCGGGTCAGCTTGTCGCGCACGATCCCGGAAGGGGCGACCCTGAACGAGCGCGAGAAGTTCTGGTACTCCCTGACCGGCGACCTGATGGCGCAGTTCGACCGCGAGATGGAAGCCACGATCCGGCGTTATCTGGTGAACTGGCTGCAGTAGACGGCATGACCGCAGCCAGGGCCCCGCTGCTGGAATCGCTCCCGCGCGGGCTGCACGAGGCGCTGCCGCCGGCGCTGTTCGTTGCCCTTGTCTGCGCGCTCGGGCCGTGGTGGTCGGTGTACGAGCTTGACGCCGACGAGGGCTTCAACCTCATGAAGGCGCTGCTGGTGGCCGACGGCCACTCGCTCTACCGCTCGGTGTGGAGCGACCAGCCGCCGCTTCTCACCTGGCTGCTGGCGGGCCTGTTCGCGATGACCGGACCTTCGGTTGCCGGGGCGCGAGCCCTGGTGCTCGGCTTTGCCGCTCTTGCCTTGTGGTCCCTGTTCCGCCTCGTCCGCCGCCAGGAGGGCAACGAATCGGCCTGGCTGGCGGTTGCCGTGCTCGGCGGCAGCGCGCTGTTCCAGCGGCTCGGGGTTTCCGTGATGGTCGGTCTGCCGGCGCTGGCGCTGGCGCTGGCGGCGCTCGACCAGGCGGCCGGCGGCCGGCGCCAGGTCTGGGTTTCCGGCGCCTTGATGGCGCTTTCCCTGAACGCCAAGCTGTTCACCGCCACCGCGATCCCGGCGGTTCTGCTGGCGGTTGCCTTGGCATCATCGGAGGGAGGACGGCGCCGGATCGCCGCGCGTTGCGCCGAGTGGCTGGCCGCCTTCGCGGCCGTCTCCGCAGCCGTGCTGGCGATCGCGCGGCCGGATCTGATGGCCCAGCTGGTGGCGCCGCATACGGCCCCCGGTCTGGAAGGCTCCTTCCGCTACGAGGTCGGATGGAACCGGCTGGCCGCGCTGCTGGTCCAGGAGCCGGCGGTGCTGCTGCTTGCCGCCGCCGGTCTGGTCCTCGCCCCGCCCTGGCGGGAGGCACGGCGCTGGGTGCCGCTGCTGTGGCTTGCGGTGGCGGCCGCCGCCTTCTGGCGGCACGCTCCGGTGTGGTACCACCACGCCCTTCTGTTCACGCTGCCGCTGGCCTGGGTGGCGGGGCCGCTCGGGCGGGCGGTGGCGGGACCGTCGCGGCCGCGCCGGGTGCTGGCGCTGGCCGCCCTGCTGCTGGCGGCGCCCCTCGCCATCCAGGCGGGGGAGCGCGCCTGGCACGACTTCCGCGCTCCGGTCGCGGCAGAGGACACGGCGGCGCTGGAGGAGATCGGGCGCTTCGGCGCCGGAGCGCGCTGGATCGTCACCGACCGGCCGATGGACGCGGTGCGCGCCGGCATCCTGGTGCCGCCGCCGCTGGCCGTGATGTCGCTGAAGCGCGAGAAGGCGGGGCACCTGCCGCCGGCCGCCATGACGGCCGCGCTCGAGCAGTACGCGCCGGCCCTGGTCAGCTCGCGCCGTCTCCGCCTGCCGCGCGAGGTGCGCCGGGTGCTGGACGAGAGCTACGACGTCGTCGTCGACCGCGACGACCACACCCTGTACCGGCGCAAGCCGGGCGCTCCTGGGCCGCAGGCGCCCGGCCGGTGACGGCTCCTCGACCTACTTCACGCCCGGGACCCCGCGCGAGGTCGAATACTCGAAGTGCAGCGCCTGCCCCGGGAAGGCGTTGTGGTGGGCCTGATGGGCCGCCACCGCCGCCTCGGCGAACCCGGTGAGGATCAGCTTCAGCTTGCCCGGGTAGTTGACGATGTCGCCGATGGCGTAGATGCCGTCCGGCCCGGCGCGGCAGTTGGTCGGGTCGACGGTCACGTGGTTGGAGTCGAGGTTGAGGTTCCACTCCAGGATCGGCCCCAGGTCCTGCGACAGGCCGTAGAACGGCAGCAGGGCGTCAGCCTTGATGGTGCGTTCGTTGCCTTCGAGGTCGACCGCCACCACGGCCCGCAGGCGCCCCTCGGCGCCTTCCAGGCGGCCGAGCTGGTAGGGGATCACGAGGTCGATCTTGCCGGCCTCGGCCAGCGCCTGCAGCCGCGACGCGCTTTCCGGGGCGGCGCGGAACTTGGGCCGGCGGTGGATGACGTGCAGCGAATGGGCGACGTCGCTGAGGGCGATCGCCCAGTCGACCGCCGAGTCGCCGCCGCCGGCGATCACCACATGGCGGCCGCGGAAGTCCTCCTTGCGCCGGACCATGTACTGCACGCCGCTGCCGGGAGGCTGCTGCTCATAGAGCTCGATTCCTGCCAGCGGCGGCCGATTCGGACCGAATGCGCCGACTCCGGCGGCGACGATCACCGCCTTGGACTCGATTCGGGTGCCGTCCGAGGTTTCCAGCATCCAGCCGCCGTCACCGCTCTGCCGCAGCGACACCGCCTGCTGGCCGAGATGGAAAGTGGGCTGGAACGGGGCGATCTGGCGTTCGAGGTTGTCGACCAGCTCCTGGCCGGTGATCGCCGGATGGCCGGGGATGTCGTAGATCGGCTTCTCCGGGTAGAGGGTCGAGCACTGTCCGCCGATCGCCGGCAGGGCGTCGACCACATGGCAACGCATCTTCAGCATGCCGCATTCGAAAACCGCGAACAGCCCCACCGGTCCCGCCCCGACGATGGTGACGTCGGTCTTCTGAACCTCATTCGACATGGAAACTCCGGGAGTTGAAGGTTTATTATTTCGCCCCATTAGAGTGGCCGTCCCCCAATGCGTCTTCAACCCCATTGTCGGACGGCGGGTGGGGAATAACGGAAGAGCCCGGGTTTGCAGGAGTTCTCTCTCGCGCGATTGGTCGAGGACGAGGCGGCGACGGCTGCGCTCGCCGCTGCGATCGCACGGGCGGCGCGGCGGCGCGACGTGATCGCGCTGGAGGGCACCCTGGGCGCCGGCAAGACGGTGTTCGCCCGCGCGTTCGTACGCGCCTTCCTCGGCGGCGAAGAGGTGCCGAGCCCGACCTTCACCCTGGTCCAGGCCTACGACACGCCGGCGTTCACCATCTACCACTTCGATCTCTACCGGCTCGAAGACCCCGAAGAGGCCTACGAACTCGGCATCGAGGACGCATTCGCCGACGGCGTGTCGCTCATCGAATGGCCGGATCGGCTGGGTTCGCTGCTGCCCGCCGAGCGGCTCGACGTCGCGCTTTCGCAAGGCGCGGCGGCGGAGTGGCGTCGCATCGTCCTGACCGGGCGCGGCGACTGGAGTTCCCGTCTGGAAGAGTTGGAGTACGCGTTTGACTGATCGTGCCGTGCGCGATGCGCAGATCACCGCCTTTCTCACCCGCCACGGATGGGCAGACGCGCGGCGCGCTCCCCTCGCGGGCGATGCGTCGTTCCGCCGTTATGAGCGGGTGACCAGACCGGGGGAGCGTGCCGTCCTGATGGACGCGCCGCCGCCGCACGAGGACGTCCGCCCGTTCGCCCTGCTGGCCCGCCATCTGGTCGCGCTGGGCCTGTCCGCGCCACGGGTCATGGCCGCGGACGAAGACGCCGGCTTCCTGCTGATCGAGGATCTCGGCGACGAGACCTATACCCGGATGCTGGACAACGGCGGCAACGCCCGCAGCTTGTACGCGCTGGCGATCGACGTGCTGGCCCACCTGCACCGGCTGCCGGCGGACCAGCAGATCCCGTCCGGGCTGCCGGCCTATGACGAGCGCCGTCTGCTCGACGAGGCGTGCCTGCTCACCGACTGGTACCTGCCGGCGATGACGGGGCGGCCGACCCCGGCCGAGGCGCGGGCCGACTACCTCGCAGCCTGGCGATCGGCGCTGCCGGTCGTACTTGGCCAGCCCGTCACGCTGGTGCTGCGGGACTACCACGTCGACAATCTGATCTGGCTGGGCGATCGCGACGGGGTCGCCCGGTGCGGCCTGCTCGACTTCCAGGACGCCGTCGCGGGAGCCGCCCCCTACGACCTGATGTCGCTGCTGGAAGACGCGCGGCGCGACGTGGACCCCGGCCTGCAGGCGGAGATGAAGGCGCGCTACGCCGCCGCCGTGGGGTCGCTCGCCCCCGGTTTCGCCGCCGCCTACGCGGTGCTGGCGGCGCAGCGCCACGCCAAGGTGATCGGCATCTTCACCCGGCTGTGCGTGCGGGACGGCAAGCCGATCTATCTGAAGCACATCCCGCGCGTCTGGCGGCTGCTCGAGAACGCGCTCGCGGATTCGGCGCTGCGGCCGGTCGCCGCCTGGTTCTCGCATCATGTTCCGGAAACGCTGAGGGGGATCCCATCTTGTCCCAGGTAAACGTCGCGACGGCAGGCCGCTCCGCCGGCTGTCATCCGAAAAAGGCGATGGTGCTCGCTGCAGGGCTTGGCCTGCGCCTTCGCCCGATCACCGAGAAGCGGCCCAAGCCTCTGGTCGAGATCGCCGGGCGCTCGCTGCTCGACCGCGCGCTCGACCGTCTCGACGATGCCGGCGTCGAGCTGGCGGTGGTCAACGTCCACTATCTCGGCGACATGATCGAGGCCCACCTGAAGGACCGCCCCTCTCCGAAGACGATCGTTTCGAAGGAGGAATCGCTTCTCGAGACCGGCGGCGGCGTGCTCAAGGCCCTGCCGGTACTGGGCGAAGAGCCGTTCTACGTCGTCAATGGTGACGCCCTGTGGCTGAACGGCCGCGAAGACACCCTGCGGCGCATGGCCGGCATGTGGGACGACACGGCGATGGACGGCCTGCTGCTGCTCCACTCGACGGTCGAAGCCTACGGCTACGAGGGGCTCGGCGACTTCCTGCTCGATCCCGTCGGACGGCTGTCGCGGCGGCCGGAGGCCGAAGTCTCGCCCTATCTTTTCACCGGCATCCAGCTTCTCCACCCACGCCTCTTCGAAGGCGTCACCGAAGGCTTCTTCTCGCTCAACCTGATGTACGACCGGGCGATCGCGCGGGGACGGCTGTTTGGAATCGTCCACGACGGCGAGTGGTTCCATGTCGGCACTCCCGAGCACCTGAGTACGGCGGAGGAATACATGTCGGTCAACTACCCCGGCGTGAAGCGGAGATGACCGGGGCCGCCAAGGTCTTCACCATCCCTCCCGGCGTCCCGTTCGTGGACGCGCTCGCGGCCGGCCTGCGGGCCGAGGCGGGAGAGGGGGCGGACGCCCTGGCGGCCTACACCGTCCTGCTGCCGACGCGGCGCGCCGCCCGCGCGCTGGCCGAGGCTTTCCTCAGGCGCTCGGGCGGCTCTCCCCTGCTGCTGCCGCGCATGGTGCCGCTGGGCGACGTCGACGAGGACGAGCTGACGTTGCAAGCGGCCGCGGACCCCGCCCTCGAGGGTCTGGTCGGCGGCGATCTCCCGGCGACCGTTCCGGGTCTGCAACGGCAGCTCCTGCTGGCCCGGGCGGTTCGCGCGCTGGACCGCGAGGTGTCGCACGACCAGGCGGTCCGCCTGGCCGCCGAGCTGGGCCGGCTGCTCGACCAGGTGGTCACCGAACGGCTTTCGTTCGACCGTCTGCGCGGACTGGTGCCCGATCGCTATGCCGAGCACTGGCGGCGTACCCTCGCCTTCCTCGCCATCCTCACCCAACACTGGCCGAAGATCCTGGCCGAGCAGGGCTGCATCGACGCCGCCGAGCGGCGCAACCGCCTGCTCGAGGCGCAGGCGCGGCTGTGGCGCGAGCATCCGCCGCCGGCGCCGGTTATCGCCGCCGGCTCGACCGGCAGCATTCCCGCCACCGCCGATCTGCTGGCGACGGTGGCGCGGCTGCCGCGCGGCGCCGTGGTGCTGCCGGGCCTCGATCGCGAGGCGGACGACGCGGCGTGGCAGACCCTCGATCCCGGTCATCCCCAGTACGGCATGGCGCGCCTGCTGGAGCATCTCGAGGTGGATCGCACGGCGGTTGCCGAGTGGCCGTCGCCGGGCGTCTCCGGCGGGCCGCGGGCGCGCGCCGCCCTGGTCCACCGCGCCCTCCGGCCGGCCGAGGCGACCGGCGCCTGGCGGCAGGGAATGGCGGTCGACCACGCGGCGACGAGCGGGCTGACGCGGCTTGACTGCGAAGGGCCGCACGAGGAGGCGGCGGCGATCGCGCTGATCCTGCGCGAGACGCTGGAGCACCCCGGGCGCACCGCCGCCCTGGTGACCCCCGACCGCGACCTTGCCCGCCGCGTCGCCGCCGAGCTGGAGCGCTGGGGCGTGGCGGTGGACGACTCGGCCGGCTGCCCGCTCGCCCGCACCCCGGCCGGCGGCTTCCTGCGCCTGGTGGCCGACGCGGTGGCGTTGGCACTCGCCCCGGTCCCGCTGCTGTCCTGCCTCAAGCATCCGCTGGCGGCGTGCGGGCTGGCTCCGGCGCGCTTCCGCGCCGCCGTGCGGCAGCTCGAGACCCGAGTGCTGCGGGGCTGCCGGCCGCGACCGGGCGTAACGGGCCTGCGCCAAGAGGCCGAAGCTCGCGGCGAGACGGCCATCGTCGAGAGGGTGCTGGCGGCGCTGGCGCCCCTGACCGCCGCGTTCGACAGGCGGACGGCGCCGCTTGCCGCGCTGGTCCGCGCCCACGTCGCGGCAGCCGAGGCCCTGGCGGCCAGCGACGCCGAAGACGGGCCGGCTCGTTTGTGGGCGGGGGACGGCGGCGAGGAGGCGGCGCGCTTCATCGCCGAGCTGCTGGCCGCCGCGGATCTCCTTCCCGAGGTCGAGCCGGGCCGCTACGCCGCGCTGTGGGATGCGTTGGCGGCCGGGCGGGTGGTACGGCCGCGCTACGGCACGCACCCGCGCCTGCACGTCTGGGGCCTGTTGGAGGCGCGGCTGCAGCAGGCGGACGTGATGGTGCTGGGCGGCCTCAACGAGGGCACCTGGCCGCCCGAGGCAGTGGCGAGCCCGTGGATGAGCCGGCCGATGATGGACGATTTCGGCCTGACCCGGCCGGAACGGCGCATCGGCCTCACCGCGCACGACTTCGTGCAGGCGTTCTGCGCGCCGCGGGTGGTGGTGACCCGCGCGGTCCGGGTCGAGGGTGCGCCGACGGTGCCGTCGCGATGGCTGACCCGGATCGAGAACCTGGTGCGCGGAACCCCGCTGGAGGCTGCGTTCCGCCCCGATCCGGCGTGGACGGCGTGGGCGGCCAAGCTGGATGCGCCGTTGCAGTCGCTGCGTCCGCTGCGGCCGGCGCCGCGGCCGCCGGTCGCGGTGCGGCCGCGCCGGCTTTCGGTGACCCAGGTCGAGACCTGGATGCGGGACCCCTACGGCATCTACGCCCGCCACATCCTCGGCCTGACGGTCCTCGACCCGCTCGATCAGGACCCCGGCGCGGCCGACTACGGCAGCCTCATCCATGGAGCGCTGGAAGACTTCATGCGCGCCTGCCCGGACCGGCTGCCCGAGGACGCCGAGGCGCGCCTGCTGGCCTGCGGCGAGGCCCGCTTCGCCGAGATCCGTGACCGGCCCGAGATCTGGTGCTTCTGGTGGCCGCGCTTCCGGCGCATTGCCGCCTGGGTGATCGAGGCCGAGCGCAGCCGGCGGCAGGGCGTGGCGCGTATCCTGACCGAGATCAGGGGCGAGACTAGCTTCGCCGCGCCGGCGGGGTCGTTCACGCTGACCGCCAAGGCCGACCGCATCGACGTGCGCGATGACGGCTCGATCGCCATCCTCGACTACAAAACGGGCATCCCGCCCTCAGCCATCGAGATCGCCGCCGGGTTCGCGCCGCAGCTGCCGCTGGAGGCGGCGATCGCCGCCGCCGGCGGCTTCCCTGGCGTGCCGCGCAGCCCGGTCGCGGCGCTGGAGTTCTGGCGCCTCAAGGGCGGCGACCCGGCGGGCGAGGCGAGGCCGGCGGGCGAGGACCCCAACGGGCTCGCGGACCAGGCGCTCGCCGGGCTCAAGGAGCTGGTCGCGCGGTTCGATTTCCCGGACACCCCCTACGAGGCTCGGCCGCGGCCCGCCATGGCTCCCCGTTACAGCGATTACGAGCATCTGGCGCGCATCAAGGAATGGGCCGCCGGCGAGGAAGGCGACGGATGAGGGACGAAGGGAAGCGCCGCCGATGAACGACCTTGTCCTCCTCCCCGGCCCCGAGGAGCTGCAGCGGCAGGCGTCCGATCCCGCCGCCTCGGTGTGGGTGGCGGCGTCGGCCGGCACCGGCAAGACCAAGGTGCTGACGGACCGCACGTTGCGTCTGATGCTGGGGGGCACCGCGCCGTCGCGCATCCTGTGCCTGACCTTCACCAAGGCCGCCGCCGCCGAAATGGCGAACCGGATCGCTGCCACCCTGGGCGGCTGGGCCACGGCCGAGGACGACGCCCTGGAGGCGGCTCTGGCGGGGTTGCTCGGCCGGCCCGCCACCGCCGAGGAACGCGGCCGCGCCCGCCGGCTGTTCGCCTCCGTGCTGGATGCGCCGGGCGGCATGCACATTCAGACCATCCACAGCTTCTGCCAGTCCCTGCTCGGCCGCTTTCCGCTGGAGGCCGGGGTGGCACCCCACTTCGCGGTGCTCGACGAGCGCGACGCGGCCGACCTCCTGGACGTGGCGCGGCGGCGCGTGCTCGCCCGCGCCCAGGGCGATCGCGCGGGTGGCGGCCCGCTGGCGGTGGCGCTGGAGAGAATCACCGCTCACATCGGCGAATCCGGTTTTGCCGAGGTGGTGGCCGCGCTGGCCGCCGACCGCGGCCGCCTGCGCCGCTTCATCGAGAGCCATCGTGGCGTCGCCGGGGCCGTGGCCGCGGTCGAGGCCTGCCTAGGTCTGCCTTCGGGGGCCGATCCCGCAGGCCTGACCGCCGCCGCTTGCGAAGAAGACGCCTTCGACGGCGCCGGGCTGCGGGCGGTGGTGCGCGCCTTGGAGGCCACCGGCGACGGCGAGGGCGCCCGCGCCGTCACCCTTGCCGGCTGGCTGGCGGCGGCGCCGGCGGCGCGGGCGGCGACCATCGGGTCTTACCGGCAATGCTTCCTCACCGCCGATGGCGAGGTGCGCAAGCGGCTCGTCACCAAGGCGCTGGCGGCGGCGATGCCCGGCGCCCAGGAGGTCCTGCAGCGCGAGGCGGAGCGGCTGAAGGCGCTGGATTCCCGTTGCCGCGCCGCCGTCACCGCGAGCGCCACCGCCGGACTGCTGGCGCTGGGCGAGGCGCTGCTCGCCGAATATGCGGCGGAGAAGGCGGCTCTCGCCCGCCTCGACTACGACGATCTGATCCTGGAGACGCTGCGGCTGTTGACCCGGCGCGACGTCGCCGCCTGGGTGCTGTTCAAGCTCGACGGCGGCATCGACCACATCCTGATCGACGAGGCCCAGGACACCAACCCAGAGCAGTGGCGCATCGTCGAAGCGCTGGCCGGCGAGTTCTTCGCCGGGGAGGGGGCCCGCGAGGTCGTGCGCACGGTGTTCGCGGTCGGCGACGTCAAGCAGTCGATCTACAGTTTCCAGCGTGCCGACCCGGAAGCCTTCCGCCGCATGCGCGACCATTTCGCCAAGGCGGTGCCTGCCGCCGGGCTGGAATGGCGCCAGGTCGCGCTCGACGTGTCGTTCCGTTCCACCGAGGCGGTGCTGGCGGCCGTCGACGCGGTGTTCGGCAGTGCCGCCGCGGCGCGCGGGGTCGACCTCGACGGGGCGGCGATCCGGCATCGCGCACAGCGCCGCGGCCAGCCGGGACTGGTCGAGATCTGGCCCGCGGTGGCGCCGCGCGAGACCGACGCGCCGCCGCCCTGGAAGCCGCCGGTCGAGCGGGTGCCCGGGGATTCGCCGCAGCTCCGCCTCGCCCGCCTGGTGGCCCGCCGCATCCACTCCTGGCTTGGCGTCGAAAGGCTGGAAGCGCGAGCCCGCACGGTGCGCGCCGGCGACGTCATGGTGCTGGTCCGCCGCCGCACAGCCTTCGTCGCCGCGCTGGTGCGGGCGCTCAAGGAGTTCGAGGTGCCGGTGGCCGGGGTCGACCGCATGGCGCTGACCGAGCAGCTTGCGGTGATGGACCTGATGGCGCTGGCCGGCTTCCTGCTGCTGCCCGAGGACGACCTGACGCTGGCGACGGTGCTCAAGGGGCCTTTGGCGGGGCTGGACGAGGACGATCTGTTCCGCCTTGCCAACGGCCGTTCCGGCAGCCTGTGGGCCGAGCTGCGCCGCCGCGCCGGCGAGGCGCCGGGCTGGGAACGCGCGGCGACGCTGCTGTCGGGGCTGCTGGCCCGGGTCGACCAGGTGCCGCCGTTCGAGCTGTTCTCGCACGTGCTGGGGCCGTTGCGCGGGCGCGAGCGGCTGCTCGCCAGGCTGGGCCCGGACGCCGCCGACCCGCTGGCCGTGTTCATGGACCTGGCGCTGGCCTACGAGCGCGGCCACGTCGCCTCGCTGCAGGGTTTCCTGCGCTGGCTGCAGGCGGGCGACGTCGAGATCAAGCGCGACCTCGAGCAGGGCGCCGGCGATGCGGTGCGCATCCTGACGGTGCACGGCGCCAAGGGGCTGCAGGCGCCGATCGTCATCCTGCCCGACACGCTGCAGGCGCCGCGGCCGCCGGGCGGCCTGTTGTGGCCGCGCGACGCCGGGGGACGCGAGGTGCTGCTGTGGCCACCGCGCCGGGCCTTCTGCGAGGAGCGCGCGCTGGCCGAGCGCGAGCGGCTGAAGCGCGCGGCCGACGACGAGTACCGCCGCCTGCTGTACGTCGCCATGACGCGGGCTGAGGATCGCCTCTACGCGTGCGGGTGGGAAACCAGGAAGCAGGCGCCGGAAGGCTGCTGGTACCACCTGCTGCGCGACGGCCTGGCCGGGATCGCCGAAACGCTCGAGGATCCGTTCCTCGCCGCCGCGCCCGAGGCCGAGGGGGCGCGCGTGCTGCGCCTGCGCCTGGGAGACCGTGCCGCATCCGGAACGAAGGCCGAGCCGGCTGGAGAGGCTTCGCCGGCGCTGCCGGAGTGGGCGTTCCGGCCGCCGCCGTCGGAGCCCGACCCGCCGCGACCGCTCGCACCGTCGCGGCCCGGCGACGGCGAGCCGCCGGTGGTGTCGCCGCTGGACGGCGGCGACGGCGCCCGGTTCCGCCGTGGCGCGCTGGTCCATCGCCTGCTGCAGACCCTGCCCGAGCTGCCGGCGGAGCGTCGCCGCGCCGCCGCGAGCGCCTACCTCGCACGGCCGGCCCACGGCCTGCTGCCGCTCGAGCAGGCGGCGCTGGCGAACGAGACCCTGGCGGTGCTCGAGCACCCCGAGTACGCGGCTTTGTTCGGGCCGGGCAGTCGCGCCGAGGCGGCGATCGCCGGCCTTGTCGGCGGCAAGGCGTTGTCGGCGCGGGTCGACCGCCTGCTGGCGGACGAGGCCGAGGTGATGGTGATCGACTACAAGACCAACCGGCCGCCGCCCCGCGACGCGGCCCGGGTGCCGCCGGTCTACCTGCGCCAGATGGCCGCCTATCGGGCGGCGCTGAGAGCGATCTATCCGGGCCGGCGGGTGCGCTGCCTGCTGCTGTGGACCGATGGGCCGAGATTGATGGAACTGGCGGATTCCCTGCTCGATTCCCACGTGCCTTGACGCCCCGACGGCGCCGGCCTACCTTTTGCTGACCCCGGCTCCCGGGCGCCCGATCGACCACAGAAGCGGAAAGCAACGATGCCGATACAGGTCAGCGACGACTCCTTCGAGACCCAGGTTCTCAAGTCGACGAAGCCGGTCCTGGTCGATTTCTGGGCCGAGTGGTGCGGACCCTGCAAGCAGATCGCCCCTGCGCTCGAGGATCTGGCCGCCGACATGGGCGACCGCGTAACCGTGGCCAAGGTCAACATCGACAACAACCCGGCAACTCCCTCGAAGTACGGCGTGCGCGGCATCCCCACCCTGATGCTGTTCAAGGACGGCGAGGTCAAGGCGACCAAGATCGGCGCCCTGCCCAAGAGCAAGCTGTACGAGTGGGTCGAATCGTCGCTGTAGAGGCGGCGTCCCCTTTCTGGGATTTGCGGAGGCCCGCCGCCGAGCGGGCCTTTGCCGTCCGGGGTGTCCTGGTTCACAGCAGTCGGGGCATGAGCGGTCCCTCGACCGAGGGGCGGCCGACCAGTTGGGGAACCCAGCGGTTGAGCAGCAGGACCAGCGGCGCAGCGACAGCCAGGCTGGCCGCGGTCACCGCAACCCCGTAGAGCAGCACCACCCAGCCGCTTGCCGGCGCGGCCGACGCGAAGGCCTGGGCCAGCGGCCCATTTAGGTGGTGGTAGACGATCCCGTTCAGGCAGAACAGGATCAGGGCGTTGCGGCCCATCCAGATCATCCAGGCGGCGGGCGGCGACAGCCTCGCCAGGGCCAGCACCGCGATACTGCCCGCCGCGGCGGTCAACGGGAACCACAGCATGTGGCCGTGCCCGGAAACCAGGATGACGACCGCCGGAATCAGGCGGAACGGGCCGGTGTTGAGGTCGTAGGTGAGGGCGACCAGTGCGATCGCGGCGGCCGCCACCGCCGTCACGGCGAGCGGTGTCGCAGGCCGTGCGAGAACGTTCCGCCTGCGGATCATGACCCCCAGCAGGTAGAAGGCGTAGACGACGATCGCCTCGTTCATGAACCACCAGCTGGGACGGCCGAAGTCGCCGCCGGCGAACAGTTCGATCTCGCGGTTCAGCAGGTAGCCTGCGACGTAGAAGCCGACGATGGCGGCGACGATCCTGACATCCGAAGCGCGCAGGAATCGGAACACCGCGTAGTGAACAACCTCGACCGAGACCAGGCACATCAGGAACCAGGTCGGAATATTGAACACCGGCAGCCCTATCAGCGTACCGACGGCGGCGTTGCCGTAGTCGGCGGCGGTGGCGAGCGGGACCGGCGGGAAGTCGCGCGGCGCGACCAGGCTGAGGGCCGCCAGCAGGGCGTTGAAGGCGAGCAGCGGAACGATCCGCGACATCAGCCGCGAGCGGGCGAACGCCGCCGGCGTCATGGTGGCGCCCCAGTCCCTGGCGACGCAGCCGGCAAGCACGAAGAACAGCGGCATGTGGAAGGAATAGATGAATTTGTACTGGAGCGCCGCCGCGGGGTTGCCGAGGTACATCAGCCGCTCGATCACGTGGCCGTAGTAGACGAGGACGATGCCGTACAGGCGGGCGACGTCGAGCGCGGCAATCCGCCCGACCGCTGGTTCCATGCCGGTTGACAAGGCTTCCTCCCCGAACGGTTGCATTTCCTGATTGACAGTACACGCTGCCGAGGGACGGACAAAGCGTTTCCCGCGCACGACCGCCGCCACCGCGCCTTGCCAGCCCCGGAGTCGGATGTTACCTTCGCGCCCCGTTCCGTAGAGATTCCCGCATCCCCGCAGGCCCGAACAGCGGAAAGGCCCGTCATGGCTTTGGACATCGCCGCCGTCAGGCAGATCGCCTTCCTGGCCCGGATCAAGGTTCCCGACGCCGAGCTGGAAAGCCTGGCCAAGGAGCTCAGCCATATCATCGGCTGGGTCGAGCAGCTCAACGAGGTCGAAACCGAAGGCGTACAGCCGATCTACAGCGTCTCCGAAATGACCCTCTACCAGCGTGAGGACAAGGTCACGGACGGCGATTGCCGGGGCAAGGTGCTGGCCAACGCCCCCGATCGGGTCGGCGGCTTCTTTGCGGTGCCGAAGGTGGTGGAATGACGACCGATCTCACCCGCATGACCATCGCCGAGGCGGCCGCCGGGCTCGGCCGCGGCGACTTCTCAGCGCTCGAGCTGACCGAGGCGCACATCGCCGCCATCGAGAAGGCGCGCGCCCTCAACTGCTTCATCACCGAGACCCCGGACATTGCCCGCGAGCGCGCCAGGGCCTCCGACGGCCGCCGCGCCAAGGGCGAAACCCGGGGCCCCCTGGACGGCATCCCGATCGCGGTCAAGGACCTGTTCTGCACCGAGGGCGTGCTGACCACCGCCGCATCCCATATCCTCGACGGCTTCAAGCCGCCCTACGAATCGACGGTTTCGGCGAAGCTGCGCGACGCCGGCGCGGTGATGCTCGGCAAGGCCAACCTCGACCAGTTCGCGATGGGGTCCTCGAACACCACCAGCCACTACGGGCCGGTGAAGAACCCGTGGCGCGGCAGCGCCGGCAAGGATCTGGTGCCGGGCGGCTCGTCGGGCGGCTCGGCGGCGGCGGTGGCGGCGCGCATCGTCATGGGCGCCACCGGCACCGACACCGGCGGCTCGATCCGCCAGCCGGCCGCCTTCTGCGGCATCGCCGGCATCAAGCCGACCTACGGCCGCTGCTCGCGCTGGGGCATCGTCGCCTTCGCCTCGTCCCTCGACCAGGCGGGGCCGATGGCCCGCACGGTGCGCGACTGCGCGCTGATGCTGACGCCGATGTGCGGCCACGATCCCAGGGATTCCACCTCGGCCCCGATCGAGACGCCGGACTTCGCCGCCGCGCCGGGCGGCAGCGTCAAGGGCCTGAAGATCGGCATCCCCGCCGAGTATCGCATGGACGGCATGTCGGGCGAGATCGCCGCCCTGTGGGAGCAGGGGGCGCAATGGCTGCGCGAGGCCGGCGCCGAGATCGTCGAGGTCAGCCTGCCGCACACCAGGTACGCGCTCGCCACCTACTACATCATCGCCCCCGCCGAGGCGTCCTCGAACCTCGCTCGCTACGACGGCGTGCGCTACGGGCTTCGGGTGCCCGGCGAATCGCTGGACGAGATGTACGAGAACACGCGAGGACAGGGTTTCGGGGCCGAGGTGCGGCGCCGCATCCTGATCGGCACCTACGTGCTGTCGGCGGGCTACTACGACGCCTACTACAAGAAGGCGCAGCGGGTCCGGGCGCTGATCGCCCGCGACTTCGAGAAGGCGTTCGAGGCGGTCGACGCCCTGCTGACGCCGACCGCGCCGACCCCGGCCTTCGGCATCGGCGAGAAGAGCGACGATCCGATCACGATGTACCTCAATGACGTGTTCACGGTGCCGACCAGCCTGGCCGGCCTGCCGGGCCTATCGGTGCCCGCGGGCCTGGGCGCGCAGGGGCTGCCGCTCGGCCTGCAGGTGATCGGCCGCCCGTTCGACGAGGAGACCGTCCTGCGGGTCGGCGAGGTCCTCGAACAGGCAGCCGGCTTCTCCGCCCTGCCCGAATTCGTGACGGAGGGCTGAGGCAGCAACGAACCTCATCCTTCGACAGGCTCAGGATGAGGACCGGGCAAAGAAGTAGCCTCATCCTGAGCCTGTCGAAGGATGGGGCGGACACGGGACGGACGATGTTCGACGGTGCCTACCTGTACATGCTCAGATGCGCCGACGGGCACTACTACGTCGGCACGACCCGAGCCACGCTCGAGCGACGCGTGGCCGAGCACAATGCAGGTGCGTTCGGCGGTTACACGAGGGCGCGCCGGCCGGTGGTCCTGGTGTGGTCGCAGCATTTCGCGAACATCACCGACGCGATCGCGATGGAACGGCGGCTGAAGGGATGGCGTCGGGACAAGAAGGAAGCGTTGGTCAGAGGCGATTTCGCGAGTCTGCCTGCGCTCGCCAAGAACCGCGGGCGTGGCCCTCATCCTTCGACAAGCTCAGGATGAGGACGAGACCGAAACAGTAGCCTCATCCTGGGCCTGTCGAAGGATGGGGCGGGCCACGGTAGTTCAGAACGATCGATCGGGGAGTGCTTTGATGGCCTATGTGATCGAAGGCGAGACGGGGAAGTGGGAAGTGGTGTGCGGCCTCGAGGTCCATGCCCAGGTCGTCTCGCAGGCGAAACTGTTCTCCGGTTCCTCGACCGCCTTCGGGGCCGAGCCGAACACCCAGGTTTCGCTGGTCGACGCGGCGATGCCGGGCATGCTGCCGGTGATCAACGCCTATTGCATCGAGCAGGCGGTGCGCACCGGGCTGGGGCTGAAGGCGAAGATCAACCTGTTTTCGGTGTTCGACCGCAAGAACTACTTCTACGCCGACCTGCCCCAGGGCTATCAGATCTCGCAGCTCTACCACCCGATCGTCGGCGAGGGAGCGGTCACCATCGACCTTCCCGACGGCACCTCGAAGGACATCGGCATCGAGCGCCTGCACATGGAGCAGGACGCCGGCAAGTCGATGCACGACCAGGATCCGCGGCGTTCGTTCATCGATCTCAACCGCTCCGGCGTGTGCCTGATGGAGATCGTCGGCAAGCCCGACATCCGCAGCCCCGAGGAGGCCGGCCTCTACCTGCGCAAGCTGCGCTCGATCTTCCGCTATCTCGGCACCTGCGACGGCAACATGGAGGAGGGCTCGATGCGCGCCGACGTCAACGTGTCGGTGCGCAAGGTGGGCGAGCAGGGATACCGCACCCGTGCCGAGCTCAAGAACCTGAACTCGGTGCGCTTCGTCATGCAGGCGATCGAGGTCGAGGCCAACCGCCAGGTCGACCTCTACGAGAGCGGCGGCACGGTGGTGCAGGAGACGCGCCTGTTCGATTCCGCGCGCGGCGAGACGCGGCCGATGCGGCGCAAGGAATTCGCCCACGACTACCGCTACTTCCCCGACCCCGACCTCTTGCCGGTCGAACTGACGCAGGAGTACGTCGAGAAGATCCGCTGCGGGCTGCCCGAGCTGCCGGACGAGAAGAAGGAGCGCTTCATTGCCGAGTTCGGCCTCACGCCCTACGACGCCGGCGTTCTGGTCGCCTCGAAGCGGGCGTCGGAGTACTTCGAGACCGTGGCGCGGGGCCGCGATCCCAAGCAGGCCGCCAGCTGGATCACCACCACTCTTTACGCCGTCCTCAACGACAAGGGACTGGAGATCGACCAGAGCCCCGTCTCGGCCGAGAACCTGGGTCGGCTCCTGGATCTGATCGCGGACGGAACGATCTCGAACCGGCTGGCCAAGGACGTGTTCTTCCTGATGGTCGACACCGGCAAGGACCCGGCCGCGATCGTCGAGGAGAAGGGGATGCGCCAGGTCAGCGATACCGGCGCCATCGAGAAGATCATCGACGACCTCATCGCCGGCAACGCCAAGCAGGTGGAGCAGTTCCGCGCCGGCAACGAGAAGGTCAAGGGCTGGTTCGTCGGCCAGATCATGCGCGCCACGCAAGGAAAGGCCAACCCGGCAGTGGTCAACGAGCTGCTGGTGACGAAGCTGAAGGGGTGAAGGAAGAAAAGGTGGTCGGAAAAAAGGGGTCGGAGTCATTTTTCTTCGAAAAATGACTCCGACCCCTTTTTTCTTCGCTCTCTTCCTAAAACCCTGCCATCCGCCGCACCTCGTCCGGTGTCCTCCCCGCCTCGCGCAGCGAGCGCAGGGTCAGCGACCGGTCGCGCTTGGCGAAGCGGCGCCCCGATTCGTCCGTCAGCAGCCGGTGGTGGCGGTAGAGCGGCGTTGCGAGGCCGAGAAGCGCCTGCAGCAGGCGCTGGACATCGGTGGCGGCGAACAGGTCCTCGCCGCGGGTGATGAGGGAGACTCCCTGCAGGTGGTCGTCGAGGGTAACCGCAAGATGGTAGCTGGCGGGGACGTCCTTGCGCGCCAGCACGACGTCGCCGAACGCCCGGGGCGCCGCTTCGATCGTGCCGCGGTCGAGATCGCGCCAGCTGAGCCGTCCGGTGCGAGCGGCTGCCCTGGCGACGTCGAGCCGCAGCGCGTACGGTGCGCCGGCGGCGATGCGGCGGGCCCGCTCGGCGGCGTCGAGGCCGCGGCAGGTGCCGGGGTAGAGCACGCCCTCCGGGCCGTGCGGGGCGCCGCCGGCGGCCGCGATCTCGCGCTGGATGTCGGCGCGGGTGCAGAAGCAGGGATAGAGCAACTCCTGCCGCTCGAGCCGGTCGAGGGCGGCCCGGTAGTCGGCGAAATGTTCCGACTGGC
The DNA here is from genome assembly GCA_018432935.1 of Rhodospirillales bacterium. Classification (GTDB taxonomy): domain Bacteria; phylum Pseudomonadota; class Alphaproteobacteria; order Rhodospirillales; family Shumkoniaceae; genus JAHDSF01. The sequence goes on along the minus strand of JAHDSF010000047.1, from coordinate 52,843 downwards.
GGCGCACCGGCTCCTCCCAGCGCAGGCCCAGCCAGGTGAGGTCCTCGAGGATGGCGTCGACGAACTCGGGGCGGCAGCGGGTGCGGTCGATGTCCTCGATGCGCAGCAGGAACCGCCCGCCGTCCTTAAGCGCGCAGGCGTCGGCGAACAGGGCCGAATAGGCGTGGCCGAGATGCAGATGCCCGGTCGGGCTGGGAGCGAAGCGGGTGACGGTTTGTCCTGGCATTGCGGCAACACTAGAGGATCGGACCGGATTCGTCACCGGTCGCCGCGTGGCGGGGACGCCCGGAAGCTTGGACTTGGCGGGGACGCGCCGCCGGGAGGCGAAGACTCCTCCCCGGCGGCGGTGCGGCGCTCAGGCCAGCACGTCCACGCGATCGGAAGCGGCTGCCTGCTTCTGTTCTGTCGCTTGTTCCCGGCGCTCCTGTTCGCGCCTCTCTTCCGCCCGTTTTTCCGCGATCTCCTCCAGCAACTCCCGCAGGGTCGGCCGGCTCGTGTTGCCGCTGCTGGTCCTGGCTGACGAACCGGTGCTGGTGCTCGTGCTGGTGCTCGCGCTGGTTGCCGAACCGGCATAGGGTATGCCATCCACGACCGGGTTGTCGTCGCTGATCGAGACGACCGTTCCGGTCAGCTGCAGCTGCACGGTCTTCCCCTGAAACTGCACGTTCGCACCGTCCAGGCTTGACGCTTCGCGCTTGATCAGACCCATCACCCTGGCCCGGTAGGACGGGTCATCGGCCATCTTCTGGAGATTGTTCTGGTCGATATGAAGCAGGTTCTGCCCTTGCACCACGTCCCGCGGGTTGGAGGTGGTGAACGCGTAGCGGGGGAACTCCTGCTGCAATTGCGCCTTCACCTCGTCGACCGAGATCCTGCCGGTCCCGGCGAACTTGGCCGTGTATTCCTTGGTGAACTGGCGTCCCTGGGAAATCAGGGAACTCTGCATCTCGGCGAGCGAGCGGTAGCTGGCCTGACCGGCCTTCGGTCCAGCAGCCGCCATTCCGTTGGCGATTCTCGCCTCCTGGGTGTTGACTTGCATCGTGCGCTCCTCATCGGCACCACGTTCTTTGGTGCGGTTGTGCGGCGTCATGCCTCGACACGACGCCTTCCATCATAGTGCATTCGCTTGCAGGGGCAACAGCGCTGCAAATCACCGGTTGCAGTCTGCGCCGGGATCGGGGGCGACAGGGCCCGGGCGCGAAGCGGGTGGGGTTTGTCCTGGCATTGCCGCGCGACGAAAGGATACAACCGCCTGGGTCGCGCATGAGCCCCGGGGGGAGGCTGACATGACGGAGGGTGCGCTTCAGTACCTGGCGTCCGGCATCGTGCTGGGCCTCAGCGCCGGCCTGTCGCCGGGACCGCTGATGGCGTTCCTGCTGCGCGAAAGCCTGTCGCGCTCGGCGGCGGCGGGAATCCGGGCTGCGTGCTCGCCCCTTGCCACCGACCTCCCGATCGTCGTCGGCGCCGTCTTCATGCTGGAGACGCTGGCGGCATTCGAGGTCGTGCTGGGTGTCATCAGCCTGGCCGGGGCGGCGTTCCTGGTGCACCTCGGCTGGGAAACCGTTCGCACGGCGTCCCTCGACGTCGATCCGGGCGATGCTCCGGCAACGTGGTGGCGGGGCATCCTGGTCAACGTCTTGAGCCCGCATCCCTACCTGTTCTGGATGACGGTGGGCGCACCGCTGCTGATCCAGGCGGCAACTGGCGGACTGCTTGCCCCGGGCATGTTCCTGGCCGGCTTCTATTTCTGCCTGGTCGGTTCGAAGGTGACGGTGGCGATCGCCGCCGCCCGCTTCCGGAAGCTGCTCGGGGGCCGGGTCTACGGGGTGGTCATGAAGGCCCTCGGCGCCGCCTTGTGGGTGCTCGCCCTGATGTTCCTTGTCCAGGGCATAGCCCATATGCGGCCCAACCTCTGATACCGAGGCGCAACAGCTTGGGGTCGTTCAAGGAAAGTTCATCTGGGCGCGTTTGGCATTCGCCCCCACATGTAGTATGCTGGCGCCGCGTGATGGTGAGGACGCCCGTGGTGGTTGCATTGAACAGCTTCCCGGCCCTGGTTCTCAACGCGGACTTCCGGCCGTTGAGCTACTTCCCGTTGTCGCTATGGCCCTGGCAAGAGGCCATAAAGGCGGTCTTCATGGGCCGCGTCAACGTGATCTCGGAATACGATCGCGCCGTGTCCTCCCCCACCGTCCGCATCCGGCTTCCCAGCGTGATTTCGCTCAAGGATTACGTGCCGATGTCACGGCGGCCGGCGTTCACTCGATTCAACGTCTTCCTGCGTGACCGCTTCGCCTGCCAGTACTGCGGCAGCCACATGCCGACCGAGCGGCTGACCTTCGACCACGTGGTGCCCCGCTCGCGCGGCGGCCGGACCGAGTGGGGCAACGTCGTCACCGCCTGCGAGCCGTGCAACCTGCGCAAGGGGCACCGCCTGCCGCACGAAATCAGGATGTTCCCGATCCGCCGCCCGGCCGAGCCCAGCAACCATCAACTGCAGCAGAACGGGCGCGCCTTTCCGCCCAACTATCTGCACGAAAGCTGGCGCGACTTCCTGTACTGGGATTCCGAACTCGATCCCTTCTGAGAAGCCTTGTGGCAGGCAACAAAAAACCGCCTGTCAGGCGGTCATTCGGCGTTGCTTTTCGGGCCCCTTGGCGGCGGCCGCCTTGACGGGGCGGGTGAAGGTTCGCAGCCGGTCGCGGTGGCGAATGATTCCGGCCCAGAAATCGTCCCGGGGATCGACACGATCCCTGCCGTGGTGCCGCGCGGCCGCCCCCTGGCGTGTTGCGCTCTCTTTCATCCATTTCTCCTCGTGCTCTCAGGTCGGTTATACGGACGATCTCCGTTGCGCGCAAGCAACCTCTCGTTAACCAATGGGGCCCGAACCATGGTCGGTCGCTGATTGGACGCGCGATCAATCCATTGCGATAACGGAACGAGCATGTGGGGCAGCGCCCTCACCGCAAGGGGTGGGGAATGCGGAAGTAGGCTTCGAAGATGCCCGGATGGGGCATCAGGCGGCGGACGATCTCGCCCCGGACCGCGGCAGCGCAGCCGAGCTCGCGGGCTCGCCGCAGGTGGCCCGCCAGCGCCCGCATCGCCCGCTCGCGCCGCGCCTCGAACAGCCGCGGCTGGCGGGCCTTGAGGTTGCTCGTCTCAAGCTTGATCACGGTGTCGAGGATGCCGCGGACGGCGCGGCAGATCAGGGTGGCGATGCGGCCCACCGGGATCGCCTGCTCGTCGATCGCCCGGTCCAATCCGCGCAGTCCGTCGGGTAGGGCAGCCAGAACTTCCCGCAGTCGGAGGCGCAACAGCGGATCGTTGGCAGCCACCTCGTCCATGAACTCGAGGGCGCCCCGGATCTCGATCAGCTGGGTGCGGTCCGAACGCGTCTCACCCAGCTCGGCGGCGAGATCGCGGCCGTCGCGCCGGGCGGTGATGGCGCGGATCCTGTCGAGGCGGGCGCGGAACGCCTCGACGATGCCGTCGGTCAGGGCCTCGTGGCGGGCGAGCTGGGCGCGGACGTGGGCCGGCAGGGCGTGCCATTCGCGGCGGCGGAAGAGCCGCAGTCCGATCAGCAGCGCTTCGGCGTCTTCCGCGGTCATCAGCCCGAGGCCGACGAAGGTCTCCTCGACGAAGCGCTCCAGCGCCTCCTTCTCGAGCCCAGCCAGAGCGTCGCTCCAGCGGCGCAAGGTCTCCATTTCGCGCATGCGGGCAAGATCGAGCTCGCCGTTCGCTCGCTGGCGCCGCAGATCGCTGCGCAGGGCCTGCAGGTCGGCGAAACCGTCCAGCCAGTCGTCACCGGATGCCTCCCCGCGGGCGAGGGACTCGAAGGCGCCTGTCATGACAACAACCGTTATCCACCTCCGGCGGCCGGACGTCCGGATCAGAGCCAAGTCTGCATCATGCCATGCAGCGCCGCGGGCGGGAAGCCGCCGCCGACCGAAGGGATCCGGAGCGAGGCCTGCTACAGGCGGCCGCCGTCGACCGGGATGATCACGCCGGTGGTCTTCGGGAACGAAGTCGCGAGCGCCAGAACCGCCTGGCCGACCTCGGTCGGGTCGATCGGGACCTGGAACAGCGATTGCCTGGATGCGCGGGCCCGCCAGGCGGGGTCGTCGGTGACGAACCCGGTGTCGACGAAGCCGGGTGCGAGGGACAGCACGCGGACCTTCGGTGCGAGGGCGCGGGCCAGCGACCGGGTCATCGAATCGATCGCCGCCTTGGATGCGCAGTAGGCGATGTTGCTGCCGACCCCGGTGAGCGCCGCGTTGGACGAGATGTTGATCACCAGGCCCCGGCCGCTCGCCGCCAGCAGGTCGCGAAACGCCCGCACGCAGGCGAAGGCGCCCCGCCAGTTGATGCGGAAGATCTCGTCGATCAGGGCGTCGTCGAGTTCTGCGAGTTCCTCGATCGGAACCAGCCGGGTGGTGGCCGCGTTGTTGACCAGGACGTCAAGCCGGCCATAGCGGCCGGCGACGGTGCGGGCAAGCCGCTCGATCGCCGGCGTGTCGTCCATCGGCACCCGGGCGGCCATGTGCCCCTGCCCGGGCAGGCTGTCGGCAACCTCGCGCAGTTCCGCCTCGTCGCGGCTGCCGGTCAGGACCACGTGGGCGCCGGCGGCCGCAACGACCGAGCAGATGCCGCTCCCGACCCCGCCCGCGCCGCCCGTCACCAGGATCACCATGCCCTTCATGTCGCCACCCGCTCCGCCGTTGCGGAAGCCTTCGACCCGGCCGGCCTCGTGCTCGCCCGCACCACCAGCTCGACCGGGAGGATCTGGCTGTCGCAGGTCGTCGTCCGGGACTCGACCATGCCCAGCACCATCGAGACCGCGCGGGCTGCCAGTTCACGCGGCCACACCCGGATGGTCGTCAGGTCGACAGAAGGCCAGGAAGCTTCCGGGATGTCGTCGAAGCCGATGATCGAGACGTCCTCGGGCACCCGCAGGCCGAGGTGATGGCGAACGGCGTGGAGGCCGCCCAGCGCCATCACGTCATTGGCGCAGAAGATCGCTTCGGGACGGTGCTCCCGGGTCATCGTCATCAGTCGGATCACGGCAGCGAAACCGCCGTTGTAGGTGTACGAGCCCACGTCTTCCAGCGCTGGCGGCAGGCCGCGCTCGGCAATTCTCCGCTGGAAGGCACGGCGGCGCGCTTCGTTGCCGCTGGAAGTCTGGATGCCGTTGACGAAGGCCAGGCGGCGGTAGCCGGCGTCGGCCAGAACGTCAGCGGCCGCCCGCGCGCCGCTCTCGTGATCGACGTTGACCGAGGGGATGTCGAGACCTTCGATGGTGCGGTTGACGAGCACCATCGGGGTGCCGACGTTGGCGCACTCCAGGGCCATCTGGGGCGACAGGGCCGCCGTCGAAACGATCACCCCGTCGACCTGGTACTGCAGGGCCTGGGGCAGGGCCTCGCCAGGGTCGAGGTTGGCGGCGGCGACGAACAGCATGACCTGCCGTCCGGTTGCTTGAAGGCGCTGCGTCGTCTCCTCCAGAACCTCGGAGTAGAACGGGTTGATGGTGTCGCCGATGACGACGCCGATCATGTTGGTGCGTTGGGTGATCAGGCTGCGGGCGATGGCGTTCGGCTTGTAGCCGAGCAGCCGCGCCGCCGTCATTACCTTCAGGCGGGTCTTCTCGGACACGCAGGCGCCGGGCGTGAAGGTCCGCGAGACCGCGGACTGGGAGACCCCGGCCATGCGGGCGACGTCCAGAGACGTGACCTGCCGTTTCTTCATGAACGCTTGAGCGGTTGCCAATGCCAAGATCTGTTGTAACCGTCGGCTCCCTTCGTGTGAAGCCGGTTTGACGTAGGTTGTACGTGCGTATAGCGCCTTGTATTGTCGTTCCCCATTTGCCATCAAACAGCCCAATGGCGGGGTTCGATCTCATGTCCGACACTGCGCTGCCTGCCGATCTGCTGGAACATCTGCGGGGTTTCGATACCCCGACCATCTGCAACGGGCTCGAGGAGCTGCTCGGGAGCGCCCCGCTCAACTGCACGGTGCGGCCGTTGATGTGCGTGCATCCGGATCTGCCGCCGCTGGTCGGCTACGCCCGGACCGCCACCATTCGCGCCCGCGTTCCGACCGAGCGCGACCGCGAAACCGCGCTCGAGGCGCGGCTTGCCTACTACGAGCACGTCGCGGCAGCACCCCATCCGACAGTGACGGTGATCCAGGACCTAGACCAGCCGCCCGGTCAAGGCGCCTGGTGGGGCGAGGTTCATACGGCCGTGCACAAGGCGCTCGGCAGCCTTGGGGTCGTCACCGACGGTTCGGTACGAGACCTCGATATGGTAGCTGCCGGATTCCAGATGATCGCGGGCGGCACCAGCCCCAGTCACGGCTTCGTGCATGTGGTGGAAACCGCGTGCCGGGTCGAGGTTCATGGGATGGTGGTCTCGCCCGGAGACCTCATTCACGCAGATCGCCACGGGGCGGCGGTGATCCCGGTCGCGGTAGCGGCCGAGCTTCCGGCGGCAATCGACCGCATCGCCCGGCGCGAAAAGCTGTTGCTCGACGCCTGCCGGCAACCCGGCTTCGGCGTCGCTACCATCCGCGAGGCGCTGGGCCGCGCCCGGGACATCCACTGACCGGTTGCGGCGGCCCGCTAACTCGGCTGGGACGCCGGCGCGATCAGGGCGACCTGCGTGGAGGAGCCCTGGGTCTGAGCGGGGGCGATCGACGCCTCCGGCTTGGGCTTGCACTGAGCGGCTGCAGCGCCGGCAAAGGCGAGGGATGCCGCAACGATGAGAGCCCCGCTGACGAACTTCCGCATATCCAATCTCCAAAGTCTTTCTGACGCCATTCCGCCATCCTCAATATTGCGAATGCGGATCATACACAAAAGAGGAATCGACGCCGCTCTCCATCTTCGTCAGGGCGGCCACGCCGGAAGGGGTAACCGGGGCCGCCAGGGCTGCAGTCCTCCTCCGGCGCCGGCTGCGATCAGATGTGAAGATCCGTCAGCTGGCGCGGAATGCTCTCGTAGCCCTCGCCCGCCGTCAGCATGCAGCTGCGGCCGGTCGGCTCGGTCATGATGATGGTGAAGCTTCCGGTCCGAGACGCGAATATCTCGACCACCGTGCCGTTGCTGGCGAGGCCCATCGCGACCGGCTTCTCGGAGTACGTCTTCGACAGGGCGTCCTTGATGGCGCTGTGCTCGCCGCACACCGGGCCAGGGGCCGGATCGGCGGCGTAAGCCAGCGGGGCCATGCCCAGGCTGGCGGCTGCCAGGATTCCCAGAGGGATGCGATACCGTGTCATGTGCTGGCTCCTTCTTCTCGGGCGGCATGCCCGCGGTATCCGAACGACCCTCCACAGTCGGATTTTCGTCTTCTCATATTCCCGACGTGGGAGGTCGGGAAAAACCCGACAAGAGAAGCAGGAATCACGGTTGTGTGAGAGTCTCTCCCGCGGGCAACGGGCGCCAGAGAGCGAAAAGCGCCTACGGCTCAAGCGTCTCCGGGCAACGTCGCGGAAAAGCGGCCGGTCGCCGTTTCGAAGAGGGTATCCCCGATGCCGGGCAAGAATTCAGGCGGAGGCCCGCCACAAGGCGAGGTGGTTCGCGATCCTTGTGTCCTCGGATACGGTGTGCTTGGTGAACCAGTCGACAACGAACTCGATCAGCGCGTCGCCGTCCCGGCGTTCGGCCTGGATGCCGCGCAGATCGGCCAGCAGCCGGTCGTGGATCGCCTTGTGCCGGCTGTACTCCGGGTAGCCGGACTCGATCATCAGGTTCTCTTCGCTGAGGAAGTGGAACTCGCCGTACTTGACGATCTCGGCGAAGGTCCGCTCGATGCGCTCCCGCTCGCGGCCGCGGCCGATGTCGTCGGCGAGCTGTGCAATCAGGCCGAGGAAGATCCGATGCTCGGTGTCGATGCGCTTGTCACCGACCTCGTAGCAGCTTCGCCATTGGATGCTCTTCTGCACGCCCGCAGCCTCCGATCAAAACCCGCATGCGAACCCGGATGGTAATAACCTCGCATGCGGCGATCCTCAAGCGGCAAGGCGTGCGTCGAGACGGCGCCCCAGTACGACGACGTCGCCGGTCTCGTAGCCGAGCGCCCTGTAGAACCCGACCACGGCGGTGTTGTCGCCCCGCACCATGACCTGGATCTTCGCAATGCCGCGCGCCGCGGTGAACGCCTCGGCCGCATCCATCATCGCCCGGCCGAAGCCCCGACCGCGGTAGTCCGCAGCGACCGCCAGATAGTAGACCCAGCCGCGGTGGCCGTCGCAGCCCACCATGGCCGTTGCCCCCAGCCGGCCCGCGATGCGCCCGGCCAGCACGGTGGCGTCGGCGCGGCCGAGGGCGCAGCGGATGTCCGCCCGGGGATCGTTCCAGGGGCGGATCAGGCCCGCGTCCCCCCACAGGGCGACCGCGTCTTCAATGTCTTCGGTCCCGAGGGTTCCGATGCTCAGCGCGCCAGTATTGCCCATGTCGTCCTCCGCAATGCCTGCCCGAAACTGTAGCGGGCAGGCCGAGGCGGCAGCAAGCGAGGAACAACCGGGACGCCGGGCCGTCCTTCAGGCAGCACAACGGAAGGGAGATCCCCATGACGGCACGACTCAGCACCGCTTTCGTCTTCGTCACCGTCCTCGCCTTGGCAGGCCCGGCGGCGGCCGCCGATCAGGGCCCGAAGGCGTTCCTTCAGGACGCAATCCACGGCGACGCCGCCGAGACCAGGATGGGCGAACTCGCCCAGGAGAAGGCGCAGAACGAGACCGTGAAGGAATATGGCCGCACTCTGGCCGAGGACCATTCCAAGGCGATGGACGAGGCACAGAAGGTTGCTGAATCCCTTGGCGTCGAGGTTCCGGCCAAGCCCACCGCCGAGGCCCGGCAGGAGTTCAAGAAGCTGTCCGGGATGTCCGGGCAGCAGTTCGACAAGCAGTTCGTCCAGCACATGGTCGAGGGGCACAAAAAGACGATCGACAAGTACACGACGGCAGCAAAGTCGGAAAACGCGCAGGTCGCCGCCCATGCCAAGGAGGTCCTCCCGGTCCTCAGGAAGCACCTGGAGACGGCGCAGAGCCTGCAGAAGAACCTGGGCAGCTAGGCGAGGTCGCTGCGCGGGGAGGAAACTTCCCCGCGCGTGCTTCGCCGCACCATCAGCCGCGCAGCGTCGTCGTAGGCGGCCAGCTTGTCATGCAGCGCCGGGGCGTCCTCGACGGAGAAGCCGAGCTTCTCCCAGAACCCGGCCGCGCCCCTGATGGCCACCAGCGAGACGTTGCCGAAGCCGTCGCGGGCGGCCGTCTCGAGGAGGAGGGCGACGCCGGCAGCCGCATGCCTGGCGCCGCGGGCTGCGGGCAGTACCGCGACATCGTGGATGTAGAAGGTGTCGGCCTCCTCCGGCAAATGCCCGAGGAGGGTGTTCAATGCCGGTGGCCGCCCGAGGATCCAGGGATGTGCCACCGCATAGCCCTGCACGCCGGCGTTTCCCTCAAGCACCAGGCAACCCGCGGGATAGAGCGCGAGCCGCTCGGCAAACACCGCATCGTCCTCGGGGTACAGAGGATGCACCGCATCCGCCACCCGGTTCACGGCAGGCAGATCGCGTGCCGCCATCGCCCGCCAGTGCAGCCCCGCGTTCGTCATGGCGGGAACCTAGCAGGGCTGGGGCGGAATGGGGAGGTCCGTGTTTGCCAGGTCATCAGGGGATCGAGGCGTATTCCATGACCGGCGTCCTGGTTGCTCGGGGTTCCCCGTGCGGGCGCCGCGCCCAAGGAGCGGCTCCGCCCTAATTTGACCACAAAGATGCCGGATGAGGACGGATCCCGTGTTTGGACACTCCCGCTTTCCCATCGATGGGGTCGTCGCGTTGCGATCTGCCAGATCAGGCCTGTGGGCCGCCGTGCTGATCGCCCTCGCAGGGTGCAGCCCGGACTATTCGCCGAACACTTATTCCGCCAACGCCGTCCAGCAGGCGAACAAGGTCGAGACCGCGGTCGTCATCGGCTACCGCGAGGTGGCGATCAGCGCCAACGGCACCGTAGGCGCGGTCACCGGCGGTGCCGCCGGCGGCATCCTCGGCGCCCAGGCGGGCCCGACCAACCTCCAATCAGCGCTGGGCGCAGTCGGTGGCTCGGCCGCCGGCAGCATCGTCGGCACCGCGATCGAGCACGTCACCGGCGACACCACCGGGTGGGAGTACATCGTCCGCAAGTCCAACGGCGACCTGCTGTCGGTGACGCAACGCGAGCCGGCGCCGCTGCCGATCGGCCAGAGGGTGCTGGTCATCACCGGCAATCAGGCCCGCATCATCCCAGACTATTCGCAGCCGGCCGAGCCCGCTGCCAAGGAGGCGGCAAAGGAACCGGCCCCGGCCGCCCAGCCGGCTCCGGAGAGCCGGCCCGCGACACTGCCGGCCGACCTCCGGGGGACGGAGCCGCCGCCGGCGCAGCCGGCGCCGAAACCGATCGTGCTGCCGCCGACCCCCGCTCCCGAGCCCGTCCCTGCCGTGGAGCCGAACCCGGCCCCCGCCGCGGAGCCGGATGCCGTGCCGTCCGCGGCGCCTGCCGCGGCGCCGGAAAATGCGCCCTCCGTCCCGGAGGTGCCGACCGGGGCCCCGCCGCCCCCTCCGGTCCTGAGCGAGCCTCCGGCTCCCCCGCCGGAGCCGGCGACCACGCCCGATCCGCCCCCGGCAGCCGGCGAGGCGCCGGCCGGCGACACCCCGCCGGGCGAGGCGGCTCCCCCGCCGCTGCAGCAACAGACCCGGGCGGTCGATGTGGCGCCCGGCTTCTGGGAGCAGTTCAGCCGCGATATCGAGGAGCGTGCTCCGGCCCCGCAATAGCGAGGGCGCGACTGCAACGGCCTTGGCAGGGGCGGCACGGGCCGGCTTTTCCAGGATAGCGCCTCCCTCGCAACCTCCGGTTCCCATAGCGTGCCGCATTGCGGGAATTCCTTCGGGGGTCGCCGCGGCTGGTGCCGTCGGCTATGGTGCGGCGCCGGCGGCAAGAGGAGGCAAGGAACGATGACGGGTACGGCCAGGTTCGCGGTGGTCGGCGGCGGCGCGGTGGGAGCCTTGTTCGCGGCGGCCGCCCAGGCGGCGGGGGTGCCGGTGACGCTCTGCGTGCGGACGCCGATCCGGGCGCTGCAGGTCGCGACCGGCGGATCGTGGCGGACCGTGCCGGCGGAGATCGCCACCGATCCCGCGTCTCAGGATCCGACGGACTGGGTGGTGGTGGCGACCAAGGTCCAGGACACGGCCGGCGCCGCGCCATGGCTGGAACGCCTCGTCGGTCCGGCCTCCGTCGTGGTCGCCGCCCAGAACGGGATCGAGCCGGAGCAGCGGATCCGTCCCCTGGTCGACGCCGCGACGCCGGTGATCCAGGCTCTGGTCTACGCCGCGGTCGAGCGGATCGAGGCGGGGCGCATCGTTCATCACCGCGGCCGCCGCGTCGTCGTTCCGGCCGGTCCTCAGGGCGCGGCCCTGGCCCGCCTGCTGGCCGGCAACGGCCTGATCGAGGTCGAGCAGGTCGACGACTTCACGACCGAGTCCTGGCGCAAGTTGCTGGGCAACGTTGCCGCCAACCCGATCACTGCTCTCACGATGCGGCGGGTCGACGTGCTGGCCGAGCCGGCGATCCGGGATCTTGCCCGCGGCCTGCTTCTCGAAGCCGCGGCGGCGGGCCGCGCCGCCGGCGCCAAGCTGTCCGATGCGGATGTCGAGCACACCCTCTCGCGGATGACCGGGTTCGGCACCGCCAGCGGCACCTCGATGCTCTACGACCGCCTGCGCGGAGCCCCGCTGGAGCACCAGTATCTGAACGGCGCGGTCGTACGGACCGCCGATGCCCACGGCGTGGCGGCGCCTCTCAACCGGGCTGTCCTCACCCTGCTCGACGCCCTGGACTGCGGCATCCGGGAGGCGGCCCGGGGGAACGCCGGCTAGGTTCGGCCCGGCTTGCCCGCCGCCGCGGTGCCGACGGGTGCCGGTCCGCCGACCGTCTGCCCGCCGTAGGCCGGGGACTGCGCCCGTTCGGCGGCGACGAAGGCGTCGAACGAGGGGCCGGATGTGCTGCGTTCCAGCACCCGCGCCTGCTCGTCGAGACGGCGGATCGCCGCCAGCCGCTCGTCGTTGCCGAGCCTGGCGTTCTCGACCGCTGCCTTGAGCACGGCGATGGTGCGGTCGTAGACCGCGAGCGGAACCGGGAAGGGATGGCCGTCCTTGCCGCCGTGGGCAAGCGAGAAGCGCGCCGGGTCGGCGAAGCGGCAGGGGGCGCCGTGCACCACCTCGGCGACCATGGCGAGCGAGCGCACGGTGCGCGCCCCGACCCCGGGTGTGAGCAGCAGCTCCGCGAAGTCCGCCGGCGCCCGGTCGGCCGCCGCGGCGAGCGCCCCGTGCAGGCGCCGCAGCATCACGTCCCCGGCCTGCACCTCGTGGCGGGCGGGCATGACCAGGTGCGGCAGCAGCGGCAGGACGGGCGCCGGGGCGGCTTCGATGGCCGCTGCTTCGCGCACCAGGCGGTCGGGGCCGAGGTCGCGCAGCAGGGCAAGCTGGCCTTCGCGGGAGGCGGTGGCGCGACGGTCGGTGAGGTTGACGATTTCGCCGCGCGACGGCCCCTCGATCGCCGCATGCGGCTCTTCGACGAAGCTGGTCAGACCCTCGGAAAGCCAGTGGTAGCGACGCGCCTGCCGCTTCGCCCCGTTCATGCCCTGCTGCACCACCACCCAGCGGCCGTCGTCGGCGACGATGAAGCCGTGCAGGTAGAGCTCGAAGCCGTCCTGCACCGCGGCGCTGTCGACCTTGGCGACCAGTCGGCTCGCCCGTACCAGGGCGGCGGCGTCGAAGCCGACCCGCTCGCCCAGGCCCAGCAGTTCATCGGGAGTCTTGCGCGAGTGCCGGCCGCGGCCGCCGCAGACGTGCAGCCCCAGCTCGCCTTCAAGCGGCGCCAGCCCGCGCTTCAGCGCCCCGATCACGCTGGTGGTGATGCCCGAGGAATGCCAGTCCATCCCCATCACGGCGCCGAACGACTGGAACCAGAAGGGATGGGCGAGGCGGCGCAGGAACTCGTCGCGGCCGTAGGTGCGCACGATCGCCTCGGCGATCACCGCGCCCAGCCGCGCCATGCGCCCGGCCAGCCACGCCGGCACCCGGCCGCCGTGGAGGGGAAGATCCGCGCTGCCGGATCGGGTCGCCAACGCCACCGCCTCTTGCGGAACAAAAAAGGAACTATAACACGCGCACGAACCCCGGCAACCCCCGTGCCCATTCCTTCCCGGTCGCAGACCGGTCGGATCGATAGAGGGCGGCGCTTCGGCTCAGAACTCGGCGACGTGGGGGATGGGAGGCCAGAAGTCGTCTTCCGCGGTCACCCGGTTCTTGATGCTCATCATGTGGGTCGTCGTCGTACCATCCCGGGAAAGCGGAACCGATAGGCCTTCGATGAACGCGTAATCAATAAGAAAATGGGTCGGCACTTCCTTCCAGAATGCTATGACTTCTCCTTTGAAAAACAAGTCTAAATGATCCATACCTTTCTTTTTCCTCTCCGGATCAGAGGCAAACAGGTCGTCCAGAGATTTATTTGTTACATCTTTTCCAAACCAGTCCGACACCTTGGTTCCCCAAAGCTGAACGTAAAATTCCCCCGTGCTGTATTCCCGCTTCAGAAGCGCCAGGCAGCCCCACCAGGGGCGAAGCTCTATCAGATCGAAGTCCTTCCAGGCGGGCAGGATCCGGCCATTCTTCTGAGCGACGTCCCTTTTGGATTGCCACAGCCGGACGAAATCCTCAAACCGCCCAAAAGCTTCGGGCGGGGAGGTCAGGGGGTAATCGCGAATATCCCAGGGAACGCTCATGAGCGGTTGATTAAAATGTCGCTCCGTTCAGGAAGTTATTCGCGAGGGTACAGAAGAAGAGGCAGGAATACAAGCAGACCCCTTCCGCAGTTCTCTTCATCATGGCCGGTGCGCACGCTGATATCACCCGCTTCCAGCCAGGCGACGATCCCGCCCGCATCGAGGAACGTCACGACCCATCCAACGGGAACGTCGTGACGACTCTCCAGGGGCCGAGCAGGTTGTCCATCAGCGCAACCTCGGTCACCCTCGCCGGGATGGGCAGGATGCCTTGCGCAGACCTTGCGAGATCGTGATCGACGCCCTCAAGCACCGGCGTGGTCCAGACACTATCAAGACCGGCTGTCCTTGACACCGTTCGGGCAGCGGCCTATAGAGCGCCCGCTGCGGCAGGCGCCCGCCTGCCCGTTCGATGGAGCTTGGATGCCGGAGACTGTGGGAACCCGCTGACGTCCCGCCGCGTGCGGGACCGGATGCGGCGCTGACCTGGAACCGCCCGTGAGGCGCCGGTTCCGGGGGGCGTCTGTCGTGGGTTACAGTCACAGGTCTTCCAGCCATGAACCTTTCCAGGATCGAGCAGCGCGTCCTGCACGTGCTCGCTCAGGGCGGCCTCATCCGCCATCAGCGCGACGACGACTTCCGAATCTGCAAGGTCGAGTGCTTCACCCGCGAGGGCTGGGTGCTCGGCGACTGCACGCTGGCCGTCTTCAAACGGCTGCGCGGCAAGCGGCTGATCGAATCACGCGACGGCCTGCCCTACCGCATATCGCGCCGAGGGCGCGAAGCGGTGCGGCCGCAGGCGGACAACCGGTAAAGAACAGGAGAAGCCATGTTCATTCGCAACGAACAGTCTGGCGACCGCGTCGGCGTCCACGCGCTGATTGCGGCGGCCTTCGCGGGCATGCCCTACAGCAACCAGACGGAAGTCAGCCTTCTCGAAGGGCTGCGGGCGGCGGGAGCGCTGAGCCTGTCGCTGGTGGTGATCGAGGGGAACGAGGTGGTCGGCCACATCGCCTTCTCCCCGGTCGCCATCGCCGAGGCGGAAGGATGGTACGGCGTCGGCCCGGTCGCCGTGCGGCCCGACCGCCAGCGCCGCGGTATCGGCCAGGCTCTGGTGCGTGCCGGGCTCGAGCGGCTGCAGGGCTCGGGCGCCGCCGGCTGCGTGCTGGTCGGCGACCCCGCCTATTACCGCCGCTTCGGCTTCCGCGTCCCGTCGGGTCTGGTCCTGCCTGGGGTGCCGCCCGAGGTGTTCCTGGTGCTCCCGTTCGGCGGCGAGGTGCCGAAGGGAACGGTGCGTTTCCATGAGGCATTCGAGATCGCAGCCAGCGGCACGATCTCTCCCTCGGACGCGTAAGACATTGGGGGGTCGCTCCGAGGTGCGGGGATATCGGGCGTGCCGCTGCCGTCGGCCGTCAGCGTCCCGGCACCTCGAAGGCCGCTCTCGCGCGCTCGACCTCGGCGCGGATCACGCATTCCGACGCGTGGTCGTTGACCAGACCCATCGCCTGCATGAACGCGTAGACGGTGGTCGGGCCGACGAAGGTCCAGCCGCGCTTCTTCAACTCCTTCGACAGGGCGACCGACTCCGCCGAGGTCGAACGCGCTTCGCCGGCCGGAACCGGTGCAGCCTCGAAGCGCCAGACGAAGGCGGCGAGCGAGGCCTCCTTCTCGACCAGTTCGCGGGCACGGCGGGCGTTGTTGATCACCGCCTCGATCTTGCCGCGGTGACGCACGATGCCGGCGTCCTGGAGCAGGCGCGCCACGTCGTCCTCGCCGAACGCCGCGACCCTGTCGAAATCGAAGTCGCAGAAGGCGGCGCGGAAGTTGGCGCGCTTGGCCAGGATGGTGCGCCAGCTCAGCCCCGACTGGAAGCCCTCCAGGCTCAGCTTCTCGAACAGGCGGCGGTCGTCGGCGACCGGGAAACCCCATTCGGTGTCGTGGTAGGCCAGGTATTCCGGGGTCGCAGTGCCCCAGCGGCAGCGCGGCCTGCCGTCCGGTCCCGGGATCGTTGTGATCATTGGCTCCCCTCCACTGCTGGGGCTGGACTAGCCGATGGTCGGCCGCAGATCAAGGGTCGACCGCCGGGATCGCCGGACGGGCGTGCCTGCCTGCCATGCGCTGTTTCCGTCTTCAGGGCGAGGCCGAAACATGGTAACGAACAGAACCTTATCGTGGTGAAAAACGAACGAACAGAACTCCATCATGGTGAAAGGTGGGAAGACCGTGTCGTCGCCAGCTCTCCAATTCAAGATCACGCCCAATGCCAATCCGCTTCCCGAGGCCGAACGCCTCAAGGCTTTCGAGCACCTCGGCTTCGGCACCCTGTTCAGCGATCATATGGCGCTCATCCGCTGGAGCGCGGACCGGGGCTGGCATTCGGCGGAGATCACCGCCCGGGCTCCGTTCTCGATCGATCCGGCCAGCGCCGTCCTGCATTATGCCCAGGAGATCTTCGAGGGCCTGAAGGCCTACCATGCGGCCGATGGCCGCACCGTGCTCTTCCGCCCCGAGGAGAACGCCCGCCGCTTCAATGCATCGGCGCGCCGACTGGCGATGCCTGAGCTTCCCGAGCAGGATTTCCTTGCCGCGGTGGAGAATCTTGTCCGGACCGATGCCAAGTGGATCCCCGATGGCGAGGGCAGCCTCTACGTCCGCCCCTTCATGTTCGCCAACGAGGCTTTCCTCGGCGTCCGGCCGGCCAAGGAGTACATCTTCTGCGTCATCTGCTCCGCCGTCGGGCCCTATTTCAAGGGCGGCGAGAAGCCGATCACGATCTGGGTCTCCGAAGGCTATACGCGGGCGGCGATCGGCGGCACCGGCGCCACCAAGTGCGGCGGCAACTACGCCGGCAGCCTGGTCGCGCAGGCGGAAGCCTACGCCAACGGCTGCGACCAGGTCGTCTTCCTCGATGCAGCGGAACGCCGGAGCGTCGAGGAACTCGGCGGCATGAACGTGTTCTTCGTCATGACCGACGGAACCATCGTCACGCCCCCGGTCGCCGGCACCATCCTTCCCGGCATTACGCGCAAGTCGCTGATCCAGCTTGCGCGCGAGGACGGAATGACGGTCGAGGAGCGTCACTATACCTTTGCCGAGTGGCAGGCGGACGCGGTGAGCGGAAAGCTGAAGGAGGCCTTTGCCTGCGGCACCGCCGCGGTGGTGGCCTGCATCGGAGCCGTGAAGCACAACGGCGGCGAGTTCCGGATCGGCGACGGTCAGACCGGGCCGGTAACCACCAGGCTGCGCACGGCACTGGTCGATATCCAGCGTGGCAAGACTGCCGACCGGCACGGTTGGGTCCGGGTCATCGACGGGATCTGAAATCCAAGGGATCCGGCCGTTCCGGCCGGATCCCGTCCAAGCCTTCGTCGGGCGCGCTTTGTCCGTGCGATGGCCGGAGCCGTCACAACCGGCTATCCTGGCATCTGCACTGCGATCCGGGATGGCGGGATGACCTACGAGGAATTCAACGACTTCTGCCGCGCCCTGCCGGCGACGACCTACGTTTGCCAGTGGGGCGGGGCGCATGTGTGGAAGGTCGGCGGCAAGGTGTTCGCCATCGGCGGCTGGGAGGGGGGCCAGGCAGCGGTCACCTTCAAGGCCAGCGACGTCGCTTTCGAGGTGCTGAAGGAGCAGCCCGGCCTGCGCCCCGCCCCCTACCTGGCGTCACGCGGGTTGAAGTGGATCCAGCATTACGCCAGCCCCGGGCTCTCCGACGACGAGCTGCGCGACCACATCCGGCGGTCCCACAGCCTGGTTGCGCGCGGCCTGACCAAGGCGAAGCGGGCCGAACTTGGGCTGGATCCGATCCGCTGACGCGGCTCAGTCCTTCTTCGCCACCCGGTCGAGCTGATGGAACTCCTCGTCCGAGAGTTCGAGCGAGGCGCCGGCGACGTTCTCCTCCAGGTGCTCGACCTTGCTGGTGCCGGGGATCGGCAGCATGACCGGGCTGCGCTTCAGCACCCAGGCCAGCGCGACCTGGCCCGCGGTGGCGCCGTGCGCCCTGGCGACCTTGTCGGCCGCCCCGCCCGGCTTGGCGAGGTCGCCGGAGGCGAGCGGGAACCAGGGAATGAAGCCGATGCCGTTCTTCGCGCAGTGGTCCAGTACGCCCTCGTCCGCGCGGTCGGCGAGGTTGTAGCGGTTCTGCACGGTGGCGACCGGGAAGTGCTTCTGCGCCGCGGTGATCTCCTCCACCGAGACCTGGCTCAGGCCGACCCAGCGGATCAGGCCTTCCTTGCGCATCTCGGCGATGACAGCGAACTGCTCCTCGCGCGGTATCTTGGGGTCGATGCGGTGGAGCTGCCACAGGTCGATGCGCTCCAACTTTAGGCGGCGCAGGCTCATCAGCACGCACTGGCGCAGGTACTCGGGGCGGCCGACCGGCTCCCATTTTCCGGGTCCGTGGCGGGTCAGCCCGCCCTTGGTGGCGACCAGGATGCCCTTGTACGGATGCAGCGCCTCGGCGATCAGGTCCTCGCTGACGAACGGTCCGTAGGAATCGGCCGTGTCGATGAAGTCGATCCCCAGTTCAGGCACGCGCCTCAAGACCCGGATCGACTCGGCGCGGTCCCGCGGCTCGCCCCAGATGCCGGGGCCGGTCACGCGCATGGCGCCGAAGCCGAGGCGGACGACGGCACGCTCGTCGGCGATCTTGAAGGTGCCACTGGCGCGGGCGTCGGGATTGCTCATGGGCTGCTCCATTGTTCGTGCATTGGGTTTTGTTCGTGCGTTGGGTTCAGGCTCGCCGGGCACACCAGCCAGACGCCTCCGGGCGGGACCATACTCCCGACAAGAATACCAGCATCAGAAGCCCCTTACCGCGTGTCCGATGGATAGGTGCGCCCCTTCCAGTACGCAGGCCGTCTTCGGGCGGCGCGGAGCAGCGCATGCCACTGGATCGCGAGCAGTAGGAGAATCCCGATCGGGTGAAGAATTGCCCCGGCAAGGCTTTGTCGGAAGCGAACGGCCAGAAGCAGACGAAAAGCCATGCCGGCGGCCACGGCCGCAAGAGCGGCGGGCGCCGCGCCGGGGAACGGCAGCAGCAGCCACGGAAGAACATGGCCACCGAACAGCAGGACCGTCCACAGAGGCAGCGCCCTCGGCGTCGCCATCCCCTCCGTGGCGTTCTTCAAGAAGCCCTGCCACAGATCAGACCAACGCGAATACATGCGGCAGTCGGCCAGTTCGGTGGCATCGAACAGGTCTGTCCATAATCCGACCCGGCGAAACGCTCGCGGCAGCATGATGCCGTCGTGCAGGGATGCTCGGATCGACGCATGGCCGCCCGCCAGCGCGTAGTCGTCGCGACGGACGGCAATGAGTTGGCCGCAGCCGGCGGAGGCACCCGGGCTGAGCGTCGACCTCATCAGCAGCATCGGCAGATAGCCGATCAGAAGGAACTGGATCAGTGGAACGATCATCGCCTCGGCCAAGGTTTCGGTCCTCTGTCTCGGAAAACCGCTGACGAGGCCGGCCCGGCCCGCCAGGAGGAATCCGGCAATGCGCTCGACGGCCTGCGGAGCCAGCCGAACGTCCGCATCCTGGAACAGCAGGACCGGGAACCGCGCCAGCCCCGCCAGGACGTGGCAGGCGTGCTGCTTGCCCGCCCATCCGGGGGGCAGCGGCGGCGCGCTTTCGAGCCGGAGGCGGGGATCGCGCCGGGCGATCGCCTCCACAGCCGCGGCCGTGCCGTCCGTCGAATGATCGTCGAGGACGATGACCTCCAGGTCGAGGCCGCGGCTGGCCAATGCCGCTTCGACGGCGGTGCCGATCGTCGCCGCCTCGTTCCGCGCCGGAATCAGGACCGAAACTGCAACGGGTCCCGTTGCGCCCACCTCTCGCGGCGCACGGTACAGGTAGAGGTTGCTCAAGCCGAGCAAGAGCGGCAGCAGCGCCAAAGCCAAGGACAGCATTGCCAGGAGCGTCCAGAAATCCCCGCTCGTCACTCGCGTGCTCCGTGGCCAGGATGAAACCTCCGCCCGGCCAGCCATGCCCTGCCGCGACGCCACAGGTCGTAGACGCCGCCGACACCCACCGACCCCTCCAACAGCCGATGGAAACCCGCCGGGTCGCGCCGAACCGCCTCCCCCTTCAAGGCGTCCATCGTCTCCTCGAGACGCTCTGCAAGCCTCGCCGTGATTTCCAGCGCGTGCATTCCTGCGAAGCACGATGCGGGCCTGGGGGGACCAAAGAGAGCCAGCGCTTCGGGGGTCCGCTCGTCCCAGAACGTGTACTCCAGCGCCAGCGGCACGGTCACCGCGTCGGGCACGCGACGGACCAGGTGAGCGAGTCCGGGGCGAAGCCGCACCGGACGGACGCGGCTATCGGAGAACGCACCTTCGGCAGTGATCCACAACATGGCACGAGGATCCCGCAGAATGGCCAGACCGGTGCGCAGGAACGCCGCGGCACCGCGTTGCGAGCCGGGCTCGATCCCGAACAGGCCGATGCGGCCGAGGAAGCGGTACTTCTGGAGCATCTCGAGATCGATGGGACCAAAACCGGGCCGGTCGGCGAACTGCGTGGTGGCGAGCACGATCACGAAAGCCGGATCCCACCAGGACGGATGGTTCAGGTAGCAGATCACCGGTCGGTCTGGCGGCAGATCGGGCCACCCGGGACGCGCAAGCCTCACGGCATGGAAGCTTCGCCGCATTGCGCGTGCCATGACGCCGCCGAAAAAGCGAACCAGCGACGGCGAACGGCTGGGCACCATAGCCCTATCCCCCCTGGGTCAGATCCCTGTCCAGCGTATCGGCGGCGATCCAGCCGGACATCAGCACCATCGGCATTCCGGGGCCGGGGTGGGCGGCGCCTCCGGCCAGATACAAGCCCGGAACCTCGCGGGACCGATTGCCGGGCTTGAAGGCACCGACAAAACGGCCATGGCTGGCCAACCCGTAGATGGCGCCATCGAGGACCTGATAGCGCTGATGGATGTCCAGCGGCGTGAGCACACGCTCGAAGCGGATGCGATCCTCGAGATCGGCCAGACCGGCCGTTCGTTTCAGCTTGTCCAAGACGGTTCTGCGATACTCGGGCAGCAGGCGTTTCCAGTCGTGATGGGGGCGCAGGTAGGGGGTGTGGACAAGCACATACAACGCCTCCCCGTCCGGGGGAGCGACGGTGGGATCGCTGCGGGCCGGGGCCGCAAGATAGCAGCTGGGATCTGGAGCCGGTTCGCCCCGTCGGTAGATCCAGTCGAACTCTTCCTTGGGGTCGCGGGAAAAGACGAAGTCGTGGTGCAGCAGATGGTCGTAGCGTCGCGAAAGACCCAGGTAGAACACCACGCCGGAGCAGGCTGGCTCCTGGCGGCGACGCCTGAGGAACCGCGCCGCCGGCGTGCCGCCGACCAGATCCCGATAGGTGCGAATCGCATCCATGTTGGAGACGACGGCAGAGACCGGCAGCCGTTCATGGCCTTCGATCTCCACGGCCCGCGCCCGGCCCTTCTCGAGGACGATGCGTGAGACGCCGCTTCCCAGCCGAAATTCGACGCCGAGGGTTCGCGCCAGCTTTTCCAGCGCCAGAGGCACGGCCCCAGTACCGCCGACGGGATACCAGACGCCCTCGCTGGTCTGCATGTGGGCGATGGCGCACAGCACGGCAGGAGAGCCATAAGGGGACGATCCGACATACTGGGTGAAGTGGTCCAGCATCTGGGCGACCCGCGCCTCGGGCACATGTCGGCGAATGGTCTCGGCCACGGTGGTGCCCAAGCCAAGAGCCAGCACATCGGCCAGCACGGCCGGGTTCAAGTTGCGCCGGAAATCGATGGTGTCCTTGATGTCTCCGACGGGCTTCCAGAAGAAGAACCGTTCCGAGATGTCGTGAAGCCTTTGGGATCGCGCCAGGAACCGGCGATAGCCGTCGCCGATCCCGTGACCGGGAGAAAAGCGGTCGAAGGCGGCCGCCATCGTGTCCGGGTCTTCAACCAGATCCAGCACCGCGCCGTCGTCGAAAAAGCACCGCCATTGCGGATCGAGGCGCACCAACGGCAGTTCCTGTTCCAGGTCGCGGCCGGCCTCCTGAAAGATCCGACGCAGGACGCGCGGAACCGTCAGAATGGTCGGTCCCATGTCGAAGCGATAGCCGCCCTCTCGCAGGACCGCAGCCTTGCCGCCAAGCCACGGGTTTTTTTCAAACAGCACGACCTGGTGGCCGCGCGCCGCCAGTACGACCGCCGCGGCGAGACCTCCCAGCCCCCCGCCAATCACGGCCACCCGGTCCGAAATCATGAAGCGCTTCTCTCCAGACTCGGCAGTGCGGCCTCGGCCCCCGCCTGCTCGGGCCAGGGCGCCGCAAGGCCCAGGTCGTTGGCGAGCAGACGGGCGGTAATGCGGGCGCTCTCGAAAATCACCGGCAGGCCGCTGCCGGGGTGGGTGCCGCCGCCGACAAGGTAAACGCCGTCCAGATCCTCGAAACGGTTGTGCGGGCGCCGGTGCAGCATCTGGTCCAAGCTGTGCGCGAGATTGAACGTAGCGCCACGATAAAGGGCAAAGTCGCGTTCCCAATCGGCCGGGGTGACGATCCGCTCGACCTTGATCCGGGCTTCCAGATTATCGATCCCAAGCTTTTCCAGGCTCCTCAGGACGAGCGCCCGGAAGCGGGTCTTCTCGACCAGCCAGTCGACATGGCCGCTTTGATGGCCGACCGGGACGAGGACATAGAGGGTACTGCAGCCCGCAGGCGCCTGTTTCGGATCGGTGACGCACGCATTCTGAACGTAGAAGGAGGGGCTTTGCGGCAACTCCCGTCCGGCTTCGACCTCGGCAAGGTTCCGCGCGTAATCCCCGACCAGGTAGATGGTATGGTGGTCGAGCTGATCGACCCGCCCCTCGATGCCGAGATACATCATGAAGGTCGAGAAGGAGAACTTCTTGCGGGCGATCTGCGAGTCCGACCAGCGCCGGCGCAGGTCGTCGGGGACCAGCGTCATCATCGCCTTTGCGAAATCGGCATTGATGACAAGGGCGTCGAGCGGATATTCGCTGCGATCGGTGCGCACCTCCACCGCCCGCCGTTCTGCAAACCTGATGTGACGCACCGCTTCATCGGTCCGGATCGCTACCCCCATCGCACGTGCGAGCCGTGCCATCGTTTCCGTGACAGCGCCGCACCCCCCGCGGGGGTGAAAGACCCCGTGGCCGTGCTCCAGGAACGACAGGATCGAGAACAGGCTGGGGCACCGATAGGGCGACATTCCCAGGTACTTGCTCTGGAACGAAAAGGCGAGCCGGATGCGAGGATCCGAGAAGTAGCGAGACAAATCCTCGTCCAGCGACAGGTGCGGGCGGAGATGCCGCAGAGCCTTCAGTACCGGCCCTGTGAGCAGATCCCGAACGCCGTCGAATGAGGACCCGAGAATCGGCCTGAAAGCCTCCAGCTTGGCATTGTTGTCGGCCAGGAACCGGGGGAATTCCTGGGCAACGGGCGGGCTGAGACGTCCCAGCTCTGCCGCAAGGCGTTGGTGATCGGAATACATGCGCAGGTGTTCGCCGCCCTCGAATACCAGACGGTAGAGCGGGTCGAGGCGGATCAGCTCCACCTCGTTCGCCAGGCGCCACCCGCAAGCTGCGAAGATCTCCTCGAGAACCCGGGGATACAGGAAAAAGGTGGGGCCTGCATCGAAGCGAAATCCCCCGATCTCCAGTGTGGCGGTCCGTCCGCCGACGCGGCTGCGCTTCTCCAGAACCGTGACTTGGGCGCCGGTCAACGCGAGAAGCATGGCGGCGGCCAGACCACCGGGCCCCGCCCCTATGATCACGACGCGTCGATGCATTCTTGCCGTAGTCCTCGATCATGCAAACGTTCCGGTCGAGGCGATACATGGACCGGCAAATGGAGCACAACAACACGCTCACCTCCTTTGGCGGGGCGATGCGTCCACCAATGGTGGAAATGCGGCAAGCGCAAATTGACTGGGCGGCAATCCCGGTTGCGAAACGGGTTCAGGTGATCCGCGCATTGCGCCATCGGATTGCGGACGAGGCCAAGCTGCTGGTCGACAGTCTGGCGACGGTTCCGGGACGCCAGCCGGCCGAAAGCCTGGCCGCCGAGATCATCCCGCTGGCGGAGGCCTGCCGTTTTCTGGAACGGGAGGCGGCCCGCCTGCTGGCGCCGCGCCGCGTTGGCCGACGCGGCCGGCCGGCGTGGCTTCCGGGAGTCACGGCAGAGGTGAGGCGGGAACCCTTCGGTATTGTTCTGGTCATCGGCCCCTCCAACTACCCCTTGCTGCTGCCGGGCGTGCAGCTGTTGCAGGCGTTGGCCGCCGGAAATGCGGTGCTGGTCAAGCCGGCGCCTGGCTATGCTGCGCCGGTGGCCGCGCTGGCCGGCTGGCTGGAGGATGCGGGCTTGCCGAACCGGCTGCTGCAGCTCCTCGGCGACCGGCCCGAAGACGCGACGACGGCCATTGCCGCCGGCGTCGACAAGCTGGTGCTGACGGGGTCTGCCGAGACAGGCCGGCGCCTGATGGCCGCCCTGAAGCGCCAGATTGTTCCTGCGACGATGGAGTTGTCGGGGAACGATGCCGTCTTCGTTCTGCCCGGCGCCAACCTCGACCTGGTTTCCCGAGCCCTGCAGTTTGGCTTGCGACTGAACGGATCGGCCACGTGCATTGCTCCGCGGAGGGTGTTCATATCACGCAGGGACGCCTTCGCGCTGGAGCAGAAGCTCGCTGAAGCCCTTCGCGTGGCGCTGCCGGTCCCGGTGTCGGAGGGCGCACGAAGGAAAGTCAAGCGGCTGCTCGACGACGCCATCGGGTCGGGGGCGCGGCTGGTCGGCACCACTCCCGACCCTGGCGAGGCGACGATGACGCCACTGGTCGTCGCGGATGTTCGGCCCGGCATGGAGTTGCTGCACGAGGAATTCTTCGCTCCGGTATTGAGCCTGGTTCCGGTCGCGGACGAGGAGGAGGCGCTGGCTGTCTGCGCCCAAAGCCCCTTTGCCCTTGGCGCGTCGATCTTCGGGCTCGAGTCGGCCGCCAGGCGTCTCGCCTGCCGGGTCGACGCGGGGAGCGTGACCATCAACGATCTCATCGTGCCGACCGCCGACCCGCGCCTGCCGTTCGGTGGCCGGCACAACAGCGGCTGGGGGGTGACCCGGGGAGCCGAAGGACTGCTGGAGATGACCCGGGTGAAGACCGTAAGCGTCCGGCGCGGGCGTCTGTACGTGCATTTCGATCCTCTGGGCAGGGGCGACGAAGCTCTGATGCAGGCGGCATTGCGGGCAATCCACGGCCGCGGCGCCGTCCGGCGGTCAGCCGTTCTGGCGCTGCTGCGGGCTCTTCGGGATCGGGTTCAGTGGCCCGTGAAGTAGCGCAGGCTCAAGGCGGTTCGCGTGATCGGTTCGTCGATCGCGACCGCCGCGTCGGCATAGCGGGGCGGCCCGAAGCGCATCTGGGCATCGTTGCCAAAGCCGATTCCCTCGGTGGGCAAGCCGATGAAGTTGCGATCGATATCCAAATTCTCGTTCGCGTCATGGAAGGCCTGGACGGCGTAGGTGCCGGCCGGCACTCCGCTGACGATCACGGTCACGCTGCCAGCCTGCGCAGGCTTCGCCGCCGTGTAGGGGCAGCCCGCCTTCAGGAAACTGTCGGGTGTACAGACAGCGACCAGGACGCGCCCGAGATCACTGGCGACGTTATGGACGGTGACGGCCAGCTGTGCCGCATCGGCTGGTCTGGCGGTGACCAGCGCGAGCACGATCAGGAGCGGCCAGCGGAGTCGGTCGGCAACGATCCGAGTTCGGCCTTCAGTCCTTGCAGCCAGGAGCGAACACGTTTTCGGTTCACGCCGAAATCGTAGAGGCCGTACACCGCCCGGCTGTAGACGACGACCGTGGAGAACCCATCCTGCAATGCCAGAAGCCTGATGGTGACGTGGTCGGGAAACCGCAGCCATCGAGTTCGGACCTCCACATCAATCTGGTTTTCCGTCTCGGCAAGGCGGTGCGCGCCCTCTTGCTCGAGGAGACGCATCCATGCCGAACGCTCGGAATCCGACGGGGGAGGCCCGACTGAACCGAACACGGTTTCCCAGACGCGCTCGCGGCCGACGGCGAGAGCCAGGCCGGCATAGGCGCAGAGCGGAAGCAAGGTCACGATCAGCACGATGCTGAGAAGCGGCATTGCTCCAATGTGGGGACGATTCGCCCGTCTGCTGAGGCCCATCAGGAGGGCGCCGGGCTACAGTCTCGCATGGCCGGGCTGGCGGACACCTGACGTCGGTGACGGAGCAGAGGCGTCCCGCCCCGATCCATCGGCAGGGCGGCGCCAGAAGCAGACTCGGCGTCGTGCCGAGCTGCTCCTGGTCAACTCTCGTCGCGGGTCCGGAGTATGGCGGTGCTGTCAGTTCCCGCCGAAGAAGAAGGAGGCGCCGCGGATCGGCTTCCGGCGCTCGCGCAGCGGCATGCCCTCGTACGGATAGACGGGGTGGGCCAGCACGCCCTCTTCGTGAGTGGGCAGGATGAAGTCCGCCCGCTTGTCCATCTCCTCGACGCTTCGCCAGCCGTCGATCGAGCTGACGAAGCGGGCGGGAACCCAGTAGCGCCACTTCTCTTCCATGTTGGGTTCCATGTTGCGCCACTGGAAGATGGCGTCGCCGGCGATCACGATGTCGCCGGCCACGGTCTTCACCGTCACCGCCTGGTGGCCCGGGCAATGGCCGGGGGTCGGAAAGACGCTGACGCCGGGAACGATCTCGGTGTCGCCTTCGACCAGTTCGAAATGGCAGCCGATGAACGGCGCCTCGATGCCGAGGACAGGCGACTCGTAGGAGCGGTAATAGAGCGGCAGCGGATTGTGCGCCCACATCAGCTCGGTCTGCGTGCAGATGTAGCGGGCGTTCTTGAATTCCTTCATGCACTGCACGTGGTCCCAGTGCAGGTGCGTGAACAGCACGATGTCGATCTCCGCCGGGTCGACGCCCAGGCGCCGCAGCGCCTCGGGGCTCTCCACGCAGCCGCGCTTCTGGCACTTGTGGTGGTACTTGGTGGCTCGCGCCTCGTCCGACAGGCCGGTGTCGACCATGATCTTGTGCTCGCCGGTGTCGACGTAGAAGCACAGCGTCGGGTTCCAGATCTTCTCTCCGGCCTTGCCCTTCCAGAAGATGTACGTGCCGAGATCGCCTTCCAGCCAGCCGGTATTGATGGGATAGATCCGGGTCTTTTCGACGGACATGCGTTCCTCCTCTGAGCCCGACGTCGCGCGCGGCGAAAACGGCGGGGACCGTGACTGCAATTATTGTATACTAGAGACGGCTTTTGTCGACAAGACGGCTTCGAAGGCCCGGTCAGGGCTTGGCCCCGCTCTCGGCCAGGCCCGATCTCAGGATGCTCTGTCCGGACCGCGACGAATGGGACCGCATGATCGCGTACGCATCCTTGGACTGGGTGCTGTTGATCGATTCGATGATCTGCTTGTGGGCCTCGTAGGAAGCCTCGAGGCTTTCCGCGCTGGTGAAGCGGGTGTTCCGGAACGGCGCCGTGCGGAAGCGGAACCCGCGAGCGATATCGGCGACATAGCGGTTATGGGTGCCGCGGTAGATGATTTCGTGGAACTGCTCGTTGCAGCGGATGTAAGTCCGGATGTCCCTGGCTTCGGCGGCGAGCCCGCACTGGCGGTGCGCCTCCTCGAGCTGCAGGCGCTCGAACAGGCTCATGCGATGGGCGGCCAGCATGGCGCAAAGCGCCTCGATCTCGGTCATCGCCTCGAACATCTCGGCGAGTTCCTCGGTCGTGATCTGGGTCACGTAGACGCCGCGCCGGCCACGGATGTCGAGTAACCCGTTGGCGGCCATCATGCGGATCGCCTCGCGCACCGGCGTGCGGGACACGCCGAAGCGCTTCGCGAGCGCCTGCTCCTCCAGCTTGGTGCCGGGAATGAGCTCGCCTTCGCTGATGTCGCGGGTCAAGGCCTCGACGATCTTCTCGGCGATCGAGACCTGACTCTGATCAGGCACACTGATTGGCATGGCGGCTTTCGCGACCTTTCTCTCAAGCTTGCTGGTTGAGGGCCTTGCGGTACTTCTCGGCGTCCCAGTCGACAAGCTCGGCGACGTCGGTGTCGCCAAGATAGCGCAGCGATGTGTCCGGGGGGATACGCGCCAGGACGTCGACCTGGCAGCGCAACATCTCGTCCGTCCCGAACGGCGCCTTCGCCCGCAGCAGCACACCGACCCCGGCGACCAGCATATAGGGCGGCTCTTCGCCGGTGCTGCGGGCATGTCTGTCGGCCACGGACCAGACCTGGTCGGCGGACGGTGCGACCGGCGCGACCGGTCCCAGGAATACGACGTGATCCGGGTAAAGGGCGCCCCGCCGGGCAGCCTCGAGCATCGCGGCATCGAGGCCCAGCGAGTGCAGGGCCGGATCGGCCGGCAGCCGGAACCGGGTGCCGTCGGCAAGCGGGAGCAGCGCGTCCCCGGGCCTGTCGGCAACCGGGCGCGGGGCCGAAGCGACCCGGCGTTCCACCTCGTCCAGCCGCCGTTCGGCCTCGGCGCACGATTCGCCCCCGACGACCACGCCGTGGTTGGCGAGCACGAGGATGTCGGGGTTTTCGCGGGCTGCCTTTTCGACCGCCCGGGTGAGGGGCAGTCCCGGGCGTGCATAGGGCACCCAGGCCCATTTCAGGCCCTGCAGGCGCTCGGCTATCCTGTCCCGGCCGTCGGTCCGCACCGCCCAGGCCAGCACGTTGACCGAATGGACGTGGAAGACGAAGCGGTGCGGCAGCAGCGCATGCAGCGTCGTCTCGATCGAGGGGCGCAGGCTCCAGCCTGCCTCCACGTGCGCCGAGACCGGGTCCCGCTCGTCTCGCACGATCGCATGCCGCACCCCGTCAAGGTGAAGGGGAACGAAGACCTCGCCCGTCTCGGCGTCCGCAAGGAGCTTCCCGGAAGCCTTGATCCACAGGCAGCCGTCCAGCTTGCACGACGTGTTGCCGCCGCTCGCCTGGATCAGGGCGGGGTTGCGCCCCAGCCTGGCCGAAAGCGAAAGGAACGCGGCGACCTCTGGTGACCCTGGATCGAGGCGCCTTTCATGACCTGACACAACAAGCTCCTTTTCAAGCCGCGTTTTTTTGTACACAATAGACCATTCATGTCGACATGCACAATGCTCTGTATGTCGAAGGCGACGAGCGGGCCAGGCCCGGAAGGTTCAAACCGTGCCGGCCGCTCTCGGAGCGGAGGAAGCGTGAGCGGCGCCGTATACCTGCCGGGAATCGGTCCCCTCGCCGGGGCCTACGACGCTTTCCTGGTCGACCAGTGGGGCGTTCTGCACGAAGGAAGTGCGGCCTTCCCGGCGGCGCTGAAGGCGCTCCGCGAGCTGCGCGCCGCGGCCAAGAAGATCGCCGTCGTCACCAACTCCGGCCGCCGCGCGCAGGCCAACCAGGCCCGGCTGCGCGATCTCGGGTTCGCGGCCGGGCTCTTCGACGCCATTGTCTCGTCCGGCGAGGTGGCGTGGCGCCGCCACGCCGACGGGGCTTTCCCATGGTCCGGGGATCTCGGCCGGCGCTGCCTCCTGATGGCGCGTCAGGACGGCGGCGGCGTGCTCGACGGCCTGCCGGTGGTCCGGGTCGACCGCCCCGAAGAGGCCGACTTCATCCTCAATGCCGGGGTCGAGGCCGAGCGCCGCCCGTTTTCCGACTACGAGGCCCTGCTGCGCCGCGCGGCGGAACGCCGGCTGGTGATGATCTGCCTCGACCCGGACCTGCAAACGCCGAGCGGCGGCGAGCTGCTCTACGGCGCGGGCGCAGTGGCCGAGCGCTACCGCGAGATGGGCTGCGAGGTGCGCATGTTCGGCAAGCCCGGGCGCGAGATCTTCGAGGCGGCGCTGGAAGAGCTGGGAGCGGTGCGGGACCGCACGCTGATGGTCGGCGATTCGCTCCGCCACGACGTGGCGGGCGCGCGCAGCGCCGGCCTGAAGAGCGTGCTGGTCCTGGGCGGCATCCACGCGCGCGAGATCGGGGAACCTTTTGACGAATCTGCGGTGGACCGGCTGTGCAGGCGTGTGGGCGTCACGCCCGACTTCGCCGTTCCGGCGTTTGCGTGGTGAAGGATTGAACGGCCCGGACAAGACCGGCCTAACCGGAGGATTGAAGCGATGCGGATGAAGAGCGAGCGCGAAGCGGTTGTCGAGTACGGTATGAAGCTGGTCCCGGCGGGACTTACCACGGGGACCGGCGGCAATATCAGCGTTCTCGACCGCGCCTCCGGCGTGGTGGCGATCAGCCCCAGCGCGATGGACTATGCGAGGATCGGGGCCGAGGACGTCGTGCTGGTCGACCTCGATGGCAAGGTCGTCGAGGGCAGCCGCAAACCGTCGACCGAGACGCCGCTGCACCTCGCCGTCTACCGGGTGAAGCCGGAGATCGGCGCGGTCGTGCACACCCACCCCGCTTATTCGACGACCGTCGCCTGCCTGGGCTGGGAAATCCCAGCCATGCACTATCTGGTCGGCTTTTCCGGTCACAAGGTGCCGCTGGCTCCCTACGCCACCTACGGCAGCGACGACCTGGCGCGCCTTACGGCGGCTGCGATCGGCCCTCACAACGCCGTGCTGATGGCGAACCACGGCCTGTTGACCGTGGGCAAGGACGTGGCGTCGGCCTTCACCGTCTCGGAGATCGTCGAGCTGATGGCGCGAGTCTACCTGCAGGCGAAGGCGGTGGGCGAGCCGCGCCTGCTGTCGCCGACCCAGATGGACGATGTGCTGCTGCACTTCGGTTCCTACGGCCAGGCCCGCTGAAGAAAGGGGCGAGAGGTGGTCGAGATCGTCCTTGAGAACGTCGCCAAGCGGTTCGGGCCGATCAGCGTCATCGAGGGGCTGAACCTGACCATGCGGGACAACGAGTTCACGGTCCTGGTCGGCCCCTCGGGGTGCGGCAAGTCCACCACGCTGCGGATGATCGCCGGGCTCGAGGATGTCTCGGACGGCGAGATCTACATCAACGGCAAGCCGGTCAGCCACCTGGAACCCAAAGAGCGCGACATCGCGATGGTGTTCCAGGACTACGCGCTCTATCCGCACATGAACGTGGCGCGCAACATGTCGTTCGCGCTCCGCCTCGCCCATTACGACCGGGCCGAGATCGCCCGCCGGATCGAGCAGGTCGCCGACATGCTGGGCATCCGCGAGCTGTTGGGACGGAAGCCGCGCGAGCTTTCGGGCGGACAGCGGCAACGGGTGGCGATGGGCCGGGCCCTGGTACGCGACGCCTCCACCTTCCTGTTCGACGAGCCGCTGTCCAACCTGGATGCCAAGCTGCGAACCCAGATGCGGGCCGAGCTGGCGCTGATGCGGCAGCGCATCAGGAAGAACATGATCTACGTCACCCACGACCAGATCGAGGCGATGACCCTGGGCGACCGGATCATCGTCATGTCGAAGGGCAAGATCATGCAGGCGGGGACGCCCGAAGAGCTGTTCAAGCGCCCCGCGAACAAGTTCGTCGCTGGCTTCATCGGCAGTCCCTCGATGAACTTCTTCGACGCCGAGCTCGCCTCGAACGACGGCCCTCTCGCGGTGGTGGGCGACGGTTTCTCGCTCGGCCTGCCGCTGGATGCTGCGGGCAGGCTCAAGGCCCACCGCGGGCGGCCGATCACCATCGGCATCCGACCTACCGCCTTTCAGGTGGTCGCCGACGGCCAGTCCGCCGAAAACGCGATCCGGGCGCCGGTCGTGGTCTCCGAGTACATCGGCAGCAATTCGATCGTGATGTCCGAGATCGGGCACACGCAGGTCACCATCGACATCGGCTCGGACGCGCCGATCGCGGTCGGCGAGTCCGTGCAGGTCCGGGTCGCTCCGGAGGCGATCTACCTGTTCGATCCGGCAACCGAGCGCGTTCTTTGACGGCGTGAAACGGAGGCTCCGGCACCTTGCCGGGAAACCTCCACCACTGACAGGAGGAGACGAATGAGAATCCAAAAGGCGCTGACGAGCGTGGCCCTGGGAGCCGCGGTAAGCCTGCTGGCGCTGACGACGGCGCTGGCCAGCCCCTACGACAAGTACAAGGGCACCACGCTGGTCGTGAACTTCCCGGCCCACCCGCACTACGACGCGGTCGCCAAGGTGCTGCCCGACTTCACCAAGGAGACCGGCATCAAGGTCGAGGTCGACAAGCTCCAGTACATGCGCATGCACGACAAGCAGGTGCTGGAGATGAGCAAGCCGCAGGGCGACTACGACCTCATCTCCTACGTCATCATGTGGAAGACCGAGTACGTGGCGAAGAACCTGCTGTCGCCGCTTGCGCCGTTCTTCGTCAACGCGGCGCTCGCCGACCCCGACTACGATCCCGAGGACATCCTCAAGGCGTACATCGAGCCGGTCGGCATCGTCGGCGGCAAGAAGGGTTATCTCACCGGCGTCACCGGCGCGCTCTACGGCGTTCCGTTCGGCTCCGAGACCTCGGTGCTCGGCTACCGCAAGGACATCTTCGCCAAGCACAACCTGAAGGTTCCCGAAACCTACGACGAGATGATGGACCTCGTCTGCAAGTTCAAGGACCTCGAGCCCGGCATGTCCGGCCTCACCAGCCGCGGCGCCGCCGGCCACCAGGTCGGCCACGCGTGGCTCCTGCACCTGAACCCGCTGGGTGGCACCGTGTTCGACGATCACTGGAAGCCGGTCTACGACAGCCCCGAGGGCATCAAGGCGGCCCAGTACTTGAAGAAGATCCTCGACTGCGGGCCGGAAGGCGGCACCGCGTTCGGCTTCGACGAGATGAAGAACGCCTTCCTGCAGGGCAAGGCGGCGATGTATCTCGATTCCGTCTCGGTCGCCGGCGAGGCCGAGAACCCCGAGAAGTCCAAGATTGTAGGCAAGATCGGCTGGGCGCCGCACCCCAAGGGCAAGGTCAAGGCGTCCCAGACCGGCGGCTTCGGCATCGCCATCCCGGCCAACTCGAAGAACAAGGAGGCGGCGTTCCTGCTCCTGCAATGGCTGACCAGCAAGGCGACCGACAAGAAGATCGCGCTTGCCGGCGGCTCGCCGAGCCGGATGTCGACCTATCTCGACCCCGAGCTGCAGAAGAAGTTCCCGTACTATCCGATGTTCGCCGAGGCCTTCAAGGCGGCCGCCTATGACTGGCGCCCGCTGATCGCGGAGTGGGGCGAGCTGAACGCCCCCACGCTGGGCGTCGCGCTCTCCGAGGCGATGACCGGCAAGAAGACGATCGAGCAGGCGTTCGCCGACATCAAGCCGCGGGTGGTCGAGATCATGACCAAGGCCGGCTACTACAGCTGGAGCAAGTAAGCGTGCCGACCACGGCAGACCAGACGACGCTGCACGTCCCCCAGGGCCCGGCCCTGGGGGACGCCCCCTCCCGTCCCCGCCCGCATACCGGGCGGCGGGCGCGACGGGGCAAGCGTCTGCTCAACCGCTCGACCCCGTACCTGTTCCTGCTGCCGGCCCTCGCCTTCATGGGGGTTGGCCTGCTGTATCCGGTCTGCCGGTCGGTCTGGCTCAGCTTCCAGGACTGGAAGCTGGGCATGGCGCCCGAATCCGCGGTCTTCTCGGGGTGGGAGAACTACCTGTCCCTGCTCCGGGATCCCAACGTCTACACCTCCACCGGGGTGACGCTCACCTTCGCCTTCACGGTGGTGGTCCTCGAGGTGCTTCTCGGAGTGGCGCTCGCCCTGCTCCTGGAACGGCCGATCCGCGGCATGTCGCTGTTCCGCACCGTATTCATCCTGCCGATGATGGTCGCGCCGGTGGTGGTGGGCCTGATCTGGCGGTTCATGTACAGCGAGCAGTTCGGCATCCTGAACAAGATTGCCAAGGCCGTCGGCATCGGCGGCGTGCCCTGGCTGTCGTCTCAGGAGATGGCGCTCACCTCGGTCATCATCGCCGACGTCTGGCAGTGGACGCCGTTCATCTTCATCCTCGCCATGGCGGCGCTGCAGAGCCTGCCGGCCTCGGCGATCGAGGCGGCGCGCGTCGACGGGGCGAACACCTGGCAGACGATCTGGCACGTCAAGCTGCCGCTGATGATGCCGGTCATCATCATCGCCACGCTGCTGCGCCTGATCGACGCCTTCAAGGTGCTGGAGGTCATCTACATCATGACCGACGGCGGACCGGGGCTCAGCACCGAGATCCTGTCCCTGCACATCTACAAGACCGCGTTCGTCAGCCAGCAGCTGGGACGCGCGTCGGCGCTGTCGAACCTGCTTCTCCTGATCGTGCTCGCGCTGTCGGTCGCGCTCTTCGTCTTCAGCAAGGCGCGCGAGCGGCAGGCGCGCAAAGTGGCGATGTAGGAGGACGGCGGTGGCGAAAAGACGCAAGAACAGCGACCTCGGCCTAATCGGCTATTACGCG
The DNA here is from genome assembly GCA_018432935.1 of Rhodospirillales bacterium. GTDB lineage: Bacteria > Pseudomonadota > Alphaproteobacteria > Rhodospirillales > Shumkoniaceae > JAHDSF01. The sequence continues at coordinate 18,708 of JAHDSF010000047.1, read as the reverse complement.
CTCCTGATCGCGCTGTCGCTCGTCTGCCTGGGGCCGATTCTCCTCATGCTGACGACGTCGCTGCAGCTCAAGACCCAAATCTTCGACGACAAGGCGCATTTCCTGTTCATGCCCACGGTGTCGAACTATGTCGCCGTGTTCGAGCAGGAGCACCTCGCGCGCTATCTCACCAACTCGCTCATGGTCGGCTTGATCTCGACCGCCGTCACCCTGGTCGTCGGCTGCATGGCCGCCTACGCCCTGGTGCGCTTCCGCTTCATGGGCCGCGACACCGTCTCGGTGGCCACGTTGCTCCTGCGCATGGTGCCGCCGGCGGTGCTGGTGGTCCCGGTCTTCATGATCTGGACCTACGACTTCGACCTTTCGAACACCCTTTCCGGCGTCATCCTCGTCTACATCGCACTGAACCTGCCGTTCGTGGTGTGGATCCTGCAAAGCTTCATCGAGCAGGTGCCGAACCAGCTCGAGGAGGCGGCGCGCATGGATGGGGCCAATCCGCTGCAGACCTTCTTCCTGGTCGTGCTGCCGGTGATCCGGCCCGGCCTGGCGGCGGCCGCCATCTTCACCTTCCGCATCGCCTGGAACGAATTCATCCTCGCCCTGGTGCTGACCAACCGCTTCACCCGCACCATGCCGGTGATGGTCTCGCTGTACATCACCGAGCACAACATCGAGTGGGGCCAGATCATGGCGGTCGGCACCCTGATCGCCATCCCGCCGCTGATCTTCACCTTCATCGCCTCGAAGCAGATCATCACCGGCCTGACGGCGGGCGCGGTGAAGGGGTAGACAGGATGGCGGACTCTTTCGGGCCGGCGACCGTGACGCGCCACCCCGTCATCATCGGTACCCTCGACACCAAGGGGCCGGAGATCGCCTTCCTCAGGGAGCGCTTCGCCGTCCTTGGCGCCCGTGCCAGGGTGGTCGACGTCGGCGTCAAGGGAACCCCGACGATTCCGGCCGACGTCACCCGCGAGGAGATCGCCGCCCGCCTCGGCACCACCGTCGGCGAGCTGCTGGCGAGGGCCGAGGACAAGATCGCCCCCATGCGGGCGATGGCCGAGGGCGCGACCGCGGTCCTGTCCGCCTGGCTCGCGGAGGGAAGCGTCTCGGGCGTGATCTCGATCGGCGGCGGCGTCGGTACCTGGGTGGCAGCGACCGTGATGCGGGCGTTGCCCTTGGGGCTTCCGAAAATCCTGGTCTCGACGCTGCCCTACGACATCCGGCCGCACCTCGGCACCAGGGACATCGTGGTCATCCCCTCGGTGGCCGACGTGCTCGGCTTGAATCCCATCCTGCGCGGCATCCTCAACGGCGCTGCCGCGGCCCTCCTTGGCATGGCGGCGGCTCCGGCTCCCCCGCCGACGGGCAAGCCGGTGATCGGGCTCACCGGCCTCGGCATCACGACACCGGCTCTCCTCGCCGCCCGGGAGATCCTGGAGGCCGACGGCTTCGAGGTCGCAAGCTTCCACGCCACCGGCCCCGGAGGCCGCGCCTTCGAGGAGTGGATCGGCCTCGGCCTGTTCCCGGGCGTGCTCGACCTGACCACCCACGAGATCACCGACGACGTCTTCGACGGCACCGGCAAGCCAGGGCCGGAAAGGCTGGAGACGGCGGGGCGGTTGGGGGTGCCGCAGGTGGTGGTGCCGGGCGGGGTCAGCATGATCAGCCGGGGGCCGATCGAGACCGTTCCCGCCGCGGAAGTGAAGCGGCTGCACTACCGGCACAGCCCCTTCTTCACCCACGTCCGGGTCGATGTGGCGGGGATGCGCGAGGTCGCCGCCGTGTTCGCGCGCAAGCTGAACCTGGCGACCGGCCCCACCGCAGTGATGATCCCCCGGCTGGGCTTTTCCGACCAGGACTGCCCGGGCGGCAGGATCTGGGACCCCGAAGCGAACGCAGCCTTCGCCGAGGCCTTGAAGGCCACCGCGAGACCGCACGTGCGGATCATCGAAATCGACGCCAACGTCAACGACCGTCCTTTCGTCGCCGCGTGCTGCGCGCTGCTGAAGGACATGATGCTTGCGAAGGAGAAGAAGTCTTGAACGATCGGATCGCAAAGAAGCGCGAGCTGATGACAGTGGCCAAGCGGTGCTTCGAGCGCGGCCTGCAGACCGGCACCGGCGGAAACCTCAGCATCCGCTGTACCGACCGCAACCTGGTGGTGATCAAGCCGAGCGGGGTCGGCTTCTTCGAATGCGACGAGGACAACCTGCTGGTGGTCGCACTCGACGGCACCATCGTGGAAGGCTCCGCCAAGCCCAGCAAGGACATGCCGTTCCACCTCGGCATCTATCGCGTCCGCGAGGACGTCGGCGGCATCGTCCACGTGCACTCCCCGTGGGCGACCGCGTGGGCCTCGACCAATCAGGAGATCCCGTGCATGACGGTCCATGCACGGGCCAAGCTCGCCCGCATCCCCGTGATCCCATGCGGCCCGGGTCGCGGCAACCAGGACCCGGAGGCGATCGTGGCCGCCTACCGCGACCCCAAGCTGCGGGCGATGATTCTTGAAGACCACGGCTCGGTGGGGGTGGGCAAGACCATCCTCGCCGCCCAGCACGTGGTGGAGTTGATCGAGGAAACCGCTCAGGTGGCGGCAGTCGCCCGAATGGTGAGCGGCCGCGTCGGCGCGGCGGCGGCGGCCGACTAGCCGGAGCAAGACCGGCGGGCAGGAAACCACGGAGGAACGCCCTATGCCCCGGCAAGGCTTCGTTCTCGGCGTCGACATCGGCACCTCGGGCGTCAAGGTTGTCGCCGTCGACCCGCAAGGAAACGTGGCGGCGCGGGGCGCCGCAGCGTTGCCCGCCCCGGTCGCCGCGGGGCAGGGCCGCGAGCAGGATGCGGACCTGTGGTGGCAGGCGGCCTGCAAGGCGATCGGCCAGGCGGTGTCGGCGCTCCGCCAGGCCGGCAGAGACCCCGCAGGGATTGCCGCGCTGGCGGTGGACGCGACCTCGGGGACCATCGTCCCGCTGGACCGCGCCGGCCGACCGCTCCGCCCCGGCCTGATGTACAACGACGGCCGCGCCAAGACGGAGGCTGAGCGGCTCAATGCTGCCGCGGAGGCGACTCTCAACCGGCTCGGCTACCGCTTCAACGCCTCGTTCGCGCTGGCCAAGATCCTGTGGCTGGTGAACCACGAGGCGGCGCTGATGGACAAGGCGGTCTGCTTCGCCCATCAATCCGACCTGGTGACGGCCCGCCTTGCCGGTCAGCCGCCCGCCGAGATCGTCAGCGACGAGTCCAACGCGCTGAAAACCGGCTACGACATTCTGGACCGCTGCTGGCCAGGCTACCTGGGAGCCGTCGGCATCGACGCGACGCGGCTGCCCGGGGTGGCGCCGATCGGCACCACGATCGGAACCGTGGGCGCCGCGGCCGCGGAGGCTCTGGGCCTGCCACGGGATTGCCGGATCGTCGCCGGGATGTCCGACGGCACCGCCGGGTGCACGGCCTCCGGCGCCGGCGCCATCGGGGACGGGAACACGACCCTGGGCACCACCATGGTCTGGAAAGTGATCGCCTCGGCCCTGGCATGCGACCGCGAGGGGCGGATGTACTGCCACCGTCACCCCGGCGGCGGGTTCCTCCCCGGCGGGGCCGGCAACGCGGGCGGCGCGGGCATCGCCGCGCTGTGCGCCGCCGGCTCGAACGATGCCGGCGCCGTTCTGGCGGCCCTCGAGACCGGCGTCACCAGCGGCCTGCCGTCGGGGACCTTCACGTATCCGCTGCCGGCGCCGGGAGAGCGATTCCCCTTCGTCGATGGCGCGTTCCAGCCCTTCACGACAGTCAGGGGCGGCGATGCCGTCCTGCTCTACCGATCCTGTCTCGAAGGGCTCGCCTGCATCGAGCGCTGGGGCTACGAGGTGGCGGCCGAACTGGGGGCGGCGTGTGGCGGCACGGTGTGGACCACCGGCAAGGGCGCCGAGGTGGACGTCTGGATGCAGATCCGCGCCGACGTCCTCGGCCGTCCCGTCTGCCGCGCCGCCCATCCCGAATCGGCGTTCGGCTCGGCCATGGTGGCGGCCATGAATGCCTGGTTCGCCGGATCCTGGAGCGATACCGCCGCGGCCATGGTGCGCGAGGTCGCGCGGCGCGAGCCGCAAGCCGGCGGCCGTCAGGCCTGGGACGATCACTACCGCGCCTTCAGGGCGCTGGTTGCCACGCGAAGGGATGGCTGATGGCGGTCGACACGCGCGCCTTCAAGGACTGCGACATTCGCGGCGTTTACCCGGACGAGCTCGACGAGTCCCTGTTCGAGAAGGTCGGCTGGGCGTACGGGCGGGCGCTGGCGGCGCAACCCGCGGCAGGCGACCTGGCGCCGGGTCTGGTCGTGGTCGGCGGCGACGCCAGGGCATCGACGCCGGCGCTGCGCAAGAGCTTTCTGTCCGGCCTCGAACGGCATGCCCTGACGGTCATCGATCTCGGCGAGCGGGTGCCGACACCCGCGATCTACTGGGCCAAGGCCCGGCGGAAGGCGCAGGGCAGCGCGATCATCACCGCCTCCCACAACCCGCCCTCCTGGAACGGCCTCAAGCTGATGGCCGGGGCCCTTCCGCCGACCCCGGGCGACATCCTGGGCCTGGCCGAGGCCGCGTCCTCTTTCCCCGCGGGGGGCCCGATTCCCAAGGCACGGCTGCGCCGGTGGGACGGCATCGTCGACGACTACCTTGCCGATGTCGAGGCCGGTTTCCGCGGCCGCGGCATCGAGCGGCTGACGGTCGCCGTCGACCCCGGCAACGGCTGTCTGTCAGGGGTGGCGTCGCAGGCGTTCCGGCACCTCGGCGCCCGGGTCGTCGCCCTCCACGACACCGTCGACGGCCTGTTCCGCGAGCGCCATCCCGACTGCGCGGTGCCCGGCCATCTCGAGGCGCTACGCGCCGCCTGCCGCGAAGAGCGCGCGGATTTCGGCGTCGCCTTCGACGGCGACGGCGACCGCATCGCTGTGGTCGATGGGCGGGGCCGGGTTCTCGGGGCCGAACGGCTGGCGATGGTCCTGTTCCAGGGCCCGCTGCGGCCGAACCGCGGCCAGCACGTCATCCTCGACATCAAATGCTCGATGCACCTCGACCGCCGGATCGCCGCACTGGGCGGCCAGGCGGTGCGTTGCAAGAGCGGCCATGCCTTCATGAAGCGTACGGTCCTGGAACGGCAGGCCCTGGCCGGCGTGGAGCTCTCGGGGCACGTATTCCTGGGCGAGATCGAGGCGCGCGACGACCCGCTCCACACGTCGCTCCTGCTGGCCTCCTGGCTGGCGGGACAGGATACGGGCCTGGCCGAACTGGTCGATGCGCTGCCGCCGATGTTCATGACCGAGGACCTGCGGCTGGCGCTTCCGGCGGCGGAGATCGAGCGCATCATCGCCACCTGTGCCGATGGGCTGGGCGGCGGCGTTCCCGAGCGCCTCGACGGCGTGCGGCTGGTGTGGCCGGACGGCTGGCTGCTCGCCCGCCGCTCGATCACCGAGCCCAAGATCACGATGCGCCTGGAGGGCGAGACGCCCGACGCGCTGCGCCGGATCGCCGGCGTCTGCAGGGAGGCGTTCCCCGCGCTGGCGACGCCGCTCGCCGCCGGGGTGGAGGGCGCCCTCTCGCCGCCCCAGCACTGAGACGGCCGCGCGACCTGTTGCTGCCGCTCGGCAGCGGACAGCCCCCGGTACCGCCCCGGCCGTCGGGTCATAGGCACCCGAAGGTGTGGTGGCCGGTCTTCACAGCCATCCCAAAAATGGTCGTGGGAAACCCTTTTCCCAGGCAAAAAATCGTGCTATAAACTCTGGGAAAGCGGTTTCCCAGATGGTGAAATCATGATCGGGCCGACATCGTCGGAACGCGTGACTATCTACGACGTAGCCAGGATCGCGGAGGTCAGCGTCGCCACGGCTTCGAAGGCGTTGAACGGGACCGGCCGCATATCGGAGCAGACGCGCGACCGCATCAAGCGGGTCGCCCAGCAACTGGGCTTCCGTCCCAACGCACTCGCCCGAAGCCTGACCAGCAAGCGCAGCTTCACCGTCGGCCTGCTGACGGACGACACCTACGGACGCTTCACCTTGCCGGTCATGGCGGGCGTGTCGGAAGGGCTGATTGATCATGGCGTGTCCGTGTTCCTGTGCGCCGTCGAGGGTAATCCCGATCTCACCAGGATTCACCTCGACGCGCTGCTCGACAAGCAGGTCGACGGCATCATCGCGACGGGGAAGCGCCTCGACAAACCCCTGCCCGTCGACCTGCATAACCTGCCGGTGCCGGTCGTCTACGCGCTGACCGCCGGTCCCGCCGACGCCGTCACTCTCGTGCCGGACGACAGGCAGGGGGCGATCCAGGCGGTGCAACACCTTATCGCCCGGCAGCGCCGGCGCATCGTGCACGTCACCGGCCCGGAGACCTTCGAAGTCGCGCGCGAGCGCGCGCGCGCCTACGTTGACGCGCTGCGATCCGCCGAACCGGCGCCGGCAGAGCCGTGCGTCCTCTATGGCACCTGGTCGGAGCGCTGGGGACACGAGGCCGTGGCGCGGCTGTGGTCGGGGCCCGACCACCCGGACGGGATCTTCTGCGGCAATGACCAGATCGCCCGCGGCGTCATCGACGCCCTGCGCGAACGCGGGGTCCGAGTGCCCGCCGATGTCTCGATCGTCGGTTTCGACAATTGGGAGATCGTGGCGGAGCAGACGCGACCTCCGTTGACGACCATCGACATGAATCTCAAGGAACTCGGCCGTCAGGCCGGGTTGACGCTCATCCGCTCCATCACCGGCGAACGGGCGCCGGGAGGTTTGTGGAAGCTGCCGTGCAGCTTGATCGTCCGCGGCTCCTAGCCGTCACGTCCGACGGGTTGGCCGAACTCAGGTGACACCAGATACGATCAACGGGAGGAACGAGACCATGAGAATGCTGAAAATCGTAGCACTGGCGACGATCGCTTTGGGCATCACGCCAGGTGCCGCCTTTGCGCAGAGCAAGGTGACGATGTGGTCCCGCTCGTCGAGCGAGACCTTCATGCCAACCCTGATCAAGACGTTCAACGCTTCGCACAAGACGCAGATCGAACTGCAGATCGTGCCCAATACCGAAATGGTGCAGAAATACGCCATCGCCGCCGCAGGCGGCTCGGCACCCGATCTCCTGTCGCTCGACCTCGTCTACACGACGGCTTTCGCCGCCGCCGGGCAGCTCGAGGACCTGACCGACCTTGCCAAGAGTCTGCCGTTCTTCGCCAATCTTTCGAAAGCCCATGTCGGCGCCGGCACCTATCAGGATCGCATCTACGGCCTGCCGATGTCGGCCGACGCGTCGGTGCTCCTCTACAACAAGAGGCTTTTCCGGCAGGCCGGCCTCGACCCGGAGAAGGGGCCGACGAACTGGGCCGAGATCGAATCCTATGCCGGCAAGATCAATGCGCTGGGAGGCGACATCAGGGGGTTCTACTTCTCGGGCGCCTGTGGCGGCTGCAACGCCTTCACCTTCATGCCCCTGATCTGGGCCTCCGGCGGCGACATCCTGGTCGACGGCGGCAAGCGCGCCACGCTCGACACCCCCCAGATGCGCAGCGCCATCGACCTCTATCGCGGCCTGGTCGCCAAAGGCTACGTGCCCGAGGGCGCCAGGACCGACTCCGGGGCGAATTTCTACGGCGGCTTCGCGACCGACAAGATCGGGATGTCGCCGATCGGCGCCTTCGCCATCGGCAATCTGGTCAGGAACTATCCCCACGTCGAGTTCGGCGTCACCTTCATCCCGGGCAAGGACGGCGGCAAATCCTCCTTCGCGGGCGGCGACAACTTCGTCGTGACGGCCGGCCGCAAGAACATGGGCGTGGTGCGCGAGTTCCTCGACTTCATCTACTCGGTCGAGGGCCAGAGCCTGCTCGCCAAGCTCGGCAGCCTGCCGACCCGCAGCGACGTTGCCGACGAGGCCCTGAAGGCGCTCGACCAGCGCTACCGGGTGGCGACCCAGGCCATGGCGCTCGGCCGGACGCCGACCTCGCCCGTCTACAACGACATCATCAACAGCAGCACCGGCCCGTGGAAGCAGATGCTGAACGAGGTCTTCTTCGGCAACGACGTCAGCGGCTCTTTGGCCCGCGCGCAAAAGACGATGCAGTCGATCCTGGACTCGGCCGGGAAATAGCGCCGTCGCAGGATTCCTTCAGGACGACGTCAGCCATGCCCCGTGAGCACGCCGTTATGCCGAACACCTCGTCCGCCGCCGACACCATCCGGCCGCGCCGGTCACGCCAACGGCGCAAGCAACTGACCGGGTTTCTGTTCGTGGTGCCTGCGGTCTTGCTTGTCCTGGTCTTCTTCGTGATTCCCCTGTGCATGGCATTCTGGATGTCGCTGCACAACTGGCCGCTGCTCGGGAAACCGCGGTTCATAGGGCTCGACAACTACGTCAGCCTGCTGGACGACGCACGCTTCTGGGGTGCGATGCAGTTCACGGCGCTCTATACGGTGGTCGTGACGATCGCGATCTTCGCAGTGGCCTTCCCGCTCGCCCTGTTCGTCGACAAGGGACGGCCACTGACGAAGTTCTATCGCACCTCGTTCTTCCTGCCGATGGTCGTCGGCTTCAGTTCGGCCAGCCTGCTCTGGGCCTGGCTGATGAACGTCGACGCCGGCCTGTTCTCGCCGGCCGCCTTCCGCCTCGGCCTGACCGACAAGCCGGTCAACCTGCTGGCCGAGTTCGACACCACCTTCTGGTCGATCGTCATCATGGTCGTCTGGAAGACCGCCGGCTTCAACATGATCATCCTGCTGACCGGCCTGCAGGGGATCTCGGCCGAGGTCCAGGAGGCGGCCCGCATGGACGGGGCGTCGAACTGGCTTCGGTTTCGGCGCATCACGCTGCCGCTCATGCGCCGTACCATTGCGCTGGCGCTGATCCTCTCGGTGGCCGGCTCCATCCTGGCGTTCGACCAGTTCTACATCATTGCCGACGGCGGGCCGCGCAACAGCACGGTTACCGCGGTCTACTGGATCTTCAGCCAGTCGTTCGTTTCGTTCCGCCTCGGCTACGGCGCTGCCCTGTCCATGGTTCTGCTGCTGATCCTGGTCACGATCAGCGTCATCCAGCTGCGTCTGCTGCGCACACCGGAGGGTATGTGATGTCGCGTACGGCCCGTTCGGCGCGCCGCAGGTGGCTCGGCGAGACCCGCTACCATCTGGTCGGCCTGACGGCCTCGCTCCTGTTCCTGGCGCCGCTGGCCTGGAGCGTCCTCGTCAGCTTCAAACCTTCGCTGGAAGCGCGCCAGCCGCCGCTGCCTCCGTGGCCGGTCGAGGGCTTCAGCTTCCAGAACTACGAGAACCTCGCGAAGTTCGGCGCCGGCATCTGGACCTATTCCGGGAACAGCCTCACCGTGTCCGCGATGACCGTCCTGGGGACGGTGATCATCAGCCTGCTTGCCGGCTACGGCTTCTCACGGTTCCAGTTCCCGCTCAAGAACGTGCTCTTCGTCCTCATCATCTCGACGGTGATGATCCCGTTCCAATCCATCCTGACGCCGCTGTTCCTGATCCTGACCAAGCTCGGGCTCCAGAACACGCTGGCCGGCATCGTCTGCGTCTACGTCACCCTGCAGATGCCGTTCTCGATCTTCATGATGCGCAACGCGTTCGACTCGGTGCCGAAAGACATCGAGGACGCCGCGCGCGCGGACGGGGCCTCCGTCTTCGTCATGCTGCGCAGGATCATGCTCCCACTGGTGCTGCCGGGCGTGGCGACGGTCGCGATCTTCGCCTTTCTGGCTTCGTGGAACGAGTTCCTGGCAGCGTTGATCCTGCTTACGGACCAGAAGAAGTACACTCTGCCGGTCCTGATGGCGGCAATCCGGTCCGGACAGTTCGGCACCATCGACTGGGGAGCGGTCCAGTCGGGCGTGACGATGATGATGGCACCCTGCCTCGCCCTCTTCCTTCTGCTGCAGCGCTACTACATCCGCGGGCTGACCGCGGGTGCCGTCAAGTAACCGGATCAAGGGACCGACATGACCTCGCATCGCACCGAACAGGGCGACGGCTTCCGCCCGCCCGCCGTCCCCGACGTCGACGTCCGCGGCTTCTGGGGCAGCCGCATCGATTCCGTTGCCGATCGGACGGCGATGATCCTTTACGAGCGCTGCGTCGCCGCAGGCATGTTCGACCAGATCGATCCCGACCGGCCGGTGCCGGCGGTGAGGATGGCCTTCCACACCTGGGCCGACGGCTCGCCCGATTCCGTGAACGTGCAGATGTTCTGGGATTCTGACGTCGCCAAGGTGATCGAGACCGCGGCCTACGCGCTCTGGCGCAAGCCGAACCCGGACCTCGAGGCCAAGATCGACGGCATCATCGACATGTACGGCAAGCTCCAGGAGCCGGACGGGTACCTCAACTCCTGGTTCATCCGCATGCAGCCCGGCCAGCGCTGGACCAACCTGCGCGACTGCCATGAGCTCTATTGCGCCGGACACCTCATCGAGGGCGCAGTCGCGTACTTCCAGGCCACCGGCAAGCGCAGGCTCCTCGACATCATGTGCCGCTATGCGGACCACATCGACGTGACATTCGGGCCGCGCCCAGGCCAGAAGCGCGGCTATTGCGGCCACGAGGAGATCGAACTCGCGCTTGTCCGCCTCGGTCGGGTCACCGGCGAGCGGCGCTATCTCGATCTTGCCCGCTATTTCGTGGAGGAACGCGGTCGGCAGCCGCACTATTTCGATGCCGAAGCCGTCGCCCGCGGCACCGACCCCAAGCGGTTCCGCCATAAGAGCTACGAGTACAGCCAGTCCCACCTGCCGGTGCGCGAGCAGCGCAAGGTCACGGGCCATGCGGTGCGTGCGATGTACCTCTATTCCGGCATGGCCGACGTCGCCACCGAGTTCGGCGACGACACTCTGACCGACGCCCTGGCGGTGCTCTGGAAGGACCTGACGACGAAGCAGATGTACGTGACCGGCGGCATCGGCCCGGCGGCGAGCAACGAGGGGTTCACCGACCACTACGATCTGCCGAACGAGACCGCCTACGCGGAGACCTGCGCCTCGATCGGTCTGGCCATGTGGGCGAGCCGGATGCTCGGCCGCCGCCCCGACAGGGTCTACGCCGACATCATGGAGCAGGCGCTCTACAACGGGGCCCTGGCCGGCCTCGCCGTCGACGGTGCCAAGTTCTTCTACGACAACCCCCTGGCGAGCTGCGGCGCGCATCATCGGTGGACTTGGCACCGCTGCCCGTGCTGCCCGCCGAACATCGCCCGCACCGTTGCCTCGATCGGCAGCTACATGTACGGGCTGTCGAAGGACGAGGTGGCCGTCCATCTCTACGGCGAGAACGTGGCGAGGCTGGAGGTCGCCGAGACGGCGGTGACGTTGACGCAGGAGACCGACTATCCCTGGAACGGAGGGGTGATATTCACCCTCGGCGTCGACAGGCCGGCCACCTTCGGGCTGGCGTTGCGCGTGCCCTCCTGGTGCGAGGCGGCCACCCTGTCGATCAACGGCGTAGCGGTGCGCCACGACCTCGACAACGGCTATTACCGGATCCGGCGGGAATGGTGCGACGGCGACACCGTCGAGCTGGACCTGCCGATGACCGTCCGCTCCCTGCGGGCGCATCCCCTCGTCAGGGCGGATGTCGGGCGCATTGCCGTGGCGCGAGGACCCTTGATCTACTGCGTCGAACAGGTCGACAACGCGGCCGGTCTCACGGGTCTGATCCTCGGCAGCATGGAAAAGGCCAGCACGCATCCGATGGCATCGCTCGGCGGGGCGATCGCCATCGACCTTCCCGCCCGGCGCGAGCGCTGGTCCGACTGGACCGACAAGCTGTACGACACCAGTCAGCCCCTGCTGGAGGACGCACCGGTGCGCCTCGTGCCTTATCATCTGTGGGACAACCGGACGCCCGGCGAGATGCTGGTTTGGATAAGGGCACACTGATGAGCACACATCGGTACTCGTCGGAAAAGGCGACGATCGAGCTGCGCGATGTCCGCAAGAGCTTCGGCTCCGTCGACGTCATCCATGGCCTGAACCTCAAGGTCGAAGGCGGCGAATTCGTCGTCTTCGTCGGCCCGTCGGGTTGCGGCAAGTCGACCCTGCTCAGGATGATCGCCGGGCTGGAGGACGTCACGGCAGGCGACATCATCATTGCCGGCCGGGACGTGACCGATCTCGATCCCGCCAAGCGCGGCATCGCCATGGTGTTCCAGTCGTATGCGCTCTACCCGCACATGAGCGTGCGCGAGAACCTTGCCTTCGGGCTCGAGATCGCCAAGGTGGCCCGCGACGAGATCGACCGTCAGGTGGACGCTGCCGCCGAGATCCTGAAGATCGGGCCGCTGCTGGACCGGCGGCCGGGGCAGTTGTCGGGCGGCCAGCGCCAGCGCGTGGCGATCGGCAGGGCGATCGTGCGCAAGCCGCTCGCTTTCCTGTTCGACGAGCCGCTCAGCAACCTCGATGCGGAACTGCGCGTCAGCATGCGAATCGAGATCGCGCGCCTGCACCGCGAACTCGGCAACACCATGATCTTCGTGACGCACGACCAGACGGAGGCAATGACGCTGGCCGATCGCATCGTCGTTCTCCGCGACGGTCGCATTGAGCAGGTCGGCACGCCGGGCGAGATCTACGAGGATCCGGACAATCTGTTCGTCGCGGGCTTCATCGGCTCGCCGCGGATGAACATCGTCGATGCGGTCTATCTGCCGGGACAAAAGGTGGGCGTAGGCGGCTTCGTCATACAGCTCGATGCCCCGGTCGCCAGCGCAACCGAGAACGCGCCGGTCAAGCTGGGCATCCGTCCCGAGCACCTGGTTCTGACCGGCGGGGAGAATGGCTTGCTGTCGGCGCGGATCGACTTCTCGGAGAACCTGGGCAGCATGCGCTATCTGCACTGCATGCTGGACAGCGGCGAGCGCATCACGGTCGAGTTGCGCGGCAGTGCCGACCTCGTGTCGGAGGGGACCATCCGGCTGACCTGCGATCCCCAGCACCTCCGCTTCTTCTCGGAAAGCGGCGAACGGCTGCGGTGATCGATGCCGGCCCGAACGGAGCCGACCCCCCCAGCACACGGACGCTGACGCGATGAAGGCGTGGCCGAAGGGGGGCGAAGATGACCTCCCGATCGGCAACGCCTTGAAAAGCTTGGCAGGCGCACGTTGGAGTGCGTGATCAGCCGGCGGCGCAAAGTCCGCTTGTTGAAACTTTATTGCATTCAGGGCGCCGCTGAAGGCCCACATTCCTTCGGATTGATATTGACTTTCGTGAGGTTTGTTGCGACTCCACTGAGCCTGTGGTCGATCCACGTGGGGGACGGAGGGCTTGAGGGAAGGCGCCTCTGGTTCAGCGGCACACCGAAGTGGAAAGGTGAAAGCGATGCGAAAGATCAGTTCGGCGTTCGCCGTAGCGGCGGCCGTGGCCTTGATGGGGACGGCGGCGCAGGCGAAGGATATCATTCTCGGCGTGCCGGGCGCGCAGAGCGGCGATTTGGCGTCCTATGGGCTGCCGACCGTGAATGCGGCCAAGCTGGTGGCCGAGCAGTACAATGCCAAAGGCGGCGTCCTGGGCATGAAGGTGAAGGTCGTCCCGCAGGACGACCAGTGCAAGCCCGAGCTGGCCACCAATGCGGCGTTCAAGCTGGTCTCCGAGAATGTGACGGTGGCCCTGGGCCATATCTGTTCGGGCGCCACCAAGGCGGCGCTGCCGATCTACAAGGAATCCAAGATCGTCCTGATGTCGCCGTCGGCGACCAATCCGGAACTGACCCTCGGCGGCGGCTATCCGAACTTCTTCCGAACCATCGCCCGCGACGACGCCCAGGCCCGTCTGGCTGCGTCTTTCGCGATGGACAAGCTGGGCGCCAAGACGATCGCCATCATTCACGACAAGGGCGACTACGGCAAAGGCTTCGCCGAGTGGGCCCAGAAGGTTGTCGAAGAGTCCAAGAAGGCCAAGGTCGTCCTGTTCGAAGGCGTGACGCCGGGCGCGATCGATTATTCGGCCGCCGTGCAGAAGGTCAAGGATTCGGGCGCCGATGCGCTGATCTTCGGTGGCTATCACCCCGAGGCGTCCAAGATCGTCATGGCCATGCGCAAGAAGGACATGAAGATCCCGTTCGTATCGGATGACGGCGTCAAGGACGATACCTTCATCAAGGTGGCCGGCGAATTTGCCGAGGGCGTCTATGCCAGCGGCCCCAAGGACATCTCGGGCAATCCGCTTCACAAGGAGGCCGTCGAGGCCCACAAGAAGGCTTTCAATGCCGAGCCCGGCGCCTTCTTCGACAATGCCTATTCGGCCGCTCTCGCGCTGCTGAACGCCATCGAGAAGGCCAAGTCGACCGACTACGACAAGGTCGTCAAGGCGCTCCAGACCGAATATGTGGAAACCCCGGTCGGCAAGATCCGGTTCGACAAGCAGGGCGACGCCGAGGGCGTCGGCTTCGACGTCTACCAGGTCGTCAAGGGCCAGTTCGTCAAGGTTCAGTAATCCGGCATTCTCGTCGGTAATCGGAAACCGAGGGAGACGCCCAAGCGGCTTCTCCCTCGGCGCCCTGAGTAAGGCGTGGTTTTCGTATGGAGTACTTCTTCGAGATCTTCTTCGATGGCTTGACCCGGGGCAGCATCTACGCGCTGATCGCCCTGGGGTACACCATGGTGTACGGGATCATTCAGCTGATCAACTTCGCCCACGGCGAAATCTACATGATCGGCGCCTTCACGGCGCTCATCGTGTCGGGCGTGCTGGGGGCGCTCGGGCTGCCCGGGTACGCCATTCTGCTGATGACCCTGCCGGTCGCCGTCATCTATGCGTCGGCGTACGGGTACACGATCGAGAAGATCGCCTACAAGCCGCTGCGTAACGCGCCGCGGCTGTCGCCGCTGATCTCGGCGATCGGGATGTCGATCTTCCTGCAGAACTACGTCCTGCTGGCCCAGACTCCCGACTTCCTGCCGTTCCCGTCGCTGCTGCCGCCGCTCGACGTCGTGGACCGCTTCCACGGGGTCCTGTCGTCCTCCGAGGTGATCATCGTCGTCACGGCGGCGCTGGTCATGGCCGGGTTGACGGCCTTCATCAAGTTCACCCGCATGGGCAAGGCGATGCGGGCCACCGCTCAGAGCCCGCGCATGGCGATGCTGGTCGGCATCAACGTCGATCAGGTGATCTCGCTCACCTTCATCATCGGGTCGGCGCTGGCCGCGGTGGGGGGCGTTCTGATCGCCTCCCACGTCGGGCAGATCAACTTCTACATCGGGTTCCTCGCCGGGATTAAGGCCTTCACGGCGGCCGTGCTCGGCGGCATCGGCAGCATTCCGGGCGCCATGCTGGGCGGCCTGGTCCTCGGCTGGACAGAGAGTTTCGCGACCGGCTACGTGTCGAGCGATTACGAGGACGTCTTCGCCTTCGCGTTGCTGGTCCTCATCCTCATCTTCCGGCCGGCCGGCATTCTCGGCAAACCGGCCATCCAGAAGGTTTGAGGCGGGCCGGGCGCCATGCGGGATCTCAAGCATTCAGCAATCACCGCGGCATGGTTCATGTTCCTGACCCTGCCGATCATGGTCATCCACGTGAACACCATCGAGAAGACCATCGCCTGGCGGTGGGAGAATATGGCCTACGTGGGGGCCGGGGCGTTCGTGCTGTCCTACGTCTGGAGGTTCCTGATGCGCCGCCGCGACGGGGGCGGGTTCCGCTCCCTGTCGCCCGGCGCGGCGGGACGCGGCCGCCTCCTGCGGGCGGCCATCGAGGACCGCCGCATCTCCTATCCGGCAGCCGCTGCGTTCGCGGCGCTGGTCATCGCCTTCCCGTTCCTGTTCTCGCTTTACCAGGTCAACATCATGATCTCGGCCCTCATCTACGTGATGCTGGGGCTGGGTCTCAACATCGTGGTGGGCCTGGCCGGCCTGCTCGACCTGGGTTTCGTCGCCTTCTACGCGATCGGCGCCTATGCCTACGCGCTGCTGAATCTGCATTTCGGGCTGGGCTTCTGGGTGGTGCTGCCGATGGCGGCGTGCCTGGGCGCCTTCGCCGGCATCCTGCTCGGGTTCCCGGTCCTCAGGCTGAGGGGCGACTACCTGGCCATCGTCACCCTGGGGTTCGGCGAGATCATCCGCCTGGTGCTCGAGAACTGGGGCACCTTCACCCAGGGCCCGAGCGGCATCTCGAACATTCCCCGCCCCGGCTTCTTCGGCATGGAGTTCGGGCTGCGGGGCAGCATCGTCTTCATGTACTACGTGGTGATTGCCCTGGTCCTGCTGACCATCGTCGTGGTTTCCCGCCTCAAGTATTCGCGGGTCGGACGGGCATGGATGGCCTTGCGCGAGGACGAGATCGCCTGTCAGGCCATGGGCATCGACAAGACCAAGACCAAGCTGATGGCCTTCTCCCTCGGGGCCACCTGGGCGGCCATGGCCGGCGTGGTGTTCGCCGCCAAGACCTCGTTCATCAACCCGGCCAGCTTCACCTTCCTGGAATCGGCGATGATCCTCTCGATCGTCGTGCTGGGCGGCATGGGCTCCACGGTCGGCGTCATCCTCGGCGCCTTCATCCTCATCCTGCTGCCCGAATACCTGCGGGCCTTCGCAGAGTACCGGATGATCGTGTTCGGCGCCGTGATGGTGCTGTTCATGGTCTTCCGGCCGCAGGGCCTGATCCGCGATCGCCGGCTCCGGCGGAAGTTCAGGCCGACGGAACTGCGCGGAGACGCCGACGGCGACAGCGGCGGAGCAACGGACAAGGCGGCCGGAATGAAGGCGGCGGGCGCCCATGGCTGACATCGATCCCGTCCTCGACGTCCGCGACCTGACCAAGTACTTCGGCGGTCTGCGGGCCGTGGAATCCGTCAGCCTGGAGATCATGCCGGGCGAGATCGTCGCGCTGATCGGGCCGAACGGGGCGGGCAAGACGACGCTGTTCAACTGCATCACCGGCCTGTACATGCTGACCGCGGGCGAGGTTGCGCTCACCGCGCGCGGCCAGCGCAAGCGGCTCAACGGCCTGAAACCGAACCAGGTCACCGAACTGGGCATGGCCCGCACGTTCCAGAACATCCGCCTGTTCCCCAACATGACGGTTCTGGAAAACGTGATGATCGGCCGCCACTGCCGCACCCGTTCGTCGGTGTTCGGCGCCATCTTCCGGCCGCCGGCGACCCGTCGCGAGGAGCAGGAGGTGGTCGACCTGAGCTACGGCTTGCTCCAGGAGGTGGGGTTGGCCGGACTGGTCGACGAGACTGCCAACAACCTGCCGTACGGGGCGCAGCGCCGCCTGGAGATCGCCCGCGCCATGGCCACCGACCCGGTGCTGCTGCTGCTCGACGAACCCGCGGCCGGGATGAACCCCGCCGAGACGAGCGAGTTGCAGGCGCTGATCCGACGCCTGCGCGAGAAGCACGGCCTGTCGATCCTCCTGATCGAGCACGACATGAAGCTGGTGATGAGCCTGTCGGATCGCGTCTGCGTGATGGAGCACGGCAGCCGGATCGCGCTGGGCACGCCCGAGGAGGTGAGCCAGGATCCCCGGGTCATCAAGGCCTACCTGGGGGAGGAGGCCGATGCTTAAGCTGATCGACGTCGAAGCCGGCTACGGCGCCATTCCGGTTCTCCACCGCGTTTCGATCGAGGTCGGCAAGGGCGAGATCATCTCGCTGATCGGCGCCAACGGCGCCGGCAAGACGACCACCCTCATGGCGATCTGCGGGGTCGTCCCGTTGCGCTCCGGCGACATCCTTCTGGACGGCCAGTCGATCCGCGGCGTGCCGGGCAACCGGCTGGTCGACATGGGAGTCAGCCAGGTCCCCGAGGGCCGGCTCATCTTCCCCGAACTGACGGTCGCCGAGAACCTCGACATGGGCGCCTTCCTGCGCAAGGACCGCCAGGGGATCCGCGACGATCTCGACCATGTGTTCGAGCTGTTCCCCATCCTCGCCGACCGCCGCCACCAGCAGGGGGGCACGTTGTCGGGCGGAGAGCAGCAGATGCTGGCCATCTCGCGGGCGATCATGGCGCGGCCGCGCGTGCTGCTGCTGGACGAGCCGTCGCTCGGCTTGGCGCCGCTGGTCATCCGCCAGATCTTCGGCATCATCCAGAAGATCAACCGCGAGCGCGGCACGACCATCTTCCTGGTCGAGCAGAACGCCCACCAGGCGCTCAAGATCGCCCATCGCGGCTATGTCATGGAAAACGGCGCCATCACGCTGACCGACACGGCGGCCAGGCTGCTCGAAAACGAGGGCGTCAAGAAGGCCTACCTCGGCATTTGACGGATGCGGCAAATCCCCGAAGATGTGCGGCGCCGGGAATCCGCCTCGCGATTCGGCGGGGCCAAGCCGGCCATCAGTTCCGTCCCGCATCCACCGCCCGAGGACGCAGCGTCAAAACGGGGAACACGAGTGGGTTTACGGTTTCTTAGTTGATCTTCTTCCGTGCTCACCCGTTTGGATGATGACGGTTTTCGAAAAGGCAGGTAGACGCGCACCATCGGCGCTGTGCTGAGCACAGCCCAGTCAGGGGGGAGATCACCATGGCCGTCGTCATCCGCGTCATCGGCACCAACGGGACCACCAGGGAATTCACGGTTCAGGACGGCAAGGCTCTGCCTGCGATCCAGATGAACCCGGGCGATCGGGTCGAGATCCTCGACCAGAACAGCCCCGGCGTCGAGCTGGTGATGGACGGCGACAACGTCGTCATGAACTGGGCGGGCGGCGGCCAGGCGGTGGCGTTCGAGAACCTG
>JAHDSF010000051.1 GCA_018432935.1 Rhodospirillales bacterium | reverse complement strand
GTCGCGGTGGCGTCGGAACGTCCGCTCGCTCATGCCCCGCATCTCTGCCGCCTCCGCCTGACCCAGTTCGCCCCTCTCGTGGCGATCCAGCAAGGCCTCAAACCGCATCATTCGGCTCTCCTGTAGCGCTCTCGCCCGGCCCATCCTCGCCCCCCTTTTTGAGCGATTCTGAAACCGGACAAATCACGCGCTACAAAATCCGGACAGATGACGAGCTAACTACAGGAAATCGCCGCTCGATTGACAGCGCCGGAAGGCGATGCGATTCTCGCCCCGTATTCCGGCATGTTCGACGATGGAGACGCTGATGGCAGTCCGCCGCATCACGAATACAGGCTTGGCGGGACTCGCTGCCTGCCTGGTCCTGACGGCCTGCGCGGCGCGGGTCGACTCCCGGGGCAACCTTCCGGACGGGGAAGCCCTGGCCCGCATCAAGATCGGCGAGGTCTCGAAGATGGAGGTGCAGGAGGTCCTTGGCTCGCCCTCCAGCGTCGCAGCCTTCAACGACAACGAATGGTATTACATCAGCAAGCGGACCGAGACGGTCGCCTTCTACCGGCCCAAGGTGGTCGAGAGCAAGATCCTGGTCCTGCGCTTCGATCGGGCCGGCGTGCTGAAGGAGATGGAGACGCTCGATCAGTCGGACAGCCGCGACGTAGATCTGGTCAAGCGGGAGACCGCAACCGCCGGCAACGAGATTACCGTCCTGCAACAGCTGTTCGGCAATTTCGGCCGCTTCAACAAGGACGCTTTGCCCAAGAAATAGGCCTGCCCGCACCACGGCTTCGAAACGGCGAAAGAAAACCCCCGGAAGATGCTTCCGGGGGTTTCTCTTCGACCGCTTGCGCCTTGTTCAGGCGGCCACCATCGCCAACAGCAGGATGGCGACGATGTTGATGATCTTGATCATCGGGTTGACGGCCGGGCCTGCGGTGTCCTTGTAGGGATCGCCGACGGTGTCGCCGGTGACCGCCGCCTTGTGGGCGTCGGACCCCTTGCCGCCGTACAGGCCGCTCTCGATGAGCTTCTTGCCGTTATCCCAGGCGCCGCCGCCCGAGGTCATCGAGATGGCCACGAACAGGCCGGTCACGATGGTGCCGAGCAGGAGAGCGCCGAGGGCGGAGAACGCGGCCGCCTGGCCGGCCACAGCGTAAACGACGAAGTAGACGACGAACGGAGACGCCACCGGCAGCAGCGACGGCACGATCATCTCCTTGATCGCCGCCTTGGTCAGCATGTCGACGCAAGCCGCGTAGTCCGGCTTCGCCTTGCCTTCCATGATGCCGGGGATCTCCTTGAACTGCCGCCGCACCTCGATGACGACCTGGCCGCCAGCGCGACCAACCGCCATCATGCCCATCGAGCCGAACAGGTAAGGCAGCAGGCCGCCGATGAACAGCCCGATCACGACGTACGGGTCGGACAGCGTGAAGCTGACTTTCAGATCCGGGAAGTAGTGGGTCAGGTCCTCGGTGAAGGCGGCGAACAGCACCAGGGCGGCGAGACCGGCGGAGCCGATCGCGTAGCCCTTGGTCACGGCCTTGGTGGTGTTGCCCACCGCGTCGAGTGCATCGGTAGTGACGCGGACGTCCTCCGGCAGGTTGGCCATCTCGGCAATGCCGCCGGCATTGTCCGTGACCGGACCGTAGGCGTCGAGCGCAACCACGATGCCGGCCAGCGCCAGCATGGTGGTGGCAGCGATCGACAGGCCGTAGAGGCCAGCGAACTTGAACGCAACGATAATGCCGACGCAGATCACGAGCACCGGAAGTGCAGTCGCTTCCATCGAGACCGCCAGGCCCTGGATGACGTTGGTGCCGTGGCCCGTGGTCGACGCCTGGGCGATGCTCTTGACCGGGCGGTAGTCAGTGCCGGTGTAGTACTCGGTGATCCACACGATGAGGCCGGTGACGACCAGACCGGTGACCGAGCACGCCAGCAGCGCGCCGCCGGTGACCGAGCCGCCGCCCGTGGCGAGAGCGATGGGGTTGCTGAAGCCGATGAACTGCCAGACGGCAATCGTGATGAACACGAACGAAATCACCGCGCTGGCGATCAAGCCCTTATACAGGGCCTTCATGATCGCGTTGTCGGCGCCGAGCTTGACGAAGAAGGTGGCGATCACCGAAGCGATGATGCAGATGCCGCCGATCAGAAGCGGCAGCGCCATCATCTGTTCGGCCGCGGCGCCGGTGAAGTAGATGGCGCCCAACAGCATGGTCGCGACGACCGTGACGGCGTAGGTCTCGAACAGGTCGGCCGCCATGCCGGCGCAGTCGCCCACGTTGTCGCCGACGTTATCGGCGATGACGCCCGGGTTGCGGGGATCGTCTTCGGGGATGCCGGCCTCGACCTTGCCCACCAGGTCGGCTCCGACGTCGGCGCCCTTGGTGAAGATGCCGCCGCCGAGACGGGCGAAGATGGAGATCAGCGAGCCGCCGAAGCCGAGGGCCACCAGGGCCTCCAGCACGCGGCGGAGCTCCTCCGGATTGGCCATGTCGTACTGGCCGCGCAGGAAGACGTAGTAGACGGCGACGCCGAGAAGCGCGAGGCCGACCACCAGCATGCCGGTGATCGCGCCGGACTTGAACGCGATCGAGAGCGCGCCGGCAAGCCCGCTCGAACGAGCGGCTTCCGCCACCTTGGCGTTGGCCCGCACCGACACGTTCATGCCGATGTAGCCGGTAAGGCCGGAGCAGATCGCGCCGATGAAGAAGCCGATCGCCTGATAGATGCCAAGGAATACACCGATCGCGATGCCGACGATCACGCCGACGATGGCGATCGTGGTGTATTGCCGGTTCAGATACGCCGCGGCGCCTTCCTGCACCGCGCGCGAAATCTCTTGCATGCGTTCATTGCCGCTCGGTGCCGAGAGCACGGAGCGGATCGTCACGAACCCGTAAAGGAGCGCGACGACACCACACGCAATCGTCAGCCAGTAGACTGTGGACATGCCGTGTTGACCCTATTTTCGGTGTTGATTCGGGAAAGCTTGGTCGGCGCCCCTTCTCGCGCGGGGAGCACCTTGTCGTTGGCGGCGGAAAAATGCCAGAAATACCGAGGCGATGCAATCATAGTAATGAGCCAGGAAATTTTGCGAATGCGTTTCTCCGTAAGGGGAACGCCGCAGCTCAGGATGCAGGGAGTTCCGTCACCGACTGAAGCAGGACATCCTGAACGATTCCTCCCCCGACGGTCTTGTCGGAGACCAGCTGCAGCCTCTTTTTGAGCATTCCGACGTCGAGTCGCGCGCCGCCGGCCAGCAGGCGGGGAATGTAGGCGTACAGTTCCTGGAAGTAGGCGTCGGACAGCCGCGGCTTGGCCTGCAGGACCGCATCGCGCGCCTGGTCGCCGACCACTTCGAGCTTGACCTGGATCTGCACCGTACCAGCCACCTTGTCGTCCCGGAGCAAGGGCACCAGGATGGCATCGAGTGCAACGTAGTAGGCGCTGCTCGGCGGCGCGGTCGCGGCCGGCGGAGGGTCTCCTTCGGTACCGCCGAAAGGCCCGAATCCGAGCCACTTCACAATCGCCAAGGCAGCGCCCGTGACGACCACCAGCAGGACCAGGGCCAGGACCAGCTTCTTCATCGCGTCTCAGCTTTCTCCGCCCGCCGCGTCAGAAATGCGTGTGGCCGCGGGCGGTCAGGGCGATCTCCCGCCCGTCGCCTCCGTAGACCGCGACGTGACCCTGACCCGTCCCGACGATGCGCCCGACCACGGTCACTTCCGTCGCCGCCCGCCGCGCCGCCGCCTCCACCTCGCCCGTGGCGGCCTCGGCGGCAGTGAAGACCAGCTCGTAGTCGTCTCCGCACGACCACAGATGATCCGCCGATGCGAGGCCTGCCGCAAGGGCCTGCCGCGCGGCTTCCGACAGGGGGATGGCGTCGGCCTCCAGGCGCGCGTCGACCCCCGAGGCCTCGCAGATGTGGCAAAGGTCGGCGATCAGCCCGTCCGAAACATCGGCCGCCGCGTGAGCGATGCCCACCAGGGCGGCGCCCAACGCCAGCCGTGGCGTCGGGCGATGGTAACGCTCCAGCAGGAAGCGGGCGGAGGCCTCGTCGGCTCCGGGCGCCGCCTGCAGCAGACGGAGGCCCAGGCCGGCATCGCCGATCGTCCCCGACACCCAAACCATATCGCCCGGGCACGCTGCCGAGCGGCTGAGGAAGGCGCCGCCGTCGACCACGCCGAGCAGGGTCAGCGTCAGCGACAGCGGACCCGGGGTCTTCACCGTGTCGCCGCCGATCAGCGAGATCCCGAATCGGGACTGATCCTCGCCCAGCGCGCGAGCAAAGGCCTCCACCCAGGAAAGCTCGAAGTCCTCGGGAAGTGCCAGCGCCAGCGTATACCCGCGCGGCCGGGCCCCCATTGCGGCAAGGTCGGAAAGGTTGACGCGCAAAGCCTTGGACGCCACGTCCGCCGGCTCGGCTCCGGTCGGGAAATGGATGCCGGCGACCAGGGCGTCGGTGGTCACCACCGCCCGCTCGCCCGGCGCCATCGCCAGGACGGCCGCGTCGTCGGTCAGGCCGAGCGCACCGGGCTCTCCCCGCGCCAGGGGCGCGAAGCAGCGAGCGATGAGCTCGAACTCACCGATCCGGCGACGCTCCCCCATGCCCCCCCTCGCTTCCCATTTCGTCGGGGCGCAGGATGCGACCCAGCCGGTCGAGCACGGCATTGACCATGCCCGGCTCGGTCCCGGAAAAGAACGCCTTCGCCACCTCGACGTACTCCGAGATCACGACCCGAACCGGAACGTCCTTGCGGACCAGCAATTCGAACGCGCCGGCACGCAGGAGCGCCCTCATCAGGATCTCAAGCCTTTCGCTGGACCACGATTCCGCCAGCGCCCCTCCCACCATCCGGTCGATCGCCTCGCGATGGACGACCACGCCGCGCACGACGTCGCACAAGAGGTCGCCGTCCGGCTCCGGGAACGGGTTGGCGTGGCCGACGCCGCTTTCATCTTCGTAAAGGTTCCAGCGGTTGGGAAAGAAGCCGCGCAATGCAGCGTCCGCCGAAGCGCCGGACACCTCCATCTCGTACAGCGCCTGGCAGGCGGCGAGTCGTGCCGCGCGGCGGCGTTGCGTCATGGCCGGGCCGGAGCGCGCCGGTCGATCGTTCTCGTCCATCGTTGTCCCCGTCAGCGAAGAAGGAGCCTGAAGCTCCGCTTCAGCTCCATCATGCGCAGGCAGGCTCGGGCCGCGTCGGCGCCCTTGTTCTTGCGGTCCACCCGCGCCCGTTCCCATGCCTGGTCGTCATTTTCGCAGGTCAGGATGCCGTAGCCGACCGCGATGCTGTAGGCGGTCGCGAGGTCCATCAGCGCACGGGCGGACTCGCGGCAGATGTGGTCGTAGTGGTCGGTCTCGCCGCGGATGACGCAGCCCAGCGCGACGAAGCCGGCGTAGCCGGTGGTCGAGGCATGCATCTCCATCGCCCGGATGGCGAACCGGATCGCGGCGGGGATCTCGAAGGCGCCCGGCACGGCCACCTGGTCGAACGGGATTCCGCCTTCCTCCAGTACCGCGACCGCCCCGCGGGCCAGCTCATCGGCGATGTCCTCGTAGAAGCGCGCCTCGACGATCAGGACGCGGTTGCTGTCGGCCATCATGCTATCCCCGCTTGCTGGGAGAGATCGGGCGCCTCTCGACCACCGACAACCCGTAGCCCTCCAACCCGATGATGGTGCGTTCGGTGTTGGACAGCAGGATCATCTCACGAATCCCGAGATCGAGCAGGATCTGGGCTCCGACCCCGTAATCGCGCAGGGCGCTCGGGCGACGCTGCCCCGGCGCCTCGCGCAGACGCAGCATCTCGGAGATGCTGCCCGGCTTCGGCTCGCGCAGCAGGACGATGACCCCGGCGCCTGCCTCGCCGACCATGGCCATCGCATTCGCCAGTTCGCCGGCACGGCCTGTGTCCTGGTCGCCAAGCACGTCCTCGAGCACGTTGAGGGCATGCATCCGCACCGGCACCGGACCGCCCGCCGGCAGACTTCCCTTGACGAGGGCGATGTGCTCGATGCCGGTAATGCGGTCGGTGAAGACCAGCATGCGGAACTCGCCGCCATGGGCGCTGTTCATCCGCCCCTCGAAGGTTCGGGCGACGATGCGGTCATGGGCCAGCCGGTAGGCGATAAGGTCGGCGATGGTTCCGATCTTGATGTTGTGACGCTGCGAGAAACGAATCAGGTCCGGCATCCGTGCCATGGTGCCGTCCTCGTTCATCACCTCGCAGATGACGCCGGCCGGGTAGAGCCCCGACAGGCGGGCCACGTCGATCGCGGCCTCGGTGTGTCCGGTGCGCACCAGGACGCCGCCATCGCGCGCCTCAAGCGGGAAGATGTGGCCGGGGGTGACGATATCGTCCGGCCCCTTCGTGGGGTCGATCGCGGTGGCGACGGTGCGGGCGCGGTCGGACGCCGAGATCCCGGTCGACACCCCCTCCTTCGCCTCGATCGAGACCGTGAAGGCGGTCTGGTGGCGCGAAGTATTGCGCCGGGCCATTGCCGGCAGGTCGAGCTCGCGGATGCGCTGGCTGGTCATCGCCAGGCAGACCAGACCGCGGCCGTACTTGGTCATGAAGTTGATCGCGTCGGGGGTGGCCATCTGCGCGGGAACCACAAGGTCACCCTCGTTCTCGCGGTTCTCGTCGTCGACGAGGATGAACATGCGCCCGTTGCGCGCGTCCTCGATGATTTCGTTGATCGAGGATAGAGCCTCGTGGTCGATCACGGTCAATCCTTCTCCAGAAGGCGCGCAACATACCGCGCCAGCATGTCGATCTCAACGTTGACGCGATCCCCGACCTTCTTCCGGCCCAGGGTGGTCACCTGCGATGTATGGGGAATGATGTTGACGCCAAACCGGCTGTCCTCCACCTCGTTGACGGTAAGCGAGATGCCGTCGATCGCCACCGAGCCCTTGGAGGCGACGTAACGCTTGATCGCCGCCGGGACCTCGAACACGAAGCGCAGCGATTCGCCTTCCGGCGTAATGGCTACGATCCGGGCGACGCCGTCGACATGCCCTGACACGATGTGGCCGCCCATCTCGTCGCCCATCTTCAGCGAACGCTCGAAGTTGACTGGGGTCCCCTCCTTCCACTCCCCCATCGTGGTGCACGCCAGGGATTCCGCCGAAGCGGAAATGGCAAACCAGCCCGGGCCCTTGTCGATCACGGTCATGCAAGCGCCCGAGCAGCAGATCGAAGCACCGATCTCGAACGTCGAGGTGTCGTAATGGGTGGCGAATTCGAACCGGGTATCGCCGGTGTGCTCGACCTTCCGCACCGTACCCATGTCGGTGACGATTCCGCTGAACATGACGCGATCAGTCCTTTTCCGTGAAGACGAACGATTCGTAGAAGTCCGCTCCGGCGCGGCGAGCGCTACCGGGGGTCGGGCGCGGGGCCGCGGTCAGCTGCTCGATGCCGAGCGCGCCGATGGCCGCCACGGCATCGCCGCCGAGGATGAGGGGCGCGCGAAACCACGCACTGCGATCGACGAGGCCGGCAGCCAGAAAAGCAGCCGAAAGCGTCGCTCCCCCTTCGAGCAGGACGCGGGTGACGCCCATCTCCGCCAGGCTGCGCAGCATCGCCGCCGCGGGGATTCGTCCGTCGGTCCCGCAGGGCAGCGGCACGATCCGCACCCCGGCGCCTTCCAGCGCCGCCCGCCGTTCACCATCGCAGTCCGCAGCGGCGAAGACGACGACGGGATGCTTCTTCGCGGTCTTGACCAGCTTCGACGCGACATCGAGGCGCAGCCGGGCGTCCGCGATCACCCGCAGCGGGCTCCGCGCCTCCAGCCCCGGCAGCCGGCAGCTCAGCGACGGATCATCGGCGAGCACGGTCCCGCTGCCGACCAGGATGGCGTCGTGGGTGGCGCGCAGGCGGTGCCCCCAGGCGCGCGCATCCGGTCCCGTGATCCACCGGCTCTGGCCGCCCGCGGTGGCGATGCGGCCGTCGAGGGACGCCGCCACCTTGAGGGTGACCAGCGGTCGGCCCTGCAGGACGCGAAGGAAAAAGCCGGCGTTGATCTCGCGCGCCTCGGTCTCGCAGACGCCCTCGGTCACGGCGATGCCGGCCTGGCGCAGGATCGCCAATCCGCGGCCTGCGACCCGCGGATCGGGATCCTCGACCGCCGAGACGACACGCGCCACCCCGGCCGCGGCCAGGGCATCGGCGCAAGGAGGCGTCTTGCCATGGTGGGCGCAGGGCTCCAGGCTGACGTAGGCGGTGGCGCCGCGCGCCAGCGATCCGGCCCGTCGCAGCGCCTCCACTTCGGCATGGGGGCGACCGCCCGGTTGGGTCCAGCCGCGGCCAACCACCCTGCCATCGAGATCGGGACGCACCAGAACACAGCCGACCGCGGGGTTCGGCCACGTCGCGCCCAGGCCGCGTCGCGCCAGTGCCAGCGCGGCCGTCATGTGCCGCCGGTCGGCGGCGTCAGTCGCGCCGCTCTCCGCCGATTGTGCCAACGAACTCCTCGAAATCCTTGGCTTCACGGAAGTTGCGGTAGACCGAGGCGAAGCGGACGTAAGCGACCTGGTCGAGATCGGCCAGGTGCTCCATCACCATCTCACCGATGACCTTGGACGGGATCTCATTCTCGCCCAGGGTCTCGAGCCGCCGCTGAATGCTGTTGACGATGCGCTCCACCCGGTCCTCGTCGACCGGACGCTTGCGCAGCGCGATCCGCAGCGAGCGCAACAGCTTCTCGCGATCGAAGGGAACCTTCTCGCCGGTCTTCTTGACCACGGTCAGCTCCCGCAGCTGCACGCGCTCGAAGGTGGTGAACCGCGAGCCGCAGGCGGGGCAGAAGCGGCGCCGGCGGATCGCAGCGTTATCCTCGGTCGGCCGGGAATCCTTCACCTGGGTATCGAGCTGACCGCAAAACGGGCATCGCATCGTCTCTCTCCCCCTCCAACGGCGTTCGCAGCCGCCTCAGAAGTTCTGGTAGATCGGGAAATCGGCACAGAGCGCCCGAACCTCCTCGCGCACCTTGCGTTCGACCACCGAATTGTCGTCGGGGTGGCTGGCGAGCGCGCCCAGCACCTCGCCGATCCAGGCGCCGATGCGGCGGAACTCGGCCTCGCCGAAGCCGCGCGTCGTGCCGGCGGGGGTGCCCAATCGTATGCCCGAGGTGACGGTCGGCTTCTCCGGGTCGAACGGGATGCCGTTCTTGTTGCAGGTCATGCCGGCGTTCTCGAGCGTCGCCTGGGCGGCCTTGCCGGTCACCTTCTTCGGCCGCAGATCGACCAGCATGAGATGGGTGTCGGTGCCGCCCGAAACGATGTCGAAGCCCTGCTCGGCGACCGCTGCCGCCAATGCCTTGGCATTCGCCACCACGGCCATCGCGTAGGTCTTGAACTCCGGCCGCAGGGCCTCGCCCAGCGCCACCGCCTTGGCGGCGATCACGTGCATCAGCGGGCCGCCCTGCAGACCCGGGAACACGGCGGAGTTGATCTTCTTGCCGATCTCCGCGTCCTGGCACAGGATCATGCCGCCGCGGGGACCCCGCAGCGTCTTGTGGTTGGTGGTTGTGACAACGTGCGAATGCGGGATCGGGCTGGGATGCACCCCGGCCGCGACAAGGCCCGCGAAATGCGCCATGTCGGTCATCAGCATCGCGCCGACCGAGTCGGCGATGGCACGGAAGCGGGCGAAATCAATGATCCTGGGATAGGCGGAGCCGCCGCAGATGATGAGCTTCGGACGGTGCTCCCTGGCGAGGCGTTCGACCTCGTCGAAATCGATCAGGGCGTGCTCCTTGCGGACGCCGTACTGGACCGCCTTGAACCACTTGCCGGACATTGCCGGGGCCGCACCGTGGGTCAGGTGGCCGCCTGCCGCCAGCGACATCCCCATGATGGTGTCGCCCGGCTGGCACAGCGCCATCATCACCGCGCCGTTGGCCTGCGCCCCGGAATGCGGCTGCACGTTGGCGAATTCGCACTGAAACAGGCGCTTGGCGCGATCGATGGCCAGTGCTTCCGCGACATCGACCGATTCGCAGCCACCGTAATAGCGCCGGCCGGGATAGCCTTCGGCGTACTTGTTGGTCATCACCGAGCCCTGCGCTTCGAGCACGGCGCGAGAGACGATGTTCTCCGACGCGATCAGTTCGATCTGGTCCTGTTCCCGGGAGAGCTCGCCGCGGATTGCGCGGTGGACCTCGGGATCGATCTCGGCCAGGTCGGCGTCGAAGAATCGCTCGTGCGCGAGGGTCGAACGGACGGGCATCGCAGAAACGCCTTTTCTTCTGGTGACGACAGGTTCGCAGAAACCTCCGCGGCGACCGCGCAGATGAACGGAATCTGCGATCTTGGGCCGTCGGAAGCTGACTAGTACCATATCTCGAAACCGGATGCCAACCTGCGTCCTGCAACCTGCCCCGGCAGGGCCGGGTGGGAGCTCCAGCCGGGTGGACAATTCTGCTTGAATCGAAGTCCGATGACTAGTTCGTTACTGGCGACCGGAAGAGCGTCCAAGATTGATTATTGGCTTCCCCTCGAAAAGCCAATTGACAGCCGGAACATCCGGGCCGAATAATGCCGCTACTATGAACGTTGCAGGGGTTGTCGAAGGATGAGTGAAGAAAACGTCGAGAAGGTATCTCACGAAGACCTGTTGCGCATGTCGGTCGATATCGTTGCCGCCTATGCTTCCAAGAATGCGCTTCCGGCCGATCAGATTCCGGAAATCATCAAGACCGTGTATGGCGCGCTGAATTCGCTCGATTCAGCCCCTCAGGCACCGCAAGCCGAACCCTTGAAGCCGGCTGTGCCGGTGCGTCGCTCGGTTCATCCGGACTACATTGTCTGTCTGGAAGACGGCAAAAAGCTGAAGATGCTGAAGCGGCATCTGCGCACCACGTATGACATGACTCCCGAAGAATACCGTGCGAAATGGGGGCTGCCGCCCGACTATCCGATGGTGGCGCCCAATTATGCCAAGCAGCGCTCCGATTTCGCCAAGGAGATCGGCCTCGGCCGCAAGAGCGGCAGTACGGTCAAGAAGGTTCGCAAGAGCCGCGGCTGACCCTTCCGCGGGTTTGCCGAAGTGCGCACGAGGGCTGCGTGAGAGACCACGCAGCCCTTTTTCGCCTCAACTGGCGATTTCGCGCGGTTGATGCCTTCCCTCCACTCGCCACCTTCTTCATCGCAAATAGCCGCGAACGGCGGCATTGGGCGCTTCCGGGTTTCACGTCATGAAAAAGGCGAGATGCCCGGCGGCACTTCCTTCATGTGGGATTTGACCGGCGCGCGATCACGTACCGCAACTTCTGCACGGCAAGGCGTTTCAGGGCTTCGGTCCCGGCCGAGGCATCGCCGACCGCCATCACTTCGACATTGGTGCGCGGATCGACCGCCACCACCCGCACCGAGCGGCCGATGCGGTGGAACTCGAACAGCACCTCTCCCAGCCGAACGTCTTCGGGCTTCACCCAGGATCTCCTCCGGCGGAAACCTTGCAGCGGCAATGACGGCAGGTCAACAGCGTCCCCTGCACCGCATCCTCCCTTGCTGGCCCAAGCGTTGCCCGGAAGGGGGTGGCCGTGCGTCATCTCCTTGTTGTCCGAGTGTAAGGGGCGATATGCTTCCCGTTCTTCCGCGGATTCAGGGGGGCAAGGACGGTGGCTGGGTCGGCTTTGTGGGGATTGGGCAGCTTTCCGCAGACGCGCATGCGCCGCAACCGCTTCGACGCATGGACGCGCCGCCTGGTGGCCGAGAACGTTCTCACCGCGGCCGATCTCATCTGGCCCTTGTTCGTCATCGAAGGTCGCGGCCTCCGCGAAGCGGTTGCCTCGATGCCGGGGGTCGAGCGGCTGAGCGTCGATCTTCTGCCTGAAACCGTGGGCATTGCCAAGGATCTGGGAATCCCCGCGATCGCGCTGTTCCCCTACACCTCGCCCGATCTGCGGAGCGTCGACGGCAAGGAAGCCGAGAATCCCGACAACCTGGTGTGCCGGGCCGTGCGCGCCGTGAAGGCTGCCCACCCCGACATCGGAATCCTGTGCGACGTTGCGCTGGACCCCTATACCAGCAGCGGCCACGACGGCCTGCTGCGCCAGGGCTACGTGGTCAACGACGAAACGGTCGAGGTTCTATGCCGGCAGGCGTTGGTCCAGGCACAGGCCGGCTGCGATGTCATCGGCCCGTCCGACATGATGGACGGCCGGGTGGCGGCAATCCGGAAGGTCCTCGACGACAGCGGATTCCAGCATGTCCGGATCATGGCCTACGCCGCCAAGTATGCCTCGGCCTTTTACGGCCCGTTCCGGGACGCAGTCGGCTCGGGAGCGCTGCTGAAAGGCGACAAGAAGACCTATCAGATGGACCCCGCCAACAGCGACGAGGCCCTGCGCGAGGTCGCCCTCGATCTGGCGGAAGGCGCCGACATGGTGATGGTCAAGCCGGGCCTGCCGTATCTGGACATCGTGCGCCGGGTCAAGGACGCCTTCGGGGTGCCGACCTTCGCCTACAACGTCAGCGGCGAATACGCGATGCTGAAGGCGGCAGGCGAGAACGGCTGGCTCGACTATCCGCGGGCGATGATGGAAACGCTGCTGGGCTTCAAGCGCGCAGGCGCCGACGGCGTCCTTACCTACGCCGCGGTCGAGGCTGCGCGAATCCTGCGGAACGGCTGAGTCGGTCCGATCCGCTCAGGATGTCTTGATCGCGAGCAGGTTCTCGACGTCCAGCACGACCATCAGGCGGCTGTCGAGCCGATAGACGCCAAGCGCGAATTCGCGCCAGATTGGATCGAGGGTGGTCGGATTGTTCTCGTAGAACTCGTGGGAAAGGCTGATGACGTCGCCGACGCTGTCGACCAGAAGGGTGTAGAGCTCGTTGTGATGCTCTACGGTCACGCCCATGCTCTTGTCGCCGCTGTTGTGCTTCGGAAGACCGAGGCGCGCCCGGACGTCGATCACCGTGACGATGCGGCCGCGGAGATTGATGGAACCCTTGACTTCGCGAGGTGCGAGCGGGATCGAGGCGATCTTGTCGGGCGTCAGGATGTCCTGAACCTTGAGAACGGGGATGCCGAACAGCTGATCCTTCACGACGAAGGTGACGAAGTCGTCCAGGCCTTCCCCCGCAACCGTCTCAAGCTGGCGGGACTCGGTGGTGGTCAAATCGCGTGCCATGACACGGCCTCCTGACAATCCGACGCGGGACCGCAAAACGGTCCGGAGCCCCTTTATACGAGCATTCTTACCAATGTTTCAAAGGAAATCGTGCACCGAGGGTGACTACGCCGTGATGGCGGCCAAAGACCGCGTCGGGGTCGGAGGCGAACGCCGCCTCCGGTGCGGCTCCAAGTCCGCTCTCCGTGTGTCCCGGGGCCGCCTTCCGCCGGTCCCTTGCGGGGGCTCCCGATGCGGGTGCTGACGCGCATTCTGTGGCTGATGCTGCTTCTTCTCGTGGCCCTGACCGGGACCGCGGCGGTGTGGCTGTTCGCCTCGCTGCCCCGGACCAGCGGCGAGGTGGAGGTCGCGCATCTGTCGGCACGGGTCGAGATTCGCCGCGACGGCCGGGGCGTGCCGCACATCCGCGCGGCCTCGCTCGCCGACGGCCTGTTCGCCCTGGGATACGCCCATGCCCAGGACCGGATCTTCCAGATGGAAATGATGCGCCGCTCGGGAGCCGGCAGGCTGGCGGAGGTGATCGGATCGACCGGAGTGCCGAGCGATCGATACATGCGCACGCTGGGTCTCTACCGGCTGGCCGAGCTGCAATACAGCATCCTGGAGGAGCCGACCCGCAAGGCGCTCGAGGCCTATGCCGACGGGGTCAACGCCTGGCTCGCCGCGCGGCGCGGCACTCTGCCCGTCGAGTTCCTGGCCTTGGGGGCCGGGCCGGAACCCTGGCAGCCCGCCGATTCGCTGGTCTGGGGAAAGATGATGGCGGTCTATCTCAGCGGCAACTGGCGCGACGAGGTCCTGCGCCTGCGGCTGCTCGAACTGGTCCCGCGCGAGGTGGTCGACGGGCTGTGGCCGGACGAGCCGAGCGGCAGTACCGCCACGGTGGCTCCTGGCTTCGACGGCGGCTTGCTGGAGCGGCTGGTCGCCGCTCATCCGGTGCCGCTGGGGTCGCCGGTGGGCGCCTCCAACGCGTGGACGGTCTCCGGATCGCGCTCGGCCACCGGCAAGCCGCTGCTGGCGAACGATCCGCATCTTGGCTTCCAGGCGCCGATTCTATGGTATCTGGCGCGGATCGACACGCCGGAAGGCCGATGGTCCGGAGCGACCGTCCCCGGAGTCCCGTTCTTCGTCGTCGGCCACAACGCCCGAGTCGCATGGGGCCTGACGACCACCCAGAGCGACGTCGAGGACCTGTTCGTCGAACGGGTCGATCCGGCGGATCCGACCCGATACCTGGCCCCCGACGGCTCCGTGCCTTTCGCCGTCCGCCGCGAGGTGATCCGGGTTCGCGGCGGCGAGGATGTGCCTCTCGACGTCCGCTCCACCCGTCATGGGGTGGTGGTGTCCGATCTCGGCCGTCCAGCCGTCGGTGCCGACTCGGGGACGGTGCTGGCGCTGGCGGCCCCTTACCTGCACGAAGACGACCGCACTCCGCAGGCGCTGTTCGGCGCCAGTCTGTCGTCCGACTGCCCGGCCTTCTTCGCGGCGCTGAGGGACTTCGGATCGCCGCAGCAGACGGTGCTGTGCGCCGACGTCGAGGGCGGCACCGGCTGGCTGGCGGCTGGACGGATTCCGGTCCGGGCCGGCGGCGACGGCCGCTACCCGCAGGCAGGCTGGACCGGCGAGGCCGATTGGGTTGGCTTCATCCCGTTCGAGGAACTGCCGGGCGGGGCCGATCCTGCCGAGGGCACCATCGTCGCCGCCAACCATCGCAAGGCGCCGCCGGACTATCCGTACGAGCTGGGCGGCGACTTCGCCCCGCCCTACCGGGCGGACCGCATTCGGTCCTTGCTGGCGGGCGAGCAGGTCCACCGTCGCGACGGCATGCAGCGCCTCCAGCTCGATCACGTCTCGCTGATGGCGCGCGAGCTTCTGCCCGGGATGACGGCGATCGAAGGCGCGACGCCCGCCGCGCGGGAAGCGCTGAACCTGCTGCGGGTCTGGAACGGGGAGATGAGCCGTCGCCGTCCCGAGCCGCTGCTGTTCGTGACGTGGCTGAAAGCCTTCTATCGCGAGCTGTTGGTGTCTGCCCATCCGGCGCTGGAGAAGATCCCGATGCCGCCCGATTCCCTGGTTGTTCGGGAAGCCCTGCAGGACCGGGGGCCATTCCGCTGCCACGACCGCTGCCGCCCGCTGCTCGAGTCGACCCTGGAGAGCACTGTGGCCGGGCTGCGCGACGGGAACGAGGTCGGGACGCACCGCTGGGGCGATGTCCACGTGGCCCGCTTTGCGCATCCGTTTTCCCGGGTTCACCCGGCGATCGGGTCGCTTCTCGACCTTTCCATCCCCAGTGATGGCGGCAACCAGACGGTGAACCGCGGCGGCATGCGCCTGACCGATCCGAACGCTCCCTACTCGCACGTGCACGGGCCCGGATTGCGGGCGGTATTCGATCTCGCCGACCTCGACCGCTCACTGTTCGTCATCGCCACCGGGCAATCGGGAAACCCGGTCTCACGGCATTACGACGATCTCGTCGCCGATTGGCGCGACGGGCGTCCGTTCCGGATCGACGAGTTGCCCCAGGAACCCGAGACACCGACGCCGCTGCTACTCATACCGAGGTAGGCTATACGTCCGAAGTTCTGGCATGATCTTCCCGCATGACCTAAAGTGACACTTGTTTCGGCCCTTGGGACGGTCGCCCCGGGTCAACGGCGGACCAGTGCGATCACTACTCTGAGGTGGCGGGGGGATGTTCTTCATCATTGGTGCCGCGATCGCCGTCGGTTCGGTGCTCGGCGGCTATCTGTTCGCGGGCGGCCACCTCAACGTCCTTTGGCAGCCGGGCGAGTTCATGATCATCCTCGGCGCCGCGCTGGGCGGCTTCGTGATTGCCAACCCGGTGACTGTCCTGAAGGGCACGCTGGGGTCCTTCGGGCCGTTGCTCAAGGGCACGCGCTACAACAAGGCGTCGTACCTCGAACTGCTGTCGGTCCTTTACTCGCTGTTCAAGCTGGCGAAGACGAAGGGCGACCTGGCGTTGGAGAGTCACGTCGAGAACCCTCACGAAAGCGCCCTGTTCCAGAACTTTCCGGGGTTTTCCGCCAATCACCACGCAGTCGTGTTCCTGTGCGACTACCTCCGCCTGCTGACGCTCGGCACCAGCAACGCCCACGAGCTCGACGCAATCATGGACCGCGAGCTTGAGGTCCATCACAACGCCGAGCATGCCATCCCCAACGCCATGGCGACGGTGGCCGACGCCCTGCCCGCGCTTGGCATCGTCGCCGCCGTGCTGGGCGTGATCCACACCATGGGCGCCATTACCGAGCCGCCGGAGATCCTGGGCAAGCTGATCGGCGGCGCGCTGGTGGGCACCTTCACCGGCGTGCTCGCTTCCTACGGCTTCGTGGGACCGATGGCGCAATCCCTCGAGAAGATCATGAATACGGATGCGCGGTACATGGAATGCATGAAGGTGGCGATCATCGCTCACATGCAGGGTTACGCGCCCCAGGTCTCGATCGAGTTCGCCCGCAAAGTCCTGGACGAGCACGTGCGACCGACCTTCCAGGAAGTCGAGGAGACGGTCCAGAACCTGCCCACCTACTAGCACCCGAAGGACGGAGGAAGAGGCACCCGGATGCCGGCTCCTGGCGAGAAGCCGATCATCATCAAGCGGATCAAGAAGGCGGCGCATGCCCACCATGGCGGGGTGTGGAAGCTGGCCTATGCCGATTTCGTGACCGCCATGATGGCCTTCTTCCTGCTGCTCTGGCTGCTGAATGCGGTGACCGAAGAGCAGCTCGAAGGCATTTCCAACTACTTCTCGCCGGCCAGCATCGCGCCGACGCAAAGCGGCAGCGGCGGGCTGTTCGGGGGCCAGGTGTTGGGCGATCCCGGGCCGATGCCGCAGCGGAACGCACGCCCCAGCATCGTCTCCGATCTGCCACCGCCCAAGGTGGGAAGCGGCAGCGAGGAGCCCGCCGAGCGAACCACGCCCGACCCCAAGGACGTCAGCGACGCTCAGGCGGAAGAGATCCTGCGCCGCAAGGAGGAGCAGGAGTTCCGGGAAGCCGAGGAAGAAATCCGCCGGGCAATCGAAAGCGTTCCCTCGCTCAAGGCGTTGGCGCGGAGCCTGCTTATCGACAATACGCCCGAGGGTTTGCGTATCCAGATCGTCGATCAGGAAGGCTTGGCGATGTTTCCCCGCGGCAGCGCGCAGATGTACCTGCACACCCGCCGGGTGCTTGAGCTTGTGGCCAGGGTGATCATGAAGATGCCGCAGCAGCTCTCGATCGCGGGCCACACCGATGCAACTCGCTTCGCGGGTGGAGATGTCGGCTACACCAACTGGGAGCTGTCGGCGGATCGCGCCAACGCGAGCCGGCGTGCGCTGATTGAAATGGGCGTTCCCGACGGCCGGGTGAACGTGGTCGTCGGCAAGGCCGATACCGAACCGCTGGTGTCGAACGATCCCGAAAACGCCAGCAACCGTCGGATTTCGATCGTTCTGCTGCGGGCAGCGCCCCAGGGCGCGGAGCGGGAGGAGCAGAAAGTCCAGGTGCCGACCCAGCCGGCCGCCGTCGATTTCGGGCGCACTCCTGTTCTGCCGCCACGTCCGGGAAGCAGTTCCGCGCCGCCGCTCTGATGCTTGGCAAGAGGTAGTCCGCATCCCAATTGAAGGGATCCATTGCACCGCCGAAGACCATGAGACACAACGTCAGCGCCGGGACACGGTTCTTCTTCGCCACCGCCGCCCTGCCCTGCCCTTACTTGCCGGGGCGGGTCGAACGACGGGTGGTGACCGAACTGGTCGGACGCGACGTCATCAAGCTCCACGACCGGCTTTCGGCGGCCGGCTTTCGGCGCAGCCACGGTGCCGCCTACGCGCCGGCCTGTCCCGACTGCGACGCTTGTGTCCCGGTGCGGGTGATCGCTCCCGAGTTCCGGGCATCGCGAACGCAGAGGCGCGTGATGCGCGCCAACCAGGACCTTGAGGTCCGACTTTCACCGCCGCGCGCCACGCCCGAGCAGTTCCAGCTCTTCTCCCGCTACCAGCAGGAGCGTCACCATGCCGGCGACATGGCGAAGATGGACTACTTCGACTACCAGACGCTGATCGAGGAGACGCCGGTCGAGACCATGGTCGCAGAGTTCCGCCGGCCCGGCGACGATGAGCTCTTGGCAGCATGCCTGATCGACTGTGTCGAAGACGGCTATTCGGCGGTTTACAGTTTCTACGATTCTGCGCATGACGCGCGCAGCCTGGGCTCTTTCATGATCCTGTGGATGATCGAGAAGGCTC
Organism: Rhodospirillales bacterium; assembly: GCA_018432935.1. GTDB lineage: Bacteria > Pseudomonadota > Alphaproteobacteria > Rhodospirillales > Shumkoniaceae > JAHDSF01. The sequence goes on along the minus strand of JAHDSF010000051.1, from coordinate 15,305 downwards.
GCCTTGAAGCGCGCCGCAACGTCTATCTCGGCTTCTGGATCCGCAACTGCCGCAAGATGTCGTACAAGATCGCCTACCAGCCTCTGGAAGGTTACGTCAGCGGGGCGTGGCGGCCGGTCACGGTCGATTCGATCGTCTAGCTTAAAAAAGTGCGCAAGAATACTTCGCGCAGCTATGTCTCTGCGCAAGAATTCCGTATGATCGCGCGCAGATCCTCCGGCGGAGGAGGACGGAAACCAAGGAGGACGACTACGTCATGAAAAGACGGGACTTCATTTCCGGGGCGGCCGGAGTGGCCGCCGCCACCGCGGCGGCGGCGTCGTTCCCGAAACCTGCGATCGCCAAGGCCAGACACCAGTGGATCGTCACGACGGCCTTCGGGAAGACCGGGCTGCTCGGCGACAACATCGCCAACTTCGCCAAGTTCATCAACAAGGCGGCCGAGGGCCGGCTGGAACTGAAGGTCTACGCGGGCGGAGAACTGGTGCCGCCGTTCGAAGCCTTCGACGCGGTCCAGAACGGCACGGCGCAGATGGGCTACGGCGCCCCGTACTACTGGAAGGGCAAGTCTGAGGCGATCCAGTTCGTCTCGTCGATGCCGTTCGGCCTCACCGCCCAGGAGCAGAACGCCTGGTTGTACTTCGGCGGCGGCAACGAAATCTCGAACAAGATCTACAACGCGCTCGGTTGCCACTTCCTGCCGCTGGGCAACACCGGCAACCAGATGGGCGGGTGGTTCCGCAAGGAGATCAAGGCAGCGGGCGACCTCAAGGGCCTCAAGTTCCGCATGCCCGGCCTCGGCGGCGAGATCCTGGGCTCGCTCGGCGTCACCGTCGTCAACACGCCGGGTGGCGAGGTCCTGTCTTCCCTGGCCTCGGGAGCGGTGGACGGAACCGAGTGGGTGGGGCCGGCGCTGGATCTCGGCTTCGGGCTCTACAAGGTGTGCCAGTACTACTACTATCCCGGCTGGCACGAGCCGTCGTCGATCACCGACGCCTTCATCAACCTCGATGCCTGGAACAAGCTCGAGGACGATCTCAAGGACCTGCTCGACAAGGGCGCCCAGGCGTACAATGCGCGGCTGCTGGCGCAGTTCCAGGCCAACAACAACATCGCTCTGCAGAAGCTGATCAAGGACCACAGCGTCCAGCTCAAGTACTTCGGCGACGAACTGGTGGGCGTGTTCCGCAAGCGTGCCGACGAGCTGATCCCCGAGATCGCCGGCAAGGACCCGCTGTCGAAGGAGATCTACGAGAGTTTGATCGCGTTCAGGAAGACGATGGTCGAGTGGTCGAACTACTCTGAGGCCGCCTTCATGCAGTCGCGCGTCTAGTCGTCGCGCACAGCTGGGATCAGGGGCGGGCTTCCTGCGAAGCCCGCCCTTTCCGTGTCAATTGAACAGCTGCTGGGGAAGCCAGGTGGCGATGCCCGGGAACGTCCAGACCAGGGCCAGGCCGATGATCTGAATGACGATAAAGGGCACGACGCCGCGGTAGATGTCGAGCGTGCCCAGCGAATCCGGTGCCACTCCCCGCAGGTAGAAGAGCGCAAAACCGAAGGGAGGCGTCAGGAAGCTGGTCTGCAGGTTGATGCCGATCATCACGCCCAGCCACAGCGGGTTCAGGTCCATGGCGATGAGAATCGGGCCCACGATCGGCACGACGACGAAGATGATCTCGATGAAGTCGAGGAAGAACCCCATCAGGAACATCACGAGCATGACCAGGAGCATCGCGCCGAAGGCGCCGCCCGGCAGGCCCATCAGGAACTCCTCGACCAGGTCGTCGCCGCCGAAGCCGCGAAACACCAGCGAGAACATCGAGGCGCCCATAAGGATGATGAAAACCATCGAGCTGACCCTGGTCGTCTCGCGCGCCACGTCCTTGAGCGCGGCCCAGCCGAACTGACGGCGACGCAACGACAGCACCATCGAGCCAACCGCGCCGACGGCGGCCGATTCGGTCGGTGTCGCGGCGCCGACCAGGATCGAGCCCAGCACCAGCACGATCAGAACCAGCGGCGGCACCACGGCGACGCCGACCCGCTTCAGGAGGGTCTCGTCGACCTCGTCGTCGGCCAGCGGCGGACAGTCCTGCGGCCGGATCAGCGCCACGATGAACTGCCAGCCGGCGTACAGGCCGACCAGCATGAGGCCGGGGAGAAGGGCCCCGGCGAACAGGTCGACCCCCGTCACCGGCTCGGGCACCATGGTGCCGTTGATCTGCGCCGCCTGCTCGTTGGCACCCTGCAGCACGTCGGCCAGGATCACCAGCACGATCGACGGCGGGATGATCTGCCCCAGAGTACCCGAGGCGCAGATGATGCCGGCGCTCAGCCTGGGGCTATAGCCGACCCGCATCATCGTCGGCAGGCTGAGCACGCCCATCATGACGACCGTCGCGCCGACGATTCCGGTCGACGCCGCCAGCAGCATGCCGACGAAGATCACCGAGTACCCGAGACCGCCGCGCACCCGACCGAACAGGCGACCGAGGCTTTCCATGAGGTCGACGGCGATACCCGACTTCTCGAGCACGAGCCCCATGAAGACGAACAGGGGTACCGCAACCAGGGGCTCGTTCGTCATCGACCCGAAGATCCGCATCGGGTAGACGCCGAGCATTCCGAGCCTGAATACGCCCAGCTCCTCGCCCAGATAGCCGAAGCAGAGCGCCGAGCCGGCGAGCGTCAGTGCGACCGGGAAGCCCAGCAGCAGGAACCCGCAGGCCCCCACGAACATGAGAAGGCCGAGGACGCCGGGTTCCATCAGGCGTCCCTCCGGTCAGCTTCGATCAGCGTGCAAAGGCTGCGCAGTGCGAGGGCGAGGAACTGCAGCGCGAAAAGGACGCAGAATACCGGGATGATGCTCTTCAACAGGAACAGGTACGGCAACCCTCCCGCTTCGGCGGACGATTCCATCCCCTTCCACGACCGGATGACGTACGGCAGGCTACGCGAATACAGGAGCCAGAGCACCGGCAGGCCGAAGAACAGCGAACCGAGAAGGTTGATGGCAGCCTTGTACTTCTTGCTGGCGGTTCGGTAGATGATGTCGATGCGCACGTGACCATCGTGAAGGAGCGTGTAGCCGGCGCCCAACGTAAACACCATGCCGTGCATCCAGACGTAGGTCTCCTGCATCCAGATCCAGCCGATGTTGAAGATGTAGCGCAGCACGACGACGACGAAGACGTCGAACACCATCAGCACGGTGAGCCAGGAGACTCCACGTCCGATGTACTCGTTGAGGCGGTCGATCCATCCCGCCAGGGTCTTCAGGGCTCCCACGGACTCCCTCTCCCTCCGCCCCGCCGCGGCGGCCTTGCCGGCAACAGTGCTCCAGCCCCGGCGCGGGGGCGGAAGTCGATCTTCCTAGCAAATCCCGAAGGCCTAAGTAAACCGGTTGGAGCGCGGGAACCCGGGGGGCGGCATGCGGCCGGCCTGGGCTCGCTTGGCCAACCATGCCGTGAGGTCGAGCTGCGTCCGGACGCGGTCGCCCAATTGCCAGGACAGCCCCTCCTCGATACGCAGCGTCTTGAGGTCGGCGATGCCGCCGCCCCGATAGCGCTGCAGGATGACGCCGCGTCCGCGCTGCATGGTCGGCAACTCGGCAAGGGGGAACACCAGCAGTCGCCGGTTCTCGCCGACCACGGCGACCGCGTCGTCGCCCTCGTGGACCGGGACGCAGATCACGGCCTTCTCCTGTCCCGCAACGTTGAGGACCTGACGACCGTTGCGCGTCTGCGCCACGACGTCCTTCTCCTCGACCATGAAGCCGTGCCCGGAGCCGGAGGCGACTGCGAGTCGTCCCGCGGGGCGGTGCACCAACAGGGCGACCACGTCCTCGCTGTCGCCCAGCTCGACCATCAGCCGCAACGGCTCGCCGAGCCCGCGGCCGCTCGGCAGCTTGTCGCAACCGACGGTGAAGAATCGACCGTCGCTGGCGAACACCAGCAGCTTGTCGGTGGTCTGGGCGTGGAGCGCGAATCGCGGCCGGTCGCCTTCCTTGTAGCGGATGTCGCCGTACTCGTTGAGGTGGCCTTTGACGGCCCGGATCCAGCCCTTCTCCGAGCAGATGACGGTGATCGGCTCGCGTTCGATCATCGCTTCGACAGGAATCTCGGCGACCACCGGGGCCGCAGAAATCCTGGTCCGACGCTTCCCCAGAACCGTCGCGCCGCCGAATCGCCTGCCGATGTCGCCAATCTCGTCGGCGATCGCCTTCCAGCGCCGTCCCTCGTCCGAAAGCAGGCCCTTCAGCTCCGAGCGCTCTGCATCAAGGGCCTGCTTTTCCTTGCGGATCTCCATCTCCTCGAGTTTGCGCAAGCTGCGCAGGCGCATGTTGAGGATCGCCTCGGCCTGCACTTCGGTCAGCGAGAAGACGCGGATCAGTTCGGCCTTCGGCTCGTCCTCGTGACGGATGATGCGGATCACCTCGTCCAGATTGAGGTAGGCGACCAGGAATCCGTCGAGCACCTCGAGGCGCTGCTCGATCTTGTCAAGACGGTGGCGGCTGCGCCGCTGCAGCACCTCATGGCGGTGATTCAGGAACGATTTCAGGACTTCCTTCAGGTCCATCACCCGCGGCGTGTTGGTAGCATCCAGCACGTTCATGTTGAGCGGGATCCGCACCTCGAAGTCGGTGTTGCGGAACATCTGCTCCATCAGCACTTCGGGGTCGACGGTGCGGTTTCGCGGCTCCAACACGATGCGCACGTCGGTGGTCGATTCATCGCGGATGTCGGCGAGCAGCGGCAGCTTGCGGGCAGCCAGCAACTCGGCGACGCGTTCGATCAGCCGCGACTTCGGCACCTGGTAGGGGATTTCGGTGACGACGATCTGGAACAGGCCGTACTGGAGCTTCTCGACCTCCCACTTGGCGCGCAAGTGGAAGCTGCCGCGTCCGCTCGAGTAAGCTTCGAGCACCGACGATGGCGGCTCGACCATGACGCCGCCGGTCGGGAAGTCGGGTCCCGGCATCAGCGAGACGAGGTCGGCGACGCCGACGGCCGGATCCTCGATCAGCCGCTGCAACGCGGCGCAGATCTCGCCCACGTTATGAGGGGGGATGCTGGTCGCCATGCCGACCGCGATCCCCGACGAGCCGTTGGCCAGCAGGTTGGGAAAGCGCGCCGGCAGAACGATGGGCTCGCTCTCTTCGCCGTCGTAGGTGTCGCGGAAATCGACGGCATCCTCGTCGATGCCCTCGAGCAGCGCCAGCGCCACCTCGGTCAGGCGCGCCTCGGTGTAGCGCATGGCCGCCGCGTTGTCGCCGTCGACGTTGCCGAAGTTCCCCTGCCCTTCGACCAGCGGGAACCGAACTGCGAACTCCTGCGCCAAACGCACCAGCGCATCGTAGACGGCGACATCGCCGTGCGGGTGGTACTTGCCGATCACGTCGCCCACCACGCGGGCGCACTTCTTGAACCCGGCCGTAGGGTCGAGCTTGAGCTGCCGCATCGCGTAGAGAAGCCGGCGATGGACCGGCTTGAGGCCGTCGCGGACGTCGGGCAGCGAGCGCGACACGATGGTCGACAGCGCATACGCCAGATAGCGCTCGCCGAGGGCATCGGCAAACGGGGTGTCGCGGACTTCTCCGGTCGGGGCCGGCTCACTCATGACAAGCTCTTGCGCCAGGAACGATCAGTGAACGCGAAATATCGTACAGCGGGGGGGCTGCGTCAACCGGCCTCGGCAGCGGCCCGCATCCGGTCGAACAGGCGCGCGCGGGCAGGCGGCACGCTACCTGCGGCGAAGACGTGGCGGGTCAGGAAGTAGCCGGTCAGCGCCAGACCGTCGAAGACCTCGGCGGGGCTGGCGAGGACATCGCCAAGAATCAGGAATTCCGGCAGCCGCAGCAGCAGATTGCGGTAGGGCTCTCCCGCCGAAAGCGAGACCGCCCGCCCGGTCTTGGGCGACACGTAGGCAAGCTGGTCGTTCCGCCCGGTGGCGGCGCAGCACGAAAGATCAAGCCCGTAGCCGAGCTCGGCCAGCAGGCCCAGCTCCCACTTCACGAACACGGTCGGCCAGGCCTCGCCGGCCAGGGAATCCATCAGGATGCACAGGCCTTCGAACGCGCCGGGGTACGGCTCGCGTTCCGGCAGTGCCGCCTCGGCCACCGCGCAGGCCGCGCTCAGTGCGGCAAGTCGCATGGAATCGCCGAGCACGCCGGCGACGGCGGAGGATATCGGTTCGCAGCTCAGATTGCCGAGATGTTCGGCCAGCCTGGCCCGCCAGGTTGCCCGCACCAGGGTTCCTGCCTGCAGCACGCCGCGCTGGCGCCGTCCCGTCCCTCCGCGCACCAGGCCCGCGCAACGGCCGTGCTCGCGCGTCAGCAGACTGACGATGACCGAGGTCTCGCCATGGCGGCGCGCCGACAGGATGATCCCGTCATCGGTCCAGTCCATCGCTCGTCACCCGGCGCAGAGCTACGCCTTGAAGTCCAGCCCCCATTCCCGATAGCGCTCGGGATCGTCGGCCCAGTTTTCACGCACCTTGACGAACAGGAACAAGTGGACGCGGATATCGAGCAGCGTCTCCAGCTCCTTGCGTGCGGCGGCGCCGATCGCCTTGATGCGCGAACCTCCCTTGCCGAGCACGATCGCGCGGTGGTTCTCCTTCTCGACGTAGATCACCTGGCTGATCTTTGCCGAGCCGTCGGACCGTTCTTCCCAGCTCTCGGTTTCGACGGCGGCCCGGTACGGCAGCTCCTGATGCAGCTGCAGCAGAATCTGCTCGCGGGTGATTTCGGCGGCCAGCAGCCGCTGCGGCATGTCCGAGACCTGGTCTTCCGGAAACAGCCAGGGCCCCGGCGCCACGATCTGCGACAGGTGCTCGACGAAGTCGCCGATGCCGTCGCCGGTCAAGGCGCTGACCATGAAGGTCGCCTCGAACAAGCCACGCTCGTTGAGCTTGCCAGCAAGGTCGAGCAGCGTTGGCTTGCGCACCAGGTCGACCTTGTTGAGGACCAGGATCGCCTTGCGGCCGGACTCGGCGAGGCGCTCGAGGATGGCCGAAGTGTCGGCATCGCAGCCGCGCGCGGCATCGACCAGAAGGGCCACCGAGTCGGCGTCGCCGGCACCACCCCAGGCAGCCGCCACCATCGCCCGCTCGAGCCGGCGTCGCGGGGTGAAGATGCCGGGCGTGTCGATGAACACGATCTGCGAGGCGCCGCGGATGACGATGCCGAGCACCCGTGATCGCGTTGTCTGGACCTTGGGGGAAACGATCGACACCTTGGTACCGACGACCGCGTTGAGCAGCGTCGATTTGCCGACGTTCGGAGCGCCGATCACGGCGACAAAGCCGCAGCGGGTGTCGGGGGTGTCAGGCATCGGCGCCCATCGCGATCTTCTCCAGCATCAGGCGGGCAGCGTTGCGCTCGGCGGCCCGCTTCGAGGAGCCTTCGGCATGCACGGTCTCCAGCCCCTGTACCTCGACCGCGACGGTGAAGGCCGGGGCGTGGGCCGGCCCCTTGCGGCCGACCTCGTAATAGCTCGGCAGGGGCAGCCCGTTTCCTTGCGCCCATTCCTGCAGCCGGGTCTTGGGGTCCTGCGGCGGACGGGCGTCCGCCTCCAGCAGATCCTCCCACTGCGAGCGGACGAAGCGGCGGGCCGCCTCGAAGCCGCCGTCGAGGAAGATCGCCGCGATCACCGCCTCGCAGGCATCGGCCAGCAGGCTCTCGTTATGACGGCCGCCCGCGTCGTCCTCGCTTCGCGAGAGGATGACGTGCTCGCCCAGGTGCAGGCTTTCGGCAACGCCGACCAGCGTCTCGCGGCAGACCAGGACGGCAAACCGCTTCGCCAGGGCCCCCTCCGGCTCCTGCGGGAACCGGGCGTAGAGCATCTCTGCCACCACCAGCCCGAGAACACGGTCGCCGAGGAACTCAAGGCGTTCATTCGATCCCAGGTGGGCGTCGCGGCGGGAAGTGGCACTGCCGTGCGTCAGCGCCCGCTGCAGCAGGTTTGGTGACCGGAAGGCATGTCCGACGGTGCTTTCGAACACCGAGAAATCAGGAGCCATCTCAGTCCAGGGTCATGAAGAAGCGGTCGAACCGCAATGCGTGTGGCCAGCGCCAGAACTGCCAGAAGCTGCCGTCGATCGAGAAGAACAGGATCTCGGCGCGGCCGACCAGATTCTCGCGCGGGACGTAGCCTACAGCGTCAAGCACGCGGCTATCCTGCGAGCTGTCCCGGTTGTCCCCCATCATGAAGTAGTGCCCTTCCGGCACCAGAAAGACGCCCGTGTTGTCGAGCGGCGCGGTGTCGGTCAGCTCGAGGATCGGATGGGTGCGACCCCCGGGCAGGGTCTCCTCGAAGACGCTGGCATTGCGCAGCATGCCCTCGCCGTCGCGATAGCGGAAATCATGAAGCTGCCGGCGCTCGACGGCGACGCCGTTGATGTGGAGGATCCCCTGGATCACCTGGACGCGATCGCCGGGCAGGCCGATGACGCGCTTGATGTAGTCCGTCCCTTCCTGCCGCGGCAGCTTGAAGACGATGACGTCTCCCCGCTCCGGCTCGCTCGCAAAGGCCCGCCCAGAAAGGAAATGCGGCAGGTACTGTCCGAGCGGGAACGAGTAGCGACTGTAGCCATAGGAGTATTTCGAGACGAACAGGTAATCGCCCACGAGAAGGGTCGGGATCATCGACCCCGAGGGAATGTTGAACGGCTCGAACAAGAACGTCCGGATGACCAGGGCGATGAGAACCGCATAGACGATGGTCTTCAGGGTATCTACGAACCCCTCCGGCTTTTTCCGGGTCATGCCCCTATCCGTTCCTTGTCGATTTCGCCGCAGGCGGTCCGGGTCGACATAGCCGCCGCGTTTGCCGGGTGTCAAGCCGCACGCATGGCTCGCTCATCGTGGTCCCGCCCAAATCACCACGAATGCCTGCGCCAACGGATACTCGTCCGAGAGCGAAACCTCGACCCGCGCTTCCAGTGATGGCGGCGTCAAGGTGCGCAGGCGCTCGAGCGCACCGCCGGTCAGGATCATATAAGGTTTGCCCGACGGCAGGTTGGCCACCGCCATATCGCGCATGAAGACGCCCTTCCGGAAGCCGGTGCCCAAAGCCTTGGAACAGGCCTCCTTGGCAGCGAAGCGCAGCGCAAGTCCGTTGGCCGGCCGGGCTCTGGCATACGCCGCCGCCTGCTCGCCCTGGGTGAACACCCGGTCGAGAAAGCGGTCGCCGAAGCGCTGCAATGAGCTTTCGATGCGGCGAATGTCCGCCAGGTCCGTGCCGATGCCGATGATCATCGAGAGGGTGCTACCCTTCGCGGGCCTGGTCCATCAGCTCGCGCATGCGGCGGATGCTTTGCGCGAGGCCGACGAAAATGGCCTCGCCGATCAGGAAGTGACCGATGTTGAGCTCGGTCACCGTGGGAATGGCGGCCACCGGCCCGACCGTCTCGTAGGTCAGTCCGTGGCCGGCATGGCATTCCAGCCCGAGCCGGTCGGCGATCCGCGCCGCCTCGACGATGCGGGCAAGCTCGCGGGCCCGCGCCTCTCCCTCGGCGTCGCAGTAGGCGCCGGTGTGGAGCTCGACCACCGGTGCCCCCACCGATTTCGCCGCCTGAAGCTGATGCTCGCCGGGCTCGATGAACAGCGAGACCCGGATCCCGGCTTCCGAAAGCCGGCGCACCATCGGTTTCAGCGCATCGTGATGGCCGGCCGCGTCAAGGCCGCCTTCGGTGGTGCGCTCTTCCCGCTTTTCGGGAACGATGCAGCACGCGCGCGGCCGATGGCGAAGCGCGATCTCGACCATCTCTGGGGTCGCCGCCATCTCGAGGTTCAGCGGCAGCGCGATGCGCTCGATCAGCGCCGAGATGTCGGCGTCCGAGATGTGGCGGCGATCTTCGCGCAAATGCGCGGTGATGCCGTCGGCCCCCGCCTCGGCCGCCAGGAAGGCGGCGCGGACCGGATCGGGATGGCGACCGCCGCGCGCATTCCGGATGGTCGCCACGTGATCGATGTTGACGCCAAGACGCAGCTTGCGGGCCATGGCCTTCGATTCCCGTCAGTTTCGTGCCCGTTCGACCTGCCCGATGGCGGGCGAAGCGCGCAGGGCGGCGATGATGTTGGTCAGGTGCTTGACCGTCTTCACGTCGATATCGATCAGGATGTCGAAGAAGTCGGTGGAGCGGTTGGTGATCTTGAGGTTGGAGATGTTGCCGTCGTTCTTGGCGATCAGGTTCGAAACCGCCGCCAGACTGCCCGGCTCGTTGGCGACGGTGACGATGATGCGCCCCGTATGGACCTCCTCGGGGGCGCTGTCGAGGTCCCACGAGACGTCGAGCCAGCGTTCCGGGGTGTCGACGTAGTTCTCGAGGGTGTCGCAGTCGATGGTGTGGATGGTGACGCCTCGCCCGGTGGTCACGATGCCGACGATGCGATCTCCGGGCAGCGGATGGCAGCAACCGGCGAGGTGCATGGCCATGCCGGGGATCAGCCCCTTGATGGGGATGCCTCCCTTGCCCGTTTCCTGCTTGGCGCGGGCGCGGACGATCGGAACGACCTTGTCGCTTTCCTTGTCCTGATCCCTGACGCCGGGATAGACGACGACCAGAACCTCGCGGCCGGTGTGGGTACCCTTGCCGACTTCGACGCAAAGATCCTCGGCCGAGGCCGACTTGAAGGTCTTGAGGACCCCTTCGACGGCCTTGTCGGTGTACTCGTACCCGTGATCGCGGAAGGCGCGCTGCAGGATCGAGCGGCCAAGCTGGACGTACTGCTCGCGCTCCTTGAGGCGGACGAAGCGGCGGATCTTGGCGCGGGCGCGACCGGTGACGACGAACCTTTCCCAGGTCGGCGACGGGGTCTGCGCCTTGGAGGTCAGGATCTCGACCTGGTCGCCGTTCTGGAGCTGCGAGCGCAGCGGCATGATGCGGCCGTTGATCTTCGCCCCGACGCAGCGATCGCCGACGGCCGAGTGGACGGCGTAGGCGAAATCGACCGGGGTGGCGCCGCGCGGCAGCGCGATAAGGTCGCCCTTGGGAGTGAAGCAGAACACCTGGTCCTGGAACAGGTCGAGCTTGGTGTGCTCGAGGAACTCCTCCGGATTAGAGGCGTGCTCCAGGATTTCCAGCAGCTCGCGCAGCCAGCGGTACTGCCGGCCCTCGTGATGGGTGATCTCGCCCTGCTTGTAGACCCAGTGCGCGGCAACGCCGTTCTCGGCGACCTCGTGCATGTCGCGGGTGCGGATCTGGATCTCGATGCGCTGCTTGAAGGGGCCGATGACGCCGGTGTGGATCGAACGGTAGCCGTTCGGCTTCGGCGTGCTGATGTAGTCCTTGAAGCGGCCCGGAACCATCGGGTACCTGCTGTGCACGACGCCCAACGCGCGGTAGCAGTCGGCGATCGAGTCGACGATGGTGCGGAACGCAATGATGTCACTCAGCTGCTCAAAGCCGATGTTCTGGCGCTGCATTTTGCGCCAGATCGAGAACGGCGCCTTCTCGCGGCCGGACACGGCCGTCGCCGAAAGCCCCGCCTCCTCCAGCGTCTTCTGCAGTTCGGCGCAGATCTTCGGCACCACCTCGCCGCCGTGGGTGCGCAGGAACTCCAACCGGTTGAGGATGGAATTGCGGGCGTCGGGATTGAGCTCGGCGAACGCGAGGTCCTCCAGCTCGTCTTTCAGCGCCTGCATGCCGATGCGCTCGGCGAGCGGCGCGTAGATTTCCATCGTCTCGGCGGCGATGCGCCGCCGCTTGTCCGGGTTCTTGATGAAGTGGAGAGTCCGCATGTTGTGCAGGCGATCGGCGAGCTTGATCAACAGCACGCGGATGTCGTCCGACATCGCCAGCAGCAGCTTGCGGAAGTTCTCGGCCTGCTTGGACAGGTCCGATTGCAGCTCGATCCGGGTCAGCTTGGTGACGCCGTCGACGAGACGCGCCACCTCGTCGCCGAAGTGACCGCGGATCTCCTCCTGGGTCGCCGGGGTGTCCTCGATGACGTCGTGCAAGAGTGCAGTGATGATCGAGGCGGCATCGAGCCGGTACAGGGTCAGGATGCCGGCGACTTCCAGCGGGTGCGAAAAATAGGGGTCGCCGGAGGCGCGCTTCTGAGCGCCATGCGCCTTCATGGCGAAAACATAGGCGCGGTTGAGGGCATCCTCATCCGCGCCCGGGTCATAGCTCTTTACGCGCTCAACAAGTTCAAACTGGCGGATCATGCCTTTACGTCACCGCGACGGGTACGCGATCCGACGGCCCGCCCGCCCAGATCGTTTCAGTCCTCGTCTTCCGGTCCATCCTCGTAAACCAGGTCGTCGCCATCCTTCGCCATCGGATCCAGCTCGGCGAGAGGATCCCCGGCCTCGTCCATCTCGGCCGCATCCTCGCCGAGGTCGAAGTCCCCTTCGTCTTCGCCAGCAGAGGCGGCGAGATCGGCGCCAAGCGCCACTTCGAGCGCGTCGGCCGCGAGCACGTCCTCGTCGACTTCCGGCTCCGGTTCGGCCTCCTCGGTCTCGTGAAAGCGCTGCAGGCCCTTGATCAGCGATTCCTCGAGGTCGGACAGCGGGACCGTCGCATCGGCGATCTCGCGCAACGCCACGACGGGGGTCTTGTCGTTGTCGAGTTCCACCGTCAAGGGCGCGCCGGACGTCAGGTTACGCGCCCTTTGGGCGGCGAGCATCACCAGCTCGAACCGGTTCGGAACCTTGAGGACGCAATCTTCGACCGTCACGCGTGCCATACGCCGACCTCCACACAATAACCGTCCGGAAAGCGCGACTTATATACGGTCATGCTCGCCGCAACGCAAGCGAACCCACAGGGTACTCGCCCCGCCCCGCGAAGATCAAGAGATGCGGCGCATCGCCCCTTGTGGCGGCAGGGCCGCGATCATGGCGTCGACGGTCGCGCCGCTTACCGGGTGGCGAAAGCCGGGCACGACATCGCGCAAGGGCACCAGGACAAACCCCCGTTCGTGCATCCGTGGGTGCGGCAGCAGAGGCCTTTCGCCCGGGCCGGAGACCCGGTTGCCGTAGGCTAGGAGGTCAAGGTCGAGAACGCGGGCCTCGTTGCGCTCGTGCCGGACGCGGCCGAAGCTCGCCTCCACCTCATGCAGGAGATCGAGAAGCCGCTCGGGATCGAACCCGGTCTCGATGCGGGCAACCGCATTGGCGTAGAGCGGCTGGGACGACGGAGGAACGGGCTCGCTTTCGTAGAACGGGGAACATGCGACGATTCGGACGCCGCAGCCTTCGAGCTCTTGCAGCGCCGCCCGGCACGTGGCGGTCGGAACCCCGTGCCGCGGATGCGGCAGATTGGCGCCGATGCCGATCAGGATCGCCCCGCCATTCATTGTTGCGGTACCCCGTCCGAAGCCGTAGGTTCGCGCCTTGCGGGGGCCTCATCGGCATTCTCGGCGCTCCGTGCCATTTCAAGCATCGCTTTCAGGATCCAGGCCATGTTTTATCCGCAAGAGAAGATCGCGCTGTTCATCGACGGCGCCAACCTCTACGCCGCGGCGCGAGCGCTGGGCTTTGACATCGACTACAAGCGCCTTCTTGAGCTGTTCGCCCAGAAGGGCCGTCTCATCCGCGCCTTCTATTATACGGCGATGCTGGAAGACCAGGAGTATTCGCCGATCAGACCGCTGGTCGACTGGCTGGATTACAACGGCTACGCCATGGTGACCAAGCCGACCAAGGAGTTCACCGATCCTGCCACCGGCCGCCGCAAGATCAAGGGCAACATGGATATCGAGCTGGCGATCGACCTGATGGAGATGGCCGACCACCTCGACCACGCGGTGCTGTTCTCGGGCGACGGCGATTTCCGGCGGCTGGTCGAAGCCGTGCAACGCAAGGGCGTGCGGGTGACGGTGGTCAGCACGGTGCGGTCGCAGCCGGCAATGGTCGCCGACGAGCTGCGACGCCAGGCCGACACCTTCCTCGAGCTGCAGGACCTGCAGGACAGCATCGAACGGGTGAACGGCCGCCGCGAGCCGGGCACGCCGCAGGACGTCGTGCTCGACGGTCCGGCAGCGGATTGAACCCCGTGCCCCCCCTGCCCGACTGCCCCCTCTGCCAGCGGCTGGCCACCATGAGGGCGGCCAACCGCCGTCGCTTTCCCGACTGGCACAACGACCCGGTTCCCTCGTTCGGCGATCTTTCCGCGGCGCTCCTGGTGGTGGGATTGGCTCCGGGCCTGCAGGGGGCGAACCGGACCGGGCGACCATTCACCGGCGACTATGCCGGCGACCTGCTGTACGCGACCCTGATCCGCTTCGGCTTTGCTGCCGGTCATTACGAGGCCCGCCCGGACGATGGCCTTGTCCTCCGCGACTGCCGGATCACCAACGCGGTGCGCTGCGTGCCGCCCGAGAACAAGCCGGTGGGGGCCGAGATCGCCGCCTGCCGGACCTTCCTGACCGAGGAGATTGCCGCCCTGCCCAGGCTGCGCTGCATCCTGGCACTGGGGAGGATCGCGCACGGAGCGGTGCTCGCTGCGCTGGGCGTCAGGGTCGCCGCCTTCCCGTTCCGGCATGGCGCATTCCACGAGCCGAGAGCAGGCCTGATCCTCGCCGACAGCTATCACTGCTCGCGCTACAACACCAATACCGGTCGCCTCACGGTGAGCATGTTCGAGGACGTCGTCGCGGGCATCGCGAGCCGATTGGCGGCATGACGTCCTCCTGCTATCGTTGACCGGTTGCCGCATCACGTCATGTCGAGGGGGAACCGTGAAGATCGTATGTCTGGACCTCGAAGGGGTTCTTGTTCCTGAAGTCTGGATCAACGTGGCCGAGCGGACAGGCATCCCCGCCTTGCGGGCGACGACCCGCGACGTGCCCGATTACGACGTGCTGATGAAGCAGCGGCTGCGCATCCTCGACGAGCACGGCATCAAGCTCAAGGACATCCAGGCGGTCATCGGCGGCATGCGCCCGCTCGACGGGGCGCGGGAGTTCCTCGATGCCCTGCGCGCGCGCTATCCGGTCGTGATCCTCTCGGACACCTTCGAGCAGTTCGCGCAGCCCCTCATGCGGCAGCTCGGTTGGCCGACCCTGTTCTGCCACAGCCTAGCGATCGATGGCGAAGGCCGGGTGGTCGACTATCGCCTGCGCAAACGCGATCACAAGCGGCTGTCGATCGAGGCTTTTCGCGCGCTCAACTTCACCACCATCGCTGCCGGCGATTCGTACAACGACACGACCATGCTGGGGGCCGCCCACCAGGGCTTCCTGTTCCACGCTCCGGAAAATGTGGTCCGCGAGTTCCCGCAGTTCCCGCTCGCCGAAAGCTTCGCCGGCCTGCTGGAGGCGATCGCCGCGGTTCCCGAAGCCGTCGCCTAGCCTC
>JAHDSF010000025.1 GCA_018432935.1 Rhodospirillales bacterium | reverse complement strand
GCCCATCTTCACCAGCGACCACGAGTGCAGGATGTACTCCTGGATCGCGGCGCGGATCCACCACATGGCATAGGTGGCGAGGCGGAAGCCGCGGTCGGGATTGAAGCGGCGGACCGCCTGCATCATGCCGACGTTGCCTTCCGAGATCAGCTCCGACAGCGGCAGTCCGTAGCCGCGGTAGCCCATCGCGATCTTGGCGACCAGGCGCAGATGGCTGGTGACCAGCTTGTGCGCCGCCGTGTGGTCGCCGTGACCCTGCCAGCGCTTGGCGAGGGAGTACTCCTCCTCCAGCGTGAGCATCGGGTACTTGCGAATGGTCTGAAGATAGCGCGAAAGATTGCGCTCGGGAGAGATTTCGAGATCGAGAGCCAGTGCCGTCATTGCCATCACCTTCCCTTATGAACTCACCGCGATCCGGTCCGTGAAGGAACCTTGCCCGCTGGTGCGATGCCTTTTTGCATCGTTGAGGGAAATGATAGCGTACTCGGGGGCTCAAGTATAAGCGAAATTTTAATTCAATCTAAACAGCGCTGTATGTCGTTGTTTTTTCTAGTAAAACAACAGAACGACCCTTGTGTCGCCCAGGCTTCCGTTTCGCAGAAGCCCTAAAGGGTTTCCAACCGTTTCAAGGCCAGGCTCATCTCTGGTGGCATTTCCGATGTGAACTGCATCCATGCCGAGGTGACAGGGTGCTGCAGGCCAAGTAGGTACGCGTGCAGAGCTTGTCGACCTGCCGCCAGAGCCTCTATCCCTTCAGAGCCCGGGGCATTCCCTTTGGCCAGGCCGATCAGCCGGCGGGCCGTGCGGCCGCCGTACACCGGGTCGCCCACCACCGGATGGCCGATTGCCGCCATATGGACCCGGATCTGGTGGGTGCGTCCCGTCGCCAGCCGGCATTCGACCAGGCTGGCGCGGGTGCCGACCGGACGTTGCACTTTGTAACGCGTGAGGGCGTGCTTGCCACCGCTCGTAACAACCGCCATGCGTTTGCGGTTGCGGGGGTCGCGTCCGATCGCGCCGGCGATCTCGCCCTCGCGGGGGGTGGGGACTCCCCACACCAGGGCCAGGTAGGCGCGGGCCAGGCTGTGCACCTCGAACTGTGCCGCCAAGCCGCGGTGGGCAAGGTCGGTCTTGGCGACCACCATCAGGCCGCTGGTGTCCTTGTCGAGACGGTGAACGATGCCCGGCCGGGCGACCCCGCCGATGCCGGACAGGCTGGCGCCGCAATGGGCGATCAGGGCGTTGACCAGGGTACGGTCGGGATTGCCGGCTGCAGGATGGACGACGAGGCCGGCCGGCTTGTCGATGACGATCAGCGCATCGTCCTCGTAGACGATCGTCAGCGGGATCTCCTGGCCTTGGGGCACGGCCGGTCGGGCCGCCGGCACCGCAAGGCGGTAGCGGTCGCCCTCTTTGACCTTGGTCTTTGCCGAATCGGCTCCGCGGCCGGCGACCCGTCCCTCGGCGATCAGGGCCTGAATCCGCGCCCGCGACAATGCCGGCACGGCATCGGCAAGGAAGCGGTCGAGCCGGCTGCCGGCCTTGTCCTCCGGCACGCTGACGGTGTAATGGGTGGCTTCCGGCGCGGCGCTCATGGGCGCCGAGCATACGGCCCAAGGTCCGGTCCTGGGAAGTGCGAGAGGAGGCGGGATGTCATGCTGAAAGGCCTCGTCATCACGATGGGTGTGCTCATCGTGATCGCCATGGGGGCGCTCGCCTACGGCCTCTACCACAAGGCATCCAACCCCGACTTCCGCCTGTTTGCCGGCAGCAAGGCCGGCCCGACCGGCTTTGGCGAGGTGCGCCTGGCGGGCTCGGCGGGCTGCATGATCGCGTCGGCGGAGACGGCGGACGGCCGTCTTTACGTGCGCCTTGGCAACGCGCCCGGGGCGGCGCCCCGTTCGGCCTGCGACCGGGTATTCGTGCTGGATTCCGCCACTGGCGCCGTGCTGGGCAGCATCGGCGTCGAGCCGTGATCGTGATCCCGCGCGCCGTGCTGAAGACGCTGGCCGATGCGGCCGAGGCCGCGTATCCCGAGGAGGCCTGCGCCCTTCTGATCGGGCGGCTGCGCGGCAACGGCGACGTCGTCGTCTCCCGGGCCGAGCTGTCGGCCAATCTCGCCGAGGGCGCGCGCGGCCGCCGCTTCGAGATCGACCCCGCACTGCGCATCCGCATCATGAAGGGCTTGCGCGGCGGCGAAGAACGGATCGTCGGCCACTTCCATTCCCATCCCGACCATCCCGCCCAGCCCAGCGCCGAGGATCTGGCGCGGGCCTTCGAGCCCGATCTCGTGTGGGTGATCGCTGCGGTCGAGGGCGGCCAGGCAATCCACACCACCGCCCACGTGGTCGACGAGGCGGCACGCCAGTTCCGGGAGATCCCGCTCCGCACCGCCGATTGGGGGCCCTATCCGGCGCAACCCGGCCTGTTCGAGGACCAGATATGAGCGATTTCCGTTCCGACAACGTCACCGGCGCCCATCCGAAGATCCTCGAGGCGGTGGCACGTGCCGCCGTCGGTCCGGCCTCGGCCTACGGCGAGGACGCGCTGACCGGGCGGGTCGTCGATCAGGTGCGCGACCTGTTCGAGGCGCCGCAGGCGGCGGTGTTCCTGGTCGCCACCGGCACCGCTGCCAACGCGTTGGCGCTGTCGGTCATGGTCCCGCCTTATGGCGCCGTCTACGGCTACGAGGAATCGCATATCAACGTCGACGAGTGCGGCGCCCCCGAGTTCTTCAGCGGCGGCGCCAAGCTGGTCGGCCTGCCGGCCGAGCACGGGCGGCTTGACCCGGCTGTCCTGGCAGCGGCCCTCGACCGGCCCAACCATGGCGTCCATCACGTCAAGCCGGCGGCGCTGTCGCTGACCCAGGCGACCTGCGACGGCACCGTCTATGCGCCGGCCCGGGCGGCCGAGCTGGCGGCGGTGGCGCACGGCCGCGGGCTGAAGGTCCACATGGACGGGGCGCGGTTCGCCAACGCGATCGTTCGCCTCGGTTGCACCCCCGCCGAGGCCACCTGGCGGGCCGGCGTCGACGCGCTGAGCTTCGGCGCCACCAAGAACGGGACGCTCGGGGTCGAGGCGGTGGTCCTGTTCGATCCCACCCTCGCGGAGGCGTTCGCCTACCGCCGCAAGCGCGGCGGCCACCTGTTCTCAAAGATGCGCTTCCTGGCGGCACAGATGGACGCCTACCTGGAGGACGGACTGTGGCTGGAGAACGCGGCCCGCGCCAACGCTGCCGCCGCCCGGCTGGCGGAAGGCCTGGCCGCGGTGCCCGGCGTGACCCTGTGCCATCCGGTCGAGGCCAACGAGGTGTTCGTTGCGGTGCCGGAATCTCTTGCCGCGGGGCTCGAGGCGGCGGGGTTCGGCTTCTACCGTTGGCCGGTGCCCGGGCGCTGCGTGCTGCGCCTGGTCACCGCCTTCGACACCCGCGAGGACGACGTCGACCGCCTGATTGCCGCCGCCCGCGCGACGGCCGGGGCCTGACCGGCCGCCCCAAGGGAACGCCGAATCCCCCTTGACCGCAGCCCCCGCCCATGTCAAAACGCGCGGACCACGACGTCCCCATCGTCTAGTGGCCTAGGACGCTGGCCTCTCACGCCGGTAACAGGGGTTCGAATCCCCTTGGGGACGCCACCTTCCCAACCCGCCGCATCACCGGCGGGTTTTGTCGTTTTGGGGGCGAGCGAGGGGCCCTTGGTCCGACCCGGACGGAGAGCATTGACACGGCTTTTCGGCGCCGCGTATGAGTGTCAGCCCAGGAGAACGGAGCCGGATGCGAGGATCGCTCCGCGCGATGTCGTGGCGAGACCATGCCGATTCACGCCGTCGAAAACCAGCGCCTCTACCGCCAGATCGCCGATCAGCTCGCCGGGCTGATCGAATCGGGAGAATACGCGGTCGGCGACCGCCTGCCGCCGGAACGGACCCTTGCCGAGCAGCTCAAGGTCAGCCGCTCGTCGGTTCGCGAGGCCCTGATCGCGCTGGAGATCGAAGGCTGCGTCGAGGTCCGCGGCGGCAACGGCGTGTTTGTCGTCGACCGCAAGCAGGCGCGCAGGCCCGACGTCGCGCCTGGCGCGCCACCCCCGGGGCCGTTCGAGATCCTCCAGGTCCGCTGCCTGATCGAGCCGGAAGCGGCGGCGTTGGCCGCCCGCCACGCCAGCGACCAGCAGATCGCCGATCTCGAGGTCTCGCTCCAGGAGATGGCGCGCAACGGCTACGCCCAGCTGACGGGGCTGCAGCACGACGGCCAGTTCCACCTGTGCATCGCCGAGGCGTCGGGAAACGGCGCCCTGGCGATGACCATGCGCATGCTGTGGGAGCTGCGGGTCGGTCGGTTCTACATCCAGATGGAACAGCACTTCCATAACCCGCCGATCTGGCAGCGTGCGATCGACCAGCACCGCGCGGTGCTGGATGCGATCAAGGCACGCGATCCGGTGGCCGCCCGCGCCGCCATGCGCAAGCACATCAAGAGCGCCCAGTCGCGCTTCACCTCGACCTGGATCGACGATCCCGTCGCGCTGGGCAAGGACGCGCCCCGGCCGCCGCGGCGCTGACCGGCGGCCGGACGGGCTCAGCGTTCGCCACGCCGCCGCCAGAGAGTGGTCCGGCTGATCCCGAGGTGTTGCGCGACCAGCTCGGTCTGGCCGCGAAAGATGTCGCACAGGTCGCGCAGCTGCGTTTCGTTGCGGACGATCTGCTCGCGCCCGCCGTTGCGGCTCACGTAGTCGTCGATGAACACGCCCTTGCCGATCGCCTTGAGAAGCAGCTGCCGGCAATCCTCGGCGGAGCGCCGGGTCGACTGGTGGGCCAGGATGTGCATGCGCTCGACCACGTTCTGGATCTCGCGGGTGTTGCCCGGCCAAGCGTAGCGGGCCAGCACGTCCTGCACGGCATCGCGCTGCGGGGCAAACCAGGCGTGGACGTGGCCGTGGCGCTCGCGCAGGAAGTGGAAGAAGAGCTCCTCGACATCGTCCGTGCGTTCGCGCAGCGGCGGGATGTCGAGCTGCAGGACGTTGAGCCGGTAATACAGGTCCTCGCGAAAGGTTCCCGCCACCACGCCGTCGCGGGCCTGGCGATTCGACGCCGAGATGATGCGCACGTCGATCGGGACGATGCGGTCGCCGCCGATCCGCATCACCTCCTTCTCCTGCAGGACCCGCAGCAGCCTGGCCTGGATGTGGGCCGGGATCTCGGTGACCTCGTCGAGGAAGATGGTGCCGCGATGGGCCATCTCGAACAGGCCCATCTTGCCGCCCTTGCGCGAGCCGGTGAACGCTCCTTCCTCGTAGCCGAACAGCTCGCTCTCCAGCAGGCTTTCCGGCAGCGCCGCGCAGTTCACCGCCACGAACGGGCCGTCGGCATAGGCACTTTCGTTGTGGATGCTCTGGGCGAACATCTCCTTGCCGACGCCGGTCTCGCCGAAGATGTAGACGTTGAGCGGGCAGGATGCGAACAGGCGCGCCTGATCGACCAGCGCCCGCATCGCCGGGCTGCCGCCGAGGATGTCGTCGAACCTGGCGCGGGCGCGCAGCCCGCGGTCCACGAGGCGGGTGCGGATGCGGTTCTCGGCGGTCTGCAGCTCGGAGACCTTGCGGAACGTCATCACCGAGCCGGCGGCCTCGTCGTTGACGACGACGGGAATCCGGTTGACCACCGCCTTGACGCCGTTGACCTCGCGGATGTGCCCGATCTGCGGCCGCAGGCTGGTGGTCGGCTCGGTCCGCCCGATGTCGGGAAACAGCTGCGCCAGCGGCTTGCCCATCACTTCGGTCCGCGGCACCCCGAGCAGCCGTTCGGCGGACGGGTTGTAGGCAATCACCAGCCCCTCGCGGTCGGTCGCGATCACGCCGCCCCAGCTGTACTCCAGCACCGCCTGGAACAGCCTGCGGCGCTCCTTCTCGCGGCGGATCTCGAGGGCCATCAGCTTGGCGTCCTTGACCGCGGCGGCGATGCTTTCCGGGCCGGGATAGATGAGGACCGACGGGATCCCGGCCTCGCCGGCGACCTTGTTGGCCAGGCTGGCGCCGATCACCACGTCGACCCCGGCGGCCAGCAGGTTGCGGCGCAGGTCGGATTCGTCGCGGAAGGGGATCTCGACCACGTCGGCCGTCAGCACATCCCGCAGCAGCTCGATATGGCAGCGCGCATCCATGTAGGCGGCGATGCCGATCCGCTTCCCCAGCTTCCGCGCCTTGCTCATTGCGGTCAGGATCTCGAACAGCCCGAACTCGATGATCTTGACCGGGACGTCGGCGTGCTCCTTGACGTAGCGGCCGTTGGCGCCGCCGCCCAGGAACACCTCCACCTTGTTGGTTCGGCGCAAGGTCCGGACCTTGTCGACAAGCTCGTGCATCAAGCCCTCGACGAGCACGAGCTCGATCTCGGGGTCGTCGATGTGGCTTTTCGCTTCGGAGCCGAGTTCGTGGAGATGCTCGTAGGTCAGGAGTCCTACTTTTACGACCATTTCATCCCCGAAAAGGAAATATTGTTATAAAGGTACAACACAATAGGTCACATCGTTAAAGCGGTCTGCGCGCCCCTCTCCACATTCGTGCATACACAATATTCAATCCCCACAGCCATGACGTTTCAAAAACATGACGCGCACATGGTTTGAAACGTACTTCCGTGGCCCACCTCGTGCTTCGTCAGGGATTTCCGGCTGGCACAGGGCTTGCACTCCTTTACTGTGGCCTATTATAGGAGGGGTCCATGAAAAAGACTACACAGCTCAAGAAACTGCTTCGCGATTCCAAGCTTCTGGTGGCGCCCGGCGCGTTCGACGTGCTGAGCGCCAAGATCATCGCGGCCGCCGGATTCCAGGCGGTCTACATGACCGGCTACGGCACCTCGGCCAGCGTGCTCGGGAAGCCCGACGTAGGGCTCCTGACGATGAGCGAGATGGTCGCGCGCGCCGCCGCGATCGCCGAGGCGGTGGACGTTCCGGTCCTGGCGGACGGCGACACCGGGTATGGAAATCCCCTGAACGTCATCCGCACGGTACGCGAGTACGAGAAGGCCGGGGTCTGCGCCATCCAACTCGAAGACCAGGTGTTTCCGAAGAAATGCGGCCACATGATGGGCCGCAAGGTGATTCCGGCCGAGGAGATGGTGCAGAAGATCAAGGCCGCCACCGATGCGCGCCATGACGACGATTTCGTCATCATCGCACGGACCGATGCGCGGACCGGACACGGGCTCGACGAGGCCCTGCGCCGCGGCAAGGCCTACGAGGAAGCCGGCGCCGACGTGATCTTCATCGAATCGCCCGAGAACGAAGACGAGATGCGGCGCATCACCGCCACTTTCCCGAACACGCCCACCCTGGCCAACATGCTGGAGGGGGGGCGGACCCCGAACCTCGACACCGACGCCCTGGAACGCCTGGGATTCGGCATCGCCATCTTCTGCACCGGCCCGGTCTATGCCGCCGCGCGTGCGGTCCGGAAGTACATGGACGAGCTGAAGACGCGCAAAACCACCCAGGCCCTGGTCCCGGAACTCATCACGTTCGAGGAGTTCAACGCCTTGATTGGTCTCAATGACTACAAAAAGGCGGAACAAAAATACAGGGTGTAGTCATAAGCCAAATGTGGGGACGAATATTCAGGAGGAATGAAATGACGCGACACGTATCGGTAAACGCGATATTTGCGGGAATGCTTTCGGCCGCTCTGCTGGCCGGCCCGGCGGAAGCCGCAAAATTCAAGCTTGCCCATACCGGAGCCCTCGATCACCACTACCAGAAGGGCTGCGAGATGTTCAAGAAGCTGGTCGAGGAGCGCTCGAAGGGCGCCCTCCAGATCCAGATCTTCCCCTCCGACCAGCTCGGCAAGCAGCGCGAGACCGTCGAGGGAGCGCAGATCGGCACCGTCGACATGGTTCTCACCTCGGACGTGCTGCTCTCCGCCTTCGAGCCCACCATGGGGGTGCTCACGCTGCCGTTCCTGTTCGCCGACATGGACCACATCGCCAAGGTCATGGACGGGCCGATCGGCGACGATCTGGCGGCGAACCTGGAGAAGAAGGGCCTGACCGTCCTCGGGTATTGGGAGAACGGTTTCCGCCACATCACCAACTCCAAGCGGCCGATCGTCACCCCGGCCGACCTCAAGGGTCTGAAGATCCGCACCCCCGAGGGGCCGGTTTTCGTTGACGCATTCAACGCCTACGGCGCGAGCGCGACGCCGATGGCGTTCGGCGAGGTCTACACCGCCCTGCAGCTCAAGGTCGTCGACGGTCA
This sequence comes from Rhodospirillales bacterium, assembly GCA_018432935.1. GTDB lineage: Bacteria > Pseudomonadota > Alphaproteobacteria > Rhodospirillales > Shumkoniaceae > JAHDSF01. Next base: position 98,043 of record JAHDSF010000025.1, on the reverse strand, counting down.
GGAGAACCCGATCGCCCACGTCCTGACCCAGAAGTTCTACGAGGTGCAGGCCTACCTTTCGCTCAGCAACCACATCCACTCGGTCGAGCCGCTGCTGATGAGCACGATGGTCTTCAAGCCGCTGCCCGACGACCAGAAGAAGCTCCTGAAGCAGGCCGGCAAGGACACCGCGGTCTGGGTCCGCAAGGAAGTGCAGGCAATCGAGGCGGCCCAGCTGAAGCAGATCGAGGGCAAGATCGCCATCAACAAGGCCGACATGAAGGCCTTCGAGGCGGCGTCCGAGCCCGTCTACAAGAAGTACGAGGCCAGGTTCGGCGATCTCATCAAGCGTATCAAGGCGGCCCGCTGAAACGTGCCCGGTTGCGGTCCGCGTGGAGGACATCCTCCGCGCGGACCGCGCTTGTTCAAGGAGGAACTTCCATGAAGCCGCTGACTGCTTTCAATGCCGCGGCGAACCGGGTGATCGGATGGGGCGTCATCCTCACCTTCGGCGCGATGACGGTGATCATCTTCCTGCAGGTACTGTTCCGCTACGTGCTGGAGTTCTCCCTGTCCTGGTCGGAAGAGCTGGCCCGCTACCTGTTCGTCTGGCTGACCTTTCTCGGCGCCGGCGTGGCCATGCGCGACGGGTCCCACATCGAGGTCTCGCTGGTGGCCGACCTCGTCAAGCCGAAGCGGCCGCGCGAGCTGCTGCGCCTGCTGGCGAACCTGCTCGGCATCGTCTTCCTGTACGTCCTGATGACCCGGGGCCTGGATGTCGCGACGCGGGTCTTCGCCCTGGGGCAGGTCTCGCCGACCATGGAGTTCCTGCCGATCGGCTTCAACTACCTGGCAATTCCGATCGGCTGCTTCTTCATGATCCTGATTCTGCTGGAGCAGGCCTACGCAACCTGCCTGGCGATCATCCACGGGCGGTGAGGAGAGGACGATGGGCATTACCCTGTTTGTGGCGTTCTTCGCTCTGGTCGCCCTCTCGGTGCCGATCGCGATCGCGCTCGGATTGTCGTCGGTGATCGCACTGGTGCTCCACAGCCATACCTCGCTGATGGTGATCGTGCAGAAGGTCTACGGCGGCGTCGATTCCTTCACTCTGATGGCGATTCCGTTCTTCATTCTGGCCGGTGCCGTCATGAGCTCGGGTGGGGTTTCCAAGCGGCTGGTCGACCTGGCCGGCGCGATCCTCGGCAAGACGACCGGCGGCCTGGCTCAGGTCACGACGGTCGCCTGCACCTTCTTCGGCGCCATCTCCGGCTCTGCGCCGGCGACGACGGCGGCGATCGGATCGGTGATGGTCAAGCCGATGGTCGAGAAGGGCTACGAGCCGGCCTACGCGGCGGCCGTCGCCGCGGCATCGGGAACCATCGGGCTGCTGATCCCGCCCAGCATCACGCTGGTCATCTATGGGGTCATCACCGGCACCTCGATCGCCAAGCTGTTCATGGGCGGCGTGTTCCCCGGCCTGATCATGTCGGCGGCGATCATGGCGGTGAACTACCTCCACTGCTCGCGCCACGACTACCGCGGGGGCGAACCCTCCTCGCTGGGGCGGGTGGTGACCGGCGCGCGCCGCAGCGTGTTCGCCCTGATGATGCCGCTCATCATCCTGGGCGGGATCTACGGCGGCGTCTTCACTCCCACCGAAGCGGCGGTGGTGGCCGTCTTCTATGGGCTGCTGGTAGGCATCTACATCCACCGCGAGCTGAGCCTCGGTCAGATCCCGGGGATCCTGCTTGATACCGGCAAGAGCACGGCGGTGATCATGTTCCTGATCGCGACCGCCCACATCTTCAGCTATCTGCTGGCCAGCGAACGCATTCCCGAGAAGTTGACGGTCGCCATGCTCGGGGTGTCGTCGGATCCGCACGTGCTGCTGGCCATGATCGTGGTGTCGCTCCTGGTGGTCGGAACGTTTCTCGACAACGCGGTGGCGGTGGTGCTGATGACCCCGATCTTCTACCCGGTCATCCTGCAGGCCGGCATCGATCCCATCTTTTTTGGCGTGCTGATGATCCTGACCCTGGCGATCGGCCAGATCACCCCGCCGGTGGGGCTGTGCCTGTTCGTGGCCTGCAATATCGCGAAGGTCGGCATCGAGAGGCTGTCGTTCCGGGTGCTGACATACATCTTGGCCCTGATCCTCGTCGTCGCTATCCTCATCGCCATTCCGGAGATCATCCTGGCCATTCCCAACAGCATGGACATCTGAACCGTGAAGGCGTCACGCCGGGACAACAGCGATGCGGATCCGTTGAAGGCCATCCTGGTGGCCCGCGTCTACGAGGTCGCCATCAAGACCGACCTGACGCCGGCGCCGCGGCTGTCGGCCCGGCTCGGCAACCGCGTCTTCCTCAAGCGGGAGGACCAGCAGCCGGTCTTCTCGTTCAAGATCCGCGGAGCCCATAACAAGATCGCCAACCTCTCCGATGCCGAGCGGAAGCGGGGGGTGATCTGCGCTTCCGCCGGCAACCACGCCCAAGGGGTGGCGCTGTCGGCGGCCCGGCTCGGCCTGAACGCGGTGGTGGTGATGCCGCGCACCACCCCGCGCATCAAGATCGACGCCGTCGCCGGTTATGGCGCCGAGGTCGTTCTGCACGGCGATTCCTATTCCGAGGCGGCGCGCCGCTGCCAGGAGATCTGCGACGAGCGGGGGATGGTGTTCGTCCATCCCTTCGACGATCCCCTGGTGGTGGCCGGGCAGGGCACGATCGGCCTGGAGATCCTCCAGGACCGGCCCGACGTCGACATGGTGTTCGTGCCGGTGGGCGGCGGCGGCCTGATCTCGGGGGTGGCGCATCTCCTCAAGGCGCTGCGGCCGCAATGCCGGATCATCGGCGTCGAACCCGAGGATTCCGGCGCCATGGGCCGCTCGGTCCAGGCCGGGAGGCTGATCAGGCTGGAGCGGGTGGGCGGCTTCGCCGACGGCGTCGCGGTCAAGCAGCCGGGCGAATACACGTTTCGCCAGTGCCGCGACTACGTCGACGACTTCATCACCGTCTCCACCGACGAGATGTGCGCGGCGATCGAGCGCATCCACGGCGAGACGCGCAGCATCGTCGAGCCGTCCGGGGCGCTGGCGGTCGCCGGCCTCGCGAAATACCTGCCGGCTCAAGGCCTCCGCGATCGGGTGGTGGTGGCGATCAACTCCGGCGCCAACATGAACTTCGACCGTCTGCGCTTCGTCGCCGAGCGCAACCAGCTCGGCGGCGGCGCCGAGGCGCTCTACGCGATCACCATCCCCGAGCGGCCGAGCGCACTGCGCTCGCTGGTGCGCGACGTGGTCGGAGAACGCAGCCTGACCGAGTTCCACTACCGGCTCGCCACCCGCAACGAGGCCCACATTTTCGTCGGCGTCGGCCTGCATTCGGCGGCGGAACGGGCCGACTTCGAGGCTGCGTTGCGCCGTGGCGGCTACGTTTTCACCGACCTCAGCGACAACGATCTTGCCAAGAGCCACGTGCGCTACATGGTGGGCGGCCGCTCGACCGACGTCCGGCACGAGGTCCTCCAGGTGTTCCAGTTCCCCGAGCGGCCGGGGGCACTGGCCGATTTCCTGGACGCGCTGGATTCGCGTTGGAACATCTCGCTGTTCAACTACCGTTGCCACGGCTCGGACTACAGCCAGGTGCTGGTAGGGTTCGAGGTGTCGCCCGGCGACCGCACCCGCTTCGATGCCGTGCTGGAGGGCATGAAGAACCATTTCCGCTGCCGGGACGAATCCGCCAACCCCGCGGCCAGCCTGTTCCTGTAACCGTTGCCGGCGCTGGCAGAACCGCGTACGACTGTCCCCGAGGCACGCAAAAGGGCGGTCATGAGGCGCATCCTCACGGTTCTGCTGGTCTGCGCCTTCCTGCCGCGACTCGCCGCGGCCCAGGGGGCCGACGGCTCGGCCTGCGCCGCGCTCGCCGGCAGCCCGATGCTCGAGGCGGAGCTCTTCTTCGGCCGCAACATCGGGGACGTGCTGGGGGTGAGCGAGGCGGACTGGGAGCGTTTCGTCGAGCAGGAGGTCGCGCCACGCTTCCCCGACGGCCTGACCATCCACGACGCCGCCGGGCATTGGCGCGACAGCGCCACCGGCCGGCTGGTCAAAGAGCCGAGCAAGGTGCTGATCATCCTCGCACCGCTCGACGAGAGGACTCGTGGCCGCCTCAAGGAGATCGCCGAGGCCTACAAGGCGCGCTTCCGCCAGCAGGCGGTCGGCACCGTGCTGCGTACCGTCTGCGTCAGCTTCTGATCCGTCGCGACCGCCTCACCGCGCGCTGCTCGGGACCAGGGTGTGTGATTCGCCGCCGGCCGGCTCGACCAGGCCGGGGGCCAGCCGGGCGGCGATCTCCTGCCGCAGGTGGGCGATCATCAGGTCGACCAGGGGCTCGCCCTCGTCCTCCTGCGGCAGGATGACGCCAAAGGAGACCCAGCGCGCCGGCTCGAGCGGACGCAGCACCACCGTCTGCGGGTCGAGGGTCGCCGCGCTGAGGCGGTCGATGATGGTAATCCCTGCGCCGTTGGCGACGAGGTGGCTGGCCATCTGCGAGGACGAGGTCTGCAGGCGGTAGTGGGTCTGCATCTCGCTCGCGTGGAACAGCTCGTCCATCTGCTTGCGCAGCAGCAGGCCGGGAAACTGGGCGATGATTTCCTCGCCGGCCAAGTCCTCGATGCTCAACCGGTCGCGGCCGGCCATCCGGTGAGCGGCCGGCAGCAGGACTTCGAGGCGGGCACGGACCAGGGGCAGCGAGCGCACCGCGCGGTGCAGCACCGGCACGTTGCCGAAACCGATGTCGTACTCCTTGCCGCCGATCCACAGTTCGAGGTCGCGTCGAGTCCGCAGGTCGAGCGAGATCTCGACGTCGGGATGCTCGCGGGCGATGCGGGCGACGGCGGGGCAGACCACGCTCAACGCCGTCCGCGGCATGCTGACGACGCGAAGCCGCTTGACCCGGCTGGCGCGGATCTCGTCGGCGATGCGGGGGATCTCGTCGAGGTTCGCGAGGATGCGGCCGGCCTCCCGCACGAAGGCGCGGCCCTCGTCGGTCAGGATCAGGCGCCGGCGGACGCGATGGAACAGGGTGAGACGCAGCTCCGCCTCGAGCAGGGCGAGCAGCCGGCTGACCGCAGGCTGGCTGAGGTTCATGGCGCGCGAGGCGCCGATCACCGAACCCTCGGTCGCGACGGCACGGAACGCGCGCAGTGCCTTGATGTTCATGGCGGATCCCATCGTCGATACATTACAAAATTCTATCAACTAATAGACTCTATGCAATTCCGGAATTCTCGCAGCGACGATAGAACGGATGACGTGCTGCGCTGCCGACGTTTTCTCGGAGCCGAAGCCGGCGAGGGAGGGGGATGGTGTCCACCGAAGAGCTTCTGAAGTCCTGTCCTCCCCTGCAGGTGGCGACGTTGTCTCGGGGCGAGCTGTCGTATCGAAGTGTGGGCCAAGGACCGGCGGTGGTCTTTCTGCACGGTCTGGCGGGCAACTCCATGAGCTGGGTCCGGCAGTACCCCTGCTTCCCGGGGCAAGTGGTCGCCTGGGACGCGCCCGGGTTCGGCCGCTCCGAGGCGGTCGCGCCGGATGTCGACGTGTTTGCCGAAACGCTCGCCGAACTGCTGGATCATCTGGGCTGCGCGCGGTTCGCCCTGGTCGGCCATTCGATGGGCGGCGTGGTGGCGGCCCGCCTGGCCGCCCGCCGCCCCGATCGGGTGACGCATCTTGTTCTGTCGTGCTCGCACCCGGGATACGGGGAGCCCGCAGACAGCCCGGTGCAGCCGCGCATCGCCGAACGGGTGCGCGAGCTGGCCACCCTGGGCGGCGCGGAATACGGGCGGATCCGCGCCCGCGGTCTGTTTCCCGCCGGCACGGCACCGGGCGAGCCGATGGAGCTTGCCGCCCGCATCGCCGCCGAGGTCCGTCCCGAGGGGATCCGCTGCTCCACGCGGATGCTGCAGCTGGCCGACAATCGCCCGATCCTGCCGCGCCTGACGATGCCGATCCTGGTCGTCACCGGCGGCCGCGATCCGGTCGTCAAGCCGACCTTGACCGAAGCCCTGCGCTCTTTGACGCCGTCGGCGCGTCACGTGACGCTGCCCGGCCTCGGCCACGCGCCCTACCTGGAGGACCCGGCGGCGTACAACGCCGTCGTCGGAGCGTTTCTCGGGGTCGGAGGTCCGACGCCCGCAAACGACTGAAGCCCTGTTGCCGCGCAAAAAACCAAGAACGACCTGCGCAGGAGGAAACGATGACCGGATTTGTGATCGGATTGGCGGTAACGGCCGTCGTCGCGTGGCTCATCATCAAGAAGTACCAGCCCCATGCGGTGCTGCTGCTGGCGGGGCTGTTCCTGCTCGCAGCCACCGTCGTCGTCTTTCCCGAGACGTCGATCCTCTTTCCCAAGGCGAAATCCACCGGCTGGGTGGGCTTCGACATCTTCGATTACGTCCGCGGATCGATGCTGGCACAGGTCGCGGGCATCGGCATGATCATCATGGCCGCGGGGGGCTTCGCCAAGTACATGGACCATATCGGCGCCACCGATGCGATGGTCGGCGTCTGCATCGGACCGCTCAAGCTGCTCAAGGCCCCCTACGTCGTGCTTGCCCTGGGCTACGCGGTGGGGCAGGTGCTCAACATCTTCATTCCCAGCGCGGCGGGTCTGGCCATGCTGCTGCTGGTCACTTTCTATCCCACCCTGGTCCGCCTCGGCGTCAGTCGCGCGGCGGCGGCGGCGATGATCGGCACCACCGCGGTGCTCGACCTGGGTCCGGCGTCCGGCACCGCCAACCTGGCGGCCAAGACCGCCGGCCTCGATCCGGCGATCTACTTCGCCCACTACCAGATCCCGGTCGGCGTGGTCACCGTGATCGTGATCTCCGTTCTCACCTACCTGACCGCCCGCCACTTCGATCGCCGGGACGGCCATGTCGTTCGGATGGAGGACATCAGCGAGGCGCCCGCTGCCGCCGCCTTGAAAGAGGTGCCGGCGCTCTACGCCCTGCTGCCGATGGTGCCGTTGACCCTGATCCTGGTGTTCAGCAAGCTCCTCGTCTCCGGCATCAAGATGGATGTCGTCACCGCCATGCTGATCGGCATGCTGCTGGGCCTGCTGTGCGAAACGGTCCGCATCCGGGACGCGCGGACCGTCCTGAAGGGGATGATGGTCTTCTTCGAAGGCATGGGACGGATGTTCGGCCGCATCGTCACCCTGATCATCTGTGCCGAGACGTTCGCCGCCGGCCTCAAGACCATCGGCGCCGTCGATTTCATGATTGCCGCGGTCCACGAGGGCGGCCTCGGGGTCACCGTCATGACGCTTCTGATGTGCGCCATGGTGTCGGCGACGGCCATCATCACCGGTTCCGGCGTGGCCGCGTTCTTCTCGTTCGCCAGCCTGACCCCGACCATCGCCGCCAAGCTCGGCGTCCACGCCGTCGCCATGCTGCTGCCGATGCAGCTGGCCGCGGGCCTCGCCCGCTCGATGTCGCCGGTGGCGGGCGTCATCATCGCGGTCAGCGATGCCGGGCAATGCACGCCGTTCGAGATCGTCCGGCGCACGGTGATCCCGGTGGGCGGCGGCCTGGTGGCGATGATCCTCTACAGCGTGATCTTCGTCTGATCGCGCCCTCTCCCGTCGGCGGTACTCCAGCCGCGCGGCTTCACGTGAAGCCGCGCGGCTTAACATGAAGTATGGTGGGATGCAGCCCATCGTCGTTGCGGCGGCGGCGGGTGCGTGCTATCGGTTGCATGCTCGAGTTCCGGATTTGCGGGCTGTTGCCCCGCAGCGGCAAGACGCGGACAACGCGCGATTCGGGGGCCCCAGAGCACCCACTCTCCAGGGAGGCCCATGCTGGGACGGGACGCCAGGCGCTGGCGTTCTCGTGAGGCATGTGGCTGACGGAGAGTGGACCATGACGACGATCGACGTCGCTTCCAAGGCGCTGCCGTCCGAACCGGCCGCATCGGTCGCTGCGGTCAGGATCGACCCGGCCAAACGGGCCGAGTTCCTGCGCCGAGGCCTCGGGCTCGTGGGCGGCTCGGGGGTGTTTCTCGTCATGCTTCTGGCCGGAGCCCCGGAAGGGGTGGCGCACAAGGCCTGGATGGCCGGCGCCGTCGCCCTGCTGATGGCGATCTGGTGGATCCTCGAGGCCGTGCCGTTGGCGGTGACGTCGCTCTTGCCGCTCGCGCTCTTCCCGCTCGCCGGCGTCTCCTCGATCGACAAGGCCGCGGTGCAGTTCGCGAACCCCCTGATCTTCATGTTCCTGGGCGGTTTCGTCATCGCGATCGCCATGGAACGGTGGAACCTGCACCGGCGCATGGCGCTGACGATCCTGCGCTGCGTCGGCAACAATCCCAGCGCCCTGGTCGGCGGGTTCATGCTGGCGACGGCGTTCCTCTCGATGTGGGTCAGCAACACCGCGACCGCCGCCCTCATGCTCCCGATCGGCCTTTCGGTGATCTCTCTGCTTGCCGACGACAAGGGCGGAGGCGCGGCGAAACGCAGCCTGTTCGCGCCGGCCCTCCTGCTCGGCATCGCCTACGCCTCCAGCATCGGCGGCCTTGGCACCCTGATCGGAACGCCTCCGAACGCCCTGCTGGCGGGGTACTTCCAGGCGACCTACCACGTCACGATCGGCTTCGCCGACTGGCTGATGTTCGCGTTCCCCTTGGCCACGGTCCTGCTGGCAATCGCCTGGCTGGTGCTGACCCGACTGACCTTCCGGCTGCGGGACATCGACATGACCGGCGCCGATCAGATCATCGAGCGCGAGGTGCGGTCACTGGGGCCGGTCTCGCGGGGCGAGAAGATTGTCGCCGCGGTCTTCTTCTGCACCGCGGCCTGCTGGATCTTCCGTCCCCTGCTTGCGGACTGGCTGCCGATGATCCCGCTCTCGGATCCGGCGATCGCCGTGGTCGCCGCGATCGTCTGCTTCGTCGTTCCGGTCCATCCCAGGCGCGGCGTCTTTCTGCTCGAGTGGTCCGACACCAAGGGCCTGCCGTGGGGGGTGTTGCTGCTGTTCGGAGGCGGCCTCAGCCTCGGCGCCGCGATCAACGACAGCGGGTTGTCGGCGACGATCGCCCAGGCGATGCGGGCGCTGGAGGGTGTTCCCACCGCACTGATCATGCTGGCGGTCGCGCTGACCGTAATGGCGATCAGCCACGTCACCAGCAACACGGCCGCCGCCGCAGCCTTCCTTCCGCTGGTCGCGGCGCTGGCGATCAGCCTCGGCGAGAACCCGATCATGCTCGCCATTCCCGCTGCGCTCGGGGCAAGCTGCGTTTTCGGGTTGCCGTGCGCCACGCCTCCCAACGCGATGGTCTGCCTTCCGGGCTACCTTACGGTGTCGCAGATGATGCGCGCCGGGACGTGGCTCAACGTCGCCTCGCTCGTGCTGATCGTGGCGTTCGCTTATACGATGCTCGAGCTGGCGTTCGGGGTCCAGGTCGGCGTGGTGCCGGGCTGGGCCGCCCCGCGGTAGCCCCGCCGCTTGCGCGCCGGCAGGGAGGGTTCAGGCGCCGTAGAACTCCTCGGGGTCGCGGCCGTGGCGGCGCAGGAAGTCCTTGTGCTCTTCGCTCTGCCGCGTCAGGTCGCGCAGCCGGCGGCGCGCCTGGACGAACTGGATCAAAGCGGTATAGGCGGCGACCGGCAGGAGCACGAAGTCGAGCAGGCTGAAGGCGGCAGACCCGAGCGGCCGGGCGGCCGCGAGGCAGACCAGCAACAGCGCCGTGCAAAGCACCGCCGCCAAGAGCCAACGCGGCGCCACCCTGGCGGCCGCCTGCATCTCCTCGCGCAGGATGCGGGCTTCCTCCCTGGCGAACGCGAGCCGGATCGTTTCGTCATGGATCCCCTGGAAGTACGGCAGGCCCATTCTTGCTCCGGAGCGGATTTGCCGGGAATTTTAGGCAAATCGACCGGAAGCTCTGTGAGCTGCGTCACACCCGGAGGAAGAAAGTCCTGACCCCTATGCAGGTACTGGCGTCGGAGCGGGGACCGGGCCTGGGTCGGTCGCTCCCGCCTTGTCGGCCATGTACGAGCGGCAGCAGGCGGCGTACAGCAGCACCCCGGCGATGCCGACCGCCACGTTCGACAGCATCGCCAGCCTTAGACCCGAGGCGCCCCCTCCGAGGGCGTCGGACAGTGCACCCACCGCGATCGGTCCCCAGGCGGCGCCGGTCAGGAAGACGATCACCCCGAACACGCCCACCGACATGCTTTTCAGCCGCACCGGCACCACGTCCTGAACGATCGAGAAGTAGACCGGCACCGGGGCCATGGTGATGATGCCGTCGAGGATGCCGAGGACCACCAGGGCCGGCAGCGGCAGCACGCCCATCAGGCCGTAGAACGCGCTTTTGCTGACCACGATCAGGGCCATGAAGCCGGTGATCGAGAGGGGTCGGCCGATCCCGCTCCGCCGTTGCGCAAGGTCGGCGATGCGGCCGCCGATCACCGGTCCCAGCGCTCCCGCCAGCACCATTGCGGTGAACAGCAGGCCGGCGGTCATGCTGTCCAGCTCGTAGCTGCGGACCAGCAGGGCGGGAACCCAGCCCTGATAGGAGAACTTGACGTAGCCGAAGGCAGCCGTCGCCAGGCTGACGAGGATCAGGGTACGGTTGCGCAGCAGCCCCAGGCTGGCTCGGCCGTAGGTTTTGAAATCGGCTGCTGCCGGCGCCGCGTAGTCCTTGAGCAGCGGCACGCAGGCGCCGAGCGCCAATCCCAGTCCCGCGACCAGGAAGAACGGGCTGCGCCAGGTCCCGGTGGCCGAGAACAGCAGGCCCCCCGAAAGGGTGCCCAACGCCATCCCAAGCGGCGCCGACAGGGCGAAGAAGCCGAGCATGCTGGCGCGCCGCTCGGCGGGATAGGTCATCGAGATCCAGGCCGTGCTGCCGGCGCCGAACGTCGATTCGCCGAGCGAGCACACCGCGCGGGCGACGAGCAGGGTGGCGAACCCGACTGCCAGCCCGGTCGAAAGGACCCCCAGGCCCCAGATCATGGCGACCAGGAAGATCATCTTCCGCCGGCTCCAGAGATCGAGCGAGAGGGCGCAGGGAATGACCAGGAGCGGCAGGCACAACAACAGGATCGACTGCACAAGACCGGCCTCGCCGTCGCTGAGGCCGAGATCGGCCTTCATCGGCTCGATCACCACCGCGACCGCCGAGCGGTCCATGAAATTGGCGGCGTAGATCCCCGTCAGAACCAGCAGAACCGCGTGCGAGCGCACGAACGCCTTCATGTCGTCGCCCCCCTGCGACACTGTTCAGTCCCCCTGGGTCGGGGCAAGCCACGCCCGGCCGTCACTCGTACGGCTCCTCGCCCGGATCGAGCGGGTCGTCCTCCATCGGCGCATCCGGCTCTGGTCCTTCTGCCACCAGCGATCGCACGCTCTCGACCTCGGCGCCGGGAAAGGCGGCCAGCACCGCCTGGACCAGCGGGTGGCGGCCGGCTTCGGCGCGGGCGGCGGCGTCGGCGGCGCGCGCCTGTTCGGAGAGCGTCTGCTCGCCGCCTTCGCGCGACACCACGACGCTCCAGGTGCGCCGGGTGGCGCCATTGAGGAAGCGCACCAGCTGCTGCGCGAGATCCGGGGGCGCCAGCGGCTCGGGCCGGAACTCGATGCGTCCGGGTTCGAAGCGGACCAGGTGGACGTTGCTGACCAGGTTCGCCTGCAGGATCATCGAGCGCTCGCGCCCGGCCAGATCGACCACCTCGGCGAAAGAACGCGGATCGGGCTTGTCCTCGGCAACAGGCGACTCGGCCACCTCCGCCCTCGGCGCGGGAGCCGCGACGCCGCCGGACGGAAGGGCGGCGCGCGGCGGCCTAGGGCCCGGCGGCCCCTTGGCCGCGGGCGCGGGGGCCTCCCCGCGCCGGAGAGCCTCGACCGCCTCCGCCGGAGTCGGCAGATCGGCGGCGTAGGCCAGCCGGACCAGCACCATCTCGGCCGCCTGCAGCGGGGCCGGGGCCATCCGCACCTCGGAAAGGCCCTTGAGCAGCATCTGCCAGCTCCTGGCAAGGTGCGGCAGGGCCAGAGCCTCGGCCATCGCGGTGCCGCGGGTCCGCTCGGCTTCGGGGACCCCCGGCGCAGTCGCCGCCGCCGGCACCAGCTTGATGCGGGTCAGCCAATGCGTGAGCTCGAGCAGGTCCTCCAGCACCACCGCGGGATCGGCACCGGCGTCGTAGAGGCCGTCGAGGATGGCAAGCGCCTCCGGCGCCTTCCCCGCGAGCAGCGTCTCCATGAGGTCGAAGGTGCGCACCCGGTCGGCGAGCCCGAGCATCCCCTGCACCTGGTCGGCGGTGACCGTGCCGCCGCCATGCGAGATCGCCTGGTCAAGCAGGCTGAGCCCATCGCGGACGCTGCCGTCGGCGGCGCGTGCGATCATGTGCAGCGCCGTCTCCTCCAGCGTCGCGCCTTCGCGCTCGGCGATGCCGCGGAAGTGGGCGGCCAGCGTTTCAGCGTCGATCCGCCGAAGATCGAAGCGCTGGCAGCGCGACAGCACCGTCACCGGCACCTTGCGGATCTCGGTGGTGGCGAAAATGAACTTCACGTGCTCGGGCGGCTCCTCCAGCGTCTTCAAGAGCGCGTTGAAGGCGTTGCGCGAGAGCATGTGGACTTCGTCGACGATGTAGATCTTGTAGCGCGCCGAGGTGGGGCGATAGCGCACGCCGTCGATCAGCTCGCGGATCTCGTCGACGCCGGTGCGGCTGGCGGCGTCCATCTCGATCACGTCGAGGTGGCGGTCCTCGGCGATGGCGCGGCAGTGCTCGCAGGTCCCGCACGGCTCGATGGTCGGGCCCTGCACGCAGTTGAGCGCGCGGGCGATGATGCGGGCGGTGCTGGTCTTGCCGATGCCGCGCACGCCGGTCAGCATGAAGGCGTGGGCGAGGCGGCCGCCGGCGATCGCGTTCGACAGCGTGCGGACCATCGCCTGCTGCCCGATCAGGTCGGCAAAGGTGCGCGGACGGTACTTGCGGGCGAGGACCTGGTAGGCCGTGGTCCTCGCGGGGCTGTCCGGATCACTGGTGGCGGCGCGTTCGTCGGGCATCGGAACCGGCGGACAAGGAGAGGTGGGAGACTGGCAAACGACCCGGACCGGAACTCGTTACGGCTGCTTCCTTCCGGACCTGACCGGGTTGGCGAGGGGTCCGTCCGCCGCCAGCCTCCCGGAGGCACAATAAAGGCCCCCCGGGGGATGAATGCAAGGCCAAAGCGGCGGTGATGCTATTCCACCGTGAGGACGACGCCGTCCGCCGTGCGGGTCAACGGGATGTACCAGAACGGCTCGCCGCTGAAGCCGTAGCGGCCTTCCTCGAGGGTGAGAACGCGGACCTCGGCCGAGCCGCCCTTGGCGATGTTGAGGCCGCTCAGGCAGGGCCGCTCGACGGTGGCGCCGGCCAGGCTCGCCGAGGCGACGGCGTTCCTGGTGAAGAAATCGGTGGCCTTGACGATGCGGGTGCGGTCGTCCCGGTTGTGGAAGCGGAAGACGTAGGGGTGCTGCTTCTTGAGCCGCAGCAGAACCGGCTCGAAGCCGTCCTCGGTCAACGCCACTTCGACAGTCTCGGCCCGCTGCCAGTCGGCCTTGGCCAGCCCCTGGGCGGCCGCCGGCGCGCAGGTGCCGGCGTGGAGAACCGTCTTGTCCATCGGATAAGCGCAGGCGCCCACTGCCAGCGCCAGTACCACGCCCAACGCACGAACCATGGCATCCCTCCCCTGCCGTGACCGCGTCCAGGACGGCAAGCCTAGCAAGGGCCGCGGTCCCGACCAAGGAAAAAGCGGCTGTTGCGGACGGCCCCGCCTTGTGCCACGTTGCCGGCCATGCTGAGAAACCTGTTCTATACCGGGGGCACCCTCGACCGGGCCGCCGAGCTGCGGCGCGATCCCGGGTGGCTGGCCGAGCGCTTGCGCGACCCCACCAGCCGCGTCGTGCCGGTGTGGCGCGACCGCAACCTGTTCCGTAGCGGGGACGAGCCCGTACCCGCCTTCCTCGACGGCGACCGGGCGCGGGCCGCCCTCGACGGCCCGGCGGAGCGCGTCTTCCTCGGTCTCGACGGCGACGTCGCGTACTTCGCGGTGGATCAGTCGGCCGAGGAGGAGCCGCCGGCGTTCGACGGCGCCAGCTTGCTCGACCTGCGGCAGGCGGGGCCGTTCCTGGACCAGTCTTCGGGCTCGCTGCTGGCATTCGCCCGCGGCATCCTCTACTGGCACCGCTCGTGCCGGTTCTGCGGTGCGTGCGGAGCGCCGACCGAAAGCGTCGCCGGCGGCCACATCCGCAAGTGCACCGGCGGATCCTGCGGTCGCGAGCATTTCCCGCGCACCGACGCGGCGGTGATCATGCTGGTGCAGAAGCCCGGCCCGGACGGCGGCTCCGCCCTGCTCGCCCATCAGAGCAAGTGGATGGTCGGGATGTGGTCGGTGCTGGCGGGCTTCGTCGAGCCCGGCGAAAGCCTCGAGGAGGCGGTCGCTCGCGAGGTCCTCGAGGAAACCGGCATCGCGGTCGCCGACGTCCGCTATCGCGGCTCGCAGCCATGGCCGTTCCCGGCCTCGCTGATGGTCGGCTTCCGGGCCACCGCCACGACGTTCGACGTGCGGTTCGATTGCGGCGAGCTCGACGACTGCCGCTGGTACACCCGGGCCGAGGTGCGCGCCTTCAGGGACAACCCGCGCCTGCCGCGCCCGGATTCGATCGCCCGCCGCCTGATCGCCGAGTGGCTGGCCGAGGAGTAGGGCGGTCTCACTCCGCCGGCCTGGCCGACAGCCGGGCGACCGGACGCTCGTCGATCATCAGGTGGAGGAAAGCGGCGACCAGCCCTGCGACCACGGTCAGCCACCACATGATCTCGTACGAGCCGAAGCGGTCGTAGATGGCGCCGCCGGCCCACGCCCCCAGGAACGAGCCCACCTGGTGCGAGGCGAACACGATGCCGTACAGCATCGCCATGTAGCGGGTGCCGAAGAAGGTGGCGATCAGGCCGCTGGTGAGCGGCACCGTGCCCAGCCAGAACACCCCGATCAGGGCGCCGAACACCAGCGTTGTCGGCCCGGAGACCGGCAGCAGGACGAACGCCGCGATGATCGCCGAACGCACCACGTAGAAGCCGACCAGCCCGTTGCGCTTCGAGTAGCGGCCGCCGAGCCAGCCGGCGCCCAGCGAGCCCACGATGTTGAACAGGCCGACCAGGGCCAGTGCCCACGCCGACCATGCGGGGTCGATGCCGCGGTCGTGGCAGAACGCCGGCAGGTGGGTGGCGATGAACACGACCTGGAATCCGCACACGAAGAAGCCGGTCGTCAGCAACAGAAAGCTGCGGTGCCCGACCGCCTCGGCGAGCGCCTCGCGCGGCGTCTGCTCGGGGCCGCGCGCCGGCTCGCCAGAACCCTCGCCCAGCCCGAAGGCGAACAGCACCATCAAGAGCGAGGCGGCGCCGACGATGATGAGGGCATCGGACCAGCCGAATGCATCGAGGAGCGCCTGCTCGACCGGCACGAACAGGAACTGGCCCAGCGAGCCACCGGCGGTGACGATGCCGAAGGCGAGCGAGCGCTGCGCTGGCGGCGCCGCCCGTCCGACCGCGCCCAGCACCACCGAGAAGCCGGCGCCGCCAAGCCCGATCCCGATCAGGAACTGGCCCTGGATGATCTGGCTGCCGCTGTCCGCGAACCCCATCACCGCCAGGCCCGCGGCATAGAGCAGGGCCCCGAGGGCGGCCGCCGTGCGGGCGCCGTAGCGGTCCGCGAGGCCGCCGAAGACGGGCGAGAACAGGCCCCAGGCCAGGTTCTGCAGCGCGATCGCCAGGGCGACCAGGCCGCGGCCCTCGCCGAGCTCCTCGGCGATCGGCGGCAGGAACAGGCCGAAGCCCTGCCGCATGCCGAGCGCGATCGAGATGATGGTGGCGCCGCAGACGAGGGTGAGAATCCATTTCGACATGGCTTTGGCCGCAACCAGGAGGACGTGTGCCGCATATGGGTTCGCTTTCGCGGCAGCCAAGTCACGATGTCGCGTTCCCCGACCGCATCGCGGCTTCGTCCGGCCGAGAAGGGGCAGGTGAGCCGCGCCGACCCGCTGCGAGGCGTCAGTCGGCCAGATTGCCGCGGTAGCGCCGCGAGCCGCGGATCTCCGATCCATCGGCCATGCGGATCCGGAAGTCGCCGTCGCCGGTCGGCACCGTTTCCAGCACGCGGGCGCGGTTGACCAGATAGGACCGGTGGACCCGGGAGACCGCCAGACCGGCGTCGCGAAGCTGGTTCTCGATCGCCGACAGGCTGGTGCGCGCCAAGTGCGCCGACCCGTTCGCTCTCACCTCGACATAGTTGCCGGCCGCCTCGACCCACTCGACGGCAGCGGCCGGAAGCCAGATCGTGCGGCCGCCGCACTTGAGCGTGATACGGCCGCTTTCCCTTGCCTCGGCACGTGCAGCCGCCGCCTCGCGGCGGCGCTCCACGATCTCCCGAGTCATGTACAGCACGAGGATGAACGTCGCGTAGGTGAGGGCGTCCTTGCGGTACTCGTAGATCGCCACCCGCACCGGGCTGTCGAACAAAACGTAAGGCGCCGCAAGCACGGCAGGAAACGCCAGCATTCGCAGGGCGAGCATTCCCGCCACGTGAAGAGTGGAGAAGACGAGGCTCCCGGCGACGTGCAGGGGCAGCGCCGTACGCCATGTCTCGACCGTGAAAGGAACGGCGCGGTGGAACCGGACAACCAGCGGAAACAGAACCACCAGGACCGCGACGCTCGAAAGTTCCTCGATGAAGGGTTGCCGCCAATCCAGCAGTCGGCCCAGCCGCGACGCCTCCATCAGATCCGAGGTTGCGTTGATGAAGGCCGACGCCAGCATGAACGCCGCAGCCACCAGAAAGGTCCGCCGCTCGACGGCTCGGTCGATCGCAAGTTCCCGCTCTCGCCCCGCGGCCCGCCCTTCGTCGCACATGACCGTCCGCCTTCGTCGTCCTGCCGCCTGCCCCGCACCGTTCGGCCCGGCTGCCGTCCGCACACGGCCGCTCGTCCCGCCGGCCCGCCCGTCGTCCCCCGGCGATCGGAAACCGCATTCGGCCGCCGTTAGGGTACGGCCGAACCGAGACGGAGAGCCAACATGTCCAATCCCGCCACCACCGCCACCGCCGGCCGGAGCGTTCGCCGTCACGATCTCGACTGGCTGCGGATCATCGCCTTTGGCCTGCTCATTCTCTACCACATCGGCATGTTCTACGTGACATGGGACTGGCACATCAAAAGCTCCCATGCTTCGGGCTTGGTCGAACCCCTGATGTCGCTCGTCAATCCCTGGCGCCTAGCCTTGTTGTTCTTCATCTCGGGGGTCGCCGTCCGTTTCGCGAGCGACCGGCAGGGGGCGGGACGATTCGCCGGCCGGCGCATCCTGCGCCTGCTTCCGCCCATCGTTTTCGGCATGCTGGTCATCGTGCCGCCGCAGACCTACCTCGAGCTGCGGTTCAAGTGGGGCATCGCGCCCGATCCCTGGCAGTTCTACCGCAACTACCTGAGTGTCGAGCAGGTCTACCCGATGATCACCCCGACCTGGAACCATCTCTGGTACGTGGTCTACCTCCTGGCCTACACGCTTGTTCTGATGCCGATCCTGCCACGGTTGCGGAGCCTGGCCGAGGCGGCTGGGCCGGCCGTCTGCGGGTGGCTGGCAAGAGGGCGGCTCGGCTGGCGCCTGCTGGTGCTCCCGGTATTGCCGTTTCTTGCCTACGAGGCAATCCTCGCCCCCCGCTTTCCGACCACCCATGCCCTGGTCGACGACTGGGCGGCCCATGCGGATTTCCTGACGATCTTCCTGTACGGCTACCTTGCGGCCCGGGAGGACCGGTTCTGGCGGCTCGTTGCCAGGGCCACTCCTACGGCGGTGCTTCTGGCGGTGGCCATCGCCGTCGTGTCGATGGGTCTCAGCGGGGCCGATTCTCACGCCGAGCCGGGCATGAAAACCGCGCTGGCGACGCTCCGCATCGTCTATGCGTGGAGCGTCATCGTGGCGCTGCTCGGTCTCGCCGGCAGGTTCCTCAATCGGCCGGGCCCGGCGCTGAGCTATCTCAACGAGGCGGTGTTCCCATACTACATCCTGCACCAGACGGTCATCATCGTGGTCGCCTATCCGCTGATCGGGGCCGGCGTGCCCGCTGCGGCCGAGGCCCTGGTGGTCACCGTGGCCACCGTGTTCGGTTGCGTCGTGCTGCATGAGTACGCGATCCGCCGCTCGGCGGTGCTGAGGCCGTTGTTCGGCTTGAAGCCAAGGCCAAAGGTGCCGCCCGCAAGCGAGCCGGTCTGCCGGCAATCTGCCGGCAGCTCGCGGGTTGACGAGCGGCGAGCCAAGACACTGCCAACGGGAGAAGAATGGTGAAGCCCATCCTCAACATCGACGAGATCCCTCTCATCCCTCATGGGCACGGCGACCGGTTCGAGGCACGCCTCGGGCAGATCGGGCAGGCGCTTGGCGCGGCCATGCTCGGTTGCCGCCTCGTGGTCGTGCCGCCGGGCAAGAAGGCCTGGCCCTACCACTGCCACCACGGCAACGAGGAGATGTTCGTCATCCTCGCCGGCACCGGCACCCTGCGCCATGGCGGCGAAGAGCACCCGCTCCGGCCGGGCGATGTCGTCGCCTGCCCGGCCGGCGGCCCGGAGACGGCGCACCAGATCGTCAACTCAGGGGCCGAGGAGCTGCGCTACCTCGCCATCAGCACGATGCGCGAGCCGGACGTGATGGAATATCCCGACAGCGGCAAGTTCGTCGTCTTCGCCGGCTCGCCGTCGGGCGGCGACAAGGCGGCACGCCGGTTTCACCACTGCGGCCAGCCGGCCGCGGCGGTCGACTACTGGGACGGCGAGTAACTCAGTCGTCCTCGCCCGAATGCTGGTTGCGGCGGAAGGCGTGCTGCGCATAAGTGCCGAGGATGACGACTTCCTTGGTGAAGAAGCGCAGCTCCTCGAGCGCCAGGCGCAGGGGACGGTTCTCGGGATGGCCCTCGACGTCGGCGTAGAACTGGGCGGCGACGAACTCGCCCCCGACCATGTAGCTTTCCAGCTTGGTCATGTTGACGCCGTTGGTGGCGAAACCGCCGAGCGCCTTGTAAAGGGCCGCCGGCACGTTGCGCACCTTGAACACGAACGAGGTCAGCACCGGCCCCGCCTTGGGGTGCGGCACGATCGGCTCCTTGGCCATGATCAGGAACCGGGTCGTGTTGTGCTGGGCGTCCTCGATGTTGGCCTTCAGCGACACCAGGCCGTTGATCTCGCCCGCCAGCTCGGAGGCGATCACGGCGTCGGACTTGTCGCCGTTGGCGGCGATCTCGGCGGCGGCGCCGGCGGTGTCGACCCGCACCACCGGCTCCAGCCCCAGCTCGGCGATCAGGTGCCGGCACTGGTTGAGGGCGTGGATGTGACTGTGCACCCGCTTGATGTCGGACAGCCGGGCGCCGTGGACGCCGAGCAGGTGGTGGTTCACCCGCAAAAAATGCTCGCCGATGATGTGCAGGCCGCCCTGTGGCAGCAGCTGGTGGATGTCGGCCACCCGCCCGGCCACCGAGTTCTCGACCGGGATCATCGCCAGCGCCGCCCGGCCCTCGTGCACCGCGGCGAAGCAATCCTCGAACGAACGGCACGGAAGGGTCGTCATCTCGGGACGCGCCTCGCGGCAGGCGAGGTCGGAATAGGCGCCGGGGGCGCCCTGGAAGGCGATGGTCTTGGAGGGCTCGGACATCGGCCGTTCGGTCCTTTGGCGGTGTGGCGGGTTCCGGTGCGGCGCCGGAACGCGCGGCAGTATCGGAGCGCGCCGTCCCCCTGTCAATGAAGGCGCACCGACGCGAGCCTTGGCGAAACAGCCACCGCACGATAGAGTCCGCCGCTCCTGATCCGATAACTCGAGAACGGGGAGAGGAAATGGCGCAGCAGTTCCTCGATCTTGCCCAGCGTCTCGCCGAGGCCGCGGGTGCGGTCGCCATGCGCTACTTCCGCTGCCACGGCGAGGTCGACGATAAGGCCGATGAAAGCCCGGTCACCATCGCCGACCGCGAGGCGGAGGCGGCGATGCGGGCCCTCCTCGCCGCAGCAGTGCCCGAGCACGGCATCCTGGGCGAGGAGCACGGCCGCGAGCGCCTCGACGCCGAGTACGTGTGGGTGCTCGATCCGATCGACGGCACCAAGGCGTTCGTCACCGGCAAGCCGATGTTCGGCAACCTGATCGCCCTGGTGCGCAACGGCCGCCCGGTCCTCGGCGTCATCAACATGCCGGCGCTGGGCGAGCGCTGGGTCGGCTGCGCCGGCCTGCCGACGACCTTCAACGGCCAGTCGGTGCGGGCGCGGCCCTGCGGCGACATTGCCCAGGCGTGGCTGGGGGCGACCTCGCCCTTCATGGCGAAGACCGCGGAGACCGCCGCCTTCGAGCGGGTGCGGCACCGCGCCAAGCATGCGGTGTTCGGCGGCGACTGCTATCTCTACGGGCTGGTCGCCAGCGGCAGCATCGACCTGGTGGTGGAAGCGGGGCTCAAGCCCTACGACTTCTGCGCCCTCGACCCGGTGATCGCCGGCGCCGGCGGCCTGTTCACCGACTGGGACGGCCGGCCGTTGACGATCGCCTCCGACGGCCGGGTGGTGGCGGCCGGCGACCGCCGCATGCTGGATGTTGCGCTGGCGCTGGTGCAGGGGGCCTGACATCTCTCCGATGCGTGCGCTTCGGAGGACCTGATGGAGGCTAGGGACGACGCCATCTAAGATTTCGTGCTGAACCGCAAGGATCCACGCCGAGGGGGGCGACCGCCAAAGGGAGAATGCCCGGCATGCTTCGTGTTCGTGCCTGCCTGTCCGCCATCCTGATCGTGTTCTGCGCCACGGCCGCTGCGGCAGCCGACGGGGTGACCGCCCGGGTTCACGGCATCGCCATGTACGGCGACCCCAAGTACGGCCCCGACTTCAGGCATTTCGACTACGTCAACCCGACCGCGCCCAAGGGCGGCGTCGTCAAGCTGGCGACGATCGGCGGCTTCGACAGCTTCAACCCCTTCATCATCCGCGGCGACCCGGCGCCCGGCATCGGCTACATCTACGACACGCTCACCGATGCTTCGGCCGACGAGGCCTTCACCCGCTACGGTCTGTTGGCCGAGAGCATGGAGATGCCCGAGGACCGCTCGTGGATCACCTTCCACCTGCGGCCCGAGGCCCGCTGGCACGACGGCAGGCCGGTGACCGCGGACGACGTCATCTTCACCTTCAACGTGCAGCGCGAGCAGGGCACTCCGCAGTTCCGCTTCTACTATGCGGGGGTCGACCGGGTCGAGAAGCTGGGCGAGCGGTCGGTCAAGTTCACCTTCAAGCCGGGGATCAATCGCGAGCTGCCGCTGATCGTCGCCGAGATGGTGGTGCTGCCCAAGCACTACTGGGAGGGCCGCGACTTCTCGCGCACCACGCTGGAGCCGCCGCTCGGCAGCGGCCCCTACCGCGTCAAGGCGTTCGAGGCCGGCCGGTGGGTCGTCTACGAACGGGTCAAGGACTACTGGGGCGCCAAGGTTCCCGCCCGGGTCGGCACCGCCAATTTCGACGAGATCCAGTACGACGTCTACCGCGACCTCTCGGTCCAGCTCGAGGCGTTCAAGGCCGGCGCCTTCGACTTCCGTCTCGAAAGCTCGGCCAAGAACTGGGCGACCGCCTACGACATCCCGGCGGTCGCCAACGGGCAGCTCATCAAGGAGCTGATCCCCAACAACCGCACCGCCGGGATGCAGGGCTACGCCTACAACATCCGGCGGCCGATCTTCCAGGATCCCAGGGTGCGCCGGGCCCTCGCCTACGCCTTCGACTTCGAGCGCTCGAACGCGATCTTCTTCTACGGCCAGTACACCCGCACCCGCAGCTACTTCGACAACTCCGAGCTGGCCGCCACCGGCCTGCCGTCGCCCCGCGAGCTGGAGATCCTGGAGCCGTTCCGGGGCCGCGTGCCGCCCGAGGTGTTCAGCCGCGAATACCATCCTCCCGAGGTGGTCGACGGCCGCATCCGGCCGAACCTGAAGGAGGCGGTCGAGCTGCTCCGCGACGCCGGGTGGGAGTTCCGCGGCTCGCGGCTGGTCGATGCCAGGACGGGGGCGCCGTTCCGGTTCGAGATCCTGCTCTACGAATCGACGTTCGAGCGCATCACGCTGCCGTTCATCAAGAACCTCGAACGGCTGGGCATCGAGGCCCGGGTGCGCACCGTCGATGTGGCCCAGTACATCAAGCGCCTGGAGACCTACGATTTCGACATGATCGTCTCCTCGTGGGGCCAGTCGCTGTCGCCGGGCAACGAGCAGCGCAGCTACTGGGGCTCGGAGGCCGCCGAGCATCCGGGCAGCCGCAACTACGTCGGCATCAGGGAGCCGGTGATCGACGAGGTCATCGAGCAGCTGATCGCCTCTCCCGACCGCGACAGCCTTGTCGCCCACGTGAATGCCCTGGACCGCCTGCTGCAGTGGGGCCATTACGTGATCCCGCACTGGCACATGGAGGGCGACCGGGTCGCCTACTGGAACAAGTTCGGCCGGCCCGGGGTGACGCCGCTGCAGGGGATCCAGTTCGACGCCTGGTGGGTCGACCCCCGCAAGGCGAATGCCCTGCTGGCGCGGCGCTGAGCGAGGGACGCCATGACGGCCTACATCATCCGTCGCCTGCTCCTCATCATCCCGACCCTGTTCGGGATCATGGTCGTCAACTTCTTCATCGTGCAGGCGGCGCCCGGGGGCCCGGTGGAGCGGATCCTGGCCGAAGTGCAGGGGATCGGCGTCGCAGCTACCGAACGGGTGAGCGGCGGCACCGGCGACCAAGCGGGCGGCGGGGCGGGAGGCGGCGGAGGCGGCGGAGGCGGCGAGATGGCCTCGAAGTACCGCGGCGCCCGCGGCCTAGACCCCGAGTTCGTCAAGGACATCGAGCGTCAGTTCGGCTTCGACAAGCCGATCCACGAGCGGTTCGTCCAGATGATCGGCAACTACGCAAGGTTCGATTTCGGCACCAGCTACTTCCGCGACCGCCCGGTGATCGATCTGGTGCTGGAGAAAATGCCGGTATCGATCTCGCTCGGCGTCTGGACCACGCTGCTCGTCTACCTGATCTCGATCCCGCTCGGCGTCGCCAAGGCGGTGCGCGACGGCTCGCGGTTCGACATGTGGTCGAGCGCGGTGGTTGTGGTCGGCAACGCGATCCCCAGCTTCCTGTTCGCGATCCTCCTGATCGTGCTGTTCGCCGGCGGCCGCTATCTCGACTGGTTCCCGTTGCGCGGGCTGGTCTCCGACGACTTCGCCGAGCTGTCGCTCGCGGGCAAGGTCGGCGACTACTTCTGGCACATCACCCTGCCGGTGCTGTCGATGGTGATCGGCGGCTTCGCCGGGCTCACCATGCTGACCAAGAACTCGTTCCTCGAGGAGATCAACAAGCAGTACGTGATCACCGCCCGCTCGAAGGGGGTGACCGAGCAGCGGGTGCTGTACGGCCACATCTTCCGCAACGCCATGCTGATCGTCATCGCCGGCTTCCCCAGCGCCTTCGTCGGCATCCTGTTCACCGGCGCGCTGCTGACCGAGATCATCTTCTCGCTCGACGGCCTCGGCCTGCTCGGGTTCGAGGCGGCGATCAACCGCGACTACCCGATCATGTTCGGCACCCTCTACTTCTTCACCCTGCTGGGCCTGATCCTCAACCTGGTCGGCGATCTCATGTACCACGTCGTCGACCCCCGCATCGATTTCGAGCGGAGGGAGGTGTGAGGATGGCGAAGGTGGCTCGAGAGGTTCCTTTCTTCTCCACCCCCTGGGGGGGAGAGGATCAGGGTGAGGTGGGGGATCACAGAGCGGTGCGTGCGCCCATCGCGCCCTCCCGCCGCTCCGCAACCGGCCCCTCCCTCTCCCCCCTGAAGGGCGGAGAGGGGGAAATCTCGGAGGCACGGTCATGAGCACTCTTGCCGACCGCCTGTCGCTGTCGCCGATCACGCGCCGGCGGTGGGACAACTTCCGGGCCAACAAGCGCGGCTTCTGGTCGTTGTGGATTTTCCTCGCGATCTTCTTCGTGTCGCTGTTCGCCGAATTCGTCGCCAACGACAAGCCGCTGCTCGTGTGGTACGACGGCCGGGCCTATTTTCCGATCTTCCAGAGCTATCCCGAGACCGAGTTCGGCGGCTTCCTGCCGACCGAGGCGGTCTACAAGGACCCGGACGTCACCGCTCTGATCGAGGAGAAGGGCTGGATCGTCTGGCCGCTGGTTCCCTACAGCTACAACAGCCTCAACTTCGAGCTCAGCAAGCCGGCGCCCTCGGCGCCGTCGTGGACCAATTGGCTCGGCACCGACGACCAGGGTCGCGACGTGGCCGCCCGCCTGATCTACGGGTTCCGCATCTCGGTCCTGTTCGGGCTCGTGCTGACCATCCTGTCGTCGATCATCGGCGTCGCCGCAGGGGCGGTGCAGGGCTATTTCGGCGGCAAGGTCGACCTCATCTTCCAGCGCTTCATCGAGATCTGGGGCGGCATGCCGCAGCTCTATCTGCTGATCATCCTGTCCAGCGTCGTGACCCCCAGCTTCTGGTGGCTGCTGGGGCTCCTGCTGCTGTTCAGCTGGATGTCGCTGGTCGGCGTCGTGCGGGCGGAGTTCCTGCGCGCCCGCAACTTCGACTACGTGCGGGCGGCCCGCGCCCTGGGACTGTCGAACCGGCTGATCATGTTCCGCCACATCCTGCCCAACGCGATGGTGGCCACGCTCACTTTCATGCCGTTCATCCTGTCGGGCGCCATCACCGCGCTGACCGCGCTCGACTTCCTCGGCTTCGGCCTGCCGCCCGGCTCGCCGTCGCTGGGCGAACTCTTGAACCAGGGCAAGAACAACCTGCAGGCGCCTTGGCTGGGCCTGACCTCCTTCTTCACGCTGGCGATCATGCTGAGCCTCCTGATCTTCATCGGCGAGGCCGTGCGCGACGCCTTCGACCCAAGGAAGACCTTCCGATGAGCGAACCGCTGCTCGACGTCCGCGACCTGTCGGTCACGTTCGGCCGCCCGCCGCGGGAGGTGCAGGCGGTCCGCGGCGCCTCTTTCTCGATCAACCCCGGCGAGACGGTGGCGCTGGTCGGCGAAAGCGGCTCGGGCAAGTCGGTCTCCGCCCTCTCGGTGCTCAAGCTGCTGCCCTATCCGAACGCCCGCCACCCCTCGGGCAGCATCCGCTACCGCGGTGAGGAGCTGATCGAGGCGCACGAGAGCCGCATCCGCGAGATCCGCGGCAACAACATCGCGATGATCTTCCAGGAGCCGCTGACCTCGCTGAACCCGCTGCACTCGATCGAGCGGCAGATCTCGGAGGTATTGTTCGTCCACAAGCGGATGGGCCGTCGCCTGGCCCGCGAGCGGGTCGAGGAACTGCTGCGCCTGGTCGGGCTCGAGGAGGCGCTGAAGCGCCTCGACGCCTATCCTCACGAGTTCTCGGGCGGCCAGCAGCAGCGGGTGATGATCGCGATGGCTCTCGCCAACGAGCCCGACCTCTTGATCGCCGACGAGCCGACGACCGCTCTCGATGTCACCGTGCAGGCGCAGATCCTCAAACTGCTCAAGGAGCTGCAGGCGCAGCTCGGGATGGCGATGCTGCTGATCACCCACGATCTCGGCATCGTCCGCCGGATGGCGGAGCGGGTGTACGTGATGAACCAGGGGGCGATCGTCGAATCGGGCCCTACGGCGGCGGTGTTCGCACGCCCCTCCAACCCCTATACCAAGCGCCTGCTGGCGGCAGAGCCGCGCGGCCGGCCGCAACCCGGCCCGGCCGACGGTCCGATGGTGATCGAGGCGCACGACGTGAAGGTCTGGTTCCCGATCAAGAAAGGCGTGCTCGGCCGCGTCGTCGACCACGTCAAGGCGGTCGACGGCATCACGCTTTCGGTGCGCGAAGGGCGCACCCTGGGCGTGGTCGGCGAATCGGGCTCGGGCAAGAGCACCCTCGGCCGCGCCCTGCTCCGGCTGGAGCGGGCGGACGGCGCGATCAGCTTCGTCGGCCGCGACCTGCAGGCGTTGTCGCCGAAAGAGATGCGGCCGCTGCGGCGCGAGATGCAGATCGTGTTCCAGGATCCGTTCGGCTCGCTGAGCCCGCGGCTGTCGGTGGGCGACATCATCGGCGAGGGGCTGAAGGTGCACCGGGTCGGCGGCAAGCCTGCGGAGCGCCGCGACCTGATCGGAGACGCCCTCGAGGAAGTCGGGCTCGATCCGGCGATGCAGGACCGCTACCCGCACGAGTTCTCGGGCGGCCAGCGGCAGCGCATCGCCATCGCCCGGGCGCTGATCCTGAAGCCGCGCTTCATCGTCCTCGACGAGCCGACCAGCGCCCTCGACGTCTCGGTGCAGGCGCAGATCGTCGACCTCTTGCGCGGGCTGCAGCGCAAGCACGACCTCGCCTACCTGTTCATCAGCCACGACCTCAAGGTGGTGCGGGCGATGGCCCATGACGTGCTGGTGATGCGGCGCGGCCAGGTGGTCGAGCAGGGCCCGGCCGACGAGATCTTCACCGCGCCTCGGACCGAGTATACCCGCGCCCTGATGGCCGCCGCCTTCGAGATGAAGGCGGACGAGCTGGGGGTGGTGGCGCGGTGAGGGGCATGTCGCCGTTGCGGTCGGGGGACTGCCTCGCGTAGCCTGCGGCATCGCATCTGGGGCAGTGATCGCCATGCGCCTCGTCTTCGCCAGCACAACCAAAGACCCGCAGCCGTGGCAGGCCGAGCTTCTGCGTCACCTGCCGGAACTCGACTTCCGCGTCTGGCCTGACCCGGGCCTCGATCCCGCCACCGTCGACTACGTCCTGGTCTGGAAGCCCGAGCTAGGCGTCATCGGGCGCTTTCCCCGGCTGAAGGCGATCCTCTCGCTGGGCGCCGGGGTCGATCACATCCTCAGCGACCCCGGCCTGCCGGACGCGGTGCCGATCGTGCGCATGGTCGATCCGGCGCTGACCCGCGGCATGGTCGAGTACGTGGTCCACTGGGTGCTCCACGTGCACCGCGACTTCCACCTCTACCGCGACCTCCAGGCGCGCCGGCAGTGGGAGCAGCTCGGGGCTCCCGAGACCTCAGAGGCGCGGGTCGGCGTCATGGGGCTGGGGGTGCTGGGCAGCGCCTGCGCGAAAGCGCTGGCTGGCCTCGGCTTCGACGTCGCCGGCTGGGATCTGGCGGCGAAGGAAATCCCCGGCGTGAGGCTTTACGTTGGCAACGAGGCGTTGCCGGAATTCCTGGCGCGCACCCAGATCCTGGTGCTGCAGCTTCCCGCGACCGCCGCCACCCGCGGCATCCTCGACGCTCGGGCCCTGGCCACGTTGCCGGAAGGGGCGGCGGTGATCAACCCTGCGCGCGGCGAGTTGATCGTCGAGAAAGACCTGCTGGGCGCGCTCGAGACGCATTCGATCGGCTATGCCGTGCTCGACGTGTTTGCCACCGAGCCGCTTTCGCCCCGCCATCCGTTCTGGAACCACCCGAAGGTGACGGTGACGCCTCACATCGCCAGCCTGACGATGGTGCCCTCGGCGGCGCAGGCGATCGCCGCCAATATTCGCCGCATCGAGCGCGGCGAGACGCCGTTTCCCCTCGCGCACCGCGAGGCCGGGTTCTGAGACTCAGTACCAGCCGTATGCCAGTCCCAGCAGTCCGGCCCCGAGCAGCAGGCGATAGAGGACGAACGGCGCGAACGAGTGCCGCCGCAGCCACGCCATCATGCCGGCGATGCCGAGCAGGGCGGCCGCGAAGGCGATGCCGCCGGCGAGCAGCGGGCCGGTGTCGAGCAGCGTGGCGTCGGTCGGGTAGAGTTCCCAGGTGCCGGCGGCGCACGCGTACACCAGGGCGGGGATCGCCAGCAGCAGCGAAAACCGGGCCGCGTCGGGGCGCTCGAACCCGAGCACGCGGGCCGCCGTCATCGCAAGCGCGGCCCGTCCGGCCCCGGGGATCAGGGCGGCTGCCTGGGCGATGCCGATCACCAGCGAATCGGAGAGCTCGAGATGCTCGATCCTCCGCACCGTCATTCCCGTTGCATCGCCGAGAAGAAGCAGGACGGCGAAGCCGATGGTCGCCCATGCCATCAGCGCCAGCCCGTCAAGCGCACTGCCGGCGAAGCGATCGACCAGGACCGCGGCGACCGCCATCGGAACCGACCCGAGGGCGATCTGGAGCAGCAGCATCGACCGCGGATCGCGGCGGCCCCGCAGGTTGCGCCACAGGCCGGCCATCATCCCGGCGATGTCGGCGCTCAGATAGGAGGCGACCGCGGCCAGCAGCCCCAGCTCGATGGCCAGGGCAATGGCCGGGCCGGCCTGCGGAACGATCAGGGAAAGCAGCGGAAAGTGTGCCTCGGCGCCGACGGGTACGACTTCAAAGAGACCGTGAACGATCGCGACAACCGCGACATGTAGAAAGGACATCCCACGCACCCCCCATGGGTCGTAGCCTTATAGCCTAACGGGGAGGCAAAATCCATCGCCGTCAAATTAGTCCCGAAATGGACCTATTTGGCGGCTGCGACCTCTCTCCGAAAACGCTGCGGCGACCTTCTGGCGGTCGACGCTCCAAAAATTGGTAAACAGATTTGACATTTTCTTCTTGCCCTGGGGTCGGATTGTCGTCATATCTGGCCCACGGCGGCCCCGCAGGCATTGCGGGCGGCGCCTCGATCTGCCAGGGGGAGACCCGGACATGGCCGACAGGATGCAGCAGTTTCTGCGCGTTGCGCAGCAACGCCCACCCAAGCGTGAAGCCGGCGAGCGTCATCAGGACTTCGGCGAAATCTACGAAGTCTTCGAGACCGCACCGGCGGGCGCCCAGGCGTCCCGCTGCGAGCAGTGCGGGATTCCGTTCTGCCATGTGGGCTGCCCGCTCCACAACAATATCCCCGACTGGCTCAAGCTGACTGCCGAAGGTCGCATCGAGGAAGCCTACCGGCTCAGCCAGGCGACCAACAGCTTCCCCGAGATCTGCGGCCGCATCTGCCCGCAGGAGCGGCTGTGCGAAGGAAGCTGCGTGCTCGAGCAATCGAAGCACGGCACGGTGACGATCGGCGCCGTCGAGAAGTTCCTGACCGAGACCGCCTTCGAGAACGGCTGGGTGCCGTCCCTGAGCCCGCACCAGGAGCGCGACGGTTCGGTCGCCATCATCGGCGCCGGCCCGGCCGGGCTTGCGGCGGCAGGAGAGCTGCGCCGCAAGGGGTACCGCGTCCACGTCTACGACCGCCACGACCGCACCGGCGGTCTGCTGGTCTACGGTATTCCCAACTTCAAGCTCGACAAGAACGTCGTCCTGCGCCGCACCCGCCAGCTGGCCGAAGCGGGCATCGTGTTCCACCGCAGCTTCGAGGTCGGGCGCAACGCCTCCCTTGCCGAGCTGCGCGACCGCCACGACGCGGTATTCATCGCCACCGGGCTGTACAAACCGCGGGCGCTGCCGTTGCCGGGCAGCGGCTTGGCCGGGGTCCACCAGGCGCTGGACTATCTGATCGCCTCCAACCGCAAGGGCTTCGGCGAGCATGTGTCCAGCTTCGAGGACGGTACCTTGAACGCCCACGGCAAGCATGTGGTCGTGCTGGGCGGCGGCGACACCGCGATGGACTGTTGCAACACGGCGGTGCGGCAGGGCGCGGTCAAGGTGACGGCGATCGAGCTGCAGGCGGAGAAGGAGATGCGCGGCTCGACCACCGAGCGGGCCCATGCTCGGGACGGCGGGGTCGACTTCCATTTCCGTACCACCGCCGAGGCGTTCCTCGGCGATGGCAAGGTCACTGCGGTGCGGGCGGTGAAGGCCCGCTTCGGGCTCCCCGGTCCGGACGGCCGGCGCCCGATCGAAACGGTTCCCGGCAGCAACTTCACGGTCGAGGCGGACATGGTTCTCCAGGCGCTGGGCTTCGGCGCCGAGGACGTGCGGACCCGCTTCGGCGAGCCGGATCTGGAGGTGACGCCGGCAGGGACGATCAAGGTCGATCAGACCCAGGCGACCAGCCTGCCCGGCGTGTTCGCCGGCGGCGACATCGTGCGCGGCGCCTCGCTCGTCGTGTGGGCGATCAAGGACGGTCGCACCGCCGCCGCCAGCATCGACCGCTACATCCGTGCCCACCAGGCGAGCGGCGTCCGCGCCGCCGCCGAGTAGAAGGGGAGGTCGCCATGGCCGAGATCCGCAAGCCGATGCCGTCCGGGGAAGACGCCGTGCGCACCTGGGCCAGCGAGGCCGCGCGCCTGGAACGCGAGGGTCTCTACGATCCCGCCTTCGAGCACGACGCCTGCGGCGTCGGTTTCGTTGCCGCGATCGATGGCACGCCGTCGCGCCGCATCGTCCAGTACGGCATCAACGCCCTGAAATGCGTGTGGCACCGCGGCGCCGTCGATGCCGACGGCAAGACCGGCGACGGCGCGGGGATCCACGTCCAGATCCCGCAGGACTTCTTCCAGGAGCACATCCGCCGCACCGGGCACGAGCCGGGTGACGAGCGGATCGCCGTGGGCATGGTGTTCCTGCCGAAGACCGACCTCGGCGCGCAGGAGACCTGCCGCTCGATCGTCGAAAGCGAGATCCTGCGCCTCGGCTACTCGATCCACGGCTGGCGCCAGGTGCCGGTCGACGTCAGCGTGATCGGCGAGAAGGCCAACGCGACTCGGCCCGAGATCGAGCAGATCATGATCGCCAACAACCAGGGCACCGACGACGACAAGTTCGAGACCGACCTCTACATCATCCGTCGCCGCATCGAGAAGCTGGTGCAGGCGAACAGCATCAACGACTTCTACATCTGCTCGCTGTCCTGCCGTTCGATCATCTACAAGGGCATGTTCCTGGCCGAGCAGCTGACCTCGTTCTACCCCGACCTGGAGGACGAGCGGTTCGTCTCGAACTTCGCCATCTTCCACCAGCGCTACTCGACCAACACCTTCCCGATGTGGCGGCTGGCGCAGCCGTTCCGCATGCTCGCCCACAACGGCGAGATCAACACGCTGACCGGCAACAAGCGCTGGACCACCGCCCACGAGCCGCGGATGGCCTCGCCGATCCTCGGCGACGCGATCGAGGACATCAAGCCGGTGCTCCAGGCCAGCGGCTCGGACACCGCGAACCTCGACAACCTGTTCGAGCTCCTGGTGCGCGCGGGACGGCCGGCGCCGATGGTCAAGGCGCTGATGATCCCGGAATCGGTGACCCAGAACCAGACCATGCCCGAGCATCACCAGGCGCTGTTCACCTACTGCAACAGCGTGCTGGAGCCGTGGGACGGCCCGGCCGGCATCGTCGCCTACGACGGCCGCTGGGTGATCGCCGGGATGGACCGCAACGGGCTTCGGCCGATGCGCTACGCGCTGTCGCGCGACGGCATCTTCATGGTCGGTTCCGAGACCGGAATGATCGATTTCGCCGAGGAGAGCATCATCGAGAAGGGCCGCGTCGGCCCCGGCCACATCCTCGGCATCGATCTCGCCGAGGGCAAGCTGTACCGCGATCCGGCGATGAAGGATCTGCTGGCTGCCCGGCAGCCTTACGAGAAGTGGGTCAAGAACACGGTGTTGCTGGAGGGGCTTCTCGAAGGCAGCGGGGTTGCCGAGACCCTGTTCAACGCCGACGAGCTGCGGACCCGTCAGGTGGCGTTCGGGCTCACCCTCGAGGACGGCGACGTCGTCCTGCAGCCGATGGCGGAAACCGGCAAGGAGCCGGTCGGCTCGATGGGCGACGACACGCCGCCTGCGGTGCTGTCCGAGAACTACCGCGGCCTCCACCATTTCTTCCGGCAGATGTTCAGCCAGGTCTCGAACCCGCCGATCGACAGCTTGCGCGAGTACCGCGTGATGTCGCTGAAGACCCGGCTCGGCAACCTGGGCAACATCCTCGAGGAGGAGGAGGGGCAGTGCAAGATCCTGCAGCTCGAGTCGCCGGTGGTGACCACCGCCGAGTACCGGGCGCTGCGCAAGTACATGGGCGACACCGCCTATGAGATCGACTGCACGTTCGAGGCCGGCGGTGCACACGATGCCCTGCGCAAGGCGCTCGACCGGGTGCGCCGCGAGGCCGAAGATGCGGTGCGGGGCGGCCACACCCACGTCCTGCTGACCGACGAGGCGATGAGCCGCGAACGGGCGGCAATCCCGATGATCCTCGCCACCGCGGCGGTCCACACCCACCTCGTCCAGCAGCATCTGCGCACCTTCACCTCGCTCAACGTGCGCTCGGCCGAGTGCATCGACGTCCATTATTTCGCCGTCCTCATCGGCTGCGGCGCCAGCACCGTCAACGCCTACCTGGCCGAGGACTGGATCAAGGACCGCCATGCCCGCGGCCTGCTTGGCGGCAAGTCGCTGGAGGTCTGCGTCGCCAACTACAAGGAGGCGGTCAACCAGGGCCTCTTGAAGATCATGTCGAAGATGGGTATCGGCGTGATCTCGTCCTATCGCGGCGGCCTCATCTTCGAGACGGTGGGCCTGTCGCGCTCGCTGGTGGCAGAGTTCTTCCCCGGCATGCCGTCCCGCATCTCCGGGATGGGGCTCAACGGCATCGCCGCCAAGGTGCTTGCGCAGCACGCCAAGGCGTTCGACGAGGAGGTCATCTCGCTCCCCGTCGGCGGCTTCTACCGCTATCGCGACGGAGCCGAGCGGCACGGCCACGACGGCCGCCTCATCAAGCTGCTGCAGGATGCGGTGCTCACCGAGGACTACTCCAAGTACAAGGAGTACAGCGAGTCGCTCAACAGCCGGGCGCCGATCAACCTGCGCGACCTGCTGGGGTTCCGGCCGGTCAACGCGCCGCTTCCGGTCGAAGCGGTGGAATCGATCACCGAGATCCGCAAGCGCTTCTGCGCCCCCGCAATGTCGCTCGGCGCGCTGAGCCCGGAGGCGCACGAAACCTTGGCGATCGCGATGAACCGGATCGGCGCCAAGTCGAACTCCGGCGAGGGCGGCGAGGGCTCGGAGCGGTTCAAGCCGCGGCCCAACGGCGACAATCCCTGTTCGCCGGTCAAGCAGGTCGCCTCGGGACGGTTCGGTGTCACCGCCGAGTACCTCAACAATTGCCGCGAGATCCAGATCAAGATGGCGCAGGGCGCCAAGCCCGGCGAGGGCGGCCAGCTGCCCGGCTTCAAGGTGACGGTGGAGATCGCGCGGCTGCGCCATTCGACCCCCGGCGTGTCGCTGATCAGCCCGCCGCCCCATCACGACATCTACTCGATCGAGGACCTGGCGCAGCTCATCTACGATCTCAAGCAGATCAACCCCGAGGCCCAGGTCTGCGTCAAGCTGGTGGCGCGGGCCGGGGTCGGTACCATCGCTGCCGGCGTCGCCAAGGCGATGGCCGACGTCATCCTCATCTCCGGCCATGTCGGCGGCACCGGCGCCAGCCCGCTGTCGAGCATCAAGTATGCCGGCATCCCGTGGGAGATGGGCCTGTCGGAGGCGCATCAGGTGCTGACCCTCAACCGGCTGCGCCACCGCGTCAAGCTGCGCACCGACGGCGGGCTCAAGAACGGCCGCGACGTCGTCATCGCCGCCATGCTGGGGGCCGAGGAGTTCGGCTTCGGCACCAGCTCGCTGATGGCCATGGGCTGCCTGATGGTGCGGCAGTGCCATTCCAACACCTGCCCGGTGGGGGTGTGCACCCAGGACCAGGCCCTGCGCTCGCGCTTCAACGGCACGCCCGAGCGGGTGGTCAACTTCTTCACCTTCATTGCCGAAGAGGTGAAGGAGATCCTGGCCCAGCTCGGCATGAAGTCGCTGGACGAGGTGATCGGGCGTTCGGACCTGCTGTACCAGCTCAGCCGCGGCGACTCCTCGCTCGACGACCTCGACCTCAATCCCCTGCTGGCCCAGGCCGACGCCGGCGGCTTCGCCACCCGCTGCACGCTGGTCGGCCGCAACGAGGTGCCCGATACCCTGGACGCCCAGATGATCAAGGACGCCCGCTCGACCATCGAGTGGGGCGAGAAGATGCAGCTCACCTACCTGGTGCGCAACACGCACCGCGCCGTCGGCACGCGGCTGTCGTCGATCCTGACCCGCAAATGGGGCATGCACACGCTGGCACCCGACCACCTGACGGTGCGCCTGCAGGGCTCTGCCGGCCAGTCGCTGGGAGCGTTCGCGGTACAGGGCCTGACGCTCGAGGTGCTGGGCGATGCCAACGACTACGTCGGCAAGGGACTGTCGGGGGCGACCATCGTGGTCCGGCCGCCAATCGCCAGCCGCCGTCCGACCGAGGCCAGCACCATCATCGGCAACACCGTGCTGTACGGCGCCACCTCGGGCAAGCTGTTCGCGGCCGGCCAGGCGGCGGAGCGGTTCTGCGTCCGCAACTCCGGCGCGTTGACCGTGGTCGAGGGCTGCGGTTCCAACGGCTGCGAATACATGACCGGAGGCGTTGCGGTGATCCTCGGCGAGGTGGGCGCCAACTTCGCCGCCGGCATGACCGGCGGCATGGCCTACGTCTACGACCCGAAGGACGTCTTCCGCTACCGGCTCAACGGCGACAGCGTGGTCGCCCAGCGCGTCGAGACCGCGCACTGGGAGGGCGTGCTGCGCGACCTCATCGAGGAACACCTCAAGCGCACGCAGTCGCGCCACGCCGCCCGCATCCTCGAGGACTGGGATGCCGAGAAGGAGAAGTTCTGGCAGATCGTGCCCAAGGAGATGATCGACCGGCTCGAGCACCCCGTCCGCACGCCCGAAGTGGCGCTGGCGGCAGCCGGCGAAGACTGAGAGTTTTCCTCCCGGCCCAGTGACGGGCCACGTGACTGGGGCCGGCAAGCGCCGGCCCCTTTTCCTTTGACACCTACGGCTTCGGCCGCGCGACGACCGCGAACTCCGACGGCCCGGACCGCCAGTCGTCTCCGGTCGCCACGTCGACCACGGCATCGACGGCGAAGCCGTTCCCGGCGAGCTCGGCAGTCACGGCCGCGACGTCGAAGTGCTGCAGCCAGTTGAAAACCTCCCAGGACCGGTCGCGCTCGACGATCAGGTAGCGGTCCAGCGCCAGCTTGAGGTCGCGGTAAAGGAAGGTCGTGACGTAACCGAAATAATCGTCCGGCGCCCAGAAGCCGTTCATGAAACGGCGACCGAACCGGGTCTCCTCCACCCGTTGATCGAACTGCGGCAGGGATGGGACGTCGAACACGAACCGGGCGTCGCGTCCGGCGGCACGGCGGATCTTTCCGTAGAGAGTGCGGCGCCGTTCCGGCGACAGGGCGCAGAGATCGCAGAAGATCAGCAGAAACACGTCCTGCCCCGGCGGCAGCTCGTCGCGCAGGTAGTCGGCGTGCCGGTAGCGGATGTCGAGCCCGCTCTCCGCTGCCGCCTTCCGGGCGTGCTCGATCGAGCGGCGCGAGAAATCGATGCCGGTGACCCGCGCCCCCCGCCGCGCCATCCGCTCGGCGTAGAGGCCGGGGCCGCACCCGAGGTCGCAGACCGCCTTGCCGTCGAGTCGCAGCATGCGGTCCAGCCAACCCACGGTACCGTCGATAACGGCGGGTGGCCGCGACGCGAGCCCCACCCCCGGGTCGAGATGGAGCTCCAGCATGCGCGCAGAAAGGTACTCGCCGGTCCACAGCACGTCGGTCGTGTAGACCGAAAACGGCTCCGGCTTCTCGTGCAGACGCTTCAGGGTTTCGAACATCGGCCATCGGGCGCAGTTGCGATGATCGGAGCAGACTAGAAGCACGTCCCGCAAGGCTCAAGACATGCTGGATCAGGGTGGATGCGTATGTCCTCTCTCCTCGCCTCGGCGGTCGAACATAACGATTGAAACGAGAGTAATATGTTATGCATACTGACGTGTGCGGCCTAGGAACGCGCTTGGGCATTCGCGGCAAATCGGACGGGAACCGTATCTGTGTCGAGGCTTTTCAGTCGTGCGGTCGGCCCACTGACGGGTTCGGCAGGCTCGATGAGGTTTCTCTTCATTCCTGTGGTCTTGCTGATGATGGCGATGGCGGGCACCGTCGGGGGCCTGCTGTTTCTCACCGCGGACGGTCAGAACCGGATCGCGCGCGAAAGCTCGGAAGCCCGGACCCGCGGTGCGGTGGCGGTGACGGCGGCCCACCTCGAGACTTCCGTCCGCGACTACGCCTGGTGGAATGACACCAACGACAACGTGATGACCGAGCTCGACCTCGAGTGGGCCGACGACAACATCGGCATCTGGAGTTACAAGAGTCTGGGGTTCGAGGCGGCATTGGCGGTGGACGTCGACGGGCGCCCGGTCTACGGCGCCATGGGTGGCGTTCGCCTCCCGGCGGACGATGTCCGGACGGCGCTTACCCCTGCCCTCGAGCCCTTGATCGAGGCCGCGTTGCAGGGAGCCGGCAAGCCCGGCGAGCCGCCGGCCGCCCCGTCGGCGTTCCTGGTGATCGACGCCATCCCGCACCTGGCCGCTGCCTCGGTGATCAAGCCTGAGAAGGCGGTGCCCGGGGCGCCTGACCCGGGGATCAAGGGCGTTCTGGTCTTCACGCGGAAGTTCGACGAGCGGACCCTGGCCGAGTTGGGGCGCCGTTTCCTGCTCGAACAGCTGCGCTTCGTCCCCGCCGGAGACGAAATCGCGGACGGCCCATCGATCGCCCTCAAGGCGGCGGACGGAGAAGTGCTGGGGGCGCTCGCCTGGCGAGGCGAGACGCCCGGCACCGCCGTGCTTCGCCAGCTGGCCGTTCCGCTCACAGTCGTGTTTCTTGTCGCGATCGGACTGGCCGGGGCGATCGTCGTACGCGGCATGCGGGCCGCCCGTACCCTCGAGCAAAGCCGGTTCGAGCTGGCAAGCCAGGCGGAGGCGAACCGGGCCAAGTCGCAGTTCCTGGCCAACATGAGCCACGAGATCCGCACGCCGATGCATGGCGTGCTGGGCGGCATCAATCTCCTCCTCTACACCGAGCTCACCCCGCTTCAGAAGCGGCTCGCCTCGACGATCGAAGACTCCGGCAAGGTCCTGCTTCGGCTCATCGACGACATCCTCGACTTATCGAAGATCGAAGCCGGCAAGCTCGAGCTCGACACGATCGACTTCGATCTCTGGAAGAGCGTCGAGGAAGCGGTCGGCGAGTTCTCCGAGAGGGCTCGGCGGAAGGGGCTGAAGCTGGCCTGTCGCTTCTCGCCGGACCTGCCGCGGCAGCTTCACGGCGACCCGGTGCGGCTGCGCCAGGTCCTGAGCAATCTGATCTCCAACGCGGTCAAGTTCACCGATCGGGGAGAGATCGTGGTCAGCGTGGCCGAAGAGGAGAAGGCGTCCGACCCCGCGCTGCTGCGGTTCCTCGTGCGCGACAGCGGCATCGGCATTCCCCCGGGCGCCCAGCAGAAGATCTTCGGGTCCTTCACCCAGGTCGACAGCACGACCACCCGCCAGTACGGCGGCACCGGCCTAGGCTTGGCCATCTGCCGGCAACTGGTCCGTCTTATGGGAGGCGAAATCGGCGTCGACAGCGAGCCCGGCAAAGGTTCGACCTTCTGGTTCACCATCCGCCTGACGCCGTCCGAGCAGTCGGCGCCGATCACGCGCGCGAGGTTCGCCGGAATACGCGTGGCCGTGGTCGGAAAAGAGGCCTGCGGCGAGCTTGCGGACGCCTTCCACGCCTGGGGCTTCTCGGTCGAGGCGGTGTCGGACCCGGCCAGCGCGGCGGATCTGCTTCGGGCGGCATCGGAACGGCCGTTCGGTTTCGTGGTCGTGGACGTTCCCGAGCTTCGAGCCCGCGGTCGCGACGCCCTGTTCGCCGTGCTCGACGTAGCCGTGCGGGCAGGCGCGAAGCTGATCATGCTGGGAGAGCCCGAGCCCGACCTCGCCGAGGCGGCCGGCGGTTCGGCCGTGTGGCTCTCACGGCCGGCACCGCTCTCGGGCGTCTACGATGTCGTGGTCGGGACTTTGCGGGGCTCGAGTTCTCCCTCGGTGAAGCGAAAGGCCTCCGAGCAGGCCGGTCCAGGATCCGGCGTCGACTTCCGTGGCTGCCGCGTGCTTCTCGCCGAGGACAATCCGGTGAACCGCGAGATCGCACTGGACTGTCTGAAACTGCTCGGTTGCGAGACGCGCGTGGTCTCCGATGGTGCTGCGGCGCTCGCACAGGTTCAATCGGAACGTTGCGATCTTGTGCTCATGGACTGTCACATGCCGGTTCTGGACGGCTTTGCCGCCGCCGAGCGGATCCGCGAGCACGAGCGACGGACCGGAGCCGACCGGCCCCTCCCCATCATTGCGCTCACCGCGGCCGCCATGGAGCAGGACCGGTTACGTTGCGCCGCCGCGGGAATGGACGATCACCTCGCCAAGCCGTTCACCGTCGAGCAGCTCGGAGAGAAGCTGGCAACCTGGTTGCCTAGGGGCGGAACGGGAAACCTGCAGCTGCACGATGCCCCGTCCGCCGAAACCAAGAGCTTGCCGACCTGACGACAGGTTCCCGGAGCCGGTGACGGGATGTGTCGCCGACAGGATTACAGCTCTGCAGTTGCGCCACATGCGGTCCGAGGTCATCATCCGTTGCGGGAAAGGAGGAGGGGCATGAGGCTGCATGCAGCTGCCGGTGTCAGCCGCGCGATCGGGGCTGCCGAAGCCGGTCGTGAAGCCGCCGCCGCCGCGCTGGCGGGGCTGGGCAGCGAATCGCCGGCTCTCCTCATCGTCTTCACCACCCCGCGCCACGATCTGGTTGCGCTCCTGGAGGCAATCCGTTCGGTCGCGTCCGGCGTCCCGCTGATCGGTGCGACCAGCTCCGGAGAGATCGTCGGCGGGGAATACATGGGGTTCGGCGCCGGCGTGGCGGTGCTCGCAATGACGGCGGGTCCTTATCGGTTCGGCATCGCCTCGGCAGCACACATCCGGGACCTTGACCGGGCCGGCCGGGACATCGCCCGCGCCAGCCGCGAAGAGGCCGGTCCCAGCTCCCATGCGGCAGTAGTCCTGCTCGCGGATTCGCTGCTCGGCGACCTCCAGCTTCTGGTGCGCGGCATCTACCGCGTCACCGGGCCCCAGGTGGCGATCACCGGCGGCGCGGCCAGCGACGAGCAGAAGTTCGTCGCCGCCTACGTGTTCCATGACGGCCGCGTGCTCGAGCACGGCGCCGTGGCGTTGTGGATTGCCAGCGAGCGGCCGCTAGCGGTGGTGACCCGTCATGGCTGGCGTCCGATCGGGGTGCCGATGCTGGTCACCCGCGCCGAAGGGACGTGCCTGATGGAGCTTGGCGGCCGCCCTGCGGCCCTCGCCTACGAAGAACAGCTCGGCCTGCACGGCGGCCAGCTCAGCCCGGAAGCCTTCTGGGCAACCTCGATTCGCCATCCCTTCGGGCTGCTGCAGCCGGACGGGTCGACCATCATCCGGGTGGCGCGGGCGAAGACGACGGACGGTCGGCTGCAAATCCAGGGCTGTGTGCCGGCCGACGGCAGCGCGCTCCAGGTGATGACCGGCGATGCCGACAGCCTGCTCGCGGTGGTGCCGGAAGTCGCCGCGACGGCTCTTGCCGCCGACCTTGCGCCGGGCGTCCTGTTAGCCTTCAGCTGCGCCGCCCGGGCCGCTATCCTCAAGAACCGTGCCGAGGAAGAGCCGCGGCTTCTGCAGGCCGCGGCCGGGACGGTTCCCACCTTCGGGATGTATTGCTGCGGAGAGTTCGCCAGGACGTCCGGCGTTCTCGGCACCCATAACGCAACGCTTACGGCGCTGGCCCTGTAGGGCGGTCATGACCAAGCCGCCCGACCAGTCAAATTCCTCCGGTTCCCTGCGGGACTCGGCCAGGCTGCGCGCTGACCGCGACGCAGCCGTGCAGGCGGCGCAGGTGGCGATGCGCGACGGTACCCGCTTGATGCGGCTGCTGACGATCCTCGGCGAACCGCTGGGCATCGCGGCGCTGCTCGACAAGGCGCTGGCAACGCTGTCGGAGCTGTTCGCATCGGACATCGTGGTCCTCGTCGATCCGGGCGGAACCGGAAGCTTCGTTCCCCTGGCCGCGGTCGGGCTGCCGGAAGAAACGGTCCGGCTTCCGTTTTCCCGCGCCGAGACCGGTCACCTCGCCCAGGCGATGCGCACCGGCATGCCGGTCTCTTGCGATGATGCCAGGACCAACCCCGAGGTGGATGAGCAGCTTCGCGAGCTGGGCGCCCGGCGCGTGGTGTGGCTGCCGGTGACGAGCGGCGGCGAGAGCCGCGGCGGCCTCATCCTCGCCCGTTGTCACGAGCTGCCGTTCAGCCACGGTGACATCGGACTATTGCGGGCGATGGCCTACCGCATCGGCGGCGCGCTCGAGCAGGCGCAGCGACGCGCCCAGATGGAGGTGCTGGTCGACGCCGGACAACGAATCGGGCGTCGGCTCGATCCCGCCACGGTCGCTCTCGAGGCGGTACGGCTGTTCACCGCACTGGTCGGCGCCAATGCCGCCGCTCTGGCGCTGACGGATGGGGCGGGACGCGTCGAACGGGTGGTGCGGTCCGGCCTCGATGCCGCGCACGATCCGCTGTGGATCCGCCTCGCCGGGCGTTGCCTCGGAGCAGGCGGTTCGACGCCGGCGGAAGCGCTGCAGTCCGTCGAAATGCCATCGGAAGGCCCGGCACAAAGCTTGATTGCGGTGCCGTTGAAAACCCAGGAAAAAGTCCACGGGGTCCTGTTCGCCATTCGCTTCTGCCGGATCGCTTTCCTGCCGGATGCCCACCAGGTGGCGACCCTGTACGCGGCGCAGGTCGCTTCCGACCTCGAGAACGCCCGGCTCTACCAGACGTCGCAGGACGAGGTCGCCCGGCGGCTGCGTCTCGAGGAAGCGCTGCGTCAGTCGAAGCGGCAGGTCGAAGACCTGCTTGCCGTCCGCACGATCCAGCTTGACGACGCGAACCTGCAGATCCTGGAGCAGAACCGCAAGTACCAGGACCTCTACGATGCGGCCCCCTGCGGCTACTACTCGCTGGACGCCTCCGGCGTATTCCTGCAGGTGAACGCCACCGCACTCAAGATGCTGGGCTACACGGTGGATGAAGTGGTCGGGCGCATGAGCATCCCGGACGTGCTCGCCTCCCATTGCCGCGGACAGCTGGCGGGCGCCTGGGAAGCGCTGCTCGAGCGGGGGGAGGTCCGCGACCACCAGATGCACTTCCGGCGCCGGGACGGCTCGGAGTTTCCCGGTGTCCTGAACTGCTTCGTCATCCGCGACGAGGCCGGCGAGGTCCAGTCCGTGCGTTGCGCGCTGTTCGACGATAGCGAGCGCGTCGCCAAGGAGAGCCACATCGCGGACCTCAACCAGGAACTGGAGAAGCGAGCGATTGCGGCGGAAGCGGCAAGCCGGGCCAAAAGCCGCTTCCTAGCCACCATGAGCCATGAGGTGCGGACGCCCCTGAACGCCATCATGGGTTTCACTGAGCTGCTGCGCAGCCAGGTCGCCAACCCCGACCAGAAGGACAAGCTGGGCAAGATCGGCGTCGCCTCGGCGCAGCTGCTCAAGATCATCGATGACGTGCTCGAGCTGGCGCGCGCAGACTCGGCCGGCTCGATGATGCTGGAGCGGGCCGAGTTCGCCTTCGACGCCTTGCTGCGTCGGGTGGTGGAGCCTGCCGAAGCGAGGGCGCGCGCCAAGGGCCTCGCCTTCCACCTCGAGATGGGGCTCATGCCCGGCGTCGTTGTCGGCGATGCGGGCCGCGTGGCCGAGATCCTGGACAAGCTGCTCGACAATGCCGTCAAGTTCACCGAGAGCGGATCGGTGCTGGTGCGCGGCCGCGTGGCCAGCGAAACCGCGGCGGTGATCGCCCTCCGGTTCGAGATCCAGGACACCGGTATCGGCATCAAGCCGGAAAACCTGGAACGGATCTTCTCGCCATTCGAACAGGGCGACAGCTCGACGACGCGCGCTTACGGCGGCGCCGGCCTCGGACTGGCAATTGCCCGCCATCTAGCCCGGCTGATGGGCGGCGACGTCGGCGTCGCCAGCACGCCGTGCATCGGCAGCACCTTCTGGGTGACGCTGTGCCTTGGCAGACCCGCGCAGGGGGCGGGCGAGTCTTCCCCCGACGACCCCGCGGCGGCGCTGAAGCGCGACTTTTCCGCCTCCCGGATTCTGGTGGTGGACGACAGCAAGATCAGCCAGGAGCTGATGGCCGACCTCTTGAGCCATGCCGGCCTGCCCTTTGACCTTGCCGAGGATGGCCAGGCAGCGATCGAAAAGGCGCGGCGGACGAGCTATGCGGCGATCCTGATCGAGAAGACGATGCCACGCCGCGACGGCCTTGACGCGGCTCGCGAGATCCGCCGTATCGCCGGCTATCGGGAGGTCCCGATCATCGCGGTCACCGCCGATACCCTGAAGGAGGACCGCGAGGCCTGCCTGGCAGCCGGCATGACCGACTATCTCACCAAGCCGTTCGATCCCCACCTGCTGCTGGAAACGCTGCTGAAGCGGCTCGCCGGGAGCGGCCGGTCATCGTGAACGCGGCGGGCCCCGTGGCGGACGCGCCACGGGGCCCGCGCGGGGGTCACGCCTTGGTGTGGATTCCGGCCCGGCGGATCGATTCGTCGACGTGGTCGCGGTACTGCTCGAAATTCTTCTCGAACAGGCCGGTCAACTTGCGCGCCTGGCCGTCGTAGGCGGCCTTGTCCTCCCAGGTGTTGCGCGGATCGAGCAGCTCGGTCGGCACCTCCGGGCATACCTTCGGCACCATGAGGTCGAAGTTCGGATCCTTGCGCATTTCGACCTCGGCCAGCGGGCCGTCGAGGGCGGCGTTCACCATCGCCCGGGTATAGGCGATCTTCATCCGCGATCCGACATCCGGGCCGCCGCCGGTCCAGCCCGTGTTGATCAGCCAGCAACGGGCCTTGTGGGACTTCATCTTCTCGCCCAGCATGCGTGCGTACTCGACCGGCCGACGCGGCATGAATGGCGCGCCGAAGCAGGTGGAGAAGGTGGCGGTCGGCTCGGTGACGCCCTTCTCGGTGCCGGCGACGCGGGCCGTGTAGCCCTGCAGGAAGTGGTACATCGCCTGCTCGGGCGAAAGCAGGCTGACCGGCGGCAGCACGCCGAAGGCATCGCAGGTCAGCATCACGATGTTCTCGGGATGGCCGCCCATCCCGGTCTTCGAGGCATTCGGGATGTGCGACAGGGGATAGGAAGCCCGGGTGTTCTCGGTCAGCGTATCGTCGTCGAGATCGAGCCGCCGGTCGTCCATGTGCATCATCACGTTCTCGAGGATGGTGCCGAACCGCCGCGTCACCGAGTGGATCTCGGGCTCCGCCTCGGGGCTGAGACGGATCGTCTTGGCGTAGCAGCCGTCCTCGAAATTGAACACGCCCTTGTCAGACCAGCCGTGCTCGTCGTCGCCGATCAGGGTCCGCGCACTGTCGGCCGACAGCGTCGTCTTGCCGGTGCCTGAAAGGCCGAAGAAGATCGCGACGTCCCCGTTCGCCCCCTCGTTGGCCGAGCAGTGCATCGGCAGAATGCCGCGCTTCGGCATCAGGAAATTGAGGACGCTGAACACCGACTTCTTGATCTCGCCCGCGTACGAGGTGCCGCCGATCAGGATCAGCTTCTTGGCGAAGTGGACGACGATGAAGACGCCGGTCGCGGTGCCGTCGACCTCGGGGATGGCGTGGAAGCGGGGGGCGTGGATGATCGTGAATTCGGGAATGAACGACGCCAACTCCTGCTTCTTCGCCCAGATGAACATGTTGCGGGCGAAAAGACTGTGCCAGGCGGTCTCGGTGATGACGCGCACCGGCACCCGGAACTCGGGGTCGGCTCCGGCGAAGCAGTCCTGAATGAAGAGGTCGCGGCCCTGCAGGTAGGCCAGCATGCGCGCATGGAGGCCGTCGAACTTGGCCTCGGCCATCGGCCGGTTGACCTTGCCCCAGGAAATCTCGTCGCGGGTCGAGCCCTCCTCGACCACGAACTTGTCATTGGGCGAACGTCCGGTGTGGTGGCCGGTTCGGGTCACCAGGGGCCCCCCGTGCGCCAGGGTGCCTTCGCGGCGGCGTAGCGCACGCTCGTAGAGGGCCGGGGTGGAAAGGTTCCAGTAGGCCGTATCCACGTTCCAGATGCCGTGGTTTTCGAGGCCGAAGTTGCTGACCATGGGCCCGACGTGCTGCACAGTCTGACTCCTTCCCGGGCAGAGGGTTGGCGACAACACAAAGCTGGCCCTGCCGCGTGGCGGACCGCCTCTTGCTAGATTGGGGTGGCGTGCAACGCCTTCAATCGCGGCCGGATGCTAGTCGGAATCGGTCGCGATGGCGAGGGGGAAACGTGTATCCGAACGGATAGCGCAACCACGGCCGGATCCGAGGACGCGGCCGGCGCGACAGGGGCGCGATTTGTTGCCATAATGGGACGAGCGCGGTAAACCGGCCCGCGAATCGGCTTGCGAGGGGAGGTCCTGGTGGCACACAAGATCGCGCTCGTGGATGACGACCGAAACATCCTGACCTCGGTGTCGATGGCCCTGGAATCCGAGGGCTACGCCGTCAAGACCTATGTCGACGGAGCCGAAGCCCTGGCCGGCCTCAAGCACGAGCCGGTCGACCTTGCGATCCTCGACATCAAGATGCCGCGGATGAACGGCATGGAGCTGCTGGAGAACATCCGCCGCGGCAGCGACCTGCCGGTGATCTTCCTGACCTCGAAAGACGACGAGATCGACGAGATGCTCGGCCTGCGGATGGGGGCCGACGATTACATCAAGAAGCCGTTCTCGCAGCGCCTGCTGATCGAACGCATCCGCGCCGTGTTGAGGCGCCGCGCCCCGGCTGCCAAGTCGTCGCCCGGCTCGGTCATCCAGCAGGGGGACCTGATGCTGGACGCCGAGCGCCATCTCTGCGCCTGGCGCGGCGAGCCGGTCAACCTGACCGTCACCGAATTCCTGATCATCCAGGCGCTGGCGCGGCGCCCGGGCCTGGTGAAGTCCCGGGACCAGCTGATCGACGCCGC
This sequence comes from Rhodospirillales bacterium, assembly GCA_018432935.1. Taxonomy (GTDB): domain Bacteria; phylum Pseudomonadota; class Alphaproteobacteria; order Rhodospirillales; family Shumkoniaceae; genus JAHDSF01. The sequence goes on along the minus strand of JAHDSF010000025.1, from coordinate 53,220 downwards.
CTACGGCGAGAACATCTACGTCGACGACCGCACCATCGACAGCCACATCAAGCGGCTGCGCAAGAAGTTCCGGGACGTTGACGACGCCTTCTCGCAGATCGAGACCCTCTATGGTGTCGGCTATCGTTACAAAACCGCCTGAAGACGGAAGCCGGGCCGGGGAGGAGCCGGCGAAGGCACGTGACCGCCGCACGCGGCGGTCTTCGTCGCTGACCCTGCGCATCCTGGCCATCAACATCCTCGCCCTGGCGATCCTGGTCGGGGGCGTCCTCTACGCCGGGGAATACCGCAAAAGCCTGCTGACCACCGAGCTGTCGGCGCTGGAAACGCGAGCCCAGGTGTTCGCCGCCGCCCTCGCCGAGGGCGCCGTGCGCGGCACCGCGGCCCGCGACGAGAGCCTGTCGCCGACGGTCGCCCGCCAGATGATGCGTCGCCTTGCCGAGGCGTCCAGCACGCGGGCCCGGGTGTTCGACGTCACCGGCAGCCTGATCCTCGACACCCGCTTCATGTTCGGCCCCGGCGGCGTCTCGGTCCAGGTCGAGGACCTGCCGCCGCTCGAGACGCCCGCCATGACCCTGTTCCAACGGGCGCTCAAGAGTTACGACGATGCGATCTCGTGGGTGACCGGCCATATCGCCGCCCCTGCCTACAACGAGAACCCGATCCAGCAGGCGACCGACTACGAGGAGGTGTTGAGCGCCTTGGACGGGTTCGCCAGCCGCTCGGTCCGCGCCAGCTCCGGTGGCGATCCGATGCTGACCGTCGCGGTGCCGATCCAGCGCTACAAGCAGGTGCTCGGCGCCGTGATGCTGACCCTCGAATCCCACGAGCTGGCACAGGCGCTGCTGGAAGTGCGGCTTGGCATCCTCAAGGTGTTCGGGGTTGCCCTCGGGGTGACGATCCTGCTGTCTGTCTATCTGGCCCAGACCATCGCTCGCCCGCTGCGGCGCCTCGCCGCTGCCGCCGAGCGGGTCGGCCGCGGCCACCACCGCCAGTACGCGATCCCGGTCTTTCCCAGGCGGCGGGACGAGATCGGGCGGCTGTCGCGCTCTCTTGCCGACATGACGGAGGCGCTGTGGCGCCGGATGGACGCGATCGAGCGCTTCGCCGCCGACGTTGCGCACGAGATCAAGAATCCGCTGACCAGCGTCCGCAGCGCGGTCGAGACCGCGGCCCGGGTCAGCGATCCGGAGGCGCAGAAGCGCCTGATGAACATCATCCACGAGGACGTCTCGCGGCTGAACCGGCTGATCAGCGACATCTCCGATGCCTCGCGGCTCGACGCCGAACTGTCGCGCGCCGAGACCGAGCCGGTCGACCTTCGCCTGATGCTCGAGACCCTGGTCTCGATCCACGAGGCCACCGAGGGGCCGCCGCTCGAGCTGGTCAAGCCGCTGCCGACCAGGTCCTGCATCGTGCCCGGGGTCGACCACCGGCTGATGCAGGTGTTCCGCAACCTGATCGCCAATGCCGCCTCGTTCAGCCCGCCCGGCGGTCGCATCACCGTCAGCCTTGCCTGCGAGGACAAGCTCGTCCGCGCCACCGTGGACGACGAGGGCCCGGGCATCCCGCCCGGCAAGGAGGAGGCGATCTTCGAGCGCTTCTATTCCGAGCGCCCGCAGACCGAGAAGTTCGGCACCCATTCCGGCCTCGGCCTCAGCATCTCGCGGCAGATCGTCGAGGCCCACGGCGGCCGCATCGCCGCCGCCAACCGGCTGGACGAGGCCGGCAACGTCGCCGGTGCCCGCTTCACCGTCGAGCTGCCGACCGTGGCGGGTTGAGGCGGGGGGGCGGAAGAGGGTTGTGCGTTGACACGCGCCCCCTTCGTCCGCCAACGTCATCGCCCATGACCATCGTGACGGGGACCTGCGTGGCGATCGGCGGCCGGGGCGTGCTGCTGCGGGGTGCGCCGGGCGCCGGCAAGTCGGACCTGGCGCTGCGGCTGATCGAGGACGGCGCCCGCTTGGTGGCGGATGACGCCGTCGAGGTGCGCAACGAGCGAGACGCGCTGGTCGCCTCGACGCCGCCGGCGATCGCCGGCCAGATCGAGGTGCGCGGCCTCGGCGTGGTGCGGATCGAGGACGCGGTCGAGGCGCCGCTGGTCGCGGTCGTCGACCTGGTTGCGCCGGCTGCCGTGGAGCGGATGCCGGAACCGGCCGCGACCGAGATCCTGGGCGTCCGTCTGCCCCTGTTCGCGCTCGCCCCGTTCGAGCCGTCGGCCCCCGCCAAGGTGCGCCTTGCGGTCAGGCTCGCCTGTGGTGATATAAAGGCCCTCGGCTGAGAATGCGCCTTTCGGGGGTTTCCGCCATGCCGTCGGACGTGCCGAGCGAGACGAAGCCGCCGCGCGAGAGCCGGACCATCCTGGTCGTTTCCGGGATGTCGGGGGCGGGCAAGACGTCGGCCCTCAAGACCCTGGAGGACCTCGGCTTCGAGGCGATCGACAACGTGCCGATCGCCTTTCTCGGGCCGCTGCTCACCGCAGGCGAGGCGGCGCCGCGGCGGGTGGCGGTTGGTATCGACGCCCGCACCCGCGATTTTCGCCCGCAGGCGCTGCTCGGCGAGACCGAACGGCTGAAGCGGCTGCATCCCGAGATGCTGCTGTTGTTCCTCGATTGCGACGACGACGAACTGCGCCGCCGCTATTCCGAGACCCGGCACCGCCACCCGCTCGCCCAGGACCGCCCGGTCAGCGACGGCATCCAGCTCGAGCGCGAGATGATGGCCGGCATCCGCGATCGGGCCGACATCGTGCTCGACACCACAGGGCTGGGGCCGGGCCGGCTGAAAGGCATCCTGCGCCGCCACCTCGGCGAGCGCGAAGACGCGGCGCTGACGCTGTTTGTGGTCTCGTTCTCGTACCGCAAGGGGCTGCCGCGGGAAGCCGATCTGGTGGTCGATGTGCGGTTCCTCAGCAATCCGCACTACCAGGACGACCTGCGGCCGTTGACAGGACGGGACCAGGCGGTCCAGACCTACATTCGCAACGACAGGGGCTATGCGCCGTTCTTCGAACGGCTGTCGAGCTTGCTCGCCCTGCTGCTGCCGGGCTATGCGGAGGAAGGCAAGAGCTACCTGACCATCGCCTTCGGGTGCACCGGGGGCAAGCACCGCTCGGTGTTCGTCGCCGAAGACGTCGCGCGTTGGCTGGAACGGCAGGGCTACCGGGTGAGCCTGAGACACAGGGAGATGGACCGTGACGCAACAGGGGTGGACTGATCTCTTGGCAGGGACGCGGCAGCGATGATCGGACTCGTTCTGGTGACCCACGGCCGTCTGGCTGAGGAGCTGATCGCGGCGCTGGAGCACGTGGTCGGCCCGCAACGCAATATCCGCGCCGTCTGCATCGGGCCCGACGACGACATGGAGCAGCGCCGGGTCGACATCCTCGACAGCGTCACCAAGGCCGACAACGGCAGCGGCGTCATCCTGCTCACCGACATGTTCGGCGGCACCCCCTCGAACCTTGCCATCTCGATCATGGACAAGGCCCATGTGGAGGTGATCGCCGGCGTCAACCTGCCGATGCTGATCAAGCTCGCCAGCGTGCGCGAAAGCGAGAACCTGGCCACCGCCGCGGCGAGCGCCCAGGAGGCCGGGCGCAAGTACATCAACATCGCCTCCCGGCTGCTGACCCAGGAACAGTCATGACCGAGTCGTACGTGCTGCCGGGCAACGAAGGTGCCGTCCAGTGCGTCGCGACCATCCGCAACCAGCGTGGCCTGCACGCCCGCGCGGCGGCCAAGTTTGTCAAGCTGGCCGGCCAGTTCGATGCGAGGATCACGGTGACCCGCTGCGGGCAGTCGGTGTCCGGCTCGTCGATCATGGGGCTGATGATGCTGGCGGCCGGCCCCGGCTGCGACCTCGAACTGGCGGCGACCGGTGCCCAGGCGGCCGAGGCCCTGGCGGCCATCGTCGCTCTGATCGAACGCAAATTCGAAGAAACGTAAGGGCAAGGGAATGGCGGACGACGTGATGATTCCGGCGCGCGAGAAGGTGTTCACGGGACTGGGCGTGTCGTCCGGCATCGGCATCGGCACCGCCCACGTCCGGGAATCCGGCGTCATCCAGGTTCCCGAGTACCGCATTCCCGCCAAGCGCCTGAACGCCGAAAAGGAACGCTTCCAGGAGGCGGTCGAGCGGGCCCGCAAGCAGGTTGCCGGCCTGCGGGCAAAGCTGGAAGGCGGCCCCGGCCGCTTCGAGGAGGACCTGGGGCCGCTGCTCGACGCCTACCACCAGATGCTGACCGACTCCCGTCTGGTGCGCGGCGCCCTGGCCCGCATCGCCACCGAGCGCATCAACGCCGAAGCCGCGGTCCAGGAGGAGGTCGCCGCGATCGCCGAAAGCTTCAAGGCGATGGACGACGCCTATCTGGCCGGCCGCCTCGACGACATCCGCGGCGTCGCCAACCGGCTGGTGCGCAGCCTGATGAACAAGCCGTACCAGACCTATTCGACGCTGCCGCGCGACAGCGTGGTGGTGGCCGAGGAACTGACCCCCGCCGACACCGCGCGGCTCAACCCTCACCTGGTGTCCGGCATCACCACCGTACTCGGCGGCACCCAGGGCCACACCGCGATCATGGCACGCGCGCTCGAGATCCCGACCGTGCTCGGGGTGCCGGGCGTCCTCGACGGCATCCGCCACGGCGACACCGTGATCGTCGACGGCGACAGCGGCCGCGTCATCGTCAACCCAGGCGACGCCACCTTGCGCGCCTACGAGGCGCGGCGGGTCGAGATGGCGCGCGAGCGCCGGGTGCTGTCGCGCATGCGCCGGGTTCCGGCGGTCACCCGCGACGGCACCGAGGTCACCTTGATGGCCAACGTCGAGCTGCCGATCGAGGTCAACCTCGTCCACCAGATGGGCGCCGCCGGGATCGGTCTGTTGCGCAGCGAGTTCATGTACATGAACCGCGACGATATCCCGCCCGAGGACGAGGTCTACGAAACCCTGCGTGACATCATTGCGGTGATGGAAGGCAAGCCGGTCACGGTGCGCATCCTCGACGTCGGGGGCGAGAAGGCGACCGATGCGCTGATGGGTGAATACGCTGTCAGCGCCTCCAGCGCGCTTGGCCTGCGCGGCATACGTTTGCTGCTGAAGCGCCAGGACCTGCTGGAATCGCAGTTTCGCGTGATCCTGCGCGCCGCCACCACCGGCAACGTGCGGATCATGCTGCCGATGGTGACCACGGTGGGCGAGGTGCGCAAGGCCCGCCAGGCGATGAAGGCGGCGGCCGAAAGCCTGAAGGAGCGGGGCATCGCGGTGCCCGAGCCGCTGCCGCCGGTCGGCATCATGATCGAGATCCCGGCCGCCGCCTTGGCCGCCGACGGCTTGGCGCGGGTCAGCGACTTCTTCTCGATCGGCTCCAACGACCTCACCATGTACACCCTGGCCGCCGACCGCGGCGACGAGCAGGTGGCCCACCTCTACAATCCGCTGCACCCGGCGGTGGTGCGCCTCATCCACCGCGCCGCCGAGGCCGCGAAGCACGCCGGCATCCCGGTCTCGCTGTGCGGCGAGATCGCCGGAGATCCGCGCTACACCGCGCTGCTGCTCGGGCTCGGCATCCTGGACCTGTCGATGATCGCCTCCAAGCTGCCGCGGGTGAAGCAGCGCGTCCGTGCCCTCGACCTTCCCGCCGCCACCCGCCGCGCCCAGGGCATCCTCGACCAGGGCGACCCCGGCCGCATCGCGATGATGCTCGACGACTTCAACGCGCTGTTCTGAGGCCGCGAGGCGAAGGAGGGGTACCGCGTCTGTCTGGTCGGCCGAGTCTGTGAACGGGCTGACAAAACTGTTGATCCAACGGTCTGCGCGCAGATTGTCTCTCAGCGCCGCCTCGGACGACGCATGGGGAATTTTACGAAAGCGCGAAAGGATCTGGCCCAAGCCGACGCGGACCCGGCTTCGCAGCACTTCCGGATCAGTGGAACCGACTGTGCGCGCCCCTCCCTTCTTGCGAACCCCTCGCGAAGAGGGTATGACCTCCCGCACCTGATTGCGCAGGAGAAGCCATGAGCACGTCCCAGGATTTCCATGTCGCCGACCTCAAGCTCGCCGCGTGGGGCCGCAAGGAGATCGAGATCGCCGAATCCGAGATGCCCGGCCTGATGGCGGTGCGCGAGGAGTTCGGCGCCAAAAAGCCGCTCAAGGGCGCGCGCATCGCCGGCTCGCTGCACATGACGATCCAGACCGCGGTGCTGATCGAGACCCTGCAGGCGCTCGGCGCCGAAATCCGCTGGGCATCGTGCAACATCTACTCGACCCAGGACCACGCGGCGGCGGCGATCGCGGCCGCCGGCACGCCCGTCTTCGCGGTCAAGGGCGAGAGCCTGGTCGAGTACTGGGACTACACCCACCGCATCATGGATTGGGCCGACGGCGGCTTCCCCAACATGATCCTCGACGACGGCGGCGACGCCACCCTGCTGATCCATCTCGGCGCCAAGGCCGAGAAGGACATGGCGGTGCTCGCCAACCCGACTTCCGAGGAGGAGGAGGTGCTGTTCGCCGCAATTCGGAAGCGCCTGGCCGCGCAGCCGGGCTGGTACTCGAAGGTGGGCGCCTCGATCAAGGGCGTCACCGAGGAGACCACTACCGGCGTGCACCGCCTGTACGAGATGGCCAAGAACGGGACGCTGCTGTTCCCCGCCATCAACGTCAACGACTCGGTGACCAAGTCGAAGTTCGACAACAAGTACGGCTGCCGCGAAAGCCTGGTCGACGGCATCCGCCGCGCCACCGATGTGATGATGGCGGGCAAGGTGGCGGTGGTCGCCGGCTTCGGCGATGTCGGCAAGGGCTCGTCGGAGTCCCTGCGCAGCGCCGGCTGCCGCGTCCTGGTCACCGAGGTCGACCCGATCTGCGCCCTGCAGGCGGCGATGGAGGGCTACGAGGTGGTGACGATGGAGGAGGCCGCCCCCAAGGGCGACATCTTCGTCACCGCGACCGGCAACGTCGACGTCATCACCATCGACCACATGCGCGCGATGAAGGACCGCGCCATCGTCTGCAACATCGGCCATTTCGATTCCGAGATCCAAATCGCCAGCTTGCGCAATCTCCAGTGGACCAACATCAAGCCGCAGGTCGACGAGGTGAAGTTCCCCGACGGCAAGCGGCTGATCGTGCTGGCGCAGGGGCGGCTGGTGAACCTCGGCTGCGCCACCGGGCATCCCAGCTTCGTGATGAGCGCGTCCTTCACCAACCAGGTGCTGGCGCAGATGGAGCTCTACGGCAACCAGGGCGCGTATGAGCGCAAGGTCTACGTGCTGCCCAAGCACCTCGACGAGAAGGTTGCCGCGCTGCACCTCGAGAAGCTGGGGGTCAAGCTGTCGAAGCTGTCGAAGCGCCAGGCCGACTACATCGGCGTGCCCCAGGCCGGCCCCTTCAAGACCGACCAGTATCGGTACTGACAACCCGCCTTTCCCCACACCTCTGTCCCTCTACCCCATGGAATGGGGGCGAGGGTCGGAGGTGAGGGGGTATGGCGGTCTCGTTATCCTTGGCGCCTTCGGGTTTGCCGTCTAGGATCACCCCGATGCGGCACGAGGAACAGCCGGCATGACGCCGGAAGCGGGCTTCGGGATCGGTATGCTGACGGCGCTCGCGGCCGCCGCCCCGGGGGCCTTCGTCCTGTGGAAGCGGCTGCGTCGGGCCGAACGCCGCGCCCGCATCTTCGCCGAGGACAGCGAGCTGTGCAGCGAGCTGATCGCGGCGGCGCCGGACGGTGTCTTCGTATGGACGGCCGATAACCGCGCCAGCTGCTCGCGCCGGCTGGCCGTCCTGCTCGACCTCGCTGACGGCGTCGAATCCAGCTTCGACGACGCGCGCGCCCGCTTCACCGGCGAATCCTCGGTCGCCCTTCAAAAGGCGGTGCACGCGCTGCGCCAGGAAGGCGAGCCGTTCGATCTCGTGCTGCCCGCCACCGACGGCCGCGCCCTTCAGGTGGTGGGGGCGAGGGCCTCCGCCGCCGACGGCCGTTGGCTGGCCGACGCGGTGTGGATGCGCGACGTGGGCGATTCCAGCAGTCGCTCGACGGGGCTGAATGCGCCGCCGGCCGAGCTGTCGGACGACCAGGAGTGGATGGCGGCGCTGCTGGATTCGCTGCCGATGCCGGTGTGGCTGCGCGACGCCAATCTCAACCTGGTGTTCGTCAACCGGTCCGGGCTGGACGAGGCGGTCGCCGACACCACCCGCGACCTCGCGGTGGCAGCACGCCAGGGCCAGGCTCCGGCGGCCGAGCATCGCCTGCTGTCGCTGGGCGGCCTGCCGCGGCTCTACGAGGTCACCGAGGCGCCGCTCGGCAACTGGCCGGGCACGCTCGGCTACGCCATCGACCGCTCGGCGGCGGAGGAGATGGAGGGCACCTTCGCCCGCGACACCGCCGCCCGCGAGCAGGTGTTTGAATCCCTCAACACGGCGATCGCCATATTCGATTCGAAGGCGAAACTGGTCTTCTCGAACTCCAACTACGCCGCCCTGTGGGGGCTCGACGCGCAGTGGCTGGGCAGCGAGCCGACGCTGGCCGAGGTGCTGGAGCGGCTGCGCGAGCTGCGCCGGCTGCCCGAGTTCGTCGACTTCCGCCTGTTCAAGGAAGAGCAGCTGGCCCTGTTCGGTGCCCTCAAGGAGCCGGTCGAGGAGCTGCTGCACCTGCCGAGCGGCGCCACCTTCCGCTGTCTGATCAATCCTTATCCGCTGGGCGGCCTCGTCTTCATCTACGAGGACGTGACCGAGCGGCTGGCGCTCGAGCGCTCGCTCAACACCCTGATCGCGGTGCAGCGCGAAACCCTCGACAACCTCTACGAGGGCGTCGCGGTGTTCGGCAGCGATGGCCGGCTCAAGCTGTTCAACCCGGTGTTCGCCAAGCTGTGGAAGCTGAACGCCGGCGACCTCGAGGGCGAGCCCCACGTCAACGAGTTCGTCGAACGCACCAAGCCGCTGATCGCCGGTACCGTCGAGGGCGACTGGGAAACCCACAAGGAGCGGGTGATCGCGCGGCTGATGGGACGCGAGCCGCACACCGGACGGATCGTCCGCGCCGACGGCACCATCCTAGACTACGCCAACGTGCCGCTGCCCGACGGCGCGGTGCTGCTCTCGTATCTCGACGTCACCGACCGCACCCGACTCGAGGAGGCGCTGCGCCAGCGCGCCGAGGCCCTGCACGAGGCCGACCGTTTGAAATCCGAGTTCATCGCCAACGTCGCCCACGAGGTGCGGACGCCGATGAACACGATCATCGGCTTCGCCGACATCCTGACCGAGGAGTACTTCGGCCCCCTCAATACCCGCCAGGCCGAGTACGTGCGCGGCATCCTGGAGACGTCGCAGAACCTGATCTCGGTGGTCAGCGACATCCTCGATCTTGCCACCATCGAGGCCGGCATCCTTACTCTCAGCCTCGACACCATCGATCTTTCGAACATGCTGGTGGCGAGCCTGCAGCTGGTCCGCGACCGGGCGCGGCGCAAGAACCAGCAGCTCGAGTTCGACGGTCCCAGCGACCTCGGCTGGATCGTTGCGGACGAGAAACGGCTGCGCCAGGTGCTGTTCAACCTGCTCAGCAACGCGGTCAACTTCACGCCGCCGCGCGGTCGCATCAAGCTGACGGCGCGGCGCAGCGAGAGCGAGGTCGAAATCTCCGTCACCGACACCGGCGTCGGCATCCCGCTCGCCGATCAGGAGCGGATGTTCCGCAGCTTCGAGCGCGGCCCGGCGATGGAGGGCGAGGCCCGCGGCGCCGGTCTCGGCCTGTCGCTGGTCAAGCGTTTCGTCGAGCTGCACGGCGGCCGCGTCGAGATCAAGTCGCGGCCGAACAGGGGGACGACCGTGGTCTGCCGGCTTCCGGCCGGCGGCGCCCCGGTGGCCGAGCCGGTCGCCGTCACCGCCACGCCCGCCGCGCCGGAGTGAGCCTGTACCAAGCCACTACCGGCGGGAATCGAGGGAATCCGAAAGGACGTCGGCGATGATCCGGCGCGCGGGGCCGGCGATCGTTCGCGTCGCGAGGTTTTCCGACAGTACAAGGAGCGACTTCCAGAGCGCCCACCCGCGTGCGCGGGCCCAGGGGCCGGGATCCGCCGCGACGCGTTCCCGGAAGGCGGCGCGCGCTTCTCCCGAAAGAAAGGTCCAGGCGAGGACGAGGTCGCAGGCGGGATCGCCGACGGCGCAGGAGCCGAAGTCGATCACCGCCGCCAATCGCCCATCCGCGACCAACAGGTTGCCCGGTGCGATGTCGCCATGAACCCATTGCCCCGGACCGTCCCAGCGGGCGGCCTCGAAGATCCCCCTGCGTTCCGGCCCTCGTGCTTCGACAAGCTCGGCATGAGGGCCTCATCCTGAGCCTGTCGAAGGATGCGGTCCGACTCGCGCCTCATTGATGGCGAGCGTCAGTCCAGCGCCAGCGTGACCGACTTCAAGTACGCCGTCTCGGGCAGGAAGGGGTGCACCGGGTGGTCGGGGCCGGCGGCGCCCTGGGCGATGATGCGGCCCGAACGCCCGGCGCGTCCGACGCCTTCGACCACCTCGGCGGCGAACTGGTCCGCGGGCACGTTGTGCGAGCACGACGCCATGAACAGGAAGCCCTGCGGCGCCACCGCCGCGGCGGCCAGCCGGGCCAGCTTGCGGTAGCCCTTGAGGGCGGCGCCGACGTCCTTGCGGCTGCGCGCGAAGGCGGGCGGGTCGACGCACACCACCTCGTAGCGGGCCGGGCGCAGGGCGGCGTCCTCGAGGAAGGCGAACACGTCCGCCTTTTCGAACGTACAGCGGTCGGCGACCCCGTTGAGGGCGGCCGCCTCCCGGGCCAGCGCCAGCGCCGCCTCGGACGAATCGACGCCGACGACGCCGGCCGCTCCGGCGGCGGCCGCGGCCAGGCCAAAGCCGCCGCTGAAGGCGTAGAGGTCCAGCATGTGGCCGCCGCGCGCCAGGCGGGCGACCGCGGCGCGGTTGAGCCGCTGGTCGTAGAACCAGCCGGTCTTCTGGCCGGCGGCGAGGTCGGCCAGGTAGGCGACGCCGTTCTCCTCCAGCCGCACCGGGCCTTCGACGGCGCCCTTCGCCACCCGCACCTCGGGCTCGAGCCCTTCGAGGGCACGGGCGGGAACGTCGTTGCGCAGCACCACCGCCTTCGGCTGCAGACCGGCGTCGAGGGCGGCCAGCGCCTCGTCGAGCAGCCGCTCGGCGCCAGCGGTCGAGGCCTGCACCACCAGCACGTCACCGAAGCGGTCGACGACGAACCCCGGCAGGTTGTCGCCCTCGGCATGGAGAAGCCGGTAGAAGGGAGCGTCGAACAGGCGCTCGCGCAGGGCCAGGGCCGGCCGCAGCCGCTCGGCAACCAGCCGGCGGTCGATCGCCGCAACGGCATTGCGGGTGTAGCGGCGGAAGGCGATCAGGGCATGGGGATTGAAGGTCCCGGCCGCCAGCGGCTTGCCGTCGACGCGGTGCAGGGCAACCACCGTGCCCGGCGCCAGCTCCTTTTCCGCCGGCCCGATCCGCACCTCGTTCGAGAACGCCCATGGATGGCCGCGGGACAGACGCTTGTCGCCCCCCGCCACCAGGTACAGCTTCGGCTTGTCGCCCGCTTCCGTCATCGCGCGCCCCTCGTTCCCGCGTGAGGCGGCACCATAGCGCCTTCAGTTGCCGGCGGCGACTCCTTCCCGCCGCGGGTCGGCGGCGCCGTCCAACACAACATCGCGAACGCGGATGCCGTGCAGGCCGCTGGTCATCTCGGTCATCTCGACCTCGTGGCCGAGCTCGCGCAGGGCATGGGCGAGGCCGTCGAGCCCGGTGCCCTCCTCCAGCTCGGTGCGGCCGTTGCGGTTCAGCACGTGCGGCTGAGCGACCGCCGAGGCCATCGCGAAATCGCCTTCCAGGCTCGCCACTACCGCCTGCGCCACGTAGCCGATGATGCGCGACCCCCCCGGCGAGCCGATCACCAGCACCAGCTTGCCGTCGCGGAAGGCGAGCGTCGGCGCCATGCTGCTGCGCGGCCGCTTGCGCGGGCCGACCGCGTTGGCGACCGCCGGCGCGCCGCGGGCCTGGATGGTGAAGTCGGTCATCTGGTTGTTGAGCAGGAAGCCGCGGACCATCAGCCGGGAGCCGAACGCGCTCTCGATGGTCGAGGTCATCGAAACCGCATTGCCGTCGCCGTCGACCACGCTGATGTGCGTGGTGGAGACGCCGCCCTCATGCAGGTCGGGGGCGAAGGTCGAGGCCTTCGCCCCGAGGGGATCGCCCGCCTTGGCGACGCCCATGGCGCGGGTCGGGCTGACCAGCCGGGCGCGCTCGGCGAGGTAGCGCGGCTCGACCAGGGCCTGGACCGGTACCGGAACGAAATCGGAATCGCCGACGTATTGGGCGCGGTCGGCGAAGGCGAGCCGCTCCGCTTCGGCCAAAAAGTGGGCGAACGACGGCGACGGCACCGCCGAGCGGGCGTCGTAGCTGAAGTGCTGCAGGATGCCGAGCACCTGCGCCACCGCGATGCCGCCCGACGACGGCGGCGGCATTCCGCATACCTGCCAGACCCGGTAAGGGGCGCAGACCGGCTCGCGCTTGACTGCACGGTACCCGGCCAGATCGGCGGCCGCCATCACCCCGGGATTGACCCGCGAGCCGCGCACCGCGGCGACGATGTCGCGGGCGATCGGGCCTTCGTAGAAGGCGCCCGGCCCCTGCTCGGCGATCAGCCGCAAGGTGGCGGCGAAGGCGGGGTTCCTGAGCATCCTGCCGATCGGCAGCGGCTTGCGGTCGCGGCCGAAGAAATAGCCGCGGGCCGCCGGAAGGCGGTTCAGGTGCCGATCTCCGGCGATCGTCTGGTGCAGCCGGGGCGATACCGGGAAGCCGGTCTCCGCAAGCCGGATCGCCGGCTCGAACAGCGCCGCCCAGGGCATCCTGCCGTGGTCGCGATGCGCCAGCTCCAGCACCCGCACCAAGCCGGGGACGCCGACCGACAGGCCGCCGGCCACCACGTCGTTGAACGCCCTCGGCTTGCCGGCCGAGGTGAGGAACGGCCCGGCATCGAGCGCCGCCGGCGCCGTCTCGCGCCCGTCATAGGCCTCGACCGCGCCGTCCGAGGCGCGATAGTGCATGATGAAGGCGCCGCCGCCGATGCCCGAAGACTGCGGCTCGACCAGGTTGAGGACCAGCTGCGCGGCAATCGCGGCATCGAGCGCCGAGCCGCCGGCGTTGAGGACCGACAGCCCGGCCTCGGCGGCGTACGGGTTGGCGGCCACCACCATGTGCCGCCGCGCCGCCGCCGACGGCCCGAGCGTGTCGGGAGAAGGGGGTTCCGCGGTAAGCGGCGGGCTGGCCGTCGGGGCCGCGCAGCCGACCAGGGCCGCGACGACGAATGCAGCCGGCAGCGTCTGCCGGCGCTCCCATATCTCCAGGATCAGACGCATCAGCCTTCCTCCGGGTGCGATCCGCGACATCTTGGCCGCGGCGGGCCATTCCCTCACAGGAAACTATGGGTGGGCAGCCGGGTCTTGGGAAGATAGCCGGGCGTCGCACGGGCGTCTCCGACAAGCGATTTTCCTTGCGCGCCGGCACCGCCCGCCTACTCTACGCATCCCGAATGGAGAGCGCCATGTCGACCAGCACGAATACCCGGCGGATCACCGCCCCGGAGATCCGCAGCCGCAAGGGCGGGACCCCGATCGTGTGTCTGACCGCCTATACCGCTCCCATGGCCCGTTTCATCGACCCCCATGCCGATCTCATCCTGGTCGGGGATTCGCTGGGCATGGTGGTCTACGGCTTCGAGACGACGATTCCGGTCACGCCGGCGATGATGGCGGCCCACGGTGCCGCGGTGGTGCGCGGCTCGGCCCGCGCCTGCGTGGTGGTCGATCTTCCGTTCGGCTCGTACCAGGAATCACCCGAGGCCGCGTTCCGCGTCGCCGCCTCGATCATGGCCGAAACCGGCTGCACCGCAGTCAAGCTGGAAGGCGGGGTGGAGATGGCGCCGACCGTGCGCTTCCTCACCCGACGGGGGATTCCGGTGATGGGCCACATCGGCCTGACGCCCCAGGCGGTGCATGTCTTCGGCGGTTTCCGGTCGCAGGGAGGCGACCAGGAGGAGGCGCGCCGCATCCGCGCCGATGCCGAGGCGATCGCCGAGGCCGGCGCCTTCGCGATCGTACTGGAAGCGGTACGCGAGCCGCTCGGCCGCGAGATCACGGCCGCGGTCCCGGTGCCGATCATCGGCATCGGCGCCTCGCCGCAGTGCGACGGCCAGATCCTTGTCACCGAAGACATCCTGGGGCTGTTCGGCAGCTTCACGCCGAAGTTCGTGCGCCGCTACGCCGAGCTGGGCGACGCGGTCTCGGAGGCGGTCGCCCGCTATGCCGACGACGTCAAGGCAAGGCGGTTCCCCGGCCCCGAGAATTGTTACGGAATCGAAAAGAAGAAGCATGGCTGAGAAGCTCTCGATCGTCCGCACCGTGGCCGAGCTGCGCGAGCGGATCGGCGCCTGGCGCAAGCGGGGTCTCGGGACCGGCCTGGTGCCGACCATGGGGGCGCTGCACCAGGGCCACCTTTCGCTGGTGGGCGAGGCGTTGAAGAAGGCCGACCGCGCGGTCGTCACCCTGTTCGTCAACCCCAGGCAGTTCGGACCGAAGGAGGACTTCGCCCGTTACCCTCGCGACGAGGAGGGCGATCGCCGGCTGCTTGCCGCGGCCGGGACGCATCTCTTGTTCGCGCCGGAGGTCGCCGAGATGTATCCCTCCGGCTATGTCACCCAGGTCTCGGTGCCGCAGCTCGGCGACGTGCTCGAAGGCGAGTTCCGGCCCGGCTTCTTCACCGGGGTGGCGACGGTGGTGACCAAGTTGCTGCTGCAGGCGTTGCCCGAGGTGGCGGTGTTCGGCGAGAAGGATTTCCAGCAGCTCCAGGTGATCCGGCGTCTGACCCGGGATCTCGACATCCCGGTCGAGATCGTCGGCGCTCCCACGGTGCGCGAGGCGGATGGCCTCGCCATGTCCTCCCGCAATGCATATCTCTCGGCGGCGGAGCGGGCGATCGCGCCGGCGCTGCACCGGGCGATCGCGGAGGCGGCAAGGCGGTTCGCCGCGGACGGCGCCGCCGATGCCGCGGAGGCGTGGGCGGCCTCGACGCTGCTCGATGCCGGCTTCCGTGCAGTCGATTACGTGACAGTGCGCGACGCGGCGAGCCTGGGGAGCCCGGAACGCGGCAAGCCGGCCCGGGTCCTGGCGGCCGCCTGGCTCGGCACGACCCGGCTGATCGACAACGTCCCGGTGCCGTGATCGCGGGGCCGTCGTAACAACGCAAAATTCCGCAACACGGCCTTGGCGCACCGTGGTCGGGGCGGCGGGCTCACGGCGCCGTTGACATCTGTCGCAATTGTAAAGCGGTGTGATGGAGCCCCTTGCGCCCCAGGGGTTGGCGACGCACTATGAGCGGATAACCGTTCGGGGGCGAAGGGATGAGCCAGGACGAGTCGAGCGTTTCCTCGCGGGAACGGGAAGCGGCCCGCCTGTTCGGGCTGGCGGCGGAGCTCCACCGCCAGGGCCGTCTCGACGAAGCGGTCCCTGCCTACGTGCAGGCCCTCGCCCTGGGCCCGGATCTGGCCGACGCCTACAACAATCTGGGCGTCATCATGCGTTCCCAGCGCAAGTTCGGCGCCGCCATCGCCTGCTACCGCCGGGCGATCGCCCTCGGCAACCCGACCTCCGGGTTGCTCTCGAACCTCGGCAATGCCCTGCGCGACGCCGGCCGCCTGGAGGAGGCGATCGTCGAGCACCAGAAGGCGGTGAACATGCGGCAGGATTCCGCGCCGGCGCTGTACAACCTAGGTCTGGCCTTGCGCGATTTCGGCCAGCACGAGACGGCCGTCGCCTGCTTCGACAGGGCGTTGTCGCTGCGCGGCGAGTACGTCGACTGCCGCTGGGACCGGGCTTTGACCCTGCTTCAGATGGGCCGGCTGGAGGAGGGGTTTGCCGAATACGAGTGGCGCTGGAAGCTGCCGGAGGTGACGCGCCGCAGCTTCGAGGCGCCGGCGTGGGACGGCGGCGATCTCGGCGACCGCACCCTGTTGCTGTGGCACGAGCAGGGGTTCGGCGACATGATCCAGTTCGTGCGCTGCATCCGGTCCATTCCGCGCGGCCCCGACAGTGCGGTGATCCTGTTCTGCCAGCCGGAGCTGGTGCGGCTGTTCGCCGACGTGGCGGGGCTCGACCGCGTGGTGCCGGGCAACGCCGCGCCGCCGCCGTGCGACGTCCAGGCGCCGCTGCTGTCGCTGCCCTGGCTGCTCGGCATGCGCGACGGCGGGACTTCCGCCGCGGTGCCGTACCTGAGCGCTGCCGAGGACCACCCGTTCCGCCTGCCCGAAGATCCGGCCGGGCGGCTGCGGGTGGGGCTGGTATGGGCGGGAAAGCCGACCCACAAGAACGATCGCAACCGCAGCAGCGGCTTCAC
Source organism: Rhodospirillales bacterium (assembly GCA_018432935.1). Lineage (GTDB taxonomy): Bacteria > Pseudomonadota > Alphaproteobacteria > Rhodospirillales > Shumkoniaceae > JAHDSF01. The sequence goes on along the minus strand of JAHDSF010000025.1, from coordinate 36,792 downwards.
GCCCTTCGTCAACCTTCTGGACTTGCCGCGGGTGGCCTTCTTCAGCCTCCAGAAAGGACCCCGGGCCGCCGACGTCGCCGAGTCCGCCTCGGTAGCGCTGGTTACCGACCTTGCGTCGGGCATCGGCGACTTCGCGGACACGGCGGCAATCCTGGCGCAGCTCGACCTCCTGATCGGCGTCGATACGGCGGTGGTCCACCTGGCCGGTGCGCTGAACCGTCCGGTGTGGACTCTGCTGCCGTTCTCCTGTGACTGGCGCTGGGGCGTTGCCGGGGAGACCACTCCCTGGTACCCGTCCATGCGACTGTTCCGCCAACCGCGTCCCGGCGACTGGGCCAGCGTGTTCCGCGATCTCAGGGCCGAGCTGGCCGCCCTGGCCGAAGGCGTGGCGCCGTAGCCACCGCGCGCGAACCGGGAGCACCAGGTGGCCAAATCCGAACAGAAGCACCGCGACGGCGACGTCATCTTCCGCGAAGGCGAAGCGGCGGATGCCGCTTACCGGATCCTGGAAGGCAAGGTCGAGCTCAGCAGGACCGGCGAGAACGGTCCGGCAAGGCTGGCGGTTCTCGGCAAGGGGGATCTGTTCGGCGAGATGAGCCTGATCGACGGCGCACCCCGCTCGGCGACCGCGACCGTGATCGGCAAGGCGGTGTTGCAGGCGATCCCGCGCGAGCAGTTCCTCGACGAGCTGGAGACCGACCCCAAGCTGGCGATGTCGATCCTGCGCGTCCTGGTCAAGCGGCTGCGCGCCGCCAACGAGCAGCTGGTTCGCCGCGGCGAGGCGGACTCCAAGGCGCGCAACAGCAAGCCGGCCGGCAAGAAGGCGCGCGCCGGATTGCTGGCGAGGCTGCTCAAGGGCGACGGCGGCAGCCGGATCGATCGGATCGAGGTCGTCGTCGCGCCGGTGGCGGGCGACGCCGGGGGCGAGCTGAGCCGCGCCATCGCCGCCGCCCTCGAGCGGCGCCGGGCGATGCGGGTCCGGGTCCTGGGCAAGGCGATGGACGGGCCGCCGCCAGGCGACACCGCGGTTTCCCTGGCCGCCTTCGCGGCGGCCGCGCGCCGGCTGCTCGCGGAAATGGACGCCGACGTCCTGGTCCATGCCGGCGTACCAGAGACGAGCGAGGCGCTGCACGTCCGTTTCGTGTCGCTGGCGGAGGAGGAGATCGACCGGCCCGGCGCTGCAACGCCGTTCGACGTGCTGCCGGTGCCGGTACCGATCCGGGCCGAGTTCGCGGACCTGCTGGGCGCGGTCGTCCTGGCCGCCACGGTACCGCGCAGCGACGCCAAGGCGCAGAGCCTGCGCGAGGCCCTGCCCGAAGCGCTGGAGGCCGCAACCCCCGAAGCCCGCAACATCCCGGCGGAGTTGAGCACGCTGGAACGGGCCGCGGTCAACCTGTGCTTCGGCAACGCCCTGGCGACACTGGCCCACCAGCGGGGCGCGATCGACGTCTTTCACAGCGCGGCCCAGGCCTATCAGACGGCGATCGAGGGCCTGCCGCGGCGCGACAAGAGCTGCTTCTGGGCCCAGGCCCAGAAGCAGCTCGCCACCGCGCTGATGTCGATCGCCGAACGGGCCGACGACCGTGCCACCTATGAGACGGCAGCCGAGGTCTTCCGCAACGCCATCGAGGCGATCGACAAGTACGAGCACCCCCGCGAGTGGGCGGCGATGCAGAACCGGCTGGGAGAGATCCTCTACCGGCTCGACATGAAGAGCGGCGAGGGAGACTTCCTGAAGGCCGCGCTTGCCGCCTTCCAGGCCGCACTGCAGGTCTATACCAAGGCCGAGACGCCGATGGCCTGGGCCGAGGTGATGGACAACATCGGCCAGGCGGCGCAGGTCGCCGGCCAGCAGATGCGCGACCCCGACATTCTCGAGCGCGCGATCGAGGCTTCGCGCGCCGCCCTCGACGTCCGCACCCGCGAGAAGGTGCCGCTGTTGTGGGCCGCCAGCCAGAACACGATGGGATCGGCACTGTTCCTGCTCGGCCGTTTGGTCAACGATGCGGCCGAGCTGGAGCGGGCGGCGGAAGCCTTCGCGAAGGCGCGCGAGGTGTACGCGGCTTTCGGCAGCGAGCGGATGACCGAGGTGACCGAAAAGAATCTGGCCCACGTCCGCCGTCTGCTGGAGGAGCGCCAGCAGAAGGATGAGCGGCATCGCTGGTGGCGCGAGGAGACGGAAGCCGGACCGAACGTCGAGCCCGGGAACGTAACCGGAGCCAGGAAGCCCCGCACGGAGCGGGAATAACCGCCCCGCTCGGGCTGTTGTTGTGATGATATCGAGGGGGTCCCCGGGGTGTTCGAGGACGACGAGATCGTTGCCCAGATCCCGCATCTCCGGCGCTTTGCGAGAGCGCTTGCCGGCGATCGGCAGGAGGCCGACGACCTTGTCCAGGATTGCCTCGAGCGGGCGCTGCAGAAGCGCCGGTTGTTCCATACCGGCACCAACCTGCGGGCCTGGCTGTTCACGGTCATGCACCGGATCCACGCCAGCCACCGCGTGCGCGCCGGCCGCCGGGCGAAGCCCGAAAGCCTGGACGAGTCGGTGCACGTGGTGCCGGTGCGGCCGGAGCAGGAGGCGAGACTGGCCGTCTCGGCCCTCCAGCGGGCGCTCGACCTGCTGCCCCCCGAGCAGAAGGAGGTGGTCCTGCTGGTGGCGCTGGAGCAGATGAGCTACGACGAGGTATCCCGCGTGCTGGAAATCCCGATCGGAACCGTCATGTCCCGCCTTCACCGCGGCCGCGAGCGCCTGCGGGCGCTGCTTGCGGGCGGGGGGCAGGCGAGGAGGGTGCCGTGAGACCGGTGAGCGACGACGATCTGCACGCCTACGCCGACGGCTTTCTGCCGCCGGACGCGCGGGCGCGGGTCGAGGCCCACCTCGCCGACAGTCGGGGCGACGCGGAGCGGATTGCCGATTACCGCCGCATCAACGAGGAGATCTGCGGTCGTTACGCAGGCGTTCTGGAAGAGCCGGTGCCGGATCGCCTTCTCTATGCGGCGGCCCGGCGGCGGAACGGAAGGCCGTGGCTGCGGGTCGCGGCTGCCGTGGCTTGGCTGGCGGTCGGGGTGGCGGTCGGCTCCGGCCTCGGCTGGTGGCGCTGGGGGCCCGGCGCGGAGGGGGCCGACACCACCCTCGCGAACCTGGTACGGCCGGCGGTGATGGCGCACGCCGTCTACGTGACCGAGGTGCGCCACCCGGTCGAGGTGGGGCGCGATCAGCAGGACCATCTGGTGCAGTGGCTGTCGAACCGGCTCGGCAGTCCGCTGCGAACCCCCGATCTGTCGCGTCAGGGCTTCGATCTGGTCGGCGGCCGGCTGCTGCCCGGCAGCGACGGGCCGGCGGCGCAGTTCATGTACCAGGCCGCGGGCGGCGAGCGGGTGACCGTCTACGTCAAGGCACGCGGCCGCGACAGCGGCGAGACCGCCTTCCGCTACCAGAGCAGTGCGGCCGGGACGACCGCCATCTTCTGGGTCGACGGGCCGTTCGGCTGGGTGGTGGCGGGCGCGCTCCCGCGCGACCGGCTCGATGCGATCGCTCACGCCGTCTACGAGCAGATCGGGTCGTGAGCGGTCGAGCCTGAGGTCGGCCCGGCTGAACTAGCCGGCAACTCGCTTCGGTTCGGCAGCAAAAGGACTGAGGCCGAGCCACGACTGCATCGAACGCCCGATTGCCGTGTCTCCGGCGAGGCGGAGGCGGCCAGCCTGCGTCTCCGCGCCCGCCGAGGTCAGCCCCATCCAGATCGCCGTCATGGTGCGCAGGTCGGTGGTCACGTACAGGTCCACCTCCAGCCCGGGGTCGACCGAGCAGAGATCGGTCGGCATGCCGGGTTCGACGATCAGCCACCAGTGGCGTTTCGCGGGCGCGAGCTCGGGATACATAAACTGAATCACGATGCGGCGCCGCGGCATCGGGGTGACCTCGAGGTTGCGCCGCATGTCCCACATGAGCAGACCGGGGTCGAGATTCCGGAGGCTCGGCTGCGACTGCACCCAGCGCTGGCCCCAGATCCCAACCGTTTGCACCACCGAGCGGAGATCGGACCCGGCGGCGGTCAGCCGGTATTCGTGAAGGCCCTCGGCCGCCGGCTGCCGTTCGATCACGCCCGCCCTCTCAAGCTCCTTCAGACGCTTCGAAAGCAGGGCAGGCGACATCCTTGGCAGTCCCCTCCGCAGTTCGTTGAAGCGCGTACTGCCGGCGGCCAGCTCCCTGACCAGGACCAGGGTCCACCGGTTGCACAGAATCTCGGCCGCCATGGCAACCGGGCAGAATTGGCCGTAACCCTGGGTTTCCATGCTGCTGTCTCCCTCGGGCTGTCTCCGATCACAGGTGGGGTGCGGGGAGAGGGCGGTACAGAGGCTGAACTTGTGGCGGCGGCCGCAGTCCCATAATTGCTGCGAACGCGGCGCATGCGCGTATGAGCCAACCAGGGAGGATAACGTGACGGACCTGATTCTGCGTACTCTCGACGGCGGCGACCGCCGTTTCGATACCGATGCGATGGCCGGTCTTGCCGGCGAGTTGCGCGGCCATCTGGTGACGCCGGCGTCGCCGGGCTACGACCAGATGCGGCGCATCTGGAACGCGATGATCGACTGCCATCCGGGCGTGATCGTGCGCTGCGCCGGCGCTGCCGACGTGATGCGCGCGGTCGATTTCGCGCGCGCCCACGGTCTCGTCACCGCGGTCCGCGGCGGCGGGCACGGCATCGCCGGGCATGCGGTGTGCGACGGCGGCGTGCTGATCGACCTCGCTCCGATGAAGTCGGTACGCGTCGAGCCCAGCGAGAGGGTCGCCTGGGTCGAACCCGGGGCCACCCTCGGCGATTTCGACAACGAAGCACAGGCCTTCGGGCTGGCGACGCCCCTCGGCATCAACTCGACGACGGGGGTCGCCGGCCTTACCCTCGGCGGCGGCTTCGGCTGGTTGAGCCGCAAGCACGGGATGACGATCGACAACCTCCTGGGCGCCGACGTCGTCACGGCGGACGGGCGGCTCGTGCGGGCCAGCGACGACGAGAACCCGGATTTGTTCTGGGCCCTCCGCGGCGGCAGCGGCAACTTCGGCATCGTCACCAACTTCCGCTTCCGTCTGCATCCTGTCGGCCCGCAGGTTCTCGCGGGGCTGGTGGTGCACCGGCTTGAGGACGCTGGGCCGCTGCTGCGGCGCTACCGGGATCTCGCCAAGGCGATGCCGGACGACTTCACCTGCTGGGCGGTCCTGCGCAAGGCGCCGCCACTGCCGTTCCTGCCTGCCGAGGTCCACGGGACGGAAATCCTCGCCTTCGCTCTCTGCCATGCCGGGGACCCTGCGTCCGGGCAAGAGCAGGCAACGTCGATCCTCGCCATGGGCGATCCGGTGGGAACGCAGGTCGGGCCCGTCCCGTTCACCGCCTGGCAGCAGGCCTTCGATCCGCTGCTGACGCCGGGGGCGCGGAACTACTGGAAGTCGCACAACTTCGCCGCCCTCAGCGACGGGCTGCTCGACCTCGTCGTGGACTATGCCGGCAAGCTGCCGACGGCGCAGTGCGAGATCTTCATCGGCCAAGTCGGCGGCGCCACCATGCGGCCGCCTGTCGAGGCCATGGCCTACCCGCACCGCGACGCCGCCTTTGTCATGAACGTGCATACCCGTTGGGAGGAGCCCCGGGACGACGAGATGTGCATCCGGTGGGCGCGGGCCTTCTCGGACGCCGCCGCGACGCATTCGACCGGCGGCGTCTATGTAAACTTCGTCGGCCACGACGAACAACGAACCGCGGCCGCCTACGGCAGCAACTTCGCGCGGCTGCAGGAGATCAAGCGGAAATACGATCCGGACAATTTCTTCCGCCTCAACCAGAACATCCGGCTGGGGGCGGCGGCATAGCACGTCGGGCGGGGCCGCGAGCGGCGGCCCCGCCCGGCGCCCCAGTTCAACGTCGCGGCGGCATCACTCGGCGGCTTCCCGGTTCTCCTCGATGGCCGCCGCGATCGCGTCGTCGACCGTCTCCAGCCACGCGAACCGGAGCTGTTCGCGCGCCGTCTCAGGCACGTCTTCGACGTCCTTGCGGTTGCGGGCGGGCAGAAGCACGGTGTGGATGCCGGCGCGCAAAGCCGCCAGACACTTCTCCTTGACGCCGCCGATCGGCAGCACCAGGCCGCGCAGCGAAATCTCGCCGGTCATCGCAACCTCGTGACGGACGGTGCGGTTGGTCAAGAGTGACACCATCGCCGTGAACATGGCGACCCCGGCGCTGGGGCCGTCCTTGGGGATCGCGCCGGCGGGCACGTGCACGTGCAGGTCGCTGTCCTTGAACTGGTCGGAATCGATGCCGAGCGCGGCGGCGCGCGTCTTCACCAGGCTGAGGGCGGCCTGCGCGCTCTCCTTCATGACGTCGCCCAGCTGGCCGGTCAGGATGAGCCGCCCCGAGCCCGGGATCCTGGTCGCCTCGATGAACAGGATGTCGCCCCCGGTCGGGGTCCAGGCGAGGCCGGTGGCCACGCCCGAGACGCTGGTGCGCATCGCCACTTCGTTCTCGAACCGTCGCGGCCCCAGCACCGCATGAAGGTCCGCAGCGGCGAGCCGCAGCCGCTCGGCCGAGCCCTCGGCGATCTTCATCGCCGCGTGGCGGAACACCGAGCCGATCTCGCGCTCAAGGTTGCGCACCCCGGCCTCGCGGGTGTAGCCGGCGATGATGCCCCGCACCGCGTCGTCGGTGATCTCGCACTGCTCCGGCGTCAGGCCGTTGGCGTCACGCTGGCGGCCGATCAGGTAGCGGTGCGCGATTTGCAGCTTCTCCTCCTCGGTGTAGCCGGGGAGTTCGATCACCTCCATGCGGTCGCGCAGCGGCCCGGGAACGCTGTCCATCATGTTGGCGGTGCCGATGAACATGACCCGGCTGAGATCGAACGGCACGCCGATGTAATTATCGCGGAAGGTGCCGTTCTGCTCGGGGTCGAGCACCTCGAGCAGCGCCGAGGCGGGGTCGCCGTGGAAGCCCGAGCCAAGCTTGTCGAGCTCGTCCAGCATCAGCACGCAGTTGCGCGCCCCCGCCTTCGAGATCGCCTGGATGATGTTTCCGGGCAGGGCCCCGATGTAGGTGCGGCGGTGGCCGCGGATCTCCGATTCGTCGTGCAGACCGCCGAGGCTGACGCGGGCGAACTTGCGACCCGTGGCCCGCGCGATGCTCTGGCCGAGCGAGGTCTTGCCGACTCCGGGCGGCCCGGCGAAACACAGGATCGGGCTCTTGCCGCCGGGGTTCAGCTTGCGCACAGCGAGAAACTCGAGGATCCGCCGCTTGATCCGGTCTAGGCCGTAGTGGTCCTCGTCGAGCACCTGACGGGCGCGCGCGATGTCGATCGTCTCCTCGCTCTCCTTGGTCCACGGCAGCTCGACCATCCAGTCGAGATAGGTGCGGATCATGGCGTACTCGGCCGCCTGCTCAGGCATCCGTTCCAGCCGCTTCAGCTCCTTGCGGACGTGGGTACGGACTTCTTCGGGCATACCGGCTTCGTCGACCGTGCGGGTCAGCTGCGCGATCTCGGCCGCCTTGCCGTCGTCCTCGCCGAGTTCGCGCTGGATGGTCTGCAACTGCTCGCGCAGCATCGCCTCGCGCTGTCGCTCGGTGAGGTGCTCCTGCGTCTGGCGGCCGATTTCGTGCGACAGCCGCAGCACCTCGATCCGGTAGGCGAGCAGCCGCAGCACCCGGTCGAGGCGGGGCGCCAGATCGAAGGTCTCCAGCACCTCCTGCTGGTCCTCGATCCTGAAACCGAAGTAGGCGGCGACGAGATCGGCCAGGGTGGTCGCCGATTCCATGTTCTCGATCGCGTTCTTCAGCTCGTTGGGAGCCTGCGGCAGGAGTTCGAGGGCCTCCAGCGCGCGGCGGCGGAGCTGGAAGACGCGGGCTTCGATCTCGGGCGTCTTCTGCTCGCGTTCGTCGAAGCGGGTGATGCGGGCGACCAGGAACGGGTACCCCGGCAGGAACTCCTCGATGCGGAAACGCTGCTCGCCCTGGCAGATGATGTTGTGGGAGCCGTCGGCCGCGCTGACGTAGCGCAATACCCCGGCGGCGGTGCCGACGCGATGCATCGTTTCCGGCGTCGGTTCCTCGGCATCCGCCTCGCGCTGCAGGACGAGGCCGACCGGGCGTTCCGAGCGTGCCGCTTCCTGGGCGGCGGCCACCGACATCGGCCGCCCGATGGTGATCGGCGCCACGACTCCCGGAAACAAGACCACGTTGCGCAGCGGCACGATGGGCAGGGCATCCGCCGGCAGTTTGAGCGCGCTCTGCGAGCGGCTCGTGGAATCGGAATCCATGCTTCTCTCCGCTAGCCGATCTTCTCCAGGCGGATGGCCAGGCAGCCGTCGGCCAGGTGCCGGCCACTAACCCCGTAGGTGCCCGGCGGCAGCTCGATCCGGCGCTCGAACCGGCCGCGCGGGATTTCCAGGCGATGCAGGACGGCGCCGCGCGCCGCTTCGGGCAGCGACCGTACTCCGGTGACGACCAGGATGCCCTCCTCGACCGTCACCGTCGTCGCCTCGGGCGCGACCCCCGGCAGGGCGACGACGATCCACAGCTCGCGGTCGGTCTCGAAGATGTCGACCGGCGGCTCCCAGACGCGCTCGCGACTTGCGACGCGGGCCGGACGGTAGAGGGTGCGGTGCAGGCGCTCCGCCTGGTCCAGCATCTCGCAGGCTTCCGCCCACATCCAAATCCCCGGGTCTCGCGACGGCATCTCGGCCCCTTTCCGGTCGGCTGCTACAGACATGGTCCGATCCCCGGGCGGCGCAACCGCGCCCGGCGGACGAAAAGAAACCGGGGCAGGCGAGGCCTGCCCCGGCTTCTCAGAAGGGCAGCGAAGCGAAGCTATTTCTTCTGTGCGTCCTCGATCGCCTTCAGGAACGCTTCCAGCATCTCCTTGCCTTCGGCACCGTACTCGCTCTCGATGAACTGGCGCACCGGAGGCAGGGCCTGCTCGCGGAACTTGGCCCGCTCGGCCGGGGTCGGCGAGTAGACCTCCATGGTCTTGGCCAGGGCCGCGATGCCGCGGTCGGACGCCTCGATCGCCCGGGCCACGCCGCGCCCGGCCACAACGGCCGACTTGGCGGCCATGTGGACGGTCGCCTTCTCCTGGTCGGTCAGGCCGTCATAGAACTCCTTGCTGATCACCCAGACGTACGGGGTCAGCAGATGGCCCGACAGCGTCAGGTACTTCTGCACCTCGTTGAGCTTGCCGAAGGCGATGACCGGGATCGGGTTCATCTGGCCGTCGGCGACGCCGGTCTGCAGGGCGGTGTAGATCTCGGCCCAGGCGACCGCGACCGGCTGGCCACCCAGCGCGCTGACCAGACGCTTGTGGGTTTCCAGACCCATGGTGCGGATCTTGAGGCCCTTGAGGTCGTCGGGCGTCTTGATCGGCCGCTTGGAGTCGGTGAAGTGGAAGAAGCCGCCGGAATCGGTAAGCCCGATCACCTTCAGCTCGGTCTTCTTCTCGATGTCGGCCGACAGCTTCTGACCGAACGGGCCGTCGAAGACGTCGTAGGTGACGCTGATGTTCGGGAACGCGAACGGCACGTCGAGGACGCCGATCATCGGGTAGGTGCCGGCGAAGCCGCCCGACGAGAAGATGCCCGACTGGACGATGTTCCTGCGGATCTGCTTGACGACGTCGGCGTCCTTGCCGAGCTGGCCGCCCGGGTAGGTCTGCACCTTGACGGCGCCGTTGGTGCTCGATTCGACGAGCGCCTTGAACACGGTCGCCATGGCGCCGGTCGGGTTGTCGAACGGGTCGTCGGGATTGAGGTGATGCAGCTTGATGATCTTCTCGGCATGCGCGGCACCGGCGAACGCCAGCACGGCGGCGGCGACGGTGAGACGGACGAAGGTCTTCATGGTTCCTCCTTTGAGCGTTATGCGAATCCCAGCAGACGTGGCACGAAAAGCGTCATCTCATCGAAATACGTGATGGCGATAAGGACTAGCACCTCGAGGACGATGAACGGAATCAGCGACACGCTGATCCGCTCGATCTTCTCGCCGGTGATCGAGGACAACACGAACAGGCAGGCTCCCACGGGCGGCGTCATCAGCGAGATGTTGAGCGACAGGATGATCATGATGCCGGCATGCACCGGGTTCATTCCGATCAGCGCCGTCAGCGAGGTCAGCATCGGCGTCAGGATGATGAGCGCGGCGTTGATGTCCATGAACATGCCGATCAGCAGCAGCATGACCAGGATCAAAGCCTTCACCACCGCCGGGTCGCGCGACAGGCTGAGGAACAGGTCGGCGACCATCTGGGGGATCCGCTGCTCGGTCATCCACCAGCTCAGGATCGATGCCGACGAGATGATCAGGAACACCACCCCGGTGATGCGGGCGGTGCGGATCAGCATTTGCACCGCCATCCGGAACGTCAGCGTCTTGTAGACGAAGATCCCGATGAAGGCGGCGTAGAAGACGGCGATGGCGGCCGCCTCGGTGGGGGTCGTGATGCCGCCGAGGATGAAGCCCAGGATGATGACCGGCATCAGAAGGGCGATCGTGCTGTCCCAGAAGCTGCGCATGATCAGTCGCAGACTGAAGCCGCGCGCGCTGATCGGCAGGTTCAGCCGCTTGCCGAAGGCGGCGATGAAGGCCATGCAGACGGCGCAGATCAGCAGTCCCGGCAGGATTCCGGCGGCGAACATGCCGGCCACCGAAACGCCGGCCAGCGAGCCGTAGATCACCATCAGGTTGGACGGCGGGATGGTCGGGCCGATGATCGACCCGGCCGCCGTCACGGCGCATGCGAACGGGCGGCTGTAGCCCTGCTTGACCATGGCCGGCACCAGGGTGTTGCCGAAGGCGGCGGAATCCGAGACCGCGGCTCCGGTCATCCCGGCGAACATCACCGACGCGACCATGTTCGAGTGCGCCAGGCCGCCGCGCAGGTGGCCGACCAGGGCGTTGGCGAAGTCGGCCAGCTTCTGGGTGATACCGGTCTGGTTCATGATCTCGCCGGCGAGGATGAAGAACGGCATCGCCATGAACGTGAAGTTGTTGAGGCCGCTGAAGAAATTGTCCGGGCCCATGGGGAGGTAGGACTCGCCCTGCTGGACCAGCCCGATCAGCCCCGCGATGCCGAGACCGTAGCCGATCGGGGCGCCGATCAGGAGAAGGCCGAAAAAGAAGACGAGAACGAGGATCATAGCGCGCTCACCTTCGGGCTGCCGTCCTCCTCGACCCCGGCGAGGTCGCGGATCATGGTGACGACGATCATGAAGAGGGTGAGCGCCGCGCACACCGGCACCGAGGCATAGGGAAGGGTCATCCTCATGCCGAAGATCGAGGCGTAGTTCGTCGGTCCGTCCTCGATCGTCATCTTGAGGCCATAGACCAGCAGGACCAGGAAGAACGCGATCCCCGTCAGGTCGAGCGCGGTCGCGATCCGGAGCCGCCAGCGGGGCGAAAACCGATCGAGAATCATCGTCAGGCCGATGTGCTCGCGGTAATACGCGCAGCACGGGATGGCCAGGAACACCGCCCAGATCATGACGTAGCGGGCCAGTTCCTCGGTCCACGCGCCGGTGGTGTGCAGGTAGTAGCGATCGATCACGCCATACCAGACGATGCCGACCATAACCGCCAGGAGAAGCGCGGTCAGGCGCTCGAGAACGTAGTTCACGTGGCGGCCGAACCGGACCACGCGGCGGGCTAATCCTCTCCGGTTCGGCGAAGGGTTCGACATGACGACCTGCCCTCCAAATGCAAGGCCCCGCCGCGGGTGCGGGCGGCGGGGCCATTCTCCCTCAGGGCCGAACCCCGACTTCGGCTTCCACTAGCATATTTTTGTGCAAAACTGCCATACCGATGAAAGATAAGGCAGCGCGGGTGCAGCGGGCGTTCATCTACGGGCGCCTCGGCCGGGCCGCGGCCACCAGGGTGCGCAAGGTCTCGCCGGGGTTCGCGACCTTGGACAGCAGAATCATCGCGGCGATGATGTACGGCTTGAAGCTCGCCTGCTTGTAGAGCGGCACGCGGTAACGGTCGAACACGCTGGCCGCCACCTCGCCCTGCTTGCAGCTGACGCCGGTGATGTCGGCGGGCAGGCAGTGGAGGTAGAGGGCGCGGCCGTCGCGGGTCGTCTGCATCAGCTCTTCGGTGCATTCCCACGCCTTGTGCTTGGCGTTCTCGGCGAGCAGTTCCTTCTCGAGCTTCTTGATGCCGTCGAAGTCGCCGTTGCCGTACAGCTCGGTGCGCTTCTCCATGGCGGCGAACGAGGCCCAGCTCTTGGGGTAGACGATGTCGGCGCCGTCGAACGCCTCCTCCATCGAGTTGACGCGGGTGTAGCTGCCGCCGCCGTTCTCGGCGTTGCGCCGCGCCACGTCCTCGACCTCGGGCATCAGCTCGTAGCCTTTCGGGTGGGCCAGCACGACGTCCATGCCGAAGCGGGTCATCAGGCCGATCACGCCCTGGGGCACCGACAGCGGCTTGCCGTAGGACGGCGAGTAGGCCCACGACATCGCGATCTTGCGGCCCTGGAGATTCTCGATGCCGCCGAAGTGGTTGATGAGGTGCAGCATGTCGGCCATCGCCTGGGTCGGATGGTCGATGTCGCACTGCAGGTTGACCAGCGTGGGGCGCTGCTCGAGGACGCCGTCCCGGTGCCCTTCCTCGACGGCGCGGGCGACCTCGCGCATGTAGGTGTTGCCCTTGCCGATGTACATGTCGTCGCGAATGCCGATCACGTCGGCCATGAACGACACCATGTTGGCGGTCTCGCGCACCGTCTCGCCGTGGGCGATCTGCGACTTGCCCTCGTCGAGGTCCTGGACCTCGAGGCCCAGCATGTTGCAGGCGCTGGCGAAACTGAACCGGGTGCGGGTCGAGTTGTCGCGGAAGATCGAGATGCCGAGCCCGCTGTCGAAGATGCGCGAAGAGATGTTGCACTCGCGCATGCCGCGGAGGATTTCGGCGACCAGGAAGGTCGCGCTGATCTCGTCGTCGCTCTTCTCCCAGGTCAGCAGGAAGTCCTTGCCGAGCATGCGCCGGCAGTCCACCCGCCCCAGCTCCTTGATCTGCTCCTCGATCCGAACCTTGTCCATGTTCTGTGCTCCGATAGGGTTTTGAGAGTGTCCGGTGGTGCTGCCGTCTTTCCGGCCCAAGCCGGAGTCCAGACGGCCTCGAAGGCTGGACCCCGGCTTTCGCCGGGGAGACGATGCGTGTTGCGGCTGCCGCTCCTCACGGCACGATCTCGGTGCCGACGCCGCCGGCCACCGCCTGGGCGACGTGGGCGGGATCGGTGATGACCACGCGTTCGCCGCCGCGATCAAGGAACAGCAGGGCGGCTTCGATCTTGGGCATCATACTGCCGCGGGCGAAATGGCCCGCCGCCAGGTGGCGCCGCATCTCGGCAGCAGTGACGGTGCCGAGCCGGATCTCGTCGGGCTTGCCGAAGTTGAGCCGAACCTCGCTGACCGCGGTCGAGATCATCAGGATTCTGGCGCCCAGCTCGGCTGCCAGCATGGCCGACGCCATGTCCTTGTCGACCACGGCATCGACGCCCTGCAGGCGGCCTTCCGATTCGAACACCGGAATGCCGCCGCCACCCATGGCGACCACATGGTAGCCGGCGTCCAGCAGGGTGCGCACCGAGGCAAGCTCGGGAAAGGCGATCGGCCGCGGCGAGGGAACGACGCGGCGGTAGCCGCGTCCCGAATCCTCGACCATCACCCAGTCCGGCTGCTTGGCCAGCAGCTCGGGCAGCTGGTCGGCTTCGTAGAAGTCGCCAATCGGCTTGTCCGGGTTGACGAAGGCGGGATCGTCGCGGTCGACCAGGACCTGGGTAACCAGGCTCACCACGGAGCGCGGCAGCCCGCGGCGGGCGAGCTCGTTGCCCAGCGCCTGCTGGATGTGATAGCCGAGCGCCCCCTGGGTATCGGCGACGCAGCTCACCAGCGGCACCATGTGCATGCCGGCGACGGCCCGCGCGATCTCGGAGCGGCGGAAGATGAAGCCGACCTGCGGACCGTTGCCGTGGGTGACGACCAGGCGGAACCCGCGTTCCGCCAGGTCGGCGACGCTGACCATGCTTTCGCAGACGGCCTGATACTGGTGCTCGACCGTCTTCAGCTCCTTCGACTTGAGGAGCGAGTTTCCGCCGACCGCGACGACCGCGATGGGGCCGCCCATGGACGCGGCTCAGGCCGGGGTGGCGCGGGTGTAGACCAGCGGCAGGGCGGCGTAAAGCGCCGCGCAGCGCACCAGGTCTTCCTTCCAGGTCTTCTCGTTGGGGGCGTGCGCCTCTTTCTCCTTGCCGGGGCCGAAGCCGATGCAGGGGATGCCGAACATGCCCATGATGGCGACGCCGTTGGTCGAGAATGTCCACTTGTCGATCCGCGGCTCGGCGTCGAACAGCGATGTGTACGCCTCGGCCGCGGCCTTGAGCGCGGGATGGCTCACCGGCACCACCCACGACGGGAAGTAGCAGTCGGTGGGGTAGACGAGACCGGTGTAGGAGGGCCGCTCGTAGGTGTACATCGAGACCTTGGCCTCGGCCGCCTTGACCGCCGGCAGCTCGCGGATCTGGCGCAGCGCCAGCTCCTCGTTCTCGCCGACCGTGAGGCGGCGGTCGACCGAGATCGAGCAGCCGTCGGCCACCGCGCAGCGCGACGGCGAGGTGTAGAAGATTTCGGACACCGTCAGCGATCCCTTGCCCAGGAACGGATCGTCCTTGAGCTTCTTGTGAAGCTGCTCAAGCTCGAGCAGGATCCTGGCCATCTTGAAGATGGCGTTGTCGCCGCGCTCGGGCGCGGAGCCGTGGGCGCTGACGCCCTTGACGTCGACCCGGATCTCCATCCGGCCGCGCTGGCCGCGGTAGATCCCGCCGTCGGTTGGTTCGGTCGAGACCACGAACTCCGGCCGCAGCCCCTTCTCCTTGATCAGGTACTGCCAGCACAGCCCGTCGCAGTCCTCCTCCTGCACGGTGCCGGTAACGACCAGGGTGTAGTCGCCGTCCAGCTTGAGGTCCTTGATGATCTTGCCGGCGTATACCATCGAGGCCATCCCGCCTTCCTGGTCCGAGGTGCCGCGGCCGCCGATCGTGTCTGCGTCCTCGTAGCCTTCGTAGGGGTCGAAGGTCCAGTTGGCGCGGTTGCCGATGCCGACCGTGTCGATGTGGCCGTCGAGTGCGATCAGCCGTGGCCCGTGGCCGATCGTGCCGATGACGTTGCCCATGGGATCGATCTCGACCGAATCGAAGCCGACCTTCTCCATCTCCTGCTTGATGCGCAGGATCACCTCGCGCTCGCCGCAGCTCTCGCTCGGAATGCGGACCATGTCCCGCAGGAAGCGGGTCATGTCGGCCTTGTAGGCCTCGGCCCGGGCGCGGATCTCGGAAAAGGGAATGGCAGCGGTCATCGCGATCGTCTCCTGGGTTTCAGCCGGCGCGGGTTTCGCGCAGATATCCGTAGATCGTGTAGCGGGAGGTGCCGAGCAGCTGGGCGACGCGCGGCACCGCGCCCTTGTACATGAACGCCCCGGCCCGCTCGAGGGCGCCGACGACGCGGATCCGGTCGTCCTTGCTCATGTCCGACGGCGGCTTGCCGATGTCGAGGACGATGGCGTCGATTACCGAATCCAGGGTCTCGGGGAAGGTCGCCGAGCTCATGTCCCGGGGGGTGCTGTCGGGGATGTCGGAAAAGGCGGTGAACGCGGCCACCGCGTTGGCCATCCGGATGTATTCGCTGACGTCGAAGTTGATGCTGAAGCAGCCGATCACGTGGCCCGCCCTGTCGCGGACGTAGACGGTCGAGCACTTCAGCACCCGGCCCTTCTTCGTCATGTAGCGGTAGCCGAGCAGGTCCTCGGTCGCGTCCCCGTTCTCGCAGGCGATGCGGTAGGGGTGGTAGCTTACCGGGCCGCCGACCTGGCGTCCGGTGATGTCACCCGCGACATGAACGATGGAATGCTCGATATCGGCGAAGTCATGAATGACGACCTCCGCGTTGCCGCCGAACACGGCGACGATGGCGTCGGCGGTCCGTTTCAGGTGGGCGAGGAGGTCCTTGTCCATGGCGTCCGGAGGGTAATTTCAACAGTTGTTGAAGTCAACAAAACAATTGCGTAAAATGACCCCATCGCCGAACACCCCTGCCTCACAAGGAGCACATCATGGCCAAGCTCGGGCTTGAGACTGCGATCGTCGACCGCGGCGTCTACCGCAACACCGTCGCGCGTTTTCGGGAGGCGGGGATCAGGCTGCCGACGTTCGCCGAGCTGGCCGATCCGGCGCGAATTCGTGCCGACGTCCGCGGCAGCCTTGCCGGCGTCGGGCCGGACGCGCCGGATCCGCACAACCTGTTTCGCGTCCACTGGTACAACGGGGCCGACCGCACCGGCATGGTGGCGGTGCCCGACCACGTCGAGCTGCCGTCCTCGCTGACCGGGGTGCCGGCGCGGATCGTGGTCGCCTTCGGCGATCGCTTCCCGATGATCGGCGCCCACAAGGTGCTGGCCGCCTTCGGCTGTCTGGCGCCGCGCGTCGTCACCGGCCAGTTCGATCCGACCCGTCACCGCGCCATATGGCCGTCGACCGGAAACTACTGCCGCGGCGGCGTCGCAATCTCGCGCATCATGGGTTGCCGCGGCGTCGCGGTCCTGCCCGAGAACATGAGCGAGGAGCGGTTCCACTGGCTCGAGCAGTGGGTGACCGAGCGCTCGGACATCATCCGCACCCCCGGCTCCGAGAGCAACGTCAAGGAGATCTACGACGCCTGCGCCGAGCTGGAGAAGGACGAGGACAACGTCATCTTCAACCAGTTCTGCGAATTCGGGAACTATCTGGTCCACCGCATCTGCACCGGCCAGGCGCTGACCAAAGTTTTCGAGACGGTGACGGCGAACACGCCCGCGGCGCGGCTGAGCGCTTACGTCTCGGCCTCGGGCTCGGCCGGCACCCTGGCGGCGGGTGACGATCTGAAACAGAAGTTCGGCACCCGCATCGTCGTCCTCGAGGCGACCGAATGCCCGACCCTGCTCCTCAACGGCTTCGGCGAGCACAACATCCAGGGCATCGGCGACAAGCACGTGCCCTTCATCCACAACGTCATGAACACCGACCTCGTGGTCGGGATCAGCGACGCCGCCACCGACAGCCTGTACCTGCTCGCCAACACCGACGAGGGGCGGGCCTACCTCGCCAAGCGGCACGGCATCGACGCCGCCCTGCTGGCCCAGTTCGCGCACCTCGGCATCTCGGGGCTCTGCAACATCCTGGGCGCCATCAAGGCGGCCAAGTACTGGAAGCTCGGTCCCGACGACGTGATCGTCACCATGGCGACCGACGGCGCCGCCATGTACCGGACGGAGATCCCGAAGATCCTGGCCAAGCGCTACAAGGCCGGCTTCGATGCCGTGACCTGCGGCGAGGTTTGGGGCCGCTATCTGGCCGGCGCCTCGACCGAGCACGTGCTGGAGCCGACCTTCACCGACCGCAACCGCATCTTCAACCTCGGCTACTTCACCTGGGTCGAGCAGCAGGGCGTGAGCCTGCCCGAGTTCGAGGCGCGCCGGGCGCAGCGCTTCTGGGACGGCCTGCTCGACCTCGTGCCGGCGTGGGACGACCAGATCCGCGCCTTCAACGCCGAGGCGGGGTTCAAGTGAGCACGACCGAGGTCGTCTGCTCGGGCTGTGGCGCCCGCGTCGACGCCGTGCGGGCGCTGCCGTTTCGCTGTCCCGCGGCGCGCGACGGCGACGGCATCGACCACGTCCTGGTCCGGGCGCCGATCCACGACGCCGCTGTCGGCTCGTCCTCCAATCCTTTCATCCGCTACCGCCGGCGCCTGCTCGCCTATCAGGTGGCGGTGGCCGGGGGGATGCCGGACGACGCCTTCTGCGCCCTGGTCGAGGACCTCGACCGCGCGGTCATGGCGGTGGACGGGGTCGGTTTCCGCGTCACGCCCCTGCGCCGCTGTGCCGAGGCCGACAGCAACGGCCTGCGCGTCTGGCTGAAGGACGAGACCGGCAACGTCGCCGGCTCCCACAAGGCGCGGCACCTGTTCGGCGTGATGCTGTACCTGCGCATCGCCGAGACCCTGGGGCTGCCGCCGGCGGCAGGGCTGCGGCAGCGGCCGCTGGCGATCGCGAGCTGCGGCAATGCGGCGCTGGCGGCGGCGGTGGTGGCACGCGCCGCGGCCTGGCCGATCGACGTCTTCATTCCGACCGACGCCGATCCCGCGGTGGTGCGCAAGCTCGAATCGCTGGGGGCCCGCATCCACGTCGAGGTGCGGCAATCCGGAGTGGCGGGCGATCCCTGCGTGCACGCGTTCCGCCGCGCCGTCGCGGCGGGCGCGCTGCCGTTCGGGGTCCAGGGCAACGAGAACGGACTGGCGGTCGAAGGAGGCCGTACCCTCGCCTACGAGATCGCCGAGGCGATGGTCGACCTCCGCCATGTCTTCGTGCAGGTCGGCGGCGGGGCCCTGGGCAGTGCCCTCTACGGCGGTTTGGCGGAATCGATGCCGCGGCTGCCCGTCTTCCACACCGTGCAGACGCGCGGCGCGTTCCCGCTCAAGCGCGCCTACGACCGCTACCTCGCCCGCTTCGGCGCCAGCGCCGACGCGGACTCGCTGCAGGCGGCGTCGCGCGATCGCGCCGCCTTCATGTGGCCATGGGAGGAAACCCCGCACAGCGTCGCTCACGGCATCCTCGACGACGAAACCTACGACTGGCACGCCCTGGTCGAGGCGATGGTTCGCACTGGCGGCAGCCCGATCGTGGTCGGCGAGCAGATCCTGCGCGAAGCCCGTGACATCGCGGTCGACCGCCTCGGACTTGCCGTCTCGCACACCGGGTCGGCGGGCTTCGCCGGCCTGCTGCAGCACATCGGTTCGGGCGCCGCCGCCGAGGGCGATGCCCTTGCCCTGATGACCGGGGTCGCCCGCTGAACGGCGGTGCCGGGTCAGGCCGTTGCGCGCCGGCGAGCGCTCGCGGGGCTTGAAAATGCGCCGGCAAGCTTCCTTCTTTTTCCGAGCATCTCCAACCGATCGGGAGAGGTCATGGAGTCTCTCGCCCACGTCCTCGGGGCGGTCGAGCCGTACGTTGTCGAATACGGGTTTGTGGCGGTCTTCCTGATCCTGTTCCTGGAATCGTTCGGTGTCCCCTTGCCCGGCGAATCGCTGCTGGTGGCGGCGACGTTGCTCGCCTCCCGCGGTCAGATGCCGTTGGTGCCACTGGTCGGCGTCGCCTACGCAGCCAGCGTCATGGGCGACAACGTCGGCTACGCGATCGGCCGCGCCGGAGGGCGTACCCTTGTCGTCGCCTTCGGTGGCAGGCTGGGGCTCACCTGCGAGCGCCTGCGCAAGGCCGAGGCGCTCTTCGCCCGTTTCGGCGGCCGCGTCGTCGTGTTCGCCCGTTTCTTCGCCGTGTTGCGCCAGCTCAACGGCTTGGTCGCCGGCACGGTCGCCATGCCATGGCGCCGCTTCGTCGCCTTCAACGCTCTGGGTGCCGCCCTGTGGGTGGGCGCCTGGACGGTCGGGCCGCTGCTGGCGATCCGGCATATGGAGCGGCTGGCGCCGCTGTTCGGGCCGTGGGGCTGGGGTGCCGCGGCCGCCGCCCTGGCGCTGCTGGCGGGCGCGGCGTGGCTGTGGCTGCGGCGGCGTTGAGGCTTGCCGTTCCGGGGACGCTGCCGCTATAGACGGAGGTCCGCCGCGCCGCAGAGGAACCGCTCCCATGAAGATCGTCGATATCCGCGAGAAGACAGGCTCGCTGAAATCCGAGATGCGCAACGCCTTCATCGATTTCAGCCAGATGACGGTGAGCCTGGTCGCGGTGGTGACCGACGTCGTGCGGGACGGACGGCCGGTGATCGGCTACGGCTTCTGCTCGAACGGCCGCTACGCCCAGGCGGGCATCCTGCGCGAGCGCTTGATCCCGCGCATTCGCGCCGCCGATCCCAAATCCCTGCTCGACGAGAGCGGGGACAACCTCGATCCCTTCAAGGTCTTCGCGCAGATGATGCGCAACGAGAAGCCGGGCGGTCATGGCGACCGTGCGGTGGCGGCGGCGGCGCTCGACATGGCGGTGTGGGACGCGGTGGCCAAGATCGCGGACAAGCCGCTGTGGCGCCTCTTGTCGGAGCGCTTCAACGGCGGCAAGGCGGACGACAAGGTGCTCGTCTATCCCGGCGGCGGCTACTACTACGGCGGGCGCGAGATCGAGGGTCTGAAGGCCGAGATGCAGGGATACCGCGATGCCGGCTACCGCATCGTCAAGATGAAGATCGGAGGTGCCGATCTCGCCACCGACCTCCGGCGCATGGAGGCGGCGATCGAAGTGGTCGGCGACGGCGGTCTGCTGGCGGTCGACGCCAACGGCAAGTTCGACCGCGCCACCGCGTTCGCCTACGGCGACGCAATCGCGCCGCTCGGCCTGTGGTGGTACGAAGAGGCCTGCGATCCTCTTGACTATGCGCTGCAGGCCGAGCTCTGCCAGCGCTATCCGGGGCCGATGGCAACCGGCGAGAATCTGTTCTCGCGCCAGGACATGGACAACCTTCTGCGCTTTGGCGGCCTGCGCCGCGACAAGGACTGGATCATGCCCGACCCGGCGCTCGCCTACGGCTGCACCGAGGGGATCCGGATCATGCAATCCGCCGAGGCGCTTGGCTGGCCGCGCCGCCGCATCGTCCTGCATGGCGGAACCCAGCTTGCGCTGGCGATGTCGGCCGGGCTGCAGATGGGCGGCACCGAGACCTATCCGCTGGTGTTCCAGCCCTACGGCGGCTTCGCTGACGGAGTGCCGGTGATCGACGGCTACACGACGCTGCCCGACGCTCCCGGCCTCGGAATCGAGCTCAAGCAGGGCCTCTACGCCGAGATGCGGGCGCTGGCGGGCTGACGGTTCCGCCGCGGCGCGCCTGCGAACCCCTTTCGAGCCCGGAACGGCGCGAAGGGGGAGCGCCTCGACATCGTCATGCCACGATCGCCATCTATCAGGTCCCTGCCGCGCGGCATTCCCCTTTGGGCCAGCCCGCCAGGCCAGTAGACTCGCAGGACCCCGGAGCAATATCTGATCGCGCCGTGACGCAACAGCATCCCACACATCGGCGACGGCTTCGGCTCCGCCCCTGGATCCTCTTCATCTTCGTCTCTGTGGCGACGCTCCTGGGGAGCGTCCTGGAAGGTAACGTGATGGCCGATTGGCGTACCGCTAGCCGCGAGCCCGTTGGGATCGCACCCGATCCTGCACTCCATCCCGAGGCGATCGTCCAGGTCTACGCAGCCAGGGCGTTCGGCTGGCGCGGCGTGTTCGGAGTCCACACCTGGATCGCCACCAAGCGCAGCAACGCGCCGGCGTACCGGGTTCACGAGGTCCTGGGCTGGCGGGTCTACTCGGGCGGCCGT
This sequence comes from Rhodospirillales bacterium, assembly GCA_018432935.1. Classification (GTDB taxonomy): domain Bacteria; phylum Pseudomonadota; class Alphaproteobacteria; order Rhodospirillales; family Shumkoniaceae; genus JAHDSF01. The sequence goes on along the minus strand of JAHDSF010000025.1, from coordinate 15,431 downwards.
GCGGTCGTCGTCAGCAGCCGTCCGCCCGACAGCCGGTGGTTCGGCTCGATGCCCGAGATTCTGGCCGAGGCGCGCGGACCGCACGTCGAGGCGATGATCGACCGCATCGAGGCGGCGATCGCCGACTATCCATACCCTGACGCCTACACCATCTGGCCCGGGCCCAACTCCAACACCTTCGTCGCCTACGTCGCCCGCGCGGTGCCCGAACTCACGCTCGACCTGCCGCCGACTGCGATTGGCAAGGACTACCCGGTCAACGGCGTCATCGCCAAGGCGCCAAGCGGCACGGGTCTGCAGTTCTCGCTGAAGGGCCTGTTCGGGCTCATTGTCGCCGCCGACGAGGGATTTGAGCTCAACTTCCTCGGTCTCACCTTCGGCGTTGATCTCGCCCGGCCGGCGCTCAAGCTGCCGATCGCAGGCCGGGTCGGCCTGCCGGAGGTGCTGGAGAGTGCGGGCGAAGCGCCGCCGGCCGGAAAACGTTGGGGGACATTGTAGTCCTGTTGTTTTGTGTGGTAAATTGACGCAATGCCCGGTGGCAAGTCCGGTTCTCCAACGAAACCACCGCGGACGAGAACGCGACGGTGAAGCAGGGGCGTGCGGACGGCGATGCCGGGGTTGATCTGTCTCGGGTGCTGCGTCCTCGACCGCATCATGGTGGTCGAGGCGCTGCCTTCGGGGTCGGGAAAGCTGGTGGCGCGGGCGTTCGAGGAGCGCGGCGGAGGGATGGCGGCTACCGCCGCAGTCGCCGCCGCGGCTCTCGGCGGCACCGTCCACCTGTGCGCGCGGGTCGGCGCCGACTCCGCCGGCGCGGCGCTGCTCGACCAACTGGCCAGGTGCGGCGTCGGCACCGACTACGTGCTGACCGTGGCCGATGGCCAAACCGGCACCTCGGTGGTCCATATCGGTGCCGACGGGGACCGGGCGCTGACCAATTTCCCTGGCCGCAACCTGCCTCGTGAGCCGAACTGGCTGCCCCTCGACCGCCTTGCCGGGATTGGCGCGGTGCTCGCCGACGTGCGCTGGATCCGTGGCGCCGAGGTGCTGTTCCGGTGGGCCCGCGCGCGCGGCATCCCGCGTGTCCTCGACGCCGACGCCGGCGATCCCGAAGGCGTCCGCTCGCTGCTGGCAGTGACTGACCACGTGCTCTTCTCGGCCCAGGGGCTGCAGGCGCTGGCCGGAACCGACGACCCGGCGGCGGGCCTGCGCCACGTCGCGGCAGAAGCGGACGGCGCCCTCGCCGTCACTCTCGGAGGCGAGGGCTCGCTGTGGCTGGTCCGGGGAAGCCTGCGCCATGTGCCCGCGTTCCCGGTGGCGGTGCGCAACACCAACGGCAGCGGCGACGTCTTCCACGGCGCCTATGCGCTGGCGCTGGCCGAAGGAATGGCGCACGAGCGTGCCGTCGCCTTCGCCACCGCGGCGGCCGGTCTCAAATGCGAGGATGCCCGCGGGTGGGACGGCATGCCGGCGCGGCAGGCGGTGGAAAGGCTGCTCGCAAGGCGGTTGTGACGACAATCTCCGTGGTATAGATTGGTAATATGTGGTATTTCGTGACCGGCTGGATCGCGCCCTCAGCCGGTGCTGCTGCCGATCATGCTCGACGCCGGCAACGATCCGCTCCATTTCTGTGTTGACCATGATGATAGGGCTGTTGACGTCCCCCTTCGGAATGGCTTTGTTTGTGCTGGCTCGCATTCCCAACGTTTCGTTGCGCGGGATCGTGCGGGCAGTGCTGCCGTTAATCGCGCCACTGCTGCTCGCCGACCTGGTGCTGGTATTCTTCCCCGAGATCGTGCTCGTCCTGCCACGGCTGCTGCTGTAGGCGCTTGATGAAAGAACCGCTCATGACCGTCCCTGCGACCAAGTATCCGAACCTCTACCGCCTGACGCCGGCGCTCGACGTGGCCCGCCGCAACGGTTTCGCGCTGGGCTCGTTCTCGCCCCGCTACACGGCGATGATCCGGCCCATCCTGCGGGCGGCACAGCGGCTCGCCTCGCCGGCAATCGTGCAGATCTCGCAGCGGGAAATGGCGCGCTACGGGATCACCCCGAAGCAGTTCGTCGCCGCCTTCCACGCCGGATTGGAGGCAGAGCGGGTGACGGTGCCGGTGGTCCTCCACCTCGACCACACGTTCGAGATCGGGGTCCTCGAATCCGCGGTCGAGGCCGGCTTCACCTCGGTGATGATGGACGCCTCTGCCAAGCCGTTGGCCGAGAATATCGCCACCGTCGCCGAGGCGGCGGCCCTGGCCCACAGCCGCGGCGCCTCGATCGAGGCCGAACTCGGAAAGATCGGGACCACCGATTTCGTCGAGACCGAGAAGGACGAGGAATTCTACACCGTGCCCGCCGAGGCCTCCGAGTTCGTGGCCAAGACCGGGGTCGATGCCCTGGCCGTCTCGGTCGGCACTGCGCACGGCGCCTACACGGTGCGCCAGCCGAAGATCGATTACGAGCGGCTGCAGGCGATCCGCGCCGCCACCGATGTCCATCTCGTGCTGCACGGCGGCTCCGGCGTGCCCGAGGAGATGGTGAAGAGGGCGATCGCCTTGCCGGGCGGCGGCATCAGCAAGGTCAACATCGCCACCGACCTCGAGGAATCGCTGCTGAAGGCTCTGGGCCGCAAGGAACGGATGAGCGACGCCGAGTGCTCGGCCCTCGAGCCGACGCTGCGGCAGCGCGGCGAGGCCGCGGTCGAGGCCACCGTGGCGGCCAAGATCGAGCGCTTTCTGCTGAGTGCCGGACGGGCGGCGCTCTACGCCTCGGCCTGAGGATCGTGCGGTGCGCGCGAACCCCGGATCGAAAGCCATGATGACGGCGGAGAAGATCCAGGCGCTTCGCGTCCGGCTGTTCGACAAGGGTCGCATCCGCATCGACGAGGCTTCGGCCTATCTCGGCGTGTCGGACGAGACGATCCGGCGCTACCTCAAGAACCTAGCCGGGGAAGGGGGCGTGCAACTGGTCAGGGGCGGCGCGATCCTGATCGAGAGCGGCATTCCGATGAGCCACGGGATCCGCCCGGTCGAGGAACGGATCCGTATCTCCGAGGCCGAAAAAGAGGCGATCGGGGCGCGGGCGGCAAGCCTGGTCGAGGACGGCAACGCCATCATTCTCGACGGCGGCACCACCACGCTCGCGCTGGCCCGCCATCTGGCGACCCGCCGCCACCTCACCATCCTGACCAACAACCTGATGATTGCCCAGGTGGCGGCCAAGTACAAGGCAAGCCGGCTGTTCGTGATCGGCGGCAAGCTGGCCCCCGACTCGATGACCCTGATCGGTCTCAAGACCGCCGAGGAGTTGGCCCAGGCCAGTGTCGACTGGGCCTTCCTGGGGGCCGCCGGGATTTCCGTCTCGAAGGGCTTCACCAGCGCCGACCCCTTCGAATCGGAGGTCAAGAAGGCGATGATCGGGGTGGCGCGAAGGGTGGCGGTGGTCGCCGACCACACGAAGACCACCGCCAGCGGGTTCTCGACCTTCGCCGAGCCGGAGGAGGTCGACGTCTTCGTCACCTCCCGGCAGACCGACCCCGAACTCGTCGACGACTTCGAGAAGCGCGGGATCGAGGTGCTGACCGCCTGACAGGCCCGTCCGGGCGGGCCGCTTCTATTCCCAGGCACCGTAGCGGCGCAGCGCCGCCTCTGCCTCGTGCCAATAGGCTGGCCGGCCGTAGTAGTCGTGCAGGTTCTGCTCGTAGTCGCGATTGACCGGCTCCTCGGGGTCGTACTCGGGGCTGGAGCGGATCGCATCCTTGGTCATGCTCACATGAGCCAGGCGGTCGTGCCAGCTGATCGTTTCCAGCCAGTGCGGCGAGATCAGGACCTTGCGGCCGGGCAGCCAGTTCCGCGTATCGATGGCGACGTAGCGGATCGCCCAGGCCTCGTCGTCGCCGATGAAGTCCTCGACGTGGCCGATCCCGCCGTCGCTGGCTTCGATGTGATAATCGGTCACCTCGCCTACCGAACGCAGGTCGGGATCGCCGTCGGGGATGTCCCGGTCCATGTCTTCGGGCGGCAGCGGCTCGACCATCGGCGGCACCGGCGGGTAGGGGGTGGTCACGCCGGCGGCGGCGAACGTCCAGTACGGCTGGTAGTCGTAATGGCGGTGCAGCGACATCTCCATCTGCCGCGACACCGGGGCGTTGGAATCGAGCGGCGGGCTGTTCTTCACCTGCTCCTTGGTCAACGACACCTGGAACTGCCGGCTGTCCCACTCGGGGGCGCCGAAAGCTTGGCGCGGAATCAGCACTTTGCGGCCGGGCAGCCAGCGCCGGGTATCGGCGACCATGTACCGGATCGCCCATGTCGCCTCGTCGAACAGGAAGTCCGAGACTTCGCCGAGGCTGTCGTCCAGGGCGCGGATCGTATACCCACGAATCGCGTTCAGGCTTCGCAACATGGCGGGCCTCCTTGCTGTCGGGTCTAGAAGACAGACGTCCCCGGCAGCCTGCCATTCCAGCCCAGCGCTGGCCGGTTCGGGTGGATTATTGATTGTTGGGCGGCGCCCGGTGTGCCATAGATGGCGCCGACCGGCGCAGGTGCCGACAAACAGAGGATCTCCGAATGCGTGCTGCTGTCATCCACGGTCCGAAGGACATCCGGCTCGAGGACATCCCCGCGCCCAAGCCGGCTGCGGACGAACTGCTGCTGAAGGTCGCCAGCGTCTGCGTCTGCGGCAGCGACCTGCACTACTATCTGGAAGGGGGCGTCGGCACCAAGAAGATCACGAAGCCGCAAGTCCCCGGTCACGAGATCGCCGCCTGGGTGTGGGACGACCGCGCCCCGGAATGGGGACTGGAGAAGGGCCAGCTGGTCGCGGTCGAGCCGACCCGCAGCTGCGGCGTCTGCGAACACTGCATGCACGGCCGCCCCAACCTCTGCCCCGAGCAGCATTTCCACGGCGGCCCGCCGTGGATCGGCGCGCTGGCCGAGTACTTCACCGCTACCCGTCAGGTGATCATCCCGGTTCCCCAGCAGTTCTCGCCGGCGACGGTTGCCGCCCTCGAGGCGGTCGGCATCGGCATCCACGCCATGCGCAAGACCGATCTCCAGCTCGGGCAGTCGGTGACCGTGCTCGGCAACGGTCCGATCGGGCAGATCCTGCTGCAGCTCGTTCGGGGCGCCGGCGCCGGCCGGATCATCGTCATCGAGCCGGTGGCCGATCGCCGCGCCAAGGCGCTCAAGCTGGGCGCCGACGAGGCCGTTGCCACCTACCAGGAAGCGGTGGCCCTGACCGGTGGCCACGGCACCGATCTGGTCATCGAGGCGACCAACTCTCCGGATGCCTTCGCCCACGCGGTGCAGGCGGTGAAGTGGGCGGGCCGCATCGTCCTGGTCGGCATCCCGACCGGCATCAACTACAACCCGATGGACGCGATGCCGTTCCGCTCCAAGGAAGTGACGGTGCTCACCTGCAACAAGATGGGACACGTCTATCCGGAGGCGATCGAGGTGGTGAAGCGCGGGCTGATCGACATGGACGCGCTGCTTACCCATCACGTTCCGCTCGAGGAGACGGTTGCCGCCTACCAGCGGCAGGCCGCCTACCGCGACGGCGTCATCAAGACCGTCATCTACCCCAACGGGGTGGTGTGCTGATCGTCGGGCCCGGCCGCCCTCGTCCATCGGGGGCGGCCGAGGCTGGTCGTCACGCCTTCCAGGCGGCTCTTCTCAGGCGATAGAGGACGTGCCGTCGCAGGGGATGGCCCTCCGGCAGCCCCGGATGGTCGAAGTCGTCCTCTCTCGCGCAGGTCATCCCCAGCTTCTCCATCACCCGCCGCGAGCGGACATTGGCGGGGACGGTGAAGGACACGATCTGCTCGAGCCCCAAGCGCTCGAACCCGAACGCCACAGCCAGCGCCGCGGCCTCGCTCGCGTATCCCCGTCCCCAGAAGGGCCGGGCCAGTCTCCAGCCGACCTCGACCGCCGGGACGAAATGGGCGGCGAAGGAGACGTGCAGCAGGCCGACGAACCCGATGAACGGTGCCGTACCGGGAAGCTCGACCGCCCACAGGCCGAACCCGTGGCGGTCGAAGTGCCTTTGGATGCGTTCCGTCAGCGCCGACGCTTCCTCGCGGTCGAGGATGGCGGGGAAGTGCTCCATCACGGCCGGGTCGGCGCACAGGGCGGCAAAGGGCTCCCCGTCGCCGGGCTTCCAGCCGCGCAGCAGCAGCCTTTCGGACTGCAGCCTCGGGGCCTCGCTCACGACAATTGAGCGAGGTGGCGGGCCGCGGTGCGGATGTCGGATTCGAACTCCGGCATGTTGCCCTCGAGCGCGAACACGCCGGTGAACCCCCGCCCGATCAGATGCCGGACGACGCGGCCGAAGTCGAGACACCCGTGGCCCGGCAGGAGCCGGTTGTTGTCCGACAGGTGGACCGAGACATAGCGTCCGGCGCACGCGTCCAGCGCGGCCAGCATGTCCCGCTCCTCGATGTTCATGTGGAAAGTGTCGGGCAGCATCTTCATCCGCGGCGAAGCGATCTCGTCGAGCACCGCGAGCGTCTGGTCGACCCGGTTGCAGACCCCGCTCTCGTAATGGTTGGTGGCCTCAAGGATGAGGTCGACGCCGAGCGTCTCCGCGACCGGGGTGAGCTCGCTGAGCGAGCGCAGCAGCGGCTCGCGGGTTGCCGCGGGTCCGCCCTTCATGAAGCCGACAATGACGCCGGCGCCCATCTCGCCGGCGAACTCGAGGAAGCGGCGGCAACGGTTCACCGAAAGCCGCCGCAGGGTCTCGTCAGTGTGCGAAAGCGCGAGGTTGAACGCCTTGGCCGTCGCGCCCGAGGCGAAGGCGGTCATCCGCAGACCGAATCCGGAAAGCCAGGCGCGCAGCGCTGCCGCGTCGATCCCTTCCGGTTCGAAGACGTTCAACTCGACCGCCGAGAAGCCGCATTCCGCCAGAAGCGCCATCCGCGACGCGATCTCGGAATCCCGCTGCCAGTCGCCGGGCAGCAGGAGCTGGACGCCGACCGTGTGGCGGCTGAGCAGACCTTCCATGGCGCTTAGGCCTTGCGCGTCCGCGCGTCGAGGGCGTCGGTCTTGCGGTGGAAGTTGACACGATGCGGCTCGGTCGACGGGCCGGTGGCCAGCCACTTGTCGACGATCTCCTTGCCCAGGCGTTCCCCGGTGTAGCGGATCGACAGCACCAGCACGTTGGCGTTGTTGGCGAGCTTGCTGATCTCGGCCGAGAAGGCGTCGTAGCACATCGCCGCGCGCACGCCGGGAAACTTGTTGGCGACGATGGTGACCCCGGTTCCGGTGTTGCAGAACAGGATGCCATACTCGCATTCGCCGCTGGCCACCTTCTCGGCGACCTCGCTGGCGGCGTCTACGTAGTCGGCCTTGCGGCCGGCGACGGCGCCGCACGGCACCGTCTCGATCCCCTTCTCGGCCACGTAGCGCGTGATTTCCTCGACGAAATGGGTGACGCTGTCACTGCCCAGGCAAATCTTCATGATGGGTTTGTTCTCTCAAGTTCGATGGCGGGCGGATTATACGCGGATGAAGCCGTGCGGCAAGGCCGGCGGCCGGAGCGGAAAGGCGGGACTGATGTTCACGCTCGATCGGCGACTCGCGGACGATACGGTCGAGATCACACGCTGGCCCGTAAGCCTGGTGCTTCTCAAGAACGACCGCGAGTACCCCTGGCTGATCCTGGTGCCGCAGCGGGACGGCCTGCGCGAACTCCACGACGTCGTGCCGCAGGACCACTCTCCATTGATGTCCGAGATCACCCGTGCCTCGGCGGCGGTCTCGACGCTGTTCAGGGCCGACAAGATGAATGTCAGTGCACTTGGCAACACCGTCGACCAGCTTCACATTCATGTCATCGCCCGCTTCATCGGCGATTCGTCCTGGCCTGGCCCCGTCCGCGGCAAGGACCCTCCCGAGCGTTATGAGCCGGCCGCCCTGCATGCGGTCACCGCACGCCTTTTCGCGCTGTTGCGCTGATCGCGAGAGCGCCTTCCGGTCCGCTCAGACGGGCATCATCCCGCCGCACCCGCGCATGCATCGCCGCGAGCTGGTGGATTTCGATTTCGGGAGATTACCGGACAACCCCGGCTTGCCTCCGGCCTGCCGCGGTGACAGTTTAAGAACGCGTTCCGGGACGATCGGCGGGCCGGGGGATCAGACGGCCTCGCCGAACGCCCCGGGAAGTCGGCCCGGTCCGAGGGGGGAGGGGAGAACCGGGCCGACCCACGCGCTTCCCAAACGGAACTCGGTCCGCCTGGGACACGTCCCTTGTACGGGGGACCGTTGGGATGGATATAGCGCTTGCCCGCGTTTTTGGAAGGGAGCTTATGGTTAATTCTTCGTAACCTTCCTGCTCTATCCAGGCACTCTGCCGACTTCCGCGCCATCGCTTCCTCCCGAGAACGGCCGATTCATGAGCGACAGCATCTCCCCCTCTTGCCACCCCTTTCGGTGGGCCATTCTCGCAGGGGTATGGCTTGCTTATTACTGTTTCGGCCTTGTCTCCGTCTTAATTGCCCCGGTCGTCAATACTGTGGCCGTAGATCTCGGACTCGACCGCGCCCAAATGGGAACCGTGCTGGGGGGATGGCAGCTCGTCTACATCGCCACGGCCATTCCCTGCGGAATCCTCCTCGACCGGGTCGGACCGCGGCGGGCGATCGCTCTTGCCGTCCTCATCATCGCCGCATCGGGAGCCTTGCGCGCCTTCGCCCAGGGATTCGTCAGTCTGCTTCTCGCGGTCGGCGTGTTCGGCCTTGGCGGGCCGCTCATTTCGGTCGGCGCTCCGAAGCTCATCAGCCTGTGGTTCGAGGGCCGGGAGCGCGGCTTCGCCATGGGCGTCTACATCACGGGTCCGGTGCTCGGCAGCGTGGTGGTTCTGTCGTCGGCCAACAGCATTGTCCTGCCCCTCGTCGGTGGCGACTGGCGAGCCGCGATGCTGTTCTTCGCGGCCGGAGTGCTGGTTGCTGCCGTGGCATGGTGGGCGGTGACGGCGCATCCCCTCGCACGATCCGTTGAGGGGCGGCTTGCCGCAGGGGGTCGGGAGCCGCAGCTCAAGGCGTTCGGTGAGCTCCTACAGGTCCCGGCGGTGCGACTCCTGCTGCTGATGAGCATCGGCATCTTTTTCTTCAATCACGGTCTCAACAACTGGCTGCCCGAGATCCTGCGCAGCGGCGGAATGACGCTGTCTGAGGCCGGCTACTGGGCTTCGGTGCCGGCGCTGGTGGGCATCATGTCGGCCCTGGTGGTTCCGCGACTCGCCATCCCTTCGCGCCGACTGCAGATCCTGCTTGGCCTGATCCTGTCGGGCATGGTGGCGACCCTGCTCCTGCACGGCGTCAGCGAGCCGGTTCTGGCGCTTGGCTTCCTTGCCCAGGGCATCGCTCGCGGCGGACTGATGACGGTCGCGGTTCTCACCCTGATCGAGATTCGCGAGGTCGGTCCCGGTCGCGCCGGGCTGGTGGGGGGGATGTTCTTCGCCGCGGCCGAGATCGGGGGAGTGCTCGGTCCGCTGTCGATCGGCGTGGTTGCCGAGATGACCGGCGGCTATCAGGCAGCGCTGTGGATGGTCACTGCGGTGTGCGCCGCGCTCGTTCTTCTCGTCCTGCGACTTCGCGTCCTGATGCGGGAACCCCCTGACGCCGTTCCTGTCACAAAGGAGGGCGGACTACCCCGATAGGTTGCCCCGTCCTTCCCGGAAGCTCCCGGTCCGCAGAGTTCATCCGCGACCACCCGCCCCAATGTCTAGGCTGCGGCCGTCTGCACGACGGAGGCGTGACACGGCCGCCTTGGGGACGGGAGATCCGCCATGCCTGACGATACGCCGGCTTGCCCCGGAGGAAACGGAACCACGGGCCCGACCCTCGCGTGCCTGGTCTCCAGTCTGCTGCTGGGATTCGGCTTGGGTCCCGCTCGGGCGGACCTCGTTCTTGCCGGGGCGGGCAACACCCCGCTCATCCAACTGCCGCTCAAGGAGCGCGAGAACCGCTGGTACAGCAAGGCATCGGTTCGCGCGGGACCGATTTCGATGCGTGCCATCGAGGAGGCCTATCGCTCGCACGGCATCGACCTCGGCGAGATCCTGGCGGCGCAGCGATTGGAGATCCCTCGTCTGGGCTTCGCCATGGTCCCGGGCGACCTCAACGAGGCAATGACGGTCGAGCGCCGCAAGGAAGTCTTCATCGGGCTGGTGCTGCCCGCCGCGCTGGCGGTCAATGAGGCGCTGCTGGCGGAAAGAGCCCGGTTGCAGGCGGCGGCGTGGCAGTACGGCTTCTCGGTCGACGAGGCGCCGTGGCTGCGGAGCCTCGGCGACAGCTATGGTTGCGATGCGGACCCGGTGGCGCTGCTCGAACGGGTTGACGTCATTCCGCTGCCGATCGTGCTGGCGCAGGCGGCGCTCGAATCGGGTTGGGGGCGGTCGCGCTTCGCCCGGCTTGGAAATGCCCTGTTCGGCAAGCGCACCTCGGCGGCGCGTCGCGGTATCAGGGCTACCGCCACTTCAGAGCGGATTTTCATCGAACGCTTCAGCCACGTCCTCGATTCGGTCGCATCCCATGCCTTCATCCTGAATTCCGGGGCCAAGTTCCGCGAGTTCCGGAAGAGACGGGCCGAGATGCGCAAGCAGGGGATTGCCCTGGACAGTCATGAACTGGTTGAAACGCTGACGGGCTATTCGGAGCGCGGCTCCGCCTACGTCAAGGACCTTCAGGCCGTCATCGCGGGTCTCGCCGGCCTTTCGGAAGCCCGTTTCGCCGACCAGGTTGCCGAGGAACTGGCGATTGCCATGGCGGTCCCGGGGTCGGGATTGGCTGGCCCGCTTTGGCCAGGGCTCACGCCCGAGACCGCAACCATGTCGTTGGGATCAGGCATGCTGCGTGGCCAGAGGTGGCCCTCGCATCTGCCGCCGGGCGCGTCGATCACAATGGCCGAGGGAAGTGAATCCCTGCCCTGACGGCATCCCTCCCGGAGCTTGACCCGGCCGCCGATTCCGGCATGCTTGGGGCGGCGCCTGCGGTGGCTGGCGCGTCTCGCGGGGGGCTTCTCGTCGATGTCCGTCTTTATGATTGGGTTGCTGGCAAGCATCGCTGCCGGCCTCGCCACTGGCCTGGGCGCGGTGCCGGCGCTGTTCATGCGCAGGCGTTCGCGGCGCATGGAGGACTCGCTCCTCGGGTTCGCCGCCGGGGTCATGCTCTCGGCATCGTTCTTTTCGCTGATCATCCCTGGGCTTGGGGCGGCAGGCGCCAACGGCGCCTCCGAGATCCAGGCGGCCCTGTTGGTCATCGCTGCCATCATCCTTGGCGTGCTCGCGATTCACTACATCAACAAAGTCGTGCCCCATGAGCACTTCATCTTGGGGCAGGAGGGCCTCGCGAGCGGCTCTCTACGCAAGATATGGCTGTTCGTGCTGGCCATCACGATCCACAACTTCCCCGAAGGTCTCGCGGTAGGCGTGGGATTCGGCGGCGGCGACATCGCCAACGGCACGACCCTTGCCATCGGCATCGGCCTGCAGAACATGCCCGAGGGGTTGGCAGTCGCAGTCGCGCTCCTGGGCGAAGGCTACTCACGCCGCCGGTCCTTTTTGGTGGCCCTCCTGACGGGGTTGGTCGAACCGGTGGGAGGGTTGCTGGGAGTTGCGGCCGTAACTGCCGCCGCGTCCCTCCTGCCGTGGGCGCTGGGGTTTGCGGCAGGGGCGATGATCTTCGTCGTCAGTCACGAGATCATTCCGGAAACTCATCGGCGCGGCTACGAGATCGAGGGCACATTCGGCCTCGTCGTCGGCCTGGTGGCCATGATGTTCCTCGACGTCGTTCTGGGGTGAGGCGGCAATGGGCGAGGCGCGCACGTATTTCGACTCGGCGGCGGCGGACTACCGCAAGCGCAGCGAACGCTTTCCCTGGTCGTGGATCCGCGGGCGGGAGGCCCGGGCCGTCGACGCGGCGGTAGGCTCGCTGGCCGATCGGAGCGTCCTCGATCTCGGATGCGGGGCTGGCCTTTACGCGGGGCGGGCGCTGGCCCGGGGCGCCCGGCGCGTGGTCGGCGTCGACTTGGTGGAGGCGATGGTTCGCAACCTCCCGCCCGGCGTCGAGGGGGTGGTCGCCGACGCGGCAAGCCTCCGCCTCGGGGAGACCTTCGACCGCGTCATCAGCGCCGGGTTGCTGGAGTTCGTGCCCGATCCGGTGACGATCTTCGCCACCATCGAGGCTCATCTTGGCGCGGACGGCAGGGCAGCCATCCTGTTTCCTGCTCCGCTTCCCGCCGTCCTCGTGTACCAGGCATTCCATCTCAGCCACGGCGTTCGCATCCGCATCTTCAACAGAAAGGCGATCGCGGCGTTGGCGGCCGGCGTAGGTATGCGCATCCTTGATTTCCGCATCGCTGGCCCCTTTGCCGGGGTGGCCGCGCTCGCACACATCTGATCCCCCGGATGATCCGGACCGAAAATGGACGTTGACATTTTCTCATGAGAGTGAGATTTATGTTTTCTAAACATACACGGTTGGTCGTCGGAGATGAGCATGACACTGGCCTCTACTATTTCGAAAATCACATACAAAGCCGATGGAAATGCCCGCGTTTGGCCGTTCCCATTCAAGTTGCTCGATCCAGCCGAACTGCAACTCGTTCGCACCGACGGCCGCGGCCTGCTGTTTCCGGTCAACGCCGCCGATTACGCGGTGAGCGGGGTCGGTCAGGCCGCGGGCGGCGAGGTGACTTACCCGATCTCGCCCCCCGCCATGCCCGCGGGGGAAAGGCTCACCCTCCTGCGGGTCGTGAACAGGGTTCAGGACCTTGATCTGCAGAACCAGGGGGGCTTCTTCCCGGATGTGATCGAAACGCAACTCGACCGCATTGTGATGATGATCCAGGAAGTCGAGGAGAAGGCGGATCGGGCGGTCAAGGTCTCGGTTTCCAGCGGCACCTCGCCGGACGAGCTGCTCGGCGAACTCGACGAGAAGGCAGCCGACGTGCTCGCAGCCGAGGCTGCAGCCTCGGCAAGCGCCGCTGCGGCAGCCGCAGATCGAAGCGGGGCCGAGAACGCCCGTGCGGGGGCCGAGGCCGCGCTGGCAGCCATGAACCCCGAGAACTACGCCGCCGCCTTGCACCAGCACGAGGGGGTCTACGAGCATGCCGATCCCGACATCCTCAAAAGCGACGAGGGGAAGACGCTCGTCGCCGGTTTCGCGCAGACGCCGTACCAGCTTGGTGAGGTTTCCGGCACCCTGGCGCCCGACGTGCTGCTGGGGGCGATGCAGGAGGGGACGGTGGTGGGCAACCTGGCCATCAACGCTCCGGCCCGCGACGGCATCATGGAGCTGCGCCTGGCGAACACCGCGACCGCGTACACCCTGCAGCTCTCCGGCTACACTAAGATCGCGGGCGAGTACGCGGCCGGCGGCTCCAAGGTGCACCTCTTCCGCCTTACCCGCTATGGCGCCGCCAAGTGCATCGCCGAGATCGCCGAGGAGGCCGCGGCATGAGCCTGGTCCTGCCCCCCTTCCGCAAGCATGGCGGCATCTACGAGATCAAGTCTGCCGCCGAGTTCAAGGCGGCGTCCCGCCAGTACCTCACCCGTACCTTCCAGGCCGGGGGCAACCGCAAGAAGTGGACGCTTTCGTTCTGGTGGCGGCGGGCGCGGGTCACGGCGGTAGAGCACGAGCATGTGCTGGGACTGTCGGGCATCTTCCAAGCCTACATCGACGGATCGAGCAACTACTTCACGGTGCAGAGTACCGCTGGCGGCTGGTACATCAACACGACCAGGATGTTTCGCGACACCGCATCGTGGACCCACTTCGTCATCGCCTTCGACACCACCCAGGCGACCGCCGCCAACAGGGTCAAGCTCTACGTCAATGGGGTGCAGGAGACGTCGTTCTCGGCGGCTTCCTACCCAGCACTCAATGCCGACGAACTGGTCAACAACGCCGTCCTGCACTGCATCGGCACCCGCCCCGATCTGACCGGGTCGCACTCGCTCGATGGCTGTCTTGCGGACATCCTGTTCATCGACGGCCAAGCTCTCGATCCGCCCGCCTTCGGCCGGTTCGACGCCAACGGCAAGTGGCACCCGATGAGGTACGCTGGCAGCTACGGCACGACCGGCTTCCACCTCGACTTTGCCAACGCTGCCGATCTCGGCAACGACGTGAGCGGGAACGGCAACGACTGGACGCCGCAGAACGCACCCGTCCAGACGCTCGACACGCCGACGAATGTGTATGCGCGGTTCGACCCTGTCGCGCGGGGTCAGCTTCTCAACGCAACCCAGATGAGGCTCTCACGGGCGGCTCGCCGTGCAGCGCCGACAAGCGCAGGATCGACGGTCGGACAGGCCGCTCTCTCGATTGCCTACCCTTCGGGCAAGTGGGCCGTTGAGTTCACGGTCGGGGCCTACAGCGACAACCGTGTCGCCGTGGTCGATACGCGCACGTATCCGTGGACACAGCCCGTCCAGCTTGGCGGGGCAGCGGCGGGATCGGCGTGGACGTACCGCGCTGACGGCCAGAAGAACCTTGGTGGCGGCTCCTGGGCGCCTTATGGCGCCGCATGGACCGGAGCCTGCACGATCCGCGTCGAGCACGATGCGGATGCCGGAACCATCACGTTCTTCAAGGACGGCGTTTCGCAGGGGGTCGCCTTCACCGGGATTACCGGGGGCTACTACACCATCGTCGTTGAGAGCTATTCGGGTGGGTACTTCGAAGTCGTCGAGGCGCCGAGCGCCATGACGGCCGGCTTCAAGGCGCTTTGTACCAAGAACTTGCCAAAGCCCTCCATCGCCGATCCTGGCAAGCACTTCGACGTCGCACTGTGGACCGGCAACGGGGCGGCCCGCACGATCCCGACCGAATGCGCTCCGGGGCCGGTGTGGATCAAGGGGCGCGACTATGCCGGGGCCAGCCATCACCTCTTCGACGTGGTTCGTGGGGCCGGAAAAACGCTCCTCAGCAACTTGACCAACGCTGAAGAGACGCGGCCGCAATGCCTGACTGCGTTCGGAACGGCGGGGTTCGACCTCGGCACGAGCGCGGACGGCTCCGTCAACAGCAGCGGCTACAACTTCGTCGCCTGGGCCTGGGGTGGCTTCACCCAGCTTTCCGCGCCCGAGATCGCCGCCCTGGTGACAGCAACTGGTGCGACCATCACGCCGACCGGGATCGCGGTCAATCAGGCGGGAGGCTTTGCTGTCATCACCTATACCGGCATCGGCGTTAATGGCTCGCTGCCCAATCCTCTCGGCAAGAAGCCCGGCATTTGGTTCGTCAAGGACCGTTCGACCGGCAACGCCAACTGGCCCGTTTACCATCAGGCGATGGGGGCCACCAAACGGGCGGGGCTGAACCTCGCGCAAGCCTTCGATGTGCAACCCTACTGGCAGAGCACCGAGCCGACCGACGCCAAGATTTTCCTCAACAACGATGCTTGGGTGAACGGTGCCGCCGTCACCTACGTCAT
>JAHDSF010000042.1 GCA_018432935.1 Rhodospirillales bacterium | reverse complement strand
GCCTGGTGGCTATGGCGAGGGTGAAACACCCGATCCCTTCCCGAACTCGGCCGTGAAACCCCTCAGCGCCAATGGTACTGCGTCTCAAGACGCGGGAGAGTAGGTCACCGCCAGGCCTTCCAAGCGGACAAACAAAACCCTCTGCACAATGTTCTTACACCCCTTTCTTGACGCGGGGTGGAGCAGCCCGGTAGCTCGTCAGGCTCATAACCTGAAGGTCAGAGGTTCAAATCCTCTCCCCGCAACCACCGTTACCATACTTTCCAAATCGCCCGCCCGTTCCGACAGGCGGGCGATTTGCATTACGGTGGCGAGGTCGCCCTCAAGTTCGATGTCGACGGCGCCGCGCTTGGCGCCGGGGTAGATCGTCACCTTGCTGATCAGCGACCGGATGGCGGTGATCGAGAGTTCGCGCACGTTCGCCCGATCGTCGGCCATGCACTGCTGAAGGCGGTCCAGCATCGTCCTGTAGCGATCGGCCATCGCCGGCCTGAAGTCGATTACGTTGGGGACCTCGGACGCGAGCTCGCCGGCGATCTCCGCCTTGCGCGCCTCCGCCTCGTTCAGCTGCGCGATGATGGTCGGGGATATCGATCCGGCGGCGATGGCCTCCACCAGGTTGGCGATCCGGTATTCGATCTGGCGCAGCTCGGCCTCGAGGCCTGCCCTGCGGCCGATCAGTTCCAGGCGCCGCCGGCGGCGCTCGGCCTCATACTCGCGCACGAAGGCCTCGACGACGTCGGGCGCCACCAGCTTGCCCTTCAATCCGTCCAGTACCCTGGCCTCGAGGTCGTCCATTTTGACCGTGTGGACGTTGTCGCACGTCCCCCGTTCGACGTGGGCAACGCAGCGCAATCGCCCCTGTCCGGACATGGTGAAAGGCGCGCCACAGCACCCGCACATGATCAGGCCGGACAGCAGCCGCTTCGGCCGTCGTCTGTGTTCAACGCGCAGGCCGGCGCCGGCCGCCTTGCGGGCCTGGGCCGCCCCCCAGATATCGTCATCCACGATGCGCAAGTCCGGCGCGGCCTTGACGATCCATTCCGATTCGGGGTTCAGCCGCGACCGCCGCTTCCCGCTGTCCGGATCTTTCGCGAAGGTTTGGCGGTTCCAGCTCACCTCGCCGACGTACAGCCTGTTGTGCAGGATTCCGTTGCCGCGGGCGGCGTTGCCGTTGATGGTGGAAGCGTTCCATTCCCCGCCCCGCGGGGCCGGCACCCGCTCGGCGTTCAGCCGCGCCGCGATGCGCCTGGGCGAGGCCCCGGCCACATACTCGCTGAAAATGCGCCGGACGATCGCCGCTTCGGCCGCGTCCACCTTCCACCGGCCGGTCTCGGGCAGCCCATCAGGGCCAAGCGTGCGATCCGGCGCATAGCCGTAGCCAGGGCTGGCCACCATGCGGCCCCGTTCGACCTGGCCGCGCTGGCCCCGCTTCGTCTTCCTGGCCAAATCGTCAAGGTAGGTTTCGGCGATCAGGCTCTTGAAAGCCACCTCGATCTTGGATGTCTCGCCGGAAAGAGTGTGCAGCGCAACCCCCGCGAAGGTCAGGCGCTTGCGGATCCCGGCCATGTGTTCCTGGTCGCGGGAAATGCGGTCGATGTCCTCGACGATCACCACGTCGAGGCGTTCGGCAGCCACGTCGGCCAGCAGCTTGTTCAGGCCCGGCCGGTCGCGCAGCGCGCCGCTGATCGCATAGTCGGCGTGGACGGCCACCACCGCCCAGCCCATGGCTTCGGCGCGTTCGCGGCACAGCCGCACCTGATCCTCGATGGAGCGGTCCGACTGGCGATCACTCGAATATCTGGCGTAGATCGCGGCCCTGGTCATGTCGCATTGCGGTTTGCGGCAGTAGCCTTGTCAATATCCTCTGCCACCGCAAGGCGAGCAAGGGCTTTGGCCAGTTCAATGATAGCCGGGTGTGACGGGGGCGCGCCGCCGCCTGTCGCCGGCTGGCCGGCCGGCGACTCGTTGGCGGGGGAGAGATGGGCGCGCTTGTGCATTCAGGCTTGGTCCGGAGTTCAGGCGGCCGGATCCACGCCGACAGGGATGGGCCGTCGCGAGCAGTCGCGTTCCTGCCCCCGGTGTTCCTCTCTCCAGGCGAGGTAGATTTCCTCGGCCTGCGCCGGCGGCGGGAGATGGCAGCCCTTCGGCCGGACGGCCGACATGCACGCCAGCTGCCTGAGCGTCACCTCGACGGCGCCGAGCGCGATGGCGCGGCTCCGCAACGACAGGCAGATGTCGTAGTGGTCGCCCTGGTACCAGCGGCGCGCCACCCCGATCCGATCGGCCATGCTGTGAAGCTCCGCCTCGGTGTCCGCGATCATGTGGGACATCTTCATGCGGCGGAACCGGCCCATCGGGTACCGGTACATGTCATCGACATAGACGGTCATGACGGCACCTCGTCATGCAGCTTGCCGTCTAGCAGGCGGCCGGCGGCGGCCTTGCCGATGCGATATGTCCATGTCCCGTCCATGGCGACGGCTTGCCCGGTACGAAGTGCGGAACCGATATCGATGGCGTGGCCATCAGCATCATTACCGAGGGTAATTCCTTCCCGTTGCCCGGCAGGCAGCCACTCACCCCATTGCTTGAAAAAAAACGCCACCCCTGCCGCCGCGCACTGATCTCGCAAGGCGCTAGCCCAGGCCGGATGCATGGGCCTGGCGCGGGAGCCGGACTCTCCGCCGCAGATGACCCAATCGAGGCAATGGCCGGGCGCGTGCTCGATCTCCGTCAGATCCAGCGGCCCCAGCGTCGGCTCGATCGAGACGATGTGCTTGGCAGCCGGGGCGGCCAAGAGGACAGGAAGCCGGCGGTTCGCGCTCGGCTGATCCCACACGCTGGTGCCGAGCCAGACGTTCGGCAGCGGCGTGGGCTGCTCGACGGGCCGCCACGGCATCTTGCCGCGGCGGCGGCTGATGGTCCGGCAGGTAACCCAGGGGTCGCCGACCCGATTGTATGTCCGGACGAGATAGTCCCGCGCGGCCGCCGTCCGCTTGGTCAGGATGATGTGCAGGTGCTCGGGCGTCGAGGCCATCACGGCAAACACGCGGTCGCGAACGTCATCGCGCACGCCGGCGTAGAACAGGTCGCTCCGCGAGCAGACGAAGAACACGGTTGGCTTCCGGGTCCGTTGCGGCTTGTCGAAATCACGATCGATGGCCCGGATGATGCCGTTGAACATCTTCCCGCCGTCCGCCTTGGGTGTCGTCAGGCCGCCGAATCGCTCTCCGGTCTTGCCGCTCTGTCGGCCGCGGATAGCGACTTCCGTCGCCGCCCAGCAGTTCAGGCACCCGGCGCCGTCCGGTGTGCATCCCTCGATCGGGTTCCAGACCGCAGCGCGCATGCCGCGGCTCTTGGCGACGGCGATAAGCCAGTTGATCGCGGAACCGTGCTTCATGCCCCGAGCTCCTTCCGCGCGTCCGCGATCGCCGCGTTGAGCTCGGCCATGCGCGCGTCCGAGCCGCCAGCGTCCGGGTGAGCCCTCTTGGCGAGATTGCGATAGGTCGCCTCGACCTCGGCAAGGCTCCAGGTCCGCCGATCATCAAAGACGCACAGCACTTCGCGCCACGGCCGCTTCGTCGAAGGCGGTGGAAGAGCCTCGAACCCGGCAAAGGCGCGGTCCATCATCGTGCCGCCGCCATGGCGCTCGAGACCGCGCAGATACTCGATCGCGAGTGCGATGGACCGGATGTTGTCGATCAGCAGCTGATACCCGTTCTGCGCCATGGCCAGCTGCCGGCCGCGCAGGGTGAAGAAGACCGCCGCGCCGGGGTCCTCGATGGCGCGCTTCGCCGCGTAGGGCTGCCCGTCCTGGCGGATGGGCTGGTTCGTCGAGAGAACGACGTTCCGCGCGCCGAGCCGGGAAAGCTCGTCTCGAAGCCGCTTGACCACGGTATTCCAATCCTGGCTGCGAGCCCGTCCCCCCGGAAGCGACCACTTGCGCTGGGAATCCGGCGTCCGCGGCCAACCTTCCGGCCACGCGAGAGGGAAGGCGGTGGTCATGATGGCGCTCCATTGTGCTCGATGCCGTTGGGGAGCCCGCCATGGTCGACCGCCAGGGCCGTGACGATCGGTTGCACCCATATTGGCGAGTTGGACAGCGTGAAGGTCTGGCCGCTTCGGGCCAACAGCAGGGTGTGGCAGAACACCGAACCGATCGCCTCGGCGGCGTCCGAGGGCACGGCGTTGCCGATCGCCTCGCGCCAGCGGGAATCGGACTTTCCGGCCAGCATCCAGGGTTCCGGCACGCGGCGCCGCCAGACACCCTCGATGCGCTCGAACATTTCTTCGGGGTCGTAGAGGGATTGCAGGCCGGCCAGTTCGAAGGTGGTGAATGGCCGGTGCCAAGTCTCGTCCTCGGCGATGATCATGGCGACCAGCCGGTCATCGGGGGCGGGAAGCGCGGCTACTCGCGGGTCGGCGACGCTCCACTTGCCGTTGTCGTGCTGGCCGTTGGCGTTGATCGCGCCGACTGGCTCCCGCCAGTTCATCACGCCGTACATGCCGGCGGTCAGATAGGCGTCGCGGCCGTCCTTCAAGTAGCCGGGGCGTGGATCGGCGACGCAGAGGGCGCCGCTGCCCACGCGATCAGATCCGGTGACCGTCCCACTGCTCTGGTCGTAGGCTTTGACCGCCAGCTTGTTCCGATGCGCGGTCGGCTTCCAGTTGCAGCGCGGATCAGCCACAGCGAAGGCGCCATCGCCCGTGGTGCTAGCGGCGATGACGGCTCCGGCATTTTCGCGATAGCCGGTGACCCGGTATTTGCTTGTGCCCCAGCCGCCGGCAGGGCGTGGGTCAGCGACACATTGGCCGCCTCCGGCCGGGTGATGTCCGCAGGTCACTACCTTGGCCGCCTGTTCGAACCGCAGCACTCGGTAGATGTTGTGGTGCGTCGCCGCTCCGAACCCGGGGCGCGGGTCCGCCACCGAATAGGCACCGCCGCCGCAGGCGGATTGACCGC
This sequence comes from Rhodospirillales bacterium, assembly GCA_018432935.1. Lineage (GTDB taxonomy): Bacteria > Pseudomonadota > Alphaproteobacteria > Rhodospirillales > Shumkoniaceae > JAHDSF01. The sequence continues at coordinate 13,598 of JAHDSF010000042.1, read as the reverse complement.
TGACGGCTCCGGAGGTATCGCCCCAGCGGCGAACGCCGTACTGCCCATATTCGGCAAGGTTCGTGCGCGGATCGGCAACGCTGAACGCGCCGTTGGTCGGGCTGTTGCGACCGGCGACGGTGGTAGCCGGGTCACCCCAGGAATGCACCCCCAGGATTCCGGCGTGCCATCCGGTATCCGGCGCGATCCCGTAGTCAGCCAGCATGCCGTCCTCGACCCGCAAGCGGTTGAGGCTGCGCCAGTCGCCGCCGGCCTCCACGAAGGCGAGGCGAACCCATGTCTTCCATTGCAGGGACGGGACCTTGTGCATCGGCCCGGCAACCGGATCGCCCGGCAGGGGCAGCTTGTCGAGCACCTCGCCGACGCCTTTCAGGCGGCGCCGGGGCGGCTCATAGACGAAGTTCGGAACCTTGCCCATATGGCGGGCGACCAACAGGAAGCGCTTGCGGCTCTGGGCCAGGCCGCCGACGATTCCGCAGTCGTGCATCGTCTCGGCGGCGACATAGCCATAGGTGCGGAGCATCCCGGCTATCTCATCGAGCAGGCGGCGGCCGCGAGTCGCGATGCGGGGGACGTTCTCGAAGATCAGCAGTGCCGGCGGATCGTCGCTCCAGGCCTCGAGGGCCAGCCACAGCCCGCGCAGGGCCAACCCGTTCAGCGCCTGATACTTGGCGCTGTGCGACAGCGACTCGGCCAGCAGACCGGAAAACCCCTTGCAGGGCATCGAAGTGAAGACGATGTCGGGCGTCTCGCCGTGGGCGGCGCGGCGGAAGTCATCAGCCGTCGCCTCGCACCAGCCGGCCGGCGGTTCGTGGCCGTGGAAGGCCACATACTGTTCGCGGTTGAACAGGTCCAGCACGGTGCCGCCCACGCCGGCCTGGTTCCCGAAGTCCGCGATCGCCAGCGAATCGACGTCGACGCCGCCGATGCAGCGCATCCGGCCGCGCAGGTTGCCCACCCTGGCAGTGCCCCGGTTCATGCCGCGCGCGCCGAAGCCGGCCCCGCAGGCGATGTGAAAGTGCTTGAACTCGACCTCAATGGTCCGTGCGCAGATGTTCATGTTGTCCCCCCTCGGATGCCCTATTCGCCGGCCGCTGCCCTGGTGCCGGCATCCGCTTCCCGTTCGACGGCCATGATCCAGTCCAGCGTGGCGCCGACCGGGGAGGCGGGAACGGTGGGCAGCGGCTGGCCGCCCAGGTCTTCGGGGTCGAGCGGCCCCGCCGGTACGCGGCCCATGGAGCGCGCCAGGGCCTCGATCGGCACGCCGTGCTGCAGGGCGACGGAAATCACCACCCCGATATCGCCCAGCAGGGCGTCCATGGCCGACCCGCCCTTGGTTCCGGCAAAGAACACTTCCTTCACTTGGCCGGTGCCCAGTTCGATCCCGGCCGAGACGGACAGGCCGGTGCCGAACGAATCGAGCGGTGCGGTGATCGTCGGCCGGCGGTCCGGCAGGCGGGATCTGGTGGCGTTCATGCTGCAATGTCCCCCTTCTTCCTGGCTTCCTTCGCCGCGCGGACGCGGGCGATGAATTCGGGCGAGTCGTAGTCTTCGGGCCGTTCCAGCCGGCGCCGGCACGGCGGGATGTAAACCAGCGGCGACGGCCGCGGCCGGGCCTTGTCGAGGATCAGCCACGCATAGGCGGTGGCGCTGCTGGTGTCCGGCGCCACGCACCCCTCTTCCATGGGCAGGCGCTCCACGAAGGGCGCCACGGTCCAATGGCCGTCGTAGGGCCGGTAGATGCTGTTCCAGCGGTCGACGCCTTCCAGCAGCTGCAGGCGGCCCAGCAAGGCCACCCCGCGCGATGCGACCGTGACGGCGACGTTTAGGAACCGGCTCAGGTGGACGAAGGGCGGGTTGGTCACCACCCAGTCGACCGCGCCGAACGGCGGGACCCCCAGGCCGAGACCTTCCAGCGACAGGAAGTCGAACACCTCGCCGGCCCCGTAGCCGCCGATGTCCGAGGCCGCCACCCGGCCCGCGTATTCGGCCAGCACGCGGCTCATGTGACCGCGCCCGCACGCCGGTTCCCAGACGGTGGCGCCGTCCAGGGCCAGCAGGTGGTCGCACAGGGCGCGGGTGCCCCACCCTGGGGTGGGGAAGAAGTCCAGATCGTCCGCCGCCTGGGTCCGTTGCGCCATGACAGCGCTGCTGGTGTTGGCCGCCATCACCGGCCCCTTTCCAGCGTCCGGCGCCGGTCCTGGAAGATGCCGGACAGGGTGCGGGCCAGATCGCGGCGGGCTTTCACCAGCGCGGCGATATCGGTGGCGTTGCGGACCCTGACCGCTTCGACGTCTTCCACCGTCGCGGCGTCGATCACCGCGATGGCGATGCGATCGGCCAACGCCCACCAGGCCTCGCCGTCCGCCATGTCGCGGCTTTCCGGCGCCGTCACGGCTTCGGCGAAATCGAACAGGGGCGGCGCTTCAAGCACTCGCGGCCCCCTTGCCGGTCGAGAATACCCAGCACTTCATGGTCTTCGTCTCGAAGCCGTCCGCGCAGCTGTTGACCGCCTTGATGGCCATGAACGGGCGGGACTGGCTGGACTTCAGGTGCTTCTTCAGATCCAGCATCGCCGGCATCGGCTGGTTGTGCTGGGCCGCCACGCGCTGGACGTGGGGCAGGTTGATGGCGATCAGCCGGCCGTCGCGCGAATGGTTCAGCTTGTCGTCGCCCAGGTAGTCGTAGAGGTCCCAGAACTCCTCCACCATGGGATGGTCGGCGGCGATGGCGCGCTGGCGGGCCACGGCGGACTCCTTCAGCGCCGTCATGGTCTCGGCCCGCCACGCCTCGGGCAGCTTCACCAGCGCGGCCAGGGCGTCCACCAGGGCCATGATCTGGCCGTGGTTCTTGGCGATGCGGATGTGCTTGATCTCGGCCATCGCCTTGACCTGGGCCTCGTATTTCAAGGCGCGCTCGTGGAACAGCTCCATCACCTGCGCCTCCGCCATGGTGGCGCGCAGAAGGAAGTGCGAAACCTTCTCGACCGGGATGCCGGCCAGGGTGTCGGCAGCGATCTTGCTGGCGCTCGTGTGGCCGGCGCAGTCGAAATGCAGGTGCACGATGCGCTGCATGATCGCGTCCGAGGCGTTCACCTGGGCGTTCTGGCTGATCAGGATCGATCCCCGGAAGGGCGGTTCCTTGGTGTCGTTGCCGCCGTTCTTCACGCCGGTGGCGCGGCTGGCGCGGCCGTTGTAGGCGGTCTTCAGCTCGTCCCAGTCGAACTGGCGGACCTTGGCGGTATCGTCGCCGCGGTCGGATTCGATCATGCACACCGGCAGGTTCGACACCTGCGACATGATGCGCGCGCGGGCGGCGACGGTGGATTTGTTGGGGTCGAAGCCCTCGTAGTCGTTGCGGCCGACCAGCTTCCACAGGAACTCGATCAGGGTGGACTTGCCGGCGCCCGCCTCGCCGACGATTTCCAGGAACGGGTACGACTTGTGCCGCTCGCGGATCTGCTCGGCGAACAGGCTGCCCAGGTAGAAGGCCGCGGCGATGATGCCCTTGGCCCCGAAGGCGTTGTAGACGTGGGTGATCCACCCGGCGTCGTAGTCCCCCTGTCCGCCGATCGCCAGCGGCAGCGACGCGTTCAGCGACTTGATCGACAGCTTCCCGATCTCGAAGAAGTCTTCGTCGTTCAGGTCGCAGGCACGGCCGCCCGACACCGCCTTGTCGGGGAATATCCAGGCCTTGTGTTCGCGGGCATAACCGATGAAGTCGACGGTTTCGACGATCTTGATGTCGTCGAGATAGCGGCCGATGATCCAGTTCAGCTGGCTGGAGCCGCCGGTGTACAGCGCGCCCGGCGCGATCGACAGCAGGCGCTTCTTGAACTCGGACGCCGCCGCCACCTGGGCGCCGGTGAAGGTGTTCTTGATCTTGTAGCGGCCGTGCGGGAAGTCGATGCGGGTGTAGTACCAGCTTTCGTCGGTCTGTTTGCTCTGCTGGAAGTACAGGAACTTGAAGGCGCAGTTGGCGATCTTCTCGACGCGGGCGACCTTCTTGGCGGCGGTGAACTCGGGGCCGCGCTCCGCGTCGTACTGCCCCGTCTCCACCACCTCCTGCAGCTGCCTGTTGAACACTTCCTGGGGCAGGTGGAACCAGTAGGTCTGGCTGCGGTGCTCGACCGCGAACCAGGTTGCCTTGCTCCGCTCCCAGATCAGCAGGCCCTTCTCCAGCGCCGTCTCCGCAATCAGCAGGTCGCCGTGGAAGCGGTAGGTGGCCAGGTGCTCGGCGCCCAGCTCGTTGGCCAGGTGGGCGTCGTTCCAGTCGACCTTGCGCTTGGTCTTCTGGGGGATGACCGCGGCCTTGCACGTGAAGCCCAGGGCCTCGGCTTCCTTGATGTGCCGGTGGGTCCACATGTTGCCGGCGCGGTCGTTGTCCAGCGCCCACACCAGCGTCACCTTCTGCGGGTCCAGCTGCTCCAGCAGCTTGCCCGGAAAGAAGTTCGCGGACAGGGTGGCGGCGGTCTTCACCTCGTGCAGGGCGAGCGCGATGGCATCGAGGCACGCCTCGACGATCCACAGTTCGCCTTCCGTCACCGTCTGCCCCGGCGGCTGCCAGTACCAGCCGCTCAGCTTGCCCTCGAAGTTGGCCTTGCGCTCCTCGATATCCCCGTCCGGCGTGCGAACCCGAACCGTCTCGATCAGGCGTTCCATGAACACGCCGTTCGCCCGGTCGATGTCGAACACCACCGTGGCGGTGGCGCGGTCGCCGTGCGGGTGCGAGAAGCGCCCCTGGCGGTACCAGCCCTTGATGCGCCGCGGGTCGAAACCGCGCACGAACGACATGTAGGCGTCGGCGGTGGCGTTGGGGTCCTGGGTGGTGGCCGGGAAGCGCTCGTTGAATTTGCCGAAGGCGTCGGGATAGAGCTCGCGCGTCGATGCCGACCAGCCGCACTTGTTCTCCCGCCCGCATTTCACCATCCACGGGCCGGTGGCATTCACGAACAGTTCCTTGCTGCCGCAGCTAGGGCACTTGCCCCGCCGCAGCCACTCGCCCACCGGTTCCCGGAACCCGTAGTCGCGCTTCAGGTTCGACAGCACCTCGGCCCGCACGTCCGGTCGCATCAGGACATCGGCCTTCATGCCGCGCCTCCGGCCAGAATTTCGCGGTAGCGGCGCAGGGCGTTGATGGCCTGGGCGAGGTCGGGCGACAGCATCCGCAGTGCCAGTGCGGTGTGCGGCCGGCGCAGGCGGTCGGCGATGCGGATGGCGGCGATGCGCAGGATGTTGGCGGGTACCGCCTTCGCCATCCGGGCGATCCGCTCCAGGTCCTCGGCCTCGGCCGCCATGTCGCGCAGAAGCCCGCAGATGACATCCATGGCAGCCGGTTCCATGGCGATGCCGGTATCCAAGTAGCTGCCCAGGGAATCGGCCAGGGCGGCCAGGCGTTCGTGAAGCATGATGTCCCCCCGTTGGATCAGGATCAGTCTTCCGGCGTGGATTCCTTCAAAGCCCAGTATTCCGATGACTTGAGGGGGACGGCATCCGGCGGCACGCAGTCCGCCGGCGCGCACGCCGGAACCAGGATGATCGGGGTGTGGCCGACGTGCTCGAAGGTGATGTGCCGGATGCAGATGCCGTCGCCGTCCACGTCGAGAAAGCCACCCTTCAGGCCGAGCATGGTTTCGAAGTCGCGGGCAACCGGGTGGCGCAGGTTGAACATCCGCGACCGCAGTTCCCGATCAGCCTTCTTGCGCTTGGGCGGCCAGTAGTAGCGCGTTCCGTTCCGGAGACGGCCGCTGCACCAGCCCGTGGGAGCCTGGCCGCTGAAGGTGAAGCCGTCGACGGAGTACCCGCTGACCGTCCCCTCGGCGCCCACCTCCTTGGCCAGGGCGTGCGCATCCTCGCGATACGCCTCGACCTTGGTGATGAACTCTGCGATCACGGCGGCGGAACGGCCCTCGGCGCGAAAATGGCGATGCTCGGCTTTTTTCATCATGGCCCCCGCTCAGAACGGCTGTTCTTCGTCGTCGGGCGCCGGCAGCGACTGGACGGCTGGCGGGGTGAAATAGGCCGTCTGCCGTCGTGCGGAGTCCTCGGTGATCGGGGTGATGGAGAAGATGGCGGCGCCGCCGTAGTAGTGCGTGTTCGCCGGCTGATCCTCGCCCGGCCGGTATTCGTCCATCCGGGCCAGCTTCGATCCAAAGCGCTCGATCTCGGTCAGCAGGCCGAAATGGCGGCGGTGCCCGAAGATCTCGAGCAGCACCCATTCGCCTTCGCGGGTCGCGTCCGCCGGTGCGGTCGTTGCGTCCATGTTCAGATCCTTTCGTTCTTCGGTGCTTCAGGCCCAGGTGCGGCGCCTGGCGGCGCGCCTGCGGAAGGGCCGCAGGATGGCGTTGATGAAGGCGGCAAGGCGCAGGATGGGGATTATTCCGTCACCTTTTCCCGCGTCGGGAGGTGCACGTCCGGGTTCGGCGTGGATGACGGCTCGAGGATGCGGATGGGCGTCACCGAGGCGACGAACACGCAACCGCACATCGGGTTGTCGCAGACGTAGGTGACCTCGCGGTACACGGGCGTCAGCTGGGCGGTCTTCACCGTCTTGCAGGCCGCGCCGCAATGCGGGCACACCGTCTTGTTCGCACGCAGCGGAATCGCGTTCACGGCCGGCCCTCCCGCGCCAGGAATTGGGCGATCGCCACCATCGCTTCGGTCAGTTCGCGGCGGACGGTGGGGATCTCGGTATGGTCGATGCGGCCGTCGGCCAACGCCGCAGCCAGGACGGCGGCGGCACGGGCCACCTCGCGCATGGTCTCGCCGGCCGTGCTGTCCCCGTCGATCCGGCGCAGGCCGGTCAGCCCGGCGGGGCGCAGCACGGCGGCGGCGAACGCGGGTGGCAGCACCGCCAGCAGGGCCACCGCGTTCTCCCATTCCGGGCAACTTTCGCCGCGCAGGTAGCGGCGGACGGTGTCCGGATTCTTGCCGATGGCGGCGGCCACGTCGTCGACCTCGAACCGTCGGCCGGTGCCGACGAACAGCGACAGGTTGTCGCGGAAGATCGACCGGATGTTCCGCGAACGTTCTCCCGCTTCCACGCATGATCCAGCCACGGACATGGTCTAACCTTTCCGGTGCTGGATTTCCGCGTCGGGAGCGGCCGAAGCGGGATCCCGGCGGCGGTTGTCGATGCGGATCGGCGAGTCGCCTTCGTTGGCCGGCGGCGCCCAGCGGTCGGGCCACAACTCCCACAGCGGTTTGCCAATCCGCATCGCGATGGCGCGTTCGCCGGGGATGTTGCGGGCCGCCAGGGCGCGGCGGCAGGCCGCCGGGTGGATGCCCGAGTCGATGGCGAGCCGGGTCAGGTTGGTTCCGGTCTTCTCGACGGCGGCCTTGATGTCGGCCGGATGCCAGCCATTCATGGCGGTTTTTCTCCGGTGGGGGTATAACTAGTGCATCTGTCCCAAATGATGCTAGAAAACTGCATCATACGCAACAGAAAAAATATGTCTGTAAGACTATTCCGCAGCAGAGAGTGTGCGTCAGTAACAAACAAGCATCGCCCTCGAAGGTTTGGCCATGAATGATGGATTTCCGCAGCGTGTGCAGGCGGTCCGCACCCACTTCGGCCTGACGGCAGCCGCGCTGTCGTCACAGGTCGGATTGAAGGACCGCAATACCTGGCACCGTTATGAGAGGGGCGAGACCCGGCCGAACTCGGACATCCTGACGGCCCTGTACCGCATGGGCATCGACATCCACTGGCTGTTGAGCGGCGAGGGCGCGATGCTGCGCGCGCCGGCGCCCGAACCGACCGCCGGGCCGGACGACTCGGCCGGCGGCACCTACACCCAGACCGACAGGTTGTACGAGATCGCCATCAAGGCCACCTTGCGCTGGTACGAGACGGCGGGTTTGGCTTTGCCCCCGGATGGCTTGGCCGGCGTGGTCAGCCGGGCGGTACGGATGTTGCGCGCCCGTGCCGGTGACAAAACCGATGCGGAATTCGCGGACGAAGTTGTCGCCATTCTGGATGTCGCCCGCGACATGCTGACATCCACCGGTTGGTCCCCAAAGGCCGGTTGACTTACGACCAGCTGCAATGCAAACAAGACAGGCACACCAGCCGCCGTACCGGCGGGGTGTGAGCCAGTGCCAGTGGCTCGTTTCCAAGGGTAACTCGCGTACCCCCACCGTGTCGCTTCACGGCTCCGCCGGGCCTGCCGGCAGGCGGCGCCAACATTCGGGGGTGTTGATGGATTTGCAAGGCGAAATCGCAGCAATCATGGCAGCGTCGCGCCGGCGCATGGCCGCATCCGACAGTGCTTGCCGCCAGCCGCTGAAACTTGCCTGCGCTGTGGCTGCAGCCGGGTTTGCCGTCGCAACCGTTGTATTCGCGGTCAGTCTTCTGCCGTGATCTCCGCCGCCTGGATGTCGGTGGTGAATCCACCGTCGCCGTCCAGGACGTGCGTCACGTCGCCTGCGATCCACGACAGGCCGGTGATCTCCGGCCGCCAGCCGGAAAGTGACAGTGGCGCGCCGGCCAACACGTCGGGGCGCCCGAGCGCCAGGGTCAGGCGGAATTCATGGGCGTGACGCTTGCACTTCGCCCACGCGGCGTCGGCGGCGGCCTGGGCCTCGGCCTGCGTCGGGTGGACGCGCTTCAGGGTCTTCACCGAACCTTCGGCGCCGGCCAGGGCGAAGCACGTCTTGCCGGTCGAAAGATCGTGCCACTTGGCCTGCACGCCGGTCTGGCTGCCGTCGCGGTCGATGGCGCGGAAGGAATGGCGGTCGCCGTCGCGGCGGCTGATCGTCACCGCCGGCAGGGCGGCGCCGCTGGCGGCCAGGCCGGCACCGGCCGGCACGAACAGCAGGCGTCCGGCCTTGATGGTGGCGATGGCGCCGTAATCGTTGCCCAGGCGCGTCACCAGATTAGCGTCGGATTCGTTGGTCTGGTCCAGGTGCGCGACGGCCGTGGCGGCCAGCGCCGGATGCACGGCCGGGGCCAGCCCGTTGCGGGCCGCCAGGGCGGCCAGGATCGCGCCCAGGGTGGTGCCGGTGTACGACTGCTCGCGGCTGTCCTTCAGGCTGGCGCGGAAGTCGGCCGCGCGGGCGACGATGGTGATGGTGTCGGGGGGGCCGTCTTCGCCCACCTCGTCCACGATGAAGGTGCCCTTGCCGGTCAGGATTTCGCCCTTCCAGCCCAGCGCCACCGAAAGGACCGCGCCCCGCCGGGGCAGGGCGACGGCGCCCGTGGGGTCGATCAGGGCAATCTCGATCTGGTCGGCCTCCATCCCTTCCTTGTCGGTCAGGCGAAGGGAAACCAGGCGCTTTCGCATCGCCGCCGACACGTCGGCGGAATCCGCCAGAATGCGGAAATCCGGGGTCACGGCCGGCTGTCCATCAGGCGGCCGAGCTGGGCGTCGTCGTCATCCCAATAGCGCCGCAGGGTCAGGGAAAAGGCGACCTTGCGCGGGGCGCCATCGGCCAGCATGCGGGTGCGGGTTTCCTCGACATTCGTGATGAACCATTTGTCCAGCACTTCGCCGGTGCCGGCGGTCAGGATCCACACTTTGCCGCTGGCCGCCATCTCGCGCAGCTTGTCCAGATTGGCCGGCCCGCCGGTCAGGCCGGGCGCCAGGGTGCCGTCCACCGTGATGGTGTCTTCCCCCTGTCCCGACCATTGATAGGCCGGGGGCCGGCCGACGCGGTTCTTGCCTTCCCACCGCTGCGCGGTCGACCGCTTCAGGGTTTCGAACGGCGCGGTCTGAAGGGAAAAGGTGAACAGGCCCAGGCTCATCAGCATGGTCATTTTTCCTCGTCATACAGCCGCGACCGCGCGTCCGTCCGCTGGCGCGCCTGCCACTTGTCCAGTTCGGCGCGCACCGCCTTGGCGATCTCGGTTTCGCTCTGACCCGGCGCGGCGTTCACGACGATCGTGACCCCGCCCATGTTCACAGGCGCGGCGGCCGGCGGCGGCGCGGCCATCGCCATCGGCGCCGCGACCGCCGCCGCGGCGACGGCGGTGGAGGCGACTTTGATCGGCGCCGCCCGCGCGGTCTGCGGGGCTGCCGCCTCGGCGGACGAACCGCCCCCGAACAGCTTGCCGAATACCCCCGAAATGGCGGCCAGCGGGGCCTTGATGGCCGCGATCCCCGACAGGATGATGTCCCAGGCCGCCGAGAAGGCGGAGGCGATGCCGCCCCACAAGCCGGCGAAGAAGGCCTTGATGGGCTCCCAATACACGTAGATCAGGGCCGCCGCCGCGGCGATGCCGGCGATGGCCAGCCCGATCGGGTTCGCCATGAAGGCCATGCCCACCGCCCGGATGCCGGTCATCAGCATGGGGAACAGGCTCGACGCGGCGCCGGCCAGCAGACCGAAGCCGCCCCGCAGCAGGCTCAGCGCCCCGGCGGCGACGCCGCCCTGGAAGCCGATCGCGGTCAGCGCGAACCGGGCTAGGGCGAACGGCCCCAGCATTCCGGCGATGGCCAGGGTTAGCGCGCCGCCGGCCGCCACCAGAAAGGCCAGGGCGCCGGCCACGATGACCAGGGTCGCGGTCAGGCGGGGATTTTCCGTCGCGAACGAGCTCACACCCTGCACGACAGACCGCAATCCCTGCACCATTGGGGTCAGCACCGGCAACACGGTCTGGCCGATGCCCTCCATCATGTTGCCCCACGATGTGCCGAGGCCCCGCGTCGATTCGTTGAAAGTGTCCATCATGACGCGGAACTTGCCGTCGACCGTGCCGGCGCTGTTCATGGTTTCGTCGCGGATGCGGCGGAATTCCTGCATGTTGGCCATCATCGGCGACAGGAAGTTCTGCACCTGGGCGTCGCCGAACAGTTCACCCAGATTGAACTTGGCCGCCAGTTGCTCGGCCGCCTGCTGGGCATTGCCCCCGGCGGCGACCGCGCCGGAAATCTCCTTCTCGAAATCCACGCCCACCGCTTGGCCGATGGATTTCATCATCACGTCGAGGGGGTCTTCGCCGGCCATCAGGCCCTTTTGCAGGGCGGCTTTGATATCGATGCCCTTTTTCTCGAAGTTCTTCACCGTGTCCGGCGATGTGGCCTTTTGCAGGAAGTTGGCGAAGTTGTTGGCCGCTTGCTCGGGGCTGGCGGCGCCCTTGGTGGCGATCTGCAAGGCGGCGGCCAGCGTGCCGATGGCCTTGGTCCCGGTCATGCCCAACATGCTGGCCGAAGCGGTCAACTGCGGGAACGTGTTGGCCATGTTCTTCAGCTCGAACCCGCCCAGGTCGCCGGCCTTGCCCATGATGTCGAACGCGGCGGTAAGCTGATCCTGCGGCACCTTCAGGTTGTCCATGACCGAGAAAGCCAGATTGCCCATGTCCTCATAGGCGGCGCCGGTTCCGGTCACCGCGCGGCCGATGACATCAAGCGACGCCAGCGCCTGATCCGGGTTCATGCCCTTGCCGACCAGAATGGCCTGGATCGCCAGCATGTTGGTGGCCGACTGGTTCACGGTTTCGGAAACGGCGCGGATCTTTTCCCGCACGGTGTCAAGCTCGGCGCCGGTCTGCCCGGCAGTCAGGCCATAGGCCGCCAGCTGGTGTTGGAAGTCGCCGGCCGCGTTGACCACCGGCGCGCCGGCCATCAGCGCGCCGCTGCCGGCGGCCAGGGCCATACCACCGCCCATGGCCATCCGACCTTGAAGCTCCCGCGTGGCGGACAGCTTGGCGCGGGCCTTGGACAGGGCCTCGGTCTTGGTGCGCATGGCGTCCAGCGCGCTCGCCTGTTTCGTCGCCGCCTGCCGGGCGGCGTCCAGGTCCTGCCGCAGCTTGCGCTGGCCGGCGGCCAGATTGCGGGTGTCGACACCGGCCTCGCCGAGGCGGCGGCGCAGGATCTCGGTTTCACGGGCGATGGAAACCTGCGCCGTCTCCAGCCGGTTGACCTCCCGCCGGGCGGCGGCGAATTGGGCCTGCGCCTTCTTCGCGCCGCCCCCGGCTTCGGCCAGACCCCGGCCCAGGGCCTGGGCCTTTTGCTGGGCGGCGCCCAGGGCGGCGGCGTTGGCCATGGCGTCGTTCTTCAGCCGGCCGAACGCCTCGATTTGCGCCGAGGCCTTTTCCATGCTGCGCACGTTGTCCGTTGCCGCCTTCAAGGCGGTCTTCAACTGGCCGGTGGATTGGCTGGCGCGGCGAAAGGGCGCGCTGATGCGGTCCATCGCCTCGACCAGGATCTTCAGCTTCAGATCGGCCATGGATCAGCCCCTTTGCGTGTCTTTCACGGCCTGCGCCTCGGCTTCCAGGAATTCCACCGCCAGGGCATAGGCCTCGGCATAGCGTTGCAGCGGCAGGCGGTCGAAGACATCCCCCGGAAACGAACCGGGGAACGTCTTCATCAGAATGCCCCAGGCAATCAGGGCGTCGTCGGGAAGGGGCTGGCCGACGCCACGAAAAAACCGGCGATGGCCTCGCCGATCGCCACCAGGTCGGCGGGGTCGATGTCGTTGACCGCCCCCGGCGCCAGCGGCGTCATCGAAATGCGCGGCAGGATCGCCAGCACCGAATTGACGTCCATGTCGGACAGGCTTTGCAGCTTGATACCGCGCAGATCGCCCGCGGTCGGCCGGCGCAGGTTCAGTTCGGCGATCTTCTGTTCGCCCCAGGCCAGGGGCTTGGACAGTGGAATGGTCTTCATGGTCGGGTCCTCTTACGCGGTGATGCCAAGGGCCGACAGCAGCGCCGCGCTCAGGTCGGTGCCGTTGACGATGCGTTTGCCGCTGATCATGTCGATTTCGATCAGCGTCGCGCTGTTGAGGTTGTAGCGGTAGTAGGTCAGCGGCATTTCGACCTTCAGCTTGGCCAGTTCCTTCTTCTTGGTGCTGCCGAAGTCCATCGTTTTCCACCGGCCGCGCGCCGAAATCTCGATGGCGTCGGTGCTCGACCCGTCGCCCGCCACGGCCGCGCCCAGGAAGCGCGCGTTGATGCCGCCGGCATCGGCGATGCCCCACAACTTGATGACCTCGGTGCTGTACTCGCTGAGGGTGAAGTCCAGCTGCATGCCGCTCATGCCCAGGTCCAGTTCCACGGACCCGGCCATGCCGGCGGCCTCGTACTCCTCGGTTTTCAGCTCCAGCTTGGGCAGGGTGATTTCCTCGACCAGCCCGGCATAGCCGCGGCCGTCGATGTACAGGTTGAAGTCCTTCAGGACATGGGGAAGCGACATGGCGCTGGCCTCTCCTTACGCGGCCATCTGATCGGCGAAGTCGATCAGGTATTCGTCGGTGATGGTCTGCTCGAACATCAGGTTCTCGAGCGGCGGTACGGGCGTGTAGTCGTAGGAAACCAGCAGCTTGCCCGCCTTCAGGCTGTCCTTGTCATTCTTCAGGGGGTCGAACCATGCGTTGCCGCCGATCAGGTAGCGGTTGCGAACCAGTTCGCGGAACTTGGCGTTCAGCCCGTCCACGATGTCGCGGGCGAGCGTCGGATGCAGCGGCCTGTCGACCGCCCAGAAGTGCGCCTCGGCCATGGTGTCGGCCAGCACCTGGGCGGTGCGGGTGTAGTTCTCGAACGCGAACAGCGGGTCTTCCGAACAGGTGCGCGACCCCCATAACCGGAAGCCGTCCTTGCGGATCAGGGTGGTGACCTCGTTCGCGTTCAGATAGCCGGCATCGGTGGCGGGGTTTTGC
>JAHDSF010000026.1 GCA_018432935.1 Rhodospirillales bacterium | reverse complement strand
GGTACTGCTGGTACCCGACCCCGGCGGCTTCACCGGCGAAATCGTCATCAGCAACGCGGCCGGCCTGGTCGTGCTCAACCAGCCCTACCAGCTCAGCTCGGTGCTGGGCGCGGCGATACCGCCCAGTCCGCCGTCCCCGATCTCGCCCCAGATGTTCCAGCAGCAGTTCGCCGGCGCTCTCGAAAACCTGCCGCCGCCGCCGGTCCAGCCCGGCGAGCAGCCGGGGCAGACGGGCCAGCAAGGACAGGCGACGCCCCCGGACCCCTGGAGCCCGCCGTCGCCAAACGGCTTCAGCGAGGCGGGCGACGCTGGCCGGACCGCCGGCGAGCGGAACGCCGAGGCCGCCGGCATTCCTCCGGGCGAGCAGGCGGGCGACGGCGGCGCCGCAGAGCCGCCCGACACGGGGCTGCCGGACGTGGTGCAGCCCGTCCCTCCGGTGACGCCGCCCGATACCGAGAACCCGGTCGAGTCGTCGCCGCCTGAAAGCCTCGACATCACCTTTACCGGCACCGACGGTGCCGACATCTTCACCGGCGGGGCGGGCAACGACATGTTCTTGATGGGCCAGGGTGGCCTAGGCGTCGGAGCCGGCGTCGACCAGCTGACCGGCGGACCCGGGTCCGACACGGTCTCGTATGCCGCCGCCGTGGGCGGCGTAACGATCAACCTGGGGACCGATTCGGCTTCGGCACCCGACAATGAGAACGCAGAGCTGGCCGAAATCGAGAACGCAATCGGCAGCAACTTCAACGACGTCATCGAAGGGAACGAGAACGCCAACGTCCTGTCGGGCGGCGGCGGCGACGACCAAATCTCGGGCGGGGGAGGCGACGACGTGGTCTCCGGCGGCGACGGCGACGACGACGTTTCCGAATCGGATGGCAACGACAATCTCTCCGGCGGCGCCGGTAACGACACGCTGATCTACGACCAGTCCGTCATCGTCAACCTGGTCTCGGGGACGGTGGCCAAGGACGGCGCGACCGACACCATATCGGGGTTCGAGACCATCAACGCCGGCGGCGGCGAGGACACCTTCTTCGGGGCGTTCGCCCAGACCCGCCTGGACGCCGGCAACGGCACCGACACCATCAGCTACGAGAGCTTCAGCCTCGATCTCGACATCAACCTGGCCACCACCGCCGCCACCCATAGCGGGGGAGCCGGGGCCGACACGATCATCGGCTTCGAGAACGCGGCCGGCGGCAGCGGCAACGACACCATCACCGGCACCGCCGGCGCCAACACGCTGAGCGGCAACGCGGGCAACGACACGATCGACGGCGGCGGCGGCGCCGATACGCTGCTCGGCGGCGCCGGCGACGACATCTTCGTCTACCGGGACGGAGTCGACTTCCTCGACGGCGGCGACGGCAGCGACACCCTGCGCGTGCTGGCAGGCTCCACCGTAGACTTCTCGCCGCTTTCATCACCGTTCGCGGCGATCGAACGGATCCAGCTCACCGGCGCCACAGCCCAGATTACGAATCTCGAGGTCTTCGACATCTCCAGCTTGGTCGGCCAGAGCGGCTCGTTCTACATCGACGGCAACGAGGGCACGGTCGCCGGAACCGGGTGGCAATTGGTGAACAACGACGCCGGATACAACATCTACCAGCAGTCCCCGGGCGTTGGCCCCACGCTCTACGTCGATCAGGATCTCACTCAGAATAACCTCACCTAGCTGCCATCTAGCTGCCGTCAACCGATTTTCACGCGCCGGCGGCGAACGCGCCGGCGACGATTCCGGCCATCAGCAACACAGCCATCTCGTCCCAGTAGGTAAGGCGCTCCTCGAAGACGGGCTCGGAGCCCAGGGCCCCCACCAACGCGGTGCCCGCCGCGGCGGCCGTCAGCAGAGCGCTGAGCGTGGCGGCAACCAGCGGCGCCGGCACCATCGTCGACAGCGCCAACGCGACCGCAGCGAAAGCGGCCATCCGCAAGCCGCCCGCACGAGCGCGTTCTGCCGCTTCCGACCTTGGCCTGACGCCTGCGTCCATGACTGCTCCTCCCCGAGGTGGCAGACGAGGTGGTGGAGCTCCGCCGGGTCGTCAACGGGATTACTCCGAATGACCTTCCGCGGAACGCGCTCAGCGATCGCGGCCCACGGTCGAGATGTAGATGCCGCTGCCGGCGATGACGGCGATGCCGAGGAAGGTCACGGCGTCGGGGATCTGGCCGAAGACGAGGTAGCCGAAGACGGTTGCGGTAGCGATCTGCAGGTAGACCAGCGGCGACAGCAGCGATGCCGGCGCGTAATCGAACGCCTTGATCAGCAGGAAGTGGCCCCCGGCCGAGATCGAGCCCATCAGCATCATCAGCAGGAGGTCGGGCAGGCTGGGCGCCACGCCGACGAACGGCATCACCGCCGTCAGCGCGATGCCGCCCACGGTGGCCGTGTAGGCGAGGGTCACGATCGGCGGCGCGGCCCCGGCAAGCTTGCGGGTGGCGACCAGATAAAGGGCATAGATGCAGCCGCAGGCCAGGGCCAGAAGATAGCCCCAGTTGAACTGAGCGAAGGCGGGACGGATGACGATGCAGGCGCCGGCAAAGCCGATCGCCACCGCCAGCCAGCGCCCGAGCCCGACCTTCTCGCCCAGCAGCCACGGCGACAGGATGGTGACCACCAGCGGCGCGATGAAGGTGAGCGCGAGGGTGTCGGCGAGCGGCAGCCTGGCTACCGCATTGACGAAGAACATGGTCGAGGTGACCATCAGCATGCTGCGCAGGATCTGGAACCGCGGGCGGGCCATCGCCAGCGCATGCCAGCCTAGCCGCCACAGCACCACCGGCATCAGGAACACAAGGTGGAAGAAGTAGCGGGCCCAGATCACCTCCAGCGGCGGATAGTACTGGACCAGGTATTTGGCGGTGCCGTCCATGATGGGGACGATAGTCATCCCGGCGACCATCCAAGCGATTCCCACCAGGGGCGCGCGGAATGACGACGGTACGGACGCGACAGACACCTTCTCCCCCTTGCAGCGACCCAACGGGCCGCACATCCTAGAGCGGTTTGCCGGCCGCGGGAATCCGATTGTCCTTCCCCAGGCCCGGAAAGGAGCGAGGATGCCTCAGACAGCCACGCCTCGGATCCCCCAGGGGTCCGACGTCTACCTCGACCACGTCGGAGCCTACGTCGCCGACCGCCGGCGTGCGGCGATCCAGCTTCGCCGCATCGGGTTCACCCTCACCCCCTACGCCCGCCACGTGCAGTCCGGCGAAGGCGGCCAGCAGCCGAGCGGCACCGGCAACCAATGCGTCATGTTCCGCGAG
This sequence comes from Rhodospirillales bacterium, assembly GCA_018432935.1. Classification (GTDB taxonomy): domain Bacteria; phylum Pseudomonadota; class Alphaproteobacteria; order Rhodospirillales; family Shumkoniaceae; genus JAHDSF01. The sequence goes on along the minus strand of JAHDSF010000026.1, from coordinate 59,307 downwards.
GGCTACCTCGAGATCCTTTCGGCGACCGGCGAGGCCACCCCCCTCGCCGCTCTCCTGCACCGCGCGGTCGAGCGCTACGAGGGGCTGCATCTGGTGACGTTTGCGGTGGCCGACGCCGAGGCGCGTCATGCGGCGCTGCCCGGGCGCCGGTTCAAACCGCTGCCGCTCGTGCGACTGCGCCGCCCGACGCCGGGCGGAGGCGGCGACGAGCTGTGCCGCTTCGATGTCGTCCGGCTGCCGCCCGGCACCATGCCGGAAGGCCGGGTCCAGATCATCACCCATCACACGCCCGAGCTTGTCTGGCGGCCCGATCTGCTGGTCCATGCGAACGGCGCCGAGGCCCTGACAGGGATTCTGATCGCGGTCGACGATCCCTCCGAGGTGGCAATCCGGTTCAGCCGCTTCGTCGATCGCCAGGCGCTGTTCGTCGACCCCGACCAGTCCGAGGTCGAACTGCAACGCGGCCGCGTCACCCTGGTTCGGGAGAACCGCCTGAAGGCGGTCCTGTCGGAAGGGCCGCCGCAAGGCACCCCCTACATGGCGGCGATCGCGGTGCGTTGCCGCGACCTCAAACGCCTTGCCCGCCATCTCGCGGCGAGCCGGGTCGACTTCCGCCGCGACGGCGGCCGGCTGCTGATCGGCCCGGAGCACGCGGTCGGCATGACCATCGTCTTCCACGACGCCGCCACGCAGCCCTGGCCGTAAGGCTACTCCCCTTCGGCCGCCTTCTGCGGCGCCGGAGCAACCGCCTTGGCTCCGGCGAACAGCCGGGGCAGGAAGAACAGCGCCGCCATCACCGCCAGCGAGACGCCCAGCCGCGCCAGCGTCGGATAGGCGTGCAGGAGCGCCGCTCCAAGGCCCAGCGGGATCACGATCGCGCGGACGACCGGTAACAACGGTCCTCGGAAATGCCCCGTGAACCCCGCCGCGGCAATGCTGAGCCCGGCAATGATGTTCGCGACCTCGGGCAGGATGTCGTAGAAGCTGCCGATCATCCGCAGCTCTGGCGCGTAGATGTAGCTGAAGCCGACGATGTAGCCGGCAATCGCCAGACGCGCGGCGTTGAAGCCGGTCGCCAGAGGGTCGGCCTTGGCAATCGACGCCGCCGCGTACGAGGCGATCGAAACCGGCGGCGTGGCGTCGGCCAGCACCGCGAAGTAGAACACGAACAGGTGGGCGGCGAGCAGCGGCACGCCGAATTCGGTCACCAGGGTCGGGGCCCCGATTGCGGCGGTGATGACGTAGGCCGGCGTCGTCGGAACCCCCATCCCGAGCAGCAACGTGGTGATGCTCAGCAGCAGGGCAGCGAGCCACAGGTTGTCCCCCGCCGCATTGGTGATGATGATGCCGAACGACGGCGGGATTCCGGTCTTGTTGAGAACGGCGACCAGCATGCCTGCGCCGGCGCAGGCAATCGCGATCGAGGCCGTGTTCTTGCCGGCCGTGACCAGGATGGCCCACAGGGCGAGAAGGCCGTCCCGGGCTCTGCGGACCAGCCCCGCCGGGTCGCGGGTCAGCCCCTCGACAATGCCGGCGCGGCCAAGCTTCAGGATATCGGCCGCCACCACCACGATCACCGTCGTGATGATCGAGTAGAACGCCGAGAAATGGGGTGAATACTGGAACATCAGAAGGACGACGAGGGTGCCGATCGGCAGCAGCAGGTAGAGGTCCTTGACCACGGCAGCCCAGGTGGGAAGCTCGTCCTCGCCCATTCCGACCAGGCCCAGCCGGCGCGCCTCCAGATGGACGCTGACGAACACCATCGCGAAGTAGCAGCAGGCGCCGAGAGTGGCAGCGATGATGATATCGACGTACGGGGTGGCCGTGATCTCGGACATGATGAAGGCGCCGACGCCCATGATCGGCGGCATGATCTGGCCGCCGACGCTGGCCGCCGCCTCGACCCCGCCGGCGAACGGCGGCTTGTAGCCGAGCTTCTTCATCATCGGGATGGTGAACGAGCCGGTGGTGAAGACGTTCGACGAGGACGATCCGCTCAGGGTGCCGAACATCGCCGAGGTGACGACGGCGACCTTGGCCGGCCCGCCCGAATAGCGCCCGGCGGCCCGCGCGCCGAGATTGTTGAAGAGGCGTCCGATGCCGCTCTTCTCGACGAAGGCGCCGTAGGCGATGAAGACGGCCACCATGGTCGCCGAAATGCCGGTGATGGAGCCGTAGACGCCCTGACCGGTCGACAGATACATCGTCTCGACGATCTCCTCGAAGGAGATGTCGCGCGAGTACAGGAGGCCCGGCATGTACTCGCACACGAACAGGTAGACGATGCCGATGGCCAGCATGCCGGCCAGGATCGGGGTGACCGCGCGACGCAGGATCTCGATGACGAGCAGCGTCACCAGGATGCCGAGGACGAGCTCCTCGGTCAGCAACGGTGTGACGTTCTCGAGGCGCAGGTTGATCCGCGTCGAATGGATGTAGGCGTAGATCGAAGGCACCGTCGCCAGCGCCGCCAGGATCCAGTCGAGCGCCGATGGCCGGTGCTGGGGCGATCGCTTGGTCGAGGCCGGGTACAGGATGAAGGCCAGCGACAGGAACCAGAAGATGTGCATGGTCCGCTGTTCGAGCGGCTCCCAGTAGCCGACCGAAGCCGTATAGAGATGGGTCGCTGTGGCCAACCCCGCCCAGATCGACACCGCCCAGGCGGTGAACCCCTTCAATGGCCGCATCGGCGATGCCCCCGCTCAGACCTTTTGCCGTCTCCCCGAACGGAAGCGACCCCGCCCGGATGGGCGGGGTCGCTTCGTTGTCTCGGTCTTACTTCGCGTATCCCAGTTCCTTGTACGCCTTCATCGCGCCCGGATGGATGGGCGCGTGCTGCGCCTGGAACGCGGTTGCGCACTTGAACACGGACAGGCCCTGGTGGATCGAGGTAAGCTTCGCCTCGTTCTTGCAGATGGCCTTGGTGAACTTGTAGACGACGTCTTCCGGCACATGGGCGGCCGTCATCAGCGTGGTCGCCATGACGACCGTCTCGGGCTGACCCACCTGGCCCGAGTAGGTGTTGGCCGGGAACGCGCCCGCGGTGAAGCCGTACTGCTTGGCGAGATCCTGCGTCAGCTTCTTCGGCCACGGCACCAGTTCGGACTGCCGGCCCTGCAGCATCTCGACCACGGCCCCGCCGGGAATGCCCTGGCTCAGGAACACGTAGTCGACTTGGCCGTCCTTGAACTGCGCGGCCATCTCGTTGTAGTTGCCGTGGTTGATCTTGAAGCCGCGGTTCTTGCGCAGGTCGTCGTAGTTGGTCTTGTAGTACTCCATCACATAGCGGAACGTGACCTCATCCGACGAGCCGGACTGCGTCACCGCCATCTTAACGTCCTTGGCCTTGGTCAGAAGCGTCTCGAGGTCGTAGGGCGCGCCCTTGCCGCGGATGAAGTGCAGGTAGTTGTCGGAGAAGCTCTGCCCGACCATCATCAGCTTGTCGTGGGGCTTGCCCTCGTACAGGTCCTTGCCGCCGCGGCCCTTGAACGCGGCGAAGGTGAAGATGTCGAGGCCCATGCCGAAGTCGGTCTTGCCCGCCTGCAGCACGCTCGGGTTGGCGATGCCGCCGCCGGGAACGACCTTGATCTTCAGGTCCGGGTACTCGTCCATGGCCAGCTTGGCCATGCCGGACGACATCACGTACCAGCCGCCGCCCAGCTGCCCGGAGGTGAACTGGACATCGGTAGCGAAAGCCGTGCCGGACAGCGCGAGCGCGAAAAGGCCGGCGCCCGCCATCATCAATGATCTCTTCACGTCGAGTCCTCCCGTTGACTAAGAGTGCGAGGTCACCAACCCCCCTCATCGGCGGCGATCTGCGAATGCGAATGCCGATGCCCTTGTCCCAGCCTCCAGCCGATCTTGTGGTCGGTGTCCGGACAGAAAAACCATACCGGTGGTGCGTGTCAATGCGAATTGCCGGGGCGGGCGCCCCGCGGCACGCGGCACGTGCGACGTTCACTCGGTTTTTCGCCGCCGCCGTGCCCGGCCTGGGCGGCAAGGTCGGCCCCGATCGCCGCGGACGGCAAGCCCGCGGCGCCGCTTCGGCGGCCCGAGTCGAACCGGTAGCTCAGGCCACCCACTCGCTGACCGGCGCCCTCGCCTCGTGAAGCGGCTGCGAGACGACGTCGACCAGCGTCGGCCCCTCGGCCTCCAGCGCCCGCCTCAGCGCCGGCGTGAGGTCTTCCGGATCCTCTACCCGCCACGCCCGCAACCCGAACGCCTCGGCAATCCGGGCGTGGTCGGAACGGGTGAAGTCGACCGAGAAGTAGCGGCGGTCGTATGCCACGCGCTGGCCGGCCTTGATCCAGCCGAACACGCTGTTGGAGACCACCACCAGGGTGACCGGAAGACCCAGCCGCACCAGGGTCTCCATCTCGCCGCACGCGAAGCCGAAGCTGCCGTCGCCCATCACCGCCACCACCTTGGACTGCGGCCGGCCGATCGCGGCGCCGATCGCCGCCGGCAAGGCATAGCCGAGGGCACCGTGGGCACGGTTGGTGATGAAGTGACGCCCCGGCTTGCGGAACTCGTAATGGGCGGAGAAGTACGGGCAAGGGGTGCCGGGGTCGGCACACACGACGGCATCGGACGGCAGCAGTTCCTGGAGGGTCGCAATCAGCCGCTCGGGCCTGATCGGCCGCTCGGCCGAGGTCGCGACTTCATGGAACGCCGCGCGCTTGTCCGCTTTGGCACGCGCCACGGCGGAACGCCGCCCCCTCCCCGGCCGAGCCGCCCGCGCCGTCAGCTCCGCCGACAGGGCCGCCAGGCTCAGCCGGGCGTCCCCCACCACCGCCGCCGCCGTGGGATAGTTGGCCCCGATCACCGCGGGGTCGACGTCGATATGGACCACGGGCACACCCGGCGACGGGTGGCGCCAGCGCTCGGTCGTCACTGATCCGGCGCGGCAGCCAACGAAAACGACAAGGTCTGCCGCTTCGACCAAGGCCCGGGTCGCCGGCGTGCCGCCGTTGCTGCCGACCACGCCTACGGCCAGCGGATGGTCCTCGGCGATCGCGCCTTTGCCGCTGATCGTAGTGGCGACGGGAATATCGAGCAGTTCGGCCAGCGCCAGCACTTCCGCCTCGGCGCCCGCGAGCACCGGCCCGCCGCCGCAGACGAGGATGGGCTGGCGGGCGGCAAGGATCACTTCGGCCGCCGCCGACACCGCCGCCGGATCGGGCGCAGCCCGCCGCGCGGGATAACGGCAGAGATCGGGCTCGGCCCACAGGTCCGCCTCGTCGACCGGCGCCTTCTGGACATCGAACGGCAGCCCGATGTGGGCGGCACCCGGCCGCCCGGTCGTCATGGCGCGGAAGGCGCGTCGGACCGTCGGCGCGATCTCGCGCGCCGCATCGAGAACATGGGTGTACTTGGTCAGCGGCCGGAACAGGGCCTCCTGGTCGATCTCTGTAAGCGCATAACGGCCGCGCGCGGCGACCGAGATGTCGGTCGTCACCGCCAGCACGGGGATCGACGACTCGTTGGCCTCGACCACGCCCGGCAGGATGTAGGTCGCGCCGCCCCCGCTCGGCCCCTCGCAGACGCCGACCCGTCCGGTGACGCGCGCGTAGGCGTCGGCCATGTAGGCGGCGCACCGTTCATCGCGTGTCAGCACATGGGTGATGCCGTGATCGAGGCGGGCGAGCGCGTCGTAGAATGGCAGGCTGGTGTCGCCACACAGGCCGAAGATGTGCTTCACGCCCTGCAACTGAAGCATGCGCACGAAGGCCTCGGCGCCTGACAACTGGTTCATCTCCGCTTTCCTCCTGCCGAACTCCGGCATCGAAAGCCGAGACGAACGCGCCTGTCAACCGCGCAAGGAAAAGGGGTGCGGCCAACATCGCACCCCATTTTCTGCCTTGGCTTGGCGAGTCAGGCGATCCCGCGGACCGCCAGCCTAGATGAGGACCTGCACGGCGTTCGCCTGCGGACCTTTCTTGCCCATCTCGACGGTGAGCTTGACGCGCTGCTCGGGCAGAAGCTCCGAGAGGCCGGAACGTTGAAGAGTGGTGACGTGGACGAAGACGTCCTTGCCGCCGCCGTCCGGGGCCACGAAGCCGAACCCCTTGGTGGCGTTGAACCACTTCACCGTCCCTTCCACCTCTCCTCCGGGAACGGCGATACCGTCCACCGGCGCCGGCTTGAAGACGCCCATCTTCAGCACGTCGTTTATCATTTCCACCTGAAGACCCTTGCGACCCTGGGTCAGGAAGCAGTCGATCTCGGTGCCTTCGGGAAGCGTCTCGTATCCGCTCTGCTTGAGAATCGAAACGTGAAGGTAGGCATCCTGCGACCCATCCGCAGGAACCACGAACCCGTATCCCTTGGTCGGGTTGAACCACTTGACGATAGCTTTTGTCATTTCGCGAGTACCTCGAAGTAATAATCCGGCCGTCCACACCCTACAGAACAGTCCGGGCACGTTAATTAGAATACCAGCGATCCGGGCATTCTGTCCCGCCTTTTTCGGAAACGTCGGCGAGGGGGGATGATCCCGGTATTCCTATGCCGTCCCGATACTGAACACACCGCTGATCAGGTTTTCCCGGTAAAGGGCTGAAACTCTGACCGACGTTGCCTCTTCGGCGTCGTGCACGCCGGCCAGCACCTCCGCCAGGAGGGCTTCCTGCGCCCGACGCAATTCCTCGGCCTCGGCGATTCCTACCGCTCGGAATCCAAGCTCCGCCCCCGGCCGCAACCGCCCGACTCGGGGCAGGTCGGCGGAGGTCACCGTCGCGATCTTGGGGTACCCCCCGGTCGTCTGGTGATCGGCAAGGAGCATGATCGGCTTGCGCGAGCCCGGCACCTGGATCGCCCCGGTGGCAATGCCGTCGGAAGCGATGTTGTAGCCGCGCGCATGCGGCAGTTCGGGACCGTCCAGCCGCAGACCCATGCGATCGGCCTCGCGGCTCACGGTGAACGTCGAGGACAGCAGTCGCTCCACCGCCTCGGCGGTGAACCAGCCATCCTGCGGGCCCAGCACGACGCGCACTGCCCCGCTGCCGTATACGGCGCGGTAATCTGCCGGCAGGGCGCGCTCGCGTCCTGCGGGCGCGGCTCCACTCGTCAGCGGAAGCATGTCGCCGTCGCGCAGTGACCTGCCGTCAAGGCCGCCGATGCCGGAGCGTACATAGGTTGACTTGCTGCCGAACGGAGCCGGCAGGTCGAAGCCGCCGCCGACGGCGAGATAGCAGCAGGCCGTGTCCTTGACCGCGCCGACCCGCAGCCGCCAACCTCGCGGCACGCGCGCCGATACCCCTGCAGGCACCAGCCGGTTGCCGGCCGGTCCCAGCACCTCGAGCGCGGCCTCGGTGCCGACCAGGGCGACCCGGACGTCGTCCGCCGCCACCTCGAGCGTCGGCCCGAGCAGGCGGATCTCGATCGCCGCCTCGCCTTCGTCATTGCCGACCAGGACGTTGGCCATGCGCAGGGCCAGGGGATCGAGGGCGCCCGAGACGGGGATACCGAGCCGCTGCGCGCCGTGTCGGCCAAGATCCTGAATGGTGGGGTGAAAGCCCGCGCCGAGGACGCGGAGCACCGGCCGGGAGTCGCTCAAGCGGAGACCTCGCGATCGGGAGCCAGCGTGAACGAGCCGGCCGCGGCGCGCGCCGCGATATCATCGTACTCGGCCGCCTCGACGGCCTTGAAGCGGATCTCGTCGCCCGGCCTGAACAGCACCGGCTGCTCCCGCGACAGGGTGAACATCGGCACCGGCGTCCGTCCGATGAGGTGCCAGCCGCCCGGGCTTTCGCACGGGTAGACCACAGTCTGGGTGGTGGCGATGGCGATCGATCCCGCCGGCACGCGCGTACGGGGCTCCTCTCGGCGCGGCAGCTCGAGCTCGCGGGGAAGGTCGCCCATGTAGGGGAAGCCAGGCAGGAAGCCGATCATATAGACGCGATAGGTGACGCCGGAGTGCACCGCAATGACCCGTTCGGGCGACAGCCCGGTCCGTCGGGCCACGTCCTCAAGGTCGGGAGCATGCTCCGGGCCGTAGCACACCGGCAGCGTCCAACGCGAGAACGAGGCGTCGAGCGCCCCCTCGTCGGCCAGCAGCGGCTCGACCTCGCCGACCAGCGCTTCGCGGCTGGTCCGCCGCGGGTCATAATGGATCATCAGGGAGCGGAAGGTGGGAACCGTCTCGACAATGCCGGGAATGGCGTGGCGGCGGATGGTGGCGTCCAGTCCCATCACGCGGCGGTTCGTCTCGGCGTCCACCGTTTCGCCAAACTGCACGACCAACGCAGTATCGCCGCAGGAAAGGAACTCAGTCGGCATGCCTACGCAAATCTTCCAGCCACGAGGACGCTATCCCTGATAACTGTTTCCCTGAAGATAGGCAACCGCCGGGGGCGGACAATGCCGCGGCGGAACAATTTCGAGAGAGACGTTGAGCGAGCGTCGCGGCACCCCCTAGAATAGGGCCGCGCCACGGAACCGCACAAGGAGGCCCCGCCATGCCACGCACCGTGAACCTCAATGCCGACATGGGAGAGGGCTTCGGTGCCTACGACATCGGCGACGACGCGGCGATCCTGAAGATCGTCGCCTCGGCCAACGTCGCCTGCGGCTTCCACGCCGGCGATCCCAATACCATGCGCCGCTCGGTCGAGATGGCGAAGGCCCGTGGCGTCAGCATCGGCGCCCACCCCGGCTTCAACGACCTGTGGGGCTTCGGCCGGCGCCGCATCGACACCGGACTCGCCGACCTCGAGAACATGGTCGCCTACCAGATCGGCGCTCTGCAGGGCATCGCCGCCGCCTGCGGCACCCGGGTGACGCACGTCAAGCTGCACGGCGCGCTCAGCAATATGGCAGCCGAGAGCTACGACATCGCGCTCGCCGCCGCCCGCGCCGTGAAGGCGGTCGACCCCGAGCTGATCTATCTCGCCCAGGCGGGGACCGAGATGATCCGCTCCGCCCGTGACATCGACCTCGCGGTGGCCGAGGAGGTGTTCGCCGACCGCGCCTACGAGGACGACGGCATGCTGGTGTCGCGCAAGAAGCCGGGGGCCGTGCTGCACGACCCGGCCGAGATCGTCGCCCACGTCGTCGCCATGGTGCGCGACCAGGCGGTTCGATCGGTGAACGGCAAGCGGATCCCGGTCAAGGTCGATTCGATCTGTGTCCACGGCGACGAGCCGACCGCGGTGGCGGCCGCAGCCGCGGTTCGCAAGGGCCTGGAGGAGGCCGGCTTCGCGGTGGTGCCACTACCCGAGCTTGGACAGTAGTCCGCGCGGATCGCATCACGAAGGTTCGAGCAGCGCCTTCAGCCGCGCGACCGTCGCCGGCGAATCCCATTCCCGTTTGCCGACGTGGCGCTCGACCTCGCGGCCCGCGGCGTCGAACACGATGGTGACCGGCAGCCGGTTGTCGCCGACGGCCTTGAAGATCGCAGACGCCTTGGCCGACAGCACCGGCAGGTGCCGGATCCCGTGCTTCTCGAAGAACGCGCGCGCCGCCGCCGGGTCGCGGTCGACCGAGACCGGCAGTACCGCCGCCTCCTTCACCGCCGCCTGCAGTCGGTCGAGTGCCGGCATCTCCTCGACGCAGGGCGCGCACCATGTCGCCCACAGGTTGAGCACGACGACGCGGCCGCGGTAGTCGGCCAGCGTCTGCTGCGCGCCGCGTTCGTCGGTGAAGGCCACCGGCTCGGCGGCGCGTCCCCAGGACGCGACCAGCGCCAGCGCGGCAGCCACCGCGATGACCCATGCTTTCATCGGCAACTCCGACCGCAAGACGCCCCCCATATGGTCAGCCGCCCGCGCGCTTGCCAGAGCCGTGATCCGCGCCCGGGCGCAGCATCTCGTGCATGAAACGTGCGAGACGTTCGGCACCGGCCGGGTTGAGGTGCCCGTCGAAGCCGAAGCTGTAGGCATGCTTCGCGCCCCCTGCCAGGGCCGGGAACGACGAGATGCAGTCCAGCGCCGCGGCACGGCAGAACGGATCGGCCATGTCCCACAGGAAGTCTTGACGGGCGAACACGGCGCCGGCCTTCGAGTAGGCTTGATAGTAGTGATCGTCGTAAGAAACCCGCGCGGGCAGGAACACCAGCTTGAGCTTGAGCCCGAGGCGCTCGACCTCGGCGGCGATCCTGCCGATGATCGCGAAGTTGTTGCCGATCGTGTCTTCGGGAAGCTTCGCGAACAAGGCGCCCGTCGGGCGGATCCGGTAGGCGATCAGTTCGATGCGCGGGACGATGAAGGCAGCGAGTGCGGAAGAGAAGACGACGGAGTGGGCGAACGCCTTCGCGTCCTGGAACTCCGGGACCAGCAGGCCGGTGGCGCGATAGATGGCCTGGCGCCAGGTGTCCTCGCTCCCGTACCGCTGGACCGGCTGGGCCACGCAGGACCTCATGCCCTCGGACGCAGCCGGATCGGCTGGACACGGCCGCAGTTGGAAGCGCTCGAAGCCCTCGACGTCGTTGTAGGTCACGAGGTCGTTCCAGGTGACCATCAGGGCCACGATGTCTCCGGGCCGCGCAGTCCCCAGGATGTGGCTCATCCGCCAGGCGTACTGGTCGATGTTGGTCGCCGGAACACCAAGGTTGTGGACCGCGACATCCATTCCCTCGGCATCGAGCAGGCATTGCAGGCGATTGGGCCAGCTCTCGTCATCGGAAAGACCCCACCCGAAGGTTTCGCTGTCGCCGACAAGGAACAGGTTCCGGGAGCGGGGGCCGGCGGCACGCGAGCGACATGGAACGTCGCGCATGCCGCTGCCGTCGATGGTCACCAGTTTGTCCCGGAAATCGGCGCGGTTGTCGAATTCCGTCTTTGCACCGGGTTCCAACACCCAGTACCCCCGCGCGTCCCACACCAGCAGGGGCCTGTCCACCGCATAGGGAGAGGGAAGCGTGATGAAAAAGCGAAACCCGATCTCGGCGAAAGCCAGTACCGCGGCAATGCTCGCAAACACCAGGAACGCGTTGGAACGGACGATGCGGGAGAGCAAGACTAGAACCTCTCGCGGCCGCGGTAGTCGGCCAGCGTCTGCTGTGCACCGTGCGCGTCGTCGAAGCCGATGGGTGCCTGAGTGGCGGCGGCGAGCACGAGCGTCCAACCCTTCTTCATGCCCAGGCACCCAGGTGCAGGAAATGCCAAGCCAGCCACATGGGCGTCAGGCCGAGCCCTTGCGACTAGTCCGGGCCTAATGCTGGAATGCCGCATCCACGCGGGGTGCCCATTCCTTGCTCCAGGCGACGATCTTTTCCACGTAGGCCTTGCGGGCCGGGTTCCGGTCTATGTACTTCGGGTTCCACTCCGTGGTCGCCCAAGCTCCGTCCAGAGACGGCGGAATTCCTTCCACTTCAGGGTTGAAGAAAACATTCACAATCAAGAAGTTCATCTGGTTCGCCCTCGAGTAATTCGCATAGACTGCATTGGTTGGAATCTTAACTCCGCGTTCTCTTAGTTCTCTTAACACCTTATCAACACTGCTTCCGGAAGACGCCGCCGCAGGCGTCATATGGTTCACGTAATCGCAAGACAAAGCCGTGCTGTAATTAGACCGCTTTTGAATGTAGTGCATGTCCTTTCGTTCACAATCCTTGCTGGCAAACCATCCGCTTGAATTGCCTCCCCGAACGAGAACGGTTCTGATCGAAATCATTCGCGATACGTCTTCGCTGCCGTTGAACTCCGCAAGTGTCAACTCTCCCAGGACAGCATTCAGGTTGTTGAGAAATCTATCCTCGTTAATCACCGTCCATTTTGCCTCCGGGAGAGGAACTTTGTATGAGCCATAGTTGATGAAACCTTCGACAACCTGCCCCTTGGCGATCGTCGGACCCTGCTCGGTCGTTACGCATCCCACCAACGCGATAGCGAGAACAACGGACAATACCTGACCTCTCATGATTCCCCCCAAGTCGCTGTTCATTTGTCGGAAAGCTATGCCGCTCTACCGGACCTGACCTGCAGCGGTCCGCGTGGGTTCCGGATTGAGTTCGTGGGCGGCCAGGAAGCGGTCGACATGCTCGGACCACTCGCCGATGCCGCGGCGGAGGCCAAACATGTTATGGCCATCTTGATCGAACGCTCCTGTGATGACCAGCTCGGCCCGTCCCCCTCCGGACGTGAAGACCTTGTGCAGCCGCTTAGCCAGAGCTGGATCGAAATAGCTGTCGTTCTCCGCATAAACCCAGAGCATTGGCGTGCGCGAGGTTTTGCCAAATGTCTCATAGGCGTCCTCCAGTCGAATCCGCGCACACTTGCCACGTCCTCCAGCGAAGCTGATCCCGGCCACGAGGCCCGGGGGCGCCTCGGCGGTCAATGCGACCGTTGTGAACCCGCCTGCCGAACTGCCGACGCTGATGACCCTGGACGCATCGACATACGGCTTCTCCTTCATCAATCGAATGACCTCGCGGACGTCCTCTGCTCCTGCTCGGCCGGAAGCCACGAAGTTGGCGTTGTCGCATCCGCCGACAGTTTCGAAAAATTCGCCTTCCGAGGTGCCATAACCGCGGCGCAGAAAAGCGACTGCCACCCAACCGCGACGAGCGAACTCCCAAGCCTGACTGCGCATCGAGCCACGCAGAGACACGTTCCTCAGATCGGGCATGGCCGGTGTGCCGTGATTGATGATCGCCAGTGGATGTCGTTGATCGTCATCCGGCCGCAACACCAGGGCCTCCAGATTGAAGGTCTTGACGCCGGATGGGCTGGCAAAAGACGCGGGAAGCTTCATCGCTTCCTCGCGTATTCCGAACGACGAGGCGCAAGCGCCGGCGAGCGCCCCGGCCAGGATCGCGGCAATCAGCCGCGAGAGTCTTTTCATGTCCCCCCTCCCGTCTTGGCGGGCCCATCAAGACTATAGCACCACCATGGGTGGGTGCGACAGGCGCAGCGGCGCACCCCAGTCCTTTTCCGGAAGAAGCGAGCAAGACTCTGCTGGCTAGAACTGTCCCTTCAGCAGCGGATAGAGCTCCCCGTAGCGCTGGCGCAAGGCGGCATAGCGGTCCCTCCACGCGGAGCGCGGTTCCACCACCTCGCGGACCGGCGGTGCGATGCAGACATCCGTCGGCCGCTCGCCGGTCGCCGCCAGCCTGCCCAGGCGGGCGGCGCCGAAGGCCGGGCCGACCTCGCCCCCCTCGTGGTAAGTGAGCGGCCGCTCCAGCACGCTGGCCAGGATCTCGCCCCACAGCCGGCTGCGCGCACCGCCACCGATCACCGAGATCGTGCCGATATCGGTGCCGGCCGCGGTCAAAGCGTCCTGGCCGTCGGCGAGAGCGCAGGCCACCCCTTCCAGCACCGCCCGCCCCAGCGCCGCCCGGTCGGTCGCGTGGGTGAGGCCGAGGAAGACGCCCTTGGCGTCGGGGTCGTTGTGGGGCGTCCGCTCGCCCGAGAGGTAGGGCAGGAAGACGAGGCTGCCCGGCTCGGGGGCCTTGGCCGCCACCTCTTCCAGCAGTGCCGCCTCGCCGGACGCGCCCGTCAGGGCGGTGACCCAGGACAGGCAGGCTGCGGCGCTGAGGATCACGCTCATCTGGTGCCAGGTTCCGGGGATGCAGTGGCAGAAGGCGTGCACGGCGCGGTCCGGGTTGGGCGCGAACGCGGGCGTCGAGACGAAATAGACGCCCGAGGTGCCGAGCGACAGGAAGGCGCGGCCCGGCGTCACGGTGCCGATGCCTGCGGCGCCGGCCGCGTTGTCACCGGCCCCGCCCGCCACCACAACCGAAGCCCCCATGCCCCACTCGGCGGCCAACTCCGGCTTCAGGGTGCCGCTCGGCTCGGAACCTTCGACCAGCGCCGGCATGTGGGCGCGAGTCAGCCCGGTGGCCGCTAGCAGCTCGTCCGACCAGTCGCGCCCGGCGACGTCCAGCCACAGCGTCCCGGCGGCATCCGACATCTCGGAGACGTAGGCGCCCGTCAGCCGGAGGCGGACGTAGTCCTTCGGCAGCAGCACTTTGGCGACGGCGCGGAAGACCTCCGGCTCGTGCTTGGCCGTCCATGCCAGCTTGGGAGCGGTGAAGCCCGGCATCACCAGGTTGCCCGCGACGCTCCGGAAGGCCGGGCAGCGCGCCTCCAGCTCGGCGCATTCGGCGCCGGAGCGGCCGTCGTTCCACAGGATCGCCGGACGCAGCGGCCGGTCCTGCGCGTCGAGCAGAGTGGCGCCGTGCATCTGCCCGGAGAGTCCGATGCCGCGGACCGCCGCGAACTCGGCGCGGTGCGCCGCCTTGATCTCGGCGACCGCCTCGCAGGTGGCCCGCCACCACGCCTCGGGATCCTGCTCCGACCACAGCGGCCGCGGCCGCTGCACGGTGAGGGTTGCCGTGGCCTGGCCGACGATCGTCTGCGTGTCGTCGACGAGAACGCACTTCACGCCCGAGGTGCCGACGTCAATGCCGAGATACATGAGCCCCTCCGTTGTCCTGGCCTCAGTCCCAGGCTACCGGGCACTGGGCGCTTCGGCAACGACAACGCTCGCCTAAAAGTCGAGATCGGCGTAGTGCGAGGACGGCGGGACGCCGGGAATGCGGTCGGCAAGCAGGGCCCGGAAGCTCGGGCGCGACTTGATGCGGGCATACCAGTCGCGGGCTTCGGGATTGTAGTCCCAGGGGACGTCGCCGATGTAGTCGACCACCGAAAGCTGCGCTGCGGCGGCAAGATCAGCGAACGTGAGGCGGTCGCCGGCCAGCCAACGCCGGGCCTCCATCAGGTAGGCGATGTAGTCGAGGTGGGTGCGGATGTTGGATAGGCCGGCGCGGATCGCGGCCGAATCCGGCTGGCCGAGGCCGAGAAAGCGCTTGGTCAGCTTTTCGCCGACCAGATTCTGGAACACCTCGGCATGGAACTTGCGGTCGAACCAGGCGGCAAGCCTGCGGGTTTCGGCACGCTCGGCCGGCGTCTCGCCGATCAGGACCGGCTCGCGGCAGACCTCTTCCAGGTACTCGCAGACCGCCTCGTGGCCGGCGACGACGCGCCGCTCGCCGTCCTCGTCCTCGACCAGGACCGGCACCTCGCCGGCCGGATTGAGGGCAAGAAACGCCTCGCGGCGGTCCCACACCGGCTCGGACTTAAGCTCGAAGGGGATGTTCTTTTCCGCCAGCGCGACGCGGACCTTGCGGCAGAAGGGGTCCAGCCAGAGATGATGGAGCGTTTTCATCGGCCCCGCTTATACACCCCGGCATCGGCTTCGACCAGGGCTCCGCAGGGGCAAAAATACCCCGCTATTTCCTGGGGTCACGCCATTGTTATTGGCCGTGCACCGCATACTCCCCTACCTCATCGCAAGTAACTCTCGTTGCCCGGGAGACGCGCCATGCTGATCCGCTTCGCCAAGCCGTCCGACGTCAAGCCGTCCGAGATCACGCCCAGGTCCGTCTACCTCGACCGCCGCGCCTTCCTGCGTACGGCAGCGGTGGCCGGAGCGGGAGCGATGCTGCCGCTGATCCCCGGCGGCGCGCAAGCCGGCGAGAAGCTGTCCGACGTCGCCAAGACGCCTTACGGCCAGGACGAGACGCTGACGTCGATGATGTCGGTGACCTCCTACAACAACTTCTACGAATTCGGCCCCGACAAGCGCGACCCGTCGCGCCACGCGGGAGACTTCAAGCCGAAACCGTGGTCGGTCAAGGTCGACGGTCTTTGCGCCAAGCCGGGCGAGGTGGCCTTCGACGACCTGATCAGCCCGCACAAGCTCGAGGAGCGGATCTACCGTTTGCGCTGCGTCGAGGCGTGGTCGATGGTCATCCCCTGGGTGGGCATCCCGCTGGGCGACGTCATCAAGCGGTTCGAGCCGCTGGGCGACGCCAAATTCGTCGCCTTCGAGACGGTGATGCGACCGGACGAGATGATCGGGCAGCAGCGGCCGCTGCTGAACTGGCCCTACGTCGAGGGGCTGCGGATGGACGAGGCGATGAACCCGCTCACCATCCTCGGCATCGGCATGTACGGCGAGGTGATGCCGAACCAGAACGGGGCCCCGGTACGACTGGTGGTGCCGTGGAAGTACGGCTTCAAGAGCATCAAGTCGATCGTCCGCATCAGCTTCGTCGCCGACCAGCCGCGCGCCACCTGGAACGAGCAGGCGCCCCACGAGTACGGTTTCTATTCCAACGTAAATCCGGACCGGGACCACCCGCGCTGGAGCCAGCGCCGCGAGCGCCGCATCGGCGAGCTGCTGAAGCGCGACACCCTGCCCTTCAACGGCTACGCCGAGGAGGTGGCGCAGCTCTATGCCGGGATGGATCTCATCAACAAGGACTTCTGAGGTGCGGGATCACGCACCGCGACGGCGGCCGGGCGGAACGGTCCGACTCATCGCCAAGCCGCTGGTGTTCGCCGCCTGCCTGTCGCCGTTCCTGTGGCTGGCGTGGGCGGTCGGCTATTCGCCCGAGGCGCTGGGCGCCAATCCGGTCGAGTACGCGATCCGGTACTGCGGCGACTGGGCGATGCGGTTCCTCTGGATCACTCTCTGCGTGAGCCCGATCAACGAGCTGCTCCAGGCGCCGGTGGTAGTGCGGTTCCGCCGCATGCTGGGGCTGTTCGCATTCTTCTACGCCGCCCTGCACCTGCTGCTCTACACCGCCCTCGACCTCTCGTTCGACCTCGGGGCGCTGTGGGAGGACGTGGTGAAGCGGCGCTACATCACGGTCGGGATGCTCGCCTTCGTGCTCCTCGTCCCGCTTGCGGTGACCTCGACCAAGGGCTGGATCCGGCGTCTCGGCGGCCCGCGCTGGAACCGGCTGCACAAGCTGGTCTACCCTGCCGCGGTCGCGGTCGCGTTGCACTATTTCATGATGGTGAAGGCGGACATCCGCGAGCCGCTGGTCTATGCCGGCATCCTGGCGCTGCTGCTCGGCTACCGCGTCGTCACCCGCGCCCGCCGCCGGTTGCAGCGTCGACGACGCCAAGCCGAGGCGGCCGCTTCCCGCGCTTGACCTGCCGCCTATCGCTCCGCCCGCAGCGCCAGCAGCGAGTGGACGAGCAGCGTGCAGAGCAGGATCGCGCCGCCGACCGCGGTCGCCGGCGCCACCGCCTCGCCGACGGCGGCCCAGGCCAGCAGGGGCCCGAGCACCATTTCGAGCAGCATGATCAGGGTTACCTCGGGCGCCGGGATGTAGCGCGGGGCCAGCGTCAGCAGCCCGAACGAAAGCGGCAGCACGACGACGCACAGCACGACCAGGAAGGGTGCTCCCGCCGGGTCCGGCAACGCGACCGGTGCCGCTGCCGCGGCGCAGGCCGCGGCCAGCAACGCGCTCAGGCCCATCGCCGGCACCATGTTGGTTTGCGGCCGGGCCCGGAACAGCACGAACGTCGATGCCGCCATCACCGCCTGGCCGATCGCGGCAAGATCGCCAACGATGGTTCCGCCCTCGTAGTCGCCGCCGACGATGACGGCGATCGCGAGCATGCCGCAGCCGACGGCGATCCAGGTCCGCCACGGCAGGCGCTCCTTGAGGAAGGCCACGCTCAACACGGCCGCGAACATCGGCGTCGTGCTGATGAGGACCAGGGTGTTGGCGACGCTGGTGTTGTAGAGGGCGACGACGAACAGGATGTTGGCGGCGGCGAAGGCGGGCGCGGCCAGCAGGCCGGGCAGCCCCATCGAACGGACCCGCGCCGCCATGCCGCCCCGCCACAAAGCGGCGAGGAAGAGCAGCAGCACCAGTCCCTGCCCGAGACCGCGCCAGAACACCATGCTCCACAGGTCGACGCCGCTGAGGCGTACCAGCATGGCGTCCGGCGACAGCGCCAGGACCCCTGCGAGCGCGATCAGCGTCCCCTTGAGGCGGTGCCGCATGGTTTCCCTGTTTCTCGAGTTCCCGCGGCTTCTCGACCCCTCAGCTTGTCCCGCGGCCTTGGAGGACAGAGGGATCAGTGCGCCTCGTCCCAGGCGTTGGCGATGCCGGTCTCGACCACCAGCGGCACGTCAAGGACGCTGGCCTTCTCCATCACATCCTTGACCAGCGCCGCGGTCGCTTCCGTCTCGGCATCGGGGACCTCGAACACCAGCTCGTCGTGGACCTGGAGCAGCATTCTCGCCCGCAGGCCGGCCTTCTCCAGCGCCGCCGGCAGGCGCACCATCGCCCGCTTGATGATATCGGCGGCGCCGCCCTGGATCGGCGCATTGATGGCGGCGCGCTCGGCAAAGCCGCGCAGGTTGGGGTTGCGGTCGTTGATGCCGCGGACGTGGATGCGCCGGCCATAGAGGGTGGTGACGAAGCCCTGTTTGCGGGCCAGCGACTTGACCAGCTCCATGTAGTCGAGGATGCCGGGATAGCGGGCGAAGTAGGCCTCGATGTAGCGCTTCGCTTCGCCCTGCGGCACTCCGATCTGGCGCGCCAGCCCGAACGGCGAGATGCCGTAGATGATGCCGAAGTTGATCGCCTTGGCCTTGCGCCGCACCATCGGGTCCATGCCCTCGATCGGCGTCTCGAAGACCTGGGAGGCGGTCATCGCGTGGATGTCGAGGTTGCGGCGGAAAGCGTCCTTCAGCGCCTCGATGCCGGCGACGTGGGCAAGCAGCCGAAGCTCGATCTGCGAATAGTCGGCCGACAGCAGCTTATGCCCTTCCGCGGCGACGAAGGCACGCCGGATCTTGCGCCCCTCCTCGGTGCGGACCGGGATGTTCTGCAGGTTGGGGTCGATCGACGACAGCCGCCCGGTGGAGGCCACCGCCATCGCGAAGCAGGTGTGGACGCGGCCGGTCTCGGGGTTGATCTGCTCGACCAGGGCATCGGCGTATGTGCTCTTGAGCTTCGAGAGCTGGCGCCACTCCAGCACCTTGACCGGCAGATCGAGCCCTTCGGCGGCCAGCCGCTCCAGCACGTCGGCCCCGGTCCCGTAGGCCCCGGTCTTGCCCTTCTTGGCGCCGCCGAGTCCCATCTCGTCGAACAGCACCTCGCCCAGCTGCTTGGGCGAGCCGATGTTGAAGGCGTGCCCCGCCAGCCGGTAGATCTCGTCCTCGAGCGCCGACAGCCGCCGGGTGAAGTCGGCGCTGAGCAGGCGCAGCGCCGCGGCGTCGACTCGAATCCCGTACCGCTCCATCCGCTCCAGCACCGGGATCAGCGGCCGCTCGATCGTCTCGTAGACCGTGGTGACCCGTTCCTCGCGCAGCCGCGGCTTCAGCCGCTCGTACAGCCGCCACGCCGTGTCGGCCTGTTCCGCCGCGTACTCCATGGCGGCACCCAGCGGCACGCGGTCGAAGGTGATCTGGGCGCGGCCGGTACCGACCACGTCGGTCCACGAGACGACGTCCTGCTCGAGATGGAGCTTGCCCAGCTCCTCCAGCCCGTGGCCGTGCAGGGCGCTGTCCAGCACGTACGACAGCACCATGGTGTCGTCGACCGGGGCGACCGCGATGCCTTCGCGGGCCAGCATCTGCATGTCGCCCTTGAAGTCGTGGCCGATCTTGAGGACCGAATCGTCCTCGAGCAGGGTCTTCAGGCGGCCCAGGGCTTGCGCGGCCAGAATCTGCTCGGGGGCCCCTTCGCCGATCGCCCCGTCGCCGAGGTCGAGCGCCCCCTGCGAGGCGGTGCCGACGTGGGCGAGCGGCACATAGCAGGCGCGCCCCGGCGCCACCGCCAGCGCGATGCCGACCAGCCGCGAGCGCATGCCGCAGGCCCCGGTGGCGGTGACGACGTCGATCGCCACCTGGCCGCGGTCGCGGGCCTCGGCGATCCAGCCATCCAGGACCCGGGCCTCGGTGACCAGCGCATAGTCGCGGGCAACCGGCGCGGTCGCCTCCGACTGCGGAGCCGCCGGCGCCGGCGTTCCGCCGCGTCCGGCGGCAAGGCCGCGCTCGACTCGCGGGATCAGCGACTTGAAGCCCTGGAGTCTGAGGAAGCCGAGCAGGGTCTCGGGATCCGGCTTGTTGACCGCCATCGCCGACAGCGGCAGCGGCACCGGGACCTCGCAGCACAGCTCGACCAGCCGCCGCGAGATGCGCGCCTCATCGGCATGCTCGATCAGGCTCTCGCGGCGCTTCGGCTGCTTGATCTCGGCGGCCCGCGCCAGCAGCGTCTCGAGGTCGCCGTATTCCTCCAGCAGCTGGGCCGCCGTCTTGACCCCGATCCCGGGAACGCCGGGGACATTGTCGATGCTGTCGCCAGCCAGCGCCAGGAGGTCGACGATGCGCTCGGGGCCGACGCCGAATTTCTCGCGCACCTCGGCGGCGCCGATGGTGCGGTTGCGCATGGCATCGAACAGGACGATGCGCTCGCCCACCATCTGCATCAGGTCCTTGTCGGAGGACACGATGGTGACTTTCGCGCCCGCGTCCACCGCCTTGCAGGCGTAGGTGGCGATCACGTCGTCGGCTTCGTAGCCTTCGTGCTCGATGCAGGCGATGTTCATCGCCCGGGTGGCGTCGCGCACCAGCGGGAACTGCGGCAGCAGGTCCTCGGGGGGTTCGGGCCGCTGCGCCTTGTACTGGGGGTAGATGTCGTTGCGGAAGGTCTTGCGGGCGGCGTCGAAGATCACCGCCACGTGGTCGGCGTCGGTCTCCTCGATCAGCTTGAACAGCATGGTCGTGAAGCCGTAGACGGCGTTCACGGGGGTGCCGTCTCCGCGCGTCATCGGCGGCAGCGCGTGGTAGGCCCGGAACAGGAAGCCGGAGCCGTCGACCAGGAAGACGTGGCGCGGCGCGTGTTCGTTTGCGTTCAGTGCTGATCCGCCGGTTGGGCGTCCTCGCTCAGGATGAACTTGTGGCTGCAGTAGGGGCAGGTGAGCTCACGCTTGCTGCCGAAGTTGAGGAAGATCCGCGGATGGCCCAAAGCCCCGCCGCCGCCGTCGCAGGCGACTTTCGTCGTGGTGACGTAGCTGACCTCGTCGGATTCCATGCCGCCACCCCATCTCTATTGACCCTGGTATCGGGGCGATGATACCGATTGCCGCCGCACAATCAACGGCCGCCTTGCCGGCCCTTGGCTGCGGCCGAACATGGATCACAGGATGCCCGACTGCCTTCCCGACAACGCCGTCGAGACCGAACACCTGTGCAAGACCTACCGCGGCGGCAAGCGACATCCCGGCAAGGAGGCGCTCAAGGACGTCTCGCTGGCGATCCCGCGCGGCTCCTTCTTCGGACTGCTGGGCCCCAACGGCGCCGGCAAGTCGACCCTGATCAACATCCTGGCCGGCCTGGTGGTGAAGACCGCGGGCAGCGCCCGCGTCTGGGGCCACGACATCGCCACCGAGATGCGGGCCGCGCGCAGCTCGATCGGGATCGTACCGCAGGAGCTGAACATCGACCCCTTCTTCACCCCGCGCGAGCTGCTCGAGGTGCAGGCGGGTCTTTACGGCGTGGCGCTGTCGAAGCGACGCACCGACGCCATTCTCGAACTGGTCGGCCTGGCCGAGCAGGCCAACGCCTATACGCGCAGCCTCTCCGGCGGCATGCGGCGGCGCCTGCTGGTGGCCAAGGCGATGGTCCATTCTCCCCCCGTCCTCGTGCTCGATGAGCCGACCGCCGGGGTCGACGTCGATCTGCGGCGCCAGCTGTGGGTCAACGTGCGCGAACTCAGGCGGCGCGGCACGACCATCGTGCTCACCACCCACTATCTGGAAGAGGCCCAGGCCCTCTGCAACCACATCGCGATCATCGACCGCGGCCGCATCGTCATCGACGACAGCACCGAGAACCTGCTGTCGCGGATCGACGCCAAGCAGATGACCGTGACCGTGGACCGCGAGCTGGCGGAGGTTCCGCCGCCGCTTCGTCCCTACGGGGCGGAGCTGGTGAACGGGCGGCGGCTGGTGTTCCGCTACCCGCCCAGCCGGACGCCGACCGGCGAGATCCTGAAGGCGGTGGAGAGCGCCGGCCTCGCGGTGATCGACGTCTCCACCAAGGAGGCCGATCTCGAGCAGATCTTCCTCCAGCTCACCCGCCACGACGGCGCCCCGGAGGCGGTGTGACCGGCGCGCGGGGCACCGGACCGATCGGCCTGATGCGCGCAGCGCTTCACCTTTTCGTCCTGATCGTCCTCGTCGCCGCCGCTGGCTGCGCGCCGCGACTGTCGCCGCCGGGGCTGGCCTTGCAGCAGCCGATGCTGGGGCCCGACGAATTCGTCACCGCCGACGGCGCCATTCTGCCGATGCGCGCGTGGCTGCCGGACGACCAGACCCCAAAGGCGGTCATCGTCGCCCTGCACGGCTTCAACGACTACAGCAACGCCTTCGCGGAGCCGGCCACCTATTTCGCGCAGCAGGGTATCGCCACCTTCGCCTACGACCAGCGAGGCTTCGGCAGCGCGCCCAACCGCGGCCTGTGGGCGGGCGTCGAGGGCTACGTCGGCGACCTGCGCTCGGTGGTGGCGGCGATGCGCGCCCGCTTCCCCGGGGTGCCGCTGTACGTACTGGGCGAAAGCATGGGCGGCGCGGTGGCAATGGTCGCCGCCACCTCGGAGCGGCCGCCGCAGGCCGACGGCTACATCCTGTCGGCACCGGCCATCTGGGCGCGCGAGACCATGCCCGCCTACCAGACCGCGGCGCTTTGGCTGGCCGCGCACACCTTGCCGTGGATGACGCTCACCGGCCGCGGACTCAAGATCCAGGCCTCCGACAACATCCCGATGCTGCGCGCGTTGTCGCGCGATCCGCTGGTCATCAAGGAAACCCGCATCGACGCCATCTGGGGCTTGACCAACCTGATGGACCGGGCGTTCGAGGCCGCCCGCCACTTCGATGCCCCCGCCCTCATCCTGTACGGCGAGCGCGACGAAGTGATCCCCGCCGATCCGTTCCGGGACATGCTCGCCACGCGCGCCGCCGCGGCGCGTGCCCATCAGCGGGTCGCCTTCTACGATACCGGCTGGCACATGCTGCTGCGCGACCTCCAGGCACATGTCGTGTGGATGGACATCGTGGCGTGGATCGAAAACTCCCGCGCCGCGCTGCCGTCGCAGGCCGACGAGGCCGCCCCCCAGGCCCGGCTCTCCCGAGCCCCCTTTACGAACGCCCCGGCTTGGCCTAAGTTCCAGCCGTCGCTTGCGCGCCGTTAGCTCAGCTGGATAGAGCGTCGGCCTCCGGAGCCGAAGGTCAGAGGTTCGAATCCTCTACGGCGCGCCAATCTCCCCCGTGTCCAGTCCGGACCCACCCATAAGTGACAGAACGTTCAAGGCATGGGTGACAACCTCGTGCCGAACGGGTTGTCGAGTGCCTGCATCCTCTGTTCGAGATCGATATGGCCGAGATCGCAGATGACGAAGACGCGGCCAGCCCGACGGTGCGGCACTTTTCCGGGCAACGCGATCCTGCTAGGAGAGGGCCCGAAGCTGACCCCATCCAGGAGGCTCGCGTGACAACCTTGGTGCATGTCCGGCGCGGTTCCGTCGTCGAAAGCGTCCATCGCGGCGCGGTGGCGGTTGCCACTGCCGACGGGCGGGTGATCGCCGGCTGGGGGGATGGTGACACGGTCGCCTATCCGCGTTCGTCGCTGAAGCCGTTCCAGGCCACCGCGATCGCCGAGAGCGGGGCGCTCGAGGCGTTCGGACTCGGCGATCGGCACCTCGCGCTGGCCGCCGCCTCCCACAAGGGAGAGGCGATCCACACCGGGATGGTGGCGGAGTGGCTGCAGCGACTCGGGCTGACCGAGGACGCGCTGGCCTGCGGTCCCGACCTGCCGGGCGATCGCGAGGCCGCCGAACGGCTGCTGGCTGCCGGCGGCAGGCGAACGCGGATCCATCACAACTGCTCGGGCAAGCATTGCGGATTTCTGACCTTTGCCCGCCACCTGGGGGCGCCGGTCTCCGGCTACAACGAGGTGGCCCACCCGGTACAGCAGGCCTACCTGGACGCCTTCTCCGAGTTTCTGGGTTACGAGGCGAGGTCGCTGGACTGGGCCCGCGACGGCTGCACCCTGCCTGCGCTGGCGCTCAAGGTCGCCGACATGGCGCGCGCCTTGGCACGGTTCGCCGCGACGCGCACCGGCAGCACGACGCGAACCGCGGCGGCGCGGCGCGTGCAGGAGGCGATGCGCGCCCTTCCCGAGCTGGTGTCCGGCACCGCGGACAACCTGCCTAAGCTGGTCGCGGCCACCGGCGGCCGGGTGCTGGCAAAAGGCGGCGCCGAGGGCTACATGGCCGCCTTCGTCCCCGACCAGGGACTCGGCATCGCGATCAAGATCGCCGACGGGCAGCAGCGGGCGGCCTGGCCGGTGCTGATCGCCGTTCTGGAGCGGCTGAAACTGTTGCAGGCCGGCGAGGCGGATGCCCTGGCGGCAGTGGCCCGCCCCGCCGTCCGCGACAGCGTCGGCGTCGAGGTCGGCCGCATCGAGGCGCGCCTGGAATAGGGCTCAGTGGATCACCGCCTCGGTGACGCCGTCGCCCGCGCGGGCCCCGAGCTTGATCACCCGTTCCTCGGGCAGGTACACGGCCACCGTGGTGCCGACGCCGAGCTCGCTTTCCACGGTCAGCTCGCCGCCGTGCAGCTCGACCAGCTTCTTGGCCAGCGGCAGCCCCAGCCCGGTCCCGGTGTTGTCGGCGTGGTAGACGTCGCGGCCGACCTGCCCGAAGGGCTCCAGCGCGATCGCGATGTCCTCCTTGCTCATGCCGCGGCCGTTGTCGACGACGCGGACGGCGATGCCGTCGCCCCGCCGCTCCGCCAGGACCTCGACCTTGCCCTGGGGCGTGAACTTGATGGCGTTGTTGATCAGGTTGAGGAAGATCTGGCGCAGCCGCAGGTCGTCGGCCCGAACCTTCGGCAGCGCCACCTGCTCGACGCGGTTGACCAGCAGGGTGCCCCGTTCGCGGGCGAACACCTCCTGAATGCCGACCACCTCGGCCATCAGTCGGGCAAGGTCGATCGTCTCTTCCTGCAACTCGGTCTTGCCGACCTCGACCTTGGTGATGTCGAGCACCTCGTTGATCAGCCGCAGCAGGTGGTGTCCGCATTCGAAGATGTTGCCGGCGTACTCGCGACACTTGGCGAGTCCGAGGCGTTCGGCGTCGCTGCCCATGAACTGCGAGAAGCCGATGATCGAGTTCAGGGGCGTGCGCAGCTCGTGACTCATGTTGGCGAGGAACTCGGACTTGGCGCGGTTTGCCTTCTCGGCCTCGTTGACCGCCGCGCGCAGCTCGGTCTCGTGCAGGATGAGCCGGCGCTCCAGGGCCTTGCGCTTCTCGATGTCGTCGCGCAGTTCGGCGTTGAGCTTCTCGAGATCGAGGGTGCGCTGGCTGACCAGCCCTTCCAGAGACGACGAATGGGCTTTCAGCTTGGCCTGGGATTCCAGAAGCTCGTCCTGGGTCTCGGCGAGCGCGTCGAGGACCCCGGTGAAGGCGCGGGCAATGTGGCCGATCTCGTCGTCCGCGACCGCGTACTGCGCCCGCATCTCGCGGAAGTTGGAGGCGTCGGTCCGGTTGAGCTGGCGGATCAGCTCGGAAATCCGCGAGGTCACCATCTTGTCGAACAGAACGTGGTGGGCGGCGGCGCCGATCAGGAAGATGAGGATGCCGATGCCGACGATCACCCCCGCCATCTGCATCACCATGTGAGTGACGGTGGCGCCCTCGATCGACGTGACGACGGCACCGACCGTCGCGCCTTCCCGTCCGGCGACCGGAGTCACCACCAGGGTTACCCCGTCGACCCGCGCCACGTCGCGCTCGGCGGTCTTCCAGCTCACCGTGCCGCCGGGCGTGCCGATGGCGGCCGGCAGCGGACCGCTGGCATAGAGGATCCTGCCCCGGAGATCGACCACGAAGGCGTGGGCGACGTGGGGGTGACGTGCCACCAGTTCACGGCACTGCTGCTCGAACTCCTGCAGGTCTTCCAGCCCGAGCCCGACGGTCAGGAGCTGCTCGGTCCTGGTCGCGAGGTAGCCCCCTGCGACCCTGGCCTCGGCTTCGAGCAGCGAGGTCACGTGGTCGCGGTAGAAGACCGTCACCGCCGAGCTGAGCGCCACCATCATCAGCAGGACAAAGCTGGCGGAGATGGCGGCGGCGCGCTTCTGCAGGCTGGTCTTCATCGGCGTTCCCATGAGAACCCGGGCGAGACCCGCGCCATCAGAAGCGTCGCGGAATCGATCCCGATGCCCAGCCGCCGCGCCCGCGCCAGGTTGATCGCAGGGCGTCCCTTGCGGCTGCTGCGGACCGGAATGGCGGCCGGAGGTATTCCGTCGACCAGGATCTGACGGGCCATCTGCCCGGCCAGGAAGCCCTGCTCGTACCCGGACACGGTTACCGCGACCAGGGTGCCGCCCTCGACCGCGATGTCCCAGAACGAGAAGTCCGGGATCCGGCTGTTCTCGACCGTCCAGCGCATCACCTCGTGGAAATCGACGACCTTGCCGTCCGCCTCCTTGAAGTTGAAGCTGCCGAGCGGCGCGAAAGCGTCGACCATCGTCTGATAGGCGACGATGCGCTGCTTGTACTCGTCGAACGAGCGCACCTCGGCCCAGTCGACGACCTGGAGGTCGGGAACCGACGGCAACGCGAGGCGGATGCGCTCCAGCACGCCGGTCCAGGTCGGATCCTGGTCGAAGATGACGGCGATCCTGCGCACCCCCGGAACGAGCCGGCGCAGCAGCGCCACCGTCGCCTCGAAGTGCTCGTGCTCCAGCACGCCGGTGACATTGGCGGCGGGAAAGCCGTAGGCGGCGGGATCGGTGTTCACGGCGCTGTAGACGAAGGGCACCGGAGAGCCGAGAAAGCGCCGGGTCACGTATTGCTGGGCGCGGTCGTCGTTGGCATAGACGAGATCCGGCCGCCAGTCGTCGATCACCTGCGCCGCGGCATCGGCGGCCTTGCGCAGCGTCTCCTCGTCGCCGGTCTGCTGCGGGTCGAGTTCGACGAAGCGATAGGAGACAGCGACGTCCTTGATCGCGTCCGCGAAGCCCTGGAACTGCTCCCGGTTCCATTCCCCGGCGGCGCCGTAGCTCATCACGTGGAGGATGCGGTACGGCCCGCGAGGGGACGGCTCGACGGCCTGCACGCCCGCCACGCCGGGGAAGCACACAAGAAAGGCGAAAAAGGCTGCGGCAACCACCCGCATGTGGACACCCCCGAAACGCGCGTCACGATTCAGATTAGACTTGTTTCAAGAATGTCTCAACCGGAATCCCTGCGCGGAACACGTCTAAAAAGGGGGACTCAGGGGGCGGCGAGCCTGGGTTTCCAGGTGCGCAGCAGGAGCGAGCTGCCGACTACGCTGACCGAGCTCAGGGCCATCGCGGCGCCCGCGATTTCGGGGCTGAGCATGCCGAACGCGGCAAGCGGGATGCCGACCACGTTGTAGGCGAAGGCCCAGAACAGGTTGCGGCGGATCGTCGCCCAGGTCGCCCGGGAGGCATCGATCGCCGCCGGGACCAGGCGCGGGTCGGCCCGCATCAAGGTGATGCCGGCAGTCTCCATCGCCACGTCGGTGCCCGAGCCCATCGCGATGCCGACATCCGCGGCAGCCAGGGCCGGGGCGTCGTTGATGCCGTCGCCGACCATCGCCACCACCCGCCCCTCGTCGCGCAGCATGGCCAGGAAGCGGGACTTGTCATCGGGCCGGGCACGGGCGCGGACGCGGGCGATGCCAAGTTCGCGGGCGACCGCTTCCGCCACCTTCTCGGCGTCCCCGGAAAGCAGCGCGGTGGTGATGCCGCGGTCGTTCAGCGCCTGTACCGCCACCCGCGACTCCGGGCGCAGAGGATCGGCCACGGCGACCACGCCCCGCGCGCTCCCGTCGATGCCGACCACGATCGCCGTCTTGGCCTCCGCTTCGAGTCCCGCGGCCCTGGCGCGGACCGGCTCGGGAACGTCGACACCCTCCTCGTCCATCAGGCGCAGGGTGCCGACCGCCACCGTGCGGCCGTCGACCACGCCTGCCACGCCGGCCCCGGTGACGCTGCGGAAACCGCCGGCGCGGCCGACCGCGATGCCGCGGCTCTCGGCGTGGGCGAGGAACGCCCGCGCGATCGGATGCTCGCTTGACGCCTGGACCGCTGCCGCCGCGGCCAATACGTCGTCCTCGTTTGCGTTCTCGAACACGGCGACGTCGGTCACCGCCGGACGTCCTTCGGTGAGGGTCCCGGTCTTGTCGAAGACGACGGCATTGATTCGGTGGGCGCGCTCGAGCGCCTCGGCGTCGCGGATCAGGATCCCCGCGCGGGCAGCCGAGCCGGTGCCGGCGACCAGCGCAGTCGGCGTTGCCAGGCCGAGGGCGCAGGGACAGGCGATCACCAGCACCGAGACGGCGGCGATCAGCGCCTGTTCCAGCGACCCGCCCGCCGCCAGCCACCCGGCGAAGGCGATCGCTGCGATCGCCACCACCGCCGGCACGAATACCGCCGCCACCCGGTCGACCAGCCTCTGTACCGGCGCTTTGGCGCCCTGGGCGTCCTCGACCAGCCGGACAATGCGGGCGAGCAGGCTGTCGCCGCCCACCGCCGTGGCCTCGATCCGCAGCGCCCCGGCGGCATTGAGGCTGCCGCCGATCACGGTGTCGCCCTGCCGCTTGGCCACCGGCATGCTCTCGCCGGTGACCAGCGATTCGTCGGCCTCGCTCTCGCCTTCCAGGATGCGGCCGTCGACCGGGATGCGCTCGCCCGGACGCACCACCACGACGTCGCCGCGCACCACCTCGCCGATCGTCACCTCGCGCACGTTGCCGTCGCGCTCGACCCGCGCCACGTCCGGACGCAGCGCGGCCAGGGCGCGGATCGCGGCAGCGGCGCCGCGCTTGGCACGGGCCTCCATCAGCTTGCCCAGCAGGACCAGGGTTATCACCACCGCCGAGGCTTCGAAGTAGAGGTGGCCTTCCGCGGCCGAGCCGAGGCGAGCCACCAGGAAGGCGCTGTAGCCCCAGGCTGCGCTGGTGCCCAGCGCAACCAGCAGGTCCATGTTGCCGGTGCCCGCCTTCAGGGCCGCCCAGCCGGCGCGGTAGAAGCGGGCACCGATGAAGAACTGCACCGGCGTCGCCAAGGCGAGTTCCAGGTAGGCCGGCAGGTGCCACATGGCGCCCAGGCTCATCGCCACCATCTGCGCCACCAGGGGTGCGGTCAGGATGGCCGACAGCGTCAGCATGGCAAGATCCCGGCGTTGCGCGGCCCGGTCGCGCTTCTCTCGATCCGCCTCCGCCGCCGCGGCGACCGGCAGCTGGGCCGAGAAGCCCGCGCGCTCGACGGCGGCGATCAGCGTCGCCGGCTCCACCGCGGCGTCGGCCAGCGCAACGTCCGCCCGCTCCAGCGCCAGGTTGACCTCGGCGCTCAGCACTCCGGGGATCCGGCGCAGTGCCTTCTCGACCCTGCCCGCACAGCTGGCGCAGGTCATGCCGCCGATGTCGAGCCGCACGGTCGCCGGCTCGACCGTGAAGCCGACCTTGGCGACCGCGTCGACGATCGCCCCAAGATTGACCCGCTGCGCATCGAAGCTGACGTCGGCGCGCTCCAGGGCGAGGTTGACCTCGGCGGAGCGCACGCCGTCCAGGCGGCGCAGCGCTTTTTCGATCCGCCCGGCGCAGCTGGCGCAGGTCATGCCGCTCACGTTGAGGCGAAGGGATGCTGCCGGTTCCCCGGGAGCCGAGGGATTGGTTTCAAGATTCATGCGACGACTTCTCCTTAACCCCAATATAGACGGGATGGCCGCGGATGCCCATGTGACGGGGCGCGACGATTCACGTTCAGAGAAGGAGAAGCGAAATGCCCGTACGGTCTTCGAAGGCGGAATGGAAGGGAGCTTTGAAGGGGGGCCAGGGAACCTTCGAGCTGGGAAGCGGGGCGTACAAGGGAGCGTATTCGTTCGGTTCGCGGTTCGAGGACGCGCCGGCGAGCAACCCGGAAGAGCTGATCGCGGCAGCCCACGCAAGCTGCTTTGCGATGGCGCTTTCGCATGGCCTCGACCAGGACGGCCACACCCCGCGCAGCGTCAAGGCGACAGCCAAGGTCCACCTCGAAAAGGCTGGTGACGGCTTCGCCATCCCGCGCATCGATCTCGAATGCGAGGCCGACGTCCCCGGCATCAGCGAGGCGGATTTCCGCAAGGCGGCAGACGCCGCCAAGAGCGGCTGCCCGGTATCCAAGGTGCTTGCGGGAGCGCAGATCTCGCTCAATGCCCGGCTGGTGAAGAGCTGATCGCCCTCACGGCGCGCGAGGAGGGATCTCCTCGCGCCGCCGACGCTCCCGCATCGCGGCATAGGCGGCGGCGCCGAAGATGACGGCGCCGCCGGTCCACGAATGGATCCCCGGCGTTTCGCCGAACGCGAAGTAGGCGATGAAGGTGATCCAGATCAGTTTGAAGAAATCGATCGGCATGACGACGGCCGTCTCGCCCTCCTTGAGGGCCTGGGTCATGGCGATCTGGCCGATGTTGCCGATCACCCCGATCACCAGCAGCCAGCCGAACTGGGGCAGGGTCGGCCAGGTCCAGTAGAAGAGCGCCGGGATCAGGGCCAGGGGGGCCATCAGCATGGACATCCAGGCGGTGATGGCGACGGCAGAGTCGGTGCGCCCGGCGAGCTTGATGATGATCAGGACGCCGGCCCAGAGCACCACGGAAACCAGGGTCAGGATCTGCCCCTGGCCGATGGCGGCGAATCCGGGCCGCAGCACGATCAGAGCACCCACGAATCCGACGAGGATGGCAATCCAGCGTCGCAATCCCACCTGCTCCCGGAGCAGCAGGGCGGCCAATGCCGTGGCCGCAAGCGGCGACAGGAAACCGAGGGCCGTCACTTCGGTCAGCGGCGCCAACGAAAGCGCCCAGAAGAAGCACAGCATGCTGCCGATGTTGACGGCCGCCCGGGCGAGATGCAGCGAAAAGCGCTGGGTCCTGATCGAACTCGGCCCCTGCCGCACCAGCCACGGGACCACCACCAGGAGGCCGAAGGCGCAGCGGAAGAAGGTTACCTCGAACGGGTGAAGGTCTGCCGATACGTAGCGTATCAGCGAGTGCATGCTCGCCATGCACAGGGTCGAGAAGACCATGAGGAGGACGCCGCGGAGATTCCCCGGACCGAGGGTCCGGAACTCGGGAGCGCTCATCCGCCGCCTTCTGCCCGCGGGGGAGCTTCAGGCATGGCCGGCCGTGTCCGACAGCATCCGCGGATCGATGCCGATCTTGGCCAACGCCCGCTCCCACTTGGTGTCGAGATCGTCGTCGAACACGAGCGCCTCGTCGGCGTCGACGTGCAGCCAGCCGTTCATCTTGATCTCGTTGTCGAGCTGGCCCGGACCCCATCCCGCATAGCCGAGCGCCAGCATGCAGCTGCGCGGTCCCCCGCCTTCGGCGATGGCGCGCAGGATGTCGATGGTGGCAGTCAGCGAAATCCGGCCGTCCACGCTCATGGTCGCCGGCTGGATGTAGTCGGCGGAATGCAGGACGAAGCCGCGCCCCGTCTCGACGGGGCCACCGAAGTGGACGCGGATCTCCTCGCCAAGGCCGACCGGCTGGATGTCCAGCTGGGTGAGGAGATCCGGAAAGCTCAGCGATTCCAGCACCCGGTTGACGACCAGTCCCATCGCGCCGTCGGCATTATGGGCGCAAAGGTAGATAACGGTCTTCTCAAACCGCGGGTCACGCATCCCCGGCATGGCGACCAGGAGATGGCCGGTGAGGTAATCGGGCGACGGTGTCAGATCGGGCATCGCTTTCTCCTCTCGTTCGGCGCGGTCGAGTCGCTCCTTCTCCCACTCTCTTCGGTTTCCATTTTGTCACATCGCCCCGGCGCAAAGAAGTGTCTCCGGCCCGGTGCGACCCGAATGCGTACTCGCCCCCCATGGCGAAAGGTCGTCACCGCACTCCGGTTCGGCAAGAGGAATCGCCCGTCAGCCGCGGCGCAGGATACCCTGCACGGCGGCCTCAAGGGCGTTCAGGAACTCGGAGCGGTCCTTCTTCGAGAATGATGCGTTGCCGCCGACGACATCGCCGGTTTCGCGCAGATGAGTCATCAGGTCGCGCATGGCGACCGCCATCCCGATCGCGTCCTCGGTGAACGCCTTGCCGTTGTGGTTCAGGACCCGCGCTCCCGCCTTGACGCACCGCGCCGCAAGGTGGATATCGGCGGTCACCACAATGTCGCCCGCTCCGGCGTGGCCGGCAATCCAGTCGTCGGCGGCGTCGGGCCCCGGCGGCACCACGACCTGCCGGACCAGCGGATCGTCTCCCACCCGCAGCCAGGAATTGCCGACCAGACAGACCGTCCAGCGGTGGCGCCGGGCCACCCGCAATGTCTCGTCCTTGACCGGACAGGCATCGGCATCGACGTGGATCTCGTGCATGCTGCCCGCCTCAGCGCCGCTCCAGAAAGGCCTTGAAGGCGGCGGCGTAGTCCGGGTGCCAGCGCGACAAGGGCGGCCGGTTCTCGACGATGTCGCCGGCGGCCCACAGGATGCGACGGTTGTCGACGTCGCGGGTGACCTCGTTGTCCGGGCACAGGATGTAGAAGTCGCCTGCCTCCAGCCGCTCCATCATGAAGTCGATGGTCTGCTCCGGGGTCCAGGCGCCGGCGGGCTTCTCGGTCCGTCCCCTCGCCGTCAGCGGCGTGAAGACGAAGCCCGGGATCAGGAGGCGAGCCGAGACGGCGCACCCATCGATGGTGCGCAGTTCGTGCTGCAGAGCCTCGGTGAACGCCTTCACCCCCGCCTTGGCGACATTGTAGGCAGGGTCGCCCGGCGGGGTCGTGATCCCCTGCTTGGAGCCGGTGTTGATGACCAGCCCAGGCAGGCCGTCGGCAAGCATGCCCGGCAGGAACACCTGGGTGCCGTGGATGACGCCGAGAAGGTTGACGCCCAGTACCTGCTCCCAATGCTCCTCGGGACCGAGAATGCCGCTACCCGGCTGGATGCCGGCGTTGTTCATCAGCAGGTGGACGCAGCCGAAGCGCGCCCGCACCGCCTGCTCGAGCCGGCGGACATCGTCGCGCCGGCTGACGTCGGCGGCGACGGCCAGGACGTGCCGCTCCCCTCCCGGCGCGGCGGCGGCGACATCGGCGGCGGCGTCGCGCAGCCGCTCCGCGTCGAGATCGGCAATGCAGACCCGCATGCCGAGATCGGCAAACCGTCTCGCCGCAGCGAGACCGATGCCGGAGGCGCCGCCGGTGACGACGGCGACATGCGAAGGAGCCAGGGCGGCATGGAACATGGGTGTTCTCCCGGAACTCACGCGGACGTGCGGCGGCAGATAGGTAAGCCCCCGCGCCGTGGCCCGCAACTGTCGGCGAGCACCGCGCCGCGCGGCAGGCGGTCCGATCACGGCTGCTTGAAACCGGCCCGCCGCCCCTTCAACACGCGGCCGCGGTTCGCCAACTCGACAAGGGCGGAGGCGGCATCCCGCCCGTCTCGCAAACCGGACCGCCGCGATGGCCCGTCCCCTTCTCGGCATCTTCCTGTGGCTGATCCTGGCCGGCACGGCGGCCGCCGACGCGCCGGCGGCGCTGGCGGCCATGAGGCAGGGCGGGCACGTCGCCCTGATGCGCCATGCCGACGCGCCGGGTACTGCCGACCCCGAAGGCTTCCGGGTCGACCTCTGCGCCACCCAGCGCAACCTGAGCGCCAGGGGGCGAGCCGACGCGACGACGGCGGGCGAACGGTTGCGCGCGCAAGGAGTAGGCTTCGACAAGGTGCTCAGCTCGCCCTGGTGCCGTTGCCTCGATACCGCGCGATTGATGGACATGGGCCCGGTCGAGGCGGTCGCCACGTTCGGCAACCCCATCGTGCTGCGCGATCAGCGCGAAGAGCTGGTTGCCGGCGCGCGCAAGGTGGTCGAGGCCTGGCGGGGCCCGGGGACTCTGC
Source organism: Rhodospirillales bacterium (assembly GCA_018432935.1). Classification (GTDB taxonomy): domain Bacteria; phylum Pseudomonadota; class Alphaproteobacteria; order Rhodospirillales; family Shumkoniaceae; genus JAHDSF01. Next base: position 25,647 of record JAHDSF010000026.1, on the reverse strand, counting down.
TGATCGTCACCCACGGCGCCCTGATCGGCGCGCTGACCGGCCATCATCCTTCCTCGGGAGAGATCGTGGTCGTCGCGCCGGCCACCGACGGGCGACCCACCGTCGTCGGCCGAATCGAGCCGGCGGCGGACTAGCCCGAATCTCTCGGACTATGAGAAATGCTCCTCACTCCGCGCTTTCCTTCTCTCATGGCGGCGTGTCGTTCAGGCGCAGGCTGCGCAGACGGGCCTTCACGGCGGCCTCGACGCTGTCATGTATGACAGCAGGGAAGCCGACCGGCAGGGCGCTTTCGACGGTGGCCAGAGCGGACTCCGCCGTTTCGGCCATGTCGTCGATGGCGTCTCGAACGAGCATCCGCGGCACGCCGGCCTGCTCGCCGGTTTGCACGAAATGCCGAACGACTACTTTGTCGATCCGGTAACGATTGCGATCGCCCACCGCCATCGCGAGTCTCATCTGCTTGCGTTCGATCTGACGGGCGTCGAGGCTCGGCTGCGCCGTCAGGATGTCGTAAAGCGGCGTCAGACGGTAGCCGCCGCCGGGCAGCAAGAAGATGCTGAAATTCTTGGCGTGACCGTCGGCGGCGCCGATCAGCCAGAACAGGATCTGCGCCTTCAGCACGACCTTCTGGTCGGCGGCCGGGTTGTCGCTGCCCTTGAGGAGATCGAGGACCTGGACGAGCCCCGGCCCGCCGTCGCTCTGGTATTTCCGGCTGGGCGGGACCGAGAGGGCCTGGCAGCAATCTTCCTGCGGCAGGCGCAGCAGACGGCCGTCCTTCGTCCACAGCCGGTCGAAACGCTCGATGACGAGTGTGGTCGTATTGCCGAAGACCTCGATCGTGGCGGCATTGACCGGCAGGCCGAAAGCGGCGGCAAGCTTGAGGCAGTAGTATTCGTTCTCGACGCTGTTCGAGAGATCGATACCGTTCGGCAGCGCGCCAATCTTCGGTTTGAGGATATGGGTGGTGGGCGTCGTGCCGTGCGGCCTGAGCCATCGCCCTTCATGCCGGAGCAGGGCGGTCTTCTCCTGTGCGCCCGCCACGGAAATCCGGAACTCGTCATCACGCCGCAGCCCCAGTGGCGCCCGCGCGAGATTGCGGAGCAACTGCTCGATGGCCTGATCGTCGACGGCATCGCCGGTGATGGCGGCGCTATTGCCGCCGTCATCGCCGTCGGCCAGGAATTGCAGGGCGCCGACGCAGTCGCGGCCGATCGCGGCGAGCAGGCTGTAGGCATCCGTGCCTTCGGCCCCGACCCGCTTCGCGACGCGGCCGCGCAACGCATCGGAATCCGGCAGCAGGTTCTCGAACACTGCGGCGACCGGCGCCCCCCGGTAAGCCTCTTCGCGCAGCGGCAGCGACAGCGACACCGGCAAGGCGTGCTCCCAGCCCAGCCAGCTCTCAACGTACCGGAAGTCGATCGCGCCGCCGGGGTCCTTGCCAAGATGACCGACCAGCCGGTTGTTCAGCAGCACGCGCAGCGGCGGATGCTGGCGGCGCCGCGCCATCAGAAAATGTCCGCCATGTCGCTGGACGACAGTTTGATGCGGGGCGCGATCCGGACTTCGAGATCGAGGGCGGCGAGCACGGCAAGGATCGTCTCCAGCCTTGTCGCCGGGTTGCCGGTTTCGATCAGCGAGATCGTCTCCTGGCGCAGCCCGGCGGCTTCGCCAAGCTGCGCCTGACTGAGGCCGCGCCTCTTCCGGGCGCGGCGGACAACAGCGCCGAGTTGTCTTGGTGTGCGGGCCAGCTCTTTCATGATTTCTTCTCCAGCCCTTATTATGCGCCAATTCGCATAATAATACAATATCGGAATTAGCGCATAAGCTTAGAGTATGTGCCAAATACGATAAGATAGAACGCGTCTTTCGAGAAAATGGCGTTGAACGCAGGGCCTCAAACCATCGCTGTTGGCGGCTCGGCAGGAGAAACGCGGGCTGAAGCCCCTTGAGTCGGCGCCTCGACTCGCCTCTTATGGGGCCATGCGCATTGCCATCATCGCCGACGACCTGACAGGAGCGATGGACACCGCGGCGCCGTTCGCAGCCCGCGGGCTGCGGACGTGGGTGTTCCCCGAGCCGGCGCTGCCGGACGGCGCGCCCGACGCCGAGGTGATCGCGGTCAATACGGAAACCCGCCACGTGGCGCCGGACGCGGCGGCGGCGACGGTGGCGGCATGTGTCGGCCGCCTCGGCGGCTCCGAGATCCTGCTCAAGAAGATCGACTCCACCCTGCGCGGCAACGTGGCGGTCGAGATCGCCGCCGCGATCGCGGCCTGTGGCCGACCCGGCGTGCTGGTCACCCCGGCGATGCCCACACAGGGAAGGGTGCTGCGCGACGGCCGGCTCTACGTCCACGGGGTGCCGCTGGCGGAGACCGCGATCGGCCGCGACGCCCTCTCGCCGCCCCCTGCGGCGCCGCTGATCGAGCTGCTGAGCGTAGCCGCGCCCGGCTGCCATTGGCAGGCACTGGGCGCGGAGGATCGCGTCCGGCTTCCTGCGCACCTCGTATGCGACGCCGCGACCCCGGCCGACATGGAGGCGATCGCCCGCTGCGTGCTTGCCGCCGGACGCGGGGTGCTCGCGTGCGGCTCGGGCGGGCTGGCGCAGGCCCTGGCCGCCCTCCTCGATCGGCCGGCCAAGGTTGCGGCTCGCATTTTCGCCGCCGGGCCGCTGCTCTGCGTGGTCGGCTCCCGCACCCCGCAGGCGCAGGCGCAGGTGGCCGCCCTGGCCGGCGCCGGCGAAACGGCGGTCGTCGAGGTCTCCCCCGGGGTTGAGGTCGATGCGCCCCGGGCCCCGGTGGTCGTGCTGCGACCAGGGGCCGCCCAGGGCGATCCGGCCGTGGTCGCGGCGGCGCTTGCCGCAGCGGCCGCCACAGTCGTCCGCGAGATCGCGCCGGCCGCCCTGGTGATGACCGGCGGCGACACCGCCCTCGCCTGCTTCCGGCGCCTCGGGGCGGATGCGGTCGAGGTTGCGGATGAGATCCTCCCCGGCCTCGCCCTCGGCCGTATCCGCACGGGAGGACGCACCCTCGCGGTGGTCACGAAGGCCGGGGGCTTCGGCGACGACGACGTCCTGCTTCGCCTGCGTGACCGCCTCGCCTGAGAACCCGCCGCCACGGCTGGCAACCGGCCGACCACATATCCCCTTAGGGGTGACCCCCCACTTTCGGCTACATCCCCAAGGATCGCCGCTGGTAATGTCTTCCTCCTGACCAGCGGGGAGGGTGGAGATGGGCGCGCATCACTGGCGGTTCTTCCGGGCGGGCGGCTTCGACCAGGTTCGGCTTGATCGCGGCGAGGACATCCTGGCGCTGGACGAACTGGACCAGAAGCTTTGGGTGGCCCTGGCCTGCCCGGTGGCCGGGATCGCCTTCGACCGCAAGACGCTGGAGCTGCTGGACCGCGACAAGGACGGTCGGGTGCGCGCTTCCGACCTTCTGGCGGAGGTGAACTGGCTGAAGCAGGTCCTCAAGGACCCCGAGGAACTGGTGCGCGAGGGCGAGGAACTGCGGCTGGCGGCGATCGACGAGACGACGCCCGAGGGCGCCCGCGTCCTGGCGTCGGCCCGCCGCATCCTTAGCAACCTGGGCCGCCCCGGGGCAGAAACGATCGAACTGGCCGACACCGTCGATACCGCCCGAATCTTCGCCGCCACCCTTTTCAACGGCGACGGCGTGGTGCCGGTTTCGGCAGGTCCGGACGAGGAGACCCGGGCTCTGATCGAAGATATCATCGCCTGCATGGGCGGGGTGGCCGACCGCTCCGGCGAAGCCGGCATCACCCAGGAGAAGATCGACGCCTTCCAGGCCGCGATCGAAGCCCACGCGGCCTGGCTCGACGGCGAGGTCGGCCTCGAGGGAACCCCGGCCGGGACCGCCGCGCTGGCCGCCGTGCGCGAGAAGGCGGATGGCTTCTTTCTCGCCTGCCGCCTCGCCGCCTACAGCCGGGATGCGGCCGGGGCGATCAATCCGGGGCCCGAGCTTCTCGGCCGATTGACGGACAAGAGCCTCGCCGACAGCCTGGCCCTGCTCGAACCGTTGCCGCTGGCGGCCGTCGACCCCGCCGGCGTGCTGCCGCTTGCCGACGGAGTCAACCCCGCCTGGGCGGGACGACTGGCGGAGTTCCGCCGCGAGGTGGTGGTGCCGATCCTGGGCGAACGGGACCGCCTGAACGCCGCGGAGTGGGAAACCATCGCCGCCCGTTACGCGCCGCGGCTGGAATGGGCGGCAGCCAAGCCGGAAACCCCGGTCGCCGCGCTTGGCGACCAGCGGGTGCTGGCGATCCGCGCCGCCGGGGCCAAGCCCGCCCTCGATGCGTTGGTCGCCGAGGACAAGGCGCTGGAAGGCGAGGCTGCCGCCATCTGCGAGGTGGAGCGCCTGATCCGGATGCGCATCGGGCTGTGCCGGCTGGTCAACAACTTCGTTTCGTTCCGCGACTTCTACGCCCGCAAACAGAAGGCGGTGTTCCTCGCCGGCACCCTCTACCTCGACGCCCGCAGCGCCGAACTCTGCATCCGGGTCGACGACCCCAACCGGCACGCGGCCCTGGCGACGCTGTCGCGTGTGTACCTCGCCTATTGCGACTGCTCACGCAAGGGCAGCGGCGAGAAGATGACTCTCGCCGCCGCCTTCACGGCCGGCGACTCCGACCAGCTGATGGTCGGGCGCAACGGCGTCTTCTACGACCGCGACGGCAACGACTGGGACGCCACCATCGTCAAACTGGTCGAGCACCCGATCAGCATCCGGCAGGCATTCTGGATGCCGTACAAGCAGGCGGCCAAGCTGATCAACTCGCAGATCGAGAAGGCGGCGGCGGCCCGCGCCGCCCAGTCGCCGATCCGGGTTGTCCAGGTCGCCGCTCCGGCCCTCCCTGCTGGCGCGGCACCGGCACCGGCGGCAGGCCCCACTCCGGCGGCGCCCGCCGCCGCCCCGCCGCCGACCTTCGACGTCGGGCGGTTCGCCGGCATCTTCGCTGCGATCGGACTGGCGCTGGGCGCGATCGGCACCGCCGTCGCCTCGATGGTGACCGGCTTCCTCGATCTGGCGTGGTGGCAGATGCCTCTGGCGGTCGCCGGCGTGATCCTGGCAGTGTCGGGACCGTCGCTGGTGATCGCTTACCTCAAGCTTCGGCAGCGCAACCTGGCACCGATCCTCGACGCCACCGGATGGGCGGTGAACGCGCGGGTGCGCCTCAACATTCCGTTCGGCGGTTCGCTGACTTCGATGGCCCGCTTGCCCGAAGGGGCTGAGCGCTCACTCGCCGATCCCTATGCCGAGAGGCGGCCGCCTTGGGGTCTGTACGGCCTGCTGGCCGGGCTCGCGCTGGCTGCCGCCATCGCGTGGCAGACGGGGCTGGCCGCCTGGCTGCTGGGAGCGTGATCCCGATCAGTGGTCCGATGCCTGGGCGAATCGATCGCCGAGGCCGGTGTCGTAGGCGAGGCCTTCGGCCGTGACCATGATCGAGCCCCCCTCGACCGTTGCCAGTCCTTTCCGCGAGAGCGCCACCCACACCGCGGGGTTGGCGAAGCCGCTGGCGTCGCGGGCCGAGACCGTGAAGCGCCCCACGTGCACGTGGTCGCCGTGCGGGTGGGGAACGTGGAGCAGGGTGGCGGCGCCGGTGGCCGGGTCGCGGGACGACATTCCGGGCTCGGCGGCCACCACCTGGGCCAGCGCCAGGGTGCGCAGCTGGAGGGGATTGAGCCCGAGCGGGTTCTTCTTCGGCGGCATGGTCGGCTCCTGATTGCAGGCCGTCAATCTACGGGATTCCAGGCCGCCGGTGAAGCCGCTCAGGCGTCATACAGCAGCGACGAGAACGGCAGCGGCTCCGTGGCACCGTGGACCAGCAGATGGACGCTCCAGGCGACCACAACGTAGCCGGCCAGGGCGCACAGGGCGATCAGGGCGCTGAGCGCATATTTCTCGGCAATGCCGTACTCGCTGCGGAAAACGTGGCCGCTGCCCAATGCCGCGAGGCCGCCGATGGCGCCGCCGACCGCGCCGCCGACAATGGCGAGGATGAGCGGGAAGCAGATCCACAACAGCTCGTGCATGCCGAGCGGCGGCGCCAGATGGACCCTGGTCTCGCCGATCGTGATCTTCGGCAGCGGATCGACGAAGGTGCGTTCCAGCCGGATCTTCAGCTCCCGGCCGCTGTTCGTGCTGACGACGTAGGCGCCCTTGCGCCGCGGCAACGGTACGCCCCCCTTCAGAAGGGACGGCCGCCATCCGAGCATTCCGACCGATCTTACGACCAGGTTCTGACCTTCGAAGCCGGGATAGGAGAGAGGGAATTCCATGATCTGCCTCGCATCCCAGGCCAGTAAGCATAGTTTTCGGCAGTATTTGGTCAATTCTTTGTTACGTGGCGAATACGATTATACATTCACGGCAATCTCGCTCCGCGATCCATGCAATCTCATCATCGATTTTATGATATTTCTGTTGCCGCTCGGATGCGCCGCGGCACCGAGGGCCTGGCCTAGTCGGCGGCGTCCGACGGACGCCAGCCGCCGTCCTCGAGCCGGCACGGCAGGTCGAGACGTGTCCCGGCACCGAACGGGTATGAAAGGTCGCGGATGATGATCCGCTCCGGCCCGCTCCACCCGTCAGGCGCCGCAACCCTCAGGCGGTCGCGCCCGATCGCGATCTCGAGCCGGTGGCCGCGGTAGCGGACCCGCAGGCCGATGCTCCCCAGCTCTTCCGGAAGACAGGGGTTGAGGCGCACGACGCCGTCCTGGATCTCGAGCCCGGTTTCGGCCCGCTGCACGAGGTCGACCGTGCCGGCCATGGCGCCGAGGTGAATCCCCTCGGGCGTCGTCCCGCCCTGTACGTCGGCGATGTCGCTCTCCAGCGCCTTTTCCAGCAGCGCCCACGAGCGGGCGCGATCGGAGCGGGCCAGCACCCAGGAGTGGACGATCTGGCTGAGGGTCGACCCGTGGGAGGTGCGCGCGAGGTAGTAGTCGATGGTGCGGGGAATCATCTGCCGCCCGAGGTGATAGCCGAGGCGGTCGAACAGCCCGCCGAGCTCCTCGGCCGAGAACAGGTAGAACAGCATCAGGGCATCGGCCTGCTTCGACGCCTTATAGCGATTCACCGTGTCGCCCTCGGCCTCGAGGATGCGGTCCAGGCGCCGGATGTCGCCATACTCGGCGCCGTAGCCCTCCCAGTCGAATTCGTCGAGCCGGTCGTAGCCCTCGAACTGGCTGATCACGCCGTCGTGGAACGGCACGAACATGCGGCGGCTGATGTCGTCCCAGCGCCGCGTCTCCTCGTCGCTCAGCGACAGCTTCTCGCGCAGTTCCGCCCGCCGGCTGGGATCGAGCAGGGCGTCGACTTCGAGGGCACGGCCGAGCACCCACACCGCCATCACGTTGGTGTAGGCGTTGTTGTCGAGGCCGGAGCGGTCCGCCCACGGGTAGCGGTCGTGGAACTCGTCGGGTCCCATGACGCCCCGGATCTCGTAGCGGTCGCGTTCCGGGTTCAGGGTGGCGATGCTGCCCCAGAAGCGTGCAATCTCGAGCAGCATTTCGGCGCCGAAGAAGGACAGGAATTCCCGGTCGCCGGTCGCTTCGAAGTAGCGCCACACGTTGTAGGCGACCGCGGCGTTGACGTGGCGCTGCAGATGGGTGTTGTCGGGCAGCCAGCGCCCCGATTTGGGGTTCAGATGGAGGACCTGCGTCTCCTCGCGCCCGTCACTTCCGCTCTGCCAGGGATACATGGCGCCCCGATACCCGGCCGCCCGGGCGAGATCGCGGGCCATCGGCAGGCGCCGGTGGCGGTAGCGCAGCAGCGCCCGCGTGATCTCGGGAATGCGCAGGTTGAGAAAGGGGAAGATGAACAGCTCGTCCCAGAAGATGTGGCCGCGGTAGGCCTCGCCGTGCAGCCCGCGGGCGGGAACTCCGGCGTCCAGCTCGACGGTGTTGAACGAGACCGTCTGCAGCAGGTGGAAGATGTGGAGCCGCAGGATCATCTGGGTGCGCTCGCTGCCGCCAAGGGTCAGGTCGCAACGCTGCCACAGATGCGCCCAGGTGCGCGCGTGGTCGGCCAGCAGCGCGTCGAACCGGCCCGCCCGGCCGAGGCTGATCTCGGCCGCCAGCGCCGGCTCCGAGATCGCCGAATCGCGCGATGTGTGCAGCGCAACCGTCTTCTCGATCGCGACCTCGCGTCCCTTCTCGACGGCGAAGGACAGGATGGTGGCAATGCACCCCTCCTCCTCGTACAGCCGCCGGTCGACGGCCGTGTGGGAGGCGTAAACGCAGGTCCGCGCCGCTTCGGCGATGCGGATCCGCGACTGGCTGGTCTCGACGACCAGAAGCATGCCGTCGTCGCCCAGCGGCCCGCACGACAGCGGCACGAGGTGCTTGGAGTTCAGCTGGCGATAGCGCGGTACGCCGGCATTGACGACCCGCCCGTCAAGGGCTGAGCGGACTTCCACCCGGCCGCTCCAGTTCTCGGGCCTCAGGCTCCACGCGATGGCGGCAAGATGGGGCGAGCCCATGTGGACCAGGCGGCGGCTCTCGAGCGAGGTTTCGCGTCCCTGACGATCGCGTACCCGCAGGCGTCGCCGCAGCACCCCCTGGGCCATGTCCAGTTCCTGGCGGCACGACAGGACCTCGTAGGCCAGCAGGTTGAGCCAGTCGCCGTCCACGGGACGGAACGTCAGCGGCAGCCAGTTCGGCAGGTTGACGAGGTCCTCGTTCTCGACCGAACGGCCGGCGATCTCGGTAGACAGGCGATTGTAGCCGCCGGCCAGGTAGGTGCCGGGATAGTGGATCTCGTCGGCCTCGGACTCCTCGAACGCGCCGCGGGTGGCGAAGTAGCCGTTGCCGAGCGTGCAGAGGGCTTCGCGCAGTCCCTCCCGGCTGCGGTCGAAGCCGTCGTAGACAAGCGTCCATCCGGTCATCGCGATGCCGTCGTCTCGATGAGACGGCGCAGGAGCGCGCCGACCTGGTCCGGATCCGACAGCACGTAGCGGGCTGCAGTCGGCTGCGGCCCGGCGGCGACCAGGATGCCGAAGCCGCCGCCGTCGCGCAGCGCGGCGAAGGCATCCTCATCCGTCTCGTCGTCGCCGAGATAGATCGGCACCACGTCGGGGCCGTCGAGGCCCAGGGTCCGCAGCAGCCACAGCACGGCCTTGCCCTTGTCCCAGGGCAGACTCGGGCGCAGCTCGTAGATCTTCTTGCCGCCGGTCCGGCGCAGCTGCGGACCGGCCTCGGTCAGGGCCTCGGCCACGGCAGCGTCGACGGCGGCAACCTCGGCCTCGGCGACCCTGCGGTAGTGGACGGCGATCGCGAACCGCTTGCGCTCGACCAGGGCGCCGGCGACCCCGTCCAGCCGGCGGCGCAACAGCGCCTCGGCCCCGTCGAGGAGAGGCAGGAACTCGGCGGCCCGTTCGTGCTCCTGGCGCAGCCCGCCGGGGCCGCGGATGTCGAACCCGTGACTGCCGGCGTAGACGAGACCGTCGAGACCGACCATGGTCTCGACGTCCGCGCGGTCGCGGCCGCTGACGATGGCGACCGTGCAGAGAGCGGCGAGCTCGGCGATGGTCGCCCGCACGGCATCCGGCAGCACCGCGTCCTCCGGCCTCTCGACAATCGGCGTCAGGGTACCGTCGTAGTCGAGGAACACGGCAAGCCGCCTGCCCTCCAGGCGCCGTGCGATCTCGTCGAACCCGTCCAGGGCGTGCGGCAATACTTCGTCCTCGATGGCAAGATCGGCGAGATCGGCGACGACGATGTCGGCTCCGTTCTGGCGCAGCGCCGCCCCGTCGCCGTTGCGGTCGATGCCGACCACCAGCCCGAAGCCGGCCGCGCGGGCGGCCTCGACCCCCGCCGTCGCGTCCTCGACCGCGATCGCCTGCGCCGGAAGGACTCCGATCAGATCGGCAGCGTGGCGGAAGACGTCGGGATCGGGCTTGCCCTTGAGGCCAAGCCGAGCCGCGGCGACGCCGTCGACCCGGGCGTCGAAGAGGTCGGCCAGCCCCGCCGCGGCGACCACCGCGTCGGTATTCCGGCTTGACGACACCAGCGCCGTCCGAAAGCTTCGTTGGCGCAGCCTGCGAACGAACGCGACCGAGCCATCAAAGACCTCGACGCCGCCCTCGGCGATACGCTCGCGGAACAGCGCATTCTTCCGATTCCCCAGGCCGCAGACCGTTTCCTCGTCTGGACCGTCCTCGGGACGGCCGTGCGCCAGCGTGATGCCGCGGGATTCAAGAAAGCTCCGCACCCCCTCGTAGCGCGGCTTGCCGTCGACGAAGCGGCGATAGTCGTCCGGCGCGAAGGAACGGAACTCGCCGCCGTCGCGGGCCGCCCGCCTTCGCAGGTAGGCATCGAACATCTGCTTCCAGGCGCCGGCATGCACGGCGGCGGTCCGCGTCAGCACGCCGTCGAGGTCGAACACCGCCGCGCGGAACGGCCCGAGGGCGATGGGAATCTTCGGCTTCGTCGTCATGTCGCTTCCTCCATTCGCCATGGAGTGCCGCGCACCGCATTCCCGTACGCGCCATGCGGTCATGATGTGGCGTTCTACCTCGCCCATGTCCAGGCTTTCCGCGCCTGCCGGGCCGGCTGCCGAGCCATGCGAATGAGGGGAAGCGGAGGGAAACCGCTATGCGGACCGCGCCGCGGCACCCTGGATTTGCCTGACTCCGGCCTTGTCGCTTTTCAGGACGTGATTGATCAGCCACTCGCGCAGGAACGCCATCAGGTCGGTCGTCAAGGTCGCGCGGCCGGCCTCGAAATCCTTCTGGAAGCGGCCGACCTTCTCGACCAGGTCCGCGTGCGCCCGCTTGTGCTGGGCAAGGCTGTCCAGACCGGCCCGCGTCCAGACCGCTTCTTCGCGGGCAAAGTGGTCGACGGTGTAGCGCACCAGCTTGCCCAGGATGTCGGTGGCGATCTCCCGCCCGACGCCCTTCAACATGGCGTCGTTCAGATCGTTGACGTACTGGACCAGCATCTTGTGATCGGCGTCGATCACCGGGTGCCCGGAAATCCACGCCGGCCCCCATTCGAGCGTGGCGCCGCCGCTTTGCAGCCGGATCAGGAAATTGTCCGCGGCGGCGCGCATCGCTTCCGCTTCGCCCGTCAGGTCCTTCGCCGATTTCAGGACCTCGGACGCGGCCCCGGAGCTCTGGCTTGCCCCGGCGCTGACGCCGGCGACGTTGCGGGCCACCTCGGCGGTACCGGAATGGGCCTCGTGGATGTTGCGCGTGATCTCCCGGGTCGCCGCCCCTTGCTCTTCGACCGCCGCGGCGATGGATCCCGCAATCTGGTCCATCTCCTGGATCACGGTCGAAATGCGCCCGATCGCGTCCACCGCCTGTGCCGTCCGCTGCTGCACCTCGCCGACCTGGGAGCTGATCTCGCCGGTGGCCCTGGCCGTCTGGTTGGCCAGATGCTTGACCTCGTTGGCGACCACCGCGAACCCCTTGCCCGCCTCGCCGGCGCGTGCCGCCTCGATGGTCGCGTTCAACGCCAGCAGGTTGGTCTGGCCGGCGATGTCGTTGATCAGCTTCACCACATTGCCGATTCTCTCCGCCGCCTCGGCCAGCCCGCGCACCAGGTGGTCGCTGTTGTGGGCCTCGGTCGCGGCGCTCTGGGCGATCATGCTCGCCCGTTCGACCTGATGGGCGATCTCGCGGCTGGAGGTCGCCAACTCCTCCGACGCTGCCGCCACGGTCTGCACGCCGGCGGCAGCCTGTTCGCTGGCCGCCGCCACCGCGGTCGCCTGGCGTCCGGTCTGATCGGCGACGGCCGAAAGCTCCTGGGCGTTGGCCTCCAGCTTTGCCACCGAGGTCATCACCGTCTCGATCACTCCGACCATCTTGCCGTTGAACTCGTCGATCAGGCCACCCTGCCGGGCCGGAGCCTGTTCCTGCTCGGCGGGGCTGGCCGGCCCGGGCTGGCACGTGCTTCGTGACCGCGCCACGGTCTCACCCAGCGCCGACAATGCCCGTGCGATCGCGCCGATCTCGTCCCTGCGGTCGGACGAGCCGACGCAAGCATCTCCCGCGGCGATCCGCCCGATGTCCTCGAGCAGCCGCGCGAGCGAGCCGGACAGCCCGCGCACCGCCGACACGCACAGGCCGATCACCACCAGCGCGCTTGCAGCGGCCAGCCCCAGCACGTGCGCATCGGGAAGGTGAAGGAGGGCGGCACCTGCCACTGCCAGCAAACCGGTCAGGGCCGCGCAGACGATGGCCACGAACTTGGTCGTAAGGGGCAGGCGCGAGAACACGGCAGCCTCGATCCTTGTCGGGAAGGCAGGCATCTAAGGAGCATGCCGAACATTACGCAACGCCTAAATGGACCGAAGCGCGCGAGAACGCGATCCGCCGCCCTCCGGGCGCCGACGTCAGCTCCGGATGAACGCGAGAAGATCGGGATTGACGGTCCCAGGGTGTGTGCTGCACAGGCCGTGCGGCAGTCCCGGGTATACCGTGAGCTTTCCGTTCTTCACCAGCTTGATCGCCAACTGGGCCGAGTCCGCTATGGGCACGATCTGATCGTCGTCGCCGTGCATGATGAGGACCGGCACCTCGATTTGCTTCAGGTCCTCGGTGAAGTCGGTTTCGGAGAACGCCTTGATGCAGTCGTAGTGTGCCTTGGCGCCGCCCATCATGCCCTGACGCCACCAGTTCTCGATCAAGCCTTGCGACACTTTCGCGCCAGGCCGGTTGAAGCCGTAGAACGGCCCGCTCGGCACATCGAGGAAGAACTGGGCGCGGTTCGCGACCAGCGCTGCACGAAAGCCGTCGAACGCCTCGATCGGCGTTCCGCCGGGATTCCTGTCGGACCTGACCATGATCGGCGGCACGGCACCGATCAGAACCGCCTTTGCCACGCGTCCCTGGCCGTGTCGGGCCACGTAGCGGCAGACCTCCCCGCCGCCGGTCGAATGGCCGATATGGACGGCATCGCGGAGATCCAGCGCAGCGGCGAGTTCGGCGACATCGGCCGCGTAGGTGTCCATGTCGTTGCCGTCCGCCGTCTGCGCCGAACGCCCGTGGCCCCGACGATCGTGCGCGATCACCCGGTAGCCCTTCTCGAGAAAGAACAGCATCTGGTTGTCCCAGTCGTCGGCGCTGAGCGGCCAGCCATGGTGGAAGACGATCGGCTGGCCCGCCCCCCAGTCCTTGTAGAAGATCTCCGTGCCGTCCTTGGTGGTGATCGTGCTCATGGCAGATGCCTCTCCCCTCGACTGGAACCGGTCGGCCCTGCACATCGGATCGCGGTCGTTCCCTGTTCAAGGGAGAGGGGGACGCCATTCGGGAGAGCAACCACAGGTTAGGCGTTGCCTGGAAACCTCGCCGAAAGGGTGGCCTGCAGGGAGGGTCCCGGCGACCGCAATCGGACGCGGGAGTTCTGGCCAAGCCGGTTCACGACGATCGGCTATCGGCGGCATCGCCGAAGAGGCAGGAGTGGCCAGCCCGGGCGCCGATGCCCAAGTTCCCCGTCAACGCGATATCGAGATCGGGAGAAGCCTGCGTTGGCGTGAAAGACGCCACCCCCAGGAAGGCTTCGGATGTACGCACTGCAACCTGCAGAAGGAAGCGATTCTTCATGAACGTCCGCAAGTTTGCCATCACCGATGCATCGTTCGAGCGCTCGCCCGGACAGGATGGAGATGTCTTCGCAAGCAATATGATCGACCAGCGCCACGGAGCGCGGATCACCGTCGGCTTTGGCCGCTACGGTCCCAACCAGAGCCTTGAGGAGAGGCTCGCGGTCGACGACGTCATGGTTGTCCTGGAGGGGCGGCTTTCGGTCTCGACCGACGCCGGCACGGTTACCGCCGGCCCCGGCGAGATCATTCACATGCCCAAGGGTGAATCGGTCGTCATCCGCTCCCATGAGCAAGGCGCAGTGACCGCCTATGTCACATACCCCCATTGGCAGGAAGCGCTCGGTTGAGCCCTGCACCCCCCGTGATTCAGGGCCGTGTCGGGGTTCAATTCTTCCACACAGGCTCGTCGCGTGCGGCGGTAAGGGCGTTAGGGGGGCCAGGTCAGCCCGATCTTGCAGGGAGCGCATCCTTCGGCCTAGAGATTTGGATCCCCCGGCTCCAGAGGAGACTTACGCATGGACCGTTTCACCGGCGGCTGTCTTTGCGGCAACGTCCGCATCGTGGCTTCGGGACGCCCCTACCGGGTCGGCGTCTGCCACTGCCTCGATTGCCGCAAGTATCACGGCGCCCTGTTCCACGCCTCGGCGATCTTCCCGCAGGACGCGGTGGCGGTGGAGGGCGAGACGCGCGACTACGCCGGCCGGTTCTTCTGCCCGCGCTGCGGCTCGTCGGTGTTCTCGCGCAGCAGGGATGAGATCGAGGTCAACCTGGGATCGCTGGATGCCCCCGACCAGCTGCAACCGACCTACGAGCTGTGGACGGTCCGTCGCGAGTCCTGGCTGCCGCCGTTTCCGGTCATCCGGCGCTACGAGCGCAACCGCGACGCCTCAAGCCGCTTCGAGGAGTAGCGGGCCCAGGCGATCCCCGGCCCTGCCTGACCCAGGCGTCGGTGAAGCGGTACCGTCGCTACGGCACCCAACCCGGCAGGGCGGCCGCCTGTCGGATCCAGTCCTCCAGTTGCGCCTCCTCGATCCGGCCGTCCTCGGGAATGTCGAGATAGCGCACCTCCGGGTGCTTGGAGGCGCCCGGCGGGACGGGATCCAGCGAGGTGCCGCGGAAGAACGTCACCTTCACGTACCTCGTGAAGCAATGGAAGCTGAGGAACCAGCCGCGGCCTTCGATGCCGTAGAAGGGCGAGTTCCACTTGACCGCCTTGCGCACGCCGGGGACGGCGCGGACGACGAGGGCGTCGAGGCGGCGGCCGACCTCGCGCTTCCACCCCGGCATGGCCGCGATGTAGGCCTGGACGGGGGCGTCGCCGTCGGCCTTCGCGATCTGCGGGTTGCCGCCGGCCAGCAGGGTGGGCTTGGCAGCGTTGGCTTTCTTGTCGGCCATCGCAGTCACTCCGCGGCCGGCGGGGAGAGCTCGGCGCCTGGCGACGGCGCGCCCCGTGCCAGGGCGGCGGCCTCCTCCAGGCTGACGCCGTGGACGAGGGGGTCGGCGTGGCGGTGCGCCAGCCGCCATGCGCCGCCCTCGCGGCGAAACACCAGGGTGACCCGCAGCGCCCAGTCCTGGGCGGGCAGGCCGCCCACCTCGACGGTCTGGCGCTCGATCAGCGCGAGGACGACCATGTCGGCGGAGGCGTAGGCCTGCACTACCTCCTGCTCGAAGGTGCCGTTCCGGAAGAAGCGACCCATCGCCTCGATGCGCTCCGGCGTCAGGTCGGCCGCGCGGGTGGGGACGCCGCCGAACGGCGACATCAGCGTGAAATCGTCGGTGTATGCGATCAGCTCGCGGTAGCTCCGGATGTCGCCGCGCATGAGCGCCGCGTTCGCCTCCGCCGCGCGCCGGATCAACCCGTCCAGCTCGGTGCCCAGGGATGCAGAGGCAGGGGATGGCGAGGCCGGCATCGGGGACGCTCCTGTCCTGTTCGAGGGACGGCGACAAGCCGAATATAAGTGATCCCTGTCGCGCCGAGCTCAACCTCCTGGCGTTGTCCAGGCAGGCAACGGCTGGTCCGATCGTGTAAGCTGTCGCCGCACCCCTGGCACACGCGGCCGACGCATGAGAAAACCTTCCGTCGCGACCACGGCAGTCCTCGCTCTCGGCGTCATCGTGGTCGCCGCCCTCGGGCTCGCGCTCTACGCGCCCCACTGGCAGCCGTCGGCGCGCCGCTTCCCGGTGCAGGGGATCGACGTCTCGCACCACCAGGGGGCGATCGACTGGCCGCGACTGCGGGCCCAGGGCGTCGCCTTCGCCTACATCAAGGCGAGCGAGGGCGGCGACCACCGGGATTCCCGCTTCGCCGACAACTGGCGCGGCGCCGCCGAGGCGGGGATCGAGCGCGGCGCCTACCACTTCTTCACCCTCTGCCGCCCGGGGCGCGAGCAGGCGGCGAACTTCATCGCCGCGGTGCCGGCCGATGCGGGCGCGCTGCCGCCGGCCGTCGATCTCGAGTACACCGGCAACTGCGCCCGCGCGGTATCGGTCGAGGCCTTCCACGCCGAGCTTGCCGACTTCATCGCCGAGGTCGAGGCGCACTACGGCCGGCCGGTGCTGCTCTACCTCACCGAGGACTTCGACGAGGCCTATCAGGTCAGCGCGCGGGTGACGCGCCCGCTGTGGCTGCGCAGCCTGTTCCGCGAGCCCGCCTTCGGCGCCGCGCCGTGGCAGATCTGGCAGGCCTCGAACCTGCGCCGGCTCGACGGCATCGCGGGAAGGGTGGACTGGAACGTGATGCGGCGGTGAACGGGGGATGTCCTGACGAACGTTGGAGCGTTTTGCACTTGAGCTGGGGCTTCCGGCCCCCCCCCCTCACCCCGCCCCTCTCCCCCAAAGAAGGGGGCGAGGGAGGAGAAACCTGAGCCCCCTCGCCCCGCGTTGGCGGGGAGAGGGATGGGGTGAGGGGGGCCTTATCGTGCATCAACCCGATCACAGGGGACTCCAGGCCGCCGGGAAGGGGCACCCGTGCGGGATGCGGTCCCGTGCGGCTCGTGCTACCTTGGCGAAAGGAACGGAAGCCGGAGGACGGCGGCAGATCGATGGGCGGAGCGAAGACCTTGGCAAAGATGCCCCAAGTCGGGGCGCGGCTGGCGGACGGCTCCGTTGTCCCCACCGGCGAGACCGTCCGCGGCTGGATCGGACCCGACGCCTTCGAGCAGTGGACGGCGCTCCAGGACTGGATCGAACGCCGCCATCCCGGAGTGTTCACCCCGGAATGGCTTTTTGGCGGCAGGAAGCATGGCTGGTCGCTGCGCTACAAGAAGTCGCGCGCCTTCTGCACCTTCGTGCCCGAGTACCGCCTGTTCTCCGTCGTGATCGTCCTCGGCGCCGCCGAGCGGGAGAAGTTCGAGGCGCGGCGCGGCAGCCTCAATCCCAGGCTGGTCGGGCTCTACGATGCGACCGCGACATACCACGACGGGAAATGGTTGAAGATCGCCATCTCCTCGGCCGCCGACCTGCATGACGCGATCGAGGTGCTGACGATCAAGCGCCCGGGCCGCCGCCCCGGGTGACGGGCGGGGCGGCTGCGTCACCGCAAAGATGCGGAGCTCTTAGGTCCTTTGCCTCTCGGTTGTGGCCGGGCAGCGATTCGGCTACATTGCACCCTCGAACATCCAGAGGGAGGCAGAGATGCAGGTCATCATGCGCTGCCCCGGTCACGGGGTCTGAGTTCGGCCTAGCTGCAGCGGCGGGGGCTGAACCGCGGTATCCGTTCCGCCATGGGCAGGAACGGGGATTTGGCCGTGTCTGCTTTCCCGAGGAGTTCATGGGACCTTCAAATCCTGCCGAGCGCGGATGCGATATCCGCGTGATCGCTTCGTCGTCCACCTGGATCGAGGGCGAGGCCCTGCGCCAGTTGGAGACGGTTTCGCGTTATCCCGGCATGGTCGCCTGCGTCGGCCTGCCGGACCTGCATCCGGGCCGGGGGACGCCTATCGGCGCGGCCTTCCTGTCGCGCGACGTGCTCTATCCGCACCTGGTCGGCAACGACATCGGCTGCGGCATGGCTCTGTGGTCCACCGACCTGCCGAGCCGGAAGGCGCGCCCCGACAAGCTGGCGGCGCGGCTCGACGGCCTCGACCGGCCAATGGACGACAGCGGCCGCATCCAGCGCGAGCGGCTGGCCGAAGCGGGATTGGGCGGGGATGCCGCGCTGGCGCTGGGCACGCCCGGCCGGGGCAACCACTTCATCGAGCTGCAGCGGGTTCGCGAGGTGATCGAACCGGACGCCTTCGCGTCCCTGGGGCTCGACCGGGACCGGCTGTTGGCCCTGGTCCACACCGGTTCGCGCCGTCTCGGCGAGACGGTCCTGCGCCGACATCTCGAACGCCATGGCCCCGTGGGGCTGGCGGCGGGGTCGGAGGCCGCCCGGGACTATCTCGCCGGGCACGCTGCGGCGCTGGCCTACGCCGACCTCAACCGACGGGTCTGCGTGGAACGGCTGCTGTCGGCCATCGGCGGGCACGGCCGACAAGTCATGACGGCCTGCCACAACCAGGTTTCACGCTTCGATGCCGAGGGCGAGGTCCGTTGGCTCCACCGCAAGGGAGCGGCACCGTCCGAGGGTAAAGTCGCAATTGTTCCCGGTTCCCGCGGCGATGCCAGCTATCTGGTCGTGCCCACGCCGGAGCGATGCAACGCCCTGCTCTCGCTCGCACACGGCGCCGGCCGCCGGGTCGCCCGCCATGATGCGCGGCGGAAGCTGGAGGGGCGCTTCCGTCGCGCCGACTTGATCCGGCCCGCCACCGGCGGCCGCGTGGTGTGCGGCGACGTCCAACTCCTGTGGGAAGAGGCGCCGGAATGCTACAAGAGCGCCGCCACGGTGGTGGAAGCGATGGTCGAAGCGAACCTTTGCCGGGTAGTCGCGATCCTGATGCCCGTGGTGACCTTCAAGACCTCCGTCGACGACAAATCCGCCACCGCACGCCGTTCCGGGCTCGATATCCGCAAGGCCCGGCGGCATGCGCGGGCAAGAAAGGAAGGCGCCGTCGGCAGGGGAAGAGCGCAATGATCTGGCTGATGCTGTCCGCCGGCCGGGGGCCCGGCGAGTGCCAAGTGGCGGTGCGCCGGCTCGCCGCCGAAGTTCTTGCCGAGGCCGCCAGAACCTTGGGCCTGAAGGCCGAGCTGGTCGAGACGGTCCCTGGCCCCCACGGCTGGCTCTCCGCCCTGATCGGGTTGGACGGCGAGGGGGAGGACGCCTTCGCCCGGAGTTGGGGAACCACGGTGCGCTGGACCTGTGCGAGCCCCTTGCGGCCGCGCTGGAAGCGCAAGAACTGGTTCGTCGGGGTCTCTGTCCTCGCCCCTCCCGCCGCGGCGGCGGCCCTGGACGAGCAGGATTTGCGCTTCGACCTCTTTCGGGCCTCGGGACCGGGAGGCCAGCATGTGAACAAGACGAACTCGGCTGTCCGTGTTGTCCATCGACCTTCCGGCCTTTCCGCCACTGCCCAGGAGGAACGAAGCCAGCACCGCAACAAGGCTCTGGCACTCGCCCGTCTCGCCGCCCTCTTGGCCGGGCAGACAACACAGGCCAACGCGGCCTCCCGACAGGAACAGTGGCGCCAACACGGCAAGTTGGAGCGCGGCGGCGAAAAGCGCGTCTACCAGGGCCCGGATTTCCGCCGTACCGGGTAAGCGTTCGGAGTCGGCCAATTCCCGGCGCCCGCCCGTTGCCCGCCCGCTGCCGGAGCCCAGATGAGATGAGGGCTCCGATCCCGTTCGTGTGAAACGCATCAGGAGACGCCATGCCGAGGCCCGATCTTGCGAGCATCTACCGCGACTACATCGCCTGTCTGAACGGACGGGACTGGGCGGCGCTCGGCCGCTTCGTCCGCGACGACGTGCGGCACAACGGCCGGGCGTTCGGCCTGAACGGCTATCGGGCCATGCTGGAAGGCGACTGCGAACGGATTCCCGACCTCCGTTTTGCGGTGCAGATCCTCGCAGTCGACCCGCCCTTCGTCGCCAGCAGGCTTCGTTTCAAGGTGACGCCCAAGGGCGAATTCCTCGGCCTGCCGGTGAACGGCCGCACCGTGACCTTTTCCGAGAACGTCTTCTATGAATTCCTGGACGGCAAGATCCGGGAAGTCTGGTCGGTGCTCGACAAGACCGCCATCGAGGCCCAGCTAGGTTGACCGCGGCTCGCCCGAGTGCCGCAGGCTGCGCGTTCCACGCGATCAGGCATTCAAACGCCTTCACGACCCTGATAAAAGCGCCACCGATACAGCTCTCGATCCTGGCGGTACTCGCATGAACACGTTCAGAAGGGCCCGGCGAACGGACGCGGAGATGCTGCCGGCGATCGAGCGCTCGGCGGCGAAGGCGTTCCTCGCGTTGCCTGATCTCGCCTGGATTGCCGACGACGATATCCAGTCCGTGGACAGGCACATCGAGCTCATTGCCGAAGGGAACGCCTGGGTCGCGGTCGACGAGCACGACCATCCCGTCGGTTTCCTGAACGCCGCGTGGATGGGTGACAGCCTCCACATCTGGGAGTTTGCCGTCAGGCATGATCTCCAGGGGCGCGGGCTGGGTCGCGGACTGCTCGAGTACGTCGTCCAGGAAGCGCGGTCCCAGGGCGCGGAGGCCATCACCCTGACCACCTTTCGCCACGTCCCCTGGAACCAACCCTTCTACGAAAGGGTTGGCTTTCGGACCCTGCCAACCGACGCGATAGCAGGCGACCTTCGCACCGTTCTCGACAAGGAAGTGGAGCACGGCATTCCCGGCGAGAAAAGGTGCGCCATGATTCTTCCGTTGCGGTAGCGCGCAGGGCTTCGCGCCTTCGGATCGCCGAAACGGCCGCAACACGGGTTCCGAGACACCTCCTCAGCCCAGACTGCCCAATGCCGCCTCGATGGCCGATCGCCATTCGGGGCCTGAGACTTCCACCACCGATTCGGTCGGCGAGATCGCCGCCAGCACGACGGTCGGATCGAGCGTTGCCAACAGCCCCAGACTTGATCGATGGGCCGATTGCTCCGCGTCGTCTTCGAAGGTTACGGTAGTCCAGCTTCCGCGCGCCGGCCAGATCGCATCCCCCGTGAAGAGATAGGTGTGTCCGCAGGGTGATCTGCAGAGATAGCAGGCGCTGCCGACGGTGTGTCCGGGCGTCGGAATGGCTTCGATATCGCCGAGCATGCTTTGGCGGTCCCAGAACGTCGCATCGGGCGCAACGCCGGCCATCTTCCCGACCATCGGCGCTTCCCGCGCCTGGCAGACGAGGGTGGCGCCAAATCGCTCGCGGATGACACGGGTCGAAGGAGACGCCTCGTGCCAGTGGGACAGGAGGATACGGCTGACGCCGCCCAGTTCCTCGATGCGGTCGTGGTCGGCACGGTCGTCGACCTGGCCAACCGCTTCACGACCCGTGCTGTAGAAGAGCACATTGCCGCCTTCTCTCAGCAACAGGTAAGCGTGGCACGCGCTGTCCGGAAATCGCGGCAGCGGGTGTTCTGCGCTGGTCTGCCAGAGATCGCCATAGATCTGCTTCATCGCCTTTCCTTTCGCTGCATCTCGCTGCATCTGCCTCCCACTGCGCTGCCTCACAACCACCGCCGGCACCGTCCCCGAGGTCAGAATTCGCTCCTGCAGCGACCGCCGCGCCATGCGGACGGGCGAAGCGGAGGAATCTCGGCCGGCGAAACGTCGCATCGCCGGCCGCGACCCGGCCGCCTCGAGCGACCTAGACTTTGTCCCGATCAGGATCGGTCACGCCGTCGTCATGCCAGACCCACCATTCATACGGTTCGGTCTTGGGATAGCCCTCGGGCGAGTCCTCCCACGTCTCCTGGCGACCAAGGGCGGTGATGTCGAGGTAGTTCCAGGTGTTCCCCATCTGCTCGTCGCCGCGGCCGTTGACGAAGCCGGTGCGAAACACCCGGTCGCCGTCACGGATGAACGCGTTGGTGCCGTGCCATTCGTCCACACCGAAGTCGGCATCGAAATCGTCCGTCAGCGTGTACCAGGGGATGTGTTCCCAGCCCATCCTTGCCTTCAGGCGCCCAAGGTCGTCTTGCGACCCGCGCGACACGAAGGCGAGGCTGGTGTCGCGGGCGCCCAGGTGCGCGGGGTGCGCGACCTGATCGGCAACCATGGAACAACCGATGCAGCCGCGCTCCGGCCAGCGCCCCACGCCGGGCTCCATGAAGGCGCGGTAGACGATCAGCTGGCGGCGGCCATCAAACAGGTCGAGCAGGCTCATCCTGCCTTTGGGGCCGATGAACGCGTATTCCTTCTCCACAGCCAGCCACGGCATCCGCCGGCGTTCGGCCGCAAGGGCGTCGCGAGCCCGGGAGTGGGCCTTTTCCTTCAGGTGCAGCTGCTCCCACGCGGCCTTCCACTCTTCGGCCGACACGATGGGCGGCGTCTTCATTCCGGGCAGTCTTCCCGGGCCGTTCTCGGGGGTTGTGGTCATGGGTCCCGGGCCTCCACGTTATCTTGCGGGCGGGTATTCGTCGTGCAGACGAACCCAGCTCATGGTGCCGCCGGCCTCGTTGCGGCCTTTCGGCGCCAAGTCGAGCCAGTTGAAGGCGCCCATCAGCAGTTCGGTGCCGCGATGGTAGGTCGAGTAGGTGTGGAAGATGACGCCATCCCCGTCCTTGGCGAAGACGCTGACGCCGAACATGTCCGAGGACCTCTGGATCCTGGTCTTGTCGTAGTTGTAGAGCGCGCGGCCGGCGGCACGATCCGCCTCGGTGAACGACACGCCGAAGTCGTAGTTGAAGTCGCTGTCTCCGGACGAGACCCAGGGAAAGGTCCAGCCCATCCGCTGTTTCACCTGCTCGATCCGCGCGATCGGTGCGCGCGATACCGCGGCGAAGGCGAGGTCGGCCTGCTCGAAATGCTGCCGCGCCGCGTCGACATGGTCCATCGTATAGGAGCAGCCGGGGCAGATATGATCCGAACCCGGCGCAAGCATGAAGTGATAGACGGCAAGCTGGCTGCGCTCGCCGAACAGGTCGAGCAAGGTGCATCTGCCGTCCGAGCCGTCGAAAACATAGCCTTTCTCGAGCTTGACCCAGGGCAGACGCCGGCGTTCGGCGCGCAAGGCGTCGAGCATCTGGGTCATCTCGAGTTCCTTGGCCAGAAGCGCTTTGCGGGCCGCGAGCCAGTCTTCGCGTGAAACGGTGGTCGGTTCCATGATCAGTCCCTCTGGATTTGTGGTTTGGGTCGAGTGAGTTGCCGCGAAAAGGCGGAAGCGAGCTTCAGCCAGGGCGACAGGTGGAAAACGCTCATCAGCAGGTACATCCAGGCCATGCCGTCGATTGGCGGAAAGCCGGCTCCCGACGCGCACATCGTGGCTTGCATGTCATGCGCCGGAACGCAGGCCATCAACGCGAACGTTGGCGAGGCTGCAAGACCAAGCCAGGTTGCGGCATCGCGCGACTGCCGGGTCTCGGGAGGGCCATTTGTTGCTGGTATGAAGGTCGTCATTGTCAGCCTCCAGTCGGCTTCGCCGGTGCTTTTCGACGTTGAACCTCGCAAGCATGTACGACCGAACGGCATGAGAATGAGAGTAACAAGCATGACGGGATTCGAATGGACCCCCTGATTGCCGCCGCGGCGCGTGCGCTCGCGGCGGGCGATCCGTTGGCGGCGCTCAAGCCCATCGCCTTGCGCGACGACGCCCCGGCGCTTGCCTTGCGGGGCATCGCCATGGCGCAACTCGGCGATCTTGGGCGCGCACGAGAGCTGCTGGGAAACGCAGCGCGTGCTTTCGGCGCCACTGAACCTGTGGCCCGGGCGCGCTGCAACGTCGCCGAGGTCGAGATCGCGTTGGTCTTGCGCGACCTCGGTCGGCCGATGGAGGGGCTGGCGGCCGCCCGCTCGACGCTGGAGGCGCTGGGGGACCGCGTGAACGCCGCGCATGCCCGCTACCTCGAAGCGAGGCGCCTGCTGTTGATCGGTCGCCTCGACGAGGCGGAGCGGATCCTCGATCGCCTCGATGCGGGCGCATTGCCGATGACGTCGCGGGCGGGCTACGAACTGGTGGTTGCTGGCATTGCGATGCGCCGCATACGCGCGAGACCGGCGCGTGACGCGCTCGATCGCGCGGAAAGCGCCGCCGCCCGCGTCGGGAATGCCGCCTTGAAAGCCGAAGTCGAACGCGCCGTGCAGGCGTTCGAAGCGCCCGCCGCGCGGCTGGTGACGGGCGATCGGGAACGGCTCCTGCGGCTCGACGAAGTCGAGGCCCTGCTGGCATCGGATGCGCTCGTCATCGATGCCTGCCGGAATGTGGTACGCGCCGGGACCGCCCTCGTCTCTCTGGCCGGTCGCCCGATCCTGTTCGCACTTGTCCGATCGCTCGGCGAGAGCTGGCGGGGCCACGTTTCCCGGGAACGGCTTCTCCGCCGCGCCTTTCGCGCGCGGGAGGCCGACGAATCGCATCGCGCGCGACTGCGGGTCGAGATCGGGCGCCTGCGCGAAGCGATCAGGCCCGTGGCGGAGATCAGCGCCACCGAACGAGGATATGTACTGGTGCCGCATGACGCCGGTCCGGTCGCCGTGCTGGCGCCGCCGGTCGAGAGCGAGCACGGCGAGGTGCTGGCCCTTCTCGCCGATGGCGAGGCCTGGTCCAGCTCCGCGCTGGCGCTGGCACTCGACGTCAGCCCGCGCACGGTGCAGCGGGCGCTCGAGGCTCTTGCGGAGGGCGGCAAGGCGGAATGGTTCGGCCAGGGACGGGCACGGCGTTGGATCGCGACGAGTGTTCCGGGTTTCCCGACAAGCTTGTTACTCCCCGCCTTCGGCGTTGCGGACTAGGATGAGGACATGAAACACGCAGCCGCAGAAATCATCCGTGAGTATGGGCCCTTTCCCGGAGTGGATTGCGTCCATGGAGTGAGCTTCGACGGCCGCCGGGTGTGGATGGCGACAGGCACCCGGCTGGACGCGTTCGACCCCGAAAGCGGGGCGATGCTGAGCCCGCTCGGTGTTGCTGCCGATGCGGGCACC
The DNA here is from genome assembly GCA_018432935.1 of Rhodospirillales bacterium. Lineage (GTDB taxonomy): Bacteria > Pseudomonadota > Alphaproteobacteria > Rhodospirillales > Shumkoniaceae > JAHDSF01. The sequence continues at coordinate 1,127 of JAHDSF010000026.1, read as the reverse complement.
GCGTTCGACGGCAAGCACCTGTTCCAGATCGCGGAGGCGGTGATCCGGAAGCTCGATCCCAACACCGGCGAGGTGCTGGCCACGATCCCGGCGCCCGGCGGCGGGGACGATTCCGGCCTGGCCTGGGCGGAAGGGTCGCTGTGGGTCGGACAGCACCGCGGACGCAGGATTCATCAGGTGGACCCCGAGACGGGAACGGTGCTGCGCACGATCGAATCCGAGCGCTTCGTCACCGGCGTCACCTGGGTCGACGGCGAGCTCTGGCATGGTACGTGGGAGAACGACGAAAGCGACGTCCGCCGCATCGACCCTGTGAGCGGAGAGGTGCAGGAGCGACTGGACATGCCGGCGGGGACCGGGGTCTCGGGCCTCGAATCCGACGGCGGCGAACGCTTCTTCTGCGGCGGCGGCCCCAGCGCCAGGGTGCGCGCGATTCGCCGGCCCAAGAGGGCGTAGCTGCGGCGACAGTGCAAATCCGCGGCGCGAGGTGGCGCGGTCAGTCTCGCAGAGACGAGCACGGATTGAAGCACTGTCGCCGTAATTCCCTCCTCGTCATCGCGCCACGCGAGACGATGGAAGGTCGTGGAGAGGATTTTCCGGGATGGTTGGGTATCGGCAGGTCTTGCGGAGTTCAGCGTTGACGAGCTGCGTACATGTCCTGAGGGACTAAAACAGTACCTCGTCGCAACGTGATAGCCGCCAGTCGCCGGCGGTGCTGTTGGTCACTTTGAAGTCGCGAACCGTCCCATCGGGCGCAGCCACGATCTGCAGCACGCATTGTGCAGTGAAGTTGCCGCCGGTGGTTACGGAATTCGAACTGCCGGAATCCTTGTTCTTGGTCTTCGTGTACTGAGGCCGGGCGATGGTCGTGACTCCCGAATCCCAGACGAAAAGAACGCTCCCGGAATTCATCTGATGCCGGGAGGCGGGCGCCCCGTGTTGAAGGAAGAATTCGTCGACGTTGCGCCCACGATACTGGGCATTAACCCGCATTTCTCATACCGCGCCGCCGACGGCGACGGCGTGACGGGTCGGCGGGGATGACAGGCTTCGAAGCCGCACGTCGGCTGCCGCCGGAGGTGTTCGGCGATCTGGCGTATCTGGGGGCTTGTCTCGATGTTTGCGGG
>JAHDSF010000028.1 GCA_018432935.1 Rhodospirillales bacterium | reverse complement strand
TTCGGACAAGACGACCAACATCGCCAGCCTCGACGAGCTGCTGGCCGGGTTCTCGACCGCCGCCGGCGGCGCGACCCCGGGCGGCACCCCCGGCTCGGGCTTCGGCAACAACGGCTCGATCGACGAGCAGGGCCTCGAAGGCGGCGGCGGCAACGCGCTCGACCTCGGCCCGGGACTCGGCTTTCCCGGCGCCGGCCTCGACGTTCCCGGCTATCTCCCCCAAGACCTGCTGGGCGGCAACGCTGCGCCTGATGCGCGCGACGACTTCGTCATCACCCGGCCCGTGTGGTGCCCCGACGGCTACTTCCGCATCCCGCTCGACTACCTGCTGGACAACGACTCCGATCCGGAAGGCGGTCCCCTGACGGTGACCGACGTCCAGGTGCCGGACGGCTACACCTGGGAGATCGTCGACGGCGAGCTCCACATCTACCCGCCGGCACTGGAGGGCGGCAGCGGCAACGACGGCTTCTCGACGGAGAGCAGGGGCGGCTTCGGCGGGCCCGGCTTCGAGCAGTTCCAGTTCACCTACACGATCACCGACGACGCCGGCAACACCGACACCGCGACCGTGACCGTCGACCCGACCATGTGCCGCGTCATCAACGGCGACGATTTCGCGGCGGGCCCCGAGGGTGACCAGATCATCATCACCAATTGGGGCAGCGACATCATCGACGGCGGCAGGGGCCGCGACATCATCGACACCGGGAACGGCAACGACATCGTCGCCGGCGGCGAAGGCAACGACTGGATGATCGGCGGCGACGGCGCCGACACCCTCAACTATCACCGCTCCGACGAGGCCGTGGTCGTCAACCTCGAGACCGGCGAGGCCAGCGGCGGCCACGCCGAGGGCGACGAGTTCGAGGGCTTCGAGAACATCGCCGGCTCCGACTACGACGACAGCCTGACCGGCGACGCCGGCGACAACATCCTGCGCGGCAACGGCGGCGCGGACTCGCTGGTCGGCGGCGAGGGCAACGACACCGCCGACTACTCGAACTCCCCGGATCACGCGCCGGGGCCGGTGCCGTCCTTCGCGGCGATGGCCATGGGCGGTCCCGGGTTCGTGCCGGGCGTCTGGGTCGACCTCGAGAACAACGTCGGCATGTTCGGCGACGCCGAGGGCGACACCTTTGACGGCATCGAGAACATCAGCGGCTCGCAGGGCAACGACGTCCTGCTGGGCGACGACGGCGTCAACACGATCTGGGGCAACCGCGGCAACGACTACATCGACGGCCGCGGCGGCGACGATCTGCTGCAGGGCGGCTCGGGCGACGATTTCGTCGACGGCGGCCAGGGCGACGACGTCGTGATCGGCGACGGCGAGCAGTTCGTCGGCGAGTACGACATCCTCGACGGCGGCCCGGCGAGCCCGGTGCTGGTCGGCGGCGACGACCACCTCCACGGCGGGTCGGGCAATGACGTCCTGGTCGGCGACGGCAGCGCCGTTGCGGTGCTCGGCGGCGACGACACGCTGGACGGCGGCTCCGGCGACGACGTGCTGGTCGGTGACGGCTACGGCGCCTTCGTGCACGGCGGCGACGACACCCTGATCGGCGGCACGGGCGACGACCGGCTCTATGGCCAGGGCGGCAATGACCGTCTGGTCGGCGACGAGGACGCCAACGGTTGGAACGAGAACGTCTTCGGCGGCGACGACAAGCTGGACGGGGGCGACGGCAACGACGTCCTGATCGGCGACGGCGATGCCGACGGCACGTACTCCGACGTCTACGGCGGCGACGACAGGCTGTACGGCGGCGACGGCAGGGACACCCTGATCGGTGACGGCGACGCCGACGGCAACGAGGCGGACGTCCGTGGCGGCAACGACAAGCTGTACGGCGGCGACGGCAGGGATACCCTGGTCGGCGACGGCGATGCCGACGGCTGGGACGCCAATGTCTACGGCGGCAGCGACACGCTGGACGGCGGCGACGGCAACGACGTGCTGATCGGCGACGGCGATGCCGACGGCCGGAAGTCCGACGTCTACGGCGGCAGCGACAAGCTGTACGGCGGTGACGGCAGCGACACCCTGATCGGCGACGGCGATGCCGACGGCGAGGACGCGGACGTCCGCGGCGGCAACGACCGGCTGTACGGCGGCGACGACGGCGACACGCTGATCGGCGACGGCGATGCCAATGGCAAGGACTCCTCCGTCGACGGCGGCAACGACTCGCTGTACGGCGGCGCCGGCAACGACACCCTGATCGGCGACGGCGATGCCAACGGCCGCGGGTCTTACGTCGACGGCGGCAACGACTACCTCGACGGCGGTTCGGGCAACGACACGCTCTACGGCGACGGCCGCGAGAACGGCATGTGGTCCGACGTCGACGGCGGCCACGATACCCTGATCGGCGGCTCGGGCAACGACACCCTCTACGGCCAAGGCGGCAATGACCGCCTGGTCGGCGACGAGCATGCCGACGGCTGGAACGAAAACGTCTACGGCGGCAGCGACTCGCTTTATGGCGGGGACGGCAACGACAGGCTGACCGGCGACGGCGACGCCGATGGCGCGTACTCCGACGTCTACGGCGGCAACGACAAGCTCGACGGCGGCGACGGCGACGATATCCTGGTCGGCGACGGCGATGCCGATGGCCACGAGGCGGATGTTCGCGGCGGCAGCGACCGCCTGTACGGCGGCGAGGGCGGCGACACCCTGATCGGCGACGGCGATGCCGAGGGCTGGGACGCCAACGTCTACGGCGGCAACGACTCGCTCTATGGCGGCGACGACGATGACGTGCTGGTCGGCGACGGCGACGCCACCGGCGCCCATTCCGACGTCTACGGCGGCAACGACGTCCTCGACGGCGGCGCCGGCAACGACGTCCTGTACGGCGATGGCAGGGCCGAGGGCTGGTTTGCCGAAGTCCACGGCGGCGACGACACCCTCTACGGCGGCACCGGCAACGACACTCTCTATGGCCAGGACGGCAACGATCGCCTGGTCGGCGACGAGCATGCCGACGGCTGGAACGAGGACGTCTACGGCGGCAGCGACTCGCTCTATGGCGGCGACGGCAACGACACCCTGACCGGCGACGGCGATGCCGACGGCGACCGCTCCGACGTCTACGGCGGCAGCGACAAGCTCGAGGGCGGCGACGGCGTCGACACGCTGATCGGTGACGGGGAAGCCGATGGCGAGGATGCGGACGTCCGTGGCGGCAACGACCGGCTGTACGGCGGCGACGGCAACGATACCCTGACCGGCGACGGCGATGCCGACGGCCGGGACGCGAATGTCTACGGCGGCCACGATTCGCTGTACGGCGGGGACGGTGCCGACACCCTGATCGGCGACGGCGATGCCAACGGCCGTGGCTCTTACGTCGACGGCGGCAACGACTACCTCGACGGCGGTTCGGGCAACGACACGCTCTACGGCGACGGCCGCGAGAACGGCTCTTGGTCCTACGTCGACGGCGGAAACGACACCCTGATCGGCGGCTCGGGCGACGATCGGCTCTACGGCCAGGGCGGTGACGACACGCTGGTCGGCGACTACAACGACCAGTCGTGGTTCGGCGGCGGCGTGTGGGGCGGCAACGACACCCTCGAGGGCGGCGACGGCAACGACACGCTGGTCGGCGACGGCGATGCCAGCGGGTTCCTCGGCGGCGTCTACGGCGGCGACGACAAGCTCGACGGCGGCGACGGCAACGACGTGCTGGTCGGCGACGGCAGTGGCTTCTTCCTGCACGGCGGCGACGACACGCTTTCCGGCGGCGACGGCGATGATGTGCTGATCGGCGACGGCGACGGCCGGTTCGAGGGCGGCGGCAACGACACGCTTTCCGGCGGCGACGGCAACGACACCCTCTACGGCCAGGGCGGCGACGATTACCTGGAGGGCAACTCGGGCCGCGACACCATGTACGGCGGCGAGGGCCAGGACGTCATGTCCGGCGGCTCCGGCAACGACGTGATGAACGGCGACGCCGGCGACGACCGCATGTGGGGCGACCAGGACAACGACGTCATGTCCGGCGGCTCCGGGCAGGACACCATGTACGGCGGCTCCGGCAATGACGTCATGGATGGCGGCGACGGCGCCGACATCATGTACGGCGGCAACGACCGCGACACCATGCACGCCGGCGCCGGCGACGACACCATGTACGGCGACGACGGCACCAGCGAGTCCTGGGGCGACGGCGGCGACCGCATGTACGGCGACGCCGGCAACGATCGGATGTACGGCACCGGCGGCGACGACACCATGTCGGGCGGCGACGGCCTCGACACCCTGTACGGCGGCGACGGCCACGACGACATGGACGGCGACGGCGCCAACGACCTGATGTACGGCGGCAACGGCAACGACGACATGGACGGCGGCTCCGGCAACGACACCATGTACGGCGGCTCCGGCTATGACGACATGCGCGGCGGTTCCGGCGACGACGTCATGTACGGCGACGACGGCATCGGCGAGCACGGCAGTGACCGCGGCGACGAGATGGACGGCGAGGCCGGCAACGATACCCTGTACGGCACCGGCGGCAACGACACCATGTCCGGCGGCGACGATCAGGACAAGCTGTACGGCGGCTCGGGCAACGACGTCATGGACGGCGATGCCGGCGACGACCTGATGTACGGCAACTCCGGCAACGACACCATGGACGGCGGCGCCGGCAACGACGTCATGTACGGCGGCGACGACTGGGATACCATGCACGGCGGCGCCGGCGACGACACCATGTACGGCGACGACGGCACCGGCGAGACCTATGGCGACCACGGCGACCGCATGTATGGCGACGCCGGCAACGACACCATGCACGGCACCGGCGGCCACGACGTCATGTACGGCGACGGCGTCGTCGAGGGTGCCGGCGACGGCAACGACACCATGTACGGCGGCTCCAGCGACGACACCATGTACGGTGGCGGCGGGGCCGACACCATGTCCGGCGGCTCCGAAAACGACACCATGTCCGGCGGCTCGGGCAACGACCTGATGTTCGGCGACAGCGGCAACGACGACATGTCCGGCGGCACCGGCAGCGACACGCTGTACGGCGGCGACGGCCACGACGACATGTCCGGCGACGCCGATGCCGACTCCCTCAACGGCGGCGCGGGCGACGACGACATGTCCGGCGGCGACGGCGACGACCTGCTGGAGGGCGGCTCGGGCAACGACGACATGAACGGCGATGCCGGCAACGACCGCATGTGGGGCGACGACGGCAACGACGACATGTACGGCGGCGCCGGCAGCGACACGATGGTCGGTGGTTCCGGGCACGACGACATGTTCGGCGGCACCGGCGCCGACCAGCTGTTCGGCGGCTCGGGCGACGACGAGATGGATGGCGGCGACGACGCCGACTTCCTCTACGGCGAAACCGGCAACGACACCATGTCCGGCGGCTCCGGCGACGACCTGCTCGTCGGCGGCGACGACCATGACCGGCTGTACGGCGGATCGGGCACCGACGCCCTCTATGGCGACGCCGGCAACGACACGCTGTACGGCAACGCCGGCAACGATCGCCTCGAAGGCGGTTCCGGCAACGACCTGCTGGTGGGCGACGAGGATGCCCGTTACGGGGCCGACATCAGCGGCGGCAACGACAGCCTCGCCGGCGACGCCGGCGACGACACGCTGGTCGGGGACGGCAACGCCTATGGCGACCGCTCAGACATCTACGGCGGCAACGACACGCTGAATGGCGGGGCCGGCAACGACACGCTGGTCGGTGACGGCGACGCCGTCTTCTACGGGGCCGAGGTCCACGGCGGCGCCGACACCCTGTACGGTGGCGACGGCAACGACACCATGTACGGCGACGGCAACGCCTACTATGGGGCCGCGGTCTACGGCGGCGCCGACACCCTGTACGGTGGCGCCGGCAACGACACCATGTACGGCAACGGCGGCAACGACGTCTTCTACAGCACCGGGACCACCGACGAAGGCTACGACGGCGCCGACACCATGAACGGCGGCAGCGGCGAGGATACCGCCAACTACAACGCCTCGGCGGCCGGCATCACCATCGCGCTTTCCGACGGGCCCGGCACGGGCGGCGACGCCCAGGGCGACATTCTCGCGGAGATCGAGAACGTCGACGGTTCGGCCTACGACGACACCATCACCGGCGACTGGGCGGACAACAAGCTCTGGGGCCGCGACGGCAACGATACCCTCCGCGGCATGGGCGGCTACGACACCCTCGACGGCGGCAACGGCATCGATACCGCCAGCTATGCGGCTTCGCCCACCGGCGTCTTCGTCGATCTCGGGGCCGGCATCGCCATCGACGGCTTCGGCAGCCTCGACACGCTGATCAGCATCGAGAATGCGATCGGCTCGTCGTATGCCGACATCATCGACGGCAGCGACGGCGTCAACACCATCTGGGGCGGCGCCGGCAACGACCTCATCGACGGCAAGGGCGGCAACGACACCCTGTACGGCGAGGCCGGCGACGACAAGCTCGTCGGCGGGGCCGGCAACGACCTCCTCGAGGGCGGCGAGGGCAACGACGTCCTGGTCGGCGGCGAGGGCGCGGACGATCTCCGCGGCGGTGCGGGCATCGACACGGCCGACTACTCGGCTTCCGGTGCGCCGGTATCGGTTGATCTCCGGTTCGGCACCGGTGTCGGCGGTGACGCCCAAGGCGACACGCTCGTCGACGTCGAGAACATCGTCGGCTCGCAGTTCAGCGACGATCTCACCGGCAACGACGGTGTCAACACCATCTGGGGCGGCGACGGCGACGACGAGATCGACGGCGCCGGCGGTGCCGACACCCTGTACGGCGGCGAGGGCGACGACGAGCTCGACGGCGGCGACGGCAGCGACGTCCTGGACGGCGGGATCGGCGACGACCGGCTCTACGGCGGCCGGGGCGACGACGAGCTGACCGGCGGCGAGGGCGACGACAATCTCGACGGCGGCCAGGGCAACGACGAGCTGACCGGCGGCGAGGGCGACGACCAGCTCTTCGGCGGCTCGGGCGACGACATCCTCTCCGGCGGCGAGGGCGACGACCAGCTCTTCGGCGGCTCCGGCGACGACATCCTCTCCGGCGGCGCCGGCGAGGACTACATCGACGGCGGCTCGGGCACCGACACGGTCGACTACTCGGCCGCGGCGGGTGGCGTGGTCGTCAACCTCCAGAACGACGAGGCCACGAACGACGGAGACGGCGCTTCGGACGAGCTCAACAGCATCGAGAACGTGATCGGCTCGAATTACGCCGACGTCCTCACCGGCAACAGCGGCGACAACGTCATCTCCGGCGGCCACGGCGCCGACACCATCACCGGCGGCGGCGGCAACGACACCATCGATGCGGGCGACAGCCCCGAGATCGACGTGGTCGTGTTCGCCGGCAACATGGCCGACTACTCGATCACCTTCGAGAACGGCCACTATGTCGTCAAAGACCTGAAACCCTCGGTGGACGGCGACGACGGCACCGACACCATCGTCAATGCCGAGCAGCTGCAGTTCAAGGACGGCGTGGCGTGGCTGGTCGGCGGCGGCGGACTGACCCTGCAGGAGGCCTGCGACGAGGCCGCGCCTGGCGACACCATCCTGGCTTACGAGCCCGGCGACTACTCGACGGCCACCCTCGGCGGCGGCAGGCTGGCCGGCGGCGACATCGACGTCGACACCAACAACCTGACGATCAAAGCCCCGGCGGGCGCCACCAACATCGACCTGGTGCTGGGCGACGGCAACGACATCACCCTCGGCGGCGATGCGGCGATCGACGTCACCGGCAACGGCAACGTCAACACGATCCGCGGCAACGACGGCGTCAACACGATCATCGGCGGCGAGGGCAAGGACGTGCTGTACGGCGGCGCCGGCGCCGACGACATCACCGGCGGCGACGGCGTCGACACCCTGGTGATCGAGGGCAACGAGGCTGCCAACCCGGTGAGCTACAACGCCGCCAACGGCGAAGGCACGGCGGGCGCGGATACCCTGCACGGCGTCGACCGCGTCGATTATGCCGACCACAACGTGATCCTGGCCAACAACGGCTCGGGCTCGGTCGGCGAGGACGCCGCCGCAACCACCGGCGTCTCCATCGACGTCCTGAACCTCGTCGGCGACTACACCAGTGCCGACCTGGCCAGCCTCGTGATCTCGAATCCCTCGGCCGGCGACTTCACGGCCAGCGTGGTCGGCACCAACCTGGTGTTCAAGGCCAACGCGGGAGCGTTCGAATCCCTGGCCCAGGGCGAGACGGCGACGCGGACCTTCGACTATACCGTCACCGACACCGACGGCTACACGGCGACCAAGACCGTCACCGTCACGATCAACGGCGCCAACGACGCGCCCGTGATCACCAGCTACACGGTGGCGGACGGCAGCGTGAAGGAGGACGACGCCTCCAACCACACCGCCAACGGCACCCTGGTGGCCAGCGACGTCGACCACGCCGCCGCGCTCACCTGGTCCGTCAGCGGGGCGGCCGGCTACGGCACGGCTGCGGTGGTCGGGTCGGGTGCAAACGCGACCTGGAACTACACTCTGAACGACAGCCTGGTCCAGTCGCTCGCCGAGGGCCAGACCCTCACCGACTCCTTCACCGTCCAGGTGACGGACCAGTACGGGGCGGTCGACACCCAGGTCATCCAGGTGACGGTCACCGGCACCAACGACGGCGCCGTGATCGACGGTAAGGTCGCTGGCACGGTGACCGAGGACGGCGATCTGGACGATGCCGGTGTGCTGACCAGCTACGACGTCGATGGCCCGGACAACACCTTCCAGGCCCAGACCCACTACGGCCAGTATGGGCAGCTAGTCATCAACGCTGCCGGCGCCTGGACCTACACGCTCGACAACACCAACGACGACGTGCAGGACCTCAACGACGGCGAGACGTTGCAGGACGTCATCACCGTGAAGGCGGCGGACGGCACCGAGCAGGAAATCACCATCACGATCAACGGTGCCGACGAGGCCGTGGTCTTCGACGGTGTCGCTGACCGGGTGTTGCTGATGAGCGGCGGTGGCGACTATTGGGTACCCGAGCAGGATCTGTTGTGGAACGACATCGGCAACGGGCTGGATATCACAGGTGCCAGTGGGGAAGCCTGGTGGTTTGAGTCCCCCAACGAAGGGGCTTGGGGGCACCTGCGCAGTTCCGAAACTACGGACTTCTTCGAATACAATGTCGTGGGCAGTGCGGGCAGCGAGACCGGCGTCGACGTCACCGTCGAACGCGGGGTGAACACCACCGACCGTGACGAGATCGTGTACGGCGATTGGCATAACGAAAACATCGACCTCAAGGGCGGCAACGACGTCATGCGCGCCGATGGTGGGAACGACGTCGTCACCGGCGGCGCCGGCAACGACCTCATCTTCGGGGACAGCGGCAACGACGTCTTGAACGGCGGCGACGACAACGATGAGCTGCACGGGGGTGACAATAACGACACGCTGAACGGTGATGCCGGCAACGACCGCCTGTTTGGCGAGAACGGGAATGATGTGCTGAACGGCGGCACTGGCGATGACTACCTCCGCGGTGGCAATGGCAGCGACGAGCTCAGAGGTGGCGCCGGCAACGATACCTTCGTCATCACCCGGGACGACATCACCGACGGGTGGGGCAACTATGATTACACCGACACGCTGAAGGACTTCCGAGCCGGCGACAAGCTGGACATCAGCGACGTCATAGCTCAGTACGGCAAGAGCAACATCGAGCTCGACCAGGATGGCAGCAGCGTTCGAGTGCGGGTGGACGTCGATCCGAAGTCGGGCTATGGCCACACGGACTATGAAACGATCGCGGTGATCGAGAACACCAACGAAAACCAGCTCACCCTTCAGGATGATGGCACGATCATCACGAGCAAGGTCTGAGACCCAGGTGTTTCAATCTTGGAGCCCGGCCCCTTCGGGGGCCGGGTTTTCTTTGGCGGGTAGGTTTGCCAATACCGGCGCGGGTCGGGATGCGGGTCCGTCTGGGCGGTCCCAGCCGTGCCGGGGCGGTCCGGCGGACATGCCATGAAGTTGCCGTCGTGGCGGCCGCGGGCACGATGATCCGGCTCCCGTTCGCGTCGGGGCGGACGGGCCGTCCGCGGAATAAGATAATATGCAGATGGCTGACGGATGCCTGGTGCGGAGTCGCATCCTCAAGCGGGGGCTCGAGGGTGTCGCGGGGTATGTTCCGGCCGCCCTGCCGCCGCCGCTCCGGGCCCCGGTGTCGTTTTTTCGAGACAGTGTTGCCTAAAAGCTACAGCTTCAGCTCGCTGTCGATCAGCCCGATCGACGAGCCCAGGCGCTTTCGTAACAATCTGCGAGCGTTGAGCTTTCGCTGCGCCGCCTCGGGCAGGTCGGTGAACAGGATCACCCCCTTCTCGATCAGGGTGTCGACCAGGTCTTCCGAGACCCGGCCCATGTCGAGGTCGCTTTCGTAGAGCCTGCGTTTCAGTTCGTCGAAGTCAAAACCTTCGAGAAAAAAGGCGACTAGCTCGATATCGGAGGCGCCGATCTCCTCCAGTTCGGCCTCGACGGGGCTCTTGTATACCGCGAGAATCTCCCCGTTCGCGTCCCTCTTGATGTACGGCATTGCAAGCCCTCCGGAGGAGCGGCCGACGGCCGCCAGTGGTTGCGGACCAATCTACGTGGTTCCTGAAATCCCAGCAAGTGTTGCTGGAATGTTACTCGTAAGACGATCACCGGCCGCACGATCCTGGCTATAAATCGGATTGCCTTTTTTTCAGCCCTGGGTACATTATCCTCCAGGTCCGAGGGGGCCTGGACTCAAGCAGAGGGCGGGGGAGAACTCAGGTGTCATCCAAACGGCGAACTCAGGCGCTTGGAATCGTGGCGGCGCTGGTCGGCGGTACGTTCGCGGCGAGCACCGCGAGCGCGATCACCCTCGACGAGGCGGTCGTCCTCGGGGTCACCAAACATCCGCGCGTCCAGGGCGCGCTGGAGAACGAGAACCGCGCCCTGGGCGCGGTGCGCGAGGCGTACGCGGCCTTCCTGCCGCAACTCGACGCCGACGCGCAGACCGGCTTCGCCTACTTCACCAAGCCGGGCAACGTCTCGCACGCCAAGAAGAAGACCGACATCCAGCAGGGCACGCTGTCGCTCAGCCAGCTCCTGTTCGACGGCTTCACCGCCGAGAGCCTGCACGACGCCGCCCAGTTCGACGCCAAGGCGGCCGCCTTCGACAAGAACGCCGCGGCCAACGAGATCGCCCTGCGCGTCATCACCGCCTACCTGTCGGTGCTGGAATCGCGCCAGGTCGTCAAGCTCGCCGAGGAGAACGTTGCCCTCCACAACGAGGTGGTCGACGACGTCAGCGTGAAGGCTTCCTCGGGCGGCGGCTCGCAGGCCGACGTCTATCAGGCGCAAAGCCGCCTGAGCCTCGCCAAGGCCCGCCTGGTCCGTCTTCAGGGCGACCTGCGGCAGGCCGAAGCCAACTATCTCGAGGCGGTGGGCGAGGCGCCCGCCACGCTCGAGCCGGCGACTGCGCCGACCGGGCTGGTTCCGACCACGGTCGACAACGCGGTCTCGACCGCGATCGCCAACAACCCGCAGAAATTGTCGGCCAGCCAGAGCGTCAACGCCGCCGACCACACCATCACCGCGGTCAAGGGCGCCTATTACCCGCGCTTCGACCTCCAGCTCGCCTCCAACTGGGAGAACGGGACCGGCGGCCGTGACGAGGAACGGGCCGACTACCGCGGCGTCGTGCGGCTGCGCTACAACCTCTACGCTGGCGGCGCCGACGTCGCCCGCGAGCGGCAGGCCGTGGCCGAGGCCGGTCAGGCCCGTCAGCGCGAGATGGAGATCGGCCGTCTGCTGACCGAGCAGGTCGTGATCGACTTCAACGAGATGAAGGTGGCCGAGAGCGAGGTACCCCTCCTCGAGGATCGCGTCGACGCCACCGACGAGGTCGTCACCGCCTATCGGCGGCAGTTCGACCTCGGCCGGCGCACCCTGATCGACGTGCTGGACGCCGGCAACGAGTTGTTCCAGGCTCGTTCCGAGCTGGTCCGCGGCGAGTATCGGCGCACCGCCTCGTACTACAAGGTGCTGAACACCACGGGCGTGCTGCTCAAGTCGCTGAACGTGCCCGTACCGGCTCCGTCGGAATCCGAATCGTAAGCCGTAGTAGACGGGCACAGGAACGGCGGCGCCTTCGGAGGATGTGGGAAGACGCCGCCGGCGACGGTCTCGATGATAAAGAAATCGGCCGCAGGGGCAGTCGGGGGCGCGGCGGAAGTCGCGGACGCGCCTTCTGACACCCCCGGTGCGGGGGGGCTTGGCGCCATCGAACAGGTTCTCGACATCGGCGGCGCAGCCACGCAGGAACCTGCGCCCGCGCCGGCGTTCGTGCCGGATGACACGGCCGACCGCGACTTCGATCCTCTGCTAGCCTGCCTCGAGTTCCTCTGCAAGTTCCACGGCCGGCCGCGCTCCCGCGAAGTGCTGCGCAGCGGCGTGCCGCTGGTCGACGGCCAGATGTCGCCCAGCGTCTTCCTGCGCGCCGCCGAACGGGGCGGGCTGACCGGGCGCATCGTCAAGCGCAAGCTGGCCAGCATCTCGCACCTCGTCATGCCCTGCGTCGTCTTCAAGAAGGACGGCCAGCCTTGGGTCCTGATCGAAAAGCCGAAGCCCGGCCATTTCGTGGCCATGATTCCCGAGCTCGGCGAGGGTACCCGCGACGTCCTCTACGAGGACCTCGCCGCCGAATACGCCGGCTATGCCGCGTTCCTGCGGCCCGAGTTCCGCTTCGGCTCCCAACGCTTCGACACCGACGTGCCGAAGCCGCGCGCCTGGTTCTGGGGCACCCTGGCGCAAAGCTGGTGGATCTACCTGCAGGTCGCCTGCGCCGCGATTCTCATCAACATCTTCGCGCTCGCCAACCCGATGTTCACGATGAACGTGTACGACCGGGTGCTGCCCAACAACGCGGTTGAGACCGGGTGGGTGCTGGCGATCGGCGTCGCCTTCGTGCTGTTCTTCGACTTCCTGCTCCGCAACCTGCGGGCCGGCTTCATCGACTTCGCCGGACGCCGCGCCGACGTCCGGCTCGCCTGCCGCGTCTTCGACCAGGTGCTCGACATGAAGATGGCGGCGCGGCCGGCCTCGGCGGGCGCGCTGGCCAGCACGCTGCGCGAGTTCGAGACCCTGCGCGACTTCTTCACCTCGGCGACGCTGGCCAGCTTCGTCGACCTGCCGTTCGTCTTCCTGTTCGTGTTCGTCATCAGCATCATCAGCCCGCAGATCGCGCTGCTGCTCGGCTGCGCGGTGGGGCTGATCCTGCTGGTCGGGCTGTTCATGCAGTTCCCGATGCGCTACGTGGTGAAGAAGAACCTGCGGGAGAACGAAAGCAAGCACGGGGTTCTGGTCGAGACCCTGAACGGCTTCGAGACCATCAAGACGGTCGGCGCCGACGGCCGCATGCGGGTGTTGTGGGAGGGGCTGGTCGGCCAGTCGGCGAGCAGCAGCCAGCGCACGCGGCTGGTCTCGAACTTCAACATCCACTTCGTGCAGATGGTCCAGCAGCTCTGCAACGTGGGCGTCATCCTGATCGGCATCTATCTGGTCGGCGAGGGCGAGATGACCTCGGGCGGGCTGATCGCCTGCGTCATCCTGTCGGGCCGGGCGATCGCCCCGATGGCCCAGGTGGCGCAGCTGGCGACCCGCGCCCACCAGGCGTTCACCGCCCTCAACGCCATCGACCGGCTGATGCATCTGCCGACCGAGCGGCCCGCCGACAAGACCTTCCTTTACCGCTCCGAGATCTCCGGCGAGGTCCAGTTCCAGAACGTCTCGTTCGCCTATCCCGGCCAGAACTTCGACGTACTGCGCGACGTCAGCTTCACCATCAAAGCCGGCGAGCGGGTGGGTTTCGTCGGCCGCGTCGGTTCCGGCAAGAGCACCCTCGCCAAGCTGCTGATCGGCCTCTATTCGGCGCGTACCGGCTCGGTCTCGATCGACGGCACCGACATCACCCACCTCGATCCCACCGAACTGCGCCGCAACGTCGGCTACGTTCCGCAGGACGTATTCCTGTTCCGCGGCACCGCGCGCGAGAACATCGCGGTCGCGCGCATGCACGCCAACGACGACGAGGTGATGGCGGTCGCCCGCATGGTCGGGCTCGACGGCTTCCTGAGCGCGCACCCGATGGGCTACGACCTGCCGATCGGCGAGCGCGGCGACGGCCTGTCGGGCGGTCAGCGCCAGGCGATCTCGTTCGCCCGCACGCTGCTGGCGCGTCCGCGCATCCTGGTTCTCGACGAGCCGACCAGCTCGATGGACACCCGCAGCGAGGAGAACATCCTCGCCCAGCTTCCGGGTTTTCTCGAGAACCGCACCCTGATCCTGATCACGCACCGGGCCTCGCTCCTGAAGATGGTCGACCGGCTGATCGTGATCGACAAGGGGCGGGTGGTCGCCGACGGCCCGCGCGAGGCGGTGCTGCGGGGCCTCGCCTCGGGCCGCATCGCGACGGCCAAATAGCCGGGACGGGCGGCGATGCGAAACTCCGACATCCTGTTCATGTCAGACCTGCAGGCGGCGGTGAGGCGCCGTCCGGTCTTCAGCAGCAACCTGCTGCTGGTGGCGATCGTGGTGTTCTTCGGCGCCGCGGTGTACTGGGCGAGCTGGGCCGAGATCGACCAGGCGACCCGCGGCTTCGGCCAGGTCATTCCGTCGAGCCAGATCCAGATCGTGCAGAACCTGGAGGGCGGCATCGTCAGCGAAATCCTGGTCCACGAAGGCGAGGAGGTGCAGGCCGACCAGGTGCTGATGCGCCTCGACGACACCCAGTTCTCGTCGAAGTTCCGCGAAGACCGCGCCAAGTATTTCGGCCTGCAGGCGGCGATCGAGCGCCTGACCGCGGAGCTCGACGGGCGCAAGCCCCAGTTCTCGGCCGAGCTGCTGAAGTCCGCCCCGCAGGTGGTCGCCAACGAGGAGGCGCTGCTCGCGTCGCGCCAGAACGAGCTGCGCTCGACGCTCGCCGGCCATCAGGAGCATGCCCTGCAGCGCCGCCAGGAGATCAGCGAGACCCAGTCCAAGATCGTCTCGCTGCAGGAGGCGGTGACGATCGCCGACGAGGAGATCAGGATCGTCAAGCCGCTGGCCGAGAAGGGCGTGATGCCGCGGATCGAGCTCTTGAAGCTGCAGCGCGAGCTGGTCGAGCTGAGAGGGCAGCTGGAATCGGCCCGCCAGTCGCTGCCGCGTCTGAATGCCGCCCTGAACGAGGCGCTGGCCAAGATCAAGGAGACCGAATCGGTCTTCCGCTCGCGGGCGCTGAAAGAGCTGAACGAAGCCCAGGTCAACCTCAACGCCATCACCGAGACCCTGACCTCGGGCGGCGACCGGGTCCGCCGTACCGAGATCCGCGCCCCCCTTGCGGGAATCGTCAAGCGCCTGCTGGTCAATACCGTCTCCGGCGTCGTCAAGCCGGGCATGGACATTGTCGAGATCGTGCCGCTGGAGGACAAGCTGCTGGTCGAGGCCAAGGTCAAGCCGGCCGACATCGCCTTCCTGCGCCCCGGCCTCGACGCCCACGTCAAGATCACCGCCTACGACTACGCCATCTACGGCATGCTGCCGGCGAAGCTCGAGCTGATCAGCCCGGACTCGATCGTCGACCAGGAAGGCAACACCTACTACGTGATCCGGGTCCGTACCAACGTGAACCACATGATCGGCAAGCAGGGGGAGGAGCTCAAGATCATCCCCGGCATGACCGCCGAGGTCGACGTGCTGACCGGCAAGCGGACCGTCCTGGAGTACATCCTGAAGCCGCTGTTGCGGGCCAGGGGCCGGGCGCTGACAGAGCGCTGACATGGTGGAGCAAGCGACCGCCGGCGCCACCCCACCCCGAGGAACTCCCGCCCTCGAGATGGCGGCGGTCCACGAGCTTTACGAGGCCGCGGTCGATACTCGCGACTGGCACACCTTCGTTCACCGCATCTCCGGGCTGCTCCGCAAGTCGGGGTTCGTGCTCGCCAGCCGGACCCTGGAGAAGAACCTCGTTGCCCCGGTGCAGGACGCGGCGGCGGTGGGGCAGGCCGGCGGCCTCTACCGGGTCCACGCCTCCGATGCGCCGGCGACCTGGAAGCCTGTCGACGGCGGCCAGCCGGGGGACGGGCGGGCGGTCGCCATCCTCGGCTGCTTTCTCGCCGGGGACCGCATCCGCACCATCCTGATCGGGCTTAAGTCCCTGATCGCCGCCGCGGCGATCGACCGCGAGCGGGTTGCGGTCCAGGACGCCGCCGCGATCCTCCTGCGCGTGTTCGGGGTCCACCGGCGGGTCTGCCAGACCCGGTTCCTCAACCGGGTCCACCACGACGTCCTCAACAACCTGCCGTTCGGCATCCTGGTGGTCGACGCCGGGGGTCGGATCCTGACCCGCAACGCCCGCGCCCACCAGCTGATCGGCCGTCGCGACGGCCTGCTGGCGCTCAAGGGCCGGATCGCCGCCGCCAACCAGACCGAAAACCAGCAGCTTGTCCAGGCAGTCGCCCATGCGGCCGCAAGCAAGGACTTCGATGCGGCGCAGGGCGCCCTCTGCCTGACCCGGCAATCGATGGCGGCGCCGCTCTCCGTTCTGGTGCTGCCGCTGCGAGCCGCGGTCGGCAACCTGGGTCCGATGCCACCCTCGGCAGCGGTGGTCGTGGTCGGCGACCCCGAAAGCACCTACGAGATCTCGGAAGAGGTGATGGCGCGCTTCTTCGGGTTGACCGCCGCCGAAGCGCGCGTTCTGGTGGACCTCGTCAACGGCGCCAGCCTGGCCGACATCGCCGAGGACCGCGACCTCACCCGCAACACCATCAAGACCCAGCTCAACCAGATTTTCCGCAAGACCCTGACCAACCGCCAGGCCGACCTCGTCAAGGTGGTCCTGTCTTCGCCGGCGATCGTGATCGGGCTGCGGCAGGCGGCTGACGATGACGACTTCTCGGAGCCGGCGGCAGGCGATACCCTCGACTTCGGGATGACCGGCCTCGGCGGCTGATCCTTCCCCCTACTTGAACCGCCACCACGCCTCTTCGTTGACGGCGTAGACCGGCTTGTAGTGCTTCACCCGGGTGTCCTCGGTGATGAGCCGGATCTGATTGTCGAGCAGAAGCGCCTTGCCGTCGAGGTAGACGATCAGGATCGCGTGCCCGACCCTGAGATTGAGATCCTGGACGGCGGTGATGATCATCTCGTCGGGAGAGAAGCCGAGGGCGCGCAGCGTCAGATACTTTGAAATCGCGTAGTCTTCGCAGTCCCCGAACTTTGCGTAGAATTCCCCCGGCGACTCCCAGTAGTCTTTGACGCCCCAGTTGATCTCGTCCGTGATGTATTCCTTCTTGTTGAGATCACGGTTGACGTTCTTGATTATACGCTCTTTGGGCTGGCCGGCATTTTCCTTGATCATCGCCTCCCAGTCTTTGAGAGGGCAGCGTCCGGTGCAGCCTGCCTCAGCCTTTCGCTTCTCCTTGAAGTACTTCTCCAGCGCCTCGTTCCATTTGGGAAAGGGCTTGATTCCCGGTGTCGGCTCGCCCGTCTTGCCGAACAAGGGCTTGATCCCGGGTCCCGCCTGCGCCCCGGGGGCCGCCAGAAGGACACCCGCCAGCAGAACCAGCGCAACAAGCCGAAGCGATCCGAGCATGACGTGCCGTCCAAGGAGTTGAAGGCGACGCATTTTGGAGTAGGATATTTCAAGAGTTCGGGGCGGATTGCAAGGATTCCGCGGCGTGCCGCGGGCAGATCGGGGGGTTCCTATGGTGGCAGGTGAGGCGGGCGGCCGCGAACGGCTGCCACGGGGCATGTGGGTGTTCGCCGCGTCGATCGCGGTTCTGGTGCTGGTCGCGGTGGCCGGCGTGTGGGGCATCCTCGCCTTCGTAGGCTCCGAGAAGGAACGCGACATGCGGATGTGGCAGTCGCGACTCGGAGTCGTCGCGGAAGCCCGGCAGGCTGCGGTCGCCGGCTGGGTGGAACGCCAGTTCGAGGTGATGCGCCGCCTCGCCGAGAACGAATCGCTGCAGCTCTACATGACCGAGATCGAGGTCGGCCTGATCGAAAACCGGCCCGCCGACGATGTCGCGGCCGAGGTCGGCTATCTGCGCAACCTTCTGGTGGTGACCGCCGAGCAGACGGGGTTCGTCGCCGCGACCCGGCCCGCCGAGGTCGAGGCCAACGTGCAGCGCGCCGGCGGCGCCGGGATCGCGCTGGTCGATTCGTCAGGCAAGCTGATCGTCGCCTCGCCCCACATGCCGCCATCCTCGCCCGAGATCCGCGCCGCGATCCGCATGGCGGCTTCGGGCCAGCGGGCGCTGATCGACATCCACATCGGGGTTTCCAACGAGCCGATGATCGGCTTCGTCACCCCCGTGTACGGGATCCAGGCGACCCCCGGCAAGGACCCGCATCTCGGCTTCGTGGTCGGTGTGCGGCCCCTCAACAAGGAGTTCTACGATCTCCTGGTGCAGCCGGGCACCACCGAGACCAGCGGCGAGACCTACCTGGTGCGGCCCAGCGGCGCCACGATCCAGTACCTGACGCCGCTGGCCGACGGCACCGGGCCGCTGAAGAAGACGATCGACGCCGGCACGTCCAACCTGGATGCGGCGCTGGCGATCGAGAAGCCGGGCGGGTTCGGGGTCCGCTCCAACTACGCCGGGCAGCGGGTGCTGGTGACCGGGCGCAAGGTGCCGGAGACCCCCTGGACGCTGGTGCGCACCGTCTCCGAGGCCGAATCGCTGGCGCCGATCGAGCGCCGCGCCAACCTGTTGCTGACGGTGTTCCTGTCGATTGCCGCCGGCCTGGTGGTGGTGGTGATCGCGGTGTGGCGGCATGGCAGCTCGGTCCGGGCGGCGCGCGCTGCCGAGGCGCACCGCACGATGGCGCAGCGGCTGGAGGCGGTGCTCAAGCTGATGCGCCTGGTTACCGACAGCCAGCCCGCCGCGGTCGCCCTGGTCGACGGCTCCGACAAGTTCATGTTCGCCAACCGCACGGCGGCCAACTGGTACGAGATGGACCATCCGAAGTCGATGCTCGGCAAGACGATGGCCAACGTGATCGGCCCAGTGAAGGCCAAGGCCTACTCCGAGATCAACCGCGTCGTGCTGGCCAAGTTCGAGCCGGATTCGAAGGTCTTCACTTTCGCAGAGAAGGACGGCGATCGCATCGTCAAGTCCGAGCACATCCCGGTGCCGGGAGACGACCGTTACCCGCCGGGCGTCCTCATGGTGATGGAGGACCTGACCGAGCTGACGCGCGAGCGGGTGCGGCGAGAGCAGGTGCTGCGCCAGCTGGTTGAGACCCTGGTCGCCGTGGTCGATCGTCGCGATCCGTTCTCGGCCGACCACTCGCGGCGGGTCCGCGAGGTGGCGAGCGAGGTGGCGGGCGAGATGGGCCTGCCGCACGAGGAGGCGGAAACGATCGCCATCGCCAGCAGCCTGATGAACCTGGGCAAGATCCTGGTGCCGCAGGACCTGCTGACCAAGACCGAGGGCCTCAGCGACGACGAGCGGGCCGAGATCCGGCGCTGCATCATCGCCGGCGCCGACTTCCTCCAGGGCGTCGCTTTCGACGGCCCGGTGGTCGAGACGGTCCGCGACATCCATCGCTTCCTGTTCCCGGACGAGTTCCCGGACGCCGCCGGCGAGGTGCGGCTGGGGGCCCAGGTGGTCGCGGTCGCCAACGCCTTCGTCGGCATGACCAGCGCGCGGTCCTGGCGCAAGGGCATGCCCATCCCCGACGCGTGCGGCAAGCTCGCCGCCGAGTGGAGCGGCGGCCGCTATGATCCGCGACCGATCGCCGCCTTGCTCAACTTCGTCAACAATCGCAATGGCCTGGAGCGCTGGAAGAACTTCGCCGAAGCCGGCGTGAACTAGGCGTAAGGTCGGCCCCTCTGGCCGCAGCGGAAGGGGCCTCAGCCGCCCCGCGGCGAGGGATCGCTGGGAGCCAGCCGCGGGCAGTCGGGGGAATCGAATGCCGGCCCGCGGCGGTGCCCGGCCTCGGCGGGAAACACGGTCAGCCGCTCGCCGGTGAGGCGCACGCCCATGGTGTCGCCGGGCCGGCTGTCGTCGCGCACGGGGACGGCGCACAGCGCGCTGCGGCCGTCGGGGAGCCGTAGCGTGCACATGTAGCCGGTGCCGCGGAACGTCTTGCCGAGAATCTGCAGGCGCAAGCGGCTGGTATCGTCGTGCACGAGATCGCTCGGGCGCAGCAGCACCTGCACCGGGCTGCCCGCCGGGCTTGCCTCGCGGGATCGGCCTGGGGCCGTGCCGAGCGGCGTTTCGACCCTGCCGCCGTCGAGCATCCGCCCCTCGACGACGACCCCCTCGCCGATGAAGTCGGCGACGAAACGATCGGCGGGTTCATGATAGAGGCAGCAGGCGCACGCCCACTGGCGCAGCCATCCCCCGCCGAGAACGCCGATGGTATCGGCGATCGCGAACGCCTCGAGCTGGTCGTGGGTGACCAGGACCGCGGTCATGTTCTCCTTCAGCAGAATCCGTCGCACCTCGTGCGCAAGTTGCTCGCGCAGCGAGGCATCGGCGTTCGAGAACGGCTCGTCCATCAGCAGGATGTCGGGACGAGGAGCCATGGCCCGCGCCAGCGCCACCCGCTGCTGCTCGCCTCCCGAAAGCTGGTGGGGATAGGCGCCGGCGGCATCGGCGAGGCCGACCAGGCCAAGCACTTCGCGCACCCGCGCCCGGCGCCGATCGGCGGGCAGGCTGCGGAGACCGAAGGCGACGTTCCCGGCGGCGGTGAGGTGAGGGAACAGGGCGAAGTCCTGGAACACCATGCCGACGCGACGCTCCTCAGGCGGCACGGCCCGTCCCGGCGCCGCCACCACCCGCCCGCCCAGGCGGATCTCGCCGGCGGCAACCGGCTCGAACCCCGCGATCGCGCGCAGCAGCGTCGTCTTGCCGCAACCGCTGGGGCCGACCAGGCAGCCGACCCGGCCTGCATCGAGGGCGAACGAGACCTCGTCCAGGACCGGCTTGTGGCCGTAGGCGACGGCGACGTCGCGAAGCTCGAGCTGTACCGTCATCGCGGCGCCTCGGACAGGGCGGCGCGCAAGGTCGCCTCCGGCCCGCCGGCAGAAGGAGGCGGACGGGTGATGGCGCGGCTCAGCACGACGACCGGCAGGATGCCGGCGGCGACGATGGCGAGGGAGGCCGGCGCCGCGTCGGCCAGCCGCTCGTCGGACGCCAGCTCGTAGGCCCGCACCGCCAGGGTATCGAAGTTGAATGGCCGCAGGATCAAGGTCGCCGGCAGTTCCTTCAGCACGTCGACGAACACCATCAGCAACGCGATGACCATGCTGCCTCTCAGCATCGGCAAATGTATGGCTGTCAAAACCCGCAGAGGGGTGGCGCCGAGGGAGCGTCCCGCTTCGTCCAGCGACGGTCGCAGCCGCACCAGGCCCGCTTCGACCGCCCGCAGCGAGATCGGCAGGAATCGCACCAGGTAGGCGAACACCAGGGCGGCCAGGGTGCCGCTCAACAGCAGACCCGACGAAACCCCGATGCGGGCGCGCAGGAAGGCGTCAAGGGTGTTGTCGAACCAGCCGAAGGGGATCATTACCCCGATCGCCACCACCGCGCCGGGCACCGCGTAGCCCATCCCGGCGATGGCGGCCGCGACCCGCGTCGGCGGCGTGTCGGCGAGACGCTGGGCATAGCCGAGGAAGAGCGCGAGCGCCAGCGCCAGGAAAGCGACCCCAAGGCCGAGGCCGAAGGTGTTGGCGGCCAGCCGAAGGAAGGCGGCGTCGATCTCGGCGGCGCGCGCCGTCCAGGCGGCGAGTTGGGCGGCCGGGACCACGAAGCCGAGCACGACCGGGGTGACGCAGAGGACCGTGGCTGCCGCCGCCCGTACCCCCGCGAGCGGAATGCGGGGGATCCCCGCGTGGCGGCCGCCGCCGGGATCGAAACGGGCGCCCCGGCGCGAGCGCTGCTCGAACACGATCACCGCGAACACCAGGGCGACCAGGGCGGCGGCCAGCTGGGCGGCGGCGGCGGCATCGTCCAGACCGTGCCAGGTTCGGAAGATGCCGGTGGTGAAGGTGGCGACGCCGAAGTACTGCACGGTGCCATAGTCGGCCAGGGTCTCCATGATCGTCAGCGACAGGCCGGCGACCAGGGCGGGGCGCGCCAGCGGCAGGGCGACGGTGAGGAAGGTGCGCCACGGCCCGTTGCCGAGCGAGCGGCCGACCTCGAGCATCCGCCGCGACTGACCGAGGAAGGCGGCACGCCCGAACAGGTAGACGTAGGGATAGAGGACCAGTGACAGCATCACCACGGCGCCCGCCAGCGAACGCACCTGGGGGAAGGCGTAGCTGCCGAGCTCCCATCCGGTGACGGTGCGCAACGCCGACTGCACCGGCCCCGCCGCGTCCAGGAGCCCGGTATAGGTGTAGGCGATGATATAGGCCGGCAGAGCCATCGGCAGCAGCAGCGCCCATTCGAGAATGCCGCGGCCGGGGAACGAGCACATCGAGACCAGCCACGCGCTCCCCACTCCGACGACGAAGGTACCGAGACCGACCCCGACGACCAGGATCAGCGAGTTGACGACGTAGTCGGCAAGCACCGTGCTGGCCAGGTGCCGCCATACTTCCCCGGCGGGGACGGCGACGAAGCCGATCACCACCAGGACCGGGAGCGAAAGCGCGAGCGCGATGGCGCAGGCCGGCACCGACCAGCGTCCGGCATGGCGCCGCATTGGGGCCGGACGAGCGGGAGCCTGCCTGCGCATCGGCCTACTTCCAGCCGGCCCGGTCCATCAGCCGCACGGCCTCGGGGTTGAGCGGCCCGAACGAGGCGAGGCTCGCCTGGTCGGCCTTGAAGTCGCCCCAGGCGCGCAGCACGGGGCTGGGCTCGATCCCGTCGCGCACTGGGTATTCCCCGTTGGTCTCGGCGTACCACTGCTGGGATTCCGGTGTCAGCAGGAACTCGATCAGGCGCACCGCGTTGTCTCCGTTCTTCGCCGCCCTGGTGAGGGCGATGCCGGATACGTTGACGTGGGCGCCGCGGCCGTCCTGGTTGGGCCAGAACACGGCGACCTTCTCTGCCGGTTCGCGGTCGGCCTCGGCCTTCGAGGTCAGCATGCCGGCCAGGTAGTAGGTGTTGGCGATCGCGATGTCGCAGACGCCGGCCGCCACCGCCTTGATCTGGTCGCGGTCGCCGCCTTGTGGATCGCGCGCGAAGTTGTCGACGAAGTCCTTGGCCCAGCGTTCGGTCCGCTCGGCGCCATTGGCGGCGATCAGCGAGGCGACCAGAGACTGGTTGTAGACGTGCGACGATGAACGGATGCAGACCCTGCCTTCCCACCGATCCTCTGCCAGCGCCTCGTAGGTGGAGAGGTCGGCCGGATCGACGCGGTCGCGGGCGTACATGATCGGGCGTGCCCGCAGGCTGAGGCCGAACCAGTGGCCCTCGGGGTCGCGGTAAGTCTCGGGGACGAGCCGGATCAGGGGCGCCGCGTCGCTCCCCTGGGTGACGCCGGCCTCCTTGGCGCGGTGGAGGCGGCCGACGTCGACGGTGATGAAGAGGTCGGCGGGCGAATTTGCACCCTCGTTCCGGAGCCGTGCGAGCAGGGCGTCGGCCTCGCCGGTGACCAGGTTGACCTCGATCCCGGTCGCCTCGGTGAAGCGGTCGAGCAGCGGCTTGATCAGCTTTTCCTCGCGGGCCGAATAGACGTTCACCTCCCGCGCCGCCGGCGAGGCAACCGGAAACAGGGTGGAGCAGGCGGCGACAAGGGATACCAGCAACGGCACGCGCATGGTCATGCTGTCCTCCAGAAGGCAGGGGGTTCCACGGGGCCGCGATGGTAGTGTGAGTGAGTTGCAATCGCAACAGACAACGCGCGCGGTCGCCGAATGGGGATATCCGCAAGGACGGCTCGCCCGTGTTCCCGGCGCCTTGGTCCGAAAGGGGAAAAGCTGCTTGAAAAACGGCGCGTCCTGCCCTCTATTGCCCACGAAAAGCCGCCTCTTGCTTGGGGAGACAGGAATTGAAGAAGCACGTCGCCTTCCCCGGCCGCATGGTCATCCTCGGATTCGGCAGCATCGGGCAGGGAGTCCTGCCGCTGATCCTGCGTCACATAGACATCAAGCCTTCGCAGATCACCATCGTCACCGCCGAGGAACGCGGTCATGGCGAGGCCGACGAGTACGGCATCCGCTTCGTCAACCAGCCGCTGGTGCGTGAGAACTACCGCGAGGTGCTGACGGGGCTGCTGGGGCCGGGCGACTTCCTGCTCAACGTCTCGGTCGACGTCTCCTCGGTGGCGCTGATCGAGCTGGCCGGCGAGATCGGCTGCCTCTACCTCGATACCTGCATCGAGCCGTGGGCCGGAGGTTACACCGACCCGTCGCTGACGCCGTCGCGGCGCTCCAACTACGCACTGCGCGACTCGGCGCTGAAGCTGCGCGCCCAGGGCAAGACCGCGACCGCCGTCATCACGCATGGCGCCAATCCCGGCTTGGTCAGTCATTTCCTCAAGCAGGCGCTGCTCAACGTCGCCGCCGACACCGGGGTCGAGGCGGAGGTGCCGCAGACCCGGCAGGGGTGGGCGCGGCTGGCCGAGACGCTGTCGGTCAAGGTGATCCACATCGCCGAGCGCGACACCCAGGTGGCCGGCGATCGGCCGAAGCTAGTGGGCGAGTTCGTGAACACCTGGTCGGTCGAGGGCTTCGTCGGCGAGGGCTGCCAGCCCGCCGAGCTCGGCTGGGGCAGCCACGAGCGGCACTTCCCCAAGGACGGCCGCCGCCATGCCTTCGGCTGCGGCGCGGCGATCTACCTGATGCGGCCCGGCGCCAGCACCCGGGTGCGCACCTGGACGCCGATCGAGGGACCGTTCCACGGCTTCCTCATCACCCATGGCGAATCGATCTCGATGGCGGATTTCTTCACCGTGCGCGACGGCGACAAGGTCGCCTACCGCCCGACCGTGCATTACGCCTATCACCCCTGCGACGCCGCCGTGCTGTCGATCCACGAGCTGGCCGGCAAGAGCTGGCACCTGCAGGAGGAGCGGCGCCTGATGATGGACGAGATCACCTCCGGCGTCGACGAGCTGGGGGTGCTGCTGATGGGGCACAAGAAGGGCGCCTACTGGTACGGCTCGCAGCTCGACACCGACGAGGCGCGTCGGCTCTGCCCGTACAACTCGGCGACGTCGCTGCAGGTGACCGTGGGCGTGCTGGCGGGCGTGGTGTGGGCGATCGAGAATCCGGATCGCGGCATCATGGAGCCGGACGAGATCGACTTCGCCCGCTGCCTCGAGATCTGCCGTCCCTACCTCGGCAAGGTGGTCGGCGCCTACTCCGACTGGACCCCGCTCGACCATCGCGACCGCCTGTTCCCCGAGGACATCGACCGCTCCGACCCCTGGCAGTTCAAGAATTTCCGGGTAGTGTGATCGCTGCCCGGCGATTTCTTCTGATCGTGGCGACGGTCGCCGCTGCGGCGGATCAGGCCTGACGAGAACCGTCGCGGACGTAGCGGAGCGTGGTGGCCTTTTCCGACGCGGCTCCCTTGAGGACGCTGAACGAACCGTCGGTCTCGAGCACCACGGCCGTAATCGCGGTCAGGCTCGCCGCGCCGTCGTTCCGGATGGCGGCGAACACCTCCTCCTCGGTGACCCGTTCCTGGCACATCGCGGCACGGAGGAACTGACCGCGGAAGAAGAGAAGTGTCGGCTCGGCCTTGACGAGGCTCTGGAACGCCGGCCATCGCACCGAAACGAATGCGATCACGAACTGGAGGCAGCACAGCAGCGCAAACGCGAACAGGCCTTCGGCGAGCGACACGTCCTTGGTCAGCAGCACCGTCGCCAGGGTCGAGCCCAGGGCAACGGTGACGACCAGGTCGAACGCGTTCATCTTGGCCAGCGTCCGTTTGCCGGAGACTCGGAGCATGGTCACCAGCCCAAGATAGGCGCAGGTGCCGACCACGAGCGTGCGCAGGAGATCCCACCAGCTGTCAAAGAACATCGCGGCCTCGCTTTCAAGGGGTGCCGGAAGCAGGTGGACGCTCCACCAGACAGGGTTATTGCACGTGGTCGGGGCAGGCCCGAGCCACCAAGGAACGCCTCGGCCTTTCGACCAAGTTTCTCCTGCCCCCTTGACAGCCCCGCATCATCGGTCTACATCGCTGGCACTCAATCGGCAGGAGTGCTAACACAAGGCCCCCGCTGAAGACAGATTCATTCCAAATCGTTGGAGGATCAGCATGAAATTCAGGCCTCTGCACGACCGCGTGGTCGTTCGGCGCATCGAGCAGGAAGAGAAGACCAAGGGCGGCATCATCATTCCCGATACCGCCAAGGAGAAGCCGCAGGAAGGCGAGGTGATCGCCGTCGGGCCGGGCTCGCGCGACGAGCAGGGCAAGCTCGTGGCGCTCGACGTCAAGGCCGGCGACCGCGTCCTGTTCGGCAAGTGGTCGGGCACGGAAGTGAAGATCGAGGGCGAAGAGCTCCTGATCATGAAGGAATCCGACCTCCTCGGCGTCGTCGAGAAGTAACGGCAGAGAAGAAGGAATCACGAACATGGCAGCCAAGGACGTAAAGTTCGGCAGCGACGCCCGCACCCGCATGCTGCGCGGCATCGACGTGCTCTCCGACGCCGTCAAGGTCACCCTCGGCCCCAAGGGCCGCAATGTCGTCCTCGACAAGGCCTTCGGCGCTCCCCGCATCACCAAGGACGGCGTGACCGTCGCCAAGGAAATCGAGCTTGCCGACAAGTTCGAGAACATGGGCGCCCAGATGGTTCGCGAAGTCGCCAGCCGCACCAACGACGAGGCGGGCGACGGCACCACGACGGCGACCGTTCTCGCCCAGGCGATCGTGCGCGAAGGCGCCAAGTCGGTGGCCGCCGGCATGAACCCGATGGACCTCAAGCGCGGCGTCGACCTCGCCGTCGAGGCGATCGTGTCCGACCTCAAGACCCGCTCGCGCAACGTTTCCACCAACGCCGAGATCGCCCAGGTCGGCACCATCTCCGCCAACGGCGAAGCCGAGATCGGCAAGATGATCGCCGAGGCGATGGAGAAGGTCGGCAACGAGGGCGTGATCACCGTCGAGGAGGCGAAGAGCCTGTCGAGCGAGCTCGAGGTGGTCGAGGGCATGCAGTTCGATCGCGGCTACACCTCGCCGTACTTCATCACCAACGCCGAGAAGATGACCTGCGAGCTCGAGAGCCCGTTCATCCTCATCCATGAGAAGAAGCTCTCCAGCCTGCAGCCGCTGCTGCCGGTGCTCGAGGCGGTCGTGCAGTCGGGCAAGCCGCTGCTGATCATCGCCGAGGACATCGAGGGCGAGGCCCTGGCCACCCTGGTCGTCAACAAGCTGCGCGGCGGCCTCAAGGTCGCGGCCGTCAAGGCGCCCGGCTTCGGCGACCGCCGCAAGGCCATGCTCGAGGACATCGCCATCCTGACCTCCGGCCAGGTGATCAGCGAAGACCTCGGCATCAAGCTCGAGAACGTCGGCCTCGACATGCTCGGCACGGCGAAGAAGGTGATCATCACCAAGGAAGACACCACCATCGTCGAGGGCGCGGGCGACAAGGAGACGATCAAGGGCCGCTGCAACCAGATCCGCGCCCAGATCGAGGAGACCACCTCCGACTATGATCGCGAGAAGCTGCAGGAGCGGCTGGCGAAGCTCGCCGGCGGCGTTGCCGTCATTCGCGTCGGCGGGGCGACCGAGATCGAGGTGAAGGAGAAGAAGGACCGCGTCGACGACGCCCTGCACGCCACCCGTGCGGCGGTCGAGGAAGGCGTGGTTCCCGGCGGCGGCGCTGCGCTCCTCTATGCCATCAAGGCGCTCGACGCGATCAAGGCCGAGAACGAGGATCAGAAGGTGGGCGTCGAGATCGTCCGCCGCGCGATCCAGGTTCCGGCGCGCCAGATCGTCAAGAACGCCGGCACCGAGGACGACGCGATCGTGGTCGGCAAGCTGCTCGAGAAGGGCGACGCCAACTACGGCTACAACGCCCAGACCGGCGAGTACGTCAACATGTACGAAGCCGGCATCATCGACCCGACCAAGGTCGTGCGCATCGCCCTGCAGGGCGCGGCGTCGGTCGCCGGCCTCCTGATCACCACCGAGGCGATGGTCGGCGAGAAGCCGGAGAAGAAGGAGCCCGCCGGCATGCCTCCGGGCGGCGGCATGGGCGGCATGGGCGGCATGGACTTCTAAGTCCCCGCCAACGTACTGGAATGAATCAGGGGCCGCGTCCTTCGGGGCGCGGCCCTTTTGTCTTTGCCTGGTGGCACACCATCTTCTCCTTTGGCTGCCGCACGAGGAGATCTCCATGAAGCCCCATATCGCGATTGTCGTCGGCACCACCCGGGCGACCCGCTTCAGCGAGAAGCCGGCGCGCTGGGTCCACGGCATCGCCGCCGCCCGCGACGACCTGACGGCGGAGCTGGTCGACCTGCGCGACTACCCGATGCCGTTCTTCGAGGAGGTCGCCACCAACGCCTTCGCGCCGTCGAAGAACGAGATGGCGCAGCGCTGGCAGCGGAAGATCGCCGGGTTCGACGGCTACGTCTTCGTGACCGCCGAATACAACCACGGCATTCCGGCGGTGCTGAAGAACGCACTCGACTACGCCTATGTGGAATGGGTCCGCAAGGCCGCCGCCTTCGTCGGCTACGGCGGGGTCGGCGCGGCGCGCTCGATCGAGCACCTCAGAGGCGTTTGCATCGAGCTGCAGATGGCGCCGTTGCGCCACGGGGTGACCATCCAGGGCGCGGAGTTCCGGTCACTTTCCCGCGAGGGGAAGGAATTCGGCGCATTTCCGCAGCTCGAGGCTGGCGCGCAGGCCATGTTCGACCATCTCGTCTGGTGGACCAGCGCGCTGAAGACGGCGCGCGATGCTGCGGCGAGCGCAGCGTGAGGCGAGTCCGGAAAAGGGACCCATGTCGATCCGACCCGTACGACGCATGATCCAGTCCAAGCCGACCATCGAGGGCGCTGGCGTCCACTTGCGCCGCGCGTTCGGCTTCGGCGAGACCACCGATTTCGATCCCTTCCTGCTGTTCGACGATTTCCGCAACGAGCGGCCGGAGGATTTCCTGGCCGGCTTTCCGTGGCACCCCCACCGCGGCATCGAGACCATCACCTACGTGCTGGCGGGAACCGTGGAGCACGGCGACAGCCTCGGCAACCGCGGCCGGCTGGGGGCGGGCGACGTGCAGTGGATGACCGCCGGGCGCGGTATCCTCCATCAGGAGATGCCGCAGGGCGACGAGACAGGCCGCATGCACGGCTTCCAGCTGTGGGCCAACCTGCCGTCGTCCTTGAAGATGACGGCGCCGCGCTACCAGGACGTGCCCGGCGCCGAGATCCCCGAGATCGTCGACGACGACGGCACCACGGTGCGGGTGGTGTGCGGTGAGTTCTGGGGCCGCAAGGGCCCGGTGGAGGGCGTGGCCGCCGATCCGCGCTACCTCGACGTCTGGGTCCCGGCGAATACGCGCAAGACGCTGCCGGTCGAGCTCGACCGCCACGCCTTCGCCTACGTCTTCGATGGCGACGGAACGTTCCGTTCCGCCTCGGAGCCGTTCGGCGTGCTGACCGAGAAGGAGGTCGACGGCCGTGACGTGGTCGTGCGCGAGCGGGCCGGCAACCGCTCGCTGGTGCTGTTCGACAGCGGCGACGAGGTGACCGTGCAGGCGGGCGAGCGGGGGATTCGGTTCCTGCTCGTCTCCGGCCGGCCGCTCAAGGAGCCGGTCGCCTGGTACGGCCCGATCGTGATGAACACCAAGGCCGAGCTGCAGCAGGCGGTCAACGAGCTGCGCGACGGCACCTTCATCAGGCCGTAGGCGTCGCGACGGCGCTCAGGTCGGCTTCAGGTTGGGGTCGAGGAGCTCGCGGGCGACCTGGGAGATCAACTTGCCGAACATCACGTCGTCGGGTGCGCTGGGCGGCTTGACGAATCCCGAGACGTCCGAGACGAGGTCGGCCCCGGTGCAGAAGACGGCGCGGACGCGGAGCTTGTCGCCGCTTGCCGGCTGGGGCTGATCGCCCCGGCACAGCGCACGGGCGTTGGTCGCCTCGGCGGCGTTGAAAGCGACGACGACGCGGATCTCGGGGTGGGGCGCCTCCTCCTTGCGGGTGGTGAAGGACGACTTGCGCCAGGTCACGGTGTTGCCGAAGGTGCCGGTCACGGCGGCTGCCGTCTCAGCCTCGCGGCCGGGGAACGGAGTGCCGTGGATGACGGTGTAGACCGGGCCGCCGTTGCTGGCGTACGTGAGCAGGGATTCCAGCAGGTTGGCCTGCTTGAAATGGACCATGGTGGTCGGCACCTCGCCCTCGCAGGAGGCCAGGAAGAGGGCCGGCAGGCCGGCCAGCAGCCGCATCAGGCGAAACCGCTTCATCCCTTTGCCCTTTCCGCCGAATCCATCCAGATCGTCACCGGGCCGTCGTTGACCAGCGCCACCTCCATGTGGGCGGCGAACTGGCCGGTCTCGACCGGCACACCGTAGCCGCGCAGCCGCTCGCAGAACAGCATGAAGTGCTTCTGCGCGTGCTCGGGCGCGCCGGCCCGCGAGAAGCTGGGGCGGTTGCCGCGCCGCCAGTCGGCGGCCAGGGTGAACTGGCTGACCGCCAGAACCGCGCCACGGACGTCGGCGAGTGCCAGGTTCATGCGGCCTTCGGCATCGGTGAAGATGCGCATCCTTGCGATCTTGCCGGCGAACAGGTCGACCTCCGCCTCGCCGTCGCCGTCTTCGACGCACAGCAATACCAGCAGGCCGCGGGCGATCTCGCCTACCGTCTGGCTCTCGACCGTCACCCGTGCGCTCAGCACCCTCTGCACCACCGCCTTCATGGAGGCCTCCTGCCCCGTCCCCGCAACATCCCATTGTCGTGGATTTCGGCCGTTCCAGGAATGACGTTTGCGGCCCTGCTTTACTCCTCGCTCAGCCGGAGGAAATCGGAAGCCCCGCCGGCGCGTTCTCCCGGACCATCTCGGCGAGGCGGCCGGGAGAGGCGGCGAAGGCGTCGGCCAGCACCATCAGGCCGATGTTGCGCTCGCCCTCGCGGAAGGCGGTCAACGCCGCATCGGCGGAGAACGACGAATGGAAGCAGTGGGCCGCCTCCAGCAGCCGCCATACGAATCGGCGGCCGCCTTCCGTCTCCAGAACCCCGGCCACGTCATCGAGCAGGCGGGCGCGGCTGCGGCGGTCCTCCTCCGCGGCTTTCTCGACCTGGACCGGGTCGTTGGCGTCGTAGCTCATCGTTCGCCTCCCGCTGCGGGTGGCAGCGCCCTCCCGACCATCTGCGACAGCATGGCCGCCAACTGCGGATTGCTCTGCGGTGCGGTGCCGGAGGCGGCTGCCCCGCCTCCCGACAGTAGCGGCTCCAGTGTTTGCATGATTCCGGCCAACGGGTTGGCGGCCGGCGCCTCGGGCTTGGCGGTGGCGCGCAGCTTCTTCACCGCGCTGTCGGGGCGCACGATCTTGGGCGGCACGCCGAGGGCGTCGGCCAGCTCGTCGGCGATCTGGTCGAAGTCGATCTTGTCGACGATGTCGGGCTTCAGCGCCGCCAGCGAGCCGACGTAGCCGGTGAACCGCTGCACCGCTTCGGTGCCGACCATCTTCTGCGCCTGGGCCAACAGCGAGATGTACTCGACCTTGAGCTCGCGCCCCTTCAGCTCCCGCGGGGTCGGCGGCAGGATGCCGGCCCGCGCGGCGATGCTGAACGTGCGCTCGATGAGGGGGTTGAGCAGCTCGTGCTGCAGGCGTTCCAGCACCGGGCCGATCATCATCAGCTTTTCCTCGTGGCGCTCGGCGACCTCGGCCGCCGTTATCTGCGGATGGTCGGACCGCGCGAGCATCAGGAACAGGTCGGCATAGAAGCCTTCCGAGACCGCCTGCTGCACCCGCTCGATCTTGTACTCCAGCTCCTTGATCGGAAGGTTGGGCTGGTAGAGCGGCTGGATCGTCGTCGGGCCCTGGCCGGGGACCACGAAGTTGACGCCGCCCGGCAGCGCGTTGACCACCTGTCCCTTCATTGCCGCGGGGGCGACCAGCGGCGGGTTGGTGTTCTTGTCGATCGCCTGCAAGACCCGGGTCTGCAGCGTCTGCAGCATCTTGATGTCGGCCAGCGCCTCCATCCCCGGCGAGCGGCCGTAGACGTCGGCGCCCACCACGTCCCAGCGCGGCACCATGGCCGGGAACTCGTCGTAGCCGGAGACCGCTAGCGGACCGTCGCCGTCGCCGCCGACCTCCCAGTAGATCTCGCGCCACGGCTTGGCGCCGGCATGCCGCCGGCCCTTGTCGGGCGCGGGTTCGATCACATGGACGACGTCGATCCATGCTCCGGGTGCGCCGGTATCGTAAAGGTGGCGGGTGCGCGGGCTGACGGAATCGAGCCCGAACTGCTCGACGAGCTGGCGCACCGTCATCTTGCACTCGCGATACAGGGTGTCGACGGTCATCCGCGGCCCCTGGTCGAACATCGCCTCGCTGACGGTCAGGGGTCGCGCCCTGACGACGTCGTGGAAATCCTTGTGCAGAATGAGGCAGGCGGTGCCGAACAGGCCCAGCTCGACATAGGTGCCGTGCAGGGCGTTGTAGACGTTGGAGCGGGCGAAGATGTCGCGGAACAGCGCCTCGACCTCGCCCAGCCAGGTCCGAACCGGGCCGTATTCCATCATCTCGGGGTCGGGGGTGGCGAGCCGGAACCAGGGCCGCGCCGGGCTGGTGAGGCCGCCCTGCATGCCTGCCGCCAGGATGCGCAGGGCATGGGTAGCCTTGCCGTCGATGATGTGCTCGTCGCGACGGCGGCCGTCGTTCGGCCGCTCGTCGCGGCCCAGGAAGCGGCCCCGGTAGGGCAGCACGTGGTCGGACAACTCGCGCCACAGGGGAACGAAGGCCGCGCGCTCGTCGCGCAGCTCTTCGAGGCGTCGTTGCAGGCTTTGTCTCGTCTCTTGCCAGTCCATGCCGAATCACCTTTCGGAAGGGGGCGCCCCGCCGCCGGAGGCGGGCGGCGGGGCGGGGCGCGACAGCTGCGCCGGGGAGGGGGAACCGGCGGGCGCGCCCGATGCGGAGGCTACTGCCCGAGCAGCGTCTTGCGGGAGACGCTGGCCTCTCCGGACAAGCCGCGGCCACCGGTCAGGATGGTCGAGCGGCGACCGGCGGCGAGCATCGCCTGGCGGCGTTCCTGGTCGCGGGCTCGCCGTACCTCCTCGTCGGCTTCCTGGGGCGGCTCGGGGGGCGGCGGCGCCGGTGGCGGCGGAGCGGGGGTGGAGGGGGAACCGAACGCACACATTTTGTGAAATCTCCTTCTTTACTGCTTGTTGCATGTGAAGTCACACCACAGATAGCATGATATAGAGATTTTCGCAATATCACATTGAGTGTTTTTGCGCCTATCTGTGGAGGATGCCCGTGCGAGCCGCTTTACGGCCCCCACTCCGGCGCGGTATCTATCCGTTCAGGCATCGTTCTATGGGAAGGAATCGTTCATGGCGGATCTCCAGCTGCGCGGCACCTTTCACACCGGTCTGACGGTGGAAAGCATGGACAACACGTTGAAGTTCCTGTGCGAGGGGCTCGGCTATAAGCTGCTGTCGCGCGCCCCGCGCGACCCGCGCAATCAGGAGCGGGTCACCGGCGTTCCGGGCGCCGACGTCGAGGTCGCCTACGTGGAAGGGGCCGGGTACCAGCTCGAGATCCTGGAGTACAAGGGTCCCGCCGACCACAAGACCTTCAGCCCGCGTCCGTGCGATGCCGGCCATTGGCATCTTTGCCTGATCGTCAACGACATCAACGCTGCCCTCGACGTGGCCAGGAAGCACGGCCTGCAAATGGACGGCCGCGAGGTGATCACGGTTGATCAGGGCCCGAACACCGGCAACCAGATCTTCTACGCCGACATTCCCGGTGGCTTCACCATCGAGTTCACGACCCGCGTCAACGGCTGACCGGCGTTCGGAACAGCTTCGGCGTGCGTTTTGACGTTGCCAGCCCAGACATTGCGTATATATTAACGCTCGCGGGGGTTCGCCTTGGCGGGATCAACGGGCGAAACGAAACATCGGGCGAGGCCAAACATGGATACGAAATGGTTCAAGAGCCGGCTTGCGGAGAAGGGGCAATCGCAGGCGGCGCTCGCCCGTTACATGGGGCTCGATCCGGCGATGGTTTCGCTGATGCTGCGCGGCAAGCGTTCGATGAAGACGTCGGAAGCCGCCCGCATCGCCCAGTTCCTCGGTTCTTCGGTCGAGGAGATCGTGTTCCGCACCGGCGCCGACGTGCGGGGCGTTGCCGGCACGGGGGCGATCCCCATGCTGGGGCAAGTGAACGAAGACGGGCAGGTGCGGATCGACGAAAACTCGGAGCTGCGAATCAGTGCCCCCGCCGACCTGCCGGAAGGCTGCATCGCGCTCCGGGCTCGCACCTTCGGCACCAGCTGGGCGCTGCTCGACGGCTGGATCTTCTTCGCCGCCTACAGGAACGAGATGATCGCCCCCGACGTCGTCGGGCGGCTGTGCGTGGTCGCGCCCAAGCAGGGCGGCGTGCTGCTGCGCTTCGTTCACCGCGGCTACTCGCCGGAGTGCTTCAACCTTACGGGCCTGTTCGGCGGCACCCAGGAGGACGTTGCGGTCGAGGCGGCCGCCCCGGTGGTGTGGATCCGGCCCTAGGTCGCAGCTGACGCAGACCTCACCCGGCGGCGGGCGGGACCGCCCGCATCGCCTCCAGGTGCTGATGCACCGCCTCCTGGTCGACCAGGAAGCCGGCCGCCATGCTCAAAAACAAGAGCATCATTGCCTGGTCCCACCCGGTGAGCCGGGGCCCGCGCATGCTCTCGCGACGGAACACTGCGGCGAGCATGGCGCCGAGCGCGGCCAGGAAAAGGAAGGTCTCCATCGCCGCCGGCATCACGGCGAGCGGCAGCGAGGTCGAGAACAGCAGGGCGACCGCGACCGCCAGCGCCACCGTGAGCAGCGCCCTGCGGTTCGCCACATCGGTTTCGCGTAGGCTTCTCAACATGGGTCCTTTCCCGCTCCTGCCTCGGGCCGGGATCGGCCCGATCCTCTTCGAGAGATAGTCAGCGCCGGGGGACCGGCAACCCCAGAAAGCGCTTCCCTGCGGTCGAAGATTGAGATAAAACGAAGAAATGACGAAAAAGTCACGACCCGTCAAATATACCCGCGCCCTCGGCCAGCAGATCTGCATCCGCCTGGTCCACGGGGAATCGCTGCGCCGTATCGCCGAGGATCCGGCGATGCCCGGGCTGGCGACCATCGTCACTTGGCTCGAGCGGCACCCCAGCTTCCGCTCCGCCTACGAGCGGGCGCGCGAGATCGAGGCCGATGTCCTGGCTGACGAGGTGGTCGATATCGCCGATGAAGACGCGGGCGACGGCGCGACCGCCGCCAAGCTCCGGGTCGACGCCCGCAAGTGGTTGGCCGCCAAGCTGAAACCGGCCACCTACGGCACCGCCAAGGCGCCGCGGCACAAGGAGAAGGCGCGCACCGTGGTCTACCGAGTCAGCACCGGTATCGCCAGGGCGCCGGACGAAGCGGAGGAACCCGGGGCCGAGCCGTCGAAGGAGGCGCAGGAGGACTGAGCCGGGCGGCTCCGATTCGGCATCCGTTAACCGGGGCCGACTAGAATGCCCTCCGCCAGCATCGCGTGAGAGAATTGTTGGGCCTTCTGCGCCGCCTCGACCCAGCGCCATCGCTCAGCCGCCGCGACGTCATGCTCGGACTTCGCTGGGTGGTGTGGGACGGCATCTTCGCCCAGGGGATGGAGACGCTGGTCCTGGGGCCCTTCCTGGTCGCCTACGCGCTGCAGTTCGGCGCCTCCAACCTGCTGATCGGCATCCTCGCCGCCATCCCGCAGCTTGCCCAGTTCAACCAGATCCCCGGCGTCTACCTGATCGAGAAGCTGCGCAAGCGCCGCCTCATCACCGTCGTCTGCGCCGGTCTCAGTCGGCCGGCACTGCTGATCATGGCGGCAGCGGCCTTCATCGCCTCGCCGTTCTGGGCGCTGACGGTGATGACGATCGGCTTCACCATCCGCTACCTGCTGGGGGCGACCGCAGGGGTGTCGTGGAACGCCTGGATGCGCGACCTGATCCCGCAGGAATCGCTGGGGCGCTTTTTCGCCAACCGGCTGGCGCTCACCACCGGGCTGGGGGCGGTGGTCAGCATTCTGGCCGGCCTGTTCGTCGACGCCTGGCGCGACCAGTGGCCCGAGGGCGTGCGCTACGCCTTTGTCGTGCTGCTGGTGCTGGCGTTCGTCTCGGGCGTCGCCTGCGTCTTCGCGATGGCGCGCATTCCCGAGCCGCGGATGCCGCCGACGGCGATCGAGTTCCAGTTCCTGACAACGCTGACCCGCCCCTTCCGCGACATCAACTTCCGCCGCCTGATCTTCTTTCTCGCCTCCTGGAATTTCGCGGTCAACCTGGCCTCGCCGTTCTTCGCCGTCTACATGCTCGACCGCCTCGACATCGACCTTACGACGGTAATCATCCTGACGACGCTGAGCCAGTTCACCAACGTGCTGGTGCTGCGGCAGTGGGGCCGGATCGCAGACCGCTTCAGCAACAAGTCGGTGCTGCGCCTGGCGGCGCCCCTGTTCATCGTCTGCATCTTTGCCTGGACTTTCACCACCATGCCGGAGAAGCACGCCTTCACCGTGCCCCTGCTGGTGGTCATCCATGCCCTCATGGGGGTGGCGACGGCGGGTGTGACGCTTGCTTCGGGCAACGTCGGGCTCAAGCTTGCGCCCAAGGGCGAGGGCGCCTCGTACCTGGCGGCCTCGTCGCTCGCCACCGCGATGGCGGCGGCGCTGGCGCCGATCATCGGCGGCGCCTTCGCCGACTTCTTCGCCGCCCGCGAGCTGTCGCTCAGCCTGCATTGGGCGTCGCCGGCCAGCGACGTCCTGATCGAAGCGGTCAACCTGCGGGCATGGGACTTCTTCTTCCTGTTCGCCACCGTGCTCGGCATGTACTCGATTCATCGCCTCGCCTTCGTGCGGGAGGTCGGCGAGGCCGAGGACCACATCGTGCTGCACGAGATCCTGATGGAGACGCGGCGCAACGTGCGCTCGATCTCGACCGTGGCCGGGCTGAAGCAGGCGAGCGAGTTCCCGTTCTCGCTGCTCGTCCGCACTCTGCGCCGCCGCCAGGCCAGACGCCGCCGCCCCTCCGACCCCGCCTGAGACGTCGTGGAACCCGGGCAGGCCGCCTGGGATCTGTTCGCCGGGGTGGCGAAGCCCAAAGTATCTCCTGCGGTTGTGCCGAGGAGGGTGCGGGCATGACGATCGAAGAGATCTCGCGGGCTGTCGAAACGGCCGTCAGGAACAATCTCGACAACGGACGGATCGCCGAGGCGGTCAAGGAGACCGTCAAGAATGCGCTGGAAGAAGAGGGCCAGAGAAGCGAGGATCCGTACCGCACCACCCTCCATTTCCTGGCCGGCCTGCTTGCCGCCTGGGTGGCGGTGACCGCTGCCGTCCTGTCGGTGTTTCCCGTCGACGCGGATTTTGCCCACACGCCCGCCTACCGGATGGTGGGCGGGATCCTGGCGTGGTCGTCGGTGGGAACCCTGGCGTCCGCCTTGAGCATCGGCACCGTGCAGATCATGAAGCGGAACTACCGCAAGGACATGCGCAAGTGGAAAGTCGGCCAGGACCCCCCTAGGGTTTCCTACTGGCTGCTCAACCTGCTGATCTACGGGTCGGCCGCATTCGGCCTGGGACCCGTCTATTACTGCATCCGCGGCGGCGCCAGCATCGTGACCGGCGAAAGCCGCCTGCTTTCGTTCTGGGAGGCGTTGTCGAAGCTCGTCGTCCTGTGACGGGCGCCTGTCCCCCGGCGGGTGCCGGAATTCAGGCCGCCGGCAAGTGCGCGGCCACCTCTTCGACGGTGAGGGCGGCGAGGTCGGGGCGCCGGAGGATGGTCACCTTCGGCCCTCGCTGGGCGCACAACGCGGGGTCGGATTCGTGGGAGTAGAGCACGACGGAAGCGCAGCCGGCGGCGGCCGTCAGATGCATCGGGCCGGTGTCGTTGCCGACCGCGGCGACGGCGCGGCGGGCCAGCGCGGCGAGCTCGAACAGCGACGTGCGGCCGCCCAGGTCGACCGCCTGCGGAGCGGCGCGCGCGACTGCCGCGAGCATCGCCGCCTCGGAGGCGGTGCCGATCAGGACCGGCGTCATCCCCCGCGCCGCCAGAAGGTTTGCCAAGTCCGCGTAGTGGCGCGCCGGCCATCGCTTGGCGGGGCGATGGGCAGCGCCGCCCGGGGCCAACAGAACGAAGCGTTCCGATAGACCGAGCGGGGTCAAGTCCGCGTCGGCCCACCCGAGGTCAGGCGCCGGCACGGCGGCGATCCCGGCCATCCGCAGCTGCTCGGCCTGGCGCTCGGCGGTGTGCATGAGGTCGCGGGCCGGGTTGGCGTGGGGGTGCGAGCAGCCGCGTGCGATGCCCGACCACTCGGGCCGCGCCCCCGGCCGGAAGAGCTGAAAGTAGAAGCTGCTGCGGTCGGAGGTCTGGAGATCGTAGACGCGCGTGAACCCGCCGCCCCGCAGGCGCCGCCGCAGGGCGAGCCACGCCCCGGCCTGCAGTGCCCGCGGCCGCTCGTCCACCCAGACCTCGTCGAACAGGGGCGAGGCGGCCAGAAACTCTGCGTACGGCTGCGTCGTCAGCAGGGTGACATGATCGCCTGCGTGATGGCGGCGAATGGCGGCGAAGGGTCCCAGCGCCTGCACCACGTCGCCCAGCGCGCCGAGCTTGATGACGAGGATGCGGCGGGGGGTGTCGGTCATGGAGGTTGGCGCCGACCGGTCGGTTCCGCCGAGGTGGAAAGGGGGCACGTCATGACGACGGCGCCAGGTTCAGCACCTCGTCGTAGACGGCGAGGGTGCGGTTGCACATGTCCTGCTTCGAGAAGTTGCGGCGCACGTGGTCGGCGGCGCGGGCGGCGATCCGCTGCCGCTGGCCGGGTTCGAGCGCGAGGGCGCGGGCGATGGCGTCGGCCAGCTGCTGGGCGTCGCCCGGCTTGACCAGCCAGCCGGTCTCCTCCGGCAGTACCGTCTCGCGGGCGCCGCCGTGGTCGGAGCCGATCACCGGCCGGCCCATTGCCTGCGCCTCGGCCAGCACCCTCCCGAACGCCTCGGGGTCGGTCGACGCCGAGACCACCAGGTCGGACAGCATATAGGCGGCCGGCATGTCGCGGCAGTCGTCGACGACGCGGATGACGCCGGTCAGCCCGCGGTCGGCGATCAGCGCCTCGACCTCGTGCTTGTAGCTGCGGCGGCCCTGGTCGGAACCGATCAGCAGGCATTGCAGGTCGGTGCGGCCGAGCTTGGCGATGGCGTCGATGAAGACGCGCTGCCCCTTCCACCGCGTCAGCCGGCCGGGCAGGGCGACGACCGGCAGACCTTCGGCCAGGAACCAGTCCTTGGCCAGGGCGATCACCCGTTCGGCGCTGACCACGTCGGGGCTGAAGCGGGCGATGTCGACCCCGCGCGGGATGACGCGGATCCTGCGCGCCGGCACGCCGTAGTACTGCATCATGTGGGCGGCGATGAAGCGCGAGATGGCGATCACCCGCTCGCCCCGGGTCATGATCGAGTTGTAGAGCCGTTTCGGTCCGGAATGATGATTGTAGGTGCCGTGAAAGGTGGTGATGAAGGGGCGCCCGGCCCGCTTGGCTGCGTAGTAGGCGCTCCACGCCGGGGCCCGCGATCGGGCGTGCACGAGGTGGACGTTCTTTTCGCGGATCAGGTGTTCGAGGCGGGCGATGTTGGCATGGATGGTGAGCGGGCTCTTGCTGGCCAGCGGCAATTCGACGTGCTCGGCGCCGGCACGGGCCAGTTCGTGCACCATGCGGCCGCCCTCGGAGGCGACGATCGCCCGCCCGCCCGCCGCGACGATCGCCTGGGCGATCTCGATCGTGCCGCGCTCGACGCCGCCCGTCTCCAGCGCCGGCAGCACCTGCAGCACGGTCGCCGCCGTCTTCGGCGGCTGCGCGGGCGTTGCGACTTCGACCGGTTCCCCGTCCCCGGGGCCGGTGCTATGTTCCAGATCGACAGCCATAGGACGATAAGCTCGAATTGCGAGGGTTCTTGTGACTCCGAACGATGCGCCACAAACGTTCGTCCGTCCGGACGGCAGCACAATCGCCTACCGCCGGCTTTCTGGCAAGAGCCCCGGGGTGGTTTTCCTGACCGGCTTCAAGTCGGACATGACGGGGTCCAAGGCACTGGTCGTTTACGAGCTGTGCCGGCAGCGCGGGCAGGCGTGCCTGCTGTTCGACTATACCGGCCACGGGGCCTCGTCGGGCGCCTTCGAGGACGGCACCATCGGCCGCTGGGCGGACGACGCGATGGCCGCTTTCGACGCTCTCACCGAGGGGCCGCAGGTTCTGGTCGGCTCCAGCATGGGGGGCTGGATCATGCTGCTGGTGGCTCTGGCGCGCTCCTCGCGCATTGCCGCCCTGCTCGGCATCGCGGCAGCCCCGGACTTCACCCACGACCTGGTGCTGGCCGGGCTGAGCCAGAGCCAGCGCCGGGCGCTTGCGGCCAACGGGGTGCTGCTGGTACCGAGCCACTACTCGGAGGAGCCGACCCCGATCACCGCCCGCCTGGTCGCCGAGGGCGGGAGCCAGCTGGTGCTGCGGCGCGGCGTGCTGCCGCTCGAAATGCCGGTGCGCCTGCTGCACGGCCAGGACGATAGCGATGTGCCGTGGCAGACCTCGCTCCGGCTGGCCGCCGCGCTGGCCTCGGCGGATGTCCAGGTGACGCTGCTCAAGGACGGCGACCACCGCCTGTCGAGGCCGCAGGACCTGACGGTCCTCGCGACCCAGCTCGAACTGCTGCTGAAGCATGTCGATCACGTTGACTCGACAGGCGCCGCCGAACACATCTAACGGCGTCCTCCCCGGAGCTCCCGATGCACACGCCGGTCCTGTTCCTTCCGCCCAAGCGTCCGCCCATCGCCGACGGGCGGCCGTTCAAGCTGGTCTCCGGGTACGAGCCGCGCGGCGACCAGCCGCAGGCGATCGCCGCGTTGAACGAGGGGGTGGTGGCGGGCGAGCGCGACCAGGTGCTCTTGGGGGTGACGGGCTCGGGCAAGACCTTCACCGTCGCCCAGGTGATCGCGCGCCAGAACCGGCCGACCCTGGTGCTGGCGCCCAACAAGACCCTGGCTGCCCAGCTCTACGCCGAGATGAAGGGGTTCTTCCCCGAGAACGCCGTCGAGTACTTCGTCTCGTACTACGACTACTACCAACCCGAAGCCTACGTCCCGCGCACCGACACCTACATCGAGAAGGATTCCTCGATCAACGAGCAGATCGACCGCATGCGACACGCGGCGACGCGGTCGCTCCTGGAGCGCAACGACGTCGTCATCGTCGCCTCGGTGTCGTGCATCTATGGCATCGGCTCGGTCGAGACCTACGCCCAGATGACGGCGCCGGTGGCGGTGGGGGCGCGGATCGAGCGCAACGACCTGCTGCGCCGTCTGGTCGAACTGCAGTACCGGCGCAACGACACGGGCTTCGGCCGCGGCAGCTTCCGGGTCGCCGGCGACGTGGTCGAGGTGTTCCCCTCCCACTACGAGGACGCGGCGTGGCGGATCTCGTTCTTCGGCGAGGACGTCGAGGGGATCTGGGAGATCGACCCCTTGACCGGCGAGAAGACCGGCGCGCTGGAGGAGATCACCGTCTACCCCAACAGCCATTACGTGACGCCGCGCCCGACCCTGATGCAGGCGATCCCGCAGATCAAGCGCGAGATGAAGGAGCGGGTCGACCTCTTCACCCGCGAGGGCAAGTACCTGGAGGCACAGCGCCTGCAGGAGCGCACGACGCTGGATATCGAGATGCTGGAGACCACCGGCCACTGCGCGGGCATCGAGAACTACTCGCGCTACCTTACCGGTCGCAATCCGGGCGAGCCGCCGCCGAC
This sequence comes from Rhodospirillales bacterium, assembly GCA_018432935.1. GTDB lineage: Bacteria > Pseudomonadota > Alphaproteobacteria > Rhodospirillales > Shumkoniaceae > JAHDSF01. The sequence goes on along the minus strand of JAHDSF010000028.1, from coordinate 81,735 downwards.
CCTGTTCGAATACCTGCCCGAGAACGCGCTTCTGATCGTCGACGAAAGCCACGTCACGGTGCCGCAGATCGGCGGCATGTTCCGCGGCGACTACAACCGCAAGAGCACGCTCTCCGAGTTCGGTTTCCGGCTGCCGTCCTGCGTCGACAACCGGCCGCTGAAATTCGAGGAGTGGGAGGCGATGCGGCCGCAGACGGTGTTCGTCTCCGCGACGCCGGGACCGTGGGAGCTCAACCGCACCGGCGGCGCGTTCGTCGAGCAGGTGGTGCGGCCGACCGGCCTGATCGATCCCGAGGTGGTGGTGCGCCCGGTCGAGATGCAGGTCGACGATCTCCTGGCCGAGTGCCGCGCCTGCGCCGCCAAGGGCCAGCGGGTGCTGGTGACCACCTTGACCAAGCGGATGGCCGAGGACCTGACCGAATACCTGCACGAGCAGGGGGTGCGGGTCCGCTACATGCACTCCGACATCGAGACCCTGGAGCGGATCGAGATCATCCGCGACCTGCGCCTCGGCGCCTTCGACGTGCTGGTCGGGATCAACCTCCTGCGCGAGGGCCTCGACATCCCGGAATGCGCCCTGGTCGCCATCCTCGACGCCGACAAGGAGGGCTTCCTGCGCTCCAAGACCTCGCTGGTGCAGACGATCGGCCGCGCCGCCCGCAACATCGACGGCCGGGTGATCCTCTACGCCGATCGCATGACCGAATCGCTGCAGTTCGCGATCGACGAGACCAACCGCCGTCGCGAGCGCCAGCGCGCCTATAACGAGCTGCACGGCATCACCCCGGAAAGCGTGCGCAAGACGATCTCGGACGTGCTGGAAAGCGTCTACGAGCAGGACTACGTCACCGTCGACACCGGCGTCTCGGGCGATCGCCATCTGGTCGGCCACAATCTGAAGAGCCACCTCGCCGAGCTCGAGAAGCGGATGCGCGCCGCCGCCGCCGAGCTCGAGTTCGAGGAGGCGGCGCGACTGCGCGACGAGATCCGCCGGCTGGAGGCGCATGAGCTGGGCCTCGGCTCGCCGGGGACCAGCAAGCTGGCCGCCGCCCGCGCCGGCATCGGTCCCTACCGGCCGAAGAAGAAGCAGCGCCACGCCGGGCGGACCAAGGCGTTCTGAACGGTGCTCCTCTCCCTCCCCAAGGGGCGGAGAGGGAGATATGTCTCGACGAATTGATCGGCAGAAGGGACTCAATCATGCAACGCCGCCCCCTCGGCAACAGCGGACAGACGGTTTCGGCGATCGGCCTCGGCTGCATGGGCATGTCCGAGTTCTACGGACCTTCCGACGAGGCGCAGTCGCTGGATGTGCTGGCCCGCGCCCTCGAGATCGGGGTCGATTTCCTGGACACCGCCGACATGTACGGCTCCGGCCACAACGAGCAGCTTGTCGGCCGCTTCCTGAAGGGGCGGCGGGACAAGGTGTTCCTGGCCACCAAGTTCGGCATCGTGCGCTCCGACAAGCCGGAGGAGCGGCGCGTCGACAATTCGCCGGAATACATCCGCCAGGCCTGCGACGCCTCGCTGAAGCGCCTCGGCGTCGACGTAATCGACCTCTACTATGCCCACCGCCGCGATCCCAAGGTGCCGGTCGAGGATGCGGTGGGGGCGATGGCGGAGCTGGTGAAGGCGGGCAAGGTGCGCTTCCTCGGCCTCTCCGAGGTCGCTCCCGAGACCCTGCGCCGGGCCGCCAAGGTTCACCCGATCGCCGCCGTGCAGACGGAGTACTCGCTGTGGAGCCGCGATCCGGAGCGGGACATGCTGCAGGCCTGCCGCGACGTCGGCGCCGCCTTCGTCGCCTACAGCCCCCTGGGCCGCGCCTTCCTGACCGGCGCCATCAAGGACCCGACGACCGACCTGGCGCCCGACGACTTCCGCCGCACCAACCCCCGCTTCCGCGGCGAGGCGTTCGACACCAACAAGCGGCTGGTCGAGGGGCTCGCTCATTTCGCCGCCAAGCGTAGCGCCACCCCGGCGCAGATCGCACTCGCCTGGCTGTTGTCGAAGCATCCCGACGTGGTCCCGATCCCCGGCACCCGCCGCCGCAAGTACCTGGAAGAGAACGCCGCGGCGGCCGGGATCAGCCTGTCGTCCCAGGCCGTTGCCGAACTTGACGCCCTGTTCCCTGCCGACGCGGCGGTCGGCGCACGCTATGCCGAAGCGGGCATGCGGACGCTGGAGACCTGAAGGCACGCCCGCATTGCATTGCCGTCGGAGAGCCTCGGGCGCCCGGGCTATGCCTCCTGTCCCGCCGGCATGGCCTTCGTGGTTAGACATCGGGGCGATGCCAATCGTCGAGGGAAGGACGTTATCACCGGAGGGACAATTGGAGGCGTGGCGGAATGCTGTTAGCTTGGCCGTCACGCGACAACTGATGGTCCACGCATGATCCGGATCGGGACGTGGCTTTGCGTCGTTGCCATGACCGTGGCACTCGCCCGTGCCGACGAGCGCAAGCTCATCATCGGCTCCAGTTACACCGCCCCGTTCTCGACCATCGAGGGCGACGGCTACTTCGACCTCCTGGTGCGCGAGGCGTGCAACGTCGCGGGCAGCACCTGCGAGGTCCGCATGTTGCCGCCGGAACGGAGCCTGATCGACGCCGCCCAGGGCAAGCTCGACGGCGACGTCGGCCGGGTCGACTTTGTGCCCGAGGCCTTCCCCGACCTGCTCCGGGTCGCGCACCCGGTGCTGCGCGGGCGCCGCTTCGTCGCCTTCGCCCGCAATCACGGTATCCGCATCGCCGGATGGGAGAGCCTCCGGCCCTACAACCTGGCCTACGTCAACGGCTGGAAGATCTTCGATGCGCCCACTGCCGGCGCGCGCTCGGTGACGCGGGTCGCCAACATGGACCAGCTCTTCGGACTTCTCGACAAGGGCCGCATCGACATCGCGCTGGCCGCCGATATCGAGGGACTGGCGACGATCCGACGGCTCGGCCTCGAGGGCGTGCGGATGCTCGAGCCGCCGCTCGACGTACGTGACCTTTACCTGCTCCTCCACATCCGGCACGCGTCGCTGTCGAAGGACCTGGGCCCCGTGCTGGCGCGGCTCGAGCACGATGGCAGCATGCGCCGGCTGCTCGATCAGGCGACCGCCAACTTCATCGTGCGGAGCCGTTGAAGTGGCCTGGCTCCGCAGCGCCGGGATTGGAGCCAGGCTGGCAGCCTGGGTCGTCCTGTTCAGCGTCGCGGTCACGGTCGTGGTGGCGGCGACGCAGTCCGCGTTCGAGTACCGGCGCGAGTTGGGGCGGCTGGAGGAACGGATCGCCGAGATCAAGCGGACCAGCACCTCGGCCTTGGCGGCCGCGGTCTGGATCCAGGATCGCGCCATGGCCCAGGCCCTGGTCGACGACATGGCACGTCAGGAGGATATCGCCCGCCTCGAGGTGCTGGACGACAAGGGCATCTACGTCGCTTCCGGGGTCTATCCCGCGGAGGGAGCACGCGAAAGTCTGTTTCCCCTGGTCTTTCTTCACGAAGGGGGGCTGCGCAACATCGCCAACGTGCGCGTGGTTGCCGACCTCGAGGACTTCCGCGCCCGGATTCGCGGCAACCTGTTCGGGAGGCTGGCCTCGCAGGCGCTGCTGATCGCTCTGGTGGCGGGCTTTCTGCTGCTCACCGTGCACCTCCTCGTCACCAGGCACCTCGGCCACATCGCCCATACGGTGCGGCGCGCCAGTATCCGGGAGGGCTTTGCGCCGCTGGCCCTGCCGCGCCGCAGACGCTACGGCGACGAGCTGGACGAGGTGGTGGATGCGATGAACCGTGCCGGCGAGCAGACCCAGGACGCCTACGACCAGCTTGCGGCAGAGCTGGCGCTGCGTCGCACCGCCGAGGACGAGCTTCGTCGCGCGCATGCCGAAATGGAGCGGCGCATCCAGGAGCGGACGGCCGAGCTGGCAACCGCCAACGCCGAGCTTTCCGCCGAAGTCCAGCGCCGTCGGAATGCTGAACAGGCGTTGCGCGCCAGCGAGAAGCGGGCTTGGCTGCTGCTGGATTCGCTGCAGATCGGGGCCGTCCTGGTTTCGGCGGACGGCAACGTGCGGGGCGCCAACCGGGCCTTCGCCGAGCGCGTCGGCCGGAATGCCGCCGAGATCGACCGCCTGCCCCTGGACGAGCTGCTGCCGCCGGAAACGGCCGGGCTTTACCTGAAGCGCATCGGCGAGGTCCTGGCGAAGGAGCAGGGCTGCGGCTTCGATCACGCCGAAGGGGAACGCGTCTTCGCCGTCCAGATGGTGCCGATCGAGCTGAAGCAGATGGGCGGCAAGGTGGCCGCCGCCTTCTGTCGCGACGTCACCCTGGAGCGGCAGGCGGAACAGCTCCGGGACGACGTCGAACGCATCACCCGGCACGATCTCAAGAGTCCCGTCATCGGCATGCTCTCTGGAGTCCAGGCGCTCCGCCTCCAGCCGCGACTGCCGAAGGACGTGCGCGATACGCTGCAGCTGATCGAGGACGCCGGTTATCTTGCGCTCGACCTCGTCAACCGTTCGCTCGATCTCTACCGCATGGAGAAAGGCCTCTACCAACCGCAAGCCGACCGGGTCGACCTGAAGGCGCTGGTCGAGGACGTGGTGCGGCTGCTGCGCAACGCGGCCAACCACAACGGCGTACGGGTCGAGCTTGAGAACTGCGCTGGCGGCGAGGCCCATGTGGTCGGCGAGCGCGCCCTGTTCTTTTCGATGCTCGCCAACCTGGTCAAGAACGCGCTCGAGGCATCGCCGGCCGAGGCGGCTGTCTCGCTGCGAATCGAAAGACGGGAGGGGGGCCTGTCGCTCGCCATCCACAACCGCGGCGCGGTCCCCGCGGCGGTGCGCGGGCGGCTGTTCGAGAAGTACGTGTCCTCGGGCAAGCACGATGGCACCGGACTTGGCGCCTACTCCGCCCGCCTGATCGCCCGCACCTACGGCGGCGACGTCACCATGACCACCGACGAGACCACCGGCACCACGGTCACCGTCACCCTCCCCGTCGCGGCAGAGGTGGACGCATAGCGACCCGGCGCCCCCTCGCCCCATGCCTTTCCGCGCCGAAGGGGGCGAAAGGGGATCGTTCGACGGGCTCTCTGTGAGGCCCGAAGCCGATCACCCGGCCGCGGACAGGACCGAAAGCACCGCGTCCGCCGCCTGTTCGACGGCGGCGGCGGCGCGGGGGGTGAGGCCCTCGCCGAAGTCGAAGCTCTCGCCGCCGATCGTGACCAGGAAGGTCTCGGGGGCGCGGCCGTAGAGGGTGCGCGCGAGGTCGGCCAGGGCGGTGGCCGACAGGCTGTGCGGGCGGGGCCGCGCCGTCGCGCCGTCGGCAAGGCGCTGGCAGCGGACCTCGCCGGGCGCGAGGTCGACCGCGGCGTCGACCAGCACCAGCCGTTCGGCGGCGGCGGCATCCTCGGCATGCTCGGGCAGGAGCTGGAACACCGTCATTACCCGGACCTGCCCCGCGGCCCGGCGCTCGACCTCGCGCGCTACCGCGAAGCCGAGCCCATCGTCGCGCCTGACCGTGTTGCCGAAGCCGATGACGAGGTGCACTACACCTCGTCCGCCTGGGCGATGCGGTCGAGCACGGCGCCGTCGGGGCCGAGGAGCTGGACCTCCATCGGCATCTGGCCGGCGGCGTGGGTCGAGCACGACAGGCACGGGTCGTAGGCGCGCACTACCGCCTCGACCCGGTTCAGCATGCCCTCCTTCAGCTTGTTGCCCTTCACGAAGTGGCGGGCGACCTGGAGGATGCTCTTGTTCATTGCCAGGTTGTTGTTGCCGGTGGCGATGATCAGGTTGGCCCACGTCATCAGCCCGTCGCCATCGACCCGGTAGTGGTGGATCAGGGTGCCGCGCGGTGCCTCGGCGATGCCGACGCCCTCGCGGGCATTGGGCCCGGCATGGGCGCGTACCCGGGTGTCGAGGATGTCGGGATCCTTGAGGAAGATCTCCAGCTTCTCGACCGCGTACAACAGCTCGATCAGGCGCGCATAGTGGAAGTGGAACGAGCTGGTGACGATCCGGCCATAGGCGGCGCGGAAGGCTTCCAGCTCCTCGTCGGCGCGCGGCGTGCCGCAGCGGTCGACGACGTTGATGCGGCCCAGCGGACCGACGCGGTAGAGGCCGTCCGGATAGCCCATCGGCTTGTAGTAGGGCATCTTCAGGTACGACCACTTCTCGACCGCCTCGCCGATGAAGTCGGAGTAGGCCTCGGCGGGCACGTGGTCGGCGACGATCTCGCCTTCGGCGTCGCGGAAGCGCAGGCCGCCGTCATAGAGGTTCATCAGGCCGTCGGCGTCGACCATGCCCATGTAGACCGAATCGAAGTTGCCGAAGTTGGCGACCTCGTCCTTGAAGCGGTCGAGCACCGACTTTAGCAGGGCGAGGGCCCGCTCGGCCCCCTCCTTGGCGGCGGGGATGCCGGCCAGCAGCTCGTCGCGCGCCGCCTCGCTCATCGGGCTGGCGACGCCGCCCGGCACGATCCAGGCCGGATGCACGCGCTCGGCCGCCAGCCGCTCGATCACGCGCTGGCCGTACTTGCGCAGCTGGATGCCGAGCCGGGCGATCTCGGGGTGGGCCTCGACCAAGCCAACCACGTTGCGCTTGGCGGGGGCCGAGTCCATGCCCAGCAGCAGGTCGGGGGCCGAGAGATGGAAGAAGTTGAGCGCATGCGACTGGATGATCTGCCCCAGGTGCACGACATGGCGCAGCCGTTCCCCCGCCGCCGGGATGCGGATCGCCATCACGGCGTCGCAGGCCTTGGCCGAGGCAAGCAGGTGGCTGACCGGGCAGATGCCGCAGATGCGCGCCATCAGGGACGGCATCTCGTAGAACGGGCGGCCTTCGCAGAACTTCTCGAACCCGCGCACCTGGGTGACGTGGAACTGGCTGTCCTCCACCAGCCCATCGTCGTTCAGGTGCAGGGTGATCTTGGCGTGACCCTCGATGCGGGTGACTGGGCTGATTTCGACGACGCGCATGGGCGGGGGTCCTTCAACCGAAACGGAAGCTGGGGGTGATCTTGGGCATGCGGCCCGCGCACAGCTCCGAGACGCAGTTCAGGATGACCTCGGGCGAGGGCGGGCAGCCGGGAATGTGGAGGTCGACCGCGATCACGTTGTGGAGCGGGCGGGCGACCGGCAGCAGCGCCGGCACGCCCTGGGTCGGCATCTGCGGCTGCAGGGTCGCGTTCTCCTGGTAGGCGCGCTTCATCACCGCGGCGACGCCGTACTGGTTGCGCATCGACGGGACGTTGCTGGTGACCGCGCAATCGCCGAAGGCGACCACGAGCTTGGAGCGCTCGCGGATCACCTGCGCCTTTTCCAGATCCTCGGTGCTGCTGACCGCGCCCTCGACCAGGGTCACGTCGACGTCGTGGGGGAACTCCTTGATGTCGACCAGCGGGCCGTAGACGATGTCGGCGATCTGGGCGAGGTCGATCAGCGCCTCGTCGATGTCCAGCAGCGACATGTGGCAGCCGGCGCAACCGTCGAGCCAGACCGTGGCCAGGCGGACCTTCTTCATTGTGCGCCTCCCCGGGCGTTGACCAGACGCGCGATGCGTTCGGCTCGCTTCGCGTTTTCCCCGACCGCCTTCCCCTTCATCGCGATGGCGCCGGTCGGGCAGGCCTCGAAGCATTTCCCGCAGTTGGTGCATGACGAAGACCCTCCCCAGGGCTCGTTGAGGTCGGCGGCCAGCATCGCGTTGATGCCGCGCGAGATGATGCTCCAGGTGTTGGCGCCTTCGACCTCGCGGCAGACCCGGACGCAGCGGCTGCAGAGGACGCAGCGGTTGTGATCGACGACGAACCGCTCGTGCGAGGCGTCGACCGGCAGCTTGGGGTAGCGATAGGGGAACTGGACGTGGTTGACGCCCAGCTCGGCCGCCAGGGTTTGCAGCTCGCAGTTGCCGTTGGAGACGCAGACCGAGCAGATGTGGTTCCGCTCGGACAACAGCAGCTCCATGATCATCTTCCGGCATTCGGCCAGCCGCGGCGAGCTGGTGACGATCGACATGCCGTCCTGCACCGGGGTGGTGCAGGCGGGCAGCAGCCGCCCGATGCCGGTGACCTCGACCAGGCACAGCCGGCAGGCGCCCAGGCCTTTGAGACCGTCGATGTAGCACAGCGCGGGAATGAACTTCCCGTTCGCGCGCGCCACCTCGAGGACCATCTGCCCGGCTTCGGCCGTGACGTATTCGCCGTCGATCTTGAGCTTCACCTGCTTCGACAAGATCGCTCTCCTTCTCTACATCCGCATGCGCGAGCCGGGGCTCACGCGACCTCGCACTCGCCCTTGGCGTCGCACCGCAGGCATCGTTCCGCCTCGTGGCGCGCCTGGGCCATCGAGTAGCCGAGCATCACCTCGTTGAAGCAGTTCGCCCGCTCCTTGGCCGGCACGGTGGCCGAGATGTTGCGCTCGCCGCCCTGCGGCTCGGCAGGCGTGTCGTTCTTGTACTCGAACGGCTTGAACAGCTGCTGGAAGCGGTCCTCGCCCATCAGCCGGCTGTCGATCACCTCGGCGGCGCGCTTGCCGTGCGACATGGCGTTGGAGACGTTGGAAGCCCCCTGAACCACGTCGCCGCCGGCGAACACGTCCTTCATGCTGGTTTCGGCGGTGTGGCGGTCGACCCTGATCGTGCCGTCCTTGTTGAGGGTCAGCAGCGAGCCGCCGGTGAACACCGAATCGACCCGCTCGCCGATCGCCAGGATCACCGAATCGCAGGTGATGCTGGCCACCTCGTCGGTGGGAACGGGGCGGCGGCGGCCGGTCTTGCCGAACTCGCCCAGCACGGTCTTGACGCACTCGATCGCCTTCACCCGGCCCTGACCGTCGGCGATGATGCGGTGGGGCGCGGCGAGGAACACGATGTTGACGCCTTCCTCCTCGGCCTCGATCACCTCCTCGGGAATCGCCGGCATATCGAGACGGGTGCGCCGATAGACGATCGTCACGTCGGCGCCCAGGCGCTTGGCCGTGCGGGCGGAATCGATGGCCGCATTGCCGCCGCCGATCACCACCACCTTCTGCCCCAGCCGGATTTCCTCGTTGTGCGAGACCTTGTCGAGGAAATGCAGCGCGTGCATGACGCCCTCGCACTGCACGCCCGGCAGGTCGGCGGGCGCCGCCTCCCAGGTGCCCAGCGCCAGGAACACGGTGTCGTACTCCTCGGTCAGCGACTTCGGGGTCTTGTCGACGCCGATCCGGGTGTTGAAGACGAACTCCACCCCCATCGCCTCGATGAAGGCGACCTCGCGGGCCAGCACCGCCTTGGGCAGACGGTACTCGGGGAGGGCGAAGCGCAGCATGCCGCCGGCTTCCGAATTCTCGTCGAACACCGTCACCTTGTGGCCGAGCAGGGCGAGGTAGAAGGCGGCCGCCAGGCCGGTCGGCCCGGCCCCCACCACCGCCACCTTCTTGCCGGTCTCCGGCAGCTTGCGCGCCTGGATCTTCTTCAGCACCCGGTCGCCGGTCTTGGTGCCGTAGACCGAATCGGCAATGTAGCGGTGGATCTCCCGCATGTTGACCGGCTGGTCGACGCCGGCGCGACGGCAACGGTCGTCGCAGGGGTGCTGGCAGACGCGTCCGGTGGAAGCCGGCAGCGGGTTGTCCATGACCACCGATTCGAACGCCTCCTCCAGCCGGTTCTCCTTGAACAGCTGGATGAAGCGCGGGATGTTCATATGCAGCGGGCAGTTGTTCTCGCACGGGCTGAGGAACAGATCCTCGCAGACGCCCGCCGCGCACCACTTCTCCTGGATGTGGTCCTCGTACTCGTGGCGGAAGTAGCGCAAGGTGGTCAGCACCGGGTTCGGGGCCGACTGCCCGAGGCCGCACAGCGAGGTGTCGCGGATCGTGCGGGCCAGGTTCTCCAGCGTCTTGAGATCGTCCTCGGTGGCGCGACCCTGGGTGACGCCGTTGAGGATCCGCAGCGCGTGGTCGAGGCCGACCCGGCAGGGCACGCAGCGGCCGCACGATTCCGAATGGGTGAACTCGACGAAGTAGCGGGCGACGTCGACCATGCAGTTGGCCTCGTCCATCACCACCATGCCGCCGGAGCCCATGATCGAGCCGATCGCGGCCAGACTCTCGTAATCGACCGCCGTGTCGAACATGTCGGGCGGGATGCAGCCGCCGGACGGGCCGCCCGTCTGCACCGCCTTGATCGCCTTGCCGTTCTCGCTGCCGCCGCCGATGTCGTAGACGAAGGTCTTGAGCGGGGTGCCGAACGGGGCCTCGACGAGACCGGTGTTCTTCACCTTGCCGACCAGCGAGAAGACCTTGGTGCCGGGGCTGGAATCGGTGCCGGTCCTGACGAACCAAGCGGCGCCCATGTTGATGATGACCGGAACGTTGTACCAGGTCTCGACGTTGTTGATGTCGGTCGGCCGTCCCCGCAGGCCGGCCTCGGCCGGATAGGGCGGACGCGGGCGGGGCCGCCCCGCCATGCCTTCCAGCGAGGCGATCATCGCCGTCTCCTCGCCGCACACGAAGGCGCCGGCGCCCTCGACCAGGCGAAGATGGAAGGAGAAGCCGCTGCCCATGGCGTTGTCGCCGAGGATGCCCAGCGCCTCCGCCTGCGCCACCGCCTTCTCGAGGCGATGCACGGCGAGGGGATATTCGGCGCGGACGTAGATGATGCCCTCGCTGGCGCCCATCGCGAAGGCGCCGATCAGCATGCCTTCGATCAGGTTGTGCGGATCGCTCTCGATCTCGTTGCGGTTCATGTAGGCGCCGGGGTCGCCCTCGTCGGCGTTGCAGATGACGTACTTGACCCCGTCGTTGGGCGCCTTGCGCATGAAGTCCCACTTGGTGGCGGCCAGGAACCCGGCGCCGCCGCGGCCGCGCAGCTTGGCCGCCCGGACCTCCTCGATCACCTTGGCCGGCTGCATCTCGTGCAGCGCCTTCAGGGCGGCCAGGTAGCCGCCGACGCCGATGTACTCCTCGATGTCCTCGGCATCGATGAGGCCGGCGTTGCGCAGCACGATCTTCTTCTGTCCCTTGTAGAAGCCGATCTCATCCCAGCTCGGGATGTCGGGGAAGCCCTTGCCGTAGGCAATGATCCCCGAGATGGCGTCGGAACCGTCCTTGACCGCGCCCGACAGATGGTCCCAGGTCTCGATCTTGCAGAGCGCGCGCTCGGGCGACACGGTCCCCTTGCGCAGCTCGTCCAGGATGCGGTCGACGTCGCGCGGCTTCACCTTGTTGAGGACGACCAGCGGCATCCCGGGGATGGCGATGTTGACGAGCGGCTCTTCGGCGCAGAAGCCGAAGCATCCCACCCGCTTGATGTCGGCCTCGATGCCTTTGGCGTCGACTGCGCTGAGGAACGCCTGGTAGACGTCCTCGGCGCCATTGCCGACGCCGCAGGTGCCCAACCCGACGGCGATGCGGGTGCGCCCTGGCCGCAGCTTGGCAAGTCCGGCGCGGCGGACGGCGTTCAACGTCTCGAGGTCGGTGATCTTCATCGTGGGTCCTATTCGCCGATTTTGCCGACGACTTTGCGGAGTTCGCGTTCGTTCATGCGGCCGTAGATCTCGCGATCAACCTCGACCACCGGTGCCAGGGCGCACTGCCCGAAGCAGGCCACGGTGCGCACCGTGAAGTGCTTGTCGGGCGTGGTGACCGAGACCTTCTCGCTATCGCGCTCGGTGATGCCCAGCATCAGCTTCGTGTTGTTGAGAAGGTTGCGCGATCCGCGTGCGTGGCAGGCGGTGCCCCGGCAGATGCATACCGTGTGATCGCCCTGGGCCTCGAGATTGAAGAACGAATAGAAGGTCGCCACGCTGTAGACCTGCGACAGCGGGGTGCCGGTCTTCTGCGCCACGTACTTCAGGGTCTCGATCGGCAGGTATTTGTGCCGATTGAGTTCCTGCAGCTTCTCCAGAATGGTGAGGAGGCCGCCCGGGGCCCCCGCATGGGCCGCGATGACGGCGTCGGCTTGCGAGTCGGGCTTGGCTCCCGCGCCGAGCGGGACGTTCGGGTTTGGCATAAGGAGCTCCTGGGGATCGAGCGGCGATACTTGCGTGAACCAGACAGTTACTAGAGCCTCGGTTTCGGTGGCGACGGTTTTACTGGCGGTCGGCCTTGCAACGCCGCAAATCCCGCAGATTGTATACGGGAATGTCAAAAAAGGGGTTGCTATTTTCGGTGCGATTTCGAAAGCAAGTTGCTTCGTTTGCGAAAGGACGATAATGAAGTTGCGCTGCGTGGTATCGCGGTGCCTTGAAAGCGCTTGCGCAGCAATGGTATCCAGCTCGTTACTTCAAGGCCGAGCTTACCCAATTGGTTAAGTTCCCTGAACGATTGGTTAACTCCAAGATCAGCGATGGGTTTTTCTTTCCGGTAATCAAGTTTCGGTTCAGAACTTGTCAATCGATGACGCGGTGCAGCGAAATTCGTCTACACCTGCCGCCGGTTCCAACCATGAAGAGGGCAAGTCCTGTCTTGTGCAGTGCGGAATCATCCGTTCGCCGGGCGCTTGGCGTTGCCCGGTCCCGTCGCACTGGAGATTTCGGCATGCTTTCCGGCAACGCGGACTTCTCTCGGTCGGCCCGTTTCCGCCCTCGCCGGGATCAGCTCTTTGCTTCCATCGCGCATTCCGGGCATACTCCGCCGGTCCCCTTCCACCGGGACGATGAAACGGGAGGACTCTACCCATGGACCGTCGGAAATTCCTGGCGGCAGCCGCGACCGCGGGCGCGGCAACCGCCGTGTCGGCACCGGCCATCGCACAGAGCAAGCGCGAGTGGAAAATGGTGACGACGTGGCCCAAAGGCATGCCCGGGGTCGGCACCAGCGCGCAGCGCGCCGCCGATCTGATCACGGCCGCCTCGGACGGCCGCCTGACCGTGCGCGTGTACGGCGCCGGCGAGCTGGTTCCCCCCTTCGAGGCTCTCGACGCCGTCCAGGGCGGCTCGGTCGAGATGGCGCACGCCTCGCCCTACTTCTGGGTCGGCAAGTCGAAGGCGCTCAACTACTTCACGACGATACCGTTCGGCCTCACCGCAGTCGAACTGGCGGCCTGGCTGTACTACGGCGATGGCATGAAGCTGTGGCAGGAGGTCTATGCTCCCTACGGCGTGGTTCCCTTCTACGCCGGCAACAGCGGCGTCCAGGCTGCGGGCTGGTTCTCGAAGGAGATCAAGTCGGTGGCTGACATCAAGGGCCTGAAGTTCCGGATCGCCGGCCTTGGCGGCGAGGTCATGCGCCGCATGGGGGCGACTGTCGTGATGACGCCGCCCGGCGACATCCTGACCTCGATCATGTCGGGTCACGTCGATGCCGCCGAGTGGGTGGGGCCCTGGAACGACATCGCCATGGGCCTGTTCAAGGCCGCCAAGTTCTACTACCTGCCGGCCTTCCACGAACCCGGCCCGGGGCTTGAGGTGATCGTCAACAAGGACCTGTTCGCCGGCCTGCCCAAGGACCTGCAGCAGATCGTGCGCGTCGCCTGCTCGGCGTGCGCCAACGAATCCCTGGCCGAGTTCCAGTTCCACAACATCCAGAGCTACGAGCAGCTTGCCAGCAAATACGGGGTCGAGGTCCGGCAGCTTCCCGACGACGTGGTCGAGGCGCTGGCCAAGGCCACCGGCGAGGTGTTGGACGACATGGCCAAGGCCGATCCCCAGACCGCCAAGGTGCATGCCTCCTTCATGGACTTCCTCAAGAAGGCGCACGCCTACAACAAGGTGATGGACCAGGGTCTGCTGCGGATGCGCGAGATCGCGTTCGGCTGACCCGGCTTCCTCATCCCGCGGCAGGCTCGGGATGAGGTCCTCTGCAATCCGGCCCTCGCGGCGAGCCTGTCCGACCGCGAGGGCCCGGCCTCGAACCCCGATGTGCGGCCTTTCCGCCATATTCGCCTACGCGACCAAGGCGCCTCCGGTCGATCCGGGGGAGCTGGACCGCATCACCGATCGGATGGCGCCGCGTGGGCCCGACGGGCGCGACACCTGGATCTCGGCTGACCGCCGGGTCGGGCTCGGGCACCGGCGGCTCGCCATCATCGATCTCTCTCCGGCCGGTGCCCAGCCGATGGCGCGGGGTGCGCTGCGCATCACCTTCAACGGCGAGATCTACAACTACCGCGACCTGCGCGCCGGGCTGGAGGCGAAGGGCGTCACCTTCCGCACCCAAACCGACACCGAGGTGATCCTGGCCCTCTACGAGGCGGAGGGGGCGGCGATGGTGCGGCGGCTGCGCGGCATGTTCGCCTTTGTCCTGTGGGACGAGACCAGGCGCGGCGTCCTGCTTGCCCGCGACCCGCACGGCATCAAGCCGCTCTACTATGCCGACGACGGGGCTACCATCCGGGCCGCCTCGCAGGTGAAGGCGCTGACCGCCGGCGGCCGTTGCGGCGGCGGTGCCGACCCCGCCGCCGAGGTCGGGTTCCTGCTGTTCGGCTACGTGCCCGAGCCGCATACCATCGTTTCCGGCATCGCCGCCCTGCCGGCGGGCAGCACGCTGTGGGTCGACGCCGCCGGGCGTCGTGCGCCGGAGCCCTACTGCGATCATGCCGCCTTCCAGGACGACGGAGCCGGCCGGCAGCCACTGGCCGAGGCGCTGCGCGACAGCGTCCGCCATCACATGGTCGCCGACGTGCCGGTCGGCGTCTTCCTGTCGGCGGGCCTCGATTCGTCGACCCTGGTCGGACTCGCCTCGGAGCTCCAGGGGGCGGGTCTCGATACCTTCACCCTCGGCTTCGACGAGTTCCGCGGCACTCCGCGGGACGAGGTGCCGCTGGCCGAATCGGTGGCCGCCCACTACGGCACCCGCCATCGCACCTCCTGGGTGGAAGGGAAGAGCTTCCATGCGAAGCTTGATGCCGTGCTGGACGCGATGGACCAGCCCACGATCGACGGCGTCAACGTCTACTTCGTGGCCCGCGAGGCGGCGCGCGCCGGCCTCAAGGTGGCCCTGTCGGGGCTCGGCGGCGACGAGCTGTTCCGCGGCTACGACACCTTTGTCCAGGTGCCGCGGCTGGTCGGGAAGGCCTCGGCCATCCCCGGCCGCCGCTCCCTCGGTACCGCCTTCCGACGGCTCTCGGCGGCGGCGCTGCGCCGCTTCACTTCGCCGAAATGGGCCGGTCTGCTCGAGTACGGCGGCGACTATGCCGGCGCCTATCTGCTGCGGCGCGGACTGTTCATGCCCTGGGAGTTGCCCGAGGTGCTCGATCCCGACCGGGTGCGCGCCGGTTGGGAGGCACTCGATCCTCTGGGAAGGCTGACCGCCACCCAGGCGGGATGCGAGGAGCCGACGCGCAAGGTGGCGGCGCTGGAAAGCGCCTGGTACATGCGCAACCAGCTGCTGCGCGACGCCGACTGGGCGGGCATGGCGCACTCGATCGAGATCCGGGTCCCGTTCGTCGACGCCTGGCTGAGCCGGGCGCTGGCCCCGGTCGGGGCCGCCGACGGGCCGAGCAAGCGGGACATGGCGGCGACGCCGGCGAAGCCGCTGCCGGAAGCGGTGCTGGCGCGACCCAAGACGGGTTTCTTCGTGCCGGTTCGCGACTGGCTGGCGGCGGGGCGGATTCCGGCGGAGCGGGGCCTGCGCGGATGGGCCCGCTTCGTGCTGGCTCGCTTCAGTGGGTGACGTAGCGGGTGCGGTAGCCGGGCGGTATCGCCACCGATCCCGCGACCGCGCCCTGCCATAGAGCGAAGAAGGCGAAGCCGCCGGCCCCGCACAGCTCGTAGAAGGACGCCCCGGCGCCGGCCAGGGTGCCGGCGATGACCACCGCCGTCCCCGAAACCAGCCTGGTCCGGGGAAATGCGAGTGCCACGGCGGCGCACAAGAGAAGAGCTCCGACCATCCCGGCGATCATGCCGATGGCTGTCGACTGCATTGCCTCCGGCATCGCCAGATCATTGGCGAGGTCGGCGAGAAGGAGGAACAAGCGGTAGGCGGCATACCAGGCGATCGTGCCGCCGGCCACGAACACGAGCGCCCGCTTGAACGGGGATGCGATTCCCGCTCGGGCCGCCAGCACCGGCGACAGCATGAGCGCAAAGACGAAACCGGGGGCAAGCGTTTCGGGCAGAGAGTCGGGGGCTTCGCAAGCTACCGAGAAAGCCGGAGCGATCCAGTCGAGCGGCACCGAGCCGGGCGAAAGCAGAGCCTGCGAAACGACCCCGGACACCACGCCCGCGACGACCAAGCCGAGCACTCCGCCCCACCTCGCGCGAGCAGTTCGCCGTGGGCGATGCCGCCCCGCCATGTCCATCCCTCCCCCAAAGGCTGGCGACTATCATAGCCCATCGAGCAGCGGCCGCGCGAGGGCGACGGTCGCCACCCCGGAGACGATGGCCAGAAAGAAGCCTCCGCCCAGGCGCGAGACCGCCAGGGTGGCCGCGGCGCCGGCCCAGCCGGCCGGCCCGGCGTGGACCACCATCGGGGCGCACAGGGCGGCGAAAAGCGCTCCCGGAACCTGTCCGAGCCAAGCTTCCAGGAAGCGAGACGGTTTGAGGTGCTGGACCAGCCACAGACCGATGATCCGGGTCGCGAACGTCCCGGCGGCCATCAGCATGATCGCGGCCAGGACGTCAGGATCGACGGACATGGATCACCGCCCCGACCAGAGAGCCTGCAAGGGCGCCAAGCAGGATGTACCAGGTCCCGGGCAGCGCCTTCTCGAGCGCCAGCGCCGTCGCGCCGGCGATCCCCCACGGCAGCAGGTCGGCGCGGCCCCGCCAGAAGCCCGACAGCAGGGCCAGGAAGAAGGCGGTGAAGACGAAGGTGATGCCGTATCGCTCGGGATCTGGCACCAGCCCGCCGAAGGCGCCGCCCAGCAGGCTGCCTCCGACCCAGAAGACGTACAGGCAGAAGCCGGCGCCGGGCAGGAAGGCGGCGTCGCGGCCGCCCCGGTTCATCTCGGCCATGCTGAGGCCCCAGGCCTCGTCGGTCATGAAGAAGAGACTGCCGTAGGCCCGGCCGACCGGCAGCCGCCCCAGCCACGGTTTCATGGTGGCGCCCATCAGCACGTGGCGGACGTTGACGGTGGTCACGGTGGCCACCAGGGCGCCGACCGGCAGCGGGTCGGACCACAGCTGCAACGCCAGGAACTGCGAGGCGCCCGCGAACACCAGCGCGCTGGTCAATCCGGTCTCGGCGACCGACAGCCCACGTTCGGCGGCGAGATAGCCGTACAGCATCGCCAGTGCTACCACACCGGGAAGTAGGGGCAGCATCCGGGCTGCCCCGGCGGCGAATCCGTGCCTGGTGAACTCCGCGCCCACTTCAGACCAGCTGACGGAAGTAGGGAATCGTCTTGGCCAGCCCGGCCTCCAGCGGCGTCGTCGGCGCCCATCCGAGCCGGTTCCTGGCGACCGAGATGTCCGGACAACGGCGCACCGGGTCGTCCTGCGGCAGCGGGTGGAGCTCGATTTCCGACCGCGACCCGACCATCTCGACGACCTTTTCGGCAAGCTGGCGAATCGTGAACTCGCCGGGGTTGCCGATGTTGACCGGGCCGGTCAAGTCGTCGGGAGCGTCCATCAGCCGGATCAGGCCCTCGATCAGGTCGTCGACGTAGCAGAAGGATCGGGTCTGGCTGCCGTCGCCGTAGAGGGTGATCGGCTTGTTCTGCAGGGCCTGGACGATGAAGTTCGAGACCACCCGACCGTCGTTGGGGTGCATGCGCGGCCCGTAGGTGTTGAAGATCCGGGCCACCCGGATCCGCAGCCCGTGCTGACGGTGATAGTCGAAGAACAGCGTCTCCGCGCAGCGCTTGCCCTCGTCGTAGCAGGCGCGCGGACCGATCGGGTTGACGCACCCGCGATAACTCTCGACCTGCGGATGGATCTCGGGATCGCCGTACACTTCGCTGGTCGAAGCCTGGAGGATCTTGGCTCGCGTCCGCTTGGCCAGTCCCAGCATGTTGATGGCCCCGTGGACGCTGGTCTTGGTGGTCTGGACGGGGTCGAACTGGTAGTGGATCGGCGACGCCGGGCAGGCGAGGTTGTAGATCTCGTCCACCTCGACGTAGAGGGCGAAGGTCACGTCATGCCGCAGGAACTCGAAGCGCGGATTGCCGATCAGATGCGCGATGTTGTCCTTGCGCCCGGTGAACAGGTTGTCCACGCAAAGCACGTCGTCTCCACGCTCGATCAGGCGTTCGCACAGATGCGAGCCAAGGAACCCCGCTCCACCCGTCACCAGCACTCGCTTCCTGATCGGCATTCCATCCCCCTCCAGACTGCCTTGACTGCGCCGGCGGACATTAGCACTCGACCGGGAAGCTGTCACACGTCTCGCGTCTGCAAGAAGCGTATCCCAGCCTCTTCGATTACCGCGCAGGTCAGGGCACCGGAGAGATAGGCGCCGGTGTCGATGCCGATCCGGTGCTTCTCGATCTCGGGAGCATGCTGGATCGTATGGCCATGGACCACGACCCCGGGGAACGGCAGCCGGGATCCCAGGAACTCGTGGCGAATCCACAGCAGGTCGTGGGGATCCTGGGCTTGGAGCGGAACGCCCGGCCGCACGCCGGCGTGTACGAACAGATAGTCGCCCTCGGCATGCCACAGCCGCAGCCCGCCCAGGAACCGCAGATGGGCCTCAGGGAGGTTCGAACGCAGCCGGTCGCGCAGGGCATTCTCGGCGGCGGTGTCGCGCGGCAGATCCCCGAAGTCGCCGAAGCGCACGCCGTAGCTGCGCAGGGTGGCGACGCCGCCGTTCATGACCCAGATGCCGCATGACATCGAGCGGTCGAGGAACGACAGCATCATCGCCTCGTGGTTCCCCTTCAGGAAGATCCGCTCCAGGTCCGGGTCGGCGGGGGCGCACAGCAACTCGATGACCTGGCGGCT
The DNA here is from genome assembly GCA_018432935.1 of Rhodospirillales bacterium. Lineage (GTDB taxonomy): Bacteria > Pseudomonadota > Alphaproteobacteria > Rhodospirillales > Shumkoniaceae > JAHDSF01. The sequence goes on along the minus strand of JAHDSF010000028.1, from coordinate 62,956 downwards.
GTCCTCGCCGCGGTCGATGTAGTCGCCGAGATATACGAGCACGGTCCGCTCCGCGCGGGTCCGTTCCGCATCCTCGGCGATGCGATCGTTGATCGCCGCCAGCAGGTCCGGACGGCCGTGGATGTCGCCGACCGCATAGACCCGGGTTCCCGGCGGAAGTCGGGCCCCATTGGTATGGCGAGGCCATGCCCCCTGTGGTATCGACACCATGAACTATGAGATGGTGTTTGGTCGCGCCCGTTGCATTGTGCCAAACTCGACGCGGCGCTGGGCACTTCTGGTCCGCTGATGCGGGCAAAACGGGGAGCGCGAGATGGCTGAAGCGATGGCACCGGCTTTGGCTGACCCGACGGCCGAGGAGGCGATGCTGTACGAGCACGCTCGCGGCTTCGAGCGGGCGCGGAGCGGCGCCATCGCCGTCCACTTCCATCTCTCCAAGCTCAAGGAGCACAATCGCCAGCCGCATTTCGTGCGCATCGCCGCCCGTGCGTTCGATACTCTGATCACCGAGCATGACGCCGCGCTGTACGTGCTGGCCAACTGCGACCTCGTCCTGATCGGGCGGGATGTCCGGGTGGGGGCGGTCGATCCGGTGGTGATCAAGCTGCGGGCCCTGTTCAGCAACGACCCGCTGACCTCGGGCGACGGCGACGATCCCTCGGCGGTGTTTGCCACCTGGTACGACTTCGCCGACCTCAACGACTACACGCGCTTCATCGGGTTGACCAGGAAGCTGGCCGCCAAGGCGGAGGAACTGCAGCGCGCGGGGTCCGTGAGCCCCCTGCGTCCGGAGGCAACCCGCGGCGCGGCGCTGACGCCTGCCCACCTGCCAGGCATCACCGAGCGCCTGCAGATGGTGGCGGTCGGCGAACTCATCCGCCAGCAGACGGCGTTCGACGTCGCCGGCTCGAAGATCCTGTTCCGCGAGCATTTCGTCGCCATGTCCGAGCTGCGTAAGCGGATCGCCAAGGATGTCAACCTGTTCGCCAGCCCGTGGCTGTTCCAGTACCTGACCGGGTTCGTCGACAAGCGGGTTCTGATCGCGATGGCGGGTACCTTCATGTCCGGGATCAAGGAGCCGATCAGCATCAACCTCAACATGTCGAGCGTCGCCAGCAGGGAGTTCCGCCGTTTCCACGATTGCGTCGGGCCGTTCGCGCGCAAGGTCGTCATCGAGATGCAGATGATCGACGTCTTCTCCGACATGAACGGCTTCTTCCGGGCGCGGGACTGGCTGCAGCAGGAAGGCTATAGGGTATTGATCGACGGATTGTCCCCGCTGTCGCTGCAGTTCTTCGATCCCAGCTTGCTGGCGGCGGACTTCGTCAAGATCAACTGGTCGGCAGACCTGGAAGCCGAGGTCGGCAGCCAGAACCCTGCCCACATGCGGGAAACCATCGCCAGGACGGGACCGGACAAGATCATTCTCGGCCGGGTCGAGCTTGAGAAGAGCCTGAAATGGGGGCTCACCGTGGGCATCCATCAGTTCCAGGGCTACTTCGTCGACCGGCTGTTCAGGGCGATGGCCGAAAAGCAGATCCTCTAGGCGGAAGAAGGACGACCCGGGCATGCCTGGCACATCGTCGATGCGGCCGCAGCAGCGGAGCCAGGAAGAGCTTCTCCTCGAGTACGTGCGCCGGCTCGAGAACATCCGCCGCGACCGTCGTGCCGTGCTGCTGCACCTTTCCGGGCTGCTTCCCTTCAACCGGCGGGAACACCACCTGCGGACTGCCGCCAACAGCTTCGAAGCGATGATCAAGAGGCTGATGGCGCAGCTGTTCAGCCTCGGCAGCGGCGACGTCTTCGTGGTCTACAAGAAGGAGGTGCAGGGCGAGGTCGAGACGGCGGTGCAAAAGGTGCGCTTCCTGTTCGGCGACGACCCGCTGGTGACCGGTGACGATCCGCGGACAAGCCGGCTCTGCACCTGGTACAACGTGGACGCCCAGTACCAGGAGGTGGTCGACCTCGCCCGCGACCTCGTCGCCGCCGGAAGGCGGGAGGACGAGCGTCAGGGGGAGCGGCTGGCCCGCGAGCAGGTCATCGCCGGCGAACCCCTGACCCCGGAGGTACTGGCGCGGGTAGAGCAGGGCTTGGCGAGGGCGGATCTCTCCAATCACGTGCGGCGCCAGTATGCATGCGATCTGGCCAGCGAGGAGGCGGGGCCGCGCCCGGTGTTCAGCGAGCTGTTCATCTCGATTCAGGATCTGCGCGAGACCCTGCTGCCCGGGGTTAGCCTGCTGTCGGACCGGTGGCTGTTCCAGCACCTTACCGAGACCCTCGATCGCCGCATGCTGTCGCTGCTGGCTAATGCCGAGACGCTTCACGTCAGCGGCGACGTCAGCTTCAACGTCAACATCGCGACCTTGCTGACGCCCGAGTTCACCGCCTTCGACGATGGGCTTCCGGCGAAGCGACGCGGCAGCATGATCCTCGAGCTGCAGAAGGTGGACGTCTTCGCCGACCTCGGCGCCTACTTCTTCGCCCGCGAGTTCGTGCGCGAGCGTGGCTACCGGCTGTGCATCGACGGGCTCACCCACCATACGATGCCGCTGATCGACCGCGAACGGCTGGGCGCCGACCTTGTCAAGCTGGTGTGGCACCCCGACATGGTTGACGGGGGTGCCGGGGCGTACGCCAGGATCAAAGGTCTGGTCGAGCGGGCAGGGCCCAGCCGCGTCATCATGTGCCGGTGCGATGGCCGGGAAGCGGTCGATTTCGGCCGCTCGGTCGGGATTTCCGTGTTCCAGGGGCGCCACGTCGAGAGCCTGATCGTCGAGGACAGCCGGAAGCGGGAGCTCATGCGGCTCAAGCGGCGTGGCCGCCGGACCTGACGGAACCTCCCGGAAGGAAGCGGGTTCGGTGATCGGTCGATGAAGGATTCTCCACGTTCGCAGGCGATTTCCGTGCGCGGGCTGAGCAAGAGGTTCGGCCCGGTTGCTGCTGTGGATGCGATCGACTTCGACGTCCCCGAGGGCTCGACCACCGCCCTGTTGGGCGGCAACGGGGCGGGCAAGACGACCACCATCGCCATCCTGCTGGGGCTCCTGCTGCCGACCGCAGGCGAGGTGCGGCTGTTCGGCACCGACATGCTGCGGCAGCGCTACCGCGTGCTGCCGCGCATCAACTTCTCGTCGCCCTACGTCGATCTGCCGCGGCGGCTGACGGTGCGCGAGAACCTGGTGGTGTACGGCCACCTCTACGGGATCGCCGACATCGGCGCGCGAATCGCGGCCCTCGCCGGCGATCTCGACATCGAGCAGTTCCTCGACCGCCCCAACGGCAGCCTTTCGGCCGGCCAGAAGACCCGGGTGGCGCTGGCCAAGTCGCTGCTCAACGAGCCGGAGCTGCTGCTGCTGGACGAGCCCACCGCCTCGCTCGATCCCGATACCGCCGATTGGATCCGCAGCTATCTCGAGCGGTTCCGGGAACGGACCGGCGCCACCATCCTGCTGGCCTCGCACAACATGGGCGAGGTCGAGCGGATGTGCGACCGCGTCCTGATGATGAAGACGGGCCGCATCGTCGATCGCGGCTCGCCCGCCGAGCTGGTCGCCCGTTACGGCCGCGCCAACCTGGAGGAAGTCTTCCTCGACATCGCCCGCGGCCGCCGGCAGAGCGACGAAAGGGCCGACGCGCCATGAGGGACACCGTGGCGCCCGCCCGCCGCGAGGCCGGGTCATCGATGCGGCGGATCTACGCCGTCATCCTGCGTCATCTGTTCGTGATGCGGCGTTCGTTGCCGCGCGTTCTCGAACTCGCCTACTGGCCCACCATGCAGATGCTGCTGTGGGGCTTCATAACGATGTTCTTCCTGCGCCACAGCTCGTGGGTGGCGGAGGCCGCGGGGGTGCTGATCAGCGCCGTGCTGCTGTGGGACATCCTGTTCCGGTCGAACCTGGGGGTCTCGCTCAGCTTCATGGAGGAGATGTGGGCGCGCAATCTGGCGCCTCTCTTCGTCAGCCCGCTGCGGCCGCACGAGCTGGCCCTGGCGATGATGATCATGAGCCTGATCCGCACCGTCATCAGCGTCACCCCGGCGGCGCTGTTGTCGCTGCCGCTCTACGACGTGTGGGTGTTCAGCCTCGGCCTGCCGCTGGTCGCCTTCTTCTTCAGCCTGCTGATGTTCGGCTGGAGCATCGGGCTGTTCGTCTCGTCGCTGGTGCTGCGCTTCGGGCTTGGCGCCGAAAGCCTGGCCTGGGTCGCGATCTTCGCGATCCAGCCGTTCTCCGGCGTCTACTACCCGGTTGCAACGCTGCCGGACTGGCTGGAGTGGGTCTCGGGGCTGCTGCCCTCGTCCTACGTCTTCGAGGGGATGCGTGCAGTCCTGTTCGACGGTCGGTTCCGGGTCGACCTCTTCCTCGCCTCGCTGGCGCTCAACCTCGTCTATCTCGCCCTCACCGCGGGCTGGTTCGTGTACAGCATCCACGTCGCCCGGCGGCGCGGGCTCCTGCTGCAGCAGGGGGAGTAGCGCCAAGCCGCCATTCCCGCCTGCGCGGGAATGGCGGCCGGCCAGGATCCTGCGGGGAGATCAGGCCGCCTTTCGCGTGCCAATCTCGCGGACCAGCGTCTTGAAGGGGCTTGAGTCGGTGCCCCTCGGTGCCGGCTTCGGAGCGTCGCGCCACGGCTTCGCTCCCTTGAAGCGCTTCGCCTTCGCCGGCTTGCGGGCCGCTTCGCCCGACTTGCCGGCATCGGCTTGAGGGGCCTCCGCCTTCGCGGCCGGACGTCCCCCGGCGACGTTCAGGCTGCGCCGGGTCAGCTTCTCGATGTCGCGCAAGTAGGCGCGCTCGGCCTCGTCGCAGAACGAGATCGCGACGCCGGAAGCGCCGGCCCGCGCGGTGCGGCCGATGCGGTGGACGTAGGTCTCGGGCACGTTAGGCAGTTCGAAGTTGACGACATGGGTGATGCCGTCGACGTCGACCCCGCGCGCGGCGATGTCGGTCGCCACCAGGACGCGGGTCTGCCCTGCCTTGAACCCGGCCAGCGCCCGCTCGCGCTGCACCTGGCTCTTGTTGCCGTGGATCGCCGCGGCCGGGACGCCGGCTGATTCCAGGTGGCGGGTCACGCGATCGGCGCCGTGCTTGGTGCGGGTGAAGACCAGGGTGCGCGCGAACTCGGGCTTGGCCAGGAGGTCGACCAGCAGGGAGCGCTTGCGCGCCGCCTCGACGAAGAAGACCTGCTGGCTCACGGTTTCGACGGTGGTGGCGACGGGCGCCACCGCTACCTTGGCCGGGTTGCGCAGCATCTCGGCGGCCAGTTCGCCGATCCGCGGCGGCATGGTGGCCGAGAAGAAGGCGGTCTGGCGAGCCGCCGGCAGGGTCTTGAGGATGCGTCGGATCGGTACCAGGAAGCCGAGGTCGAGCATGTGGTCGGCCTCGTCGAGGACGACGATCCCGGTCGCGTCGAGACGGGCGACGCCGGCTTCCAGATGGTCGATCAGCCGGCCGGGCGTCGCGACCAGCACGTCGACGCCGCGCCGGAGCGCGGCGATCTGCGGGCCGGCCTTGACGCCGCCGACTACGACCGCGACCGAGGTCGCGGTGAAGCGGCCGTAGGCGCGGAAGCCGTCAGCGATCTGGGCCGCCAGCTCGCGGGTCGGCGCCAGCACCAGGGCGCGGCAGCCCCGCGCCGGCGCGGCGCCGGGGTTCTGCAATAGCCGATGCAGGATCGGCAGCGCGAAGGCAGCGGTCTTGCCGGTGCCGGTCTGGGCGATGCCGAGCACGTCGCGGCCGTCGCGGAGGTGGGGCACGGTCTGGGCCTGGATCGGGGTCGGGGTGGAATAGCCCTCGCGCTCGATTGCGCGAAGGAGAGGCTCGGCGAGGCCGAGATCGGAAAAGTTCGTCAATGAGCGTTCTTTCATGCCAGGCCGACTTGCGCGTCCCATCGCGCGAGAGGCGGGGAAACCGCGGTCGACCGAATTCCTTTTGGGGAGAAGCCCCGCGTCCTGGGCTTATCGGTGTCGGTAGTGTTCAGGCGCTCGACAGGAGGACAAGATCGTCCTTACGCGGCTGGAGCACCTGCAGTCGCGGGCTTGTCGCACGGCTGTGCGAAAAAGTCAAACGTCGTCTTCAGCAACTGGGAGGCACCTGATTGATCACGGCGAGCCCTGCCGCATGGAGCTTCCTGATGCGATCGGTCAGAATGTCCCGGGCCGCCGCCGCCGTGACATGGGAGGCGACATCGTGGCGGGCGAATTCTGCCGCGCTCAACGCGCGCTTTCGCCAGGCCCGCAGGGCCAGCCAGTCTTCCGGCGTCACCCCGGCCGCCTGCGGGGTCTTGGCGATGAACACGTCCGGGCGCCGCGAGCCGCGCCAGACCTGAACGTAGACTGAACGGGTCTCATCGTGCGTGATCTCCGAGACCGTGCGGTCGCCGAGGGGTGCCGCCGGTGCTGCGGCCTTGGGCGCCCGCTTCCGCGGCCTCGCGACCGCGGGAGAGCGACTCTTCTCATAAATAGACATTCGCATCCTCGAAGGGATTAGGAGCGGCCACAAAAACCCACAACAATTGTCCGCTCTCTCGTAATATGGCCTATTCTTGCCGCGACTTCAAGTTGCCTCGACTGCCATGACGCGAGCATAGCGATATCTCTGGCGGCGTGCTGGCCGTCCGCCGCGATATTCTCGAGCAATAACCGCCACTCCCGACAGTGCGGGGTCCGGACGCAAGTGGGCATTTCGCGAGCCGAAGTAGAAAGTGAATGTCCTTGCGCCTTCCCCCTCTTGCACCCATCTCAAGAACACGCCTAGGATCAGGGCGTTTCCCGCCTGCAGATTGAGACTAAGCGCTCCAGAAATTCGCGGACGTCATGCGCTCGGGAAGGCGTGCGGCAGTCGGACGTTGCGGCGGGACTGTGTCGAACGCAAACGACGATGGGAGTTGTCAATGAAGGACGACGACGGGAAGGAGATCCCTCCCGAACCGGTCCCCACGGATTCCGAGATCGACGAAGAGGTGCGCCGCGTCCGGCGCATGTGGCTGGTTTCGGAGAAGGGGAAGCAGCGGCGCCAGCCGGCCGGCCGTTCGGGGAGTTCGAGCGGCCGCAGCGTCGCGGTCGAGATCAAGCGCTCCCCGCGGCCGCGCGGGGACCGCTCGTAATCGCTCTCATTCGATGAGGGGGATGCCGATCACCGGCCCGTGCAGGAGCACCAGCGCCGCATAGATCGAAACGGCAAGCACGAGACCGCGCGGGGGAATATGGGCCGGCGAAAGCTTGGCGCTGCCCCGCGCCAGGGCGACGAAGGGCACAACGTTCGTAGCCGCTTCGAACCTTTGCCAGCCGTCCTCCCCCATGGCGTTGCGCCAGCGCCTTCCGGCATTGGCAGCGCCCGGAAGTGCAAGCAGACCGAAGAGCGAAAACATCAGAATCGAGGCGACGTCGCCGTTGCCGACGACATGCACGGCCGCCCAAAGGGCCAGAGCCCACATCGCGGGGTGGCGGGTGATCGCATAGACGCCGAGCTGGCCGGGTTGGGGCGGGCGCAGGCCGAGAACGAGCAGCAGCACGGCGGGTCCCACGACTATCAGCGCGGCCCGGCGCCACCACGCCGGGGTCTCCCAGACCTCGATGAAGGGTGCTGCGCGGTAAACTGCCACCACCCAGAGCAAGAGGCCGAGAGAAGCCGCGGAATAGACGACCAGGTAGAGCGGTTGCCCCATGAGCCGCACCAGCCGGCTGCGGATGCCCGGGTGGGCCGGCGCCGCGTGGGTCGCGGCGAACAAGACAAGAGCGAGAGCGAGCTGCCACATCACACCGACCCCTCCCGGTACCGGGTCCGCCGGCGGCATCGGGGTGCAGCATCCGCGGCATCGCAGAACGACCAAATAGTGCGAGTGAGCGCACGCACCGTTGTGATTTCGACACCCCGGCCGCCGACTTTCGCACTCCTGCTCATCCATGTTCTCCCCGGCAGGCGTCAAAGGTTCGCGCCAGGCCCTTCCAAAGCGGCGCCCGGACCTCTATAACCGAAAAGCACGTCAACCCGCCAGAAAAGCTGTTCCGTCGATGTCCGCCGACCTGCCCCGCCGGGGCCATATCCATCAGGCGCTCGCCGCCTGGTACCGCGATTCACGAATCGCCGCCACCTTGCTGACCTGGTTGCCGCTGGCGCCGGAAGGCGTGCCGCGGCCGGCGGCAGAGGTGACCCGGGCGTTCCCGATCGTCGGTGCCGCGATCGGGCTGGTGTCGGGGATCGTTTTCTCCGTTTGCGCATGGTCCGAGATGGCGCCGTTGGCCGCCGCCCTGCTGGCCGTGGCGGCGGCGGTGACGGTGACCGGCGGCCGTCACGAGGGAGGGCTCGCGGCGGCGGTAGGCGCTCTCGGCGGAGGCGATCCCGGCCGCATGGGAGCGCCCGGCGTCGCCGCGATCGTGATCCTGCTCGGCGTCAAGGCGGCCGCGCTTGGCAGCTTTCTCTCGACCGGGGCCGCGCTGGCGGCGTTGGTCGGGGCGGGGGCGGCCTCGCGCGCGGCGATCCCGATTCTGATGAACGCGTTGCTGCCTCCCGACCCAGCGGACACGAGCCGCCCTTCGGCCGGTGATGCGTGGGCCGCGGCGGCGGTAGGCGGGTTTTTCGCCCTGTTCGTCGGGATCGGGACTTGGCTCGTCGCACTGGCAGCCAGTGTCGTTACGGGCGCCCTGCTGCTCAAGCTCGCCCGGCGATATCTGGCCGGTTCGCCGGCGTGCGCCGTGGCCGCGGCGCAAGGCGTCGTCGAGGCTGCATTCTTGCTTGCGGCAAGCGTCGTCACGCTTTGGGAGTGAGTGCGCACTTGCACGAATTTTCGGGGTTGTAGGGCGTCGCCGCAAAAAACGGCTTTGTCGGCGCTCGGGTTGTGGGTAAGGTACCGGCCTTGCGAACCACCGAGCACACGACATGATGCAGCCCAACACCTACCGGGGCGGGCCCGACGAGAACGGACACTTCGGGATCTACGGCGGGCGCTACGTCGCCGAGACGCTGATGCCGCTCATCCTCGAGCTCGAGCGCGCCTACGAAGAGGCGCAAGCGGATCCGGAGTTCGGCGCCGCCCTGCGGTGGCATCTGACGCACTACGTGGGTCGGCCGAGCCCTCTCTACTTCGCGCGGCGGCTTAGCGAGAAATTCGGCGGGGCCCGCATCTACCTCAAACGCGAGGACCTCAACCACACCGGCGCCCACAAGATCAACAACTGCATCGGCCAGGCTCTGTTGGCCAAGCGGATGGGGCGGAACCGCATCATCGCCGAAACCGGGGCCGGGCAGCATGGGGTGGCGACGGCGACCGTGTGCGCCCTCTTCGATATGAAGTGCGTCATCTACATGGGTCGCACCGACATCGAGCGGCAGGCGCCCAACGTCTACCGGATGAAGATGCTGGGGGCCGAGGTCCGACCGGTCGACTCCGGTGCCGCGACGCTCAAAGACGCGATGAACGAGGCGATGCGCGACTGGGTCGCCAACGTCGCCGACACCTATTATCTGATGGGCACGACCGCCGGGCCGCACCCGTATCCGAGCATGGTCCGCGACTTCCAATGCGTGATCGGCGAGGAGGCGAGGGAGCAGTTGCTGGAGGCGGAAGGGCGCCTGCCCGACAGCCTGGTCGCCTGCATCGGCGGCGGCTCCAACGCGATGGGCCTGCTGTTCCCGTTCCTCGACGAGCCCGACGTTCGACTGATTGCGGTCGAGGCGGCCGGCGAGGGGATCGAGACCGGACGCCATGCCGCCAGCATCAACGCCGGCCGCCCCGGCGTGCTGCACGGCAACCGGACCTATCTGCTCCAGGACGATGACGGCCAGATCATCGAGGCCCACTCGATCTCTGCCGGACTGGACTATCCGGGCGTCGGGCCCGAGCACGCGTGGCTGCGCGACGTCGGCCGCATCGAGTACGTCTCGGCGACCGATGACGAGGCGGTGGCGGCGTTCCGGCTGTGCACCCAACTCGAAGGCATCATCCCGGCCCTGGAGTCGTCGCATGCCCTGGCGTACGCGGCTAAGATCGCCGGGTCCCTTGCCAAGGACCACCTGATGATCGTCAACCTGAGCGGCCGCGGCGACAAGGATCTCGGCACGATCGCGAAGCACGACGGGGTGACGCTATGAGCGCCGGCCCCCGCACCCGCATCGACGCCCGCTTCGAGGCCCTGCGCGGGGAGGGCCGTGCCGGGCTTGTCACCTTCCTGACCGCGGGCGACCCCGATCTCGAGACCGCCGCGGCGATCCTGCGCGGCCTGCCCGCCGCGGGCGCCGACATCATCGAGCTCGGGATGCCGTTCAGCGACCCGATGGCCGACGGCCCGGCGATCCAGGCCGCCGGCCAGCGCGCCCTCAAGGCGGGCACGACGCTGCGCAAGACCCTCGACATGGTGCGCGCATTCCGCCGGACCGACGACGCGACGCCGATCGTCCTGATGGGCTACTTCAATCCGATCCATGCGTACGGCCCGGCGGCCTTCCTGCGCGATGCCAAGGCAGCCGGCGTCGACGGCTTGATCGTCGTCGACCTTCCCCCCGAGGAGGAGCGCGACCTGCCGGCGCAGGAGGCGGGCATCAACCTGATCTTCCTGACCGCGCCGACCACGACCGACGTCCGCCTCGGCCGGGTTCTGGCCCGCGCCAGCGGGTTCCTGTATTATGTTTCGATCACCGGGATCACCGGAACCGCATCGGCCGAGACCGCCGATGTCGCAGCCGCCGTCCAGCGCATCCGGGCCAGGACGTCGCTGCCGGTTGCGGTGGGGTTCGGGATCAGGACGCCCGATCAGGCCGCGGCGATCGCCCGGGTTGCCGACGCGGCGGTCGTGGGCTCCGCCCTGGTCGGGATCATCGCCGCCAACCTGGGTCCCTCCGGGCAGCCCGGCCCCGGGACCACGGACGCGGTCCTCGACGCCGTGCGCGCCCTGGCCAGCGGCGTGCGCAGCGCCCGCGCCGGCAAGCTTCGGAGTAGCGCATGAACTGGCTGACCAACTTCGTCCGACCCAAGCTGCGGGGCCTGGTGGGGCCGAAGGAGATTCCCGAGAATCTCTGGCATGCCTGCCCCAGCTGCAACCAGATGATCTTCCACCGCGATCTTGAGAAGAACCTGCGGGTGTGTCAGCACTGCGGCCACCACATGCGGCTCGAAGTCAAGCAGCGGCTCGAGATGATGTTCGACGAAGGCGCCTGGCAGACGATCGAGCTGCCGAAAGCGCTGCCCGATCCGCTCAAGTTCCGCGACCGCAAGCGTTATTCCGAGCGGCTCAAGGAATCCCAGGCCAAGACCGGCCGCGACGACGCCCTGCTGGTTGCCCACGGCACCATGGGCGGCATCAAGGTGGTGATCGCCGCTTTCGATTTCGCCTTCATGGGCGGCTCGATGGGCGCGGCCGTGGGCGAGGGCCTGCTGGCGGGAGCCCGTCTCGCCGTCATGCAGGAGGCTCCCTACATCGTGATCCCATCCTCCGGCGGCGCCCGCATGCAGGAGGGCATCGTCTCGCTGATGCAGATGGCGCGCACCACCATCGCCGTCGAGGAGGTGCGCGATGCGGGTCTGCCGTTCATCGTCGTCTTCACCGATCCCACCACCGGCGGCGTCTCGGCATCGTTCGCGATGTTGGGCGACGTCCATATCGCCGAGCCCGGCTCGGTGATCGGCTTCGCCGGCGCTCGTGTCATCGAGCAGACGATCCGCGAAAAGCTGCCCGAGGGCTTCCAGCGCGCCGAGTACCTGCTCGAGCACGGCATGGTCGACATGGTGGTGCCGCGCAAGGACCTCAAGCAGACGGTGGTCAGGGTGCTCGAGCTGCTGGTCAATCCGGGGCCGATGGCGCAGGTGGTCTCCCTGTCCGGCGACGGCGGCAAGCTCGCGGTGGTCGAGCACGAGGAGAAATCCGACGCCAGCACGACCGACTGACCGCGGGGCCGATCCGTCGGCCATCCTCGATCGACTGCTGCACCTCCACCCCAAGCGCATCGACCTTGGCCTCGACCGGGTCGAGCGGTTGCTTTCGCGCCTCGGCGATCCCCACCTTGGGTTGCCCCCGGCGATCCACGTCGCCGGCACCAACGGCAAGGGCTCGGTGATCGCCTTTGCGCGCGCCATCCTCGAAGCCGCCGGCCATTCCGTGCATGTCTACACCTCGCCGCACCTGGTCCGCTTCAACGAGCGGATCCTCGTTGCCGGACGCATCATCGACGATGCTGCCCTGGAGGCGGTGCTGGCCGAGTGCGAGGACGCCAATGCCGGCGATCCGGTCACCTTCTTCGAGATCACCACGGCGGCCGCCTTCCTGGCCTTCGCCCGCACCCCGGCCGACGTGGTCCTGCTCGAGACCGGCCTCGGCGGCAGGCTCGACGCAACCAATGTCGTGCCGCGGCCGGCGGCCTCGGTCATCACCTCGATCTCGATCGACCACCAGGACTTCCTCGGCGAGACGATCGACAAGATCGCCTTCGAGAAGGCCGGCATCATCAAGCCCGGCGTCCCCTGCCTGCTGGCCCACCAACGCAAGAAAGCGACCAAGGTCGTGGCCGATCGGGCGGCCGAGGTCGGCGCGCCGCTGCTGCACGAGGGTAGGGACTGGAGCGTGCTGAAGGCCGGCGAATCGGTGCGTTACAGCGGCCGGGCGGAACGGGTCCTGCCGCGTCCCGCGCTGGCCGGCGCCCATCAGCTCCGCAACGCCGCCCAGGCGATCGCCGCCGTGGAACGGCTGCCCGGCCTGCAGATTCCGGCCGCGGCGTTCGCTGACGGGGTGCTCCGCGTCGAATGGCCGGCGCGGCTGCAGCGGCTGACCCGGGGCCCGCTGCCAGCCCTGCTGCCCGAGGGCTGGGAGCTGTGGCTCGACGGCGGCCACAATCCGTCCGCCGCCGAGGCCATCGCCGCCCATGCGCGCAGCTGGCGGGATGCGCCCTTGCACCTCGTGTTCGGGATGCTGAGGACCAAGGACCACCTCGCGTTCCTCAAGTATCTCGCGCCGCGGGTGGCCTCGCTGCGAGGGGTCGCAATCCCCGGCGAGGAGGCCAGCCGGACCGCCGAGGACGTGACCGAGGCAGCCCGCCGCTGGGCGATTCCGGCAGAACCGGCGGCAAGCGTCGAGGCGGCGGTCGCCGGGCTGGCGCGCACCCCCGCCCCCAGCGCCCGCATCCTCATCTGCGGCTCCCTCTACCTCGCCGGGTCGGTGCTGCGGGAGAACGGGTAAGAAAAGTAAGAAAAGGGGTCGGAGTCATTTTTCGCGGGAGGAAACGCCGAGACATGCCTCAGCCTCGCGCGCCGAAAAATGACTCCGACCCCTTTTCTTCGGACCCCTTTTCTCTGCCCTTTTCTGCCTACCAGACCTCCACCTCGTACCACAGTGTCCGATAGCGTTCGCCGATCTCGATGGTTGCCAGCGAGGTGCCGGAGACGGGGACCTCCTCGCGCCGATTGCCGCGCTCGTCGAGCGCCCAGGCGCGGGCGCGCTCAGCAGCCACCGGCAGCGTAATCCGGGCGCCGATGCCCTCTGCCAGCACGGGCGCGCGTCCCCAATCGCGGCCGATGCTCCGGCCCCCCTCGCGCCATTTCTGGTCGGTGTTCTCGACCTGCCCCAGAGCCGTGACCAGGACCCGGCCGGGCGAGGCGAAGTCGGTCCCCTCGACCAGCGTCAGCATGAGAACGCCCCAGTCGTTCCGGGCCTCGGTGATCTCGAGCGAGACGCCGCCCGCCGCGAAAGGCATGCGGGCGCCGATCACGCCCTTGCTGCGCGGCGCGTCGACGGTCGTCGTCCGGCCCTGGTTGATACCCCAGGCAAGCTGCCCCGTTGCGCTGACATAGGGGAGATGGGCGGCGCCGACGCCGGCGGCGCCGATGCCGGTCCCGCGGACGAAAGCCTCGCTGCGGGCGGCGCCGAACGCCTCGACGCCGGGCAGGCGGCTGGCGCCGTAGCCGGCCCGCAGGACCTCGGTCCATGCGGCAGTCCCGGGGAGCGGGCACGGCGTCGTTTCGGCGGCGGCGACGTCGCCGCGTCGGAACAGGGCGGCCGCCGCCGCCATGGCCGCCATCTTCGCCGGGTTGGCGTGGCTGTCGAAGTGGTTGTCGACGAAGCCCGGATCCCAGGTCTGGCGGTGGGTGCCGTAGCTGTACAGAAAGATCCCGTCCCAGTCCTGCAGGGCCGCATAGGCGGCGAGAAGGGGCAGCGCCTCGGCCTGGAAGTGGCTGGGGAAGGAGTGGTTGTACTCGGTGACCACGAACGGCTTGCCGACCACGCGCCGCAGCGCCAGGTCGGGGAGGGTGCCGCCCGCCGCGATCCCGGCCATCGGGCTGTTGCCGATGTGCCAGTCCTCGGCGTCCCAAGGCCGGCCGGGGAAGACGGGATGTTGCCAGTAGGCGTGGTCGTCGACGACCTCCATCAGCGCCTGGATCGGCGCCGGGCTGTAGCTCGCCTGGGTGCCGATGATCAGCGGCCGGGCGCCAAGCTCGCCCTTGAGGAAATCGCGCATGCCGGTCCAGTAGGCGGTCTCGACGTCCCACAGGAAGCGAAGCCAGTCGCCCTGGGCGGCCGGGGTGCGGGCCAGGAAGGAGGACGACTCGAAGAGGCTCATCGCCTCCAGGGTCTCGCCCGGGAGCAGGCCCAGCAGTCCGCCCGGTCGCAGCGTCGCTTCCTTCAGCCACAGCCGGCCGGTGGCGCGGCCGAGCCCGGTGATGGTCAGCCGCGCCCTGTCAGCGCCGGCGGCGGGGGCGAAGGTCGCCTCGACGGTGCGCCACTCGGGGCCGATCCTCACCTCCTGGCGCCACAGGCTTTGCCACGGCGCGTGCGCCTGCATCGCCTGCAGCACCACCTTCATCGGCGTTTCGGTCCGCAGCGCCAGCCGCAGCGTGTAGGGCTGCCCGGTGGCGAAGGAAAGGCCGTTCTGGTGCAGCTGGGTATGCCAGCTCTCCTTGCCCGGCCGGGTCATGGTCAGGAGCGCGCCGTCCTCCGCCGCTTCGAGGCTCGCCCCGGCGTCGCCCACCAGCTGAAGGTTCCAGCCGCGCTCCGAGGACCGCACGCCGAGGCGGCCATCCAGCATCTCGGGCCCCAGCGGCTCCTCGCGCACGCCCCAGGCCGCGCGCAGGGCGGCAGTGTCCGGGTAGCGGGCCTTCAGCCATTGCCGCCACCGCCGCGCCAGCTCGCCGAGGTAGGGCTCGGTCATGCCGTCGAGGTGGCCCGCGCGCCACTCGCGGATCAGGCCGTTCTCGTTGTTGATCTCGATCAAGGCGACGGCCGGCTCCTCGATGTAGCGGTTGCCGGTGTAGGGGTTGCGGTGGGTCAGCAGCGCGCGGGCGTAGTCGCGCTGCATCGCGACCATCGGCGGGAAGAAGTGGTCGACGCCCTTCCAGTACTTGGGGGTCTCTTCGCCCCAGTCGGCCATGCCGGGATACCTGCGGCCGACGTGGAGGTTGATGTCGGCGTAGATGCCCGCACGCTTCAGCGCGGCGACGAAGTAGTCGAAGCGCTCGAGCTGGGCGGGGTCGAACGTGCGCATGTCCTTCTGCAGCAGTCCGTTGGGGGACGCGTTGCTGTCCATGTGGTGGAAGCGCACCGCGTTGATGCCGAAGCGGGCCAGGCGGGCGGCAATCCGGTCAGCCTCGTCGTGGGTCGGAGCGACGCCGCCGAAGACGACGTTGACGCCGAGAAAGCGGATGCGTCCGGCGTCCGTATGGAGATGCCCGCCCTCGGCCCGCACGAAGCCGTCCCGTCCGGCGGGCGCGGGGCTCCAGGCGGCGAGGTTGGTCAGGTTCGGGCTGGCATCGTCCCATGGCATGCGGAACGGGAACAGATCGCCCGCGCAGGCGGGCAGGGCGCAAGCGACGAGCAGTGCCACGTGCCAGACAACCCGGAATGCCATTCGAGTCCTCCCCGGTGCCAAGCTCGCTCTTCCTCGATCGCGGATACTAGCCTCTACCCGCGAAACCGGGGAAGTGACGGCCGTCATGGCACCGGCGCGGCCGCCCCGCTATGTCCTTCTTGACCGCCGTGGCCTTTCCACTTCAAGCTTCGCGCGCATGAACGAACCGCATGCTACCGCCCTGCCGACCGAAGAGAAGCGCGACCGCCTGCGCCTGATCCGCAGCGAGAACGTCGGGCCGGTGACGTTCCACCGTCTGGTCGAACGCTTTGGCAGCGCCCGCCGCGCCATCGAGGCGCTGCCCGAGCTGGCGCGCCGCGGCGGCCGCGCACGACCGATCCGCATCGCGCCGATCGAGGAGGCGGAACGCGAGATGGACGCCCTGCGCGCGATCGGCGCCGTCCTGGTGGCGGCGGGCGAGCCCGACTATCCGCCGTTGCTGGCGAAGATCGAGGACGCACCGCCGCTGCTCGCCGCGCGCGGCCACCTGCCGCTGCTGCGCAAGGCTGCGGTGGCGGTTGTCGGGGCCCGCAACGCATCCCTGAACGGCCGCCGGTTCGCGCGCCAGCTCGCCGCCGGACTGGGCGAGGGCGGGTTCCTGGTGGTGTCGGGGATGGCGCGAGGCATCGATGCCGCGGCTCACGACGGGGCCCTGGGGAGCGGCACCGTCGCCGTGCTCGGCGGCGGGGTCGACGTCGTCTACCCGGCGGAGAACGCCGCGCTCTACGAGCGCCTGATCGGCGACGGCGCCGTGCTCAGCGAGACGCCGCCGGGGGTGCAGCCGCAGGCCCGCCACTTCCCGCGCCGCAACCGGATCATCTCGGGGATGGCCCGCGGCGTGGTGGTGGTCGAGGCGAACGCCCGTTCCGGCTCGCTGATCACCGCCCGGCTCGCCGCCGAGCAGGGGCGCGAGGTGTTCGCCGTCCCGGGCTCGCCGCTCGATCCCCGGGCCAAGGGCCCCAACGGCCTGATCCGCCAGGGGGCGACCCTGGTCGAGTCGGCGGCCGATGTGCTCGAGGTGCTGAAGGGTCTGTTCGGCCGGGCGGCGTCCGAGCCGCCTCCGGCACCGTCCCCCGTCCCCGTTGCGGCGGCCGCCGACGATCTGGCAGCGGCACGTGCCCAGATCCTCGAATTGCTGGGCCCGTCTCCGGTTGCTGTTGACGAAATCATCCGAAGTGGCCAATTCTCCCCTGCGGTCGCCAATCTGGTGCTGCTCGAATTGGAGTTGGCGAGCCGCATCGAACGCCATCCAGGGAATCGCGTTTCACGCCTCGAAGGGACCGACGGATCGTGACCAACGTCGTCGTAGTGGAATCGCCTGCCAAGGCGAAGACAATCAACAAGTATCTTGGCAAGGACTACACGGTCCTCGCCAGCTACGGACACATCCGCGACCTCCCCGCCAAGGACGGCTCGGTACGCCCCGACGAAGGCTTCTCGATGGATTGGGAGCTCGATCCCAAGGCGAAGAAGCACGTCAAGGCGATCGCCGACGCGGTGCGCAAGGCCGACCGGTTGTTCCTGGCCACCGACCCCGATCGCGAGGGCGAGGCGATCTCGTGGCACGTGCGCGACGTGCTGGAATCCGAGAAGGCCCTCAAGGGGGTGTCGGTCGAGCGGGTGGTGTTCAACGAGATCACCAAGAGCGCCATCCTCGCGGCCTTCAAGCAGCCGCGAGCCCTCGACGACGAATTGGTCAAGGCGTACCTGGCGCGCCGCGCCCTCGACTATCTGGTCGGCTTTACCCTGTCGCCGGTGCTGTGGCGCAAGCTGCCGGGCAGCCGCTCGGCGGGCCGCGTGCAATCGGTGGCGCTGCGCCTGGTGTGCCAGCGCGAGGCCGAGATCGAGGTCTTCAGGCCGCAGGAATACTGGACGGTCGCCGCCACCCTGGCCACCCCGGCCAACGCGACCTTCGACGCCCAGCTCACCCATCTCGACGGCCGCAAGCTCGGCAAGTTCGACCTTGCCGACGGCACCGCCGCAGCCGACGCGGTGCGCGCGGTGGAGGCCGGCTCGTTTGCGGTTGACGCGGTCGAGCGCAAGCAGGTGCGCCGCAATCCGGCGCCCCCGTTCACCACCTCGACCCTGCAGCAGGAGGCCTCGCGCAAGCTCTACTTCAGCGCCCGCAAGACGATGCAGGTGGCGCAGCGCCTCTACGAAGGAGTGTCGATCGGCGGCGAGGTGGTCGGCCTCATCACCTACATGCGGACCGACGGCGTCCAGATGGCCAACGAGGCCACCTTCGGCTGCCGCGAGCTGATCGGCCAAACCTTCGGCGAGCGGTACGTTCCCGAGAAGCCGCGGTTCTACAAGAACCGGGTCAAGAACGCGCAGGAGGCGCACGAGGCGATCCGTCCCACCGACGTCCGGCGCACGCCGCAGTCGGTGGCAGCCCATCTCGACGACGACCAGCGCCGGCTGTACGAGCTGATCTGGAAGCGCACGGTGGCGAGCCAGATGGAGGCCGCGGTGCTCGACCAGGTGGCGATCGACGTCGCCGGCGGCCGCGCGGTGCTGCGGGCGACCGGCTCGGTGGTCGCCTTCGACGGCTTCCTCAAGCTCTACGAGGAAAGCCGTGACGAGAGCGCCGACGACGAATCGCAGCGCCGCCTGCCCGACGTTCGGGAAGGCATGGCCCTGGCCCTGCGCAAGGCGGGCGCGGACCAGCACTTCACCCAGCCGCCGCCGCGCTACTCGGAGGCGAGCCTGGTACGCAAGCTCGAGGAGCTGGGCATCGGTCGGCCATCCACGTATGCCAGCATCCTGTCGGTGCTGCAGGACCGCGACTACGTGCGCCTGGAAAAACGGCGCTTCGTCCCCGAAGACCGCGGCCGCCTGGTCACCGCCTTCCTCGAGAAGTACTTCGAGCGCTACGTCGAATACGGCTTCACCGCCGAGATGGAAGAGAAGCTCGACGAGATCTCGGGCGGCCGCATCGACTGGAAACGGGTGCTGGACGATTTTTGGCAATCATTCCACGCCGCCGTCGATGCCACCAAGGAGCTGCGCGTTTCCGAAGTCGTGGCGGCTCTTGACGCGACGCTGGGCCCGCATTTCTTCCGCGACCGTGGCGACGGAACCGATCCTCGTACCTGCCCGAGTTGCCAGACCGGACGACTCAGCCTGAAGCTTGGCAAGTTCGGGGCTTTCATCGGCTGTTCCAGCTACCCCGAATGCCGCTACACGCGGCCCCTGGTGACGGACAACGGCGGCGGGGCCGCGGGGGAGGCGGCGGTCGAGAACGGCGGTCGCTCGCTCGGCATCGACCCGATGTCGGGCAAGAACATTCTCATGAAGAAGGGCCCCTACGGCGTCTACGTCCAGCTCGGCGAGGCCGAGGAGGGCGCCAAGGAGAAGCCGAAGCGGGTTTCCTTGCCTCGCGGCCTCGACGCCGAAACCCTCGATCTCGACCGCGCCATGCGCCTGCTGGCCCTGCCGCGCGACGTCGGCGAGCACGACGGCGCGATGATTACCGCCGGGGTCGGCCGCTTCGGGCCCTATCTGCAGTACAAGGGGGTCTACTATTCGCTGCGCGGCTCGGACGACGTGCTCGAGATCGGGCACAACCGCGCCGTCGAGATCATCAGCCGCTCCAAGAAAAAGCCGCCGGTGGTGCTGGGGAAAAAGGACGGCAAGCCGGTCACCCTGCGCTACAACCGCTGGGGCCCGTTCGTCGCTCTCGGCAAGACCTACGCCTCGCTGCCGCGCTCGATCGACCCCGAGACGCTGACGCTGGAGGCCGCCGTCAACCTGATTGCGGCCAAGGGCGGCGGCGACAAGAAGACGGCAACCAAGCCGAAAAAGGTGGCCGCCGAGGAAGGAGCGAAGACGTCGGCCAAGACGAAAGCGAAGAGTGCCGCCAAGAAGGTCGCCCGCGCCCGCAAGGCGGCGGAGGATTGAGTTTGCCGGTCGTCCGGAAGAGCACCCCCTCCCTCTCTCCCTCGAAGGGGATGAGAGGATGAGATCCAAGCGCCCGACCTCGGCGCCGTTTCCCTCGCGCGACGAGATCCTGGAATTCCTGCGCGACAACGACGGCCGGGCCGGCAAGCGCGAGATCGCACGCGCCTTTCGGCTCAATGCCGAGCAGAAGACGATGCTGAAGGAGGTGTTGCGCGAGCTTGCCGACGAAGGCGTGGTCCACAAGGGGCGAGGCCGCCAGTTCGCCGAGCCGGGGCGCCTGCCGCCGACGGCGGTGGTGGTGGTCACCGGGGTCGACGAAGACGGAGATCCGGTCGCGCGCCCGTTGTCGTGGGACGAGGACGAGCTGGGCGCGCCACCCACCATCGTCATGCTGCCCGAACGTCGGCGCCAGCCGGCACTGGGCATCGGCGACCGCGTGCTGGTTCGGCTGGAGCGGGTGAAGAACCGGCTCTACCAGGGCACCACGGTCAAGCGCCTCGCCTCCGCCCCGGCCCAGGTGATGGGGATTTTTGCTACCGGCCCGCGCGGCGAGTTGCGCATCCGGCCCACCGACAAGCGCAACAGGAGCGAGTTCTTGGTCGCTCCCGGCGATACCCTCGGTGCGAAGGACGGTGAGCTGGTGCGCGCCGAGGTCGTCCCAGGGCGGCGCCTCGGCCTGCGCAGCGCCCGTGTCGTCGAGAAGCTGGTTCAGACCGGTGGTCCCGGCACCATCGCCGCGATCGTGCTCCACGAGCACGAGATCCCGGTCGAGTTCACGCCCGCCGCTCTGCAGCAGGCAGAAAAGTCGAAGAAGGCCCTGCTCAAGGATCGCACTGATCTGCGCAAGCTGCCGCTGGTGACCATCGACGGCGAGGACGCCCGCGATTTCGACGACGCGGTGTGGGCGGCGCCCGACGAGGGCGAAGGCAACCCCGGCGGCTGGGAGATCGTGGTCGCCATCGCCGACGTCGGCTGGTACGTGCGTCCCGGCGACGCCATCGACCGCTGCGCCTACGAGCGCGGCAATTCGGTGTACCTGCCGGACCGGGCGATCCACATGCTGCCGGAGCGGCTGTCGGCCCACTGGTGCTCGCTGCGCCCGGGCGAGGACAGGCCCTGCCTGACGGCGCGGATGCGGATCAGCGCCGACGGCGTGCTCAAGAGCCATCGGTTCGAGCGCGCAACGATGCGTTCGGCAGCCCGCCTCACCTACCGGCAGGTCCAGGCGGCGAAGGACGGTCGCCCCGACGACACCACCGGGCCGCTGCTGCCGGTGATCGAGAACCTGTACGGCGCCTACGGGGCGCTTCTCAAGGCGCGCTCGCGACGCGGCGTGCTCGAGCTCGACATGCCCGAGCGGCAGGTGGTCCTGGACGAGGCGGGCGATGTGCGCGAGATCCGGGTTCGCGAACGCCTCGACAGCCACAAGCTGATCGAGGAGTTCATGATCTGCGCCAACGTCGCGGCGGCGGAGACCCTGGAGCGGGTGAAGCAGAACTGCATGTACCGCGTCCACGACGCCCCCACCCTCGACAAGCTGGAGGCGCTACGCCAGGTGCTCGGCAGCATCGGTCTCAACCTGCCCCGGGCGCAGGTGATCCGACCGCAGCAGTTCAACGGCATCCTGGCGCAGGTCGCGGGCACGCCGAACGCGCCGCTGGTCAACGAGATGATCCTGCGCAGCCAGGCCCAGGCCGCCTACGCGCCCGGCAACATCGGGCATTTCGGCCTGGCGCTGCGCCGCTACTGCCACTTCACCTCGCCGATCCGCCGCTATCCCGATCTGCTGGTGCACCGGGCCCTGATCCGCGGCCTCAAGCTGGGCGAAGGCGCGATCGAGGATCGCCCGCGCGACTTCGTCGAGATGGGCGCCCACCTGTCCGCGACCGAACGCCGGGCCGCCGCCGCCGAGCGCGACGCCGTCGACCGCTATACCGCTCTCCACCTCGCTTCCCAGGTCGGCACCGAGGTCGAGGGCCGGATCACCGGCGTCACCCGTTTCGGGTTGTTCGTCAGCCTGCGCGACAGCGGCGGCGACGGACTGCTGCCGATGGGGCTGCTGCCGGGCGATCGTTACGATGTCGACGAGAGCCGTCAGGAGATGGTCGGCCGCAGCAGCGGCAAGGTCTTTCGCCTCGGAGACACGGTCTCGGTTCTGCTTGCCGAAGTCGATCCGCTGACGGGGGGCATCATCCTTCATTACGCCAGCGGCGGTGCCGAGTCGCGTGCTTCCGGCAGGCGCCGCGACTCGCGAGTCGCGGCGCCTGCCGGAAGGGCCTCGCGCAACCCTCGGAGAGGCCGCAGGAATTCGCGCCCCTGAAACCGTCGCAACGGAAGTAGTGACGGCGCCGGAAAAATACCTGAATATGCGCCCATGAAGTTCGAGTGGGGGATCTCTGGGCGCCTCGCCGCGGCGATTGCCGCGGTCGCGCTTGTTTCATGTGCTTCCCAGGACAACACGGTCCAGGAAACCGGTCTGACGACGGCCAAGGCGGCGACCGTTTTCAATTCCGGTTTCGAAAATATCGCCAGGAAGTATTTGGAGGACGTCGATATCGGCCCTCTTGCCCTGGAGGGGGTGAAGGGGCTGGGTGCCATCGATCCCGCCCTGATCGCACGGGCGGAAGGCGGCAAGCTGACCGTGCTGCGCGACGATCGTCCGCTGACGCAGATCGCCATGCCTGCTGCCCGCGACGTCGGCGGCTGGGCAAGCGCCGTCGCGGAAGCCGCCGTCGCCGGCAGCCGTTACTCGGGCGAGCTTCGCCAGGCCGGCACCGAGGGCGTGTACGAGGCGGTGTTCGACGGCGTGCTGGCCCGCCTCGATTCCTTCTCCCGCTATGCCGGGCCCCAGGGGGCCGAGCGCAACCGCGCCAAGCGGGCGGGGTTCGACGGCATCGGCATTACCTACCGTGCCGTCCCCATGGGGGCGCAAGTCATGGCCGTTGCCGCCGATACGCCGGCGGCGGAGGCGGGGATCGTCAAGGACGATGTCATTGTCTCGATCGACGGCCACCCGATCGCGGACACCGAGATCGAGGCGATCAAGGAACGGCTGCGCGGCCCCGTGCCCAGCTTCGTCGAGCTCGGAGTCGAGCGCGATGGCGCCGCATTGTCGTTCCGCGTCGAGCGCCGGCACATCATCGACCCTACCGTGTTCGCCCACGTCAGCGATGCGATCCTGTATCTGACGGTGACGAGCTTCAATGCCGGGACGGTACGGGCGGTGCGCGGGGCCGTGTACGACGTACGCTCCCGTCCGTCCGACATCGGCGGCATCGTCATCGATCTCCGCAACAACGGCGGAGGTCTGTTGGACCAGGCGGTGGGGGTCGCCGACCTGTTCCTCGCCGGCGGCGTGATCGTCACCACCGCGGGCCGGCATCCGGAAAGCTTTCGCCGCTACGAGGCCGACCCCCGCGACATCGCGGCCGGTTTGCCGATCGTGATCGCGATCGACGGCCGCACCGCCTCGGCCGCGGAAATCCTGGCCTCGGCGCTGCAGGACGAGGGTCGGGCGGTGCTGGTCGGCACCACGTCCTACGGCAAGGGGTCGGTGCAGACGATCATCCGGCTGCCCAACGAGGGCGAGATGACGCTGACGTGGTCGCGATTCGTGACGCCGGCCGGCTACGTCTTGCACCGCCTCGGCGTGCATCCTTCGGTATGCACAAGCGGTATGGCCGGCGACGACCCGCTGCCGACTCTCGATTCGCCAACCCTGACCGCGCGCGAGGCGGCAACGCTCCGGGCCTGGCAGGAGGTCCGGGCGGAGGACGCCGTCGGCCGCTCGGCGCTGCGCAATACCTGCCCCGCCGAGCAGCGTCCCGGCGACCTCGAACTGCGGCTGGCGCGCAGCCTGATCGCCAACCCTCCCCTTTACCGCCGCTATCTGCTGCGTCCCGAGAGGCCGGCGACCGTGGCCGAAGCCCCGCTTTTGGCGGACTGACCCTTGACATGCACGGCCGTGACTGTATGTTCCCCCGACGCGACGCGTTATAGGACGGGACCCGGATCATGGCGAAGCCGAACACGATTCTCATCAAGCTGGTCAGCTCGGCGGACACCGGCTACTACTACGTGGCCAAGAAGAACCCGCGCACCAAGACCGAGAAGCTCGAGCTGCGGAAGTACGACCCGGTCGCGCGCCGCCACGTGACGTTCCGGGAATCGAAGATCAAGTAGCCCCGTCACGCTGCGAGGAATTGGCGAGCGGAAGATCCGGGGCGGATCTTCCGCTTTGCGTTCGTCCCGAGAGGCGACCGATGACCATGCGGATGCTGCCGCTTGCGTTGCTGCTGATTCCGACCGCCGGCCTCACGGCGGACCCGCCGTCGGTGAGCAGCTACGAAGAGTGCATGGGTTTGGCGCGCCGCCAGCCGGCGGCGGCGTTCGAGGCTGCGGTCGGCTGGAGCGCGATGGGAGGGGGCGAGCCGGCCGACCATTGTGCCGCCTACGCCCTCAACGCTGCCGGGCAGCACGTCGAGGCCGCCCGCCGCTTCGAAGTGCTGGCGCAGACCATGCGGGCCGAGCCGCCGGTCCGCGCCACCGTGTTCGCCCAGGGGGCGCAGGCGTCGCTGCTCGCCGGCGACGTCGGACGGGCGGTGGGGCTGCTGGATGCCGCAATCCGGCTGGATGGCCGTAACCCCGAGCTTTACATCGACCGTGCCGAGGCCCATGCGGCGCGCAAGGACTATCAGGCGGCGCTGGCGGACCTCGACCGGGCGCTGTCCCACGATCCCGACAACGTCGACGCGCTCGTGTTCCGTGCCAGCGCGTTGCGCATGATGAACGATCCGGCAGGGGCGAGGCGGGACATCGAGCGCGCGCTGGCCCTTGATCCCGGGCATCCCGAGGCGCTCCTCGAACGCGGCATCCTGCGGCGACTTGCCGAGGACGCCCAGGGCGCCCGCGCCGACTGGATGCGCATCCTGACCGAGGCGCCGGACAGCGCCGCCGCCCGGGATGCGCAACGGAACCTGGAACTGATGGACGTGGGGGGCATCCGCCGCTGACGGCGCCCTCTCCGCGGTCGCGGAGAGGGCGGTCGGCGTCAGCGCTCGAGGTTGTCGATCTCGCGGGCGATCCGGAACTCGCGTGAGGTGACGTAGGCCTCCAGCGCCTGCAGGCGCTGGTCGATGGCCTTGTAGCGGTGACGGAGGTTCGAGAAGGCGTCGACCGGTTCGGTCCGCATGCGGCGCCAGAACGTCTCGTCCTCGGGGCTCGCGTAGAGCACCTCGGGCGGGCGCTTGAGAATCACGCCCAGCGCCAGATAGCCGATCAGCACCGCCGGGAAGAAGAACACGGCGCCGACGACGGTGAGGGCGCGCACCACCCCCAGGCCGATGTCGAAGTAGTCGGCGATCCCGGCGCATACCCCCAGGAACATCCCGTTCTCGGGGTTCCGGTAGAGGCCACCGGCGAGGCGCTTGCGGCCCTCTCTCATATCTTCTTCCTCCATTCCGGGTTCCCCTCGTCGAGAATCCGCTCCAAAGCGTTGATGCGGCTCTCAAGCCTGGGCAACACCTCCCACAGCTCCTCGATCATCCGCTCGTCCTCGGCGGACAAGCCGCGCGCCTTCCGCCACTGGGTGGCGTAGTGGGCGATGATCCAGATCGGGGCGACGATGACCAGGAAGACGGTTGCGATGGCCGCGCTGAACATTGCGGGGACCTTTCCGCTAAGCCTTGGCGGTGCCGCTGCCGGCCAGCCGCTCCTTCAACCGGGCCAGCTCGGCCTCGACGTCGGCCTCGGTTTCCAGATCGGCGAGCTCGTCAGCCAGGCTCTTGCCGCGGCCGACGTCGAACGCCTCGACCTCGCCCTCCAGGCCGTCGAGGCGCCGCTCCACCTGCTCGAAGCGAGTGAAAGCGTCCTCGATTCTGGTCGAGTGGACTTGGCGACGCACCTTGATTCGCCGCGACGCCGTGTCGTGCCGCGCCTGGATCGTCTTCTGCTTGGCCTTCGCCTCGCGCAGCTTGGCCTCAAGCTTGACGATGTCCTCCTCGCCTTTGGCCATGGCGTCATCGAGAGCCTGAAGCTCGGCGTCCATATCGGCGATGGCGGCGGTCAGCTTCGCCTTCTCGACCAGGGCGGCGCGGGACAAGTCCTCGCGCCCCTTGCCGAGTGCCACTTCGGCACGCCGCTCCCATTCCGACTGCGCCTGGCGGATGCGGTCGAGGGAGCGCACCACCTCCTTGCGCTCGGCGATCGTCCGGGCGGCGGCCGATCGGGCCTCAACCAGGGTATCCTCCATCTCCTGGATGACGAGGCGGATGATCTTCTCCGGCTCCTCGGCCCGGTCGAGGATCGAATTGACGTTGGAATTGATGATGTCGGTCAGTCGCGTGAAGATGCCCATGGCCCTCTGCCTCTCGAAAAACGCGTGGTCCTGCCTTGCGTAAAAGCACGTGCCGTGCCAACCGCGGAAGGCGCACGCTTCAGCCGATTCTTTCCCAGGAAAAGTTTGCGAAGAACCCAAATATTGGTAGATTGACCGTTAATTGGGAGAATCGCCGTGTCGCCCGATGCCCCTTCGCTGATCGGCCAGTCGCCGGCGTTCGTCGAGGTGCTGGAGCGCGTATCCCGGCTGGCGCAGGTCGACCGGCCGGTTCTGGTGGTCGGCGAACGCGGCACCGGGAAGGAGCTGATCGCGGCGCGCCTGCACTTCCTATCCCGGCGATGGGACCGGCCGTTCGTACAGATCAACTGTGCTGCGTTGGCCGAGACGCTGCTGGAAAGCGAGCTGTTCGGGCACGAGGCAGGCGCCTTCACCGGGGCGGTCCGGCGCCGCGCCGGACGGTTCGAGCGGGCCGACGGCGGCTCGCTGTTTCTCGACGAGATCGCCACCGCCTCCTCAGCGGTCCAGGAAAAGGTGCTGCGAGTGGTCGAGTACGGCACCTTCGAGCGGGTCGGCGCCAGCGCCGCGGTGCAGGTCGACGTCCGCCTGATCGCCGCCACCAACGCCGACCTGCCGGCGCTGGTCTCCGAGGGCCGCTTCCGCGCCGATCTCCTCGACCGCCTCAGCTTCGAGGTGGTGACGCTGCCGCCCCTGCGTGCCCGCCGCGAGGATATCCGGCTGCTCGCATCCCATTTCGGCATCGGCATGGCGACGGCCATGGGCTGGCCGTCCTTTCCCGGCTTCGCCGAGGCGGCGCTGGAAGCGATGGAAGCTCATCCCTGGCCCGGCAACGTGCGCGAGATCCGCAACGTGGTCGAACGGGCGGTCCACCGCTGGGAGGACCCCGGGACCCCGATCGCAGCTCTCGTTTTCGATCCTTTCGAATCGCCATACCGGCCGGGCCGTCCCGCGGCGGCCGCGCAGCCGCCTGCGGGCCAGGAAGGAACGCTCACCGCAATCGTCGCCGAGACCGAGCGCCGGCTGGTCGACGAGGCGCTGGCGTCGTGCCGCTACAATCGCCGGCAGGCGGCGCGCCGGCTGGGGGTCAGTTACGACCAGCTACGCACCCTGATCCGGCGTCACGGGCTGCGCTAGGCCGCGGATCCGGAAACCGTCACCCCCGGATTGGCATCGCCGACTGGGGCCCACATATGCCTTCCGACCCGAGATGAGGAGAAAGGCATGGACGTCCAGAAGATCCTGAACCAAGTCCTGGGCGGCGGCGGATTGACGGGCCGGCGCGGAAGCGGCGTCGGCGGTGCAAACCCTCTGGAAGGAGTCCTGTCGCGCGGCAACCTGGGCAGCGCCGCGGCTGGCGGCCTGCTGGGCTACATGCTCGGCGGCTCGAAGCTTGGACGCGGCCTTGGCGGTTCGACGCTCCGCACGGGCGGAGCCCTGCTGCTGGCCGGCCTGGCCTATAAGGCCTGGCAGGACTATCAGGCGAAGAAGCCCGCGTCGGGGCCGGTCGCACTGGAGGGCGTTTCCGAACCGCCTTCCGGCAGCGGCTTCCATCCCGCAGAGGAGGCGGATTCCGCCGGTCACGACTTCCGGCTGGCCTTGGTGCAGGCGATGATCGCTGCAGCGAAAAGCGACGGCCACATCGATCAGGCGGAGCACCAGCGTCTCCAGGCCCAGATCGAATCGCAGGACCTGTCGACCGAAGAGAAGGGATTCCTGCTCGATGCGTTCACCGCCGACGCCGATCCCATCGCGATCGCCCGTCTTGCGAAGACCCGGGAGCAGGCAGCGGAACTCTATCTGGCGTCGCGCCTTTCGATCGATCCCGACGACCCGCAAGAATTGAAATACCTAGAGCGGCTTTCCGGTGCGATGGGGCTTCCGCGCGAACTGGTCGGACACCTGGATGCTCGTGCCGAGGGGGCACGCGGCGCTGCGGCCCAAGGAGGGGGCGCGATGCCCGGCTGACCTGCTGGCCCGTCGCCGCCCGGGCCGTTCGGCGGCGGGCGTCATTCCTTCCGTCTGGCGGCGTACCCTGCCGCCGCGCCGAAGGCGATTCCGACGGAGACGCCCACACCGATGCTGTCGAGGGCGGCGCCGAGCAAGCTGCCGACCGCGACGCCGATGGTCATGCCCAACGCCATGCTCGCGTACGGATCTCTCATCTCCTCCAGATGGAGGCGCGATCAGGGTCGGCAAGCACGTTCCAGGCTTTCGGCCACGCGGGGGGCGGTTCGGCCGTCCCACAACGGGATCGATCGTGGCTCGGCAGGCGCCCCGCCGAGCGCCTCGGTGAGGGCGCCGGGCAGCGTCTCGACGCTGACCAGCCGGTTGGTGCCGAGCTCGACGGTGATCGGCCGTTCGGTGTTGGGCCGCAGGGTC
The DNA here is from genome assembly GCA_018432935.1 of Rhodospirillales bacterium. Classification (GTDB taxonomy): domain Bacteria; phylum Pseudomonadota; class Alphaproteobacteria; order Rhodospirillales; family Shumkoniaceae; genus JAHDSF01. Next base: position 34,507 of record JAHDSF010000028.1, on the reverse strand, counting down.
AGGCAGGGGATCCCCAGGTACGATGTCTCCTCCTGGATGCCGCCGGAATCGGTCGCCACCAGCCGGGCCGAGGCCACCAGGCTCATGAAGGCGATGTACGGCAACGGCTCGGCGAGATGAAGGCCGGGCGTCGCGGCCAGCCGGTGGAGGAGGTCGAACTCGGCAAGCCGGCTCCGCGTCCGGGGGTGGAGCGGCAGGACCAGCGGCAGCCGGGCGGCGGCGGCGGCCAGGGCTTCGACGATCCTTTCCAGGGATTCGCGGCAGTCGACGTTGGCGGGGCGGTGCAGGGTCACCACCCCGTAGCGCCCTTTCGCCAAGCCCATCCGCCCGGCTCCGTCCTCGGCGGCGATCCGGTCGCGCAGCATCTCGAAAGAGTCGATCATGATGTTCCCGACCAGGACGATCCGTGCGGGGTCCACCCCCTCGCGCCGCAGGTTGTCGTCGGCATCCGCCGACGGCGTCCACAGAAGGTCGGCGACGGCGTCGGTGACGACGCGGTTGATCTCCTCCGGCATGGTGCGGTCGCCCGAACGCAGGCCGGCCTCGAGGTGGGCGACCGGCAGGCAGAGTTTCTTGGCCGCCAGCGCGCAGGCCATGGTCGAGTTGACGTCGCCGACCACGATTACCCAGTCGGGCTGCGTCTCGCGACACAGCCGCTCATAGGCCACCATCACCGCGGCGGTCTGCTCGGCATGGCTTCCCGAGCCGACTCCCAAATGGTGGTCTGGGGCGGGCAGCCCGAGGTCGCGGAAAAAGACGTCCGACATCGCCGCGTCGTAGTGCTGCCCGGTGTGGACGAGCACGGGACGGCACCACGCGCGCCGGCGCAACTCGTGAAGCAGGGGCGCCACCTTCATGAAGTTGGGCCGGGCGGCCGCGATGAGGTGGACGGTGGCGGTCATCGGACTGGCGCGGCGCCTACAGGCGCCAGAGGACCACGCCGGGCGGCGTCCGGTCGCGCGGCAGGATCGACTTGACGTCGGCGACGACGCCGCGGCCGTCGCGCAGGAGACGCTGCGGCAGCGCCCAGCCCTGATCGAGGAAGCGGCGGTGGGCCACCGCCAGCACGACCGCGTCGGCATCCGCCAGCTCCGCCTCGTCGGCCAGGGTGAAGCCGAACTCCTCCTCGACCTCGGGGGGGTGGGCGAGGGGGTCGTGGACCGGCGCCCGGATGCCGAACGATTCCAGCTCGTGGACGATGTCGACGACGCGGGTGTTGCGGATGTCGGGCACGTCTTCCTTGAAGGTGATGCCGAGAATGGCGACCTTGGGCTGCGGATGGGCGAAGCCGCCGCCCTTCGCCAGCAGCTTCACCACCTCGCGCGCCACGTGGTGGCCCATGCCGTCGTTGATGCGCCGTCCCGCCAGGATGACCTGGGGGTGGAAGCCGATCTTCTCGGCGCAGTGGGTCAGGTAGTAGGGATCGACGCCGATGCAGTGGCCGCCGACCAGCCCCGGGGCGAAGCGCAGGAAGTTCCACTTGGTCCCTGCCGCCTCGAGCACGTCCCGGGTGTCGAGGCCGAGCTGCCCGAACAGCAGAGAGAGCTCGTTCATCAACGCGATGTTGAGGTCGCGCTGGGTGTTCTCGATCACCTTGGCGGCTTCCGCGACCGCGATCGACGAGGCGCGGTAGATCCCGGCCTTGACCGCCGAGCCGTAGACCCGGGCAACGATCTCGGCGGTCTCGGGGTCCTGGCCGGAGACCACCTTGCGGATGGTGTCGAAGCGGTGCTCCTTGTCGCCCGGATTGATGCGCTCGGGCGAATAGCCGAGGGTGAAATCGACGCCGCATTTGAGACCGGATTCGGCTTCCAGCACGGGGCCGCATTCGTGCTCGGTGACGCCGGGATAGACGGTGGATTCGTAGACGACGATATCGCCCTTCTTGAGCTGCCGCCCGACCGTCCTGGAGGCCTCGATCAGCGGGCGCAGGTCTGGACGCTTGGCCTCGGTGATCGGTGTCGGCACGGTGACGATATGGAAGTCGGCGCGGCTGAGGTCGGCCGGGTCCGCCGTGTAGAACAGGTTCTCGTGTTTGAGATCGTCGGCGTTCTCGACTTCGCCGGTCCAGTCGAAGCCCTCGCGCAGACTGGCGATGCGGTGCCGGTTGATATCGAACGCCACCACCGGGCCGAGGCGGGCGAAGTGCACCGCACAGGGAAGCCCGACGTAGCCGAGACCGATGATGGAGACGCGGCGGCCATGAGTCATGATGCGTGCAGAATCCGCTTGCGATGAACACCTCGCGCCGCGTGCGGCGCGTGCGGAAGTTCTATCACGGAGGAGGGGGCACCGCCACCACGCGGTGCCGCCGCGTCACCCTGTCAGATCCGGATCAGGCGGCGTTGTTGCGCCGTCTGCGGGTGGACCGCGGGAACGGTCGGTTGGCCTCCGACATCCCGACCGCCATCAGGCGGACGCCCAGACCGTCGTCGTTGGCCGCCTTCTTGGCCGCCCGGGAACGCGGGAACAACTTCATGACCAACCGCTGCAACCAGTTCATGCGCCTCATTCCATCCTCGGTCGCCCAGGCCGCCGACCCCCGACAGCCCCTATCGTCCCGTTCCTCCGCCCACGGCTCGCAGGGCGCCGGTTCGCGACGTTCTGCCCGCGACTTCTGCCGGGTCCCATTCTAGGGCCACAATATGTCGAGAATGGGGCGCCGGGCGGCGGCCTTCAACCCGGCGGCGACCATCCGGCCGGGGCCATCTCGAACCCTTCGAACTGGAAGGCGGGCGCGACGGCGCAGCCGACCAGGCTCCACCCGCCCAGGGTGCGCGCCGACTGCCACGCCCCGGCCGGGACCACCGCCTGCGGGCGGTGGCCGGCCTCGACCGAACCCAAGGTGTGCACAGCCGTCGCGCCCGGTGCGGCGATCTCCAGCCGCAGCGGGGCGCCGCCGTGGAAATACCAGATCTCCACGGCGTCAACCCGATGCCACGCCGACGTCTCCCCCGCCTGCAGGAGGAACAGGATCGAGGTCGCGGCGCCGCGCCCGCCGTCTGCCGCCGTGTCCCGGAAGATCTCGCGAAAGTGGCCGCCTTCCGGATGAGGCTGCAGCTCGAGCAGCCGGATCACCTCGTCGGCGGTCATCCGCGGGGCGCCGTCGCGGCCATCGACGGCCGGGCGGCGAACGATGCGATCCAGTCGGCGAGGCCAGCATTGCCCTGCCGCCAGTCGATCTCGGGCATCCGGAAGTCGACGTACCCCAAGGCGCAGGCGATGGCGATGTGGCCGATGCCGAGCGGGGTCGCCGCCAGCTCCGCCATCTCGCCCTCGAGGGCGCGGGCCGAGGCCAGGATCTTGCCCTTCTGGCGCTCCTGCCAGGCCGGCGACTTCTCGCCCTCGGGACGCAGCTGCTCGTAGCGGAGCGATACCGCCGCGTCCATGATGCCGTCGCCCAAAGCCTGCCACCGCAGGGCCTGCCAGCGGGCGCGGCCCTCGCCGGGGAACAGCCGGGTCCCGCCGTGCAGGGTATCGAGGTACTCGCAGATGACCGGCGAATCGTAGAACGATTCACCCTCGTCGGTGACCAGCGTCGGCACCTTGCCCAGCGGGTTGTGGGCGACCAGCTCGGGCGCAGTCGGCCCCGAGGTCGCGGTCGCGACCAGCTCGATCCGCGGCGCCAGGCCGGTCTCGTGGGCGGTGACCAGGACCTTGCGCGCGAACGGCGATGCCTGGGCGTAGAACAGCTTCATGGACGCACCTCCGGAATAGCCTGAGAGGCCGCCACCCTACAGCGCTGCCGATCGGTGCACCAGCGGCTGTCGATGCTCCGGCTTTCGCGACGCGCCGTCATTTCCGGCCAAAGCCAGAATCCGGGTGACTGGACCCTGGCTTCCGCCGGGGGTGACGAAAGAACCCGTACCATCGCAAACCGCCATGGTCCCCAGAATTGGGGAAGCGCGTAACGCCTGACGGCTCAGCATGAGGGCCTCATCCTGAGCTTGTCGAAGGACGAGGCCCGACTCGCGCGCCAGTGAGCGTGCGTACTAGAAGCGGTCCTTCCGGCCGCGGATCTCGGCGAAGACGGCGACGGCGTCGCGATCCGCCAGTCCGGCGGCGTTCCGGAAATCCGCCACGTCGGCGCGGAGGAACGGATTGGCCGCCTTCTCGGACCCCAGCAGCGACGGCACCGTGGGCCGGCCAGCTTCACGCAGGCGGCCTACCTCTTCGGCCCGCGCCCTGAGGGCCTGGTTGTCCGGCTCCAGCGTCAGCGCGAAATCGACATTGCCCTTGGTGTACTCGTGTCCGAAGTAGACCCGGGTCGCGTCGGGCAGCTTGCGCAGCTTGCACAGGCTCGCCCACATCTGCGCGGGCGTTCCTTCGAACAGGCGGCCGCAGCCGAGGGAGAACAGGGTGTCGCCGCAGAGCAGGGCGTGGGCGTTGCCGAACCAGTAGGCGATGTGGCCGCTGGTATGACCCGGCACTTCGAATACGCGAGCCGTGTGATGGCCCAGCTTCACCACGTCGCCCTCGACGACCGCCTGGTCGATGCCGGGAATGCGATGACGGTCGGCGGCGGCCCCGACCACCGTGCAGCCGGTTGCGCGCTTGATGTCCAGCACGCCCCCGATGTGGTCGTTGTGGTGATGGGTGCAGAAGATGTGGGTGGGGCGCCAGTCGAGACGCTTGAGCTCCGCCAGGACGGGGTCGGCCACTGCGGGGTCGACGATGGCGCAGGCGCCCTCTTCGGGGTCGTGGACGAGATGCACATAATTGTCCGACAGCACCGGGACGGAACGGATCTCGAGATCGGCCATGGCGGGCTCCCTTCCTGTGTTTACCCGACGTTGTGCAAAGTTTAACATGGGCGGCCAGACGACACGACGGGCCACCGCTCCACCGGTTATTTGGATGAGATGCGCCAGGACGTCATCGACATCCGGGATTTTTATCTGAGCCCGCTGGGTAGGGTGGCGCGGCGCATGATTCGTCGGGCCGTCCGGCAATTCTGGCCCGACGTCACCGATCTCAACGTGCTGGGCCTCGGCTACGCAACGCCCTTCCTGGAGCCGTTGCGCGGCGAGGCGCAGCGGACGATCTCGCTGATGCCCGCCCAGCAGGGGGTGCTGCCGTGGCCCGCGGACGCGGCCAACCTCAATGCGCTGGCCGACGAGACCGAATTGCCGCTGCCCGACGTCTCGATGGACCGTGTCCTGCTGGTGCACGCGATCGAGACCGGGGACGACGTGCAGCCGATGCTGCGCGCGATCTGGCGAGTGCTCGCGGGCGGCGGCCGCCTGCTCGCGGTGGTGCCCAACCGCCGCGGCATGTGGGCGCCGTTCGAGCACACCCCGTTCGGCATCGGCCAGCCCTATTCGCCGGCCCAGCTCGCGCGGCTGCTGCGCAACAACCTGTTTGCGCCGATCCGTTCGCGCGGCGTGCTGTTCGTGCCGCCGACCAACTCGCGCATGCTCCTGTCGGCGGCGATGGGCTTCGAGGAGATCGGCCAGCGCTGGTTCAACCACTTCGCCGGCGCGGTGGTGATCGAGGCCAGCAAGCAGATCTACGCCGGGACCCCGATCCGCGAACGCAAGGGCAAGCGGATCCTGGTTCCCAACCACGCGCCGACGGCGATGCGCCGCACCCGGATGGCGGATCGGGAGCCGCGGTGAGCCCCGTTCCACACCGCTCCAGGGTCATCGGGGCGGCGGTCTCGCTGATCGGGGTGGTGGTCGATGCCGTGATCCCGCCGCGGTGCCTGGGCTGCGGCGCAGTGGTCGAGGCGGCGGGCGTGCTATGCGCCGGCTGCTGGTCGCGCGTCACCTTCATCGCGCCGCCGCTATGCGCTGCCTGCGGCCTGCCGTTCCCGTTCGATCCCGGTGCCGGCTTCCTGTGCGCCGACTGCGTGCGGCAGCGGCCGCCGTTCGCCCGCGCCCGTGCGGCGCTGGTCTACGACGACGGCAGCCGCGACATGATCCTCGCCTTCAAGCACGCCGACCGCACCGATGCGGCACCGGCTTTCGCCGCCTGGATGCGCCGGGCCGGAGCCGACCTGGTGGCCGACGCCGAGGTGGTGGTGCCGGTGCCCCTGCATTGGACCCGCCTGTTCCGCCGCCGCTACAACCAGGCTGCGCTGCTTGCCCATGCGATCGGCCGCAGCTCCGGCATCCCGGTGGCGCCCGACGCCCTGGTCCGGCGCCGCCGCACCCCCAGCCAGGGCACCCAGAGCCGCGAGGGCCGCTTCCGCAACGTCGCCGGCGCCTTCACAGTGCCGGAGCGCCGCCGCATCCAGGTCGAGGGCCGCCGCGTGTTGCTGATCGACGACGTGTTGACGGTCGGTGCCACGGCGGTCGCCTGCACCCGCGCCCTGACCCGTGCCGGCGCCGGCGCGGTCGACGTGCTCACCCTGGCGCGGGTGGTCCGCGGCTGACCCGGCGGCGTGAGGGCGGCCGGTTCGGAGGCCGCGCGATCCGGGTCGGGAAATCGCCCGGCGCTACCGTCCCGCCGAGCTGTCAACCGCTGATGGGAATGCCGCCGAATTTATCGACGGATATATACCTTCGTATGCTTGCCGTACGTTATTGCATTCGTAATAATTTTTCCCTGTTTTGTCGAAGACGCATTGCGAGCACGAAGGCATGCCGATCGAGGCCGCATTTCACCTGCTGACCTTCCGGTTACTGCCACAAGTGGTGACCATCAAATAAAGCCAACTCCGCGCGGGGTTAGCCCGGTGCGCGGAATCACACGATTATTTCCTGTTACCTTGCGCATTCTTTTATGCCAGTCGAAAGACGGCCGGCATGTCTGCCGGCGTGTCATGAAGTCACGTCTCGAAAGAATTCCGGCGACCGTAGGAAACGTTGAATGGCGGTCCAACCTGCAATCGCAATGACGATCAGGAATTGCATACGTAGTTAGTCACCCGGCGTGCCGGCAGATCGTGGTTCGGCCCCCGTCTCAAGGAGATGCATGATGTGGAAACTGATGAGCCGCTTTTCGGTCGGGACCAGGATCTACTCCGGGTTCGGTTTCGTCCTTGCACTGCTTCTGGTAGTGGCCTGGCTTGGCTACAATGCGGCAACCGAGGGCGAGGGGAGCCTCGCCTCCTATTCCTCGATCGCCGGCAATGCCCGGCGCGTGACGGCGATCGAAGGCGGCGTCGTCGAGATGCGCCGGAACGTTTACGTGTTCTATGACACGGGCCGGGAAGAAAACCTGGAACGGGCGCGCAACAAGCTCTCGGAGCTGCGGGCCGCCATCAAGACCGTGATCGGACAAACCGCCGACTCCGTGCGGCGCGCCAACCTTGAAAAGATCGCAAGCGGCCTCGAGGGTTACGCCGCCAATCTCGAGAAGGCCGTGACCATGCGGGAACGACGCGACACGCTGACGTCCAAGGTGCTGGACGTCAACGGGGCCGCGGCCCGCAGGTCGTTGTCCGAGATCATCGCCTCGGCGACGCGGGACAACGACCACGAGGCCGCCGCCATGGCCGGGACGGTCCAGGAGAAGTTGATGCTGGCCCGGCTTTCGGCGAACCGCTATCTGGCAATCCCGGAACAGAAGAGGAAGCAGGAAACCGAGGAACGCGTCGCCGCCTTCATCAAGGCCGCCCCGGTGCTCGTGGAGCGGCTCGACAATCCGGAGCGCAAGAGGCTGGCGACCGAGGCCCTGGAGGCGGCCCGCAAGTACGATGCGGGATTCCGCGAGGTGGCGCAGCTGATCCTGGATACGGAAAGCCTCGTCAACGGGACCTTGGCGGGCACCGGCGAGGAAATGTCGAAGGTTGCGACTGCGACCCTCGCCTCCCAGCAGGCGGCGCTCGATCAATCGGAATCGGAGACCTTCGGACTCCTCCGCTTCTTGACCCGTCTGGTCCTGACGGTGTCGGGGATCGCGCTGGCGGTCGGTCTGGCGTTTGCGTTCGTGGTGGCGCGCGGGATCACGCGTCCGGTCAACGCCATGACCGGCGCCATGCGCGAGCTTGCCGCCGGCAACCTGGAAACGGCGATCCCGGCCAAGGACAGCGGCGACGAGATCGGCGCGATGGCGAAGGCGGTGCAGGTGTTCAAGGACAACGCGATCCGGGTCAAGCGGCTGGAGGAGGAGCAGGAGGAGCAGAAGCGCCGGGCCGAGGCGGAGCGCAAGGCGGCGATGCGGCAGTTGGCCGACACCTTCGAGAGGTCGGTCGGCGGGGTGATCAACACCGTCACCTCGGCGGCGACCGAGTTGCAGGCGTCGTCGGAGCAGATGGCGGCGACGGCGACCGAGACCAGCGCCCAGGCGACCACCGTGGCCGGGGCGTCGGAGCAGGCGTCGGCGAACGTGCAGACGGTGGCGACGGCGACCGAGGAACTGTCGGGCTCGATCCGGGAGATCGGGGTCCAGGTGCAGCGCTCGAAGACGGTCTCGGAGCAGGCGGTGGCGTCGGCGCAGGAGACGACGCGGACGATCAGCGAGCTGTCGACCATCGTCGATCAGATCGGCGTGGTGGTGAGCCTGATCAACGACATCGCCGACCAGACCAACCTGCTGGCGTTGAACGCGACGATCGAGGCGGCGCGGGCCGGGGACGCCGGCAAGGGCTTCGCGGTGGTGGCCTCGGAGGTGAAGAACCTGGCCAACCAGACGGCCAAGGCGACCGGGGACATCGCGGCGCAGATCACCAGGGTGCAGGCGGGGACGACCGGGGCGGTGAAGGCGATCGAAGCGATATCGAAAGTGATCGCCGACATGAGCGAGATCTCGTCCTCGATCGCCTCGGCGGTGGAGCAGCAGGGGGCGGCGACCGCCGACATCGCCCGCAACGTCGAACAGGCCTCGGCCGGGACGCGGGAGGTGTCGAGCAACATCGGCTCGGTCGGCCAGGCGGCGAACGAGACCGGGGCGGCGGCCAACCAGATCCGCTCCTCGGCCACCGAGCTGTCCCAGCAGGCGGAGATCCTGAAATCCGAAGTCGCCAAGTTCCTCGATCAGGTGCGTGCCGACAAGGCGGACATGAAGCTGCTGGACTGGAATGCCGAGGTCGCCTGCGGGGTGCCCTCGATCGACCGGGACCATCACCGGATGGTGGATCTGCTCAACGACGCCTACCGGGCGATGATGTCGGGCGACGGCGTCGAGGCGGGAATCCGGATCGTCCGCGATCTCGGCGAGATGATCACCCGCCACTTCGCCGACGAGGAAAAGCTGATGGGCCGCATCGCCTACCCCGGACTTGCCAAGCACCGGCGGATCCACGAGGAGCTGCTGGGGCGCTTCACCGAACTCAAGCGGCAGTTCGAGCGGAATCAGGCGGACGCCGGGCCGGCGCTGTTCAACTTCGTGGCCAACTGGCTGAAGGAGCACACCTACACCCAGGACCGCGCCTTCGCCGAGTTCGCGCGCTCGCAGGGCCGGATCACCGAAGTGATGGCCGCCTGAACGGACGGCGGGCGCGGGGGAAGCCTCGCGCCCGCTTTCGCCCCGCCCGGGCGCGCTTTCAGGCCGGAGCAGTTGTTGGCGATGCAGGAAGACGCAACAAGGCCGGGGTCCAGTCCCTCGCAGGAAGTCCGGCGGGCCGAGATCACCCTCTTGAGAACGCTCCTGGAGGAGAGCCAGGAGTGGCTGGTTGACCGTGTCATCGAGTACTCCAAGCGCCACCAGTTTGCCAAAGAAACCTCCACCCTGCGTGAGGCCTGGCGACGCTCCATCGAGGGGCTGTCGGATTCGGTCATCCAGTTAGCCGCGGTTCCGGCAGCCGGCATCGAAGAAGCCGGGGAGCAGGACGACGGTCCGGCTACCCGGTATGTGGTGCCGGTGTCCCGCAAGCACCGCGCCTGGGGAGTGTCGCTCCGCCAGTTCCTGGCGCTCTTCAAATACTACCGCAAGGCCTACCTCGACCTTCTCGGAACGCATCCTGCGGTGCGCCGCCGCCGGCGCCGGCTGACGGAGGCGGTCGGTTTGGCCTTCGATCGCCTCGAGATTGCGATGGTTTCCGCCTGGGAGGCCGTTCCGTCTGCAGAGGCCGACCAGGAGCTTCGCGCGGCGAACCGCTTCCAGACCCGCGAGAAGAACAAGTACCTGACGATCTTCGAGAGCCTGAGGGAACCCGTGTTCTTCATCGCGGCCGACGGGTCGGTCGAGAACCTTAACGCCGCCGCGTCGCGGACCTTCGGCCGGAGCCCGTCGCCGGGAGGCACCTACTACTCGCGGCGGCTTGATCTCCACTGGCCCACACCTGCCGATATCCCGGAGCTTCTGGCTTCCGCAAGCAGGGGGGTCTTCGAGCGCAACCTCCCCACGGCGAACGGAGACTGCTGGTTCGAGGTCAAGGCCTCTGCGATGCTCGACGTCAGCGGCAAGTTCACGGGAAGCATTGTCACCTGTACGGAGACGACCGAGCGTCGACGTGCCGCCCGCATAATCGATGAGAGTGAACGGCGGTATCGCGGGCTCTTTCAGTCCATGACCAGCGGCTTCGCCCTCCACGAAATGATCTTCGACGAGGCAGGCCGTTCTTGCGACTACAGGTTTCTCGAGGTGAACAGGGCATTCGAAGCCCTCACCGGCCTCAAGGCAGCTGACATCATCGGCCGCACTGTGCTGGAGGTCCTGCCGGATACCGAGCCATTCTGGATCAAGACTTACGGCGATGTCGCCCGTGGCAGCCAGCCCGTCCAGTTCGAGAACTACAGCCAGCAACTCGACCGGCATTTTGAAGTGGTTGCCTACTCCCCCCGGCCCGGTCACTTTGCAACGATCTGCCGCGACATCAGCGAGCGAAAACGGGGCGAGGAACGCCTAAAGGAAAGCGAGAGCCGGATGCGCGCCGTGCTCGACGGGTCGCCTCTGGCCATCATCACGATATCGCTAGACGGCAGGATTCAATCCTGGAACGCGGCGGCATCGGCCATGTTCGGGTGGGCGGCCGCCGACGCTGTGGGAAGGCGCCTCATCTCGCTCTTCCCCGGCATGGGCATGAGCTTCGCCGCAATAAGACGGTCCGTGCTCAAGAACAATGGACCGAGCGGAACCGTCCGCAAGGTTCAGCGCCGCAATGGAACAGATATCTGGGTCAGCATATCTGCCGCTCCGATCGTCGGCGAGAAAGGTAGCGCCGTCGCTCTCGTCGCCGAAATCGAGGACGTCACCGTACGCAGACGGACCGAAATGGCGCTGAGGGAAAGCGAGACCATGTTTCGCCAGATTGCCGAGACCCTCGGTGAGGCAATCTGGCTCCGCGATTCCACCGGCATCGTCTACATCAGCCCCGGCTTCGAACGGATCTGGGGTCGCCCTCGAGACGACCTCTATCGCGATTCCCAAGCATTCATCGCATCTATCGTGCCGGAGGACCGCGACCGGATCCTGCAGAGTCTGAAATCGCCGACCCTGGTGCAGCAGGGTCGGTTCGACGAAGAATACCGGATTGTTCGACCTGACGGCTCGATCCGGTGGATTTGGGCTCGGACGTTCCCGATTCGGGAATCCGGATCGGCGCTTCGCGTTGGCATCGCGGAAGACATCACCGATCGCAAAACGTACGAAGCTCAACTCATCGAAGCCAAGAGCCACGCCGAGGCGGCGAAGCGTTCCCAGTCAGAGTTCCTGGCCAACATGAGCCATGAACTCCGCACCCCTCTGAACTCTATCCTCGGCTTTTCCGAGATCATGGCAGGCCAGATGCTCGGCCCGATCGGGATCGAACGCTACCTGGACTACGCCAAGGACATCCACTCGTCCGGCCGCCTCCTGCTCGACATTATCAATGACATCCTCGACCTGTCCCGCGTCGAGGTCGGCACCGTCAAGCTCAACCGGCAAACCTGCGACGCGACCGCGATCTTGCAGGCGGTCGGACGCATCCTCGGTCTTCGCGCGGCCGAGAGGGGCCTGACGTTCGCGGTCGACCAGTGCCGGGCAGCACCGCCGCTGGATGCGGACCCGCTCCGTCTCAAGCAGATCCTGCTCAACCTCGGATCCAACGCCATCAAGTTCACCCGTAGAGGTGGGAGGGTGTCGCTGCAGGCTTTCTGGAACGAAACCGACGGGCACGTGTTCGTCGTCACCGACACGGGGATCGGGATGACCGCGGCAGAGATCGAGGTGGCACTCAGGCCGTTCGGCCAAGTCGCCGCCGCCCAGAGGAGGGGCTATCAGGGCACCGGACTCGGCCTGCCGATCGCTGAATCCCTTGTCCGGCTGCATGGCGGAACTCTGCGCATCGAAAGCGCCCCCGGGGAGGGCACGACGGTAAAGATATCGCTGCCCGCAACCGGCTTGCCGGACAACCCCATGCTATCGTGCCCGCCGTCAGCGGATCGCCACGAACCTGCGACTTGCGGCTGACGCCGCTCAGCGCTGCGTCAGCAGGAACTCGATGCGACGGTTGCGGCGGTAGCCGATCTCGTCCTCGCGGGAATCGAGCGGGTGGTTGTCGGCGAAGCCGGTGGCGGCGAGGCGTTCGGGCGGCACGCCCTCCTCGGCCAGGAAGCGGACCACCGAGATGGCGCGCGCCGTCGACAGCTCCCAGTTGGAGGGAAAGCGGGGGGTCGAGATCGGCCGGCGGTCGGTGTGGCCGTCGACCCGCAGCACCCAGTCCAGCTCGGGCGGGATCGCTGCTGCGACCTCCTTCAGCGTGGTCGCGAAGCGCTGCAGCTCCTCGCGGCCATGGGCGTTGAGATCGGCCTCGCCGCTGGCGAACAGCACCTCCGACTGGAAGACGAACCGCTCGCCGACGATGCGCACGTCCGAGCGCTCGCCGAGCGCGATCCGCAGGCGGCCCAGGAACTCGGACCGGTAGCGCGCAAGCTCGGCAACGCGGCCGGCAAGAGCCTGGTTGAGCCGGCTGCCGAGATCGGCGATCGCGACCTTCTGCTCGCGGTTGGCGGCCTCGCTCGCTCCCAGCGCTTCGTTGAGGGCGGCGATCTGCTCGCGCAGGGCGGCGATCTGGCGGTTGAGAAGGTCGAGCCGCTGCCGCGCGTCCGCCGCCGCCGTCCGCTCGCGGTCGAGGGCATCGCGGGCCTCGGCCAGCTTCGTGACGGCACTGCCGCGCTCCTCGGCCGCCACGGCCGCCAGGACCTCGAGCTGGCTGCGCGCGGCGGCGCCGTCGGCGCGCAGCTTCTCGCCCTCGGCCAGCGCGGCGTCGCGGCTGACCAGGGTCGCTTTCAGCTCGCTCCGCGTGGTCTCCAGCTCGCTCCGCAGCTTCTCGGCGCCGGTGCGCTCCAGCGACAGCGCCTCGGCCAGCTCGCGGATGCGCGCGTCGAGCTCGCTCTCGCGGCGCCCGGCGTCCTCGCGCTCGCGGTCCAGCTCGCCGGAGGTCGCAGCCAGGCGCGCCTGGACCCCGCGCAGGGCTTCGGCACGCTCGGCCGAGACCGTCGCCATCTCGCCCTCCAGGCTGCTCACGACCTGCCGCAGGGCGTCGTTCTCGGCGCGCATCGCCTCGATCGCTTCGACCGCTTGGCGGACCTGCTCCTCGAGCAGGTCGATCGACTGCTGAAGCACCGACGACGAGCGGGCGTCCTGCTCGAGCCGCTGCTGCAGGCGCTGCTTGACGTCGCCGTAGGTAGGCGAGGGCGCCGCCTCCTGCGCGGCGGCAGGGGCGCAGAGCAGCGCAAGCAGGGCAACATGCACCACGTGCGGGGAGGATGCCATGTTCCGTCTCCACCACGTCGTCCTGCATATGGCGGGTCGCGGGCCGGCGCGCGAGCGGCACCACGAGCCGGCTATCCCGCCGGGCCGGCTCCGCATGCTATGGTGCGCCCCGCGGCAGCGAAAGGAAAGTCATGAGTCCCGAGGAGATCGTCTCCCGCATCCTCTACCGTGACCGGCTGATGATGGTGATCGACAAGCCATCCGGGCTGCCGGTGCACGCCGGGCCCAAGGGCGGCCCGAATCTCGAGATGTTCTTCGACGCCCTGCGCCTGGGGCTGCCGCATCCGCCGGCGCTGGCCCATCGTCTCGACCGCGACACCAGCGGCTGCCTGATCCTCGGCAGGCAGCGGAACGGTCTGCGCCGGCTCGGCAAGCTGTTCGCCCAGGGTCGCATCGCCAAGACCTACTGGGCGGTGGTCGAGGGCGGGCCGGAAGCCGAGGAGGGGGTCATCGACGCCCCGCTTGCCAAGCTGACGCCGCTGGGGGGCTGGAAGATGGCGGTCTGTGCCGAAGGGCAGCCGGCGGTCACGGAGTACCGCGTGCGCGGCCGGGCGGACGGCTGGGCATGGCTGGAGCTGAGGCCGCGCACCGGGCGGACCCATCAGGTGCGGGTCCACTGCGCCCACCTCGGCTGCCCGGTGGCTGGCGATCCGGTCTACGGACGCGATCGGGAGACCCTGGAGCGGCTGCACCTGCACGCGCGGGCAGTCGAGGTTCCCCTCTATCCCGACAAACCGCCTGTGGTCGTGGCGGCCTCGCCGCCGGCGCACATGCGTCGCCTGCTCGCCGCTTGCGGCTGGAGCGATCGGGACTGACGACCGATCAGTGGGGGGCCATGTCGCTGGCGTGGGTCTGCAGCCAGGTCTGCACCAGCGCGCGGTCCTGCTTCTCGAGGGTGGTGGATTCGACCATCGCCTTGAACTGGCCCAGCCAGCCGTTGGCGTCGTACTCGTTGAGGTGCGGCGCCGCGTGGCACATGGCGCAGTTGACGGCGTAAAGCGACGACGCGTAGCCCCACAGCCGGTCGGTGTCGGCGGTGAGATTGGCGCTCGGCACCCAGACCTCGAGGCTGGCGGGACTCCACGTCTGGTTGGTCTCGGCTATGGTGACGCTGTCGCCGGAGGCGGTCAGGGCTTCCCGGGCGTTGGCGCCCAGAGAAGCCACCAGGATGCGCTTGCCGGCTTCGAGGTACAGCACGTTGTCGGCCCCTTCCTGGCGCCAGCCGGACAGCTTGACCTGCACCATGTCGTTGTCGCGGCCGATCACCGGCAGGGCGATCCCGGGCAGGATCCTGCCGCCCCTGGAGTCCTCGTCGCCGGGGGTCAGGAAGTAGGCTTCGGTGGCGACCAGCCGTACCGTCTTGGACTCGGCGGGAATCTGGCCGAGCGTCTTGTGCAGTTCGTCGCGGGCGATCTGAGTGATCGGGCCCATGTCGGGCATGGTGTGGACGAGGCCCTTGTGGCACGAGATGCAGGTTTCGCCATTGGCCTTCGCCTTGGTGTGCTGGTTCCGCGCTTCGGCCGTGGACTGCTTGGCAATGGTCATGGCGTCGAACGAGTGGCAGTCGCGGCACTCCCGGGAATCCGTCTCCTCGAACCGCGCCCACACCCGCTCTGCCAGCTCCAGCCGCCGCGCCTCGTATTCCTCCGGGGTGTCGATGAACCCCATCACCTCGCCATAGAGGTCGCGCGCGGCCCGGATCTTCGCCCACACGAACGGCCCCGGCTGCTTCGGCACATGGCACTGGTGGCATTCGACGCGGACCCCCGAGGCGTTCGAGAAGTGCGCGGATCGCTGGTACTCGCGGTGAGGGGTGGCCATCGAGTGGCAGGACACGCAGAACTCGGTCGTGTCGGTGAACTGCGCGGTCCAGACCGAAGCGCCGGTCGCGACGAGCGCCGTCACAGCGCCGACGGCGAAGATGGCGACCCATAGAAGCCCCGGGCGCCAGGAGCGCGGATTTCTGGCGCCGTCGCGAAATCCCACCGCCACCGTCCTTGCAATATTATAACGTAAATCGTAATCTGGCTTATGGCGATTTCGCCAAAAGATTGCAACAAATTTGTTTGCGAGGAGCGGCCATGAGCGAGGACGGTACAACTTCTGCGTTCGACGGCGTATCTCGACGAACCTTCGTGAAGGGAACCGTGGCGGCGGGGATTGGCGCCTCGGTCGTCGGGCCCACATCCCTGTTCGCGACGTCGGCAGTGGCCGGACCATCTGGCCAGCTGACGGGGTCGCACTGGGGGGTGATGCGGGCCGTGGTCGAGAACGGAAAGTTCGTCAAGGCGATTCCGTTCGAAAAGGATCCTCGCCCGGTCGCCGTGATGATCGAAGCGACCCCGTCCGCGGTCTACGCCTCCAGCCGCATCAAGTACCCGATGGTCCGCAAGGGCTTCCTTGAGAAGGGGCACAAGAGCGACACCAGCGAGCGGGGCACCAACAGTTTCGTGCGGGTCTCGTGGGACCAGGCGCTCGACCTCGTCGCCCGCGAGCTGAAGCGGGTCAAGGAGGAGCACGGGCCCGCCAGCTTCTACGTCGGCGATCTCGGCTGGCGCAGCTCGGGCCGTCTGCACAACCCGCGCGCCTCGCTGGCCGCGGTGATGAACCTGCACGGCGGCTACACCGCCCCGCTCGGCGACTACTCGACCGGCGCGGCCCAGGCAATCCTGCCCCGTGTGGTCGGCAACATGGAGGTCTATGCGCCGCAGTCGGCGTGGCCGGGGATGGTCGAGAATGCCCAGCTGGTCGTGGTGTGGGGGGCCGATCCCATGACCACGCTCAACATCGGCTTCTCGGCGCCCGACCACCAGGGCTTCGTGGCCCTCGACGCGCTCAAGGCGAAGGGCACGCCGGTGGTCGTCATCGACCCGCGCAAAACCGAGACCGCAACCCATCTCAACGCGCAGTGGATCGCGCCGCGTCCGGGTTCCGACACCGCGATCATGCTGGGTATCGCCCACACCCTCTATACCGAGAAGCTGCACGACGAAAAGTTCCTCAAGGACTACACCGTCGGCTTCGACAAGTTCCTGCCGTACCTCACCGGGCAGAGCGACGGCCAGCCGAAGGATGCCGCATGGGCGGCCAAGATCGCGCAGATTCCGGCCGACGCCATCAAGGACCTCGCCCGCAAGATGGCGAAAAGCCGGACCTTCATCATGGCCGGCTGGGCGATCCAGCGGGCCGAGAACGGCGAGCAGCCCTACTGGATGCTGGTGACCCTGGCTGCGATGCTGGGCCAGATCGGGCTGCCCGGCGGCGGCTTCAGCTTCGGCTATCACTATTCCAGCTCGTGCGCGCCTGCCGCCACCGCGGGCGGACTGCTGGCGCTCACCGCCGGCAAGCCGCCGGCGAACATGCCGCCGCGGATTCCCTGCGCCCGCCTCGCCGACATGCTCTTGAATCCGGGGCAGGAGATCGACTTCAACGGCAAGAAGCTGAAGTACCCGGACATCCGCATGATCCTGTGGGCGGGGGGCAATCCGTTCAGCCACCACCAGGACCGCAACCGCCTGATCAAGGCGTGGCAGAAGCCCGAGGCGATCGTGGTTCAGGAGCCGTGGTGGACCACCACCGCCCGCTTTGCCGACATCGTGCTGCCGGCCACGACGCCGTTCGAACGCAACGACATCGACCAGTGCGGCGACTACTCGCGGCAGTACATCATCCCGATGCACAAGCTGGTCGAGCCGCAGTTCGAGGCCCGCAACGACTATGACATCGCGGCGGCTCTCGCCGAGAAGCTCGGCTACGGTCCCGAGTTCGGCAAGAAGGACGAGATGGCCCTGATCAAGTCCTTCTATGAAGCTGCCAAGGCCGACGCCAAGAAGAAGAACGTCGACATTCCCGAGTTCGACGACTTCTGGAACGGCGGCGAGTACGTCGAGTTTCCGGTCAGCGACAAGGCCAAGAAGTGGGTCCGCCACGCCAGCTTCCGGGAGGACCCGAACCTCGAGCCGCTGGGCACGCCATCCGGCAAGATCGAGATCTTCTCGAGCGCGATCGCCGGCTTTGGCTACGAGGGCATGCCCGGCCACCCGACATGGACCCCGCCCAAGGAGTGGCTGGGCTCGGAGGTGGCGGCGAAGTGGCCCCTGCACCTCATCAGCCCGCACCCCAGGTATCGCATCCACTCGCAGATGGCGGATTCCAAGGCCCGCGAGGCCTACTGCGTGCAGGGACGCGAGCCGGTCGAAATCAGCGCCGTCGATGCCGACAAGCGCGGCATCAAGGACGGCGACATCGTCCGCATCTTCAACGACCGCGGCCAGACCTTGGCCGGCGCCGTGGTGGTCAAGGACCTGCTGCCGGGCGTCATCCGCATGGCCGAGGGCGGCTGGTACGATCCCGACCAGCCCGGCAAGCAGGGCGCGCTCGACAAGTGCGGCTCGGCCAACCAGGTGACGCAGGACGTGCCGACCTCGAAACTGGGCCAGGCGACGGTGGCGCATTCGGCCCTGGTGCAGGTCGAGAAGCATGCGGCCGCGGCCCCGGCGGTGACCGCCTTCGACCCGCCCGCCAACGCCTGATCGCCGAAGCAGAACCGGGGCCTTGCGGCCCCGGTTTTTTTTCGCCTGCCTTCAGTGCGGTCGCAGGGGGCGTTCCGGTTCCTCGCCAGGCAGGGGCTTGAGGTCGGCAACCTCGGTTTCGCCGTCCGCCGCCTTGTTGCGCTCGGCGAGCAGGTTGTTCATCAGGCGCCTGTGGGCGCGGATGCTGAAAGGGATGCTGAACAGATAGAGGGCCGTCACGACCGCCATCGTTTCCCACGTCGCGCTGACGAACGCCGCCGCCAGCAAGGCCGCGGTCAGCATGGTCGGCAGGATCCACTGGTTGGGGATGCGGATGCGCTTGAACGAGAAGGTGGGCAGGCGGCTCACCATGAGGGCCGACACCAGCACCAGGAAGAAGGCCGAGATCCCCGGCTTGGCGACGTCGACCACGTTCTGGGCGAACGACACGATCACCGGCAGCAGCACCAGTCCGGCAGCCGCCGGCGCCGGCACCCCGACGAAGAAGTTGCCGGCCCACGCCGGGCGATCGCCGTCGTCGAGCAGGGTGTTGAAGCGGGCCAGCCGCAGCGCGCAGCAGACGGCGTACAGGCAGACCAGCACCCAGCCGATGCTGCCGGCCTCTTGCATCACCCACATGTAGTGAACCAGCGCCGGCGCCACGCCGAAAGCCAGGAAATCGGACAGCGAGTCGAGCTCGGCGCCGAACTTGCTGGTGCCGTTGAGGAGGCGGGCGATGCGGCCGTCGAGGCCGTCCAGCACCGCCGCGATGGCAATCGCCATCACCGCCTCCTCCCACCGCTCCTGCATGCCGAACCGGATCCCCGTCAGGCCCGCGCTCAGGCCCAACAGGGTCAGGATGTTCGGGATCATCCTGTTGAACGAAAGGCCGTTGAGCGGACGGCGGCGGCGGATGAACGGACGGCGCATGGGAAGGCTCCTAGCGGCGGGCACCGACGCGCGGCGGCTCGGCGCTGTTGAGGTCGGCGATGACGGTTTCCCCGGCCAGCGTGCGCTGGCCTTCCACCACCAGCGGTGACACCCCCGGAGGCAGGAAGACGTCGAGGCGGCTGCCGAAACGGATCAGACCGAAGCGCTCGCCCGCCTTGACCGCCTGGCCCTCGGCGACGTCGCAGCGGATGCGGCGGGCGACCAGGCCGGCAATCTGCACGAACGCGATCTCCCGCCCGTCGGCCACCTCGAGCCGGAAGCTGCGCCGCTCGTTGTCCACGCTGGCCTTGTCGAACGAGGCGTTGAAGAACTTGCCGGGGCGGTAGCGGCTGGCCTTGAGAACGCCGTCGCAGGGAATGCGGTTCACGTGGACGTCGAAGATGTCCATGAAGATGCTGATCCGGGTCAGCGGCACATCGCCCATCTCAAGCTCGACCGGGGGCGTCGCGGTGGTGACGGGCAGCACCAGGCCGTCGGCCGGGCTGACCACCAGGCCGGGACGGGTCGGCGTGGCGCGATCGGGATCGCGGAAGAAATAGACGCACCATGCGGTGACCAGGGCGCCCGCCCAGCCGAGAGGCGCGGCCGCCTGGCCGAGCGCCAGCGCGATCACGGCGGCCAGGGCGATGAAAGGCCAACCCGCGCGATTGATGCGGACCGAGCGCATCCTGCAACCTTCCTCCTGTGGTTCGAAGGCGCCCGGGAGTCTAGCGGAGGAGAGCGCTTACGTTAAGGATTTCCGCGACAGGGGCTTGCGTGATATGTATGACGTGCCTTGCCGTCGCAAGGTATGCCGTCGGAGGACCCGGTGCCGAGATTGCCCGCCATGAGTTCCGATGTGGCGCGAGAGATCGCGCGGGCGGTCGAGGCGAACGGTCCCGACGTTCCGCTGCGCCTCAGCCGTGACGGCCACGTCGAGCGGCTGTCGGTCGATCGCCGCGTCGACTTTTCGTTCGAGTACCGCGGCTTCCTGTTCGCGGTGAGGGCCGAGCCTGCCGGTGGCGGCGTGCGGGTGCGGATCCATGCCAACCTGGGAGACCTGCCGTATACCTGCGAGAGCGCCGACAAGCGCGCCAACGCGCTGGTCATCGTCAAGGCCGCGGCCGAGGCGCTCGGCGGCCGGATTCGGATCACCCCCGGGCAGAGCATCCTGCTGCTCGAGGACTTCAAGGTCGACGGGGCGTTCGAGCCCCGCACCGTCCTCGCCAAGACGGTATCCCTGCTGATCCAGGCCAAGCCCTACCTCGAGCTTCTCAGCGTCGTCGTCCACCCGCCCGTATTCACCCGCGGCGGGGGCCGCCGCGAGTTTGCGCGGGCCTGACGGCAGGTCTATATCTCCGCGAGACCTCATCAGCAGAGAGACCCTTCCTTGCCTGCCATCGTGATCTATACCACCCCGTATTGCCCCTACTGCGTGCGGGCGAAAAGCCTGCTCAGCCGCAAGGGCGCCACCTTCACCGAGATCGACGTCGCCGCCGATCCCGATCGGCGCGCCGAGATGACGACCCTTTCCGGGGGCCGCAGAACGGTGCCGCAGATCTTCATCGGCGATCGCCACATCGGCGGCTGCGACGACCTGATGGCGCTCGACCGCAAGGGCGGTCTCGATCCCCTGCTGGCGGCGTGATCTCGCAGCGGCCAACGGCGGGCAATGGTCCGGCAGCGCGATCAGGCCTCGAGAGGATGGAACGGCGGCTCGCCGTCGCCACGCGGGCCCAGGTCGTTGACGGCGCAGATCCGCTGCACCACGCCGGGAATCGGGTTGCGGGCGACGCGGCCGTGCTCGTAGGCGACCACCTGCAGCCTTTCCCGCACCGCCGCCAGCAGTTCGCCGGCCCGCAGCAGGTGGTCGGGGTGCCGGGGCCGGCAGAACGCCTCGTTGCCGCGGGCGAAGGTCTCGTACAGGAGGACGCCGCCCGGCTGCAGGGCGTCGAGCAGGAACGGGAACAGCGGCCGATGCAGGTAGTTGGAGACGACCACGGCGGCGAACGTCCGGCCGGCGAACGGCGGCGCGCCCCGCTCGAGATCGGCCTCGACGATGTCGGCGTACCGGTGGACGGCGAGGTCGGCGAGAGCGCCGACGTCGCGGTCGACGAACACGACGCGGTGGCCGCGGTCCAGGAACAGCCGCCCGTGCCGGCCGCCGCCGCTGGCGACGTCGAGCACCTCGCCCCCTGGCTCCACCAGGCCGGCGAAGCGCACGAACCAGGGAGAAGGGTCGGTGATCCTGAGATGCGTCGGGGTATCGGTCATCGCCGTCCTCGAAGTTGGCAAAGCCGGCGCCCGCCGCTAGTCTGGCGGGCGGGGGGTGCGAGTGTGCCATGATCCTGTATGATCTCAAATGCGCGTCGGGCCATGTCTTCGAGGCGTGGTTCAAGGACATGGCCAGCTTCGACGCGCAGAGCGCGGCGCACGAGGTCGAATGCCCGCTGTGCGGCAACCGCGAGGTCGTGAAGGCGCCGATGGCCCCCCACGTCGTCACCCGCGCGTCCGCCGCGCCGGCCGAGCGTCCTGCTGCCCAGGACGCGGCCGAGGCGCGCGGCCAGGAGCTGCTGGAACAGATCCACAAGACGATGGCCGAGCTGCGCGACCACGTCGAGAAGAACTGCGACTACGTCGGCGAACGCTTCTCCGAGGAGGCGCGCAGGATCCATTACGGCGAGGTCGACCCGCGCGGCATCTACGGCGAGGCCTCCGACGAGCAGGCGAAGGCCCTCAAGGACGAGGGGATCGAGTTCCAGCGCCTCGCCTGGCTGCCGCGGCCGAAGAAAAGCTAGCCGGCCGATCCATCCCGGCCGGCCTTTCGCCGGCGCGTCACTTCCTCAGCAGGAACACCGCCTGCTCGCCGAACAGGTTGGCGGAGACGACGCCGCTGATGGCGCGCGGCACGCTCGCGTGGTCAAGGGCGAGGCTGCGTTCGATGGTGATGCCCAGCTCGCGGCAGAGCTCGAGGAAGTCGCGGATGGTGCACAGGTGGATGTTCGGGGTGTCGTACCACGAGTACGGCAGGGCTCCGCTCATCGGCATGCGGCCGCGCATGAGCAGGTAGTATCGGACGCGCCAGTGGGCGAAGTTGGGGAACGAGACGATGGCGCGCCGGCCGATTCGCAGCAGCTGCTCCAGCGCCATGCGGGGTGCCCGCATCGCCTGCAGCGTCTGGCTGAGGATCACGTAGTCGAAGGCGTGCTCCGGGTAGTCGACGAGATCGGTATCGGCGTTGCCCTGGATCACCGACAAGCCGGCGCTGACGCAGGCGTTGACCCCCTCGCTCGACAGCTCGATGCCGCGGCCGTCCACCTGCTTGAAGGTGGTCAGGTATTCGAGCAGGGCGCCGTCGCCGCAGCCGACGTCGAGCACCCGCGAGCGGGGCTCGATCATGTCCGCGATCAGCTGGAGGTCGACGCGGATCGCCTTGCGCAGGGTGTCTGCGATCATCGGGCCGTCCTTCATCCTTCCAGCCCGCGATGCCAGCCGGCGCCCGTGAGGAAGCCGCCGAACACCTTGAGGAACGCCGGCTCGTCGAGCAGGAAGGCGTCGTGGCCCTTGTCGGACTGGATCTCGGCGAAGCTGACGTTGGCCGCCGCCCCGTTGAGCGCCTGCACGATGAGGCGGCTTTCGGAGGTCGGATAGAGCCAGTCGGAGGAGAACGAGATCACGCAGAACCGCACCTTGGTGCCGCGGAAGACCTCGGCCAGCACGCCGCCGTTGCGGGTCGACAGGTCGAAGTAGTCGATGGCGCGCGTGATGTAGAGATACGAGTTGGCGTCGAACCGCTCGACGAACGTGATGCCCTGGTGGCGCAGGTAGCTTTCGACCTGGAAGTCGGCCTCGAAGCCGTAGGTGATCGCCTCGCGGTCCTGCAGCCGGCGGCCGAACTTGCGCTGCAGCGCGGCCTCGGACAGGTAGGTGATGTGCGCGGCCATGCGCGCCACCGCCAGCCCGCCGCGGGGCCGCACGCCGTGGCGCTGGTAGGCGCCGCCGCGCCAGTCGGGGTCGGCCATGATCGCCTGCCGCCCGACCTCGTTGAAGGCGATGTTCTGGGCCGAGTGGTGGGGGGCGGTGGCGATCGGCACCGCCGCGAACACGCGCTCGGGATACGAGACCGCCCACTCCAGCACCTGCATCCCGCCCATCGAGCCGCCGACGACGGCGAACAGGGTCTCGATGCCCAGCTCGTCCAGCAGCATCGCCTGCGCCCGCACCATGTCGCCGATGGTGATGACGGGGAACGACAGTCCGTAAGGCTCGCCGGTCGCCGGGTTGATCTCCATCGGGCCGGTGGTGCCCATGCAGCCGCCGATCACGTTCGGACAGATGACGAAGTACTTGTCGGTGTCGAGCACCAGCCCGGGGCCGACTACCAAGTCCCACCAGCCGCGCTTTCCGGTCACCGGGTGGGTCTCGGCCACGTACTGGTCCCCGGTGAGGGCATGGCAGACCAGGATCGCGTTGGATTTCGTCGCGTTGAGGGTGCCGTAGGTGCGGTAGGCGACGGTGAACCCCGGCAGCTCGGCGCCGCTGTCGAGGCGCAGCGGACGGTCGGGACCGAACACGACCCGATCGGTCGGCAGCCTGGAGGTGTCGACGCCGGTCTGCGCCCGCGGCGTCGCATGTGCGTGTTCGACGGCCATGGGAACGTGCTAGGGGTGCGGGGGCCGGGTGTCAACTGCCGAATTGGCAATGCTGCAACTGGGTTATTGCCAGCACCGGCCGGGCGCAGTAGCCTGGGCGGTGACCCTCCAGGTCATCGACGTTGCGCGCGACTGGCGAGAACGCGTGGAATCGACCACGGGGAAGCGCGCGACGGACCTTCAGCCGTTCGCCTGGGCAAGCGTTTCTGATGCCCGGGGCGAATCCGTGTCTGAAGGAGCCACGACCATGCAGGACTTCCGCGACCTTCTGAAGACGACCGATCCCGACGTCGCCGCCGCGCTGGCCGGCGAGGAGCGCCGCCAGAAGGGCGGCGTCGAGATGATCCCGTCCGAAAACTACACCTATCCCGAGGTGCTGGCGCTGCTGGGCTCGGTATTCACCAACAAGTACTCCGAGGGCTACCCGGGCCGCCGCTACTACGGTGGCCAGGACTTCACCGATGCGGTGGAAGAGCTGGCGCGGGCCCGCGCCTGCGCCGTGTTCCGGGCCGGACACGCCAACGTGCAGCCGCTCTCCGGCTCGCCGATGAACCAGGCGGTCTATCTCGGCTTTCTCAAGCCGGGCGACACCGTGCTGGGGATGGAACTGTCGCACGGCGGCCACCTGACCCACGGCGCGCCGGCCTCGCACATGGGCCGGCTGTTCAACTTCGTGCGCTACAAGACCGACCCGGCGCGGGCCGGCGCCATCGACTTCGACGCCCTGCGCGCCACCGCGCTCGCCGCCCGGCCGCGGATGGTGCTGTGCGGCTTCAGCTCGTATCCGCGCGATCTCGACTACGTGGCCTTCAAGGCGATCGCCGACGAGGTGGGGGCGCTGACCATGGCCGACGTCAGCCACATCGGCGGCCTGATCGCCGGTGGCGTGCTGAACAACCCGATGGACGCCGGCTTCGACTTCATGACCACCACCACCCACAAGTCGTTGCGGGGGCCGCGCGGCGGCATGATCCTGTGCAAGGCCGAGCACGCGAAGAAGATCGACAGCTCGGTGTTCCCGGGTCTGCAGGGCGGCCCTCACATGAACGTCGTCGCCGGGGTGGCGGTGACGCTGCGGATCGCGGCGACGCCCCCGTTCCGGGCCTATGCCGGCCAGGTGATCGCCAACGCCAAGGCGCTGGCCGAGGCCCTGCTGGCCGACGGCATACAGCTCATCACCGGCGGCACCGACAACCACATGATGGTGATCGATACGGTGGCCAGCTTCGGCCTCGACGGCGCCGAGGCCGAGCGGGTGCTCGACGCGATCGGCATCACCACCAACAAGCAGATCGTCCCCGACGATCCCCGGCCCCCGCTCAAGCCCAGCGGCATCCGTCTCGGCACCCCGGCCGCGACCACCCGCGGCATGAGGGAGGCCGAGATGCGCGAGCTCGCCGGCCTGATCGCCGAGGCCCTGCGCCATCCGGCCGACGAGGCGGTGCTCACGCGCCTGAAGAGCGCCTGCGGCGAGATCTGCACCCGGTTCCCGGTCCCGGGCATCGGCTGACGGCCCCCGCCGTCAACCATTCTCGCCGAGGGCGGGTGTCCCGCATCGGGAGAGGATTTTGAGAAGAATATCATCTTTGATTGCATGGGCAAGAGCTGCCCTACTCATTGCCGGTCACATTGATCTTGCCCTGTTTCAGCGTCTCGGAGAAAGCCGATTCGGCCGCTTTACGGAGTTCCGCAGGTTCGAGCTTTCTCAATTGACCGCTAATCGTGTCGCTCGCGGTATCCGGGGATTCTGGGCAACGGCGTCTCCTGTGTCTGGCGTGAGATGATAATAATATCATCGAGTTTAGAAAAGCGAAATACACACGCATCTCGTTTCCCACGTTTCCTTTGCCTTTGCCCGCCCGCGCCGCTATCACTAGGCGGCTTCGCGGAGAAGCTGCCAGCCGGACCGGAAAACCAGGAACCACGATGCCCGACTTGGACGAGGCCTTGCGCTCCCTGCGCCACGAGATCGACGAGATCGACGAGCAGATCCATGCGCTCATCGTCCGTCGCACCGAGGTGATCGAGCGCGTCCGCGAGGTCAAGCGCGACCAGAAGGTCAAGGTGCGCGCCGCCCGCGAGGCCGAGATCGCCTACCGCCTGGTGGCTCGCCACCAAGGTGCATTTCCCCGCCGCGACCTGATCCGCATCTGGCGCGAGATGATCGTGGCGACGCTGGCGATCGAGGGGCCGTTCTCGGTCTCGGTCTACGCCGAGCACAATGCCGATGCCTACTGGGACCTGGCTCGCGACCACTTCTCCCTGTCGCTGCCGATGCGCCGCCACACTTCGGCGCAGCAGGTGGTGAACGCGGTGGCACGCGGCGATTCCACGGTCGGCGTTCTGCCCGTGCCGCATACCGGCGAGCCGAAGCCGTGGTGGCCCCTGATCGCGGGCAGCGGCGGCGAGCTGCCGCGGGTGATCGCGCGGTTGCCGTTCGCCGGGCGCGGCAACGCCCGCGGCGGCGAGATCGACGCCTTTGTCGTCTGCCCGATCGCCCAGGAGCCGACGGGCCGCGACCGTTCTCTGTTCGCCTTCGAGGTCGCCGAACCGGTGCCGGTCGCGACCATCCAGGCCGCGCTTGTGGCGGCGGGGCTTGCGCCGACCATGATCCAGGCGAGCGGGGACACCTCCCTGCCGCACCAGCTCTATCTCGTCGAATGCGACGATTTCGTGCCGCCCGGCGATCGCCGCATCGCCGCCTTCGTCGAGGCCCTCAAGAGGCCGGTCCCCCGCGTCGTGCCGCTCGGCGGCTACGCCAAACCGCTGACGCGTGAGGAGCTCGAGCCCGATTCTCCGCACTGAATTTCCCGTTGCCAAGGACCGTTCCATCATGAGCAAGCTCACCCCGCGTCCCGGGATCATGGACATCACGCCCTACGTCGGCGGCGAATCGAAGCTCGCCGGCTTCACCCGCGTGATCAAGCTCGCCTCCAACGAAGGCGCGCTCGGCCCCAATCCGAAGGCGGCCGAGGCCTACCGGAGCGTGGCGTCCGAGCTGCATCGCTATCCCGACGGTTCGTGCGCCGAGGTGCGCCAGGCGATCGCCGCCCGTTACGGGCTGGACGCGGACCGCATCGTCTGCGGCGCCGGCTCGGACGAGCTGATCACCATGCTCGCCCGTTCCTATGCCGGCCCCGGCGACGAGGTCCTGTACAGCCGGCACGGCTTCCTGATGTACCCGATTGCCGCCAAGAGCGCCGGCGCGACCCCGGTCGCCGCGCCGGAGGCCGACCTCAGGACCGACGTCGACGCCATGCTGTCGAAGGTCAGCCCGCGCACCCGCCTGGTCTACCTTGCCAACCCCAACAACCCGACCGGCACCTGCCTGCCGACGTCCGAGGTCAAGCGGCTGCGCGAGGGGTTGCGCGACGACATCCTGCTGGTGATCGATGCGGCGTACGCCGAGTACATCAGCCGCAACGACTACGAGCCGGGCGTCGAACTGGCCGATGCCACCGACAATACGGTGATGCTGCGCACCTTCTCCAAGATTCACGCCCTCGGCGGCGCACGGCTCGGCTGGTGCTATGGCCCGGCCAACGTGATCGACGTGCTGAACCGGGTGCGCAATCCCTTCAACGTCTCGGCTCCGGCCCAGGCGGCGGGCGTGGCGGCCTTGTCCGATCCCGCTTTCATGCAGCGCTCGAAGACCCACAACGACGTCTGGCACCCCTGGCTGATCGAGAACCTGCGCGGCCTCGGACTCGAGGTTCCGACCGAGGTCTGCAACTTCGTCCTTGTCCGCTTCCCCAAGCAGTCTGGCCGCGACGCCGACGCCGCCGACGCCTATCTGCGCGGCCGCGGCATCATCGCCCGCAAGGTCGGCGCGTACGGCCTCGGCGACTGCCTGCGCATCACCGTCGGGCTCGAGGAGGAGAACCGGGCGGTGGTCGACACCTTGCGCGCGTTCATGGGCTGAGACGATGGACAAGCCGCTTTTCCAGCGCGTCGCTCTGGTCGGCATCGGACTGATCGGCTCGTCGCTGGCCCGCGTCATGCGGCGCGACGGGCTGGCCGGCCACATCGCCGTCAGCGCCCGTACCCAGAAGACCCTGGACACGGTGGTTCGTCTCGGGCTTGCCGACAGCGTCTCGCTCGACGCCGCGGAAGCCGTGCGCGACGTCGATCTGGTGGTCATCTGCACCCCGCACAGCGCCTACCGCACGGTCGTCCAGACCTTCGCTCCGGCTCTCAAGCAGGGCGCCATCGTCAGCGACGTCGGCTCGGTCAAGAAGGTGGTGCTGGACGAAATCGCCCCCATGCTGCCGGCAGGCGTCCATCTGGTGCCCACCCACCCGATCGCCGGCACCGAGCATTCGGGGCCCGAGGCCGGGTTCGCCGAGCTGTTCGAGAACCGCTGGTGCGTGCTGACGCCGGCTCCCGGCACCGACGCGAATGCGGTGGCAAGGGTGCGCCAGCTCTGGCAGCGGGCGGGCATGCGGGTCGAGATCATGGAGGCGGAGCGCCACGACCTGGTGCTCGCCATCACCTCGCATCTGCCGCACCTGATCTCGTACACCATCGTCGGCACCGCGACCGATCTCGAGGCATGGCTGAAGAACGAGGTGATCAAGTTCTCGGCCGGCGGCTTCCGCGACTTCACCCGCATCGCCGCCTCCGACCCGACCATGTGGCGCGACATCTTCCTGGTCAACAAGGAGGCGGTGCTCGAGGTGCTGGGCCGTTTCACCGAGGACCTGACGGCGCTGCAGCGGGCGATCCGGCGCAACGAGGGCGATATCCTGTTCGACGCCTTCACCCGTACCCGCGAGATCCGCCGCGGCGTCATCGATGCCCAGCAGCACGTGGCCCCGAAAAAGCCGGGCGAGAACGGGAAGTAGGAACGGTCAGGGCGCTTCGGCGGCTCCGCCGTCCTATCCGGGCGACACCTGTTCGAGCGTCTTCTCCATCCTGTCCGCCCGCTCCTTGAGCTCGCGCTCCATGCGGGCGAGACGGCGGGTCAGCGACTCGATCCGCCGCGCCGAGGCGGCGCGCCTGACCGCGCCCCGCCGCTTCCACAGCCGGCGCAGCTGCCACTCCGCCGAAATGGCGAGCGCGACCACGCCGGCGGCACCGCAGATGGCTGCCGACATCAGGTAGGGGACCTGGTCGTAGGCCCACAGCAGGCCCCAGAACCCGAGGGTCGTGAAGGCGCTCCCCAAGGTGAACAAGACCCGTCGGATGGCGCCGGCGTCGTCGCGGCGGTCGCGGTCGGCCTCCTCGATCGCGCTGGCAATCTCGGCGCGGGCGAGATCCTGCCAGCGACGCAGCGACATGCCTTCGCCGGCAGCCCGGCCGTCGCGGATGAAGCCTTCCAGCCGTCGCACCACGAAATCCGCCCGCTCGGCCGGAGTCGGAGTGACGTTGCGCGGCTCGGATGCGGCCTTCGGCAGGGTTGCAGCGGAATTTGCCATCGCCGGTCAGTCCGCGGCCAGCGGTGGCAGGCGGTAGTAGGCGCGGCGGATTCCTTCCGCGTGCGCCTCGACGCGCGAGATCAGGTAGGCGCCGGCAGCGCAGTCGAGAAACGGCAGGTGACGGAGGGCGGAGATCGCGCTGCCGAGGTCGAGGATGTGGTCTTCGAGATCCGAAAGCTCGGCCGTCACGGTGTCATGGGACGCGTTGACCGTCGAATCCGGCGCTTGTGGAACCGTTCTTCTCACCTCGTTCATGGCGGCCATCCTTCGTTGACAGCATAGCGTCTATGACACCCTCAGGTGGCAAATCAATGGCGCAATTGTGGCACGAAGAAGAGAACAAATCAAGAACAGTCGGCGCTCTCGATCCGTAGATATGACCATTGACGTCCATGACAAGGAGCTAATATACATGCATCCTCAATGCCTTCGGAGGGGTAATCGTGGATACTCGCGTCGTCGGCGCTCCCGCGGGGGCGCACCAATCGCTCGCCAACCTCCCGGTCGGGCTGTTTGCGGTCGGGATGGGACTGGCCGGTCTTGGGCTGGCGTGGCGCAAGGCCGCCCACGTGTTCGCCTGGACCGGCGGGGCGGTCGCGGTCGGCGAGATCGTGCTGGCCGCCGCCGCCGTCGGTTTCCTGACGGTCCTGGCGGCGTTCGCCCTCAAGCTGGTGCGCCACCGGCAGGCCGTGCGCCGGGACTTCGCTCATCCGGTGACCTCCAACTTCTTCCCGGCCTTCTCCATCTGCTTGATGCTGTTCGCCTCCGCGTTGGCCCCGTACTCGGAGGCGGCGGCGCGCTGGCTCTGGGTTGCCGCGGCGGCTCTCCATTTCGGCCTCTCCCTCGCGTTGATGAGCCGTTGGATCACCGTGGGCCACGAGATCCCCCACCTCAGCCCGGCCTGGTTCATCCCCGCGGTGGGCAACATGCTGGCGCCGCTGCTGGGCGTCCGGTTCGGCTACGTCGAACTGTCGTGGTTCCTGTTCTCGGTCGGCTTCGTGATGTGGCTCGTGCTGCAGACCGTCGTCGTCTATCGGATCGTCTTCCACCCGCCGATGCCGGCGCGGCTGACGCCCACCCTGTTCATCCTGATCGCGCCGCCGGCGGTCGGATTCCTGTCCTATTTCTCGCTGGTGGGCGAGATCGATGGCTGCGCCCGCGTCCTCTTCCATTTCGGCTTGTTCATGGCCCTGCTGCTGGCCTGCCGTCCGCGCCTGTTCTCCAGCGTGCCGTTCGCGCCGTCGTGGTGGGCGTACACGTTTCCTCTCGACGCGCTGGCCCTGGCGGCGCTTTCCTACCGCGAGGCCGGCGGGGCCTTGCCGGCGGCGCTTCCGCTGCTGCTGCTGGGCGCTGCCAGCGCCGTGGTGGTTCTGGTTGCGGTCCGGACTCTCCGCGCCGCTGTGGATGGGAGCCTGCTCGCATCGCACGGATGACGGTCAGTTGACCACGATCTCGTCGTAGCCGCGACCGAGGAACTGGATCAGGCAGAACCCGTTGCCAAAGGGGTCGGCCATCACCGCGATCCGGCCCCATTTCTGCGATTTGACCGGGACTTCGAGTCGCGCCCCGGCGTCCTTGGCTCTCGTCACCGCGGCGTCGATGTCGGGGACGACGAAGTCGAGGTGCACCGGCGTCCAGTGACGCCGAAAATCGCGGAGGTCGTCGGCGCTGCCGGTGGGGTGGCTGCCCGCATCCTGCTCCAGCAGGTAGATCGGGCAGGCGCCACCCACCATCTCCGCCACCCCTTCGAAACGGCGGCCGAGCGCGAGGCCGAGGGCCTCCTCGTAGAACCGCACCGCCGCGTCGAGGTCGCTGACGTCGATGTTGACGAGCACGCCCTTCAGCTCTGTCCCAGCCATCCCGCTTCAGCTCCCCTGCGCTTGCGAGGTTTCCGCCATCTGGCCCATCACCTTGCGGAACGCCGGCCGGGCCGCGATGCGGTCGCGGTAAGCGACAAGCGGCGGCTCCTCGGGCACCGCCTTGATGAACATGGCCCAGGCGAGGTTGGCGCCCATCACCAGGTCGGCCGCCGTGAAGCGGTCGCCGAGCAGGTACGGTGAACGCGAAACCGCATCCCCCAGCACCGTCATGACAAGGTCGAACTCGCCGTAGCCGCTCGCGGTCCGCGGCACCGGCTCGCGCTGGAACGCTCGGTCCGTCACCGCCGGCTCGAAGCAACCGGGGGCGAAGAACAGCCACTTGAGGTAGACGCCGCGCAGCGGCGTCCCGATCGGGACGGCGAGCCCGGCGTGCGGGAACTCGTCCGCCAGATAGGCGCAGATCGCCGCCGACTCGGTGATGGCGACGCCCTTGTGGACGATGGCCGGCACCTTGCCCATCGGGTTGACGGCGAGGTACGCGGGAGCGCGGTGCTCGCCCTTGGCGAGGTCGAGGAGGTGCGTTCGATAGGGGCAGCCGATCTCCTCTAGCATCCAGTGGACGGTGAGCGCCCGCGACGGGATCGCGTGAAAAAAGACGAGGTCGTCCTGGGTGTCCATTCCGGTTGCTCCGCGCCGCTTCCTGGTCAGAAGGTGCTTCCGTTCCAGCCCCACATCGAGCCCTTGGCGTTGGCGAATTCGATGTAGACCCGGTCCTTGGGGATCTTGAGGGTGCGTTCCATCAATCCTGCGAGGGAGGCCGAGAGCGCCTCGGTGCGCGCCTCCGGCAGGCCGATGCTCTTCAGCTCCAGATAGGCCGCCGGCGCGTCGGAACCGCCGAACAGCAAAGGCATCCCCTGCTCGAGAACGACCATGACGTAGCGCTCCGGCTTGCCGAGGTCGTCGGCCACCGCCTCTGACGCCTTGACGATGAACGCGCGCTCGTCCGCCACCGTGGCATTGGTCTGGATCTTGAGAACGGGCATGCGTTGCTCCTTTCTGTTCGCCGGGTTACCGGACCTCCAGCATCGTCCGGCCAAGTCGTTCGATCTCGCACACCACGGCGTCGCCGGCGACGACCCAGTGGGTCTGCACGACGCTGCCCAGCAGCACGAACGAGCCTGCCGGCAGCGTCCAGCCGAGCTCGGCGTAACGTCGCGCGATCCACGCCAGAGCGTTGAGAGGGTGTCCCATGACGTCGGCGCCGCGGCCACGGCCGACGACCTCGCCGTTGATGCGCATGGCGCCCCGCACCGTGGTCAGGTTGCCGGCGGCGTCGAGCGAGCGGGGGCCTCCCAGCACGGCGCCCGCGTTGAAGAAGTCGTCGGCGATCAGCGGGTGAATGCCGAGCCGTCCGTAATCCTGATAGCGGTCTTCCACCAGTTCCATGGCGGCCATGACGGCGCCCACCGCGTCCGCGACATGGTCGGCCGCGCCGGCACCGAGGTCGCGCTTCAGCCGCACCGCGATCTCGCACTCGACGCCCAGCTTCAGGTAGGACGTCGCCTGCACCGTTGCTTCGCGCTCATGGACGGTCGGCTCGAAGACGCCGCCGGCGCAGGGCTGCTGGATCTTCAGGTACTCCTGCATGACCGGCGTCGTGCAGCCGATCTTGTAGCCGCCGAGCGTCCCCCGTCCGGCTTCCTCCAGGCGGCCGTGAAGGGCGGCCTGGACCGCGTAGGCGTCCTCCTCGGTGGCGGGGCGGATGGCGGCCGGCAGCTCGCCGATTGGGGTCCCGTCCAGGCGCCAGCGGGCGATCGTCTCCGCCGCGCGTTCGATCGCCGCCTGGTCCATTGCCGCCTCCCTTCTCAGGTCGGGAAGTGCTCCCGCAGCTCCTGGATCTGCGCCTGCGTCAGGGGCCGCACCTTGTGACCCTGGAGGATGAAGAACAGCTTCGCCGTCTCTTCCAGCTCCTCGGTCGCGTAGACCGCATTGTCGAGGGACTTGGCGGTGACCAGGGTGCCGTGGTTGGCCATCAGGATGGCGTGGTGGTCCCGGGCCAGCGCTGCCACGGCGTCGGCCAGCTTGAGGTCGCCGGGACGGAAGTAGGGGACCAGCGGCAGCTTGCCCAGGCGCATGATGTAGTACGGCGTGATCGCCGGCAGCACGTCGGCCGCATCCAGCCCGTCCAGGCACGAGACCGCGACCGCGTAGGTCGGGTGCAGGTGCACCAGCGCCTTGTCCTTGGGCCGCGCCTTCAGCATGGCGAGGTGAAGGAACACCTCCTTGGTCGGCTTGTCGCCGCCGAGGTGTCTGCCCGTCAGGTCGACCTTCGAGATTCCCGCCGGATCGAGCCGGCCGAGGCACGAGTTGGTCGGCGTGCACAGCAGCGCGTCGCCCTCGTCGGTCAGCACGCTCATGTTCCCCGTGCTGCCGGCCGCCAGCCCGCGGTCGTACAGCGATTTGCCGTGCATGCAAAGGCCTTCGCGCAACGCCGATTCGCTCATCAAACCACCCTCCTGCGCGTCCGCGGGCTGGCACCATAGCACACGCCTGCTGCCGACTGGAACCGGCCCGGACGCCGGATCCAGGGAAAAGCTGCCGGCGCTTCAACCGGAAGACGGAAGTCGCTACGGTAGGGGAATGCTGCGGCGTACGGCACTCGGTTTGGCGTTGCTCGCCGTCGCGGGCGTCGCCGCCTGCGCAACGCGGGTGGTGCCGCCGGCCGGCGTTGCCGCGCCCGCCAAGGTGGCGATCATCGACCACGGCCGCCACACCAGCCTCGCGGTCGAACTCCCCGACGGCTCGGCGGTGCGCTACGCCTACGGGCAGTGGGACTGGTATGCCCTGGGCAAGACGGGGGCCTTCGAGGGGGTCCGAGCGCTGTTCGCGGGCACGCAAGGAGCGCTCGGCCGGCGGCATCTGCCGGGCCCGGTCGAGCCGGCGGCCCTGGCCGGCCAGCTCGGCGCCACCGTCGAGGAGATCGTGGTGATCGAGGTCGATGCCGATGCTGCGGACCGCCTGGTGCAGCGGCTCGATGCGGACTTCCGCGCCGCCCCCGGCCCGCCGCTCTACCAGCCGCAGGCCGGGCTCGCGTTCGTGCCGCAGGGGGGCGACTACTCGCTCGCCCACAACTCCAACCAGGTGGTGGCCGGCTGGCTCGAGGACCTCGGCTGCCGCATCGAAGGCCCGCGCACCTTGGCATCGTGGCGGGTTCAGGCGCCGGCCGGGGGGTCCGGGTCGTAGGGATAAAGGCGGGGCTTCTTGAAGGGTATCAACAGGACGCCCAGGATCAGTCCGGCGAAAGCACCTGTCGGCGCGGACAGCATGAGGAAGTTGATCGTCGCTCCAGCTTGTGTGGCCGAAAAGTCGCCGGTGGCCGTGAAGGCGGTGACCGGTACCGAAATCGCACCCACGGTCCCGCCGATGATTGTCCCTCGCAAGCCGCGCAAGGGCCTAGCCCGAATCTCTCAAACAATGTAGGTGCATCGGGGCTCTGATTCTGAGAAAATTGTTGTGCCGCAACAACTTAACTCGGATCAGAGGAGTTCCCCGATGCCCACAGAGTGTATCCCGGCCCTGTTCGGTTTTGCCAG
>JAHDSF010000001.1 GCA_018432935.1 Rhodospirillales bacterium | reverse complement strand
CGCGGCAACCAACCGCTCGCGCAAATCGTTTGAAAGAGGTCTCGTCATACGAGCTGGCCTCCTTCACCAGCTCGTATCTTGAATCAGATTTCGGCTCCCAAGGGAATCCCCCGCGATTCGCTCAGAGCGGAAAATGCTCTAACCCTCGGGGCCGCCCTTCCCTCGGGCGATACCCCTGCACTCGGGATCCTGGCCTTCGCGGCCGGGGTCCCCCTTTCGCCTGAATTCCTCATGCGGCATCAGATCGGAGAAGATCGTTATGAAGGGGATCATCAAGATTGCGGCGGTAGCCATGCTGCCGCTGCTCGCCGGTTGCGCTGATCCGTCGGGCCTCAAGAGTCTGCCCAATAGCGGTAGCGCCTTCCACCAGGGTCTGCAGGCCAACTACGCGCAGCTGGCCCAGATGGAATACGACGAGCGCGACTGGACCGACACCGACTTCTTTACCGAGCGCGCCAAGGCTGCGGCCGCGGGCCAGGACTTCGGCCCGCAGAACCCGGCCGACCGCAAGCTTCCCGCCGACATGGTCGGAAAGGCGAAGGCCCTCCATACCGACCTTGTCGCCGCCCTCGGCAGCGGGCGCCAGGCGGCTCCCGTACCGGCGGCACGTGCCCAGGCGATGTACGACTGCTGGCTTCAGGAGCTCGAGGAGAACATCCAGCCCGCCGACATCGCCTGGTGCATGGGCAACTTCGAGCCGGCTTTTGCAGAGCTGAAAAGGGCGATCGCTCCGAAACCCGCCGCGGCAGCTCCCGCAGCCGCACCGGCGGCGACTCCGGCGGCGATGCCCGGCCCGTTCCTGGTCTACTTCGACTGGGACCGCTCCAGCATCGACAGCGAAGATCGCAATGCCATCCAGCAGGCGCTGGCCTCAGCCCGGCAGGCGGGGTCGGCAAGGTTCGTGATCGAGGGCCATACCGACTTGTCGGGGCCGGATGCCCACAACGACAGGCTGTCGCAACGGCGTGCGGAAGCGGTCGCCGGCGAACTGCGCAAGTCGGGAGTTTCCGAAAGCCAGCTCCGAGTCACAGGGTTCGGCGAGACGACGCCGGCGGTCAAGACCGCCGACGGTGTCCGCGAGCCGCAGAACCGGCGTGCCGTCATCAAGATCGAACGGTAGACGCGTCAGGGTCGTCAACACACGAGAAGCGGCGCCGTCGGCGCTGCTTCTCTTCTCACTGACGGCGATGCTGGCGTGCGGCCGGGAAGCCGGGCTATGCCCGAAGACAGGCGTGGGGGGCTGAGTAGATTCCGGGCCTCCTCGCGGCCACTCTGACCAGCTATCGTTCCAGGACAGCAAGAAATCCGATCGCGCGCAGCTGAGGTGCGTGCCGCGCCCCGGGGGCACGGGCCTCAAGTTGGGGAACCAGGTTTGTTGGGTCATCTGCCCCGGTCTCACCTCGTCCCTTGACTGCGATCGGCCATCCGAACGCCCGCGGACATTTGGCCGTCGTGGGGCCTGCCACGCCAAGACGTCGATCATGACCTCGGACCCGTAAAGGAGAAACCTTTCCATGCCAGCAGACCAAGGCAACGGCAGACCAGGTGGCCCCTGGAACCGAGGGGGCAAACCCGCTCCAGACATCGAGAACCTGATCCGGCAGGGGCAGGACAGGCTGAGGCGGCTTCTGCCGAGCGGCGGCTCACGTGGGATCATCCTGCTCGGTCTCGTGGCGTTGGTCGCGATGGGAGCATGGACGTCCTATTACACGGTCTCGGTCGTGCAGCGGTTCGGCAGGTACCTCGAGGAGGTTCCGCCAGGGCTGCATTTCAAGCTGCCGCTGGGGATCGACACCGTGACGATCGTGGCCGTCAAGCGGCAGTTGAAGCAGGAATTCGGCTTCACGACTCCCGGCGCCAACGATCCGTACCAGAGCCCACGCGATTCAAGGAAGGAGTCGCTCCAGGAAACGCAAATGGTGACGGGAGACCTGAACGCGGCATTGGTCGAATGGGTGATCCAGTACCGCATCTCGGAGCCCGTCAAGTTCCTGTTCGAGGTGCGGGAGCCGAGCGAGACCCTCCGCTACGTTTCGGAATCCGTGATGCGGGAAGTCGTCGGCGACCGCACCGTGGACGAGGTGATCACGATCGGCCGCCAGGAAATCGAAACCGAGGCGCTGACCAAGATGCAGGCGCTGTCGACCAAGTACGCCATGGGAATCAGCATCGATCAGGTGCAGTTGAAGAACATCAACCCGCCCCAGCCGGTGCAGGAATCGTTCAACGAGGTCAACCAGGCCCAGCAGGAGAAGGAGAAGCTGATCAACGAAGCCCGGCGCGATTACAACAAGGTGATCCCGCTGGCCGAGGGCGAGAAGGATCAGCGCATTCGCGAGGCCGACGGCTACCGGCTCAAGCGGATCAACGAGGCGGAAGGAGACGCCGCCCGGTTCAGCGCCCTGTTGGCGGAATATCGGAAGGCTCCCGAGGTCACCCGCCGCCGCATCTATATAGAGACCCTGCAGGATGTCATGCCGGGCATCCGCTCCAAGTTCATCGTCGATGAAGAGACGCGCAGCATTCTGCCGTTGCTGAACCTCGACGCCCAGAAGGGAGATCGGCCATGAGCAGGATCAGGCAGACGGCCATTCTGGCCGTCCTGGGCATCGGTGCGTACGTCGTGATGGGTTCAGTCTATACGGTGGGCGAAGTCGAACAGGTGATCATCACCCAGTTCGGCAAGCCGGTGGGCGCCCCCGTGACGGACGCCGGCCTGAAGGTCAAGGTGCCGTTCATCCAGGACGTCAACCGGATCGACAAGCGGATCCTCGAGTGGGACGGCAATCCCTCCGATATGCCGACCAAGGACAAGCTCTACATCTCGGTCGATCTCTTCGCCCGCTGGCGGATCACCGAGCCCCTCCAGTACTTTCTGCGGCTGCGTGACGAGCGCAGCGCCCAGTCGCGCCTGGACGACATCCTGGGTAGCGAGACGCGCAACGCCGTTGCCAAGCATGAACTGATCGAGATCATCCGCACGACCAAAGATCGCGTGCCGTTGCGCGACGCCTTGCTGACAGAAGTGGAGCGGCAGCTCGACATGGGGTCCCTGCTGCCGATCCAGAAGGGAAGAAGCTTGGTCGAGCAGGAGATCTTCGCGGCGGCAGCGGAGAAGGTCCAAGTGTTCGGCATCGAGCTGCTCGACATCCGGTTCAAGCGAGTCAACTATAACGAAAGCGTGCGCCCGAAGATCTACGATCGCATGATCAGCGAGCGGCGGCGGATCGCGGAGCGGTTCCTGTCCGAAGGCAATGGCGAAGCGGCCAGAATCCGCGGCGATCGTGTTCGCGAGCTCAACAAGATCCAGTCGGAAGCCTATCGGCAGGTCGAGGAGATCCGCGGCGTGGCGGATGCCAAAGCGACCGAAATCTATGCGAAGGCCTACAATCAGAATGCCGAGTCCGTGGCCTTCTATGAATTCACACGGACCATGCAGGCCTACAAGACCATCATCGCCGACAACACGACGCTTGTCCTGTCCACCGGCAGCGATCTCTTCAAGTTCCTGAAGGGGATGATGCCGGACGCGAGCGCCGTTCCGACGCCCGTTGCGCCCGAGAACGGGGTGCCGGTCGCAAAGCGGTAACTTCAAATCGGCAGCAGCGCAACGGGTCCAACGACTTTGGTGCGGCAGCCATTACGGGGACATCACATGAGCAGCGCGCGGCTAACACCTGTCCG
Organism: Rhodospirillales bacterium; assembly: GCA_018432935.1. GTDB lineage: Bacteria > Pseudomonadota > Alphaproteobacteria > Rhodospirillales > Shumkoniaceae > JAHDSF01. Next base: position 21,673 of record JAHDSF010000001.1, on the reverse strand, counting down.
TTCGGTCGTCCACCTGATCATCCTGGCGCTTCTGGCGACCAGCCCCGGCGCCGGATTGGCCCAGGGCGGGTCCGCGGCCATTCCCGAACACGCGCGCGCGAAGAGCCAGGGGACGGGATGGGAATGTGATCGAGGCTACCAGGACGTCCGCGGCGCTTGCGTGGAAATCGAGGTGCCTCCGCACGCTTTCCTGAACGCTTCGGGAGATCGATGGGAATGCGAACGTGGGTACCGGAAGGCCAGCGATGCCTGCATCGAAGTCAAGGTGCCCCGAAACGGATTCCTAGTGGACGGAGTCAACGGCTCCGACTGGACGTGCGAGCGAGGCTACCGGCCACTCAAGGGAGACTGCGTTGCCGTGCAGATCCCGGCAAACGCCTACTTCGCATCGTGGACCTCGCTCGGCTGGAAATGCGAGCGCGGGTATCAGGCGCGCGCCGACGCGTGCGTCGCCATCCAGGTTCCGGCGAACGCTCACCTCGGATCCTCCGGAAACGACTGGGAATGCGACCGGGGTTATTGGAAGCAACAGGGGGGTTGCATCCCGAACACCGCGCGGTCACTAAGCACGCGATAGGGAACCTGTGCCCCTAAAGTTGGACCACTGAGAACGAGAAAATTCTCAGTGACGGCCTCAGGGCAGGCATGCCTGCCCTGAGGCGCGAACCAGCTCGGCCGGCGCTCTTTGGCCGATCGCGCTGTGTGGCCGGACCTGGTTGTAGTCCTGCCGCCATGCCTCACACTTCGATCGTGCGTCCTCCAGGCTCAAAAACCAAGAGACATTCAGGCACTCGGCCCGGAACGAGCCATTGAAGGACTCCACGAAGGCGTTGTCCGTCGGCTTGCCGGGTCTCGAGAAGTCCAGGATGACACCGTTCAGGTACGCCCATAGATCCAAGTCCTTGCTGATGAACTCCGGACCGTTGTCGACCCGGATGGTTCTCGGCAAACCGTAAACCGGCCGCAGCCTTTCCAAGGTGTCGACGACGTCGGCGCCGCGGTAGGTGTGGCGCACATCGACCGCCGGCGACACCCGCGAGAAGAGACCGTCAGGATGCGAATCCGCCGGCCGTCGAAGAGCTGGTCCGACATGAAGTCCATCGCCCAGGTCTCGTTCGGCGCTCTCGCCGGCCGTGACCTCGATACGGGCCAACTCAAGGCGATCTACCGCGAGACGGGGACGGTCGATCTTTCAGACTCCCCGGTGCCGCATTTCGACTTGCTGAAGCTCGACCACTATGCGGCCGCCAGCCGCTGGAACAGGAGGGAGCCGAGCTGGACGCCTCGCGCCGAGCTGGACGCCTCGCGCCGAGCGTGGACGCTAAGCGTCTTGTTCATCGACGATAACCTGATCGGGGACCGGCCGCGTGCGCGCGAGCTGCTGGCGTTTCCTGGCCCGTTATCAGGACGACCACGAGCGCGTGTTCAGTTTCGGCACCGAGGTGTCGCTGGACGTGGCTCAGGACCGTTCCGGGCCGCGAACTTCACCTGGGTGTTCATCGGCGTCGAATCTCCAGATCCCGCGGGCCTCAGGGAAACCGGCAAGACTCTCCAGCGGCTGCTGCGCGTAAATACGTCCGTGTTCAACGTCGTCCTGGCACCGGCGAAGGCATAGCCTTACCGGAGACGCGACCGATTCTCGGTGGCTGCCCACCCGTGAGTAGATTCCGGGCCTCCTCGTAGGCCGTCGAGATCGGCTACCCTTCACGAATCGAACCGGGACGCGTCGGCAAGGCGAAAGCCGCATACCGTCTGGGAGGTTTCGACAAAGTAGATGACGCGTCTCCCCGCGGGGAGGTTGATCCTTCCGCGCCTTGACGATCGATCAGACGAAAATGACCCGCAGAGGAGCGCGTCGATGAAGACCATCACCATCACGGATGAAGCCTATCGCGCGATGGTCGTCGTCGCGATGCCGCAGTTCCGTCGAACTGGCATCCGGCAATCGGACGGCTCGTGGGAGGTTCCGGTCGACGATGCGACCTGGCGTGCCCTGCAGGCGCAGCGCTTTCGCAACGAGAGCGACAGCGCCGTTCTCCAGCGGATCAAACGCCGCAGCCTTGACCCGTCGACGCATTGGCTTCCGTGGCCAATCGAGCGGCTAAAGGATGACTGAAACCCAGCAGCCGCGGGTTGGTGCCCGCGGGGCCGCCAGGCTCGCAACTTACTTGCTCGCACGACGATCGCAGTACCGACGCCACGTCGGCTCCGCGTCGGTGGGATCGTCGAACTCGATGTTGGCGACCGCCAGGTCGGAGGCATTCAGAAACCTGGCCAGGTCGTTCATTCCTCGGATGCCGCGCGCGATCGGAAAGGCCCTTAAAGGGGCGGCCATGGCCAGCCCCCGTAGCCCAGGTAAGACCGCAACGCGATCCAGATCCCGAAACTCACGATCAGGACAAGTGGAACGACCACGGGAGGGGTGAACGCTTCCCGTAGCGACCAATCAGACAGGGTGGGGAGCTTCATCATCGAAGGGAATCCTATCAGGCGGAAGTGCGCCAGGCACAATTAAAGATATGGTATCGTTTAATACATGCGCCATGTTTATTTTATCGTGCGAGTTATGATGAGTTTTGAGCAAGAACGACAAATAATACCTTAGAGGACGCGGACCAACGGAAACATGTCTTTTCTTCGTCTTTACATACCGATAAAATACTAGAATTTAATACGACCTTGTCGCAATACGCATATGTGTTGCGGATCAAGATATAGCGACCCATATCTTCGGTGGCAGTCATCGGTGCGATGTGCCAGGCCTCAAGAAATTCCTGGTCCGAGGAGGACCACTCCATGAAATTGCGCCCATTGCAGGATCGCGTCCTGATCCGCCGCGTCGACCCCGAGACGAAAACCGCCGGCGGGATCATCATCCCCGATACGGCCCAGGAAAAGCCGATGGAAGGAGAGGTGGTCGCCGTCGGCGCCGGAGTCCGCGACGAGCACGGCACGCTCCATGCTCTCGACGTCAAGCCGGGTGATCGCGTGCTGTTCGGCAAATGGTCGGGCAGCGAGGTCCGGCTTGAGGGCGAGGACCTCATGATCGTGAAGGAATCCGACATCCTGGGCGTGATCGAACAGGCTGCCGCCCATCAGAAAGCCGCTTGAGAACTGGAGACGAAATGACGGCCAAAGACGTGAAATTCAACGGCGACGCGCGGGAGCGCATGCTGCGCGGCGTCGACCTTCTCGCCAACGCGGTGAAGGTGACGCTCGGCCCCAAGGGCCGAAATGTCGTGCTCGGGAAGTCCTATGGCGCTCCCCGCATCACCAAGGATGGGGTGACGGTGGCCAAGGAGATCGAGCTCTCCGACCGCTTCGAGAACATGGGCGCCCAGATGGTGAAGCAGGTCGCCACGCGTACGAGCGATCTTGCCGGTGACGGCACCACGACCGCGACCGTGCTGGCCTAGGCGATCGTCAGGGAAGGCTTGAAGGCGGTAGCGGCTGGGATGAACCCGATGGACCTGAAGCGCGGCATCGACATGGGCGCCGAGGCTGCCGTCGCCGCCATCAAGGGGGCATCGCGGAAGGTCTCCACCAACGCCGAGATCGCCCAGATCGGAACCATCTCCGCCAACGATGATCGCGAGATCGGCGAGATGATCGCCAAGGCGATGGAGAAGGTCGGCAACGAAGGCGTGACCACGGTCGAGGAGGCGAAATCCCTGGAGACCGAGCTCGACATCGTCGAGGGCATGCAGTTCGACCGCGGCTATCTCTCGCCCTATTTCGTTACCAACGTCGAGAAGATGTCGGCCGAGCTCGACGCCCCTTACATCCTCCTCCACGAGAAGAAGCTCCCGGGCGTGCAGGCGATGCTTCCGCTGCTCGAATCCGTCGTAAAGAGCGGCAAGTCGCTGCTGATCGTTGCCGAGGACATCGACGGCGAGGCCCTGACGACGCTCGTCGTCAACAAGCTCCGCGGCGGCCTCAAGGTGGCGGCGGTGAAGGCTCCGGGCTTCGGCGACCGGCGCAAGGCCATGCTCGAGGATCTCGCCATCATGACCGGCGGCCAGGTCGTCAGCGACGATCTCGGCATCAAGTTCGAGAAGGTCACGATCGACATGCTGGGCCAGGCCAAGAAGGTCCGCATCGAAAAGGACAACACGACGATCATCGACGGCGCGGGAGACAAATCCGCCATCCAGGGCCGCTGCGCCCAAATCCGCGCGCAGATCGAGGAGGCGACGTCGGACTACGACAAGGAGAAGCTGCAGGAGCGCGTGGCCAAGTTGGCCGGCGGCGTGGCGGTCATCCGTGTCGGCGGCGGCAGCGAGGTCGAGGTGAAGGAGCGCAAGGACCGCGTCGACGATGCCGTGCACGCGACCCGCGCAGCGGTCGAGGAAGGGGTCGTCGCCGGCGGCGGTGTCACGCTCCTCTATGCCAGCAGGGGGCTCGGGCTGCTGAATTCCGAGAACGACGACCAGAAGGTCGGCATCGACATCGTGCGCCGCGCGCTGCAGGCGCCTGCCAAGCAGATCCTGGCCAATGCCGGGATGGACGGCTCCGTCATCGTCGGCAAGCTCTTGGAGAAGGGCGATGCCAGCTATGGCTTCGACGCGCAGGCCGGCTGCTATGTCGACATGATGGAGGCTGGAATCATCGATCCGACCAAGGTCGTGCGCCTGGCGCTCCAGGGCGCCGCATCAATCGCCGGCCTGCTGGTCACCACCGAGGCCATGGTCGCGGAGAGGCCGGAGAAGGGTGATCCGGCAATGGCGGACATGGAAGGCGCGGACTACTAGAACCCCCTGGGACCCCTTGACGACGAAAGATCGGTCCCGCAGTCGACATCCGGAACTGGAGCAATCATGACCATAGTCCTCACAGGCACGGAACACCACGCAGCCGGGAGCAGCATGAGCAGGCGGCCTCGCACCATCGTCTCGCGGCAAAGCACTACGCCGAGGAGGACTATGCGCATGCAGCGCATCAGGCGCTGATCGCGCACGGGCACATGCAGAAGGCAGTCCGCCACGGCAACGAGGCGACGAAATACCATCTCGAACACCACGGCGAAGAAGCCCTATAGGGCAGTGGAGTCGGCTGCCTCTCACCGGTTCGATCGGAGTGGGGTCTATCGCTGGGAGAGCCTGGCCATTGGATGCTTCAAAAATCCGATGCCGCGAGAGAGTAGGCGTCAAGGCGATGGCGCGTGTACACGCGCGTAGCGACCTCGTGAATCGTGTCGACCCGTTCATCGAATGCCGCCAGGAACCCAGCCTCGTTGTGCGGAGCGCTCCGAGCAAGCTTGCGGAGGGCGTCCTCCTGCAGGAAGAACTGGATCTCGAGGGCGCTGTCATGGCCCCAGAAGCGAACGCGCCTCCGGACACTGTCATAGCTGCGGGAGCGGTTGGGGAAACTCAAGGTCATTGGCGCCCTCGTCCTGTTGACGCAAGTCTTGGCACGGGCTGACGCTCAGCGCACGCAAGCATCCGCGACCCTTCGGTAAGGCCGGTCGCACTCCCAGTTGCTGCCGGAATAGTCGATGTGGGCGTTCGCGGGCAGCTTCAGCGCGACGCAGGCCGTCGCCGAACGCCGGAAGCCCCGTTCGCATCTCCAGTCATCGCCTGCGGTGTCGAGATAGCCGTTCACTGGCACCTTCACCTCGTGGTACGCATCGTCTTCCTGCGAGAAGCCGCGCTCGCACGCCCACCCGCGTCCGTACTGCGTGTCGAAAAGGTAGCCGTTCTCCGGCACCTTCACAGGGACGCACGTCCCGTTGAACTCGCGATAGCCGCGTTCGCACCTCCAGCCGGTCCTCGCCGTGGTCTCGGACATGTAGGCGTGAGGCGGCACCTTCATGGCAACGCAGGTATTCCCGGATACGACATATCCGCGGTTGCATTTCCAGCCGGCGCCAAACGTCGTTCCCACGAGGAATCCATTCGCCGGAACCGGAACGGCTGCCCATGCATCGTCGACCGGGCGATAGCCGCGAGCGCAATCCCGTCCCCGGCCCATGGTGGTGTCGAGGAGATAGCCGTTGAGCGGGACCTCGATGGCGACGCAGTGGCCCTCCGAGGCCTGATAGCCGTCGTTGCACTCCCAGCCATCACCGTACCGCTTGGAGTGCGCGTTGGCCGGTGCCGCGCGCCAGCACCTTGCGCCCAGGCGGCGCCGAGTGGGAATGCGACAGAAGTACACGATCCACACCGATAACGCGCCGGAACGTGCCAACGTCGCTCTCCTTGTATGAAGCGTCCTTCCGAGATCGGGCGGACGTGTCCGATGCAGCGTCCCTGGGGTCGACACCCGGTAGCGGGTTCGAGCTCCGCTTGTCCACGACGAGCGGCCCTTCCGGCTCGGGCGCGCCACACGCGAACTTGAAGCCGTTCACAGCGTAGCCATTGTCGAACAGCGGCGGAAGCTTCGGAAACTACTCAGACCCCGCGTCGCTCGCGAGCAGGGAATTCGGGAGAAGGACGGAGAGAATCCAGGTCAGGTCGAATGTGCAAAGCGGCGATGACGAGGGCACCCTGTGGACCCGCTACTCGGTACTCCCCGCGGCGGCGGCAAGCGCCAGACGCGCCAGCGCCGGGAGCGACTTCGAGCCTGTCCTCTTCATGATGGCGGCCCGATGGTTTTCTACCGTGCGCTGGCCTATTCGAAGATCCGCGGCGATGTTCTTGCTCGGATGGCCAGCGAGAACCAGCTCCATGATCTGGCGCTGTCGCGGCGTCAGGCGCGCTATGCGACCGGCCGCGTCTTGCCGCCAAGCGGAAAGCTTGCCTGCGTCCCGCGACAGTTCCAGAGCGTGTTGCACGCTGGCGAGCAGGTCGTTCCGGCCGACCGGCTTCTCGATGAAGTCGATGACGCCTGCCTTCATCGCTCGCACCGCCATCGGAACGTCGCTGTTTCCGGTGATCATGACGGCCGGAAGCTGATGGCCCGCATCGCTCAGCCGCTGCAGCAGTTCGAAGCCGTTCATGCCGGGCAGGTAGGCGTCGATCAGCAGGCATCCTTCGTGGGGGGGACGGTAAGCTGCGAGAAATGCCTCACATTCCGCGTAATCCTTGACGGCAATCCCTTCTTCCTCGAGGACGGCGCGAAGACCGTCACGCACGTGACTATCGTCGTCGACCACGAAGACGACAGGCTGCCGGGCCGCTTCGGCGGAGTGCCGCGCATGCGGCTCGGAAGATGTCCGGACCGGGAGAAGGCGTTGGATAACCTGCGCCAGCTTGACGACATTCACCGGCTTATTGAGCTGAACGCATTCCCGGCTGGCGACCTCGCGCAAGGTGGTGGTCGAGATGTCGCCCGTCAGAACGATGGCCGGTAGCTCACGTTGGAGCGTCTCGCGCAGTCGTCCGACCAGTTGAAGCCCGTTCAGCCCATTGGGCAGATTGTAGTCGACGAGGAGGACATCGGGCTGGACCGAGCGTTTCGCCACCGCCTCCAGCGCCAAGCGGCCGTCTCGCGCCGCGGCCACGCGATGACCCTCGTCCTCGAGAACCATCTCCAGAAGTTCCCGCACCTCTGGTTCGTCCTCGACGACGAGGATGGTACCGCTCCGACGCTCGTCCTGGACGTCTTCTGCCTCGAACCGTCGCCCTTCAAGCCCGCTCGCCTCTCCGTGTGATGCAAGGGGGACCTCGATCGCAAAGACCGAGCCCTTGCCCAATTGCGAACGGACACGGATTGGATGGTTCAGCAGCGTACCAAGACGTTGAACGACGGAAAGGCCAAGGCCGAGGCCGCGGCTCCGTTCCTGTGCGGCGTTGTCGAGTTGTCGATACTCCTCGAAGATGACCTGGAGGTCCGCCTCCGGGATGCCGATCCCGGTGTCCCACACCTCGATGCTCAGCTTTCCTCCGCGCCGACGGCAGCCAAGGAGGACCCTGCCGTGCTTGGTGTACTTCAAAGCGTTCGCGAGGAGGTTGCGGATCATCTGCTCGAGCAGCGGCGGGTCGCTTTGCACAGCGAGGCCGCACGACACCACACGCAGCGAGAGCTCCCGCGCTTGGGTGTGGTAAGTGAACTCGCTCTTCAGGCGTTCGAACAGCTCACGGACCGAAAAGGCTATGATCTCGGCGTGGACGGTCCCGGCCTCGATGCGGTTGATGTCGAGCAGGGCGTTCAGCATGCCTGAGGTGGACCCCAGAGTCTCGTCCAAGCGCGCAACCAACCTCTGAGCCTTCTCCCCCTCCACGGTCCTCGCCAGCAAACCCTGAAGGAGTGCGAGCGTCTGGAGCGGCTGGCGGAGATCGTGGCTCGCGATCGAGAGAAAGCGCGATTTCGCGAGGCTGGCCTGTTCTGCCTCGCGCCTTGCCGCCTCAAGGGCGTCCGCCGTCCGCTTGCGTTCGGTGACGTCCACAAACGTGATGACGACGCCCGCCACCCTGTTGTCCTGGGTTCGGTAAGGCAGGACCCGACGGAGATACCAGGTGCCGCTCCGAGCCTCGATCTCTCGCTCCAGCGGCGCGAGCGTCGTCATAACCGTCTGGGCGTCCGTGAGAAGAGCCGCATCCGCCGCCAGGGAGCTGAGGTCCGCGAGCGGCCGTCCGACGTCGGTGGCAATGATGCGGAAGAGAGACTTGGTGGCGGGCGTGAAGAAGCGGATGTTCAAGTCCAAGTCAAGGAAAAGCGTCGCCACGTTGGTGCTGTAGAGGACGTTCTGCAAGTCGGAGGCGGTTGTACGCTGCCTTTCCAGCGTCTCCTGAAGTTGGCTGTTCAGCGCAGTGAGCTCCTCGTTGAGCGACTGCAACTCCTCCTTCGACGTCAGCAGCTCCTCGTTCGTCGCCTGGAACTCCTCGCTCACCGAGAGAGCCTCTTCGTGGTAGGACTTCTGCTCCTCGACTGCGTTCTCGAGGTCGCGGATGGCGCCCTGGAGCTCCGCTCTCGTCGTCTCCAATTCGGTTTCGAGTTCGGCAGCCCGAGAGACGTCTGCCGGGCTGGTGCGGCGGCTCCTTCGGGCCGAGGGTTTCTCCTCGAGAAAACAGATCAGCAGCAGTTCTTCGTCTTCGTTCCGAACCGGCTGTATCGCTATCTTGAACGCGAGCGTTTGGCCATCGCGCTTCAACCGCCCACCAGGGACGACAACGCGGGACCGTTCCTGGCTGGCCCGCTGGAGTGCCGACCGGAGCTTGATCCTTACGTCCTCGCGCGCCATGGCAAGCACGTCGTGCGTCGGCTGGCCTGTCACGACGCGAAGATATCGGTCCACCGGTCCCGTGGAATGGAGGCACTCGTGCCCCCGGTTGACCAGGACGGCCGCCGGCGCGTAGTTCTCCATCACCAACCGTCGGCAAAGGTCGGCAAGAGCGGTGCGCTGCAAAAGGGCCTGGCCTTCTGCGGCGCGTGCCGGCGTCCTTGCTCCGGGTATCGGCGAAACGGCTGGGTGTCCTGACCGGCCGGAGCGGCGATAGAGCCGCCCCGATTTGGAGACCACATCGAAGCGGCCTTCGATGTCAACTGCGGTTTCCGAGCCACCAACAAGGAAAATCCCCCCTTCCCGTAACGCGAAATGGAAGAAAGAGATGATCTTCGCCTGGGCCTTCGGTTGGAGGTAGATCAGAAGGTTGCGACACGAGATGAGATCGATCCGCGAGAATGGCGGGTCGACCAGAACGTCCTGGACGGTGAAGACCACTGCTGCTCGCAGCTCGGGCGATACCCGGTAGCCACGGTCTTCCTTGGCGAAGAAACGGGCCAGCCGCGCCGGGGACACGTCCGCCTCGATCACGTCGGGGTATAAACCTTCCCGGGCCGCGGCCACCGCGTCGGGGTCAATGTCGGACGCGAACACCTGCAGCTTCAGATTGCGATGGGCGGCCGCCATCTCCTCATGGAAGAGCATGGCCAGGGAATAGGCTTCCTCGCCCGTGCTGCAGCCGGCGACCCAGACGCGGATCGGCTCGCCCCGCGACCGGCCGCGAACGATCTCGGGAACGACCTTCTCCGCCAGGAGATCGAACACCTTCGGGTCGCGGAAGAAGCTGGTCACGTTGATGAGCAGGTCTTTGGCAAGCTGCTCGAGCTCGCGCGGATCGATCCGCAGACGCTCGATGTAGTGCGCGGGATCGTCGCCATCGATGGCCAACGCCATGCGTCGTTCGATCCGGCGCTGGAGAGTGCCTGGTTTGTAGAGTGCAAAGTCGTGGGCGGTCTCCGTGCGAAGAAGATCGATGATTGCGGGAAGCCAAGTCGGCGGTGGATCCTGCGCGGCGAAGTCGGTCTGCGAGCGCCGGGTCGTTCGCCGGGCGTGCTTGACCAGCGCCTCCGCGATCTGCGCGACGGGACGCACAAGATCCACCGCTCCCGTGGCGATCGCGCTGCGCGGCATCCCGTCCTGTCCGGCCTCGCCGGGGTCCTGCACGACGACCAGCCCGCACTTTTCCTTGACAGCCCTCAACCCGAGGCTGCCATCGGCCCCGGTCCCCGAAAGAATAACCGCGATGGCGCTTTCACCGAACTCGTCGGCCAGCGAGCGGAGGAGAAAGTCGAAAGGCAGGCGGGCACCGTGGCGCTCGCGAGGCTCGGACAACTGGAGCGAGCCGCCGCGCACCGAGAGAGAAACGCCCGGCGGAATGACGTAGACGTGCTCACGCTCGAGCAGCATGCCATCGGCCGCATGCTGGATCTTCATCGAGGTATGTGCGGCCAACAACTCGACCATCATGCTGGGATGCGTCGGATCGAGATGCTGAATCAGGATGAACGCCATCCCATTGTCGGGCGGCATGGCCTCGAGAAGCTTCCGGAAGGCCTCGAGCCCGCCGGCCGAGGCACCGACTCCGACGACGGGGAAGTGATTCTTGGGCACGGAGCCCTCCTGCCGCTATCACAATGGCAGGGGCAGCGACCCGCAAGCCGCGGAGAAAGCCTTTGCCCCTTCGTGTCGCGGCGCGTCCATCATAGCTGGACAACGGACTTCGTACCAGCGCACTGACCATCGTTCGACCGCGCGTTATTCCCCCATTCTACAGACATGCCAAAGGACGGAGTACGCCGCACCCCCCATGGATATGGGTGCTGCCTTTCTTTAGATCCTTCGCTATTTCACAAATAGAGAGCCAACGCGGAGAAAACTTCTCATGCATATATCAGAGTACTTCTAGCAATCAGAGGCGGGTCCAGATATATTTGTTGTGTTTTATCGTGCTCAACCCCATATCGCGATCACGCGGGACAAGCCCCCGTGGGAACGTCGCCACCGTGCGGCTCGCCCGGCCGTCACCGACATGCTCGACTTCCTTGGCCGAAGGCGATCTGCAGCCCGTGAGTAGTTTCCGAGTCTGCCGCTCTCCTCCGTCGGGGCGCTACCCTCCCTCGGTGCCTCGCGTGGACGCCGCGCTGCCGGGACATCACGCGCTGTGGCCCGATCACCCGGCTGAATGAGCGGCAGCGCAACCGGTGCCGAGCCAGTGGAGGTTGTCGTCGTTGCCCGAGGTGACCGGGCCGAGACCAGCGTCAATTCGGACCCGTACATCCCATCAGGAGCGACCGGATGAGCAAACTTCGCCAGATAGCCTTCATCGGCAACTCCCTGCCGCGCCGGTGCGGGATCGCCACGTTCACCTCGGATCTCCAGCGGGCGGTGGCCGAGCGGCGCCCCGACCTGGAGACGTCCATCGTCGCAATGACCGACTGCGGCCACACTTATGCCTATCCCGCCAAGGTGATCGCCCAGATCCGGGATGAGCGTCCCGCCGACTACCTCGCCGCTGCCGATGTCCTCAATGCGGGCCATATCGACATCGTCTCGCTCCAGCACGAGTTCGGGATCTTCGGCGGTGAGGCGGGTGGCGACATTCTCGAACTGCTCTCCCGTCTGACGATGCCGGTCGTCACGACCCTGCACACCGTGCTCGCCGACCCGACACCGGTTCAGCGCGACGTCTTCGAGCGGATCATCACGGCCTCGGCGAGGCTGGTCGTGATGGCCGAGAAGGGGCGCGAAATGCTGCAGAACGTCTACGGGGTCGCTGCGGAAAAGATCGTCGTCATCCCGCACGGAGTCCCAGATATACCGTTCGAGACATCGGATGCGGCGAAGGCCCGGGCGGGATATGGTACTCGGCCGGTCATTCTCACCTTCGGGCTGCTGTCGCCCAACAAGGGCATCGAAGTCATGATCGATGCCATGCCTTTTATCCTCAAAGCCCGCCCGGATGCGTTGTATGTGGTACTCGGCGCGACCCACCCGAACCTGGTGCGCGACGATGGGGAAGCCTATCGCGAACGGCTGCTGGCGCGGGTCGCCGCTCTCGCCATCGACGACCATGTGGTCTTTCTCGACCAGTTCGTCGACCAGGCGACGCTGCTCCGGCACATCGCTGCGTGCGACGTCTACGTCACGCCCTACCTGAACGAGGCGCAGATGACGTCCGGCACGCTTGCCTACAGCTTCGGGCTCGGCCGGGCAATCGTCTCCACGCCGTACTGGCACGCGCAGGAGCTCCTGGCGAAAAGCGGCATTCTGGTGCCCTTTGGGGATCGCGAGGCCATCGGCCGCGCGATCTCGGATCTGCTGAAGAATGACGAACGGCGCCAGGCCATGGGCCTCGAAGCCTACCAACGCAGCCGCTCGATGACCTGGACGCGGACTGCCGAGCACTACCTCGACATGTTCGACCGCGTTCGGGAACAGCGGATCATGGTGGTAGCCCGTCGCCCGGCGCCGGCGCGAGCCCGTGCCATCAGCATGCCGCCCGAACTCCGGATCGATCATCTGATCGCCATGTGCGACGACACCGGCCTGTTCCAGCACGCGGTCCATTCGGTGCCGGATCGCGCCCACGGGTACTGCGTCGACGACAATGCGCGCGGCCTGCTGCTGGCAGTGACGCTGGAGAATTCCAGCGAAATGAACCTGCCGTCCCTGGTGACGGCGCGCTTTGCGGCCTTCGTCCAGCATGCCTGGAACCCGGACACGCGGCGCTTCCGCAATTTCATGAGCTTCGACCGGCGCTGGCTGGAAGAGAAGGGATCCGAGGACAGTCATGGGCGGACCCTGTGGGCGCTTGGCGAGTGCGTCCGAACGGATGCCGCTCCGTTCAGACGCCCCTGGGCCGCAGCCCTGTTCGCCGAAGCCCTGCCGACCGTGGAGGGGTTCCGCTCGCCGCGCGCTCTTGCCTTTACGCTCTTGGGCCTCGACCCCTATTGCGCGGCCTATCCCGCCGATGGCACTGCGGGGAGAATTCGGCTGCTGCTGATCGACCGCCTTCTGGCATCGTTGTCCGCCAACGAGAAGACCGACTGGGCTTGGTTTGAGGAGGGGCTGTCCTATGACAATGCGCGCCTGCCGCAGGCTCTGATCGTCAGCGGGGACGCGACCGGGCTCCGCTCCTGCACGCACGCCGGGCTGAGGTCGCTGCGCTGGCTCGTGGCGCATCAGGTTTCTCCGTCCGGTCAGTTCAGACCGGTCGGATCGGAAGGCTTTGGCGCGCCGGGCGTGCCGGGCCAGATCTTTGACCAGCAGCCGCTGGAAGCCACCGCGACGATTTCGGCCTGCTTGGCGGCATACCGTGTCGATGGCGATCCCAAATGGCAGCAGGAAGCCGGCCGCGCCTTCGCGTGGTTCATGGGGGAGAATGACCTGTCCAGCCCGCTGGTCGACGTCGAAACCGGCGCCTGCCGCGACGGCTTGCATCCGGATCGGGCCAACCAGAACCAGGGCGGTGAATCGGCCGTCTCCTATCTGCTCGGCTTGGCCGACATACGTCAGCTGGCTCGAATGAGCGGCGATCGCCCCAGGATCGCGTCGCGGAGGGCGCTGGCGGCGCCACGTTAGCGGCCTGTTCCGAACCTGAACCTTGCCCAAGGAAGATCCTCATTGTCCCCAAAGTTGCGCCGCCTGCCGATCAAGCTGAACCCCGATCCGGCCCGGGTCGTCGTCCGTCCGTTCCGGCCCGCGACTGAACCCCGCGACCTCAATCCGACTGACAAGACGAGGGCCAATCACATCGTCGAACGGGTGCTGGCCCTCGATGCCGAGGCAGCGGCGGGGCAGTTGGCCGAAGTGCTCGAGGATTTCCAGGGCCGCCACCGTGACCTGCTCGCAAGGTTCGAGGAGCGGGCGGATGAGATGGAGCCGGCGTTTTCGCAGCATGCCGGCTTCACAGAAGACCAGCGGCGGCTCGTTGGCGCCTGTTTCTTGCACGAGTACTCCTTCGAGGCTTCCGCCCTGTTCAACCCTAGCATCGTCGCCCACCCGGATCAGACCGGCTTGTCTGACGGCGATCTACGCTTCGTGCTCAGTCTGCGCGCCGTCGGCGAGGGGCATATCTCCTCGCTTTCTTTTCGTTCGGGTGTGATCCATGCCGACGGCAACGTGACCGTCGACCTCAAGGCCAGGCTCGCGTCAATTCCCAAGGTGACCAGCCGAGTTGCGGGACCCGACGGCGAAACCGTCGAGGTGACGTTCGACGACGCCCAGGACATCGGTGAGCGGGTCATCTTTCCCGTCACGGAACAACAGGCCAACGGCATCGAGGACGCCCGCTTCGTCGCCTTCGAGGATGGCGGGCGGCGAAGCTACTACGCCACCTACACGGCATACAGCGGGCGCGCCATCCGTTCCGAACTCCTCCAGACCGACAACTTCGTGACATTCCGGATGATGCCGCTCGGCGGCAGCGCTTCGCACAACAAAGGCATGGCCCTGTTTCCGCGCCGGATCGGCGGCCGGTATGCCATGGTCGGCCGGCAGGACAACGAGAACCTTTACCTGATCACGTCGGACGATCTCATGACGTGGAGCGGCGGGACGGTCATTCTGAAGCCTCAGTTCCCCTGGGAATTCGTCCAGATCGGCAATTGCGGCTCACCCATCGAGTTGGACGAGGGCTGGCTGCTGCTGACCCACGGGGTCGGTCCGGTGCGAAGGTACGCCATCGGTGCGGTGCTGCTCGACAGGGCCGATCCGTCCCGCGTCCTTGCCCGCACCCGCGAGCCGCTGATTCGGCCCGAGCCCATGGAGCGAGAAGGTTACGTCCCCAATGTCGTGTACACCTGCGGCGCCCTTCGCCACGGCGACCTGATCGTCCTGCCCTACGCGAGGTCCGACACGTTCACCAAGGTTGCGACGGTCACGATCTCCGACCTTTTGGAGATCATCGGGAGTTGAAGCATGACGGGGGGGCCTCGGAAGCGGACGGCTGCCCCCCACTTCTTCTACCCCGGACAGCCGCGTTGATGCCATGCACGTGGCGGGCAGGTTCTCGCTGCGGCTCGAACTCTGCACCAAAAAGGAGCAAACGATGCGAGTAAACCTCTCCCCACTGCCAGGGTTCAAGTCGTCCCGTCCGGCCCGGCAGAAGGCGCCGGCGTCGGCCGCCCACAAGTTCGCCGTGGGTCAGGCAGTCCGATGGGCGCTGCCGCCGGTCTCGATTGCCCTGTCGACGGAGACCTACCAGGTGGTAAGGCTTCTTCCCAAGCACGCCAACGACCCCCAATACCGGGTCAAGGCCGATTCGGAGAAGTACGAGCGCGTTGCCCGGGAAAGTCATTTGCAGGCGGTCTTGCCGGTTCCTCCGTCAGAGGAATGGATCGGTGAGCGGAACCCTCCGCCTCCAGCACAGCCGGATCTCTGAGTGGTTTCCGCCCCTGCCGTTCTGATTGGGCCACGCCTATCGTCCGCATGATCACCGTGACCTGAACCGGCGTTTTGCCCGCACCGACGAGTCCAAACCGGCACAACGCGGTGCTCAGAGGTGAGGCGAGGAGTGTCCGAGATGGGCAGGTTCGACAACTGGCGGTCGATGCTGGACCCGGTCCTCAACGAGGATGTCCCGATCGCCCGGTTCGCCGCGATATGGCGGGCCAAGACGAACGGTTCCGTGCCCGCCTGGAGGGACTTCGACATCCCCGACTTCCGGGGCTGGTATGGTGTCCTGCTGCTGACCGACCACGCAAGGGCCAATGCGCCGTTCTGCAGGCTCTACGGCTCCAAGCTGTCCCAGCTCTTCGGTGGCGATCTCACCGGGCGGCATCCGGCCGATCTGTTCGGGGGACGACGGACCACGCTCGGCCGGGCCTTCGTTGCGCATCTTCGTCTCGTGGTCGGGGAACGGAAACCTGGTCTGGCAACCTTCGACATCGAGGCGTTCGCCGGGGCCGCACCGCGCAGCACGCTCTTGAGCCTGCCCTTGGCGGGGGAATTGGCACTCTCCGCCTTCGACGTCGTGCCCGCAGTACGGACGAACCGGTTCGACACTGCCAACACGTGGCTGGAGAACTGGACTTCCTAGCCGGCGGACGGGGTGCCCATCTGCTTCTTCTGCTCTGGGTCAACCTCTGCCGATGCTGCTGCTTCTGCATTGGAGGGTATTGCAGACAAGTTCGGGAGAGGTCTGAACGCCCGGTGTGCTACTGCTGGGATTCCCTAGGCCGGTCTCGAGACCAATGTCTCCGCCGGGTTCAGCCCTTCAGCCGGTGGCCAGTCGGTATACCCACGATTCTGGTTCGGCTTCCAATATGGCTTCGAAATCGTCGTCTTCGATTTCGCAAGGGTTGAGCACGGTCCTGACGTAGGTCACCGTTATGGGGCCGCGGACTCCCTGGGAGCGCAGATTCGCGAGGATCTGTCTTTGGGCTCCTCCCGGAGTCAGACATTCCTGGGCTATCCTGGCGCAGACGATCTGCCCGAACGGGCGCGCGTAGCCGACTTGGAACTCATGCAAGGGCATTTGTGGGCTCCCGAATATATGGTTGGGCGGTCGATTCCTCGTCAAACGCGTACGGCAATGGTTGATGGTGCTTGGAGTCTGGCCTGTGACGCCAGCCGCTGTGTCTTCCTTCTACTGCTGGCCGAAACCGGCCGCGGCACGGACCACGGGGACGATGCCCCGTTCCATCAGGGCGTCGATCGGTCGTCGTCCGCCGAGCGATGGGTGACGCATCAGGAAGAAATTGAGCCGCATCCATGGGTCGTCCACCGCAATGGCCATGAGCACGGCGGGGAGGCCAGGGACGACAGATCCGCAGCAGATCTGGAAGGCTGGGATCATCGGAACGCTGGCGATCTGTACTGAAAGAAGTCCCTCTGCTTCCATCATCTCCCCCACCACTTCGGGCGTGACATCGAGGCGTTTGGCGGCTTCTTCGATAGTGAGGGCGCCGCCCGCTTCCTTGATCATTGCTCCTCGGCGCTTGGCACCTCGGCGCCTGGCGGCGAGGAGGGGATCCTTGAACCCGGTCGGCATCGTATTCCGGCTCCTTCTGCTGAAAGCTATATTGGTGCCTTCAACGGCGCTTGCGCGGCATGCCAGACGCCTATTCCGCGATCTAGAACGCGAACGAGTGCGAACTCCGGAACGGAGTCCCAACCAAGCTCACCGTTGCCCCGACCCGGCGCCCCCATTGGAGGCCGGGCGCCCGGCAGACGGCGAAATTTTGGATGGTCCAAGAAATCCAGTGCGGGAGGACATCGGCAGCAAGGTCGGATTACTCTTGGGAACCTCGACCGCGTCTCCTGACGCGGGTTCGAGTTCGGGAGATCTTAGGACGGTCAGCCCCGCTTGCAACGGCGACCTCGCCGCCTCCGCCGCACAGGATTTAGCGCGATCTCGCTCCGGGTGACGGCGCGCACCTCTTTGCGGACGCGGTCCTCTCCGGCCACAATCAGCCGCGTGGCTTCCCGGCCAGCGACGATCTGGTCGGCGGTCTCGGTATAATGCCGGTCCATCTCTTCGCTGGCATGCGCCAGCATCTGCGTCGCGAGCGGCGCCTTCTCGGGTTCCCGGGTGACGATCAGTGTGGCCACCGCGTCGCGGAGCCGGTTCGGAGTGACAGGGATCCCAAGTCGTTGGAGGGTGACTTTCCTCATCGCCGTGGCGATGGCGGAGTCCGACGCGGGACCGCCCCCCTTGGCTATCCAGAGATGGTCATGCGACGGCTTGTAGACGGCGCGGAACTGCGTGATCCATTCCTGAAGAAGCCCACCCACCTCTTCGGACCAGGTCCTCGGCTGCGCCTTCTTGGTCTTCACGCGCTCGCCTCCGAAGCGCATGACCCGATCCGGTCTGCTGACCTCCGTGACCGTCAACGAGGCGAGGGCTCGCCTTCGCTCCGGCACCTGGACCCCGAAGCAAAGGATGAGACCGTCCCGATAGAGCTGGATCCCCGGCCACCCGCCTCCGGGACCGAGGGCGCGGGCCTTTCGGATGAGCGTCAACCCGAGTTCGTAAATCTGGTCCGCGGTGACGATCCACTCATTCTTGCGCTTGGAGGTGAGTTCGGCCACGGCATGGATCCGCGCCCTGGTGAGACGAAGCCAGCGGAAGCGCCGGCCTTCTCCTGGATAGAAGAAGGTCGCCAGCGCGCACAGGACGGCGACGTAGCCGTCGATCGTTCTGGGGACGCGTTCCTCGGCTTCGCACGACCGGATGAATGCGGTGACCCCATCCGGGGAGATCTCGTCGGGAAGCCCGGCCTCTCGGACGCACCGCAGATACCGGCTGAACACGCGGGCACGGACATACTGGGTCTGGCGAACCCAGACTGGCCCGTCGTTTTCGTCGAAGTCGGCAAACGCGGACATCCAGCGGCCGCGCTCCGGCGCCGGCCATGTCGCACAGTCCTGCTCCACGTACTCGCGCGAGCAGATTGTGTCGCATCGAGCCATCGCTCAGCCCTCCACGCCCAGGGACTGCACCCAGTCACGATGCGCCGCCTCCAGGAGGTTCAGGTACTCGCGCTGCGCGATGAGGCTGCTGACTTCGGCGTAATACTTTTCGGTCGTCGACCGATTCTTGTGTCCCAGCATCTTCTGGACGATGGCCATCTTCGTGGGGGCCTGGTCCAGGATCGCTTTCGAACATATGTGGCGCTGGACGTGAAGATTGAGAATCAGCCGCCCGACGTTCCAGTTCCGCGAGACGAAGTCCCGGTTGAGAACGCCGGCATCGCGGTGATCCATGCCGCGCATCGGGAACAGGTACGGGTTGTTCGGATCCGCACCGACATTGGCCATCAGGGTCGGCCGGAAATACTTGATGTAGAGCCAAAGGATTGAGCACGTCCATTCCGGAAGCATGAACGTGAGGGCCTTACGGTTCTTCACCTCGCCCGCAGGGATGTGGACCTTTCCTTGTCCGCGCGTCGGAACGACAAGGTTCTGCTCGATTCCGAGTTCCGGCACGGATGCGATGCGAAGGTTGGCAATATTCGCGCGCCGAAACAGGCATGTGCGGGTGATGGCATGCAGAACGCAGGCGATCATGTCTTTCACCTCTTCGGGCGTGGGTGTCCGACGCTGCTCGACAATCATCCGACTGCGGTATTCGAGTGTCGACATGACCTCGTACCAGCGCAGCAAGCACACCGGGTTGTCGAACTGCTTGAGTCGGGCGCGATGGCGAGGACCGATCAGATCCTCGTTTTTGGTATAGGTCTTGGTCCCGTCACGATTGAGTTTGATCGCGAGAAACTTCGGATCGACCTTCTCGCGCTTGTCACGCAGTTGCGAGATGAGTCCCGCGTCCAGCCCGAGATCCCGCGCGATGTTGAGAAACGCCGACGCATGGTTGCGCAGCGTGCTGTTGCGCTTGTGGAATTCCGATCCGGTAACGCGAGCCTTCTCGCGCTGGCGACCCCGCACCGCGACGATGACGTCATTCAGGATTTCGGGCGTGATCACGTCCTCGAGGCAGGTGGGCGACAGTCCTGCCGCCATCGCGGCATTCGCGGCATACGTGATCGTGGTCCGCATGTTCGACAGAACTTTGGCGCTGTAGAGCTGCATCTCGTAACCTTCGTCCAGGTCGCTGTCGTCGTCGTCCGGATCGTCCGGCTGGACGACACAGTCGGCCAGCGACATGCCCGCGATCGGCTCCCCGAACTCTTCGACGAAGCCTGTCCAGTCGTCGCGGAATGCCGCCGGGAGCTCATTGAACCCCACGGGGTACGGCCGGCCACCTCCTTCCCGATAGAGCCTGCCCAGCCTCGCTTGCGGAAATTCGGGGACTGCCCGCTGCAGGTTCTCCCAGGCGTAGACGATCTTGCGGGCAGTATCGAAGGGGCCAGCCACACACCGTTGCTCGAGATCGGCGAGGAGGGCACGGACGGTGTCGTCAGTAACGTCTTCGGGATCGATCTCCCGGCGATAGCAGAAATCAATCAGCGGCCAGAGCCTCGCCAAAGGTCCACCCAGCTTGGCACCGTGAGCGATCTCCGCGCTTACGAATCCGAGCAAGGCCTTCCAGGAGCCGGTCAGCAGAGATTCGGAAAGCCGCCGCCTCGAGTGGATGTCGACGAGGCGAACGGCCCGTCGGATCTTTGAGCAGAACGTGGAGAAAGAGTTGTCGGCGAGCGCGAAATCGTTGGCCGTAAGTATCTTCAGGCGCTCGTTGACGAACTGTTCGGTGGCACGCATCGTCTCGGGCGTCGCGTTCAACTTACGGGTGAACTTGTTGAGAGCTCCCAGGATGCGGCCGCGTTCGGTACCCCACTGGTCCTGCATGGACACGACCGTGGCCGCGTCGGCCAGGGTGGCCTCGCCACGATAGATCCGTTGGGCCAGGTCCGAGGGGATCTCCGGCAATTCGAGCGCCTGGGTCAGGTAGGCCCGCTCGTCCCTGAACAGACGCGCGTCCACGCGGTCTTGTAGCGCGCAATGCCGTTCGGTGACCCCCTCAGCGGAGAGCTCGCCGAGCGTCCCGGCCTCGGCCGCGGCAACCCGGGCAAGCGCCTTGCGCGCCGCGAATACCCCGCATCGGGGCAACTCGCCCGAAAATACCTGAATCCGGGCGTCCAGATCGGCGAGAGAAACCCATTTCATCGAAGGCCTCCTGTAGTCGTGTCGCACACAACCGTTGGGGGACGGCACGACCCGGGGAGGCCGGTTTGCGGGTGCCCTGTGTGAAGACTTTCGGATCCCGTTGGGGGACGGTGTGAGCCATGTGTGGACAGCGCGGTCACGGAGTGAAAACGGGCGGTCCTCAAAAGATCAGATTGAGAACCGCCCGTTTTCACACATGCTCCCAAGCCACTGAAAAACATAGGACAACGAGGGACAAAGCAGGTCACCGTGGACATCGGTCATACCTGCCGCTTGCGCGGGAGGGATTCGACGTACGCGAAGTACTCGGCCGGGGGGATCAGCCACTGCCCGTCGTCGCGGATCGCTTTGAGGCGCCCGGCTTCGATCCGGCGGCGAATCGTCTTCGAGCTGACCTTCAAACGCTCGGCGACTTCGGCAACACTGAAAAACTCGGGCTTCTTTTCGGTGGAGGGCGTCTTGGACACGGGGGAAATCTCCGCGGAGTTGCTTCTGAACGGAGGAGATATTCCCCGGCGGGTGGGTGGCGATGGCCTATTTTGTCCCATTCAGCAAATAAATCTGCTTGTGCGAACCCGGCTGGTGCCTAGCAGCCGGTCTTGAGGAGACAGTCCTCCCGATCGCCTAGAAGTTGAAGATTCAGGTGGATTTCCCAGAACAAGTGTCGCACGCTCACCGAAGACTCTGGTCGGAAATTCGAATCAAGGGGGATCGACCAGATGGAGCCGCATGCACCAACTGCGATAGCGCACATCCAGGCGGGCGACAGGTCGCCGCACGACCTCTCTGACCATCTCAAGGTGTCAACCGACACCAGGAACTGATCCTCTGACGACATGAAGAACTGACCCACCCTGTTGACGATGTTCTGCGGGTCGTCCCCGGAGTCCATAGGGGGGACCCGCGCGCCGTGGAGCGGCCCCCGAGCGCCAGGCGGAGCGG
>JAHDSF010000052.1 GCA_018432935.1 Rhodospirillales bacterium | reverse complement strand
CCGGTTCCGGTCGGGGTCGCGGGCGAGCTGTACATCGGGGGCGCCGGCCTGGCCCGGGGGTACCTGAACCGGCCGGAGCTGACGGCGGAGAAGTTCGTCCCCGACCGCTTCGGCGGAGCGCCGGGCGGCCGGCTGTACCGGACCGGCGACCTGGTGCGCTACCGGGCCGACGGCAATATCGAGTTCCTGGGCCGGCTCGACCTCCAGGTCAAGATCCGGGGCTTCCGCATCGAGCTGGGCGAGATCGAGGCGGCGCTGACGGCGCACCCGGGCGTGCGCGGGGCGGTGGTGGCGGCGCGCGACGACGGCACCGGCGGGCAGCGCCTGGTCGCCTACCTCGTCCCGGCCGGGACCGCCCCGGCTGCCGAGGAGCTGCGGCGCTTCCTCAAGGAGCGCCTGCCCGAGTACATGGTTCCGGCCGCCTGGGTGGTCCTCGACGGCCTGCCGCTGACCCCCAACGGCAAGCTCGATCGCAAGGCCCTCCCCGAGCCCGAGGCCGCCGCCGCGCCGGTCGACGACGCCGCCCCGCGCGACCCGCTGGAGGAGATCGTGGCCGGGCTGTGGGCCGATGTCCTGCAGCGCGACGCGGTCGGCATCCACGACGACTTCTTCGAACTCGGCGCCGACTCGCTGATGGCGACACGGGTCGCCTCGCGACTGCGCGAAGCCGTTGCGGTCGAGGTCCCCGTACGCTGGCTGTTCGACGCCCCCACCGTCGCCGAGCTTGCTTCGCGGATCCGCTCCGCCGGCAGCGGTCCGGAGACCGACCGGCCGCTCGATCCCGTGGCGCCCGACCAGCCGGCGGAGACCCTCGACAAGGCCGCGTTCGAGCGGATCGCAAGGACGGTCGAAGGTGGCGCCTCAAACATCGAGGACATCTTTCCCCTGGCTCCCCTCCAGGAGGGCATCCTCTACCATCACCGCCGACAGCCATCCGGCGATGCCTATCTCAGCCACGCCCTGCTGGAGTTCGATTCGCCCGCCCGCTGCGACGCCTTTCTCGCCGGCCTGCAGGCGGCCGTCGACCGCCATGACATTCTGCGCGCCGCTTTCGTCTGGGAGGGGCTGCCGGAACCGCTGCAGGTAGTGTGGCGCCGGGTCGCCCTGCCGGTGGAAACGTTGCACCTGGACCCCGCCTTCGGCCCGGTGGCCGACCAGATGCTGGCGGCGCGCCAGCCTCGGCGCACCCGCCTGGATGTCACGCGGGCGCCGCTGTTGCGGCTGGTACGTGCCGACGACGGTGGTCGCACCCTGCTGCTGTTCCTGACCCACCACCTGATCATGGACCACACCACGCTCGCGGTGCTGCTGGAGGAGATCGCAACCCACGCCCGTGGCAAGGCGGAAACGCTGCCGCCGGCGGTGCCGTTCCGCGACTTCGTGGCGATGGCACGACGGAGCGTGACCGCGGCCGAGCACGAGGCCTTTTTTCGCGATCTGCTGGGGGACGTCGACACCCCGACGACTCCGTTCGGGCTGGTCGGGGTCAACGGCGACGGCTCCAGCCTCGTCGAGGCGCGGCACGAACTGCCGGGAGCGTTGGCGCTGGAGCTGCGGCGCGAGGCCCGGCGGTTGGGCGTGACGCCGGCGGCGCTCTGCCATCTGGCATGGGCGCTGGTGCTGGCTCGCTGCAGCGGGCGCGATGACGTGCTGTTCGGAACCGTACTGTTCGGGCGCGTGAGCGGAGGCGAACGCGCGGAACGGGCACTCGGCATGTTCATCAACACCTTGCCGGTGCGCATCGCCCGCGACGATCGTGCGGTGTCGGTGGCATTGCGCGAGACGCAGCAGCTGCTGCTGAGGCTGCTGCGCCACGAGCATGCCCAGCTCGGATTGGCACAACGCTGCAGCAAGGTCGCGCCTCCGGCGCCGCTGTTCTCGGCCCTGCTCAACTATCGCCACACCCCGGGTGCAGGCGTTCTCACCATCGGTCTGGAAGGAACCAGGGTCGTCGAAGCCGAGGAACGGAGCAACTACCCGCTCGCCCTCTCGGTGGATGATCGCGGCGACGGCCTCACCCTGACCGCGCAGGCCGATCCAGCGGTCGATCCGGACCGGGTCTGCGCCCTGATGCAGCAGGCCCTGGCGGCGATCGCGACCGCCCTCGCCGAAGCACCCGACACGCCGCTGCAAGCGCTTGACATTCTGCCGCCGGCGGAGCGGCG
The DNA here is from genome assembly GCA_018432935.1 of Rhodospirillales bacterium. Lineage (GTDB taxonomy): Bacteria > Pseudomonadota > Alphaproteobacteria > Rhodospirillales > Shumkoniaceae > JAHDSF01. The sequence goes on along the minus strand of JAHDSF010000052.1, from coordinate 1,186 downwards.
GCTGCTGCTGGAGGACTGGAATGCCACCGCACGCCCGGTGCCGGACGGCTGCATCCATCAGCGGTTCGAGGCGCAGGCCCGGCACACTCCGAAGACGGTGGCGGTGGTGTGCGGCGAGGAGGCCGTCAGCTACCGCGAGCTCGATGCCCGGGCCAACCGGCTGGCCCATGCCCTGATCGCCCGCGGGATCGGGCCCGACCGGCTGGTGGCGGTCGCCCTCGAGCGTTCGGTCGGGATGATCGTGGCCCTCCTGGCGGTGCTCAAGGCGGGCGGCGCTTACGTCCCGCTCGATCCCGATTATCCGCCCGAGCGCCTGGCCTTCATGCTGAAGGACAGCGGCGCCCGGGTGCTGATCACCGAGCAGCGCCTGCGCTCCCGCCTGCCGGACGGAGAGGTCGAGACCCTGTGCCTCGATGCCGCGGCGCTGGACGGCTTCCCCGAAACCCGCCCCGGCCGCCGCGTCGCCCCCGGCGACCTCGCCTACGTCATCTACACCTCGGGATCCACCGGCACTCCCAAGGGAGTCGCCGTCGAGCATCGCGCGATCGTCGCCCACTGCGCGGCGGTGAAAGCGCACCGCGGGCCGACCCCGGAGGACCGGGTCCTGCAGTTCGCCTCGCCGAGCTTCGACGTCGCGCTCGAGCAGATCCTGCCCACCCTCTGTCACGGCGCGCGGCTCGTGCTGCTGCCCGCCGGCGTGAATGCCCCGGAGACGGTCGACCGGATCATCCGCGAGCAGCGGGTCACCATTGCCAACGTGCCGCCGGGGTTCTTCGCCGAGTGGATTGCGCAGACATCGTGCGCATCCGTCGCGGGCCTAAGGATGCTGCTGGTGGGCGGAGACGTCCTATCGACGAGGCTGGTTGCGTCCTGGCGCATCCTGCCGGGTTCCGACAAGGTCCGGCTGATCAATGCCTATGGGCCGACCGAGGCGACCATCACCGCCACCGTGTTCGACGTCGCCGGACCCCTGGCGGGCGCCTCGGTACCGATCGGCCGCCCGTTCGGCGACCGGACCGCCTACATCCTAGACGGCGACGGCGAGCCGGTTCCGGTCGGGGTCGCGGGCGAGCTGTACATCGGGGGCGCCGGCCTGGCCCGGGGGTACCTGAACCGGCCGGAGCTGACGGCGGAGAAGTTCGTCCCCGACCGCTTCGGCGGAGCGCCGGGCGGCCGGCTGTACCGG
>JAHDSF010000050.1 GCA_018432935.1 Rhodospirillales bacterium | reverse complement strand
CTGGGCCAGGAGCCGGATGCCTCGGGCCTCCAGCGCGGCGGCGATCCGGGCGTGCACGCCGCGGAGCCGGCTGACCGCGGTGAACAGGCCGATCCCGCCGCCGCCGGACGCGGTAAACAGCTCGCGGTAGGCGGCGGCAACCTGGTCGGGGCTGTCGCGGCGCACGTCGCCGACCACGAACACCCGCGTCCGGTTCGCGTAGTCGAACGGCGAGGGCGCCGCGAACCGGGCGGCCGGGGCGTCGAGATGAACGGCGCCGGTACGAACCTCGGCGACCGACCAGTCGGTCTCGTCGTCGCCGGTGGCGTCGCGCAGGGTCGCCGAGGTGACCAGCAGCCCGTGCGCGGTGTCCTTGAGGGCCACGGCGAATGGCACCATCGGGTCGACCCAATGGCGATGATAGCCGACGTCGATGTCGCGGCCGTCGATGCGCTCGACCCCGAACCAGTCGACGAACTGCGGCGGCGTCTCTGCGTCGAGCGCCGCCAGCATCTCGCGCCAGGCCCGCACCTCGAGGGCACGGCGCGTCAGCCCGCGGCAGATCGCCTCGACGCGCAGGCGCGATCCGGTGTCGAGTTCGTCTGCTTCGGCGTCGGTCTTGTCGAGCAGGCGCTGCGCCAGTCGGCCCAGCGGCCGCTCGAGCCCGGTCAGCGCGAGCGCGAGCGCGGCGGCAGCGTCCTTGAGCCCCGCCACCGGCGTCGCGATGCCGCATTCCAGGCTGTACGAGGAGCGGGAGTCGGCGTCGCGTGCATAGACCTGCTGGCGGACGCGGGCGAGGAAGGCCTCGGCGGCCCCGAACGGCTCGCCGCCCTGCAGCCGCTGGTGCCAGCCCGGCCCGGGCAGGGTGCGGGCCGCCGCCAGCGCCTGGTCGAGGGCGTGCGCGGCCTCTTCGTCGGCACCGATCAGATCCTCGACGCGGGCTTTCAGTCCGCGGGCGCGTGACCGGCCGCGCTCTTCGGCGCCGAGAATCCAGCGCCGCAGCTCGGCCGCTTCCAGCCCGGACAGGTGGGCCGAGAAGGCGGCATCGGCGGCATCGAACAGGTGGTGCCCTTCGTCGAAGACATAACGGGTCGGCAGGCCGGGGCGGTCCTCGCCGCCGAGCGCCGCCTGCAGCAGCACCAGGGCGTGGTTGGCGACCACCAGAGAGGCACGGCGGGCGTGGCGCACGGTGCGCTCGATGAAGCACTTGCGGTAGTGGGGGCAAGCGGCATAGACGCACTCGCCCCGGGTGTCGGTGAGGTTGAGGGTGAGGGACCGTCCCGCCAGCCCCGCCAGCCAGGCCGGGAAATCGCCGCCGACCATGTCGCCGTCGCGGGTCGCCAACGCCCACCGCGCCATCAGCCCCAGTGCCACCGTCTCGGGCCCGAAGCGGCCCAGGGTCCGGCTCACCGCCTCCTCGAAGTTGAGCAGGCAGAGGTAGTTCTCGCGGCCCTTGCGCACCACGACCCGGCGGCCCTTCTCGTCGGGGTCGGGGTAGAGCCTAGACAGCTCGCCGTCGAGCTGGCGCTGCAGGTTGCGGGTGTAGGTGCTGATCCATACCGCGCCGCCGTTCTTCTCGGCCCATACGCTGGCGGGAGCGATGTAACCCAGGGTCTTGCCGATGCCGGTCCCCGCCTCGGCCAGCACGGTGCGCGGCTGCCCCTCGCGCTCGCGCGGCAGGAACGCCGCCGAGACCGCCTCGGTATAGCGGCGCTGCTGCGGCCGGGCCTCGGCCCCGGCGCCGAGCAGCTTGACCAGCCGGGCGCGGGCCTCGACCGGCTCGACCGGCCAGTCGCCGCTCTCGCGCTCGCCGGGAACCTCCTGCCACTCCTTCAGCCGGTTCCACACCCGCAGCGATTCCTGAAGGATGCGCGAGTGCGGCATCGTATCGGCAGGCAAGCCCGGCTCGGCCAGAGCCGACAGCACCGGGGGCGCCCACGGCCATCCCGCGCGCCCCATAAGCCACGCCATCCCGCGCGCCTCCTGGCGGGTCCTGCCTTGGAGCGACGCGAGGGAGACGAGCAGCGCGTCCGCCGCCGCCCGCAGCGCGCGGGCCTCGTCCTCCGGCCCCAGCGGGGCTGCCAGGTCGAGGCAGGCGGCCAGTCCGCGTGGCGTCGGCACGCAGAAGCGCGCCGGCTGTGCGAACGCAAACAGCTCGAGAACGTCGAAGGCGCGGAACGGCTCGCCGCCGAGACGGCCAGCGGTGGTGCGGAGATGGCAGACGATCGGCGGGTTCTCGCGCGCCCGGCGTGCGGCCGCGGCCGACGGCAGGATTTCCGCCCGGCCGTCCGGCGACAGCCAGATGGCGCCACGCGCGCCGGCGACCAGGACAGGCAGGGGAAGGGTTGCGGGGCCAACGGACATGGCCGGGAGTATATCGGGAGACGGCCGGGAAATCACTGGCTGTTCACGAACATTTCATGAACAAACAGGCCTCCGCCGTGCTAAGGTCGCTCCTTTGCCGTCAGGGAGGGCGACTTCATGAAGCAGGGCCGCTTCTGTTGGAACGAGCTGTTGACCCGTGACGTCGAAGCGTCGCGGCGCTTCTTTCAGACGATGTTCGGCTGGACGTCGGAAGACCACGACATGGGCTGGACCACCTACACCATCTTCAAGGACGGCGACGAGCGGGTCGCCGGCATGATGCCGATGCCGGCCGACATCCCGGCCGACGTGCCGTCCCACTGGTTCTCCTACATCCTGGTCGAGGACGTCGATGCCGCGACGGTGCGCCTGCGCGACGCGGGCGGCACGGTCAAGCGCGAGCCGCACCAGGTCGGCGACTTCGGCCGCATGGCCATCGTCGCCGATCCGAGCGGCTCCCACTTCGCGCTGTGGCAGGAACTGAAGCGCGATTGAGAAGGACGGATGCGCCGGGGCGGGCCGCGGTCAGTTCGGGCGCGGCCCCTCGCGGCCGCCCGGGTGGTGCTCGTCGTCGCCGAACAGGGTCGTGTAGTAGCGGTTGGTGCTGTGGTCGGCACGGACCCGCAGGTCGAGGTCGTCGGCCGCCCGGTCGAGGCCCGAGGCGATGCGGGGCATGACCTTGCGTCCCGCATGCCAGCCGAGGGCCAGGCCGAAGCCGAGCAACGCGCCGCGCACCACCAGGCCGATGACGGGGAGAGGCATGGCAACCTCCTTCAGGGCACCATCTCAGGATACCCTGATGACGCCGGAAATGCCAAACCCCGTCGGGTTTATGCGGGTCCGATATCTGCGCACGAGGCTTCTGCGCCTGCCGGGACTCCTGACGCACGATGGATGAACTCGGCGACTGCCTGGTCGATGTTCTCGCCGATGAAGACGAGGAAGCGGTCGCCCGCCCCGGCCTCTCCGGCGGGCGAGAGCGAGAACCGGCCCGGAACGAACTGGCAGATCCTGGGTTCCGTCTCTCCCTGCAATTCCACCGCACCTTTCACCCGCAGCACGCCCGGCGGCAGCCGGCATAGGGCGTCGTCGACCGCATGGCGATCGAGCGGACCCGGAGGAACCCAGATCCGGCTCGTTAAGCCGTCGTCGTCGTGGGTGTGCCGGGGCGCCTGGTGGCAGGCGCAATCGTGGTGATGATGCCCCGAGCCGTGGCAGTCGCAGTCCCCATGGCCATGCCCCTCAGCTCCGCACGTCTCGCCGGCTTCGGAGTGCAGCCGGCGGGCCGCCAGATTCACCCCGTAGAGGACGGCCAGGGGGATATCGCCGTGGTTGGTCCTGTGCACGGCCGCGGCGGGGTTGAGGCGGCGGATAGCCGCTTCGAGATCGGCCAGGGCGCTTTCGGGCTCGCCGCCGACCTTGTTGAGCAGAATCACGTCGGCAAGCCTGATCTGGTCGCGCGCCACGGCATAGCGTTCCAGCGTTTGCGCTCCCAAACGGGCATCGAGGACCGTGGTGATCGAGGAAAACTCGAGCCGGTCCTCCAGGTCCGCGATCTCGGCCAGCAGGTTGGCGGGATTCGCGAGTCCGCTTGTCTCGAGCACGACGAAATCCGGCTGATAGGATCGCAGGATATCGCCGAGCGCGGCTTTCAGGGTCCCGGCAAGGGTGCAGCAGACGCAGCCCTCGTCGACCTCGGTGACCGCATAGTGCTGCCCCAGCAGGCGACCATCCAGGCCTTTTGCGCCGATCTCGTTCTGGACCACCGCGACGAAGCCGTTGCGGGCCGCCTGGTATTCAATGAAGCGGCTGAGGAAGCTGGTCTTGCCGGCGCCGAGGAAACCGGTCAGCACGATCAGCTTGGGCTTGTCCTGCACGCCCAGCGCCGACTTGTCGACGCTGAACATGGCATCCGGTGCGTCGTCGCGCCACCATGCCGCATCGGCATAGGGGGAGGGCTTCGGTTGCGGGGCGCGCCAGCGGACGTCGACCCGGTGTTCCGTACCCGGAGGGGGCATCGGCGGCGCCGCCCCCCAACCGATCGAAAGCCGCAGCGACTGCGCTGCATCCCAGGGTTCCATCAGCGCATCTCCGGCGGCGTCGAAGAGCTGTCGCCACCCGCGACCGGAGTGCTGCTCCAGGCGCGTCGGTGCCGATCCGACGGCCGACGAGATCGAGGCCGCCAACGCCTCGACGAACGGCAGCGCGCAGTCGAAGGCGCGCAAATCCTTGTCAAAGCCTCCCGGCGCGACAACCTGGCGGGGACCATCCGCCATCGTGCCTATTTCGATGCCGTCGACCGCCACCGTGACTTCGCGGTCGAGCGCTTCGAGGCTGAGCGCCAGACCGCCGCCGGGGACGAACGCGCAGCGCAACCTGGCGATATCGAACAGTTCGCGCAGCCCCGGCTCTGCGGGGAAATCGCGGATGCGTTCCAGATAGTCGTCGCCGAGCGCGATCAAGCCTGCGGCGACCGGACAGCCTTCGATCCGCTCTTCGTCGGGGGCGGGGAAGTAGGCGAGGGCGAACTCGGCCCGGCCGCTTCCGATCTCCGTGGCGGGGCCCAGCGGCGCCAAGCCGAACACGCCCGCCATTCCGGCGACGCGGGCGGTCAGGCTGCCCGGGTCGCGCGTGCACTGGCGCATCCCCCGCCAGCCGAGGCGTTGGCGCAGGCCGGGCACGAAATTGACCCGCAGCAGCGCCGCAGCGGGGATCGCCGCCGCGGCCTCTTCCGGGGTCGCGAGCACGGCGGGGGGAAGAAGCCGGTCGAGGTTCAAGGGCCGCCTCGTCGCGCAGGAAGGAAGGAGAGCGGGCCGCCCGGCACGGCTCCGGACGGCCTGCTCTCAGGTGGGGGTACCTAAGCGAAGGCGATGGTGTCGCCGTTGCCCAGGTAGGCCACGTCCTTTGACCGGTGACGGGCGGTTCCCTGGATCACCGGGTACCCCGCGGCGATGAACTTCTTTGCACAAATGACGCCGGTACAGTGATTGCAGCCGATCTTCTCGAAGCCGTAATCACGCAGCGAGAAGACGAGATCGTCGTACTTCGGATCCCAGTCGTCGAACGGAGAGATGTGAAGGCCGCCGTAGATTCCGTGGAATTTGTCCTTCTCGTACTTGATTTCCCGGATGGCGGTCTCGGCGAACTGGATGATCCCCTGGTGACAGCACCCGGTGACGCTCACCAGCCCCTTGCCCGCAACGTTGAAGTAGAGCGACTGCTCGCCGTAGACGCGGCAGATGATGGGGATCGGGAAGACATAGCTCGCCATGCCGGGAATGTACTTGTGCAGCCCGTTCTTGACGGTGATCACCTTGCCCTTGTGGCCGGCGTCCTTGATGTACTGCAGGCCCTCAGGGTAGAAGCCCTCGGGGATGTAGACGGTGATTTCCGGGTTGTACTTGAACGTGACCGGAATGCCCCAGTAGTGGTCGAAGTGCTCGTGCGAGATGAGGAGGGCTTCGATCTCCTTGTTCTGGAGCATCTTGTCGATGCCCTCGCGCTTGAAGCACTCGTCCATCCACTTGTAGGACCAGCCGCTGTCGAGCAGGAACTTGCGCTTCCGACCGTCCATCTCCTCGACCTCGATGACGGCGGCAAATCCCCCGGCGTTCTCGGGATGGACGGAGTTCTTGGTGATGATCTCCCAGGCTTCCTCGAGCCGGTTCGGCAAGAGGTGCTTGATCTGGGCGATGCCGTCCTTGTACGAGCCCTTGCCGAGCCCCTTGCCGTTGCCGAACGGCGGCCAGTTGTAGTCGTACTGGTTGACGAGCAGGCCGCCGGCCCCCTTGATGTCGCCCATCAGGGTGGCGTTCTCGAACCAGCTGGTCTCCGACACGTTGACGACCTTGACGCTCTTGCAGACGCCGATGTCGGCCATCTTCCGTTCGACGTTCGGGAAATGGCTCTTGCGGGCGGACGAGTAGGAGTAGAGCCCCATGGCGCCTACCAACCCGACCCCGACGCCCGTCGTAGCTCCTTTCAGGAAGGACCTGCGATTCGTGGTGTTGGTCATGATTTCGCTCCTGTCAGCTTCGGGTTACTGGATGGCGACGGCGTTCGCCGCGCTCGGCAGGATCTGCACGACGACGAAGTACAGCGCCACGCCGATGGCCGCGCCGACCCCGAGACCGAGGCCGTACTTACCCGAGGGCCGCTCCCACTCCAGGCGGGCCACCTTGGCGGCGTGCTCTTCGCTGATTTCGGCTGCAGTTCTGGTCTGCAGTTTCCATGCGGGCCAGTTGTCCATGAACCAGTGGTGGACCAGCATGAGGTTGACGAGCCAGATCGTGGGGATCATTGGGAACTGCTGCGGGTGCGAGAGCCCCTTCTGGGTGCCCAGGAACAGATGCGAGGTCTTGTAGTAGACGATGTAAAGGGCCACCGCCGCGGCAAGGCTGATGAGCGTTCGAACGGCGGCGTTGACCGGCATCGAGTACTTGCGGGGCCAGTTGCCGCAGTAGAAGTTGAGGAACAGCGCCGGCACGAGGAAGAAAATCGCCATTTCGCCGACATGCAGCCAGCGCCAATCCGGGGCGAAATCGCGCCTGGTGCCGCGGATCGCCTCGCCCCACGCCAGTTCCTGCGCGAAGTACAGGAAGAAGTGCACGGCGACGGCGATGGCGATAATTCCGAAAAAGGTGGCGGCGCGGCGCGCCCAGTCATTGCGGATGAGCACGAATGGATAACGCTGCCAGATCGTCTCCACCAGCCAAACCACGACCGTGCAGCACATGATCCACGAGATGTGGAAGTTCCCGGAGACCGTGTCGGCGAAGCTCTCCCAGTAGGGCGGAGCGATCGAGGTGAAGTACTGCCACGGGTAGTACAGGATGCCCATGTGCGAGTGCATGGTCAGGAAGTAGACCAGCGTTGAAAGGAAGAAGGTGACCAGCAGAATGGTCAGGCCGCGCACCGGCTGCGCCAGCTTTTCCCACGGCGAGTTCTCGACGGCGACGACCCACGCGGGAGAAAGCCATGATGCGATGGCGGCGAACATCAGGATGGCGAGGCTGGCGTACTCGACGGCGAAGAAGGAGGTGACGCCAGGCAGCTTTTCCAGCTGGCTCGGGTTGAAGTAGGCAAGGCCGAAGTTGCCGAGCAGGCCTTCGAAGAAGCCCTTGATCAGAACCATCAGGATCAGCACCGACACCGCCGTCAGGACGACGCCCTTGACCAGCGGGTGCGCCGTTTCCAGCCATTGGCGCTTGAACGGCCAGAAGTCGAAGATGTAGACCATCCAGATCATCATGATCAGCCACCAGCGGCAGTACATGTAGCCGACATACGGCGTGTACATGCGCAATAGGCCGCGGGGATCCTGGAAGATCCACCAGGTCGCGTAGAATACCGCGAGCAACAGCGCCAAGCTGACCAGCGCCGGGACCGGGCCCGACCATCGCTTTACCAGCTTGCGTTCCTCAAGGAACCCAATTCCGAACCTTTCCATGAACGTCTCCTCTTTCCTGGTACGGCACTTGACGCCGCACCTTTGCGTTGGTTTACGGGTTCGATGTCTTCGAAGCGGGGATTTCCGGGCACGGCTCCGTCGCTGCGGATTGCTGGCCGGGGGGCGTCTGCATTCTTCTGCAGATCGCCTGCAGGATCGTCTCTCGATCGGTCGTAGCGGGATCGAGGCCAAGCCTCCGGGCCTCGTCCTCGAGGAGTTCGGGCGGGAAATCGGAACTCAGGGACGAGATCCAGCCTCCGGACCCGTCGTCTGACGAAGCAGCGGGCTGCGGCGAGGAACGCGGGAACCCGCTCAAGAACCCTCGGCGGGAAATGAACCTAGTCGTCACCGCCGTCGTCCTTCTGCTGAAGTCGCATGGCGGAGGCTTGGATCAGCGGCGACAGGGGAATCTTGGACAGCTGGGAGAAGGCGCCGGCGGTGTTGACGATTTTCCGGATGGTGGCCTGCCGCGACTTCTCCGGATCCCGGTTCTTCAAGGCGTGAAAGATGTAGACGAAGTCTCCGAACATCTTGTCGCGCTCTTCTTCGGAGAACGAGAAGAAGCGGGGAAACAGGACCGACGAGCTTGCGACGAACGACCGGATGACCTCGTTCACGACCGGGTTGTTCGTGCTGTCGGCGATTACGCAGAAGAAGTCCCTCGTCTTCGCCTTGATGCCGTCCATGTCCCGCTCGACGATCGCCTTGCCGAGTTCCGCAATCGAACCTTCGAGGGTCCGCAGCTTCGCCCCGTCGATCCGCCCCGCTGCCAGCGCCACCACCTCCGGCAGAAACAGGTACGCCGCCTCGAAACGGGCCATCAGGCTCGTCAGGGAATCGTCCTCGGTGGTGGCCTCGGGGGCAGGCTTGGCGTCGAGCGACTTCAGATAACAGCCGCTTCCCTGGCGGATCGCCACCACCCCCCTCGCCTCCAGGCGCTTGAGGACGCTTCTCAGGGTGTTGCGACTGACGCCGAACTCCGCCGAAAGCATGCGTTCCGCTGGAAGGCGGGTGCCGACCGGCCACCTGCCTTGGGCGATTGTGCCGACCAGCATGGCCTCCAGCTTCGCTTCCTGCCCGAGGTGCTGTGATTCGCTATTTGGTTCTACCAATTTGCGCGTCCTTCGCACGAGAACAGCGGGAACCTTAGAGATGTTATGATATAACGTTGGCTACTTTCGGCTGTCAACGATAGCTTTGGTACTACCAATTCTTCCGGAGAGAGGCGCTTTCCAGGATTGGCCGGGCGCAATAGGATGCGGAAGCGCAATCGGCAGTTTGGCTGAAGGGGACGGTGCCGGGTGATCGTCAAAGAGGATGGCGGCTACAAGTCGACCGACCTGGAGAACTGCCTGGGTGGGTCATCCACCCTGTTGTGGCGCATCGAGGTGCAGAAGTCGCGGATCGAGATCCTCAGCTGCCACGCATGCAGCCGTTTGCCGATCGACATCGTTCAGCTGCTGAAGAATCCCGTCATCCGCAATCAGCTCGTGCATCCCGAGGATCTGGACGAGCTAAACCGCGTCATGCGCGCGGCGCAGCGCGGCGAGGGTGGATCGGCGGTCTTTCGCGTGCCCGGACGGGCAGGCAGGACCGTATGGCTGAAGGTGTCGGGCTACGTGGATCCGGAGCAGCCCGACTACGTCTGGGGCAACCTCAGTGACATCAGCGACTCGGTGGCGGCAATCCGGGAGAAGACGGGCAGCGTCACACGGACCGGCCCCGTGCGCCGGAAACGCGCCGACAGCCGCGCCGAACGGCAGCTTGGGGGCGTTTCCGGGGACGGCCGGATCGAGACCGTTCTCGCAAGCCTGTTCCGCAACCAGGTTGGCCCCGGCTTCGAGGGAATTCTGTTCTCCGACATCTTCCAGGCCAAGAACAAGGTGGTCGTCTACAGCCACGGCCGCCCCTTCGCAGAGATGGAGCAGGCCAAGGTGTTCCCGTTCGAAGGGACCATCGCCGAAACCATCCTGACGTTCGAGCTGGACCATCTTGTGGTTAACGACACGCTGGAAAGCATCAAGGCGATCGATTGGGCTCTCTTCATTCCCGCGGGAATTCGCTCCTACTTCGCAAAACCCTTTTTCGAAGGGAGAACCCTGCGCAGCGTGCTGATCCTGTGCTCCACATCAACCCACAGCTATCCGGAGCAGCGGATCGGCGAGTTCGAGCCCCTTTACGAGCCGTTCGAGTACGGCGTGACGCGCTGGCGGGCCCTGGCCAGGCAACGCAAGTAGACGTTCGGCCGCCCCTGCGGCGCGCCTGGCCGGGCGGTTCGGTCTTGGTCTCTCAGAGCAGGTACTTGCCGCCGCTGGCCTCGCCCCAGGCGGCGAGAAAGCCGCCCAGGTGCGGACGGGACTCGTGCTCGGCCTCGATCAGGCTGATGACGTCGGCGGCGGCGCGGTTGTGGTCGTCGAGGCCGAGCACCCCACGCAGGAGCTGCCAGCGCAGGTAGACCAGGTAGGTGTTGAGCACGTCGGTCTCGCAGTAGTCGCGGATGTCCTTGATCCGCCCCTCGTCCCACATCGTCTGGACCTGGCTGCCGTCGGGGCCGAACTTGCCGGGCAGCCCGAGGGTGGCGCACACCTCGTTGAGCCGGACCCGCGACGAGGCGCCGTAGTCGCTCAACACCTCCAGCAGGTCGCAGTGCCAGTCGCAGGCATAGCGGCTGCCGTAGCTTTCCCACTTGTCGCCGGCCTGGAACAGCCACGAGGCGGAGATGCCGTGGCGCATCGCCCGGTACTTCAAGACCGGCAAGTCGAAGGTGCGGCCGTTGAAGCTGACCAGCCGCGGCTTCAGGCGCTCGAAGTACTGGAAGAAGCCCTGCAACAAGCGCTTCTCGTCGTAATCCGCCTCGCCGCCCGAGCGCAGCTCGTTGAGGACGTAGGATTCGCGGCCGCCGTCGCGATGGATCTCGGCGGTCAGGAAGCTGATCGCCACCACCCGGTGGAACGGCTGGCGCAGGAAGGCGTTGCGGCCGTCGGTGATCTCCAGGTGGTAGCGCTCGAGTTCGGCGCGGCGTTCGGCGACGTCGACGCTTTCGCATCCCGTGAGGTTGCGGACCGTCGTATCGTCCGGAACCGTCTCTATATCGAAGACGAACAGTGTCTGGTGGGACATGACGGGCCCTGATATACAGTGACGCCCCGTCAGCCTACAGGAAAACCGGCCGCCGAAGGGAGTCGCGATGAAGAACCTCGGGCAGATGATGAAGCAGGCGCAGGAGATGCAGGCCAGGATGGCCCAGATGCAGGAGCAGCTCGGCGCCCTCGAGGTCACCGGCTCTTCCGGCGGAGGCATGGTCAAGGTGACGATGAGCGGCAAGGGCGAGGTGCGCGGCGTCAAGATCGACAACACGCTTGCCGTCGCCAACGAGAAGGACGTGCTCGAGGACCTGCTGGTCGCCGCCTTCAACGACGGCCGCGCCAAGGCCGAGGCGCTGATGGCGCAGAAGATGCAGGAGCTGACCGGGGGCCTGCAGCTGCCGCCCGGCTTCAAACTGCCGTTCTAGGCCCGGTCCCGACAGGATCTTGACGATGGCGGGGGGAGAGATCGAGCGCCTGATCCAGCTCCTGGCCAAGCTGCCGGGGCTCGGGCCGCGTTCGGCCCGCCGCGCCGCCCTCTACCTGTTGAAGCGGCAGGAGGCGGCGTTGGTGCCGCTCTTGCGCGCGATGGGCGATGCCGCCGCCCATGTGCGGACCTGCTCAGTGTGCGGCAATCTCGATACCGCCGATCCCTGTTCCATCTGCAGCGACGGCAAGCGCGACGCCACGCTGGTGTGCGTGGTGGAGGACGTCGCCGACCTGTGGGCGATGGAGCGGGCAGGGGTGTTCCGCGGCCGCTATCACGTGCTGGGCGGGGTGCTGTCCGCCCTCGACGGGGTGGGACCCGAAGACCTGGCGATCCCGGCCCTGGTGCGCCGGGTGGTCGAGCAGGAGGTCAAGGAGGTGGTGCTGGCAACCGGCGTCACGGTCGACGGCCAGACCACCGCCCACTACATCGCCGATCGCCTGGCCGGGACCGGGGTCGCGGTTTCGGGCTTGGCGCACGGCGTCCCGGTCGGCGGCGAGCTCGATTACCTCGACGACGGCACCATCGCCGCCGCCCTGCGGGCCCGGCACCCGCTGTAGCAGCTGGCTAGGCGGATGATATTCTGGGGACACTATACTTAATTCGACAACGGATTAAGTATAGTGTCCCCAGAATACGCCAGGCGGACGTAGCAGCCGGCCGCTTTGTTCCGGATCGGCGATTCCGCTTCCGGGGCGCCCCCCTCTCGGCTATCAAGGCGGCCATGAAAGACACATCCGCTCCCGTCCCCGCGTCGCTCGCCACCGGCGCCATCCTGGTGGCGCTGGTCGCCCTCGGCCAGGTTTCGACCTCGCTCTACGTGCCGTCGCTGCCGGCGATCGGCGCCGACTTCTCCGAGAGCACCGAAAGCGTGTCCCTGACCTTCACCGTCTTCCTCGCCGCCTTCGCCTTCGCCCAGCTCGGCTACGGGCCGCTGTCGGACCGCTTCGGCCGGCGCCGCGTGCTGCTCGGCGGCATCGTTCTCTATGTCGCCGCAAGCATCGTTTGCACCGCCGCGCCCAATCTCGAGACGCTGATCGCCGCCCGCTTCGTGCAGGCGTTCGGGGCCTGCGCCGGGCCGGTGCTGGGACGGGCGATGGTGCGCGACATCTACGGCCGCGATCAGGTCGCCAAGGTGATGGCCTATATCGGCATGGCGTTCGCCGTGTCGCCGGCGATCACCCCGATCATCGGCGGCATCCTCCAGGTCCATTTCGGCTGGCGCGCCAACTTCCTGTTCCTCACCCTGTTCGGCGCGGTGATGCTGGCGATCGTCGCCTTCCGGTTGGGCGAGACCTACCGTCCCGAGGCCGGGCTGGGCTGGGCCGGGATGCTGCGCAATTACCGGCTGCTGCTGGCCCACCGCGGCGTGATGGGCTATTCGATCAGCGCCGCCTGCGTGTTCGCCGGCCTGATGGTGTTCGTGTCGGCAGCGCCATTCGTGTTCATCGAACGGCTCGGGGTCTCGCCCGACCTGTTCGGCGTGCTCATCATCTTCAACACCGCCGGGGTCGTGGCCGGCAACTTCGCAGTCACCTGCTGCGCGCGCCGCCTGAGCCCGGACCGCATGATCGCGGGCGGGATCGCGGTGGCGGTGGTCGCCGCCCTCGTGCTGGTCGCCTTTGCGGTGGCCGGCTGGATGAACGTCGCGGTGATCATCGCGCCGATGACTGTCTATATGTTCGGCATGGGCGTCGTCTTTCCCAACGCGCAGGCCGGCGCTCTCGCCCCCTATCCGCAGGCCGCGGGCAGCGCATCGGCGCTGTCCGGGTTCTTCCAGATGGGGGTTGCCGCGCTGGCGAGCCGGGCCGCCGGGCTGGTGCCGCACCAGACCCAGCTGCCGATGGCGCTCGTCATCCTCGCCTGCGCCGTGATCGCCGCGGCTTCGTTCGCCCTGCTGGTGCGGCCGCGGCCCGCAACCGATGGGAGTGACGATTGAAGCAGGCACAGACGACGCTGGAGGTTCGCACCCGGGGCCAGGGGCTGGCCGAGATCACCGCCGAGGTCGACCGCTGGCTTGCCGGCACCGGCATCCGCCAGGGCCTGCTGACCGCGTTCGTCCGCCACACCAGCGCCTCGCTGACGATTCAGGAGAACGCGGATCCCGACGTGCAGACGGACCTGCAGAGCTTCTTCAAGCGCCTCGTGCGCGAGGATCCCTCGCTCTATGTCCACACCGTGGAGGGGCCCGACGACATGCCTGCCCATATCCGCTCGGCGTTGACCGACGTCTCGCTGTCGATCCCGGTCAACGACGGCCGGATGATGCTGGGTACGTGGCAGGGCCTCTTCGTCTTCGAGCACCGCGCTCGCCCGCACTCGCGCCAGGTGGTGCTGCACCTGCTGGGCGAGTAGGAGACCCGCGCCGAGAAATGCGGGATTTTGCGGGGGCGGGGATCAGCCTCGGCGGCCCAGCTTGGCGAAGATGCCCTCCAGCTCGATCCAGGCGTCGCGGATGCTCTGGTCGGTGGCGTCGGTGAGGCCGCCGTTGAAGTAGCGGGTCAGGGCCGCGGCGAGGCGGTCGAGCGCGGCTGCGGCGCCGGGGACGACGTCGTCGCCGGCGCGGAACAGGAATTCGGCGAGCCGGGCCCGGGTATCGGTGGCGGTACGGCTCGTGCAGGCGATCTCGTAGACGCGGGTGAGGCGGGAGAAGCGCTGCGCCGCCCGGCTCTGCAGGAAGTAGAGCTGGCACAGGCCGAGCTCTTCCGCGCGCGCCCGGCGGTCGGCGGAGACGTCGTGCATCAGCGCCTCGCGCTCGGCGCCGCTGCGGGCGCCCATGCCGGACAGCCGGCGGGCATGCTCGCGGTCCTCCTCGGCAAGCTGCTCCTGGACGCGCTTCAGCTCGCTTTCCGCCCAGTCGAGCTCGTCGTGCGCCTCGTGGATCAGGTGCCGGCCGAGGCCGGACGGCCCAGCCATCAGGTGTCTCCGGTCTTCAGCACTTCCAGGAACGCCGATTGCGGGATCTCCACGTTCCCGAACTGGCGCATCCTCTTCTTGCCCTTCTTCTGCTTCTCGAGCAGCTTGCGCTTGCGGGTGATGTCGCCGCCATAGCATTTCGCGGTGACGTCCTTGCGCAGCGGGCTGATGGTGCTGCGCGCCACCACCCGGCCGCCGATCGCCGCCTGGATCGCGACCTTGAACAGCTGGCGCGGGATCAGGTCCTTGAGCCGCTCGCAGATGGCGCGGCCGCGGGATTCGGCGTGGGTCGAGTGGACGATGAACGACAGCGCGTCGACCACCTCGCTGTTGACCAGGATCGACACCTTGACCAGGCTGCCCTCGCGGTAGCTGTCCATCTCGTAGTCAAAGCTGGCGTAGCCGCGCGACACCGACTTCAGGCGGTCGTAGAAATCGTAGATCACCTCGTTGAGCGGCAGCCGGTAGACCGCCATCGCGCGGCTGCCGACGTAGGTCAGCTCGATCTGCTCACCACGGCGCTCGGTGCAGAGCTGCAGCACGGCGCCCAGGTACTCGTCGGGCACCAGGATCGTCGCCTTGATCCACGGCTCCTCGATCGCGGTGATGCGGCCGGCGTCCGGCATGTCGGCCGGGTTGTGCAGCGATACCGTCGAGCCGTCCGCGACGTGGATGCGATAGACCACGCTGGGGCTGGTGGTGATGAGGTCGAGGTCGAACTCGCGCTCGAGCCGCTCCTGGATGATCTCGAGATGCAGCAGCCCGAGGAAGCCGCAGCGGAAGCCGAAGCCGAGCGCGGCCGAGGTCTCGGGCTCGAAATGGAAGCTGGCGTCGTTGAGGTGCAGCTTCTCGAGTGCGTCGCGGAGGTCGTCGTAGTCGGCGGAATCGACCGGGAACAGGCCGCAGAACACGACCGGTACCGAGGGCTTGAAGCCGGGCAGGGCGGTGGCGGTCGGCCGGCGGTCCTCGGTGATGGTGTCGCCGACCCGGGTTTCCGCCACCGTCTTGATCGAGGCGGTGAGGTAGCCGACCTCGCCGGGGCCAAGCTCGTCGACCTTCTCCGGCTTGGGCGTGAAGACGCCGACCTGCTCGATCTGGTAGGAGGCCCCGCTGGCCATGAAGCGGATCTTCATCCCCTTCTTCAGGCACCCGTCGTACATCCGGACCAGGATCATCACCCCCAGATAGGGGTCGTACCAGCTGTCGACCAGGAGGGCCTTGAGCGGTGCCTCGGCATCGCCCTTGGGAGGCGGCAGCCGGCGCACCAGCGTCTCCAGCACCGCGTGCACGCCCTCGCCGGTCTTGGCCGAGACGCGCAGCGCGTCGGAGGCATCGAGCCCGATCACCTCCTCGATCTGCTGGACCACGCGGTCCGGCTCCGAGGCGGGAAGGTCGATCTTGTTGAGGACGGGGACGATCTCGTGGTCGTTGTTGATGGCGAGGTAGACGTTTGCGAGCGTCTGCGCCTCGACCCCCTGGGTGCTGTCGACCACCAGGAGCGAGCCTTCGCAGGCGGCGAGGCTGCGGCTGACCTCGTACGAGAAGTCGACGTGGCCGGGCGTGTCCATCAGGTTGAGCTCGAAGGTCTCGCCGCTATCGGCCTTGTAATTGAGGCGGACCGTCTGCGCCTTGATGGTGATGCCGCGCTCGCGCTCGATCTCCATCGAATCGAGCACCTGCTCGCGCATCTCGCGGTCGGTGAGCCCGCCGCAGACCTGGATCAGTCGGTCCGCAAGCGTCGACTTGCCGTGATCGATATGGGCGATGATCGCGAAATTCCGGATGTGCGCGAGATCTGTCATGGCCGCGCTTTTACCAGGATTCGCCATCCCTGTCATAGCCTCTCATGGGGGCCCGGAGGAAGCGTCCCCGTCGGGCGCGAGCCGGGTCCATCCACCGCCGGTTAACCATTTCTCGTTAACCTCCCGGGCCATACGACAGGAGGGAATGATGAGGACTTGCCTCGTACGCCTGCTGGCGATGGTGAGCATTGTGGCGGTGGCGGCGTGCGCCGAGTTCAGGAGCGCGCCCGATCTGTCGCGCCACTTGGTGGCGGCGGCCCCGGACGTCCTGGAGCGGGTGCGGTCGCGACCGGACTTCCAACGCTTTCTCGGCGTCCTCGACAACGCCAAGGCGGTGATGATCTTCCCCGCCCTGATCAAGGCAGGCCTCATCGGCGGCGCCGAGGGCGGCAGCGGGGTCCTGCTGGTGCGCCGCGACGACGGCAGCTGGTCGTACCCCGCCTTCTACACCCTGGCCGCCGGCAGCGTCGGTCTGCAGATGGGCATCCAGGATACCGAGGTGGTGATGGCGATCCGCAGTCAAGGCGCCATCGAATCGATTCTCAAGCACCAAGGCAAGCTGGGCGCCGACATGGGGATAACCGTCGGCACCATGGGCGCGGGCGCCGAGGCTGCCACGACCACCAACCTCGGCGCCGACGTGGTGGTGTTCGTCAACGCCAACCTCGGGGCTTATGCCGGCGCCAGCTTCGAAGGCTCCATGCTGGTTCGCCGCAACGACCTCAACCAGGCCTACTACGGGCAGCCGCTGGAGCCGCGCGACATCGTGCTGGGCGGGGCAGGCAGCAACCCGCACGCCGACGCGCTGCGCGGCAAGCTCGCGCGGCGCGGCTGACGCTCAAGGGGGCGTCCGCAAGAGCGGCCTTGCGCCGGGATTCGGCGAAGGCTAAACACGAAGCATGGAAAACGCGCCGGCACAAACCCTTGCGCAGGTGTGGGCGGTGCTCGACGATCCCGGGATCGCGATCGTCGTCGGCTTGGCGGGCGTGCTGACGCTTGTCCTGGGGGTGCTGATCGGCCGCCGCTCACGGCGGCCGATCGTCGTTCAGGCGCCGCCGCGGGCGCTGCTCGAATCGCGGGTTGCCGAACCGGCGCTGCCGAGCGCGCCTGCCGGCGCCTATCAGCAATTCCTCCTCGATCGCGGCGTGGCGCGGGCAGAGATCGAGGCCCGCATGCGCGAGCTGCTGGACCAGTTCGATACCGTGTCCCGCGCCCTGGAGACCGCGGCGGCCGACACTTTCCGGCCCGATGCTCTCGAGGAGGCGCGTGCGGTGATCGCCGGCGGTGCCTTCGACCGCGCGGTCGAGATCCTGGGGGACATCTCGGGGCATGAAGCCACCACCGGGCGCGAGCAGCGCCGGACGGCGGAGCGGCGGCTGGCGGCGACGGCCGCCCTCGAAGCGCTGATGGGCGACCTGATGTTCGCGGCGACCGCTTTCCCGGTCGCCGCCAAGCACTACCTGGAAGCGATCCAGCTTCTGCCCGAGGCCGACGAGAAAGCCCGTACCGCCTATCTCAACAAGCACGGCACCGCGGCCTACAGCGCGGGCAGTTTCATGGCGGCGGCGGATTCGTTCGAGACGGCGCTGGCGATTCGCGAGCGCACGCTCGATCCCCACGACCCGGAGCTTGCGACCGCACTCAACAACCTGGCCATGGTGCGCTATGCGCTGGGCCGGTACGAGGCCGCCGAGCCCCTCTACAAACGCGCGCTCGCGGTCGACGAGCACAACCACGGCCCCGACCACCCGGCGATTGCGACCGGGCTCAACAACCTCGCCCTGCTGTACAAGAAGCAGGGCAATCTCGAGGCGGCGGAACCGCTGCTGCGGCGCGCCCTGGTGATCAAGGAAAAGGTCCTGCCGGCCGGCGACCCCAGCCTGCTCCGGGGCTTGCGCAACTACGCATCGGTGCTGCGGGCGCTTCGCCGCCACGCCGAGGCAGACCGCCTCGAGGCGCGCGCAGCGTCGCTCGGCGCGGGAGAGCCGGCGGTTCCTCCTGCGGAACCCGCCGCCGAATCGCGCGCCGCCCAGGCGTAGAAAGCGGCGCTCGCATCCTCGCCGCCAGCGTCGTCCCGCTCGGACAGCGCGGCTCTACCGAACGGCAGCGATCTCCTCGGCCAGCTGTCTCAGCTGCGGCGAAGCGGCGAAGCGATCCCAGACCGGCCTGACGACGCTCACGAACTCGTCCCTGGCGACGTCGTTGACGAAGGTCACGCCTGCCGTTTCGAGGCTCTTGCGGGCGGACGCCTCCTTCTCCTGCCAAAGCTTGACATAGAACGGGATCGTTTCCCTGACGGCGGCGCGCAAGAGCGTCTTCTCGGCCTCGTCGAGGGTGTCCCAGATCTTCTTCGAGAAGACGAGGATCTCGGGGCACATGACGTGCCGCGTTTCGCTGTAGATCGGGGCGCCTTCAAAGTGGCGGCCGCTTTCGTAGGTGGAATAGTTGTTCTCGGCGGCTTCGATCTGGCCTGTCCGCAACGCGTTGCCCACCGCCGGGTGCGGGATCGGCGCCGGCACGGCGCCCAGGGCGCGCGCCAGCTCGGTCCACAGTTCGGAGGCGATCACCCGCAGCCGGGCGCCGCGGAGATCTGCGGGCCTGCGCACCGGCTTCTTGGCGTAAATGGAGCGCGATCCCGACTCGAGCAGGGCGAGACCGACATAGCCCGCCTTCTCGCAGGCGGCGAGGATGCGATCGCCGATCGGCCCGTAGATGACCTTCCGGTGATGCTCGACATCCCGGTAGAGGAACGGCAACGCCAGGATCATCACCTCTGGCACCAGGTCGTGGAACACGCCCGAGCTGACCCGCACCATGTCGAGGCCGCCCAGCCCCACCTGCTCGATCGCGTTCTTCTCGGAGCCGAGGGCGCCGTTCGGGAACACCTCGACGGTGAGTTTGCCGTCCGTCTTCTCGGCGAGGACGCGGCCCAGCTGCTCGGCGGCCGCCACCGTCGGATAGTCGGCGGGGTGGACGTCGGCGCAGCGGAAGGCGCGCTGCTCGCTGCCCGAAACACGGGCCACCTCGGCCAGGAAGGTGCCGACCACCGTCTTCAGCGAGCCCGACTGGCGGCCCAGCGACTGCGCCGAGGTCAGCACCTGCCCTGCGGTGTCGCCGGTGCGGGTCGCCGCCTGGGTGACCTCGTCGATGATCTCCGAGACGCGGAGGGTGCCGGTCGCCGCCTCCTGAACGTTGCGTGCGATCTCGTCGGTGGCCGACGACTGCTGGGTCACCGACGAGGCAATCGCCGCGGCAATCTCGCTGATCTCCTCGATGCGACCGACGATGCCGCCGATCGAGCCGACGGCGTCGCGCGTCGCCGCCTGGACCTCGGCGATGTGGGACGAGATGACCCCGGTCGCGTTCTCGGTCTGGCTGGCCAGGTTCTTGACCTCGTTGGCCACCACCGCGAAGCCCTTGCCGGCCTCGCCGGCCCGCGCCGCCTCGATGGTGGCGTTGAGGGCCAGCAGGTTGGTCTGGCTGGCGACGTTCTGGATCAGGCTGATGACCTCGTCGATGCGGGTCGCCTTCTCGGCCAGCGCGTCGATGATGACGCGGGTGCGGCGCGCCTCGTCGGCGACGCTTCCCGACACGTCCGAGGAGCGGGAGACCTGGCGGCTGATCTCGGCAATCGAGGAAGACAGCTCCTCGGCGGCGGAGGCCGCCGTCTCGACGCTGCTCGACAGCCGCTTCGACGCGGTCGCTCCGGTGGCTGCCTGATCGCTGGCGGCGCGGGCGGTATCGGCCATCACCTGCGCGATCGTGTTGAGCTGGTCGGCGGCGGCCGCGACCTCGTCGAGGGCGCCCTGGGCGGTGGTGTCGAACTCGCGGGTCAGGGTGTCGATCGCGTGGCGGCGGTCCTCGCGGGCGAACACCTCGGCGGCATCGTGCTCCTCTTTCTTGCGGCGGCCGACGGCGTGGCGCTTGAGGGTCTCGATGTGGTGGGCGATGCGGCCGATCTCGTCGCGCCGCTCGGTGTGGGCGACGGCGACCGTGAGGTCGTTCTCCGTCAGCCGCGCCATCGTCTCGGCAAGTTCGTGCAGGGGACCGAAGGTCCGGCTCGCCAAAGAGGCCGCCAGCCAGGCGAGCCCGAGGACGGTGGCGAGGATCGCCCCCCAGAAGCCCCAAGGCGTTGCCGGCCAAGCCAAGGCCAGCGCCAGGCCAACCACAATGAGCAGGCCGGGGCCCGCCAGTCTTGCGAGAATCTGAAGGCCAAGGCTAGACCGCCTCATCGAGCTCCCTCCCGAACCTGATACCGACAGCCGCAAACGCGAGAGTGTCCGGCGCTTCATTGCAACTCTTTGGAAGAACACTAGGGCGGCCGTCGTTAAGAAACGGTGACCGCGGGCCGTGGCAGGCGGTGTAGTTCGGGCAATATACGTCGTTCTTTGCATTCAGTTGATGAGACCGCTTCGGCGCTCGTGTTCCTGGCAGCCAATTCCGCCGCGGACCAGCGGCGCAGATGTGATACGGCGCGGGTGTACTTCTGTATGCTGTACGTCCCCACGGCTCCCGACTACCTTGCCCCCATACAGGACACTCTCATCATCGGCGGCTCCGCCGGAACCCAAGGGAATCGTCATGTCGCGTCTTCTTGGCCGCATCAGCATCGGCTATCAGATCGGGCTGGTCGGCCTGCTCGGCGTCGCAGGTCTGCTTGTTGTCGGGTTGTTGTTCTCCATCGGCAGTCAGCGGATGGACGAGGCTGCGCGCCTGTTGGAACGCTCGAACGCCGGCCTCGCCAAGCTCGCGGAGATGGACATCGCATTGCTCCATGCGAGGAGAGCCGAGAAGGACTTCCAGCTGCGACACGACGAGGCCTATCTCAAGAGGAACGCCGAGGCGTTGGCCGAGTTCGCGCATCACAGTCAAGAGTTCAAAGCCATCGTGGACGGGCAACGGCTGGCTGAGGTGGCAAAGGTAGAGGCGGCGATTACGCAATATCAACGGCAGTTCGTCGCGGTGGGCGAGATCGTGCGGAAGGTCGGCCTGGACGAGAACTCCGGCCTGCAGGGAAGGTTGCGGAAAGCCGTTCACGAGATCGAGTCGCTTCTCGCCAAAGAGAAGCGGGACGGCCTCGATGCGGCAATGCTGATGATGCGGAGGCACGAGAAGGACTTCCTTGCCCGCCGCGACCCGAAATACATCGAGGCCCTCAAGAAGGCCGCCTCGGATTTCCAGGGGAAGCTCCGGGAGGCGAAGCTCGAATCGGGAACGGACCGCGTCATTCAGGAAAAGCTCAGCGCCTACCAGAGCGACTTTCTTGCCGCCGCCGAGGCTATTCTTGCGCAGGCCGGGGCGCTCGCCATGCTGTCCAAGGCATATGCCGACGCGGAGCCGCTGATCGCCGAGCTCGAGCGCCTTACCCGCGAAAGGGCGGCTGAGGAGAAGATGGAGGCGCAGCGCGTCTCGGAGCAGTCGGCCCATATGGTGGGCTGGAGCATCCTGGCGGCGGTGCTGTTCGTCGGGCTGTGTGCTTGGGCCATCGGCCGCGGCATATCCCGGCCGCTGACGGCGATGGCGGCGCTGATGGAGCGTGTCGCTCGCGGCGAACTGGAAATCGCGGTCCCAGGCACCGAGCGGCGCGACGAGGTCGGGACCCTGGCCCGAGCCCTCGAAGTGTTCAAACTGAACGCCCTCGATGGCAGACGGCTCGAAGCGGAGCAAAAGGCGGAGCGGGCCAAGAAAGAGCAGCGTCAAGCCGCGATCGAACGGTTCATTGCTGCCTTCGAAACCAGGGTCCGGGCCGCCCTGGACACTTTGGCATCCGCGGCGACGGAGATGAGGGCAACGTCCCAGAGCATGTCGGCGACGGCGGAGGAAACCAGCGTACAGGCGGCGGGCGTCGCGGCAGCCGCCGAACAGGCGTCCGGAAGCGTTCAGACCGTGGCGACGGCGACCGAGGAGCTATCGTCTTCGGTGGCCGAAATCGGCCGTCAGGCCGCGGAATCGAAAACCATCGCCGATGACGCAGTGGAAGAAGCCCGCCGCACCAACACCACGGTGCAGGGGCTGCTTGCCGCGGCCCAGAAGATCGGCGATGTGGTGAAGCTGATCAGCGACATCGCCAACCAGACCAACCTGCTGGCCCTGAACGCTACCATTGAAGCGGCGCGGGCTGGGGACGCCGGTAAGGGGTTCGCGGTTGTGGCGTCTGAAGTCAAGAACCTCGCCGATCAGACGGCCAGGGCGACCGAGGACATTTCGGGGCAGGTGGCGGCGATACAGGAGGTGACGACCGCGGCTGTGAATGCGATAGGCGATATCGGCGGCACAATTGGCAAGATGAACACCATCGCCGCCTCGATAGCCTCGGTGGTTGAGCAGCAGCATGCCGCCACCCAGGAGATCGCACACAACGTTCAGCAGGCGGCCCAGGGCACTTCTCAGGTTGCGGAGAATATCGCTGGCGTCAATCAGGCGGCTTCCGAAAGCAGCGCCGCGTCGGGCCAGGTTCTCTCCTCGGCCGAGGAGCTTGGCAGGCAAGCCGAGAGCCTGCGGGCCGGTGTCGGCGAGTTCCTGGCAAACATCCGGGCAGCATGAGCAATCCTGCCGGCTGCAAGGGAAGCTGGCCTCGAAGGGAATGAAGGCAACCGCATCGCAGCAGCCGCAACAGCCTCTGTCTCAAGGCTGCACTCCGAACTTGCCGCACCTGTGCACTGGATGAGAGCGGAAAAGCGCTCTCCTCGCGCCGGCAGCGCAATCCGGGCACATAAAATGCCGGCCCCACGAGGGGGCCGGCGAGTCAACAGGGAGGCTTCACGTCTGGGAGACGTAGGACCCGGCCATGGGCCGGATCCTTCTTTCGGGCGTTGCACCCGAAACCGGCGGCAACGAAAGTGCCCAAAGGCACCCTTGCCTCGCCTTTGGTTATAAGGAACCGACGCCGGGCCATCCAATTACAAATCGACAGCCCCGTTATGCGCTCGGCGCATAGCTTGCAATTGTTTCGCTGGGTGCGACGATTGTATCTGAAGCAACGTCAGGACGGAAATTTCATTATTCCGAGACGCT
Source organism: Rhodospirillales bacterium (assembly GCA_018432935.1). Taxonomy (GTDB): domain Bacteria; phylum Pseudomonadota; class Alphaproteobacteria; order Rhodospirillales; family Shumkoniaceae; genus JAHDSF01. The sequence continues at coordinate 12,908 of JAHDSF010000050.1, read as the reverse complement.
TAGGCCATCCTGTGCGATGCGGCGGACGAGGAAATCCCGGAACACCATGACCCGTTTCGAGTGCCTCAGTTCCTCGGGGTATACGAAGAATGCATCGATGCTGGGTCCGCGGATCTCGGGCAGGATCTCCACCAGATTGGACGACTCGCGGCTCAGATAGTCGGGCAGGGCGCCGATGCCGAGCCCGGTCTGCACGGTGCGGAAGATGCCGAAGATGCTGTTGAGCTTGAGGATCGGCCGCCGCGGCCGTTCGGGCGAGGCGCCCGCCTCCAGGAGCCAGTTGAGGTTCGGCACTGGCGGCTGGGCGTCGTCGCCGAACACCACGATGCGGTGGTTGTCGAGGTCTTCCGGCGTCTTCGGCATGCCGTACTTCTTGAGGTACTCAGGTGAGGCGAAGACCATGTAGCGCATGGTCATCAAGTGGCGCTGGATGAGATCCGGCTGCTTGGGCGGGATCATGCGGATGGCGACGTCGGCCTCGCGCATCGAGAGGTCGAGTTCATTGTCCGCCAGCACCAGCGAGACCTCGATGTCGGGATAGCGATCGAGGAACTCCTTGATCCGCATGGTCAGCCACACCGAGCCGAAGGCGACGGTGGTGGTGATCTTGAGCGGGCCTTCCGGCTTGTCCTTGGATTCCCGGAGCTGGGCCTCGGCCATCATCAGCTTGCCCAGCACGTCGCGTGCGGTGCGGTAGAGCAGTTCGCCCTGCTCGGTCAGGATGAGGCCGCGCGCATGGCGGTGGAACAGCGGCAGCCCCAGGCTTTCCTCCAGCGCGCTGATCTGGCGGCTGACCGCCGACTGGCTGAGGTGCAGCGCCTCGCCGGCATGCGTGAAGCTTCCCGCGTCGGCGACGGCGTGGAAGATGCGCAGCTTGTCCCAATCCATCGCCATGCGGTCAGTACACCGTCACTTCCTGTTCGGCGAGGAAATGTGCGGCCTCCAGCGCCGCCATGCAGCCGGTCCCCGCGGCCGTCACCGCCTGGCGGAAAATCTTGTCCTGGACGTCGCCGGCGGCGAACACGCCGGGCACGTTGGTGCGCGTGCTGTCGGGCGCGGTCAGGATGTAGCCTTCGGCGTCCATCTCGATCTGGCCTTTGAACAGGGCCGTGTTGGGAGTATGGCCGATGGCTATGAACAGGCCTTCGACCGAGAGCTCGGAAAGGCGGCCGGTAACGACATCGCGCACCCGCACGCCGGTCACCCCGGGCGGCATCTCCTGGCCGAGCACGGCGTCGACCACGGCGTTCCAGCGCACCTCGACCTTGGGGTTGCGCAACAGGCGATCCTGGAGGATGCGTTCGGCGCGCAGGGCATCGCGGCGGTGGATCAGCGTCACCTTGGAGGCGTGGTTGGTGAGGTAGAGGGCCTCTTCGACCGCAGTGTTGCCGCCGCCCACCACTGCCACCGGGCGGCCGCGGAAGAAGAACCCGTCGCAGGTGGCGCAGGCGGAAACCCCGTACCCCTTGAACCTCTCCTCGCTGGGTAGGCCGAGCCAGCGGGCGGTGGCGCCGGTGGCGACGATCAGGGCGTCGCTCTCATAAAGATCGCCCGAGTCGCCTTCGAGCACGAAGGGGCGGCGCGACAGGTTCGCCTTGACGATGAGGTCGTCGAACATTTCTGTGCCGACATGAGCGGCCTGGGCCTTCATCTGCTCCATCAGCCAGGGGCCCTGGATCGGCTCGGCGAAGCCGGGGTAATTCTCGACCTCGGTCGTGATGGTGAGCTGCCCGCCCGGCTGCAGGCCGGCGACGAGCGCCGGCTTCAGGCTGGCCCGGGCGGCGTAGATGGCAGCCGTGTAGCCGGCTGGGCCCGATCCGAGGATGAGCACCTTGGTCTGGTGGCGTGTGGGCATCTGGAGAAGCCTCTGGTGTCCGTCGTGTCCCTTTCGGGGCTCCGGCCGTCTGACGCGGCACTGGCAGGATATGAGGCGCGCACCGTCGATGCAAGGTAACGTTGACGAGGCGGCGTTTCCCACGTAGGAAAGGGGCTACGGGGTAATTAAATTTCGTCGCGGAGGCCTCTTGGATACGAATGTCCACAAGGTCAAGCTCGACCACATCGACCGGCGAATCCTGCACGACCTTCAGGAGCAGGGGCGCATGACCAACGTCGATCTGGCGCGGCGGGCGGGAATCTCGGCGCCTCCGTGCCTGCGCCGCGTGCGGGTGCTCGAGGAGGCCGGCTACATCCGTGGCTACCACGCCGACCTCGACCCCAAGGCGCTGGGCTACAACGTCACCGTGTTCGCCCAGGTCGGCCTGACGCGCCAGGCGGAATCCGATCTCCAGGCGTTCGAGGCCCTGGTGCGTACCTGGCCCGAGGTGCGTGAATGCCATATGCTGGCCGGAGAAGCCGACTTCCTGCTCAAGGTGCTGGCCGAAGACTGGGACGCCTACCAGCGCTTCCTGACCACCAAGCTGACCGGCGCGCCCAACGTCAGTCACGTCAAGTCGGCGCTGTCGATCCGCACCTCCAAGGCCGAGCCCGGCGTGCCGATCCCGCTGGAGGACGGCGAAGGCTAAGCGCTGGAACCCAGATCGGGTTTCGCCGGAATGGCGGGGGCAAGTCGTGGCCAGGGTCAGCCGTACGAGACCTTGACCACCTCGTAGGACTTGGCGCCGCGCGGCGCCGTCACCTCGACCACGTCCCCCGAGGTCTTGCCGATCAGGGCACGGGCGAGCGGCGAAGTGACCGACAGCCGGCCCGACGCGATGTCGGACTCGTGGGCGCCGACGATGGTGTAGACGACCTCTTCCTCGGTATCCTCGTCGGCCAGCACGACGCTGGCGCCGAAGCGGATGGTGTCGCCGCTCATCTTGGTGACGTCGATCACGTCGGCGCGGCTGATCAGATCCTCGAGCTCGGCGATGCGACCCTCGATGAAGCTCTGCCGCTCGCGCGCCGCGTGATACTCGGCGTTCTCCGACAGATCGCCATGGGAGCGTGCTTCGGCGATGGCCTGGACGATTTCCGGTCTGGCGACTGTCTTCAGCTGCCGCAGCTCCTTCTCGAGCTTGTCCAGCCCCTCGGCCGTCATCGGTGCCTTTTCCATCGTCCCTAGACCCACTGCCGTTGCGAGTAAAAGGAAACCCCGGCCCCACGTCGCGGGGGCCGCTCTCCGTTGCCACTCCCTTGCGGGGAAGCCAGTCTAAAATGCGCTCTCAAAATAGGACTGTAACGGGGCCACTTCAAGGCTGCCGGCGCGGATCGCGATGATGGCGTCGGCCGCCGCATATGCACCCGCCATGGTTGTGTAATGCGGGACATTGTGAACCAATGCAGAACGACGGATGGCGGCGCTGTCGGCGATCGCCTGCGGGCCCTCTACCGTGTTGATCACCAGCTGCACCTCGCCGCTGATGATGGCGTCCTCGCAGTTCGGCCGGCCTTCCAGCACCTTCTTGACCGTGCGCACCGGGATGCCGGCTTCGGCGATCTGGCGGGCGGTGCCATTGGTCGCCATCAGCTTGAAGCCGATCTCGACCAGTTTGCGGGCCACCCCGACGGCAGCGGCCTTGTCGCGTTCCTTGACCGACAGGAAGACGGTGCCCTCGGTCGGCAACCTCACGCCGGCCGCCTGCTGCGATTTCAGGAAGGCGCGCGGGAAACTTGAATCGATACCCATCACCTCGCCGGTCGATTTCATCTCGGGGCCGAGAATGGTATCGACGCCGGGGAAGCGGCCGAACGGGAACACCGCCTCCTTGACGGCGATGTGGCGCAGGGTCGGCTGATGGCCGAGACCGAACGTGGCCAGCTTCTCGCCGGCCATGACACGGGCGGCGATCTTGGCCACCGGAACGCCCGTCGCCTTGGCGACGAACGGCACCGTGCGGCTGGCTCGCGGGTTGACCTCGAGGATGTAGATGTCGCCGTCCTTGATCGCGTACTGCACGTTCATCAGCCCGACGACGTTGAGGCCGCGGGCCAGCGCCTCGGTCTGCCGGCGCAGCCCTTCGACAGTCTCCGGCGCCAGCGTGCGCGGCGGCAGCGAGCACGCGGAATCGCCGGAATGGATGCCGGCCTCCTCGATGTGCTCCATGATTCCGGCGACGTAGACGTCGGTACCGTCGGCGATGGCGTCGACGTCGATCTCGATCGCGTCCTGGAGGTAACGGTCGAGCAGCACCGGATTGTCGCCCGAAACCTTGACCGCCTCGCGGATGTAGCGGCGCAGCCCGCCGATGTCGTGAACGATCTCCATGGCGCGGCCGCCCAGCACGTACGAGGGCCGCAGCACCAGCGGGAAGCCGATCTCGGCGGCGACCCGCTCGGCCTCTTCCAGCGAGCGGGCGACACCGTTGGCCGGCTGCAGCAGGTTCAGTTCGCGCAGCAGGCGCTGGAAGCGCTCGCGGTCCTCGGCGAGGTCGATGGCGTCGGGCGAGGTGCCGAGAATGGGGACGCCGGCGGCTTCCAGGGTCTTCGACAGCTTGAGCGGGGTCTGGCCGCCGAACTGCACGATCACGCCCAGCAGCTTGCCGCGGCTCTGTTCGACCCGGATCAGCTCGAGGACGTCCTCGGCGGTCAACGGCTCGAAATAAAGGCGATCCGACGTGTCGTAATCGGTGGATACGGTCTCGGGATTGCAGTTGACCATGATCGCCTCGATGCCCGCCTCGCGCAGGGCGTAAGCGGCATGGACGCAGCAATAGTCGAACTCGATCCCCTGGCCGATCCGGTTCGGGCCGCCGCCGAGGATCACCGCCTTGACGCGGTCGCTCGGCGCCGCCTCGCACTCGGGCGGTTCGATGCCGTTGCCTTCGTAGGCCGAGTACATGTACGAGGTCTGCGACGGAAATTCGCCGGCACAGGTGTCGACCCGCTTGTAGACCGGGTGCACGTCGAGGGTCTCGCGCCAGTTCTTGATCTCGAAGGCCTTCTTGCCCCCCAGGACCGCCAGGCGCTCGTCCGAGAAACCCATCTTCTTCAGCCGCAGGAGCCCCGGCGCGTCGCCGGGCAGGCCGTGGCGGCGGATGAAATCCTCGGTCTCGACGATCTCGCGGATCTCGCGCAGGAACCACGGATCGAACTGGCAGATGGTGCGGATCTCCTCCTCGCTCAGGCCCATGCGGAAGGCCTGCGCGATGACGCGGATGCGGTCGGGGCTGGTGCGGGCGATGGCGGCGCGGATGACGTCGCGCACCACCCGGCCATCGACGTCGACGGCGCCCGGGATGTCGATCTCGTCGAGCCCGGTCAGCCCCGTCTCCATTGAGCGCAGGCCCTTCTGCAGCGATTCCTTGAAGCAGCGGCCGATCGCCATCGCCTCGCCGACCGACTTCATCGAGGTGGTGAGCAGAGCCTCGGCGCCGGGGAACTTCTCGAAGGTGAAGCGGGGGATCTTGGTGACCACGTAGTCGATGGTCGGCTCGAAGGCGGCCGGGGTGATCCCGGTGATGTCGTTGCGCAGCTCGTCCAGGGTGTAGCCGATCGCCAGCTTGGCCGCCACCTTGGCGATCGGGAATCCGGTCGCCTTCGAGGCCAGGGCCGACGAGCGCGAGACCCGCGGGTTCATCTCGATGACGACCATGCGGCCGTCGTCCGGGTTGATGGCGAACTGGACGTTCGAGCCGCCGGTGTCGACGCCGATCTCGCGCAGCACCTTGATCGAGGCGTTGCGCATCAGCTGGTATTCCTTGTCGGTCAGCGTCAGCGCCGGCGCCACGGTGATCGAATCGCCGGTGTGGACGCCCATCGGGTCGACGTTCTCGATCGAGCAGACGATGATGCAGTTGTCCGCCTTGTCGCGGACCACCTCCATCTCGAACTCCTTCCACCCGAGCACCGATTCCTCGACCAGGACCTCGTGCACCGGCGACGCCGCAAGGCCGTTGGCGACGACGCGGTCGTATTCGGCCGAGTTGTAGGCGACGCCGCCGCCGATGCCGCCCAGCGTGAACGACGGCCGGATGATCAGCGGCAGCCCGATCTCGGCCACCGCCTTGCGGGCGTCGTCCATCGAGCGGACGATGCGGCTCTTCGGGCAGTCGAGGCCGACCTTGACCATCGCGTCGCGGAACTTTTCGCGGTCCTCGGCCTTGGCGATGACCTCGGCCTTGGCGCCGATCATCTCGACGCCGTGACGGTCGAGAGCGCCGGAATGGTAGAGTTCCAAGGCCGTGTTGAGAGCGGTCTGCCCACCCATCGTCGGCAACAGCGCGTCCGGCTTTTCGCGGGCGATGATCTTCTCCACCATCTCGGCCGTAATCGGCTCGATGTAGGTGGCCTCCGCCATGTTGGGGTCGGTCATGATCGTGGCCGGGTTCGAGTTGACCAGGACCACGCGGTACCCTTCCTCGCGCAGCGCCTTGCACGCCTGCGCTCCCGAGTAGTCGAACTCGCAGGCCTGGCCGATGACGATCGGCCCGGCGCCGATGATGAGGATGGAGTGGATGTCAGTGCGCTTGGGCATGGGACCGTCTCTATGAGAAAGACAACCACCGAGGCACAGAGACACAGAGAAGGCAGAGGGTCGCTAGAGTGCGAATCTCTTGGTGCCATCCCTGAGCACTGGGACATTGAAGTTCAACGACAAACCGACTCGCACCCCGCTCGGCCGCAACGGCACCTGCCGCCGAGACGAGATGCCGGACTGCTGGAGTTCATAGCACAGGCATTGTTCGTTCGCCGATTCGAGAAGACCGGGCCCGAGGGCCCGGTGGACTTCGATGGCGAGGCCGATGACGCGATCGGTAAGCTTGTCGTGCTCGCCTGGAGCGAGCCCCGCGCCTTCTCCGTGTCTCTGTGCCTTTGTGGTTATCTTGCCTTCTCCATCATCTCCACGAACCGCCGGAACAGGTAATGGGCGTCCTGCGGACCCGGGGAGGCCTCGGGGTGATACTGAACCGAGAACGCCGGCCGGTCTTCAACCCGCAGTCCCTCGACGGTGTCGTCGAACAGCGAGGTATGGGTCTCGATGACGCCCTTGGGCAGGCTTTCGCGGTCGACCCCGAAGCCATGGTTCTGGCTGGTGATCTCGATCTTGCCGGTCTCCAGATCCTTGACCGGGTGATTGGCGCCGCGATGGCCGAGATGCATCTTGTAGGTCCTGGCGCCGAGGGCGAGGGCGAGCATCTGGTGGCCGAGGCAGATGCCGAACGTCGGCACTCCCTTGTCGAGGATCTGGCGGATCATCGGCACCGCGTAGACGCCGGTTGCCGCCGGGTCACCGGGGCCGTTGGAGAGGAACACCCCATCCGGCTGGTGCCGCAGCACGTCCTCGGCGGTTGTGGCGGCCGGCAGCACGGTGACGCGACAGCCGGCGCCGGCCAGCGAGCGCAGGATGTTGCGCTTGGCTCCGTAGTCGATGGCGACGACGTGGAAGCGCGGCGCCTGCTGGCGGCCGTAGCCGCTCTCCAGGGTCCACTCGGTCTCGTTCCAGCGGTACGGCTGCTGGCACGAGACCTCCTTCGCCAGGTCCATGCCGGTGAGCCCGGGCCACGACCCGGCCATCAGTCGCAGCGCCTCGACGTCGATCTCGTCGTCGGGGGCATGGATGAGGGCGCCGTTCGGGGCGCCGCCATCGCGGATGCGCCGCGTCAGCCGCCGGGTGTCGATGCCGCACAGGCCGACCAAGCCGTTCGACTTCAGCCAGCCCGCAAGATGCCGGGTGGCCCGCCAGTTCGAGGGCTCGGTAATGTCGGTGCGGAAGATGCAGCCGCGGGCGGCCGGGGTCAGGCTTTCGATGTCTTCGGGGTTGGTGCCGACATTGCCGATATGGGGAAAGGTGAAGGTGATGATCTGACCGGCATACGAGGGGTCGGTCATGATCTCCTGATAGCCGGTGATCGAGGTGTTGAAGCAGACCTCGCCTACCGCCAGCCCGACGGTGCCGATCCCCTTGCCCCAGTAGACCGAGCCGTCGTCGAGAACGAGCGCCGCGGTCGCTTCGGGCGGGCGCTGAACCAGGACATCGGCGGGCATGGCAGGGAACCTTTCGCGTCGGCGAGCACGGAGGCCCGGCGGCCGGGCCGAGGATCGGGAACACTGCGGGAGCGGCGACGACGCCTACTTAAGCGAACCTGGCGGTGCCGTCAATGCCGAGCAGGGGACCTGGGCTTCCCGGTTTGTCAACACCCTTGTGGGGCTTCGAAGCTTTTGCCAGGGGTGGCATTTTGGGATAACGTCTGCACCTTTCGTAACGGCGGGTGGGTTCGATGCTGCGAAACAGGCTCAAGGACGCGCTGACAGATGCGATGAAGTCCCACGACGGGACGTCCGTGGCGACCCTGCGCCTGATCCTGGCGGCGTTGAAGGATCGGGACATAGCCGAGCGGAGCAAGGGCAACCTCGGCGGCATCTCGGAGGACGACATCCTCGGCATGCTGCGGGGCATGATCCGCCAGCGCGAGGAGAGCACGGCGGTCTACGAGCAGGCGGGCCGGGTCGAACTGGCCGAGCGGGAGCAGGCGGAGATCGAGGTCATCCAGCGGTTCCTGCCCCGGCAGTTGAGCGATGAGGAGATCGCCGCCGCCGTGGCCGCCACGGTCGACGAGGTCGAGGCCAAGTCGCTGAAGGATGTCGGCCGCGTGATGGCAGCCTTGAAATCCCGCTATCCCGGCCAGATGGACTTCGCCAAGGCCAGCGGGCTGGTGAAGGTCCGTCTAGCCTGAAGCTGGCGCCAAGCCGGCGCAACGAGCCGCCGACGGGGCAGAAGGGACGGGAGTTTGGCGTTCTCGCCGGAGTTTCTTGAGGAGTTGCGCCTCCGTGCGGGCGTGATCGAGGTCGTGGGCAAGCGCGTGCAGCTGCAGCGCCGGGGCCGCGACCTGATCGGCCTGTGCCCGTTCCACACCGAAAAGACGCCATCCTTCCACGTCTACGAGGATCACTACCACTGCTTCGGCTGCGGTGCCCACGGCAGCGTCTTCGATTTCGTCATGCAGACCGAAGGGTTGAGCTTTCCCGAGGCGGTCGAGCGGCTGGCGGCCGCGGCCGGCATGCAGGTTCCGGTCGACACCCCCGAGGAGCAGGAGCGCCAGCACCGCCGCGACACCCTGCACGAGGTGCTGGAGGCGGCCTGCCGCTGGTTCGAAAAGGCGCTGCGGATGCCGGAAGGACGCGCCGGCCTCGCCTATCTGCAGCGGCGCGGCCTCGACGAGACGACGATCCGGCGCTTCCGGCTCGGCTTCGCGCCCGATTCGCGCACCGCCCTGAAGGCGGCGCTGGCCCGCGAGGGCGTCGACGAGCCGCGGATGGTCGAGGCCGGCCTGCTGGTCCGTCCCGAGGAGGGCGGGCGGGCGCCGTACGACCGCTTCCGCGGCCGCGTCATGTTCCCGATCGAGGACCGCAAGGGGCGGGTGATCGCCTTCGGCGGCCGCATCATCGGCGATGGCGAGCCGAAGTACCTGAACTCGCCCGAGACCCCGGTCTTCCACAAGGGCTACACGCTCTACAACATCGCCAAGGCCGTGCCTGCCGCGCGCAAGTCCGGCTCGCTCGTCATCTGCGAAGGCTACATGGACGTCATCGCGCTCGACCGGGCCGGCTTCCCCCACGCCGTGGCGCCGCTCGGCACGGCGTTGACGCCGCAGCAGATCCAGGAGCTGTGGCGGGTGGTGCCGGAGCCGGTGCTGTGTTTCGACGGCGACGCCGCCGGGCAGAAGGCGATGGCGCGGGCGGCCGAGAATGCGCTGGCCGTGATCCGGCCCGGATACGGGCTGAAGTTCGCGGTGCTGCCGGCGGGCGAGGACCCGGACAGCCTGATCGGCCGCTCGGGCGCGGAGGCGATGAAGGGCGTGCTCGACCACGCCGAGCGGCTGTCGGATGTGCTGTGGCGGCTGGAAACCGGCGTGCACGCGCCGTCCACGCCGGAAGGCCTCGCCGCCCTGCGCCAGCGGTTCGAGGACCTGAGCCGGCGCATCGGCGACGCCACCTTCCGGGGCTATTTCGCGAAGTGGTTCAAGGACCGCATCTGGAAGGAATCGGCCGCCGTCCCGAAGCCCCGCCGGAGCAAGGGGGCGGCTCCGCTTCGCGACATCGCCTCGCCCGCCGCGGCGCGCCGACCCCTCGATGCCGGGGCGATGCGCAAGCGGGTCCTGGTGGCGGCCCTGCTGCTGCGTCCCGAGCTGTTCGACGAGGTCGCCGAAAGGCTGGGGCGGCTCGACATCGAGGATGCGCGGCTTGACAAATTGCGGCAGGAGCTTCTAAAGACGCTTGCGGGGCATCCGACCCTTGATTCTTCTGGATTACAGAGCCAACTCTGTGGCCACGGTTTTTCGGAGGACGTGAACTGGCTGTTGAGCCGCTCCGTTCTCATGCATGGGGCCTTTGCCAGGCCGGACGTGCCTGCAGACGAGGTGCGGGCCGGATGGGAAGGCGTATTCGCGTTGCTTGCCCGGGACGAGCTGGGAAGCGAGGTCGCGATGGCCCGGCAACAGGCAGGGAAAGACATGACGAGCGAGAGTTTCGGACGCGTCGGAGCCCTGCGCATTCAACAGCAAACAAATCATCTGACGGATGACGAACCCGACGCCGGCACGGCGGACGGCCGTCCCGATCGTTAGTCAATCATACGGCCGCATCGCGGCCGCAGTGGGAATAGTCGATGATGATGACGAACAAGGACAACGCAGCGGTCGAAGTCTCCGAAGCGCACGAGGACGCACCTGCGGACAGCCCTCTTCTCGACAGCCTGGGTACGGCGGTCAAGAAGATGGTCGGACGCGGCCGCGAGCGCGGCTACGTCACCTACGACGAGCTGAACGCCGCCCTGCCGCCCGACCAGGTGTCCTCGGAGCAGATCGAGGACACGATGGCGCGCCTGTCCGAGATGGGCATCAACATCGTCGAGAGCGAGGAGCACGAAGAGCACCCGGCAAGCGCCGAGGAGGCCGAGTCCTCCGATGGCGAGTTCGTGGCCGCGGGTAACGTCGACGAGGCCGAGCTCGGCCGCACCGACGATCCGGTCCGCATGTACCTGCGCGAGATGGGCAGCGTCGAGCTGTTGTCGCGCGAGGGCGAGATCGCCATCGCCAAGCGCATCGAGGCCGGCCGCGAGATGATGATCGGCGGCATCTGCGAGAGCCCGCTGACGATGAAGGCGGTCGTCGGCTGGCACGACGACCTCGTCAACGAGCGCCTGCTGCTGCGCGACATCATCGATCTCGAGGCCACCTACGGCAGCGGCGGCGCCGGACTTCCGCTCGGCGAGGGGTTCGAGGGCGGCGACGGGCAGAGCATCGAGGTGATGGCCTCATCCGAGGCGCTGGCCGCCCTGCCCGATCCGGGCGAGGAGGAGCGCGCCCCGCCGGCGACGAAGGGCGATGGGGACGAAGAGGAAGGCGACGAGCCGCTGGCCGTCCTCGACGAGGAGGCCGAGCCGGACGAGGAGGCGACCGACAACGGCCTCTCCCTGGCGGCCATGGAAGCCCAGCTGAGGCCGCTCGTCGTCGAGAACTTCGAGAAGATCGCCGCCACCTACAAGAAGCTGCACAAGCTCCAGATCCAGCGCCTCGAGGTGCTGCGCAAGGGCGAGGACGTGCCGGCCGCGCAGGAGAAGCGCTACGTCAAGCTGCGCCAGGAGCTGGTCGGCCTGATGAAGGGCGTTCACCTCAACAACGCCCGCATCGAGCAGCTGATGGACCAGCTCTACGAGCTGAACAAGATCCTGATGGGGCTGGAAGGCCGCCTGCTCAGGCTGGCCCTCGACTGCCGGATCAAGCGCGAGGAGTTCCTCGAGCGCTATTACGGCGACGAGCTGCAGCCGGACTGGCTGCCGCGCCTCGCCCAGTCGGGCAACAAGAACTGGCAGAAGTTCGCCGTCCGGCATGACGGCGAGGTGGCCGAGATCCGCGGCGACATCCTGCGCATCTCCGAGGATGCCGGCCTGCCGATCAGCGAGTTCCGCCGCATCGTCGCCACCGTGCAGAAGGGCGAGCGCGAGGCCAACAAGGCGAAGAAGGAGATGATCGAGGCCAACCTGCGGCTCGTCATCTCGATCGCCAAGAAGTACACCAACCGCGGCCTGCAGTTCCTGGATTTGATCCAGGAAGGCAACATCGGCCTGATGAAGGCGGTCGACAAATTCGAGTATCGCCGCGGCTACAAGTTCTCGACCTACGCCACGTGGTGGATCCGGCAGGCGATCACCCGCTCGATCGCCGACCAGGCACGCACCATCCGCATCCCGGTGCACATGATCGAGACCATCAACAAGCTGGTCCGCACTTCGCGCCAGGTGCTGCACGAGATCGGCCGCGAGCCGACGCCCGAGGAGCTGGCCGGCCGGCTCGGCATCCCGCTCGACAAGGTGCGCAAAGTGCTGAAGATCGCCAAGGAGCCGATCAGCCTCGAGACCCCGATCGGCGACGAGGAGGACAGCCACCTCGGCGACTTCATCGAGGACAAGAATGCGGTCCAGCCGCTCGATGCGGCGATCCAGGCCAACCTGCGCAAGACCACGACTCGGGTGCTTTCCTCGCTGACCCCCCGCGAGGAACGGGTGCTGCGGATGCGGTTCGGCATCGGCATGAACTCGGACCACACGCTGGAAGAGGTCGGCCAGCAGTTCTCGGTCACCCGCGAGCGCATCCGCCAGATCGAGGCGAAGGCCCTGCGCAAGCTCAAACACCCCAGCCGCTCACGCAAGCTGCGGAGCTTCCTCGACTACTAGTCGGATCGGAGAAGACAGTGACGACCGGGCACCGCAGGGCGCCCGGTCTGCTTTCGAGTTCGGGGCGAGTTCGGGGGACATCATACTGAACTCGCTCGATCGGTGGGATGGGCAGCGGAACGAGGCATTCGCAGACAGGTATAGCGTCCCCGCAACTAGCCCGCATTTCTCATACCGCGCCGCCGACGGCGACGGCGTGACGGGTCGGCGGGGATGACAGGCTTCGAAGCCGCACGTCGGCTGCCGCCGGAGGTGTTCGGCGATCTGGCGTATCTGGGGGCTTGTCTCGATGTTT
>JAHDSF010000056.1 GCA_018432935.1 Rhodospirillales bacterium | reverse complement strand
GCGGCAACCAACCGCTCGCGCAAATCGTTTGAAAGAGGTCTCGTCATACGAGCTGGCCTCCTTCACCAGCTCGTATCTTGAATCAGATTTCGGCTCCCAAGGGAATCCCCCGCGATTCGCTCAGAGCGGAAAATGCTCTAGCCTTCAGGGCGATCGCCCGGTCAGGTAGCGGACCAGCAGGGCGGTCAGTTCCGACGTGAGTGCCTCGGCCGGCGTGGAAATCCTGGCCTCGCGCACGGCCCGGAGAATTCCGCGTGCGGCGGCGGCGCAGAAGGCAGCGGCGATCTCGGGGTCGGCCACGACGACGTCCTTGCGGCGCGCCTCGATCATGCGGCGGAACTGCTCCCGCAGCACATTCTCGGCGAGTATGGCGCGCGCCGGCAACGACTGGACGAACGTGCCGGTCCACGGAGGAAGCGCGGCGCGGTCGCAGGCGATCCGGACCATGATCGTGACTCTTTCCCGCACCAACTCGGCCAGCGTTGTCGATCCGTCCACCGGCGGACATCCTTCCAGGATGGCGAGCACATCCTCGACTTTCCTCTCCACCAGGGCGTCAACGATCGCGTTCTTGTTGGGAAAGTACTGATACACGGAGCCGACGCTGACGCCCGCCACCTCGGCGATGCGATTGGTGGAAACGGCATTCGGCCCTTCCCTGGTCAGAATGCGAGCAACCGCTTCGAGGATCACGTCAACCGTGACGCGCGATCGCTCCTGGACTGGCGTCTTCCGGGGGCGCGTCGTCGGCTTGCGATATCGGACGGGCATCGGGCGAATGCGAGTTGAGGGGATGTTCGACTGCAGATTACCTTTTCGGTCACAGTGTGCAAGGAGAACGGGGACACATGCAAGGATACGACACCGCCTTACGAAGCTTCGCGCTCCTGTTGGGGATCGTCGCCGCCGGAAACGCGTGGGCGCAAGAACGCCCGGCGTCGGCCGAGCCGGCGTGGAAGATTTCACTGGGCGTCGGGGCGGCCTACAAGCCGGACTACGAGGGCTCCAACGACTACGAGGTGGCCCCGCTCCCCGACATCAACATCAGCTACCGGGACCTCGTGTTCCTGCGCGGCCCGTCGCTGGGCGCCAACCTGGTCACGGTGAACGGGGCGCGGGAGAGCGACAAGCTGCAACTCGGCCCGCTGGTGCGCTATCGCTTCGGGCGCGACCAGGACGACAACGACGCCCTGCGCGGCCTCGGAGACGTCGACGGCAGCGTCGAGGCGGGCCTGTTCGGCCGGTACTCCGTGGGCCGCTGGTCGGCCGGGCTCACCGTGGTCCAGGACGTCGCCGACGGCCACGGCGGCGCGCTCGCCGAAGCCTCCTTCGGCTACGCGATGCCGGTCGCCAGCGACCTCAAGGCCAGCCTCCGCGCCTCGACGACCTGGGCTAGCGAGGACTACATGGAGAGCTACTTCGGGATTTCGGGCAGCCAGGCAGCGCGCAGCGGCCGACGCCCGTTCGATGCCGGCTCGGGATTCAAGGACGTCGGCCTGTCCCTCGGCCTTGAGTACGCGGTGACCGACAACTGGAGCCTCGGCGGCCGCGTCGGCTACACTCGCCTGCTCGGCGATGCCGCCGACAGCCCGATCGTCGACGAGGACGGCTCCGCGGACCAGTTCATCGTGGGCGTCTCGCTGGGGTACCGCTTCTAGAGTCATATCCGTTGCACTGGTATCGCGGTATTTCGCGACTCCCCCTGGCAGGGGGAGATGGAGGGGTGCTTCGTGGCGACGCCCGCTGCACTCCCCTTGCCCTGCATGCCGCCTTGCGGTCACGGGCGGGCGTCGGCATATGCGAGTCGCGGCAGCCGATCCCGGCCGCCGGCCGGCACCGGGAGAACGGATGAAGCGCAACCATACGCCGACCATCATGGCCTTCGCCGCCGTCCTTGCCATCGCCGGCGGAGGCGGCGCCGCGGCGCAGGACGCGGAGTGGAAGGTTTCGCTGGGGGCGGGGACACTGTTCAAGCCCGACTACGAAGGCTCCGACGAGTACGAGGCCGATCCCCTGCCCGACATCTCCGTCAGCTACCGCGACATCGTGTTCCTGCGCGGCACCACGCTGAGCGCCAACCTGCTGACCTTCGACGCATTGCGGCCGGAGGGCGTCATCCAGGTCGGGCCGATGGTCCGCTACCGCTTCGGCCGCGACCAGGACGACAACGACGCCCTGCGCGGCCTGGGCGACGTCGACGGCAGCGTCGAGGCCGGCGTTTTCGCTCGCTTCCGGGTCGGCCCGTGGTCGACCGGGCTGAACCTGGTGCAGGACATCGCCGGCGGCCACGAGGGCATGCTCGGCGAGGCCTTCGTCGCCCACGACGTGCCGCTTTCCGACCGCCTCCGGGCGAACCTTCGGGGGTCCGTGAGCTGGGCCGACGACGACTACATGCAAAGCTATTTCGGCATCTCGTCCGCCCAGGCCGCACGCAGCGGCAGAGCGCCCTTTGACGCCGACAGCGGCTTCAAGGACATCGGGCTGACGCTCGGGCTCGAATACGAGCTGTCCGCCGACTGGGGCGTAGGCGGCAGGATCGGCTATTCCCGCCTCCTGAACGACGCCGCCGACAGCCCGCTGGTGGACGGCGACGGCTCGGCGAACCAGTTCACGGCCGGGGTCTCGCTCAGCTACCGCTTCTGAGCTGCGCCGGAGTGCGGGATCGGTTGCCGTCGCGGGGGTGGACGCCCCGGTGGACAACCGGGCGGCCTCGGGTTACAGAGACGCGAATGCCGCGGCGGACGGGAATCCCATGACAGAACGCGTCCTCATCGTCGATTTCGGCTCGCAGGTCACCCAGCTCATCGCGCGCCGGGTGCGCGAGAACGGGGTCTACTGCGAGATCCACCCCTACAACCGGGTGACGGAGGCGACGCTTTCCGAGTTCGCCCCCAAGGCGATCATCCTTTCGGGCGGCCCCGCCTCGGTGACCGAGATGGGTACGCCCAGGGCGCTCGATGCGGTCTACCACGCCGGCCTGCCGGTGCTCGGCATCTGCTACGGCGAGCAGACGATGATGGCGCAGATGGGCGGCGAGGTGGAGGGCTCCGACAGGCGTGAGTTCGGCCGCGCCTTCGTCGATGTGGTCGACGACTGCCCGCTCTTCGACGGGGTGTGGCGCAAGGGCAACCGCTATCAGGTGTGGATGAGCCACGGCGACCGCGTGGTCCGGCTGGCGCCGGGCTTCCGCGTCGTCGCCGTCTCCGACAACGCTCCCTTCGCCGCCATCGCCGACGAGAAACGCCGCCTCTACGGCGTGCAGTTCCACCCCGAGGTGGTGCACACTCCCGACGGGGCGAAGCTGTTGCGCAACTTCACCCACAGGATCGCGGGCTGCGCCGGCGACTGGTCGATGGCCGCCTTCAAGGAGCAGGCGATCCTCAAGGTGCGCGCCCAGGTCGGCAAGGGCCGGGTGATCTGCGGGCTTTCCGGCGGGGTCGATTCCTCGGTGGTGGCGGTGCTGCTGCACGAGGCGATCGGCGACCAGCTTGTCTGCGTCTTCGTCGACACCGGCGTCATGCGGGCCGGCGAGGCGGACGAGGTGGTGAACCTGTTCCGCCACCACTACAACATCCCGCTGATCCACAAGGACGCCTCGGAGCTCTTCCTCGGCAAGCTCGAGGGCGTGACCGACCCCGAGCAGAAGCGGAAGATCATCGGCGGCACCTTCATCGACGTCTTCGAGGCCGAGGCGAAGAAGGCCGGCGGCGCCGACTTCCTGGCCCAGGGCACCCTCTATCCCGACGTGATCGAGAGCGTGTCGACCTTCGGCGGCCCCAGCGCCACCATCAAGTCGCACCACAACGTGGGCGGCCTGCCGGAGCGCATGAACATGAAGCTGGTGGAGCCGTTGCGCGAGCTCTTCAAGGACGAGGTGCGCGCGCTCGGCCGCGAGCTCGGCCTGCCGGAGCGCCTGGTCGGCCGCCACCCCTTCCCCGGCCCTGGGCTGGCGATCCGCATCCCCGGCGAAGTAACGAAGGCGCGCGCCGACATCCTGCGCAAGGCCGACGCCATCTACCTCGAGGAGATCCGCACCGCCGGCCTCTACGACGCCATCTGGCAGGCCTTTGCCGTGCTCCTGCCGGTGCAGACCGTTGGCGTGATGGGTGACGCCCGCACCTACGACTACGTGTGTGCCTTGCGTGCCGTCACCTCGACCGACGGCATGACGGCGGACTTCTACCCCTTCGACCACGACTTCCTGGGCCGCGTCGCCAACCGCATCATCAACGAGGTGCGGGGGATCAACCGGGTGGTCTACGACGTGACGAGCAAGCCGCCGGGGACGATCGAGTGGGAGTGAGGGGGTACATAAGTGCTATTTAGGCGTATGTAAGCGCAGGATTTTTCTCGGCTGTTGATCATGTGTCGGCGATAGTCAATAGGGCAGTAGTGCATGTAAAACCACAGGGCTGACGGGCCTGCCTCAAGACAAGAGCCACAGGCGGCCCCCGCCACGCCGGAAAGCCTCGAGCCCGCGGGCGACAAACCAAGCCCACCTCGACGACCCGTCATCAACCTCGAGGCCGATCGCGAGGCGAACATCATCCGCAACGAACCCGCGGTGTTCGGGATCGCCGACAACCCCATCGAGGACGGCAGCGCACCATTGTGGCGCATCCCCGTCCTTGGATGGCGAGCCGTCCAGAGATACGGCGCGATCGCCGAGGAGGAAGCGAAGCGTCTGGGGCTCGATCCGGACCTCGTAAAGGCGGTGCTGTACTACGAGAATGCGGATGGACATTGGGGCGTCCTCAATGATCTGGGAGATCTCTTGGGGACCTCGAAGACCGTGATGCCCATGAACATCAATCCGGGCAAATGGGGCGGGCTCGGAATCTCCCGCGAGACGGCGCGCGATCCTCGGACAAACATTCGCGCCGCTGTCAAACTGCTGAAGCGCATTGCCGAGCGCATCGAGGATCCGACGCCGGAAAAGATCGGCAGTCTCTGGAACGGCATGATGCTGGAAAAGGTCAACGACAGGGGTGCCCGGATCGGGCGGATCTATCGGGAAAGGCCGTGGGAGCAGATTCCTCCTGACACCTCGGACGGGCCAATCCGGACGGGCGGAATGGATCCTCGCGGAGCCCGGCGACGATAGACCAGAGTTCCGTTGCTCTTTCTGGATTCTCGCATCCGGAACTTGTATACCTTGATATCGTAGATTACCGTAGGTGGCTGTCCTAGGCAAGACCTCCGGCTTCAGGAACGGAGTCATGAACCAGTCAAACATATCCGGGCGACGCTCGGCTGTCCGCACGCTGCTCCTTCCGATGGTCTGGGTCGGGGTGACGATCGGGTTCCTGTTGGCGGCTCTCGCCGTGGCTCCGGCTGTCGGCGAAATACTCCGGGACCGCCACGGCGAAATCGACGAGTTCTGCAGCATGTACATCGAGCACGCCGACGGCACGTTCGGCTCCGTCGAGGGCGACGAATGCCAGATCCAGTGGGACATGTTCGCTTTCGCCTTCGGTTTCGGGATTTGCGCCGGAGGCCTTGGCGGTCTTGCGCTAGGGATCGTTGCCGTCGGCATCAATGCGATAAGATTGTGGGCGAGCCGGGGCAGGTGAGGACGGCCGCGGGAAGAAGCGGCCAGTGGGCAAGACCGCAAGCCACGAGATAGCCGAGACGCGGTGGTTCCGTGACTTCCAGGATCGATCGTTGCCTATCGCGGGCGAGCGGCTATATATCACGGTCAGGCTGACGGTCGTCGTGGGCGGCCACGCAAAAATCAATGTGTTGATCCTGCCGTTGACGATCGAGTGGGAGTGATGGCCGAAACCGTCAACCTCCGCCAGGCCCGCAAGCGGAAAGCCCGCGCCGACAAGGACCGCCAGGCGGCCGAGAACCGCGCCAAATTCGGGCGCACCAAGGCGGACAAGAGCCGCGAGAAGGCGGAAGCCGTGCGGGAGCGGCGGCGGCTGGATCAGGCGAAGGTGACGCCCGACGAATAGTCGCAGAGGGCCTGGAGTTCGACCTTATCCTGAGCTTGTCAGCGCGAGCGGCGGTTGCAGCTCACGGCGAAGGATTGAGATGAGCGGCCAAAGAGGCCAAGCGCAGTTCGCCTGAGGCGAACTGCGCCGCGCGGCCGATCGCTCCCGGCTGCCCGCTCACCCGGAATTGAGTAAAGTGTCACCGGAACTCCGACACGTGAGATCTGCTTCATCTGAGTTGCCGGGTGCCGTATTGACGGGCGTTACGCGTTGCGGCATCGTGTGTGGATGCAACTTCGGAGGGAATATGTGAAATGTGGGTGCGCATACTCGGAATGACGGCCGGTGTCGCCATGTTGGCGTCCTGTGTGACTCTCAATCAGGAGACGGCGAACAAGCTTAACCCGAATCTCTCAAACAATGTAGGTGCATCGGGGCTCTGATTCTGAGAAAATTGTTGTGCCGCAACAACTTAACTCGGATCAGAGGAGTTCCCCGATGCCCACAGAGTGTATCCCGGCCCTGTTCGGTTTTGCCAGCG
>JAHDSF010000009.1 GCA_018432935.1 Rhodospirillales bacterium | reverse complement strand
TCCAGGCGACCGGCGCCGAGCTGCACTTCCTGCCGCCATACAGCCCCGACTTCAACCCCATCGAAATGGCGTTCTCGAAGCTCAAGAGCTTCCTCAAGAAGACAGCCGCTCGAACCAAGCACGACCTGTGGCAGACCATCGCACGCGGCATCGACACCTTCACCCCGCCAGAATGCGAGAACTATTTCGCCGCTGCCGGTTACGACCGCGAATGACCGGAAAATGCTCTAGCGGCTGAGGAAGGCGACCGCCTCGACGTGGGCGGCGTGGGGGAACTGGTCGATCGGGACGGCGCGGGCAAGCGTGAAGCCGCCGTCGACCAGCGCGCGGAGGTCGCGGGCCAGCGTCGAAGGGTTGCAGGACACCGCCACCACCCGCTTCACGGCGACGGCGGCGACCAGCGCCTCGGCCTGGGCGAGGGCGCCGGCACGGGGCGGGTCGAACACCACCGCGTCGGTGGCGCCGAGGTCGAGCGCAGTCAGCGGCCGCCGGTCGAGGTCACGCACCTCGGCCAGGATGCGGCCGCCCAGTCCGGCACGTCCGGCCGCGGTTTCCAGCGCCGCCACCTGGGCCGGCACCGAGTCGACCGCGTGCACCAGGGCTTCGCGGGCGAGCGGCAGCGCAAACGTGCCGAGCCCGCAATAGAGATCGGCGATGCGCTTGGCTCCTGCGACGCCCTCCGCGACGAGGCCGAGCAGGAGGCTTTCGCCTGCGGCGCTCGGCTGCAGGAAGGCACCTGGAGGCATCTCGACCGCGGCGCCACCCAGGGTGATGCGGACATGGCGCCGCCAGGCCAGCGGCTCCGGCGTCGCGGTCTCGGCGCCGCGCCAGGCGAGCCGCGCCAGGTCGTGACCCTCGGCAAAGGCGGCCAGCTTCTCGCGCTCCTCCAGCCCGGGGGAGGCCGCGACGGTGAGCAGCACGTCGGTGCCGGTCTCGGCCCGGGTCAGCAGCGCCTGCCCGGCGGCCCAGCCGATGTCGGCGGCGAGCCGGCGCAAGGGGCCGATCAGGCGGTCGAGTTCGGGCAACAGCAGGGCGCAGCTCTCGACGTCGACCACGCGGTGGCTGAAGCGGGCGTTGAAGCCGAGCCGGACGTCGCCACCGCGCCGCTCGAAGCTGAGCTCGACCCGGCGCCGGCTGCGCGGCGGGACGGTCGCCAGCGGGCCGACCACGCTTTCGGCAAAGCCGCGCCGGCGTAGTGCGGCGACCAGGATGCCCCGCTTCCAGGCGGCGTAGGTCTCGGCCGGGACGTGCTGCACGGCGCAGCCGCCGCAGGCCCCGAAGAAGGGGCAGAACGGCACGATCCGGCCGGGCGCCGGCTCCAGCAGCGACAGCACCACCGCCTCGTAGCCGTCACCCCGCTTGAGCCCCACCGAGACCCGCGCCCGGTCCCCCGGCGCAGTGCCGGGCACGTACAGCCTGCGGTCCTGCCAGGTTGCGACCCCGTCGCCCTGGGCGCCGAGCGCCTCGATCGTCACCTCGGCCACGGCGGATGCGGCCGCCGGCGGCGCCCGCCGCGAGCGCCGCTGCTTCTTGGGGGACTTCTTCATCGCCTCAGGTCCCTGCCAGCGCCTTCACCAGGCCGGCGAAGATCTCGCTCAGCGCGGCGCCGAAGGCGTCGACCGCGGCCGGGATCGTCTCATTGGCGACCCGCCGCTCGACGCGATAGGTCTTGATGTGGCGTATCGTATCGGCGCCGACATCCTGCACCGACAGCTCGATCTCAACCGCCACCCCGGGCGGGCTGCCGACGATCTGCTCGAAGCGCAGGATGCGTCCGCGCACCACCGAATTCGGCTCCACCCGCAAATCCGGCGTCACCACCTGCTGGGCGGCGTTGGCCTGGCGTAGGTACTCGACCAGCAGGTCGCGCACCATCGAGGTCGGCGGCTCGATCCAGAGCTGGTAGTGGTACTCGTTCAGCCGCGTCGGCTGGTCGCGGCGGGCGTAGACGATCGGCCGCCCACCGGTCAGCCCGTTGGCGCTGAGCCGTTCGACCGAGACGATGCCGGGCAGCACCGGCCGCGGCAGCGGCTGCGGCGTTGCCACGGTGATCCGGAAATACTGATCGCTCGGGACCTCGGGCGTCGTGCCGCATCCTGCCAGGACGAGCGCAAGTGCCCCCGCGACGAGCGCCATCGTCTGTCTCAATCCAGCTTTCCCCCCATTGTTATCGAGCCGCAGCCTCGTCCGGCGCTGCACCCCCGCGCAGCAGGAGGCTGGGGTTCTGGCGTATCTGCCGACTGAATTCATACATGTTGCGGATCGTCGCTTCCAGGTTCTGGTTGGTGTTCTCGATGTGGCGGGCGACCGATCCCATCACGTAGCGGGCATCGACGATCGCCTTCTCGAGGTCGGGCCGGCTGTCGACGACCATCTCGTTGGCCGTGGTCAGCAGGCGGTCGAGCTGCTGGCGAGTGCTCTTGAGCTCGGCCGCCAGGCGGGCGAAATCGGCGCTCGCGCTGGCCATGTTCTGCAGCGTGCCCTCGATGGTCTTGCGGTTGGTGCCGCCGACGATGCCGTTGATGCCGTCGGCCGCCTGGTCCATGCGACGGCTCGCCGACTGCAGGGCGTCGAGAATGCCTGGCACCGTCGTCGCCATGTCCGCGGACACCGAGCGCAGGTCGGCGACCATCGCCGCCGCGTCGCCCTCGAGCAGCTTGGCCATCGAGTCGGTAATGACGTTGAGGTTGGCGAGCAGCGGCCGCAGGTCCTCCCGCGCGATGGCGCCGATCTCGGTGGTGAGGTCGGTGATGCCGGCCAGCATGTTGGCGCTTTCGCCGCTCCGCACCTGCTGGCCCGGGTCCAGGGCCTCCGCCGCGCGTCCCGCCGAGATGCTGATGGTGACCGCCGAAAGCAGCCCCGGCGCCGCGATCTTGGCGACGCTGTCCCGGGGCAGGCGCCAGCCCTCGGCAACCTGGAAATCGACGCGGAAGCGCATCCGGCCGCGGTCGACGAACGGCGACACATTCTGCACTTGGCCGATGCCGTAGCCTTCGTAGAGCACCTTGGTGCCGTACTTGACGCCGGTCACGTTGTCGTAGACGGCGTAGTAGGGATCGACCCCGGTGGTTCGTCCGCTGAGGTAGGTGGCGACGGCCACGAAGCCGACCAGCATGGCGAGCACGAAGCTGCCGACGACGACGTAGTTGACGCGGTTGCTCTTCATGACACCGGCTCTCCGCTCGGCGACTCGCCCGTGAGCCGCCGCAGGTACGCTTCGGGATCCAGGGCTTCCTCCGGCGGGCGCCGGTTAAGCAGGTCCTGGATGCGCTGGTTCTTCTGCGCCCGCACCTCGTCCGGCGTGCCGACGAACAGGATCCGGCCTTCGTCGAGGATGGTGATGCGGTCGGCGATCTTGAACGCGCTGTCGAGGTCGTGGGTGACGACGACCACCGTCATGTCCATCGCTTCGCGCAGGCGCAGGATGAGATCGTCGATGGTCGACGAGACGACCGGGTCGAGCCCGGCCGAGGGCTCGTCGCAGAACAGGATCTTGGGATCCATGATGATGGCGCGGGCGAAGGCCGCCCGCTTCAGCATGCCGCCCGACAGCTCGGACGGCATCAGGTTCTCGAACCCCGCCAGGTTGACGACCTCGAGCTTGATCCGGGCCATGATCTCCATCGTCCGCTCGTCGAGGTCGGAATGCTCGCGCAGCGGCAGCATGATGTTGTCGCCGACCGTCATCGAGCTGAACAGCGCGCCGCCCTGGAAGGCGACGCCGAAGCGGCGGCGCAGGGCAGCCATCTTGCGGGTGCCAAGGCCGGCGATGTCCTCGCCGAGCACGCGGATGGTGCCCGCAGTCGGCCGCTGCAGCCCCAGGATCGCACGCATCAGCGTGCTCTTGCCCGAGCCGCTTCCGCCCATCACGACCATGATTTCGCCGTCGTCGACCGCGAGGCTGACGTTCTTGAGAACCTTGCGGCTGCCGTACTGGGTCTCGAGGTGCTCGACCTCGATCGCCTTGCCGCGGGGGGAGGAATGGGGACTTGCCATCGCGCCCTCCTACCGCGTCACCACGAAGGCGAAGAACATGTCGGTGACGATGATCGCCGAGATCGCCTGCACGACCGCGCGCGTCGTCACCCGTCCCACGCCCTCAGCGCCGCCGCTGACCGAGCTGCCGTTGACGATCCCGATCAGCCCGATCAGGACGGCGAAGATGAAGCTCTTGCCCAGGCCGTGCACCAGATGGTTGAGGTTGAGGAATTCGAAGATCTGCTGCCAGTAGGCGGGCAGGCTGATGTCCAAGGCGCTGCGCACATAAAGCCCGGCGGCGAGCAGCCCGGTGACGTCGGCCAGGAAGGTCAGCGCCGGCACCATGACGAGCAGCGCGATCAGCGCAGGAGCGACAAGGAAGCGGACCGGGTTGATGCCCATCACGTCGAGGGCGTCGATCTCCTGGTTGATCTTCATGGTGCCGACGCGGGCGGCCAGCGCCGAGCCCGACCGCCCGGCGACCAGGATGCCGGTGATCATCGGAGCGAACTCGCGGGTCATCGACAGCGCGATGCCGATGGTGACGCTCCACTCGGCGCCGAAGATGCGCAAGGTGTAGATCCCCTGGATCGCCAGCATGACGCCGATGGTCGCCGACATCACCGCGATGATCGGAATGGCGCGGATGCCGATGTCCATCATCTCCCGGAAGACGGCCGCCATCCGCACCGGCTGGCCGAAGGCTCGGCCGGCAACGGTCCAGAACGTCGCCTCGCCGAGGACGGCGGCCCAGGTGCCGACCTCCTCGACCCCGGCGACGCACGCCCGGCCGATCCGCTCCAGGGTCCGCGCGAGTGCAGTGGCGCTTTCCGTCTTCTGCATGCTCATCCCTTGCGCAGGGCGGCGATCCCGTCCTGGACGGTGGCGGAAAGGGTGAAGACCCGGTCGAGCCGGGCCAGCCGGATGACCCGCAGCACCGCATCGCCGGTCGCGGCGATGACGAAGCCGCACCCGCGCTTACGGGCGCTCTGCAGCGCCTCGACCAGAGAGGCGACGCCCGAGCTGTCCATGTAGCCCACCCGCGACAGGTCGACAACCAGCCGCTGGTTACGGGCGATCTGATCGAGCAGGAGACGACGCGCCACCGGAGAACTCTCCAGATCGACGTCCCCCTCCAGGGCGACCACCGTCACCCCCTCAACGTCGTTGGTTTCGTATTTCATTGTCCCCCGTCGAACCTTTTCACCAGCTTCAGGAGATTGCCGCCCCCCGGCGGCACCAGGAATACGACTTCGTCCATGATTTCGCGCATGAAGTGGGTGCCGAGCCCCCCCGGCCGCACGTCGTCGAGGTCGCGCGGCCGGATGCTGGCCGGGTCCACCGTCGGCGCATGGTCCCGCACCAGGATCGTCAGCGCCTGTTCGGTGCGCACCACCTCCAGTACGATGTCGCCCTTGTCCTCGCCGCCGTAGCCGTGGCGGATGACGTTCTGGCAGGCCTCGTTCACCGCCAGCACGATGTCCGACGTCACGGCGGCGTCGAGCCCGCTGCCGCGGCAGCAGGCGGCAATCTCGTCGCGGATTTCGCGCAGCGCCGCCGCCGTGCCCCGGTAGGTCTGGCGCAGGAGCCGCCGCGACGGCGGTTCTCGGACGCCGCCGCGCAGACGCGGCGCGTCGTCGACGACCACCAGCGTCAGGTCGTCGCGCGGCAGCAGCTCGGTCCCCGTGGCGCGGTCGGCCAGGATCTCGATCCGCTCCGGTGCCGGCCGGCCGCAGACCGCCCGCAAGGCCTTGATGATAGCCTCCTCCGCGCCGCCGCCGCGTGCGAACCCCTCGGCGACCCCGTCCGAGAAGGCGAAGAAGGCGTTGCCATCGAGCGCGATCGAGCGCTCAGGGTAGTCGTCGATCTCGAACAGCTCGCTCGCCAGCCCGATCGGCGGCGCGTCGGCGGCAATGCGCTCGACCACGGTCCCGTCGGGAGCGACCACGAGCGCCGGCTCGTGGCCGGCGTTGGCGATGACCAGGCCGCCGGTGGCGGGATCGTAAATGCCGCCGACCATCGTGACGAACATGCCGAGGGTCGCCGTCTCGCGGATCTCGGCGTTGACGCGGGCGAGCAGGCGGCCGGGTCGCGTCCCCTCGCGGCCGAGGCAGCGGAACACGCTGGCGGTCTTGGCCATCAGCAGGGCGGCGTTGATGCCCTTGCCGGAAACGTCGCCAAGGCAGAACAGGATGCGGCCGTTCGGCAGTTCAAGGAAGTCGAAGAAGTCGCCGGAGACGGTTCGTGCCGGCCGGTTGACGCCGTGCACCGGATAACCGTCCTCGCGCCGCGCCGGCAGCAGGCGCCGCTGGATCTCGGCCGCCAGCTCCAGCTCGTGCCGGGTACGCTCCTGCTCGACCAGGGCTTGCGCCATGCGGGCGTTGATGATCGCCAGCGCCGCCGAGGTCGACAGCACCTCCAGGCTGCTCAGGTCGTCCTGCGAGAAGATGCCGTCGGTCGAAATCTTGTTGACCAGCTCGATGGCGCCGATGCAGTTGTCCTTGACCCGTAACGGCGCGCACAGGATCGAACGCGTCGTCAGCCCGGTCATCGCGTCGACGCCGGGATGGAAGCCGGGGTCTTTGGCGACGTCCATCACGATCTCGCCGAGGGCGTTGCCGATGCAGCGGCCGACGATGCCCTGGTCGGGGCGCAGCACGAGCCCGGTGATCGCCGCCTTGCCGTAGCACGAAACGCAGCGCACCTCCTGGCATGCCGCATCGAACAGAAACAGGGCGCCGCCCTCGGCCTGGAGATGACGGGTGATGCGCTCGACCGCGTTGGCCAACGTCGCCTGCAGGTCGAGCGTGGTGGCGAGGTCCCCCGCCATTTCGGCAAGGAGAGCCAGGCGGGAGTCTTTGCCTTCCGCGTGCCGCCGTCTCGCCATGAGCGCATGATGCCTGGATTCCGCCCCGCGGGCAAACCCGAGATGCGGGCAGCCGACACCGTCGCTCGCGCGTCGGTGTCGGTCGGCAACGAGATGCCTACTCGCCGCCCGCCTCCTGGAAAAAGCGCCACATTGCAAGGCTGGCGTCAACGTCCCGCGAGGCCGCGGGATCGGGAACCGGCGACCCCGGCCAGGTGTGACCCTTGCCCCTGAGGGTGTAGAGCACCGCCTGAAAGCGCCCGCAGGCCCAGCGGCGGCCGGTCGCGTCGCCCTTGCGGTAGATCACCTCGCCGTCGACCCGCCCGTCCGAGCACTTGGCGGGTGCGCCCCAGGCGGCGGCGAACGCCGGGATCGCCATCATCCCGGTCCTGCCGCGGTAGGGGAACAGGCGGTCCGCGGTGCCGTGGAAGATGATGGCGGGCGGCCGCGACGTGCCGCAGACTCGGGGGTAGCGGCCGGCGACCAGGCCGACGGCGGCGACCAGCTCCGGGGCGTCGCAGGCGATCCGCCAGGCCATCTGGGCGCCGTTGGAGTTGCCGGTGGCAAAGACGCGGCTGCGGTCGATCCGGTGCTGCCGATCGAGATCGTCGAGCAGCGCGCGCACGAAGGCGACCTCTTCCGGTGCCGGGCGGGAGACGTGCCACGACTTGCCGAACGCCTGTGGATAGACCGCGACGAAGCCCTCGCCGTCCGCCAGCGCCGAGAAACCCGAGATCTCCTCCTGCCGGCGGGCGTCGGTGGCCGATCCGTGGAAGCTCAGCACCACCGGCGTCGGCGCGCGAGCGCCCGCAGGGACATGCACCAGGTAGGTGCGCGTCCGCTCCCCGACCGCCAGCGTCCGCTTCTCGGTCGGAGCACCGAGGACGGCCGTCGCCGCCACCGCGGCAAGGAAGCCGCACAGAATCGCCAGTATCCGCAAGCGCCCTTCCCCTTGGATCCGTCGTCCGGTCGCCTTTCGCCAAGCTTGCCTTTTCCTCGCATCGGCGCGACCGTCGGTCAATCCGTCAAAGGGGGTCCGAATGGCACGTCTGCTCACGGTCAACTTCGAATCGTTTCCCATCCGCGGCGCCTTCCGCATCTCGCGCGGCGCCAAGACCGAGGCTCGGGTAGTGGTCGCCGAGGTTTCCGAGGGGTCATTCCGAGGCCGCGGCGAATGCGTGCCCTACGCGCGCTACGGCGAATCGGTCGAGGGCGTGATGGCCCTGCTAGAAACCCAGGCGGCGGCCGTCGCCGCTGGCCTCGACCGCGAGGCCCTGCGCCGCGCCATGCCGGCGGGCGCCGCCCGCAACGCCCTGGACGCCGCCTTGTGGGACCTGGAAGCCAAGCAGGCCGGCCGGCCGGCCTGGCAGATTGCCGGGCTGGCGCCGCCGCAGCCGCTGACCACCTGCTACACGCTCAGCGTCGATACGCCCGAGGCGATGGCGGAGGCGGCGGAGAAGGCCGCCCACCTGCCGCTGCTGAAGCTCAAGCTGACCGGCGACGGTGACCTCGAGCGGGTGGCTGCGGTGCGCCGTGCGGCGCCGAAGGCGCGGCTGGTCGCCGACGCCAACGAGGCGTGGAGGGTCGAGAACTATCGCGCCTTCGCGGGCCCGATGGCGGAGCTCGGGGTCGAGATGATCGAACAGCCGTTCCCTGCCGGACGGGACGCCCTGCTCGACGGCCTGCCGCGACCGGTACCGGTGGGAGCCGACGAATCCTGCCACGGGCTGGATACCTTCGCCGCGCTCAAGGGCCGCTACGACGTCGTCAACCTCAAGCTCGACAAGACCGGCGGCCTTACCGAGGCCCTCGTACTCAAGGCCGCGGCCGAGGCGATGGGCTTCCGGGTCATGGTCGGCTCGATGGTCGGCACCTCGCTGGGGACGGCGCCCGCGGTGCTGCTCGGCCAGGGCGCCGCCTACGTCGACCTCGACGGGCCGCTGCTGCTCGCCCGCGACCGCGAGCCGGGCCTGCGCTTCGACGGCGCCCGCGTGTTCCCGCCCGAGCCCGTGCTGTGGGGTTGAGGCGGCGATCGTGCGCCTGGCGCTGGCCCTGATCCTGATGACGGTGACTGCCGTTCCCGCTGCTGCCGTCGCCGCTGCCGCGGACGAGGTCGCTGCGAGAGCCTGCGCCGCCATCGCGGAGCGGGTCGAGGCGGTGCGGCAGCCGGAGCCGGTGTTTCTGCGCAGCTATGACGGGGCTGCCGGCAACGGGCCCGACGCCGATCCCGCGTTGGGCGGCGCCTTCACCTACGACAACGCGCTGGCGGCGATCGCACTTTCCGCCTGCGGCCGCGGCAAGCTGGCGGAACGGATCGGCGACGCCCTGCTGCAAGCCGTTCTTTACGACCGGGCCGGCCCGGAGGGGCGGCTGCGCAACGCCTACCGTCCGGGCCCGCAGACAGAACGGCCGGTGCCGCCGATGGGCTGGTGGGACGACCGCCGCAACCGCTGGCTCGAGGACCCGGTCCATGTCGGCACCGCAACCGGCAACGTCGCCTGGGCGGGGCTCGCCCTGATGACGCTCGCCGAGCAGGGCGCGCCGCGCTTCCTGGAAGGCGCCGAACGGCTCGGCCGATGGCTGGCGGAGCACGTTTCCGATCCGCGCGGGCCAGGAGGGTTCACCGGCGGCATCCACGGTTTCGTGGCGGCACCGCAGACGCTGGGTTGGAAGTCGACCGAGCACAACGTCGATCTTGCCGCCCTGTTCGGCCGCCTCGAGGCGGCCGGGATTCCCGGCGACTGGTCAGGTCCTGCGGCAACTGCCCGCGCCTTCGTCGCCGCGATGTGGCAGGGCGACCGCTTCCTTGCCGGCACCGCGCCCGACGGGATCTCGCCCAATCGCGACACCTCGGGGCTCGACGCCCAGCTATGGCCGCTCCTGCTGGCGGACGCGCCAGCGGAATGGCGGCGGGTTCTCGCCTACGTCGAGACGGCCCACGGGGTCCCCGGCGGCTTCGACTTCAACGCCGACCGCGACGGCCTGTGGGTCGAGGGCACGGCGCAGGCCGCTCTCGTCTACCGCACGCTCGGCCGCGACGCCGAGGCGGTTCCGCTGTTCGCCACCCTCGCCGCTTCGTTCAGCCCGGGCGGGTATCTGTGGGCGACCCGAGAACCCGGCATCACCACCGGGCTTGCCCTATCGCCGCAAAGCACGACCGACGATTTTCGCTATTACCGCCGCCCCCACTTGGGGGCGACGGCATGGGCGGCCCTGGCGAGTCTGGGGAGGAACCCGTTCCGGAAGGCAGATCCCGGATGACAGATGGCAAGGCGGGCGAGTATCTGTCATCTGTCCGTCGTGCTCTGGCATCTGAGGTTCCATGGACACCTATCTCGAAGCTCTCCTCCTCGGCATCGTCGAGGGGCTGACCGAATTCCTGCCGGTCTCGTCGACCGCGCACCTCGTCCTGGTGGGCGACATGATGGGCTTCTCCGGGCCCGCCGGTAAGGCGTTCGAGATCGTCATCCAGCTCGGCGCCATCCTTGCCGTCTGCCTGGTCTATTGGCGCCGCCTGTGGGGCGCCGTCGTCGGGCTTGGCGACGACCCGCGGGCCCGCGCCTTCGTCCGCAACGTCACCCTCGCCTTCCTGCCGTCAATGGTGGTCGGCGCGCTGGCCTACAAGTACGTGCGCGAGATGCTGGATGCGCCGATGATCTCGGCGGTCGCCCTGGTGGTCGGCGGGTTCGCCATCCTGGCGATCGAGAGGATGGTCAAGACGGTGCGGGTGCGGGAGGTCGAGGACTTCTCGGCGAAGCTCTCGCTGGCGATCGGGCTCTGTCAGGTGATCTCGATGATCCCCGGCGTGTCGCGGGCGGGCGCGACCATCATGGGCTCGCTGCTGCTGGGGGTCGAGCGCCGCGCCGCGGCAGAGTTTTCGTTCTTCCTTGCGATCCCGACCATGCTGGGGGCGACCGTGTTCTCGCTCTACAAGAACTGGTCGGAGATGAGCTTCGAAGGCGGCGCGCTGATCGCGATCGGCTTTGTCGCCGCCTTCTTCGCCGCCCTGGTGGTGGTGCGCACCTTCATCGGCTTCGTCGGCCGCCACGGCTTCGCGCCGTTCGCCTGGTACCGGATCGTGTTCGGTTGCGTCATGATCGGCCTGCTGCTGGCGCAGTGAGCGGTACGCGCGGCCGCAGGCGTCCCTCCCTGAAGGAGCGGATCAGGTCT
Source organism: Rhodospirillales bacterium (assembly GCA_018432935.1). Classification (GTDB taxonomy): domain Bacteria; phylum Pseudomonadota; class Alphaproteobacteria; order Rhodospirillales; family Shumkoniaceae; genus JAHDSF01. The sequence continues at coordinate 28,270 of JAHDSF010000009.1, read as the reverse complement.
TCTTTCCCCGCACCATCCGGTAGACGAGCAGCAGCACGATCGCGCCGCCGACGGCGATCAGGAAGCTGCGGAAATCGAATCCTTCGACACTGCCGAAGCCGATCGCGTTGCCGATGAAGCCGCCGACCAGGGCGCCGGCGACGCCGAGCAGGATGGTTATGATGAAGCCGCCCGGGTCCTTGCCCGGCATGATCAGCTTGGCGACGATGCCGGCCAGCAGCCCGAAGATGATCCAGGTTAAGATGCCCACGGAGCCTCCTGCGTCATGGAACGCCGGTCGCCCGGCGGATACACGGGAGATGGGGATGCGGCGGCAACGCCGCAGCACGCTCAAGTGGCTGACCTATTCAGGGTGCGTCCGCCACCGCTCGACCCGGCGCCGGAACGGGTTGAGCACCAGGCCGTCGACAAGCAGGAGAAGTGCGACCACCAGCACCACCAGGGCCATCGCCTCGGCGGTGTCGAGGTTGGCGCGCGCGGTCGCCAGCCGCTCGCCGATGCCACCGCCGGTTCCCATCACCTCGGCCGTCACCGCCGCCTTCCACGCGATCCCGTGAGCCGAGGCGAGGGCCGGAAACAGATACGAGAAGACGTGCGGCAGGAGGATGCTGACGACCATCGTGCGCGGTCCGGCACCGAACGAGCGGGCCAGATCGACAAAAGCGGGGTCGAGCGTGCGCACGCCCTGGACCGTGCCTGCGAAGACGAGCGGAAAGGTGGTCGCCAACACCACCGCGGTTGCCCCCGCCCCGTCGGAGCCGAACCACAGGAGGGCCATCACCACCCAGGCGATCGGCGGCACGCCGAGAATGATGGTGACGGCTGGCCCGAGCACCCGGCCCAGCGGCCGGGACAGGCCGGCCGCCAGCCCGAGCAAGGCGCCGAACAGGCTGCCGGCGGCGAAGCCGCCGAGCGCATTGAGCGCGGTGCGCGCCGCCGCCGGCGCGATGCTGCCGTCTCCGATCATGCGGAACAGCGCCGCCAGGGCGTTCCGGGGATCGGGCATGATGAACGGACCCCAGCGCAGGTGGACGGCCTGCCACATTGCCAGCAGCAACAGGACGGCGGCAAGACCGCCGGCGAGGCGCCACAGGGTTTCGCGGCGGCCGCTCACGGTCCCGGTTTCCACGATCCAGCCGCTCGCTCGACTGCTCCGCACCTAGACATCGAGGTAGAACCCATCGTCGGGCAGCCGGCCGCCGATCACTGCGGGGGAGATCTCGGCCAGCGCGTTCCACAGGCGCTCGAGGTCGGGACGGGCGGCGCGGGCGCCGATCGCCGCCATGTTGGCGTGGGCGAGGCAGGCTTCGACGGCCTCCGCCTGCGTACCCAGAAGCCGCTCCGCCATCGCCGCCGCTTCGGCGGGGTGCCCGCGGGTCCACGCCAGGGCCTCGGCGGTGGCGGCGTGGAGGGTGCGCAGCAACTCCCTGTGATCGCGGGCGAACTCTTCCGTCGCGGCGATGCCGGAGACCGGGATCCGCGGCGGCCCGCCGGTGATCTCGGACCATGCCTGCTGGATGTCGACGGCGCGGCGAAACGGGCCGCGTGCCAACGTCATGCTGGTGTTGGGTTCGGCGAGCACGGCGCTCTCCGCCCTGCCTGCGAGCATCAGCTGCATCGCCTCGGTCGCGCTGCCGACGTACTCGATCCGATAGTGCCGCCCCGCCTCCAGACCCAGCCTTCCCATCAGGTACCGGAACACGAGATCGGGCATGTCGTTCTTGAAGAAGAGGTGCACGGTCCGCCCTTCGAGGTCGGCAAGCGAGCGGATCGCGGGATCGGCGGCGACGATGCTCATGTTGCCGAGGCCGGTGACGCTGAGAAGGCGCAGCGGCGCGCCGCGATTGTAGAGGTTGGCCGGAACCGTGGTGGGGGCGGTGAACACCCGGATGCTTCCGGAGACGATGCCGGCCCGCAGCACGTCCGGCGTCCGCCAGACCGCCACGCGAACCTCGGGCAGTGTGCCGCTCTCGACCGCGCGGGCGGCCAGGATCGAGGCGATTGCCGGGGCCAGGTGCAGGGTCTGAGGCTCGTCCGCCGCCCCGGCCCGACCGACGAGTCCGAAGGCGGCGGCGAGAAAGAGGAAGCGACGGCGGCCGATGGCCTGCATTCACTCCCTCCGTCCCGCTAGTAGACCATCGTGCTCATGGTGATCTCGCGCCAGATGTCGCGGATGGTCCGGGTCACCACGCGCTCGCGCGCCGCGTACGAGGTGTGCAGGAGGTGATGCGCCTTGTCCGAGCACGGCCGGTCCAGGTAGTCGCGATAGAGCTTCTGGACCTGCGCGTTGTTGTGCGACTGGCGCGCGGTTTTCTTGCGGTCGATGCCGTAGAGCGCCTCGCGCCGCTTGCGGGCGTGCGGCACGTACGCCTTCTTGGACCGCAGGTGGCCGCCGCCGTCGACGCAGCCGCCGGGGCAGGCCATGACCTCGATGAAGTCGAACTGGGCGGTCCCGGCAAGCACCGCCTCGACCACCTCGCGGGTGCCTTTCAAGCCGTGGCACATCGCCACCCGGACGGTGCCGATATCGCCGCCGAGGGCGACCTCGGCGGTGCGCACGCTCTCGAAGCCGCGCAACGCCGTGGCCTCGATGCCCTCCAGCTCGCGGCCGTTGAGGAGATAGTGCATGGTCCGCACTGCGGCTTCCATGACGCCGCCGGTGGTGCCGAAGATCGCGCCGGCGCCGGAGTATTCGCTCATGTACGGGTTGTCGAAGGCGGAGGGCTCGAGCTTGGCGAGATCGATGCCCTCGCGGCGCAGCAGGCGGGCGAACTCGCGGATGGTGATGACGACGTCGACCTCGGGCACGCCGTCGTGGATGAACTGCGGACGCACCGCCTCGTCCTTCTTGGCGGTGCACGGCATGATCGAGATGACGCGGATGCGGGCGGGGTCGATGCCCATCTTCTCCGGCAGGTAGCTCTTGGCGATGGTGCCGAGGGTCTGCTGCGGCGACTTGGTCGACGAAAGGTAGGGCAGGATCGCCGGATAGTGCTTCTCGGCGAAGTTGATCCACGCCGGACAGCACGACGTGAAGGTCGGCCGGCGTCCCTCGCGCAGGCGGCCCAGCAGCTCCGTCCCCTCCTCCATCACCACCACGTCGGCGGCAAAGTTGGTGTCGAGCACGACGTCGGCGCCGAGCGCGCGGAGCGCGGCGATCACCTGCGGCTCGACGTTGGTGCCGGGCGGCAGCCCGAATTCCTCGCCGAAGCCGACCCGGATCGCGGGCGCGAACTGGAACACGGTGACGATCTCGGGATCGTAGAGGAAGTCGACGACGGTTTCGGTGTCGTCCTTCTCGCCCAGCGCCCCGGTCGGGCAGACCATCACGCACTGGCCGCAGGTGACGCAGTCCGATGCCGCCTGCGCCAGCCCGTTGCGCAGCCCGATCGCGGTCTCCATCCCGGTGCCGACGGTGACCAGGGCGTCGATCCCCTGCTCCTCGCGGCAGATGGTCACGCAGCGGAAGCAGCGGATGCACTTCTTCATATCGCGGATGATGGCGGGCGAGCTGCGGTCGACGAGGCGGCGGTTCACCCGGCCCGTGTCGTGGAACCGCGACTGGGCGAGGCCGACGAAGCGGGCGGCGTCCTGCAGCTCGCAGTCGCCGTGGCGGATGCAGGTGGCGCAGTCGCGATCGTGGTCGGCGAGCAGGAGCTCGACCTGCAGACGCTGCATCTCACGCACCTTGCGGGTGCGGGTACGCACCTCCATGCCGTCCTCGATCGGGGTGTTGCAGGCGGTCAGCACCATCGCCTCGGCCTGGCCCGGCCGCTTCGCCTCGACCAGGCAGACCCGGCAGGTGCCCGGCGCATGATCGATGTCGGACAGCTCGCAAAGTGTGGGAATATGGTGGCCGCTGCGGCGCGCCGCCTCGAGGATGGTCTCGGTGCCGTCGATGCGGACCGGCTTGCCGTTGATGGTCGCTTCCATGGTGCCCCCGCTCGTCATGCGCATCCGGCCGGGATCGGCTGCTCGGTGATGACCGAGTAGACGCGATAGCAGCGCAGGCAGCGATTGGCCTCCCGATACGCCTCGGCGGCGGTGATCGTCTGCTCGACCTCCTCGAACATCTGCTTGCGAACCTCGGGGTCCAGCTCGGGGTGGTGAACGCGGTATTCGTGCATGGTGGGAACCTCGACACAGTCGGCCGCCAGCATCTTGTTTTCGTTCAGGATTTGCCGCATCCGGCTGCGCGGGAAGAAGCGCACGCGCCCGAAGTTCAGGTAGTCGTCGATGCTGCGCGCCGCCTTCAGCCCGTTGGCCATGGCATGAATCAGGGTGGACGGCCCCGATGCGCAGTCGCCGCCGGCGAACACACCGCCACGTGAGGTCGCCAGTGTGGTGGGGTCGACGGCGATGCAGCCCCACTTGTCCATTGCGATGCCGTCCTCGGGACCGATGGTGCCGCGGTCGACCTGCTGCCCGATGGCGGCGATCAGGGTCGAGCACTCGAACACGCGCTCGGAACCCGCGACCGGCTGGACGCCGCGGCGACCGCGGCCGTCGGGCTCGGTCTGGCGCATGTCGACCAGGACGACGCCGGCGAGGCGGCCGTCGCGGGCGACGATGCGGGCCGGATTGGTCAGGTAATGGAAGATCACGCCTTCCTCTTCGGCGGCCTTGATCTCCTCGCGATCGGCGGGCATGTCCTCGCGGGTGCGGCGGTAGACGAGGTGGACCGCCGAGGCCCCCATCCGCAGGGCCGAACGGACGCAGTCCATGGCGACGTTGCCGCCGCCGACAACCACCACCTCGCCGCTCAGCCGGGTCGGCCTGGTGCCGGCCACGTGATCGTGGACCATGAGCAGGAAGTCGATCCCCGACAGATAGCCGGGCAGGCTCGGGTCTTCGTCCTCGACGCCCAGCCGGCTGCCCTGGGCGCACCCGACCGCCAGGAAGGCGGCCTTGTAGCCCTCGGCAAACAGGTCGCTTACGGTGAAGTCGCGGCCCAGTCGACGTCCGTACAGGAAGCGGCCGCCGAGAGCCTGGATGATGTCGGTCTCCGACTTCAGCACGTCCTTGGGCAGGCGGTAGGCGGGGATGCCGGTGGCGGCCATGCCGCCGGCCTCGTCCAGCGCCTCCAGCACGTCGACCGGGTAGCCCTTGAGCAGCAGATGGTAGGCGCACGACACGCCGGCCGGGCCGGCGCCGACCACCGCGACCCGGAGGTCGGACGGCTGGGCGGCCGCGATCACGTCGCGGGTGAACATAGTGCTGCGGCTGCGCTGGTGATCGGCGATGAAGCGCTTCAGCGTCTTGATGCCGACCGCCTCGTCGACCAGGTTGCGGCGGCAGGCCATCTCGCAGAAACGCACGCAGACGCGGCCGCAGGTGGCGGCCATCGGGTATTTCTGGAGGATGACACCGAGCGAATGGGTCGGCTCGCCGTCCTTGATGTAGTCGATATAGCGGGGGACGTTGACCTTCGACGGGCAGGCCTCGATGCAGGGCGCGGTGGTGTAGGTCATGCCGTGCTGCTCGGGCAGCGGCCCGCGCTCGGCCAGCAGCACGTCGCGGAAGTGGGTCAGCGCCGCCATCAGGGCGCTGGCGCTGTTGCGGCCGAGGCCGCACAGCGCCGAGGCGCGAAGCTGCTCGCCCAAAGCTTCGATCTCGGCCCAGCGCTCCTCTCCGGCCTCGCCCTTGCGCAGCGCCTCCAGGGCGTCGCGGATGAGCGCCGTTCCCATCCGGCAGGGGGTGCACTTGCCGCACGATTCCTCGGCGGCCCGGGCCATGTAGCGCCACAGCGCATCGATCAGGCTGACCCGGCGGTCGAAGACGAAGAAGCCGCGGTCGCCGAAGAAGGCCTGGATCGGGTTGCCTTCGTTGAAGGTGTCCAGCCCCTTGAGATCGGGTGCTTCGGCCATCTCGAACAGCCGCTTGCCCCGGTTATCCTGGACGATACCGTCCCATACTCCGTAGACTACGCGCGCCATGCTGCACCGCCGGCACTGCTGTTACACCTCATGCTACAGGTTGTAACCTTGCCGCCGTCCTCCCTTCCAATGCCAATGACGCATGGCCCTCCGCACGGAGCGCGGGGCGGGCCATGTCTCCTTCTAGGCCGGAGTCTGCCGTCTAGTGCTCTGCCGCACCGCCAGCTCGGGTTCCAGCACCACCGTGGTCCGGGCCGGCTTCAGGAGCAGGGCGGCAGCGCGGCGCCCCATCTCGTAGGAATGGATCCTGACCGAGGTCAGCGGCACCGCCATCGAGCCGCAGATGACGCTGTCGTCGTAGCCGACGATGCCGACGTCGCGGCCCGGCACCAGTCCGTGCTCGATCACCGCCTGGGCGGCCCCCTGGGCGATCCAGTCCGTGAAGCAGACCGCCGCGTCGGGCGGGTTCGGGGCGGCCAGCAGGCGCGACATCTCGACGTGGCCCGGCGCCTCGAAATCCCACGAATCGGAGAACGCGACCAGGGATTCGTCGCGCGGCAGACCGGCACAGGCGAGCGCGCTGGCATAGCCCATGTAGCGGTTGAGCGAGATCGCATAGCGGGGATGGGCGACGTAGGCGATGCGGCGATAGCCTTGCTCGATCAGATGGCGGGTGGCCAGAAAGCCGCCGTGGAAATCGTTGCACACCACCTGCGGCGCCTCGACGCCCGAATCGTTGCGGTTGCAGAACACGAACGGGATGCGGGCGCCGGCCAGTTCGCGCACCATCTCGGCCAGCGCCTCCTCCAACCCTTCCGCAGGGTTGGGACGGGCCGGCACGATCACCACGCCGTCGACCCGGCTGTCGAGGTAGTTGCGCAGGTACGTGGTCTGTCGCGCCGCCTGATTCTCGATGTTGCCGACGATGACGACGATGCCGTTGTCGTAGGCGACGTGCTCGATGCCGCGCAGGATGCCGGGATAGGTGTAGTGGCGGACGTCGGGCAGCAGCACCCCCCACGAGCGCAGCGGGCGCCGCGCCGGCGCGGCGGCGCCGGGACGTTCCGCCACGTAGGTGCCGCTGCCGTCGCGGGCGTACAGCACGCCTTCGCCGACCAATTCCGAGATCGCCCGGTCGACGGTGGTGCGGCTGACCCCCAGCTCGCGCACCAGAACGTTTCGCGAGGGGATGCGGGCATGGGCCGGCAGGGCGGCGGCGTCGGACAGCAGGCGCTGCTTGACGGCGAGGTGGCGGGGCGTGGGGGTGTCTGTCATCGAAGTGTCACCAGGCAGGTTGGCGACGTATCATACTTCTGTCACACAGATTTCGCAAATTAAAGCTAACCTGCCCGTAAAGCTGCCGGAAGATCCATTGACTCTCAACCGCTCGTTTTCTACCATTTGCCAAAACCGGACCGACAGCTTTGGGCCGGAAAACCCTCAGGAGGACGTCCGACCGCCGTGGCTCTCATCACCGGCCTCTACCTCGCCTTCCTGTTCACGCCGATCGTGCTCCTGTTCGTCGGCTCGTTCGGCGAGACGTGGACCAACACCCTGCTGCCGAGTGGGGCGACGCTGTCGTGGTACGTCGAGCTGTGGGGCGAGGGCAGCTTCCGGCGCGCCTTCGTCGTCAGCATCGAGGTGGTGGCGGCAACCTGCGTGTTCTGCACGCTGCTGGCGGTACCGCTTGCCTACGCGCTCTATCGCAGCGCCTCGCGCGGGGTGCTGCTGGCCGCCCGCATCGTCTTTTTGCTGCCGATCGCAGCGCCGCCGGTGGTGCTGGCATTCGGTTTCATCCTGGTGTTCTCCAGCGATGCCCTGCCCTGGCTCGGCAGCATCTGGCTGCTGATCGCCGGCCACGTCGTGCTGACGCTGCCCTACCTGCTGCAGACCCTGGTCGCCGACATGCGCCATCTGCGGCTCGACGCGCTTGAGCTGGCGGCCGAATCGCTGGGCGCATCCCTGCGCGAGCGCTTCCTCGACGTAGTGGTGCCGCTGCTGCGCCACAGCCTGGGATCGGGGCTGATCATGGTGGCGGCGCTGTCGATCGGCGAGTTCCAGCTTTCCAACCTGATCGCTGGCTTCCTTTCGCGCCCCTACCCGGTGGTCCTGCTGCAGGCGTTCTACGGCGCCACCGGCTTCGCCTGTGCGGCGACCGTGGTGCTGCTGACCCTGGCCCTGCTGGCCGCGGCCGGCGGGGCTTTCGCCGCCCGTTCCGCCAGCGCATACCGGCAGGCCAGACGATGAGCATCCGTCTCTCCAGCGTGAACTTCCGCTACCCGAGCACCGAGTTCGGGGTGTTCGACGTCGATCTCGACATCCGCGACGGCGAGCTGGTGGCGGTGATCGGCGCCAGCGGCTCGGGCAAGACGACGTTGCTCAAGCTGATCGCCGGGTTCGAGAGCCCCGACAGCGGTCGCATTCTGCTCGACGACGCCGACGTGACCGATCTTCCGGTGCGTGACCGCCGGCTGGGCGTCGTGTTCCAGGCCTATGCCCTGTTCCCCCACATGACGGCGTGGCAGAACGTCGCCTATCCCCTGAAGATCCGCAAGGTGGCGCCCGAGGAGCGCTACCGCCGGGCGATGGAGGCGCTGTTCCGGGTCGGCCTCAAGGGCTTCGAGGAGCGGCGTCCGCAGACGCTCTCGGGCGGACAGCAGCAGCGGGTCGCGCTGGCCCGCGCCCTGGTGTTCCAGCCCAAGGCGCTGCTGCTTGACGAGCCCTTGTCGGCACTCGACGCCTCGCTGCGCGGCGAGATGCGGGACGAAATCCGCCGCCTGCAGCGCGAGTTCAACATCTCGACCGTGCACATCACCCATGATCAGGAGGAGGCGCTGTCGATGGCCGACCGCGTTGCCGTGATGGAGCGCGGCCGGCTGGTCCAGGTGGCGAGCCCGCGCGAGCTCTACGACGCCCCCGCCACCCGCAGCGTCGCCGGCTTCGTCGGCGAGGCGAACCTGTGGGACGGCACGGTGACCGCCGCCGACGCAGTCGAGGTGCCGTTCGGGGTCCTGCACGTGCGCCCCGGCAACCATGCCGCCGGTCAGCGGGTGGCGGTGCTGGTGCGCCCCGAGAACATCGCGGTCGGCCGGCTCGACGGCGGCGCCGCCGTGTTCGAGGGCAGCCTGGTCCGCGACCGCTTCCTGGGCGCAATGCGGCGCTACGACCTCGCGGTCGGTGACGCCGTGATTCGCGGCCAGACCGGCTTTCGCGGCGCCATCGACGCCGTCAGCATCCGGCCGGAGCACATCTTGCTCCTGCCGCAGTAGACGTGCCGAGCCTCATCCTGCAAGAGCGGGATGGGGAGAACGAAAGGGGCTCGTGGCGAGCCTGGCACGCCGCGAGCATTCGAGCGGAGCAACCGACGGAGGAACCGATGACGCATTTGCGTTCCATGCTCCTGGGCGCCCTGGTGGCGCTCGGACCGGCCACCGCCCTGGCCTTCGACGGCCCGGAGCTCTACCCCGGCGAGAAGGCGCTTTACGAGGCCGCCGCCAAGGAAGGCATGGTGGTATCGTTCGATACCGGCCCCACCTGGGCCAACTGGGGCACCCAGTTCAAGCGCTTCAAGGCCCGCTACCCCGAGGTCGAGATGGCCTACAACGATCTCGGCTCGGGGGCGACCGTGGTGGCGCTCGAGAAAGCGCGCAACCGGCCGCAGGCGGACACCGCCTACTACTTCGGCGGTTCGGCCATCGACGCCGCCAAGAAAGGGGTGCTGGCGCCCTTCAAGCCGGTCAACTTCGACAAGCTGCCGGACGTCTACCATCATCCCGAAGGCGAGTGGTTCATCGTCCACCAGCTCACGGTCGCCTTCCTGGTCAACACCAAGCTGGTCAAGAACGTGCCGCAGAGCTGGGCGGACCTGGCCAAGCCCGAGTACAAGAACGCGATCGTCTACCTCGATCCGCGCTCGACCGGACAGGGGCAGGTGCTGACCTTCGCCGCCAACTTCGGCAACGGCGGCGACATGGAAAACGTGATGCCCGGCGTCGAATACCTGGCCAAGCTGCATCAGGCCGGCAACGTGCTGCGGGTCGAAGGCACCACGCCGTACGCCAAGTTCATCAAGGGCGAGATCCCGATCTGGATCGGCTACGAGAACGACGGCCTAAAGGCCAAGTACACCGACGGCATGGGCGACGACATCGCCGTCGTGCTGCCCAAGGAGGCGACGGTCGGCGCCCCCTACGCCATCAGCCTGGTCAAGAACGGGCCCAATCCGAACGCCGGCAAGCTGTGGCTCAACTACATCATGACCGAGGTCGGCCAGACCACGTTCGCCGAGGGCTTCGTGCGGCCGTCGGTGCCCGGGGTCAAGCTGCCCGAAGAGGTGGCCAAGCGGCTGCCCGAGGCCCCGCAGCTGAAGCCGCTCGATCTGATCAAGGCGTCGGCGCGCAAGGCCGACATCGACTCCAACTGGGCGAAGCTGGTCCTTGGCAAGTAGACAAGCGATCGGGCGCAGAAGGGGGCTCGCCGTGCTGGCGGCCCCCGGCGCCCTGGTGATGCTGGCGTTCTTCGTGGTGCCGCTGGGGGTGGTGGTCGCCGAGGCCTTCACCGACGGCGGGGCGGCGTTCGGCCGGGTGTTCGCCGACGTCACCTTTTGGCGCGGCCTGTGGGGAACCCTGGTGCTCGGCGCGACCGCGCCGGCCTTCTCGCTGGCGGTCGGCTTCGCCGTCGCCTGGCACCTGTCGGGCCTGCCGGAGAACCTGCGCACCAGCCTCCTGTTCTGGATCTCGCTGCCGCTCACCTTCTCCGGCCTGATCGTCGCCTACGGTTTCATCTTGGCGTTCGGCCGGGCCGGCTTCGTGACCCTGTCGCTGGTCCCGCTCGGCAGCGACCCGGCAACGTTCTCGGGCTTCCTCTACAGCCCGATCGGGCTGGCATTCGCCTATTCCTATTACCTGATCCCGCGCGTGGTGCTGATCCTGCTGCCGGTGCTGGTCAACTTCGACCGCGCCCAGATCGCCGCCGCCGAATCCCTCGGCGCCGGCCGGCTGCGGGCGCTGTTCGACGTCCTGGTGCCGCAGGTGATGCCGAGCGCGGTCGCCGCCTACTGCCTGGTCGCCGCGGTGGCGATCGGGGCCTATGGCACCGCACTCGCCCTGGTCGGCACCCAGGTCAGCATCCTGCCGCTTATTCTCTACAGCCGGATCTCCGACACCGGCGCCGACTTCCCGTCGGCGGCGGCGTTGTCGGTGGTCCTGCTCGCGCTGTGCACGCTGGTGCTGGCGGCCGGCGAGTTCTACGCCTCGAGGAGGGAACACCGTGGTTCTGTTCTTTGACGCCGACGCCTCTCTGCTGCACGACGACGAAGGCCGGGTGTTCGATCCGGCCGCCCGGTCGTGGCGGGCGGACGGCTCCCGCAGTCCTGTCGCCGAGGAGATGTCGCCGATCGAGGCGGTGAGGCGCCTGCAGGCGACCGCGGCGCGCTGCCGGGTGCCGGTCGCGGTGGTCGGCGCCCGCGAAGCGAGGCCCGACCAGTTGGAGGCCGCCGAAGCGTTGGGGCTGCAGCTGGCCGGGATGGGGCTGACCGTGCTGTGCGGGGGGCGCCAGGGGGTGATGGAGGCGACCTGCCGCGGGGTCGCCCGCGGCGGCGGGATCAGCATCGGCGTGCTGCCGGATGACGACGCCGCAGCCGCGAACCCGTTCGTCACCGTGCCGATCGCCACCGGCATCGGCATCGCCCGCAACGCCATCGTCGCCCGCGCCGCGCTGTGCCTGGTGGCGGTGGGAGGCGGCTACGGCACCATCTCTGAAGTCGCCTTCGCGCTCCAGTTCGGCCGTCCCGTCTTCACCCTGCTCGACGGTCCCGCGGTGCCCGGCGCGATCGCCTGCGCCGGCACCGCGCAGGCGGCCGACGCGGTCGCGCGGGTCGTGCTGGGCCTGCCGCCGGAGGCGTGAGGAGGGGGGCGTCCCTGCCTTGTTCGGGACGCCGCCCCCCGGATCAGCGCGCCGGGCGGAACAGATCGTCCTGGGCGCGGCGAAGGCGTTCCAGGGTCGTCCCCTGCGGCCGCGTCACCATGTCGACCGCCAGCACCGTGCCGGCGGGAATGTCGCACGACAGCGTGCAGCCGTCGGCCATGTAGTACGGGATCGGGTTGCTTCCTTCGGCGCGGCGGCCTTCGACCAGGATGCCCTCCACCCCGTCGATGACGTGGTGATGGCCCTGCGCCTTGAGCACGGTGCCGGCTTTCAGCGCCCTGGTGGTGCGGCCGGCAAGGTCGCTCAGGGGCTGCGGGTTCTCGCCGCCGGTCGAGTGGCCGAGCAAGGCGGCAGTCAGCACGGAGATCGCGGACTCGACGCCCAGCAGATGGGCGGGGTGGTACAGCATCGCCGCCGAGCGGTTGCGGTTGACGACATGGCCCTTCAGACGCAGCACCTCCCAGCTCTTGGGATCCTCGCAGGCGACCACGATGTAGACGCCGCCCGCCATGCTGAGCTCGTCCGGCTTGCGCAGGCAGTTGATGACGTCGACCACGCCCTGGCGGCCGAGCAGCCCGCCTAGCCCGCGCGGCACCATCATGTCGGGGATTTCGGCAATGCGGCAGATGGGGGCGTGGAAGGTGGCGGAATCGAACCCCAGCCCGGTGGCATTGATGACGTGACTCATCTCGCACAGATCGGGTACCGCGTGGCGGGGCAGGCTGGCCAGGATCTCGGCCCGTCTCGCCGCCACCTCGCCGACCTCGCGCCCGCCGAGGTCCCACACCGCCTCGAATCCGGCGGCGCCCGACATGCGGTCGAGGCTGGTGACGTTGCCCTGTCCGGGATCGTAGACGAAATCGTACTCGCTCGACTTGCCGGCCGACAGCAGGGTCAGCCCGAGCGCCCGGGCCCAGGTGACGAGACCGACCAGAAGGCTCGGCTGGTCGCCGTCGGCGGGCGTGTAGACGAGGCCCGTCTTGCGCGCCATCGCGGCCAGCACGCATCCGACCACCGAATCGGTCTCTTTCGAGACCATGACCACGTGCTTGCCGTGGGCGATCGAAAGCTCGCCGTAGCGGGCGCCGACCTCCGGGTTGCCGGTGCCTTCGACGAAGACGTCGAAGGGAAGCTCGAGGACCGGCGACGGGTCGGCAACGACGATGCGCTTGCCGGCCTCGAAGGCGGCCTTGGCCTGGGCGGCGTTCTCGCAGACCTTGATGTCGGCTGCGTCGTAACCTGCGTAGGCGAAGGCGTCGACGCCGCGCTGCACGGTCCGGTTGACGATGATCGGCACGTCCAGGCCCGGCACGCGGCGCGCCTGGAAGATGAACGAGGTGCCGAACTCGCCGGCGCCGGAGATGGCGGCGCGGACGGTGCGGTCGCGGGCAGCCTTGAACAGGGTCTCGAAGTTCACGGAGAGCATTCCTATCGCTGATGGGATCGAGGGGGCGCCGCACCGGCGACGCCCCCGGAGCTTTCGGATCAGTTGGCGAGCTTCAGGATGTCCTCGATCATCTTGCTGCCGCCCTTGATGTCCTCCTCGAACTTCTCGTAGACGGGCTTGCTGGCGGCGACGAAGGCGGCGCGGTCGACCTCGTTGACCTTCATGCCGCGCTTGGCGAGCTCGTCGACCAGGCGGGCGTCGGCCTTGGCGACCTCCTCGTAGGTCCACGGGCGGACCTCCTCGGCGGTATCTTCCAGCACCTTGCGGATGTCGGCCGGGATCTTCTCCCAGTGCTTCTCGAAGGCGAGCACGAAGTTCGGGCTGTAGACGTGGTTGGCGATGGTCAGGTACTTCTGGACCTCTTCCAGCTTGTTGGCCGAGATGTGGGTAAGCGGGTTCTCCTGGCCGTCGAGCGCGCCGGTCTGCAGGCCGACGAACACTTCCGAAAACGGCATCGGCGTCGGGTTGGCGCCCCACAACTTGAACATCTCGACCCGCCACTTCGAGCGCGGGACACGGATCTTGATGCCCTCGAGGTCCTTCGGCGTGACGATCGGACGCACGTTGTTGGTGATGTGGCGGAACCCGTTCTCCCACAGGGCGATGTACTTGTAGCCCTTCTTCTTGGCCGCGTCGGCGAACACGGTGCGGACGAACTTCTTCTCGATCGCCAGCACGTGGTCGCGGTCCTTGACCACGAACGGCATGTCGAAGATCGCCGACTCCTCGACGTACTGCGGCATCTCGGAGGCCATGTACGTGAGATGGATGGTGCCCAGCTTCAGCTTCTGCATGAGGTCCTTGTCGGGCCCCATCTGGTCGGAGTGGTAGTAGGCGACCTTGGCCTTGCCGGCGAGCTTCTGGTTGCAGAGGTCGGTGAACCTCTGGCCGGTCACCTGGCCCATCGCGCCCTGCGGCGTGCTGATGGCGAACACGATCTCCATCGGCTCGGCCGAGGCGGCCACGGGAAGCGACAGGGCGGCCGCGACGAGGCCGGCGAACGAGACGTACTTCAGCATGGACGAGTCCTCCGAGGTGCTGGGGTTTCAGGCCTTATCGGTAGAAGAATTCGACCAGGGACAGCGGCACCGCCGGCACGTAGGTCGCCAGCAGCAGCACCGACACCAGGACGATGATGAACGGGATGTTGGCGCGCGTCGTTTCCAGCATGTCGGTGCGCGCGATCGAGCACGAGGTCGCCAGCACGCTGGCCACCGGGGGCGTCTGCTGGCCGATCGCCAGATTGAGGGTGAGGATGATGCCGAAATGGACGGGATCGATGCCGAGCTGGTGGATCATCGGCATCAGGATCGGCACCACCAGGATGATCGCCGCCGCGCCATGCAGGAACATGCCCAGCACCAGCAGCAGGACGTTGATCAGGGCGAGGATGACCATCTTGTCGCCGGTGATTCCCAGCATGCCTTCGGTGAGCTGCTGCGGCAGCTGGATGGCGGTGAGATAGAGACCGAGGATCTTCGAGGCGGCCACCAGCAGCATCACCACAGCGGTCTGGATGACGCCGTCGTTGAGGGCGTGGTAGAGCTGCTTGAGGTCGAGCTCGCGGTAGATGAAGCCGCCGATGATGAGCGAGGCGAGCACCGCCAGCCCGGCGCCTTCGGTGGCGGTGACGAAGCCGCTGAAGATGCCGCCCAGGATGATCACCGGCAGGGTCAGGGCCCAGCTCGCTTCCCTGGTGGCGGCCCACAGGCGGCGCAGGCTGAAGGCGTCCTCGCGCGGCAGGTTGTAGCGGACCGCAAGACCGTAGCAGACCGTCATCATGACGAGGCCGCCGATCAAGCCGGGGACGACGCCGGCGACGAACAGCTGGACGATCGAGGTGTCGGAGATCGCCCCGTAGATGATCATCGGCATCGAGGGCGGAATGATGATCGCCAGCGATGCCGCCGAGGACTGCACCGCCGCCGCCCATTCGGCCTTGTAGCCGCGCTCCTTCATGGCCGGAATCAGAATGGTGCCGAGCGCCGCCACGTCGGCCACCGAAGAGCCGGAGACCTCGGCGAAGATCATCGAGGTCCCGACGGTGACCATCGACAGGCCGCCGCGCACGAATCCGATGATCGCGGTGGTGAAGCTGACCAGCCGGCGCGAGATGCCCGAGCTGTTCATCAGGGCTCCGGCGAGGATGAAGAGGGGGATCGCCAGCAGCGGGAAATTCAGCGCCCCGTCATAGAGGGCGAGGGCGCAATCGTAGACGGTCGCGGAGCCCTTGTCGGCGGCCATGCCGATCAACCCGACCACGCCGATGGCAATCGCGATCGGCACCCGGATGGCGCACAGGGCCAGGATGGCGATGACGACGGTGAGGATGACCATGATCCCTGCCCCCTCCCCTCAGCGCGCCGGGGCGGAGCCGTGGCCGGCTCCGGCGATGGCCAGGATCGCGCTCGGCACCGTCGCCAGTTCCGCCACGATGAAGATCGCGGCCCCGATCGGCAGGGCCGATTCGACGAGCGGCATCGGCACCCACTCCAGGCTGATGAGGCTTTCCCCCTCCATCAGCTCGATGATCACCATTCCGGCGTAAGCCATGGTCGCGAAGAAGCCGATGGTGACCGTCTTGGCGGCCACCATCGCGGCGACGCGACCGGCCGCCGGAAGCTTCTTGACGAACGCCGCGAAGTCCAGGTGTGATCCGCGCAGAACGGCCAGGCCCGAACCGTAGAAGGTCAGCCAGGCAAGGAGGTTGGACGTGACCTCGTCGTACCATGACAGCGAGGCGCCCAGCGTGCGCGAGAAGACCGCGACGATGATGATCACCGAGATGGCGACCAGCACGACGATGCAGAACCACAGCAGCGTCCGGTCGAGAAGCCGGCGTGCCAGCCGACACGGCGGCTCGATGGCGGCCGCCAAAACCCGAAGCGTTTCCATTCCCCGCGCTCGCTCTTGTTCTTCCGCCGCGGGAGTTGCGGCTGATCCGACGATTGCATGCAATTTTGGCAGAGTCAACCATGAATATGGCGGCCGTCCGCTTGAATATGCCATGATTGTATGCCATCCGTGCACCATGAGATGAAGGAGACGTGCCCTCGATGGTTCAGACGGCATCCCTGCACGAAGAGGTGGTGGGGCGCATCCGCGACATGATCGTCGAGGGCGAGCTCCTGGCCGGGTCCCACGTCACGGAACGTGCGATCTGCGAGAAACTGGGAATCTCGCGCACGCCGCTGCGCGAGGCTTACAAGGTGCTGGCGGCCGAGGGCCTGCTGACGCTGCTGCCCAATCGCGGGGTGGTGGTCAGCCGGCTTACCCAGCAGGATGTCGAAGACATCCTCGAGATGATTGCCCTGCTCGAGGGGATGGCGGTGGATCGCCTGTGCGCCCGGGCCTCCGAGGACGAGATCGCGGCCATCGAACGTCTGCACGGCGAGATGGTCGAGCACTTCCGCCGCGGCGAGCGGCTGGAGTACTTCAAGGCCAACCAGGCGGTCCACGAGGCGATCGTGGCCGCCGCGCGCAGTCCGCAGCTGGCGAAGGTGCACCGCGGCCTGGGCGCCCGGGTCCGGCGCTTCCGGTTCGCCGGCAACGTCGACCCAGCACGCTGGGAGCGCGCCGTGCGCGAGCACGAGCAGATCCTGCTGGCGATCAAGGACCGGGACGCGCACCTGCTGCAGGCGCTCATCCGCACCCACTTGCGCAACGGCTGGAAGATCGTGCGCCGCCAGAACCGCGACGAGCTTGCGCCGCCGCTGGAGGTCGAGCCCGTGCCCGAGCCCATCGGCCGCAGGCGCCGGCGCAAGGCCGAGATCGCCTGAAGTCGCGTCCTTCGCCCAGAAGCGGCGTCACTGCTTGCGGGGAACGACCGGCCAGCCGGTGGCCTGCTCGTGCAGTTCCATCATCGACGCCATCAGCTTGTCGCCGAAGCCCGCAGCGACGGCGCGCTGGTAGGTGGCCAGCAGCGCCGGCGCCATGGCGCTGTCGAATTCGAGCTCGGCGGCCATGGTGGCGAAGTAGGAAACGTCCTTGAGGCCGTTGGCGACGGCGAACTTGTGGCCGCCGAGATCGCCGTCCAGGAACGGCGGGATCATCTTCCGCGCGGTGCCGCTGTCCGCCGCCCCTTGCGAGGCGGCGGCATAGAACTTGCGCTGGTCGACCCCGGCGCCGGCGCAGATCGCCATCGCCTCCGCCCACAGGGCGACATACCCCATGGTGATGAAGTTGTTGACGAGCTTGGCGGTGTGGCCGGCGCCCACGGGACCGAAATGGGTCACCGTCTCGGAATAGGCGTCGAGCACCGGGCGCACCCTTTCCAGGATCGCCGCATCCGCACCCACCAGGCTGTTGAGGCGGCCGGCCTCGGCGTCCTTGGGCGACCGCGTCACCGGCGCGTCGACCACGGCGGCGCCGCGCGCCGCGAGGTCGCGGGCGATGCGCCGCGTCAGCCCCGGCTGGCTGGTGGTGGCGTCGACCAGGACGAAGCCGGGGCGGGCCGCCTCCAGGATGCCGGAGGGGCGGTAGACCAGCTCCTCGACCTGCGGCGCGCCGGTGACGCACGCGACCACGACTTCGGCCGCCTCGGCGAGCGCGCGCGGGGTGTCGCGCTCGGTGGCGCCGCGGGCGACGAGGTCGTCGACGGCGGCCCGGTTGCGGTGTCCCAGCACCGCGAGCGGGAACCCCTTGGCCAGGATGTTGCGCGCCATGCCGCGTCCCATCATGCCGAGCCCGATGAAGCCGACCCTGATTGCTGAAGCCATCGCGTTCCCCCTGTCCGGTTGCCGCCGTTCTAGCCGGCTGCGCCGGCGCCTTCCAGCCCCAAGGGAATACCCATTTGGGGGGAGGCGCTGCCGCGTGCCCCATCCCGAATCCCTACTCCCTCCACGCCGGTTGTCCCGACCTCCGAGAGCCCCCACAAAACAAGAAGGGGCCGCAACGGCTCCGGTAACGTGCGGGGTGGGGGGAGTAGAAGCTTCAGCCGCCTGCCAGGCCAAGAACAGCGGAGGACAATCGTGAAAAGGAAGTTCCAGAACGCCGGCGAGGTTGCCGGAAACAATGCCGTGTCCGCCTCTCTTTCGCGCACCGGCGGCCCCGGCGACGACCGCCTTGTCGCCACCGCCGACAGCCAGACCCTGGACGGGCGGGACGGGGACGACCGCCTCGACGGCGGCGGCTACATCGGCGTGACCCTGCGCGGCGGGGATGGCGACGACGACCTCGATGCCGGGGGCGGCGACGCGGCACGGCTCGAGGGAGGCGACGGGAACGACCGCCTTTTCGGCTACACCATCGACGGCTTCTTCGCCGGCGGACGCGGCAGCGACATGATGCTGGTGTCCGACTACTGCGGCGCCGACGGCGGGGCCGGCGACGACTTCCTGTACTGCCAGAGCGACAACTTCGGCGCCCGCGGCGGCAGCGGCGACGACATCCTGTTCGCCGGGGTCGACGATGCGATCTCGGGCGACGCCGGCAACGACGTCCTGGTGGCGCGGGGCAGCGAGGCCGACGGCGGCGCCGGCCGCGACCTGATCTTCGCCGCCACCACCGGGACCAGCCGCGGCGGCACCGGCGACGACACCCTGGTCACCATCGACCAGTGCCGCGCGGTAGGTGACGGCGGCAAGGACCTGCTGGTCGGCTTGGCCGCGGGCTCCACCCTGGAAGGCGGCGCCGGCCGCGACGTCCTGCTCGGCACTCTCGCCGAGGACGGGGTGGTGATGGACGGCGGCGCCGATGCCGACCTGCTCGTCGGCAGCCGCTTCGCCGACCTCCTGACCGGCGGCGCCGGGGCCGACACCTTCTACTTCGCGCCCGGCGGCCAGCACGACCGGGTCACCGACTTCTCGCCGGGGGATCGGCTCGACTTTTCTGCATACGATTTCACGAGCGCCGACGAAGTCCTGGCCACCGCCCGCCCCGACGACGAGGGCGTCACGTTCGATCTCGGCGGCGGCGACCAGGTCACCTTGGAAGGCGTAGGCATCGACGGCGTCGCGGCGGCCGCGATCGTCACCTCGGGCGGCGAGCAGGCGGTGTTCGCGGCCATGCAGAAGGCGCAGCAGGCGCTCGACTGGGGGCAGGCGCGGCTCGACGACATGCAGGACGATATCCAGCTCCTGTTCGAGATCGCCCGCGGCACGCCGAGCGGTCCGACCGAACTGCCGGTCACCGAGCTCGACTTTGTGATGGCGCTGGCCGATGCCGGCGACGACGGGTTCGGCTGAGGATCCCGCGGGGCGCCGGCTTCGCGCCGGCGTCCTTCCGCGACGCCGAACACCGGCGAGGCTTGATCGGCGGGCGCGCCGCCCCAGGTTGCGAATCGGCGTCGCCGGCAGCCGGAGCTTCGCATGAGATTGACACGGCGCTCGATGGTTTTCGGGACCGCCTCGCTGATGGCCGCGCTCGGCCTTCCGGGGCGGCCGCCGCGGCGCGCCCGCGCCGCCGAGCCGCAGCCGCTTCGGATTCCGCCGCTGATCGACGCTGCCGCCCAGGGCAACGCCGTCGATCTTCGCGTCCAGGCGGGGCGGACGGAGTTCTTCCCCGGCCACCACAGCGACACCCTCGGCTACAACGGCGACGTCCTCGGTCCGACTCTCCGCCTGCGCCGCGGCGACGACGTCCGGATCGCGGTCGCCAACGATTGGCAGCACGATACCGCGGTCCACTGGCACGGCCTGCTGGTGCCGGCCGTCGAGGCCGGCGGCCCGCACCAGCCGATCCGGCCGGGGGAGACCTGGCAGCCGACGCTGGCGGTGCGCCAGCCGGCCGCGACGCTGCTCTACCACGCCCTGCTCCACGGGGCGACGGCGGAGCAGGTCTATGCCGGGCTGGCCGGGATGATCGTCATCGCCGACGACGAGGAGCAGGCGCTCGGGCTGCCCGGCGAGTACGGGGTCGACGACCTTCCGCTGCTGATCCAGGACCGCCAGTTCGAGGACGGCCTCCTGGTCCTGCCGGGCGGCACCGGCGCCGTGATGCACGGCCGCCGCGGCGATACCATCCTGGTCAACGGCACGCCGGACGCGGTCGCCCGCATCCCCGCAGGCCTGGTCCGGCTGCGCCTGGTCAACGGCGCCAACGCCCGCATCTTCCCGCTCTCGTTCCACGACGGCCGCACCTTCCACTGGATCGCCGGCGACGGCGGCCTGCTCGAGGCGCCGGTGCCGCTGCGGGCGCTGCAGCTCGCCCCCGGCCAGCGCGCCGAGATCCTGGTCGACTTTGCCGACGGCCGGCCGGCGACCCTGCAGACGGAGCCCGATCCCAACCTGCCGGCGATCCAGGGCACGGCGCCGGGCGCGGCCCCGGAGGGCCCCTTCCCTGCCGTGCTGCGCTTCGAGCCGCAGGGCGGCGGCGGCGCGGCGGCGGCGATTCCGGAACGACTGGCGGCCCGCGAGCGGATCGATCCCGCCCGCGCCGCGCGGCGCCGCCGTTTCGTCCTCAACATGGGCATGATCGGCGGCGCCGGCGGGATGATCGGCACCGGCGGCATGCCCGCGCCGGGCGGCATCATCGGCGCGCCGGGGATGCCGGCGCTCGGCCAGGGCGGCATGGTGCCGGCGCACGGCATCAACGGCCGCCCCTTCGCGCTGGAGCGGATCGACGAGCGGGTGCCGCTGGGCGAGGTCGAGATCTGGGAGGTGGCGGGCGAGATGTTCGCCCACCCGTTCCACGTCCAGGGGGTCCAGTTCGAGGTGCTGCGCCGCGGCGGCGCCCCCGCCGAGGCCCGCGACCAGGGCCTGCGCGACACCGTCCTGGTGCGCGAGCCGACCGAGCTGCTGGTACATTTCGGGCAACCGGCGCCGCAGAAGCCGTTTCTCTACTACTGCCGCATCCTCGAACACGTGGACAACGGCATGGCCGGGCAGTTCCTGACGGTGTGAGGGGGGGGGACCCGGCGAAGGGACAACGGTGGCGGGCGGGCGGTACTGCCGGTTGCTCGCCCGGGGCCGCCCGAAGGCGGCCATTCTTGCTCGGCGGTCTCGTCAGCGTCAGGCGCGGAAAACGCGCCGCTAGTTAAGTAGTGTGTTGAACGAATGGGAAGGCGTGCCGCGCCCTGCTCAACCGGCTGCGGAGGGCATCGGGAAAGACGGCATAGTCGCTTGGATGGTGCTGCGTCGAAATAAGCCTCCCTGCGTGGCGTCGGTCTCGTTATCCACGAAAACGCTGGGAGCTCCCCATGAAGAGATTTATCGCATTGCTGATGGCCGGGCTCACCTCGCTCGCCCTCGTGGGATGTGCGGCGGACACCAGTCTGCGCCCCGTCTCCGAGCGCGGCGGCGGCACCGCCGACACCGATCGTGAACAGGGCTCGGGGCCGGCGGGCAGCTGATCTGGAGGTGCACGTTGTGGGCCGACTGGAGGTTGGCTCCACGACCGATCAGATGATGTCGGACGGCTGCAGCAGTGGCTGCCACCGCGGCGTTAGTAGCCGGCGAGTTCCGGGGACATGGCCGTAATCGCGGCTGGTCACGCTCCGGGTCTAAGAAGAGGGGCTGTGATGGTCCGCCGGAATTCCAGGGACACACTACCTAATTCGTCGCGAGCTTTCCCGTGCGCGACGCTGAAGAGTCCGGCCAACAAAAACGGCCGCGCTCGGGCGGCCTCGGGTCGGACCGGGGAAGGATGGTGCCCAGGGGCGGATTTGAACCACCGACACGCGGATTTTCAGACGCTGTAACTATTAATACGCAAGTAAACTAAACTACTTAAGCGTAGTGTATCATTCTGTGCAGAAAATGTGCTAAGGCCTTCAGCCATTTGAAAAGCCCGATCACAAAGAACCATCAGCCAGATAGTTCACCTTATCGGCGATCTCGGAGAAGGTGAACATCACTGTCGGAAAGGTTTACATTCTGAGCTGCCGACGCAGCCATCATATGATCTAACTACTGTAAATTGTTATGTCTTTCGCAGGTTGGCCCAAAAATTGCATAGAAATGAGTAGATCGAAGGGGGGTGTGGAAACATGTATACAATTAGGGGACTGGCTTGCATCTTGGCCGTTTACATGACGTCGCAAGCGAACGCAGCGATCATTGCAGATAATGGGCCAGTCCCGGAGGGAAGTGTCCCGTGGGCGTGCGATAGTGGTCCAAATGTTGACTGTGGCGGAACAGGAAATTGGACCATTTATGATGATTTCGTGATAAGCGGTAGCCATACAATCACGGGATTTGACTGGATTGATTGGTTTTCTAGAGGTGCGCCGAGCGATTATATTGCTACTAATTGGTCCATCTTTAATGCTGACCCATTTACGGCGTATTCGATATTTTCAGGCACGGTGACGGCCGCGCTATCACCGACGGGAGTCACCAACCAGTTTAGGTTCGAAATTGATTCTCTTTCGATCGCTTTGGATTCCGGAGTTTACTGGCTGGGCATAAACAATGTAGTTGTAAACGGAGCGATCACTACGATGGCTTACGTCCCGCAGGGTTCGGCAATAATTCCGTTGTCCAGGATTTCTGATGGAGGGGCTCATCAGACGGTTATGCGGGATCGCGCGTTTCGCGTATTTGGCGATAGTCAATCGGTGCCGGAGCCAGGAACTCTGGCAGTGCTCGGATTCGCGCTCGCAGGCTTCAGAATGCTCCGCCGTCGAAGTGGTCGCTGAAACAACCCATTGTGTTTGTCAGCGCTCTTTGCGGCGCTTGGCCACGGTCTCGATGGCCTTGTCCAGTTCACCGGCCTTCACCGCCTCGATGATGGCCTGGATGGTCGCCGGCAGCTTGGCCTTGTCGCCGACCTCGATCGTGCGCTTGTCCTTCCCGAACTCGATGGGCGTGTTGGCGTAGCGGACTTCGAGGAACCACTTGCCTTCGAGGTCGTGCCAGAACCACTGGCGGACGCGCTTTGCCCGTTCAACCTGCTTGCGCTCGCCTGTCTCCTTGTCGGTTTCGAACACCCGGCGCTTGAACTCAACGGCTTCGCCGGAGAGCATGGCGTTGGCCAGCCTGGCCTGCTCCTCCAGCTTGTCGATGAGCTTCTGGCGCCGAACGACCGTCGGGTCGTTCATCTCGATGCGCTTCGTGGACGTAAGCTTAAGCTGTGCAAGGACGGTCATCTTGTATCTCCTGTTCACGGTGCGTTCTCATGGCACTGTAGCGCCATGGCTGCCGTCCACAAGGCAAGAAATGTCGGAGGTCTAATAAGTTTGGCCATCCGGGGACGGCGGCATAGAACTTGATGAAGCTCGTGCCGCTTCGTGGGCGTCTGTGGTGATTGTGGCTTTGGTTTCAGGTGGCCGCAATGCGTCGTGTAAAACGACACCTCTGGTGCGTCACATGGATAGGAGATATAACAACCATATGGCGTATCGTGTTAGCGATGCTTCTTTGAGAGCGGCCGTAGCGCACTTGTGCCGTTACGGCGACACCGATGTATTCCCGCATCTCCCCGAACTCTCCTTCTTTTCTGAAGAAGAGGACGCCGTCGTCACCGAACTCGCTACCCTCGACCTCGATAGCTACGCCCCTACCGGCGCTTTCGAGGCACTGGCTCCGAAGAACCGTTACGGATTTCGAATAGTCCACCAGCTACCCGCGCTAGACGCGCTGCTCCTGCTCGCGTGCGTCATTGAGATTGGGGAGAACATTGAAGCGAAGCGGCAGCCGGTTGGAGGACGGCGGGTACGCTCGTATCGGTTTTCAGTCGATTTAGCTAAAGGACAGGTGTTCAGGCCCGATAGGACATATAAAGATTGGCTGCACTCGCAGCAAGCATTTCTCATCGAAAAAAAATATATTAAGAAGGTCGTAAGCACTGACATTTCCGATTTCTACGCGCGGATAAATTACCATCGATTGGAAAACCTTCTAGATGAGGCAGCCTCAGGGCATGGGGCAGTCCGCTTTATAAAGAAACACATCAAGGTAATTCGGGCAAGGCAGTCATTTGGACTTCCTGTGGGCGGCAGTGCCGCCCGCATTCTCGCCGAATTAGCACTCACAGACACAGATCAGGCGTTACGTGATCGCGGTTTGCTCGCTTCGCGTTTCGTGGATGATTTCAGAATATTCTTAAAGGCCTCTGATGATCCTTATGATGCACTAGGATTTCTGGCTGAGCAACTCGGTATTAATGAAGGTCTGTCGCTCAACGTTTCGAAGACCTCCGTCTCTACCAGGCGAGACTATCTCCAGCGCTTGGAACGCATGACATCAGATGTCGACGAAGAAGCTGAAGGTGTCGCCTTAGAAAAACTTACCGCTGATCTCTATTTTGACGAAGAGCCTGATGAGGAGGATCTGGAGCGGCTAAAGGGGATTAACCTTGTTGATCTATTAAATGAGGAGTTCTCCGCTGATAATTGGGATATGAACCGCATTCGAGTTATATTCCGTGCGCTCAGGATCGCAAAGCCAAAGGAAGCGATTGACTTTATCCGCGATAATTTTTGTGACTATGTCATTTTTGCTAAAGACTTATGCCTGCTTATGGAAGCCATTGAAGATGATGAACCTGGTTGCTTCGACCAAGTTCTTGATGATTTGGTTGAAGCGGTACTGTGCCCACCAGCTTCAAGCGTGCAGATAATCAGAACGTGGCTTATTGAAATACTCGTTCGTGGCGTTGTCAACATACCTATGTCTCGACTTAAAGATATAGACGGGTTGTCAGCCACTGTCGATAAGAGGAAATTATTATTATTGCGCGGCAGACTTGATGATAAGAATTATTTTAGACGACATAAGACAGCGATACATACGTTTTCAGACTTCGAACGAATATGTTTGATATGGGGAGCTTCTTGCCTTCCTAAAGATGAATATAACAATTGGATAGACAGCATAAAGGCAAATTTCGATAAACCGCTTGGGCCTCTTTTTCTCAAATGGGCCCAGAAGTGCCGAAGCACTTTAATCGCAAAGCTTAAGGCGGAGATAATCGACCACCCAGATTGAGCTGGTGCAGCTCTGCCTCGGCTTCTCGGCCGGGACGCAAGGAGCGATCGGGGGCATCAGGAATGTCGCCAGCTATTCCCCGGTGGTCTAAAAGGTCTCTCTCAAGAAGGCGATTATCTCACATTTCCGCACGACAGCCTCTCTGTCGGATGAATATTCCCTTCCATCCACAAAGCTGTAGAGTTCCGTGACGGGCACGAGGTATCCGGTGTCCAGCAACATCATCTTTGCCAAAGAAGTATAATCAGGATCGTCGAATTCAATTCTGTTGATCGTCTTTGCTGGGGTTTGCCCTCCGACTTTCTTCACGCGGTAGCTGGACCTGGGAATAGAGCCGGATAATAATTGGTGGACCACCTTCTGCGTCATCCCACACACGAACAGGTTCAGGGAAGGGTCGATGACGGCTTCAGCGACCGTTGGCGTCCGGTCGCTGTGGTCGATGTAGTAGAAAACGGCCATGCCGATCCCAAAGGTTCTCTCTGCCGAGAAAATGCGTGATGTCGACGAGAATGTCCATTCTGCTCGGAGCGTCGTTTCTCACGACGGCTGCCTTCAGGTCCGTCGCCGGATCTCACGCCAAACGGTATCGGTCATGGTCGCGAGCGGTTCGGCCTTGTTGGTCAAGAACGGGTAATCGCTGGCCTGGCATACCTCGTGATGTCGCTTCAGGTTGATTAGGAGGCGCGCCAGGGTGTCCAAGCTGGGCTCGCGGCCGCTTGCCCGGATCATGCTGTAGTATCGGCGGGACTTGTTCAGCCAAGCCGTGGAGAAATCGCAGTGGTTGTTCACAAGTCGTAGCTGTTTCAAGCCCTTATAGGTTTCGAGTAGGAAGTCCAATTCAGCCCTCCAATAAATACGTGTGTTAAATATTTATCCTGATAGGAGGAACTAATATGAACATTGGACCTTTGACGCACCTAGTCGACTTGGTGATGAACGAGAATAACATAGATCTTGGCCGTTTGCTTGGAAAAGAAAAAACGGATGAGCTCGTCATACAACTAATAAATGAGTATAACGAGTTTGCATCGGAACAACTACAAGCCATCGAAACGAGAAACACGAGGAAGCGTTAGCACCTGCCTTTCGATACCTTGGCAGTGCGATCAATGAAAACTTCGGTTTAAGGGATGATTGACAGACATCACTTCGCCGTCAGGCTGCCACTACGGCTCTCTGTCCTGAAACGGGTGAGGCGGTGAGCGCCAAAATCTCTGTTCTTCTTTCCCTGAGCCACATCCATCAAGCCGTTTTCGGTCTCACGCGGTTTTGGTCTACGCCAAGCACCAAACGGCAAAGACCCAGCTCGCCACTGAAAACCGATGGAAACTCATCGATAAGCGGCGCTGAGATTTCCGCGGAGCCAGAAATCGAAAGCAGAGCGCAATCGATCTTTCGTTCTGAAGGAACGGAAGTGCTAACTATCAGGACCTACGCATATTAACAACTGAGTTGTATCCGTATGGATCCAGGTAGTATTGAAACTTATTGTTCACTTGCCAAAGCAGAAGCCGTTGACACTTCCGCTTCTTCGCAGCGTCAGATCGATTGCGCTCTGCTTTCGCTTTCTGCTCCGCAGAAATCTCAGCATCGCTTATCGATGGGCTTCATCATGATCTTTCATAACCGACTGGTTAGGTAGATGTGAATGAGCACATTTCCCCCACCTTGCGGTGAGGGAGAAACGGCTTTTCGAAGCATTCGACTTAGGTGAGTGCTTACGAGCACCAACGCTCGGGGTTTGCGATCTCGCGGAAGGCGGTCTGCCGTGACCTTCCATCGCCCCTGATTTCCTCAAGCTTGTGTTCACACAAGCCACAGACGGTGCCACCTGAAAACGGCGTTGATCATCGCCAGGTGGGTGCCCGTTGTCAGCGACTGAGACATTGCGGGCGTCCTTTTTCGACCTACACTCAGTAGGCGCGTCCTATTTCAAGCTGTGCGCTTGGGCTCCAGGTTATCGGTTTCCCCGTTGCCTATGCCGCCGACCGTTCTCGTCCCCTGCCTTGTGCTCGGTGGTCATCCGAGAAGTTTCCTTGCGGCTCGCCTGCGTCCGGCTCATTCCGTTCCTGCTACCGAAGTAGCCCTTCCGTGTATCCTTGATGACGCTATGGTTGGATGGCACTCGGTGCCAATCAGCTGTTTTTATTTATGCTAACGAATTAGCATTGGATTTCTTGTGCTGAAACAATAGGTTCGGAAACCAATGGTGAGGCCGCGGAAATCAGTTGGCGTTCGTCAGCTTCGCCGCGCCATCTTCATGGCCATGGAACGAATGTGCTGCCGCTGGTCATTGTCGAGTTCGGCCTTCTCGATCTCCTTTTGGATGCCGAGCTTCTGACGCTCGAGGTCGAGTTTCGCCATTTCGATGTCCTGCATCATCTGATCCCGTTCGAGCGCGGCGTTCTCCAACTCGGCCTTGAGAACATCATCGCCATACATGAGCTTCAGGAGCGGCTCCTTCTTTTGCCGCTCCAGCCGGCGCGCTTTGCGGATTTGGTTGAGGCGGTTGAGGTTGCGGAGCGTGAGCTTGGCCTTGCGCGTGTCAGACCGACGCCGGCCACCAAGCCTGTCGTTGGCTGGGTTGTAGATGCCCAACAGCTGGGCGTCAGTTTCGTAAAGCTCGTATGCGCGCATCGTGGAACACCTCCACGGTATTTAGCGCGCCACAAGTCTTGTCTCTTAAGTAAATTAGATCGAGCGCCGATATGTCTCGCTGTAAAACTCGATTTTCTCGATGGTTTCCATTCCTATGTCATCGCCATTATCGTTGATAACAAGAGCCAATGACTTAGCCAGCTTGCTGTCACTGCTGACATCTACGCTTCTAAGCAGGCCAGGACCAATCCCAATTTCGTTAAGGTATAGCTTTCGTCCCTCTGAGCCATGTGGTCGCTTTTCGTATGTCAGAGGGTCTCTCATGTTCATGAAGTATGCGAGCCCCTCCTCGATCTTCTCCCGAATAAGCATTACCTTATGGTCATCTTTCTTGAATAGTGAGAACATAGTTCTAACCCGAATCTCTCAAACAATGTAGGTGCATCGGGGCTCTGATTCTGAGAAAATTGTTGTGCCGCAACAACTTAACTCGGATCAGAGGAGTTCCCCGATGCCCACAGAGTGTATCCCGGCCCTGTTCGGTTTTGCCAGCG
>JAHDSF010000034.1 GCA_018432935.1 Rhodospirillales bacterium | reverse complement strand
GCGGTGATCGACCTCCGCCGCCAGAACCTGCCGGCGACGCGCTGGATCGCCGAGCCCCTGGGGCAGGCGCTCGCTGCCACCCTGGAGGCCGGCGAGCAGGCGCTCCTGTTCCTCAACCGGCGCGGCTATGCGCCGCTGACCCTGTGCCGGCGCTGCGGCCATCGGCTGCAGTGCCCGCACTGCTCGGCGTGGCTGGTGTCGCACCGGCTGGCCGCCGACGGCGGCCGCCTGCAGTGCCACCACTGCGGCTTCTCGATGCGCGAGCCGGCGGCCTGCCCGTCGTGCCTGGCCGAGCAGCCCTTCGCGGCCTGCGGCCCGGGCGTCGAACGCCTCGCCGAAGAGGTGGCCGCAACCTTCCCCGACGCCCGCCTCGCGGTCGCCGCCAGCGACACCCTGACCGGTCCGAGAGCGGCGGACGAGCTGGTGCGCCGCATCGAGGAACGCGAGGTCGACATCATCGTCGGCACCCAGATCGTCGCCAAGGGCTACCACTTTCCGATGCTGACCCTGGTCGGGGTGGTCGACGGCGACCTCGGGCTGGCCGGCGGCGACTTGCGCGCGGCCGAACGGACCTTCCAGCTCCTCTATCAGGTGGCCGGGCGCGCCGGCCGCGGTGAGCGGCCGGGGCGGGTGCTGCTGCAGACCACCATGCCCGAGCACCCGGTGATGGCGGCGATCGCCGCCGCCGACCGCGCCGCCTTTCTGGAGGCGGAGGCCGAGGCGCGACGCGAGGCGTCGGCGCCGCCGTTCGGCCGCTGGGTCGCCCTCATCGTCTCCGCCCCCGACGAGGGCGCCGCCGAGCAGGCCGCCCGCGCCCTCGCACGCAGCGCCCCGCACGGCCACGGAGTTTCCGTGCTCGGCCCCGCGCCCGCGCCGCTGGCGCTGCTGCGAGGCCAGCACCGCCGCCGCCTGTTGCTGAAAGCGCCCCTGGAGGCCCGCGTGCAGCCCCTGGTCACCGCCTGGCTGCGCCGCACGAAGCTGCCGCCCCGGGCGCGGGTCAAGGTCGACGTCGATCCTTATTCGTTTCTATAAAGGCGGCTGTCGGCCTCTTCTTCCGGGCAGGGCCCCGAGAGCCTAAGGAGGTACCATGATCGCTGTGATATTCGAGGTGTGGCCGGCGGAGGGGCGGATGCAGCAATACCTCGATCTCGCCGCGGCGCTCAGGGCCGAACTCGAAACGATGGAGGGCTTCCTGTCGATCGAGCGCTTCGAGAGCCTGAGCGAGCCCGGCAAGATCCTGTCGCTGTCCTTCTGGCAGAACGAGGACGCGGTGCGGCGGTGGCGCAACCGGGCTTCCCACCGCGCGACCCAGGCGAAGGGGCGGGGCGGCGTCTTCCGCGACTACCGGCTGCGCGTTGCGGCTGTGACGCGCGACTACGGCATGAACGAACGGGCCGCGGCGCCCGCCGACAGCCGGGCCGCGCACGACGGCCAAGCGGCGTCCGGATGACCATTCTGGCAGGCTGGGATCTCCCGTTGTGGGGGGCGGGGCGGGCGCCTCCCCGGCTTGCATGGCCGGGAGTGGTGTGTTAGACAAACGGCCTCTTTCGGCGCGGGGTTCCCCGTGCAGGGGTTGGGCGCGTGCGCCCGTCAGAACGACAACAAGAGGGAAGGCCCATTGGCTTCGCAGACCAAGTCGGCCGACACGCTTGCGGGTCGCTACGCCGCCGCCTTGTTTGAACTGGCTGAGGAGCGCGGCGAGCTCGATGCGGTCGCCGAGGATCTGAAACGGCTGCGCTCCATGATCGACGGCAGCGCCGATCTGCAGCGGATGATCCGCTCGCCGGTCATAGCCCGCCGCGACCAAGCGCGGGCGATCGCCGCGCTGGCGGCGAAGGCGGAACTGTCGGAGGTGGTTCAGCACTTCGTCGGCGTGCTGGCCCGCAACCGGCGGCTGTTCGCCCTGCCCGACATGATCCAGGCCTACCTGGAACTGCTGGCGGGCGAGCGCGGCGAGGTGGCGGCGCGGGTCGTCTCGGCGAAGAAGCTGAGCGAGCGTCAGCTCAAGAGCCTCGTGGAATCGCTGCGCGCGGCGATGGGGAGCGCGGTCACCGTCGACGCCTCGGTCGACGCCAGCCTGCTGGGCGGCCTGGTGGTCCGCGTCGGCTCGCGCATGGTGGACAGTTCGCTTAAGACCAAGCTTCAGCAGCTGCGCTTGGCCATGAAAGGGATCGGTTGATGGACATCCGGGCCGCGGAAATCTCCGCCATCCTCAAGGAGCAGATCGCCAATTTTGGGACCGAGGCGGAAGTGGCCGAGGTCGGGCAGGTGCTGTCGGTCGGCGACGGCATTGCCCGCGTCTACGGGCTGGACAAGGTCCAGGCCGGCGAGATGGTCGAGTTCCCGGGCGGCATCAAGGGCATGGCCCTCAACCTGGAGAGCGACAACGTCGGCATCGTCATCTTCGGCGACGACCGCACCATCCGCGAGGGCGACGTCGTCAAGCGTACCGGCGCCATCGTCGACGTGCCGGTCGGCAAGGGTCTGCTGGGGCGCGTCGTCAACGCCCTCGGCGAGCCGATCGACGGCAAGGGCGACGTGGCGGCAAGCGAGCGCCGCGTGGTCGACGTCAAGGCGCCCGGCATCATCCCGCGCCGCTCGGTGCACGAGCCGATGCAGACCGGCATCAAGGCGATCGATGCCCTGATCCCTGTCGGCCGCGGCCAGCGCGAGCTGATCATCGGCGACCGCCAGACCGGCAAGACGGCGATCATCGTCGACACCATCATCAACCAGAAGCGCATCAACGAGCTGGCCAAGGATGAAAAGGACAAGCTCTACTGCGTCTACGTCGCGGTGGGGCAGAAGCGCTCGACGGTGGCCCAGATCGTCAAGACGCTCGAGGAAAACGGTGCGATGGACTACACGATCGTGGTCGCCGCCACCGCCTCCGAGCCGGCGCCACTGCAGTTCCTGGCCCCCTACGCCGGCTGCGCCATGGGCGAGTTCTTCCGCGACAACGGCATGCACGCGGTCATCTTCTACGACGATCTGTCGAAGCAGGCTGTGGCCTACCGCCAGATGTCGCTCCTGCTGCGCCGCCCGCCGGGACGCGAAGCCTATCCCGGCGACGTCTTCTACCTGCATTCGCGCCTGCTCGAGCGGGCCGCCAAGATGAACGCCGATCACGGCTCGGGCTCGCTGACGGCGCTGCCGGTGATCGAGACCCAGGCCGGCGACGTGTCGGCCTACATTCCGACCAATGTGATCTCGATCACCGACGGGCAGATCTTCCTCGAATCCGAGCTGTTCTTCGCCGGCGTGCGTCCGGCCGTCAACGTCGGCCTGTCGGTCTCCCGCGTCGGCTCGGCAGCCCAGCTGAAGGCGATGAAGAAGGTTGCGGGCACCATCAAGCTGGAGCTCGCCCAGTACCGCGAGATGGCGGCCTTCGCGCAGTTCGCCTCGGACCTCGACGCCTCGACGCAGCGTCTGCTGGCGCGCGGCGCCCGGCTGACCGAGCTATTGAAGCAGGGCCTGTTCTCGCCCTACCCGGTCGAAGAGCAGGTGGTGGTGATCTTCGCCGGCGTGCGCGGCTATCTCGACAAGATCGCGATCGGCGACGTCACCCGTTTCGAGAAGGCTCTGCTCCAGGACGTGCGCGCCAACGGGACGGAGATCCTGCGCACCATCCGCGAGGAAAAGGATCTCAGCAGCGAGCTCGAGGCCAAGCTGACGGCGTATCTCGACGGCTTCGCCAAGTCGTTCGCCTGACGGTGGAACGGGGGCATGCCTAACCTCAAGGATCTCAGGATCCGGATCGCCAGCGTCCGATCGACGCAGAAGATCACGTCGGCCATGAAGATGATGGCCGCCACCAAGCTGCGCCAGGCACAGTCGGCGGCCGAGGCCGGGCGTCCGTTCGCGGATCGGCTGGAGCGCGTCCTGGCCGGGCTGGCGGCCAGCCTGCCGACCCTCGACGGGGCGCCCAAGCTGCTGGCCGGCAGCGGCCGCGACGACGCCCACCTGATGGTGGTCGTCACCGCCGACCGCGGCCTGTGCGGCGGCTTCAACTCGTCGGTGGTGCGCGAGGCGCGGCGCCAGATCGCCGCCCACCGTGCGGCCGGCAAGAAGGTCATGCTGGTGTGCGTCGGCCGCAAGGGGCGCGACCAGCTTCGCCGCCAGTACGGCGAGCTCATCATCGACACCCTCGAGAACATCACCCGCCAAGGCGCCGACTACGCGGACGCCCAGGCGCTGGGCAGCCGCCTGTCGGATATGTTCGACGCCGGCGAGTTCGATACCGCCTCGGTGATCTACAATCGCTTCAAGTCGGCGATCAGCCAGGTGGTGACGGTGCGCCAGATTGTTCCCTTCGCGCCGCCCCCTCCGGAAGAGGGGGGGGAGGAGACCAAGGCCGAGGATAACGGCCCGAAGGCGATGTACATCATGGAGCCGTCCGAGGAGGAGATCCTCGCCGATCTCCTGCCGCGCAACCTGTCGGTGCAGATCTTCCGGGCCCTGCTCGAGAGCTACGCTTCCGAGCAGGGAGCCCGCATGACGGCGATGGACAACGCCACCCGCAACGCCGGCGAAATGATCGACCGTTTGAATCTCACCTACAACCGCACCCGGCAAGCCAACATCACCAGGGAGCTGATCGAGATCATCTCCGGTGCCGAGGCGCTTTAGAGCAACGATTCGACGAAGCAGGAGCCCGCAAGTCATGGCGAAAAACAACGTCGGGACCATCACCCAGGTCATGGGCGCGGTGGTGGACGTGCGCTTCGAGGGCGACCTGCCCGAGATGCTGAACGCGCTGCACGTCGACAACCAGGGCAAGCGCCTGGTGCTCGAAGTGGCCCAGCACCTGGGCGAGTCCACCGTGCGCACGATCGCCATGGACACCACCGACGGCCTCGTCCGCGGACAGGAGGCGGTCGACACCGGGGCGCCGATCATGATGCCGGTCGGGCCCGAGACCCTGGGCCGCATCATCAACGTCACCGGCGACCCGGTCGACGAGCGCGGCCCTGTGGGGGCAAAGGAGAGCCTGCCGATCCACCGCCACGCGCCCGAGTTCACCGAGCAGTCGACCGAGACCGAGATCCTGGTCACCGGGATCAAGGTCATCGACTTGATCGAGCCCTATCCGAAGGGCGGCAAGGTCGGTCTGTTCGGCGGCGCCGGCGTCGGCAAGACCGTCGTCATCATGGAGCTGATCAACAACATCGCCAAGGCGCACGGCGGTTACTCGGTGTTCGCCGGGGTCGGCGAGCGCACCCGCGAGGGCAACGACCTCTACAAGGAGATGATCGAGTCCGGCGTCATCCAGCTCGACGGTCCGGGCTCGAAGTGCGCGCTGATCTATGGCCAGATGAACGAGCCGCCCGGTGCCCGCTCTCGCGTCGGCCTGTCCGGCCTGACGGTGGCCGAGTACTTCCGCGACGCCGAAGGCCAGGACGTGCTGTTCTTCGTCGACAACATCTTCCGCTTCACCCAGGCCGGCTCGGAAGTGTCGGCGCTGCTTGGCCGCATTCCCTCGGCGGTGGGCTACCAGCCGACGCTGGCCACCGACATGGGGAACCTGCAGGAGCGCATCACCTCGACCAAGAAGGGCTCGATCACCTCGGTGCAGGCGATCTACGTGCCGGCCGACGACCTCACCGACCCTGCGCCGGCGACCTCGTTCGCCCACCTCGACGCCACCACGGTGCTGAGCCGCGCCATTTCCGAGCTCGGCATCTACCCGGCGGTGGACCCGCTCGATTCGACCTCGCGCGTGCTTGACCCGCGGGTGGTCGGTGACGAGCACTACCGGGTCGCCCGCGAGGTGCAGCGCATCCTGCAGACCTACAAGTCGCTGCAGGACATCATCGCCATCCTGGGCATGGACGAGCTGTCGGAAGAGGACAAGCTGACGGTTGCGCGCGCCCGCAAGATCCAGCGCTTCCTGAGCCAGCCGTTCCATGTCGCCGAGGTGTTCACCGGCCGGCCCGGCGTGTTCGTCAATCTCGAGGACACGATCAAGGGCTTCGCTGCCATCTGCGCCGGCGAGATGGACCATCTCCCCGAGGCCGCCTTCTACATGGTCGGCACCATCGAGGAGGCGCAGGAGAAGGCCCGCAAGCTGGCCGCCGAGGCGGCCTGACGGGGAGGACGCCGCAATGGCGGACGACAAGGTGCGCTACGAGGTCGTGGTCCCCTCCGAGATCCTGCTTTCGGAAGAGGCGGACATGGTGGTGATTCCCGGCGGCGAAGGCGACTTCGGTGTGCTGCCGGGGCACGCGCCCCTGCTGTCGACGCTCCGGCCCGGCGTGCTCGAGGTCTACGACGGCAATGCCGTCACGCGGCGGCTGTTCGTCGCCGGGGGGCTTGCCGAGGTGACGCCCGATGGCTGCACGGTGCTGGCCGAGGAGGCGATTCCGGTCGAGGAGATCGACCGCGAAGAGGCCCGGCAGCGCGCCGAGGAGGCGCGTCAGGCCTATGAGGCAGCGCAGGAAGAGGGCAGGCCCACGGCCGAGAAGGTCCTGCGCGCCGCCGAGGCTTACCTGGTCGCTGCCGAGAACGTCCGCGGCAAGGCCTGACTGCGGACGAGGGCGTCCGCACCAGCTTCGACCCGAAGACGAAACGAACCCGGACGTCGCGCGGTGAACTGGGCGCCGACGGCGCTGCCGGTCGCCACCAATGAAAGCGCGAGAGCCGCGGAACCGGTCTAGGCCGCTGCCGGCTGGGCGATGCTGCGGTTCGGGACGGGCGGGGGCGGAAAGGTCACGATGACGGTGGTCCCGGCCTGCAGCTCGCTGTCGACCTCGACGGTGCCGCCGTGCAGCTCCATCAGCGCCTTGATGATCGCCAGCCCGAGACCGGTTCCGGCCTCGCCGTGCTGGAACCCCTCGCCGAACGGCTGGAAGATGTGGGGCAGGCGATCCGCCGGGATGCCGACGCCGAAGTCCCTCACGATGATCCGGGCGCCGTCATCGTCGGTCCTGCGAACCTCGACCATCACCCGGCCACCGGTCGGGCTGCTCGTCAGAGCGTTGGTCAAAAGGGTGGAGGCGACGCGGTCGAACGCCAGCGCATCGGCCCAGATCTCCTGACCGGGATGGTGATGGACAATGTCGATCTGGATATCCCGCGCCTCCGACACGCTGGACAGGCGGCGGCGGATGCGTTCGAGCGCGGGCGCAGCCGGAATCGCTTCCGGCTCAACCCGCTGCCGTCCTACCTCGGCGCGCGACAGGTCGATCAGGTCGTTGATGGTGCGCAGCAGGGCGACCGCGTTATCGCGGATGGTTGCCAGCCGGACGTTCAGCTCGCCTGGGTCCGTCGGCCGCTGCATGAGCACGAGCTCGGCCACCCCGATCACCGCGTTGAGCGGCGTACGCAACTCGCGGCTGGCGTTGGCGAGAAAGACGCTCTTGGTCCGGCTCGCCTCCTCGGCCCGCAATCGGGCTGTGCGCTCGGCCTGCTCGCTTGCCGCCAGTTCGGCGTTGGTCTGCGCCAGCCGCTCCATGCTTCCGGTCACCTGGTCGGCGAGCCGGGTGACGTTGCGGAAGATGAGCCCAGCGAGAACGGCGCAAAGCAGCAGTACGCCGGCGGCAACCGGGGCGATCGCGGCCAGCATCTCGGCCGCCGGGCGTTGCGGGCGCCAGACCAGCCAGGCGGCGGGAGCGCCTCCGCCCGGGCCGGGCAATGGCACGCTCGCCCGCGCCGGATCGGGTCCGAGGCTGACCTGCAGTCCATCGACCAGCAGCCCCTGCCCGAGGCGCTTGATCAGGGAGTCCGCCACGTGGGTGCCGACCAGCACCGGACGATCGTGAACGACAAGAAGCTCACCGGTGGGGCGCTCGCGCGAAATCGCGCTCACCGCGACCAGGAGCACTCTGCCGTTCGCGGTAATGAAGCCCGAGGTGGGAAGCGGCTTCGCCATGTCGCTGGCCCGCGCCTCGGCGATCAGGGCGCGGAGCGGCTCGCCCAGCAGCTCGAGCACGTGACGGGGATCGCGGCGCTGGTCGACGGTGCCGTAGATCTGGCTGTCGTCGGCGGCAAGCACGTAGGCCGAATGGAAGCCGAACTCCTCGCTCAGCCAGGCGACGTTGTCGTCTCCCCAGTCGAGGTCGCGTCCCTCGACCATGTTCTCGACCATGTCGTTCCAGTAGGCATAGTCGTGGACGGTACGCGAAACCTCGACCCGCAGACCGTCCAGGCCGTTGCGGATCTTTTGGCTTTCCGCGGCCAGCGCCTGGGCGTTGAGCCGGATGGCGGCAAAGCCGGCGAGACTGCCTGCCGCCACGACCATCAAGCCAAGGAGGCAGACAAACGGCAACCACAGCCGGCGCTTCAACCGCCCGGCTTGGTCCCGGGCCCCTTCCCCCTCGCGCCCCCGCCTTGGCATCGTCCTGTCAGCGTCTCCCGCCGGTCAGAGAACCGTGAAGCGGGCGCGCGATCCGCGCTCGATCCCCGCTGCGATGAGACGATCGATCTCGAGCCGGTGCCGGATCATTTCGAGAATCTGCTGCTCGACCGGGCCGACCACGCCGTCCGATGCGGCCACGTCGCAGGCGACAGCGTAGGCCGTCTCGCGCAGCTTGTGGGGCAGGGCTTGGCGGACATGCTCGAACGCCTCCTCGACCCCGTCCTCCTTCTCCAGAAGCTCGGCGCAGGCGGCGGTGACCTTGGTCAGCTGCTCGATATCGAAACCCCGGAAGACGGGCAGGCCGCGCACGCAGTCGCCGATCGTCCGCAGCTCGACGTCGGTCATGTCCGTATCGGCTGCCGCCACGAATACCATGGTGTAGATCAGCGCCGCGTGGTGAGAGATCATCCCCTTGTCCTTTTCCCGTCCTGGCAAGCCCGTCCTCCCGATTCCGCGCAACTCGCGATGGCAGATTGAACGCCCTTCGCCGCATGGCGGTCAAGCATCATCAAGGGCCAAGAATCCGTGATCGGAAACGGCTATACTTGGGCGTGAGGCATAACCGCACAATATGACATCAATGTGATTGTGCGTCCGTGCCGCCGCCCGTCGCCGGGACGGCGTTCAGTAGCGTCGGGGTCAGGTCATGAGCAACGAAGACGACAGCAGTTCGGTCCGGGTGCTCCTGGTCGACGACAGCAGGCTGGCGCGGTTGACGATCCGCGCGGTGGTCGGCGCCCTCTACCCCAAGTGGGACGTGGTCGAAGCCGAGAACGCCGAGCAGGCCCTCCGCAAGGCGGAGGAGACGCCGTGCCAGATCGTGTTTGTCGACGTCGGGCTGCCCGGTCGCAGCGGCCTCGATCTGGCCAAGGACCTTCGCGAGCGCCATCCCGAAGCGGCGATGGCCGTCGTCACCGCGAACATTCAGAATGCGGTGCGCGTCCGTGCCGAGGAGATCGGCGCCACCTACATCACGAAGCCGATTCGTCCCCTGTC
The DNA here is from genome assembly GCA_018432935.1 of Rhodospirillales bacterium. Classification (GTDB taxonomy): domain Bacteria; phylum Pseudomonadota; class Alphaproteobacteria; order Rhodospirillales; family Shumkoniaceae; genus JAHDSF01. Next base: position 1,116 of record JAHDSF010000034.1, on the reverse strand, counting down.
CCTGGTGTCCTTCCTGACGGAAGCCGAGGCGCGACTTGGATGAGCTGAACGAACCGCAGATGCGCGTCGTGGTCGAGATCCTCGAATCGGCCGCCCAGCGGGCTGCCGGCTCGCTGGCCTCCCTCGTGCATGACGAGATCTCGGTGTACGTGCCGGAAATGACCTTTCTCAAGCGGCGCGGTCTTGAGGAGAGCGTGCAGGCCAGGGTCGGCTCGCGCGCCTGGGTGATCGCGCAGAACTTCTCGGGCGCGCTCAACGGCGCGGCGCGGCTCGCCCTGCCCAGCGAGCCCGCGATGAAGATCGTGCGCTCGGTGATCGAGGCGGTGGCTCCGGACAGCCAGTCGCCGGAGCTTGAGATCGACGCCCTCACCGAAATGGGCAACATCTTCCTCAACGCCTTCATCGGCGAGATCGGCAACTACTTCGGTTCCGAGATCCATACCACGGTCCCCGAGTGCACCCACGAGAGTCGGTTCACCATGGACGATGATGACGAGGGCAGCGACGACGACGTGGCGATGGTGGTCGGCACCGACATGACCTTCCGTGATGCCGCTGCGGACGCTTGCCTGGTGGTCACCCTGCGCGGCATGACGCCGGCCCGCTTCACCCGGCTGGTCGGACGCTTCACCGCCTACGAGCAGTAGGGCTTCGCCGCGTCCGGCGTCATTCCGCCTCGAAGAACGCCCGCGTTGCGGCGACCGCCTCGGCGAGTCCGACACGCCGGACCTCGACACCTTCCGGGAAGGCAGTGGTGAGGCGGGTGGGCAGGGCGGAATCCAGCATCACGAACACGCCGCGGTCGTCGGCCCGCCGCACCAGCCGGCCGTACGCCTGCTTCAACCGCAGGCGGACGATCATCTCGTCGTAGGCGCGCGCCCCGAAGGCGGCCCGCCGCGCCTTGTGCAGGATGTCCGGCCGCGGCCACGGGACGCGGTCGAACACCAGAAGGCGGAGGGTGCGGCCGGGCACGTCGACGCCGTCGCGTACGGCGTCGGTGCCAAGCAGGCAGGCCTCCTCCTCGGCCCGGAAGATGTCGATCAGAGTGCCGGTGTCCATGTCGTCGACGTGCTGGGCCAGGGGCCGGAGGCCTCGGGCCTCCAGCGCGGCGGCGAT
>JAHDSF010000024.1 GCA_018432935.1 Rhodospirillales bacterium | reverse complement strand
GTTGAAACAAGTCGGCAAGGTTGACGACTGCTGGATCTGGACGTCGCCCCCCGCGCGGGGGGCGCGGGTTGAAACCGCGGCAAGGTGCTTGCCGACGTGGCCGAGCATGTCGCCCCCCGCGCGGGGGGCGCGGGTTGAAACCCTCGATCTGCGCGCGGATTACGCCCTGCGTCGCGTCGCCCTCCGCGCGGGGCGTGGGATGGAATGGTCGCGAGACCGGCGCGCACGCGGGACGCGGACATCCCTTTGAGTGCCGATATATCTCTCCTGGTCGAAGATCGTCCTGTGGTGACCGCCGCCCATGGCTGGGGCGTCGTGTCAAATATGCCTGTTTGTGGCGACCCAATATCTCTCTCGCGGCAATGCACCGCAGGTCATCACCACACAGGACAAGAGAACATGAAAGAGACTCTCGAGACCGAACACGCCCCCCTCGCCATCAAGCCAGACGTCCCGCAGTGGAGGTCAAGCGATATCGAGGCGTTACTCCAGACGGCATGCGAGCGGGGCAGGCCCGCCATGGCAGTCGCCGCCTGTCTCGCCATGCTTACGGGGGGCCGTTTGCACACGATTCTGGAAGAGCGGTGGTCGCAGATCAGCGAGGACAAAATCACCGGCCTTGAGGCTTCCCTGCGTGCGCTCCCGGTTAGGCTGGAGCTTCGCAAGATCTTGAGCGAGATGCCAAGAACGTCGCAATACATCATTGCCGATGATGCGGGACGTCGATATCAGCCGCAAACCTTCTTGGCGGTTTTCTGCGGGCTCCGCGATTCGGCTGGCCTGGCCAGGAGCCTGCGCTTTCAGGACTTGCGGCACTTCACCGCTCGGCATCTGGGAATTTGGGACATCCTGGGTCATCAGGCGTCCTCGACGATGTCGGCTTACCTGCACTTCCCCCGAAACAGCCGGCACCACGATCATCGATAACCGGCCTGGGCCGAGGACACCACCCATGTTTGGCTTCTTCGCGGAAGGCTGGGCGTCCTGCCCGGCTTTCTGCGGTGACGCTGCCCCCCGTTGCCCGTCGTGTGACCTTCGAGGATGTTCCATCAGCTCGCTATCTCCGCCACTGTCGCAAGAAAGCCTTTGGCCAGCGATCGAGCCCGTTCGACGAACCAAAATCTTCCTTGCGTACCCGTCGGTGCGCAGCCGGTCGAAACGAGAACCAGGAATAGACGATGACTAAGTACCTTACGATCGAGGAAGCCCGCGCCACTCTCGCCGAACTCAACCTCAAATTCTCGCCCCGTCAGATGCGCCGCATCGCGGTCGAGCGGAAACTCCCCTTCTTCCCCGATCCTGCCAACGGGAGGCTGAAGATCGCGGAGGACGAGCTTCATAGCCGCTATCGCTCGGCGCAGAACGCCGCTTCCAAGGAGTTCGACAACGACAACGAACCTGACAAGCCGCGACGACGCTAGTCTCAGTCTCGCCAGGAGGTGTGAAACCCCGGATCTCTTGTCCGGGGTTTTCCGTTTTGTGGAACGACGGTCCTGCTGAAGGCAACGCTATACTCGACGCGATCGCGTCAGCAGGCGCAGATTCGCTGATGTGACCGAGCCGAACCGGACCTGACCGAGGCACGCCATTTTGTGGAAATTTTGTGGAAGTCTTTCTCGGACCGATCCGGACAGCCAAGGATTTCTGCGGCTTTCCGCAGACCGCGAATCTTCCGGAGACGCCATGAAACGAGCTCGCTGGCGCCTACTTAGATCCTTGAGATATAAGGGGAATTCGGTGGTGCCGCAGGAGAGACTCGAACTCCCGACCCGCGCATTACGAATGCGCTGCTCTACCGACTGAGCTACTGCGGCGCCGGGCGCGCACCTTATCGCCCCGGAGCGCAGTTGGCAAGACGCTCGCTACGCGGTGCCGGCGCGACGCTGGGAGAAGGCGGCCGCCTCCAGCATGCCGGCGAGTTCGCGGGCGCGGGCCAGCATCTCGCGGCCCTCCGAGGCCCAGTAGCGCTGCGCCACCTCGAGGATCAGCGTGGTGCCGGGCCTGAGACGCAGCAACGGCGCCACCGTCTCCCACGGAGTATCGCCCCAGCCCAGCGGCAGGTGGAGGTCGCCCTGGCCGAAGGCGACGTCCTCGGACGGGTGATGGCTGCGGGCCGTCTTCGGCCTTCCGAAGGAATCGTGGACGTGGAGGTGGCGGACGTAAGGCGCGTAGGCGGCCAGGCTCTGCGCGTAATCGGTGCCTTCCAGCGTGGTCTGGATGCGGGCGTGCTGGAAATCCAGCGCGCCGACGACGTTCTCGTGGGCGATCTCGGCCACCTGGCGGGCGAGGCGGACCACGTTGACGGCGGCAAGATCGCCTTCCGAGTACAGGTTCTCCAGCGCCAGCGTGACCCCAAGCGGCGCTGCGGCATCGCCGAGGGTGCGCATGGCCTGGCGTTCCAGCCCGAGCAGACGCTCGAGCGCGTTGGGGTCGCCGGTCGGGACCCGACCCGCGTGCAGGACCAGCACGTCGGCGCCGATCGCGGCGGTGATCTCGATCATCGCGTTGGCGACCGCCAGGTGCATCGCCCGGTTCGCCTCGTCCATGAAGTTGCCGCACTGCGGTCCGTGGACGGTGTAGCGCAAGCCGTGCGCCGCGCAACGTGCCCGGTAGGCCTCGACCCGGCGCCACAGGATGCGGCCGCCGGCGATCAGCTCCTCGCCGTACAGCGGCAGCTCGGCGAACGTGCAGCCGAACAGCTCCAGCAGGTCCAGTGCGCGGTCCAGCCGGTCCAGGTCGCCGCCCGTCTCGGGAGCCTTGATGCCGATCCCCCGAATGGTCTTGTCCATGGTCGCTCCTCGTACGGGCCAGCCCTTCATATAGCGAAATGGGGGCGGTTCGGCGACCGCGGAAAGGAGCGGCCTCCCCAACGGACGGTCGCCGGGCTATGCTGGGGCCCCCTTTCGTCTGCTCTTGCCAGGCCATGCCGCCACCCATCAGCGTCGCCCCGCGTCCCTTGTCGACCGACCTGCTGGCCGCCGGCCGCGATTCCGGCCAGGACCTGCTGGCGCCGTGGCGGCCGGAGGGGGGAGAGACGTTCCTGCTGTCGCGGGCGGCGTGGGGGCTGGCGGCGATCGCCCGCGGGTTGCAGGTCTCCCTCGGCCGTCCGCCTGTGCTGTGGTTCCCCGGTTATTTCTGCAACGCCTCGCTGGGACCGGTGCGGACGACCGACGCGGTACTGCGCTTCTATTCGGTTACCGTCGACGCTGCCCCGGATTGGACGGCCTGCCAGGCGATGACGGCGCAGGGTCGACCGGACGCATTCGTCCTCGTCCATGTCTTCGGGCGGCCAGCCGAGATCGCGCCAGCGGAGGCCTTCGCCGCGGCGAGCGGCGCCCTGCTGGTCGAGGATGCCGCCCACGCGCTGCGGCCGTCGGGAGCAATCGGCGCCCGCGGCGGCGCCGTCCTCTACAGCCCCTACAAGCTGCTGCCGTTGCCGCACGGCGGCATCCTCGCCGTCCGCCCCGGGCCGCTGCGGGAGGCTTTGTGCGCGACCTGCCGCGCGTTGCCTTCGGCCTTCCCTTCTGCAACCCCTTGGCTGGTGCGGCGGCTGGCCGAGAAGGTCTTGCCGGAGCCGCTGCTACGGCGCCTGGCGGCGCGGCGGGGTCAACGCGACTTCGATGCCGATCCGCCGCCCGCGGAGGTCCAGGCCGCCGCCGCCCCGGCGCCGCTGGCTCGGACTCTGCTGGCGCGTAGCCTGGACGGTCTCGACGGCATCGCTGCAGCCCGCCGGCGCAACGCCCGTTTCCTGGCGGAGTTCCCGTGGCCGCTCGGCTGCGTTCCCCTGGCCGGCGGCGATTGGGTGCCGTACCGGTTCGTGCTGCGCTGCCCCTCGCATGCCGCCGCCCAGGACGTGTTCCGCCGCCTGCGCGACTGCGGCATCCCCGCCGAATCGTGGCCGGACCTGCCGCCCGAGGTGACGGCCGACGAGCGGACGCACGCTGCCGCCGTCGCGCTGCGCCGCACGCTGGTGCTGCTGCCGGTGCATCAGGACCTCGATCCGGAGATCCTCGGCGCGGCGCTGCGAGTTCTGTGACTCAGAGCCCGGCAGCCATTGCGTCGAGGCGCCGGCGGGCGTCGCGATAGCGCAGGTCGAGCCCGCCTTCGGCGGCGAAGCGGCGATAGTCGTCGGTCGCGTCGAGGTCGACGTGGTCGGCGCGCACCGCCAGCCGGTGGATGCCGGGCCGCATCAGGCCGCGCACGCCGCTGCGGCAGTAGCGGTGGCGCGATGCCGCAACGGCGAGCGCCTCGTGCGAGACGCTGCCGATGTCGCCGAAGGTGAAGGCGAACCACGGGGCCGGGGCGCCCAGCTCGGTCTCCAGCCGGTCGGCAGCCTGCGTCACCTCGGCTTCGATCTCACCGGCGAGCAGGGGAACCAGCCGCTGATGGGTCAGCCCGTGCGAGCCGATTGCGTGGCCGGCCGCCGCGAGGCCGCGGATCTCGTCCCACCGCATCAGGCGCAGCGCATCCGGCAGCTCTGCGATCCGGCCGCGGAAGACGTTGGCGCGCACGGCTTCCCGCTGCTCGTCGCCCGCGAGATCGACCAGGCCGGGGCAGACGAAGAAGATCGCCTTGATGCCCAGCGGCTCCAGCACCTCGCGCGCCACCTCGGCATTGGAGACGAAGCCGTCATCGAAGGTGAACAGCAGCGGCTGCCGGCCTTCCTCGATGCCGGGCACCAGCCAGCTGCCGTCGAGGCGGCGCGCCGCATCCTGCGGCGTGATGACGCCCGGATCTTCGGCGGCCCAGCGGGCGAAGCGCGCGAAGGCGTCACGCTGGTGGGCCGCGATGTCGTGGAAGATGAGGACACGGAACGCGCCGACAGGCAGCGGCCGCAGGCGCAGCCAGCCGCGCTGCAACAGCAGCGCAGGTCTGGCCAGGCGGTCGCGCAGCCCGCTCACGCCGTCACCCCTTGGCCGCGGGCGCGGGCGGTGCGGGCGCGCACGATGCGACCGGTCAGCGCGCCCAGACCGCGCGAGGGCACCGCTTCCAGCTCGGCGGCGAGACGGTACGGGATGCCGCCCAGCCCCTCCTTGAAACGATAGATCCCGGGCGGCGTCAGCGCCTCGTCCATGCCGCCGAGGTCGAACCATGCCCGACCCCGTTCCCTGGCGGCGGCGACCGCCTGCCACAGCAGCACCTGCCCGGCGTTGAGGGCGCGCCCCTCGTCGCTCGTGTTGCCGGCCAGATACTCGGCGGTGTCGCCGTAGTCGGCGATCAGGACGCCACCGAGGACGCGGCCTTTACGCCGCGCCACCAGGGCTTCGAGCGGTCCGCCCATCGCTCGCAGGGTGCGCAGGAAGGCCGGGGTCACCGTGGCCGTGAAGCCGGCCTCGGCGACGAACGTCTCGTGGGCGGCGACGAAAGCCTCGAAGGCGACGCCGCCGCGGAGGATCTCCATCCCCTCGCGCTCGCCGCGGTTGAGGCCGTTGCGCCATTTCTGGCGCAGCCCGGCGCGCAGCGCCGCCAGCGGCGGCGCCAGGTCGAGCCGGGCCGATGCCCAGCCGGGGATGTCGGTAACGGCAAGGCCGGGGGACGCCGGCCGGCATCCCGCCTCTGCCACCGGCGGCGCCACCCGCAGGTAGAAGCGGCGGCCGTCGACGTAATGGCGGCGCAGTGCAGCCAGCGCGGCCTCCAGTGCGGAGGGGGGCGTGGCAGGGGCAGTCCGCCACAGGGGCGCCCGGTTGATCCACACCAGCCCGCCCGGGATTCCTCCCGGCAGCCCGCGGATGAACGCCTGGAACACGGCAACCGTCAGGCCCTCGCTCAGCACCCGGCCGCGCTCGATCCGCCACGGCGCCATCGCCGCCTTGGCCTCGCCGTAGGCCCAGCTCTGGATCAGGCTGCGGTCGAGGAACGGCGCGCAAGCATCCTCCCACGCGCAGGCGTCGTGGTCGGCGACGACGACGGTGGCACCGGTTCCGTCAGGTTGCGACGTCGGACCGCTCCTTCACCTCGGGCACGGCATGGAAGATGGCGGGCACCGGCTCGCCCCCATCCAGCCGCTGGACGCGCGGCGGTGCCCGCCAGCGCAGGCTGTCGAAGCTGTCGCAGTGGGGGCAAAGGGCGCTCCACACCGCGCTGGCGTGGCCGCACTCGTCGCACACCCAGGCCGGATCCGGCTCCGCCAGGCTGGCCCGCAGCAGCCAGTCGTGGGCGGCCTTGAGATCGCCCCGCTGCGACTCCTCGAGCGCTGCCATCATGCGGCAGACCCGGGCGTCCGGCCGGTTCGCCGCCAGCGGTTCGAGGTGCCGCCGTGCCTCGCCCCAGAGCTGCGCCTCGAGCGCCGCCTCGGCGGCGGCGATGTGCGATTCCGGATGCTCGGGATTGACCCCGACCAGGGTCTCGGCGGCACGGGCGCGGCCCAGCGCGTCGGTCGCCTGCGAGGCGGCCCACCAGACGTCGAGGAGGGCCGGATGCGGCTGCCGCGCCCACGCCTCGCGGACCGTTGCCGCCGCCTTGGTAAGTTTGCCCTCGACCGCCTGCAGCCGGGCCTTCTGGATGATGGCCGGCAGGAATCCCTGTTGCAGACCCACCGCCTTGCCCGCCCGCTTCAATGCCTGGGCTCGGTTCCCCGCCGCCTCGTCCTCGAGCGCCCGCTGGTGCAGCAGCACCGCAAGCCGACGCCGTCCCTTGTCGGCAGGCATCGCGTTCCTGCGCATGGCGCGGTTGAGGGTTGCTTCGGTCTCGGCCCATTGCCGGTTGCGAATCTGCATGTCGAACAGGCTTTCCGCGACCCATTCGCTGCCGGGTTCGATGCGCTGGGCCCGAGCCGCAAGCTGCATCGCCTGCTCGGCGTCGCCGCGCCTGATCGCCTGGGTCAGCAGCCCGCGGATGCCGAGGAACTCGGTCTCCTTGCGCTCGATCATGGCACGGAAGAACTTCTCCGCCGCCGTCTCGTCGCCGGCGAGCTGCGAGGCCTGGGCGGACAGCAGCATGGTGATCGGCGGGTCGTCGAGCAGGGCGTCGGCGCGCCGCGCCTGATGGGTGGCTTCCTCGACGTCGCCGGCGGCCACCGCGACCATGCCGCGGGTCAGCGCCATGTAGCCGGAGCGCCGCCGCCGTTCGACCCGAAGGTGGCGCAGCCGGCGCGGCGCCCGCGCCAGCCCGAACAGGAAGCGGAACAGCCCTACCAGCAGCCACACCACGATGACCAGGGCCAGCAGCACCAGTGCCAGCGAGGTCTCGATACGGTAGCCGAACCATTGCAGCGCCACCTGGCCGGGATGCTCGGCCAGCCAGACGGCGGCGCCGATCAGGGCCGCGAGAAGTGCAATCCAACCGAGAGCCCGGGTCATCCGTCAGCCTCCGGCCTCGGCGAGCGCCGTCTTGGCCCGCTCGTTGAGCGCGGCGACCGCCCGCTCGGCCGCGAGCCGCGCCCGGGCGTCGGCGAGCCAGCCTTCGACCGCCTTCGCAGGCGCTCCCTGAAGGGTGGAAAGCGCCTCGACCGCGGCGCCGAGGTTCCCGTCGCCCAGGCTGCGTTCGGCATTCGCCACCGCGGCGTCGGCGGGATTGCGCGGCTCGGCGCCTTCGCCGACGGTGCGCACCGAAACCAGGTTCGACAGCCGCGCCAGCGTGCGGTCGATCCAGCCCTCGCCCTGCGGCGCCGACTGCGCCTGCACGGCGTCCCGGGCCACCGTGTCGAAACGGTCGCGAAGCTGGGCCCGGCTTGGGATTCCCTTGCCGGCGTAGGGGCGCAGGGCCTCGGTCGCCTCGGCCAGCGGGCCGTCCTGGCCACCAACCGCGCGCAGCGAGGTGAGCAGCGGCTCGAACGGCTCCGATCCCGCCAGGGCAGCCGAGAGCTGCGACAGCGCGATCACCAGCAGGCGCGACTGGGCGTCGGCGTCCTTGCGCCGCTGCATCGCGGCCTCCAGGTCCTTGACGGCGGCGTTCGCCGACTGCAGCCCGCCGCCGATGCGAGCCAGCTCCTGGTTGACCCGGGCGATCGCCTCGCGGCTTGCCGCGCGGTCGGCGTCGAGCGTCGCCTCGATGCGCCCGATGCGGCGGTTCAACTCCTCGACCAGGGCAGGCTCGGCACTGACCGGACGCTCGGCCGCAGGCGGGGTCTGGCGCAGCTGGGTCACCGCGCCGTCGAGCGCCTGAACGCGCTCGCGCAGAGATGCGATCTCCTGGTCCTTCTTGCCCAGTTCGCCGTGCAGCCGGGTCACCGTCTCTCGCAACTCGGCAACCGCCTTGGGGGCGGCGAACACCGGGGCGGTGTCCGGGCTGCTCCGCAAGCCCTGGTTCACGGCGGCCAGCAGCTTCGGCGCCCAGGTGGGATAGGTCAGGTAGCCGGCGACGGCCGCGCCGCCCAGCACCAGGACGACGACCAAGGCGGCGGCCACGAAGGCACGGCCCCAGCCGCCGCTGGAGCGGGGTTCTGTCGGTTCCGCCTCGACGCGGGGCGGCTCCTCGTCCGGGGGCGGTTCATCGCCGTCGGCAGGCGGAGGCGACTCGGCGGCGGTCTCGGCGGGTGGCGTTTCGTCTTCGGGTTTCTTCGGCTCTTCCGCCATCGCGGTCTCCTTCGTCGGCTCGTCTACGGCCCCGAGGCAGGCCTCCAACAAATGCGGTATGCCCCTGACAATAGCAAGGAAACAGACGGGAGGTGGAGCCCCTATTGCGGCGCCGGGTCGCCGAGCAGGACACGGACGGCGAGATCGACCAGCGCCTCCTGCTCGGGGACGGCCGCGACGTGGACGGCGCGCCACCTGGTCCCGTCCAGCCGGGCGGCGACCGCGTCGCTCAGGCACAGGGCGTGCAGCGTCGCGCAGGCTGCGGCCAGGTCCGCCTTGCGCGCCGCGGCGACGAACGCCGACGCCGTGCGCGGCGAGAAGAAGGCGGCAGCGTCCGCCGTGCCCCCGGCCAGGGCGGTCCGGGCCGCCTCCGGCAGCGAATCGCGCGGGCGGGCGTCGTAGAGGACGGCGCGCCGGCAGGTGAAGCCGTCGTGGGCGAGCAGCCCGGCAAGGTCGCCCGCCACCGCGCTGCCGGCGATGTGGAGCAGCGTGCCTTCTCCCGGCGCGCAGGTGCGCTTGACGAGCCGGGCGAGGTCGTCGACGTCGCCGGCCGCCGAGGCGACGTCGGCGAATCCGGCGGCGCGGGCCTCGCGTGCCGAGGCATCGCCTACCGCCAGCACCGGCAGGTCGCGCCGTGCGCAGACGCGAGCGAACGCCCGTACCCCGTTGGCGCTGGTGACGACCAGCGCCTGCACCCCTGCCAGCTCCGGCTCCGGTCCGTCGCGGAAGACGATCTCCAGCATCGGCGCCAGCACCGCCTCGATGCCGCGCGCCGCCAACACCGCCGCCAGCGGCGCCGCGTCCTCGCCGGGACGCGTCACCAGCACCCGCGGCCGAACCGGCCCCTCACCCCGTCCCTCTCCCCGCCCGGCGGGGCGAGGGGGCGCAGGGGTCTTCTCCCTCGCCCCCGTAAAGCGGGGGAGAGGGTCGGGATGAGGGGGTGTCTGCAGGGCAGCGAGGATCGTATCCAGGACACCTTCCAGGTTGCCCAGCACGTCGTTGTTCCAGAACCGGATGACCCGGTAGCCGGCGTCCTGCAACCGCGCTGTCCGGGCAGCGTCGCGGGCGGCGTTCCGGGCATGCTGGCCGCCATCAACCTCGATGATCAGGCCGTACGCCGGGCAGGCGAAATCGACGACGAAGCCGGCGATCTCGTGCTGGCGGCGAAACTTGGCCTGTTCGAGTTGACGGTCGCGCAAGGCCCGCCAGAGGATGCGTTCGGCGCCGGTTCCGTCGCGTCTCAGGAGGCGCGCTCGCGCCGGCCCCTCACCCCGTCCCTCTCCCCGCCCGGCGGGGCGAGGGGGCGCAGGGGTCTTCTCCCTCGCCCCCGCAAAGCGGGGGAGAGGGTCGGGGTGAGGGGGATCGCGGTGGGCGGTCACGGGGAACCCCCCGGCAGCACGCCCGGAGCGGCGCGGGAGCGCAGGTCGTGGCCGGCGTCGCTGCCGAGAGCCGCCGCCTGCGAAACCTGCCCGCGGCGCTCGACGGTGACGAGGTCGGCGCCATCGGCTCGGGCGGCGAGGCCGCGGAAGGCGAGCGTCTCCCCCTCGATCTCGGCCAGCGCCCCGATCGGCGTTCGGCACGAGCCGTCGAGCACGGCAAGGAAAGAGCGTTCAGCCGTCACCCTGGCGTGAGAGAGCGCGTGGTCGATGGCGGCGAGCAGGACGCCCATCCGCTCGTCGTTCTTGCGGCAGGTGATGCCGATCGCGCCCTGGGCGACCGCCGGCAGCATCTCGGACGGCGCAAGCACCGCCGTGGCGACGTTCTCCAGCCCGAGGCGCCGCAGCCCGGCCAGCGCCAGGATGGTGGCGTCCGCCTCGCCGCGGGCGAGCTTGGCGAGACGCGACTGCACGTTGCCGCGGAACGTCACCACCTTGAGGTCGGGGCGGCGGTGCAGGATCTGGGCCTGGCGCCGCAGCGAGGCGGTGCCGACGACCGCCCCCGCGGGCAGTTCGGCGAGGCTGCCGGTCGCGCCGCGGGTGATCAGGGCGTCCCACGGTTCCTCGCGTTCGAGGACGCACGGCAGGGCGATGCCGGCCGGCAGCCAAGTGGGGACGTCCTTGAGCGAATGGACGGCGATGTCGACCCGGCCATCGAGCAGGGCCTCGTCGATCTCCCGGGTGAACAGGCCCTTGCCGCCGATGTCGGCCAGCGGACGGTCGGTGATGCGGTCGGCGGTGGTGCGGATGGCGACGATCTCGACCGCGCCGTCGGCGGCCAGCTCGGGCCAGGCCGCTGCGAGCCGGGTTCGTGCCTCGTTGGCCTGCCAGAGGGCGAGGGGACTGCCCCGGGTTCCGATCCGCACGAGAGGAAGGGCCATCATCCTGATCCGGCTCTGGTTCCGTCGCGCTTGCCAGAGTAAAGTCCGGGCCGGTTTCGGCAAGGCGATTTCGACATGATCGTGTTCGGCATCGAGACGAGTTGCGACGAGACGGCGGCCGCCGTGGTGGCGGACGACCGCCGTCTCCTCGCCAACGTGGTGCTGTCGCAGCTCGACGACCACCGCCCTTACGGGGGAGTGGTGCCGGAAATCGCCGCCCGCTCGCACCTCGAGGCGGTCGATGCGGTGGCGGCCGAGGCGCTGCGCCGGGCGGGCGTCGGGTTCGCCGACCTCGACGGCATTGCGGTAACGGGCGGGCCCGGCCTGATCGGCGGGGTGCTGGTGGGCGTGATGACGGCCAAGGCGTTCGCGCTGGTCCACGGGCTGCCGTTCGTCGCCGTCAACCACCTCGAGGGGCACGCGCTGACGGCGCGGCTCACCGACGACGTCGCCTTCCCGTATCTGCTGCTGCTGGTCTCGGGCGGCCATTGCCAGCTCCTGATCGCCGAGGGGGTGGGCAGGTTCACCCGCCTCGGCACCACCATCGACGACGCGCTGGGCGAGGCCTTCGACAAGTCGGCCAAGATCCTGGGCCTCGGCTTTCCCGGCGGCCCGGCGGTCGAGCAGGCGGCCCTGCAAGGGGATCCGCAGCACTTCGCGCTGCCGCGCCCGATGAAGGGCCGCGACGACTGCCACTTCTCGTTCTCCGGGCTGAAGACCGCGGTGCGCCAGGCGGTCGAAAGGCTGCCCGGCGGTCGCGCGACCCCGCAGGATGCGGCCGACCTTTGCGCCTCGTTCCAGGCGGCGGCGGGCGACGTCCTGGCCGACCGGGTGGCGCGCGCCGCCGCCCTGTTCCGCGCCGCCCACCCCGAAGGGTCGACCCTGGTGGTGGCGGGGGGCGTCGCCGCCAACCGCTACCTGCGCACCCGCCTCGACGCCGCGGCTGCGGAAAACGGGCTCAAGCTGGTGGCGCCGCCGATCGCGCTGTGCACCGACAATGGCGCCATGATCGCCTGGGCGGGTCTCGAGCACCTGCGGCTGGGGCGCCGCGACTCCCTCGACTTCCGCCCCCGCCCGCGCTGGCCCCTCGACCCCGACGCGCCGCCGGTCGGCTACGCGGGCGCGAAGGCCTGACTTCGCCATGGACCACCAAAGGTGGTCAAAAGCAACGCTGAAGTCTCATCATGATTGCATGGCGAGATCACGCGTGCCATCATTGCAGGCGGGCTTTGGGGTGGGAGGAGAGGATGCAATACCGGACGATAACGCTCCGGAGAGTGGCGCTGGCCTGCTGTCTGTGGTCGGTCCTGCCGGTCGCGCCTGCGGGGGCGCTCGGTCCCAGGGATCAGATGCCCCTGATCGAGAACACCAGCGCGATCGGCAGCAAGCGGTTGGATCATCTGGCCAAGATCCTTCACCAGGCCTACGAGGATGACGGCGCCGCGGGCATGGAGGCCGCCATCAACGCCTGCTACGTGAGGGAGGACGAAGCCCCAAAGGACCAGAAGAAGATGGTCGCGGTCGAATGCTTCCTGCTCGACCGGGCCGGAGAGGTCCTCTACGACATGTTCGTGAAGAAGATGGCCAACCAGGGCCGGCCGGTGCCGGAGCCTGCCACGTACTTTGTCGACCAGCGGAAGATCGAGCATCGCCGCGGCTACAACATCCTCGCCGCGTTCGCCGCACAGGAAGCCGGGCTGTTCTGGTCTCTGGTCGGCAACGGGCCGCCGGGCGTCGTCATCCGGGTCCACAACCTGCGGGCCAGGGACCGGGTCGCGGCGGACGCCGCGCCGTTCCGCACGATCAGGATCACCGAAACCAGGGTGGACGAGATCGCCGACTATTTCTGGCGGATCTTCCGGGACCACGGCGCAATCGGCATCGAGGAAGCGATCTCGCGCTGCTATGAGGTCGTCTCGCGCGCGAAGGATCGGCGCAAGCTGCGCCTGGCGAGCTGCCTTGCCCTCGACCTGACGGGCGAAGAGCTCAACCGGGGTTACCTGGAATTCATGGCATCGAAAAAGCTGCCGGCCGAGTCCGCCGAGTTCTTTGACGAGCGGGTCGCGATCCAGCGTCGCGCGAAGTACTTCGACTCGATCTTCACGCTCGACGAGCTGGCGGAGTGGCTGGGCGACGTTCCCGACGAGGTGGTCCGCCGGATTTCTATCCTTCAGAAGCAGGGATCCGAAGGCGTCGATGGCGGCGCGCAGCCCTCAGGCGGCAGCGGGAAAGCGCGGCGCGACTAGGGTCGATTCGCACGTCGGCGATCGGGGTTGCTATGCCGCCGCCCGCCGCTCTCGCAGCGAGATGTAGATGCCGGCGGCGATGACGACGGCGATGCCGGTCCAGGTCCAGCGGTCGGGGAAGTCGCCGAACACGAAGAAGCCGATCGTCGTCGCGTTGATCATCTCGGCGTAGGCGAACGGCGCCAGCACCGAGGCGCGGGCGAAGTCGAGCGCCCTCACCACAAGCAGGTGGAAGGCAGCGGCGATCAGCCCCAGCGCCGCCATCAGGGCGGTGTCGGCCAGGGTCGGAAGGATCCAGCCCCCGGGCATGACGATCGGCATCGCGATGGTGCCGAACACCGCGGCATAGGCGGCCGCCACCAGGGGCGGGGCGCTGCCGGAGATTCGCCGCGTCACCACCCAGTAGAGCGCGTTGCAGAGCGCCGCCCCGAGCCCGAACAAGGACCACCACTGGAAGACGTCGGTCCCCGGCCGCACGATGATGACGGTGCCGACCATGCCGGCCAGCACCGCGCACCAGCGGCGCCAGCCCACCGTCTCGCCCAGCACCAGCGGCGACAGCGCGGTGACGATCAGCGGATAGGCGAAGGTCAGCGCCAAGGTGTCGGCCATCGGCATGTGCGACAGCCCCGCGTAGAAGAAGAACGTGCAGGTGACGGTGAACGCGCCGCGCAGCAGGTGCCAGCGCCCCTGCTTGGGTCGCAGCGCCGCGATCCCATGGCGGTGGAGGATCAGCGGCAGGAGCAGCAGGAAATGGAAGGTGTAGCGGGCCCACACGATCTCGGCTACCGGGTAGTGCGCGGTCAGGCCCTTGGCGATGCCGTCGTTGATCGGAATGATCAGCATCGCCAGGACCATCAGGGCGATCCCCTTGAGGGCGCCGGAGGCCGGGGCCGGTACTGCCGGCGCGAGGGAGGGTGTCGTCATGATCCTGTCAAATCCCGTTTCGCGGGATCATGACGAAGGGCTGCAGGGTTTTCAATCGGGGGACCCAGCCTTGCCACCGTTTGAGGTCAGGCGGAGAGGACGGCCGGCACGCCAACGGCGGAGCGTGTTCAGGAAGGTCACGGCATGTCGTAAGTGTTCCCGTAGTAGACGGTCAGCAAACAAAGTGCCAACCCGACCGCGCACTGCCATCGGCGGCCTCGATTTCTCTTGACGGATATCAGAGCCTATCTGCGGAATGCCAAAGTCCCAGGTTTTCGATACCCCGAAGAAGTATGTTGAGGACCGCGTTGTCCGCGCAACTCGCGTACTCATAACTTAGCCGGAAGGGGCCTACGTTCCTCTGGATACAGGAGATTCTGTCGTTTGTGAAAACGATCTCGTCATCGAGATCGCCGAATGAGACGTATCCCAACCTTTCCCTCTCGATGCGGCCATCTTTCCAGCGCCTTTCCACCTGGTAGGAACCTTCGTTAAAGCGCCTGATGAACGGAATGGATCTGTCGCGGTCGGACATCCCCTCCCATAGTAGGATGCTGTTCCTGGAAGTGGCGAAATGAACCGTCACCTCGGTGTCTGGAGGTCCGCCCGAGAACGACAGCTTGACCTGATTGGTCCGACATGGCCGGCCGACGACAACCAAGATTGCTACAAAAAGCACGAAGAGCATCAAGCCGATGCGCGCCATTGGTAGCAACCTCAAGTAGTATAGTATAGAGAATACGTAATTTTAGTAGTCTTTGACGGGTCTGTCAAACGGGTCGTGAGCGGGCTTCCGAATCCGGAACGGCTCAAGTTGCAGGTCGCCGTTTCGCATCGCTTCCTGGATCACCTCGATATCACTCCGAGCCGCGTTCCGAGGATCGATCGCGAGTTGACGTCCGACATGGTTGTTGAACAGGTCCATGAGCCGCTCGTCCATCTCGTTCGGTTCTTCTCGCTCGTGCGAGTCCCCCAGCCATTTCGCGGCATCTACGCCAAACGCCTTTGCTGCCCGATAACTCCACAGAGCATGCCGAAAGGCATCAGCTTCATCATTGTGGGGGTTCCGGTTCTCAGGGTAGAGCCTTCGCATGTCCTCCTCTGTCAATGCTGTTTTGTCAACGGTACCGTGCTCCCCTTGCTGCCGATCCCCTGCACAGGCATAACGGCGCGATGAGAAGGATTGCCGTCATCGGCGGGGGGGCCTGGGGGACGACGCTGGCGTTGGCGGCGCGGCGGGCGGGACGGGACGTCGTGCTGTGGGTGCGGGAGGCGGAGACGGTCTCCGCCGTCAACGGCCGCCACGTCAACGAGGCCTACCTGCCGGGGGTCCCTCTCGATCCGGCCATTGCGGCGACCGGGAACCTTGCCGAGGCGGTGGACACCGATGCCGTGGTGCTGGCGGTGCCGGCGCAACACCTGCGGGCGGTGTGCGCCGAGACGCGCGACGCCTGGAAGGCCGGGGTGCCGGCAGTGGTGTGCGCCAAGGGGATCGAGCTGGCGACCGGGCTCCTGATGAGCGAGGTGCTGGCGGACGTGCTGCCACAGGCGCCGATCGCCGTCCTGTCGGGACCGTCGTTCGCGATCGAGGTGGCGCAAGGCAAGCCGGCGGCGCTGACGCTGGCCTGCGCCGAGGCCGGGCTGGGCGAGGCGCTGGTGACGGCGCTGGCGAGCCCGCGGTTTCGGCTCTACCGCTCGGCGGACGTGGTCGGGGCCCAGGTCGGCGGGGCGGTGAAGAACGTGCTGGCGATCGGCTGCGGCATCGGCGAGGGGCGGGGGCTCGGCGAGAACGCACGCGCCGCCATGATCACCCGCGGCCTGGCCGAGATCATCCGCCTCGGCGTCGCCAAGGGCGGCGAGGCGGCGACGCTGATGGGCCTGTCCGGCGCCGGCGACCTGATCCTCACCTGCGCCTCGCCGCAGTCGCGCAACTACTCGCTGGGGGTGGCTCTGGGCCGCGGCGAGCGGCTGGAGGACATCCTGGCCGGGCGGCGCTCGGTGGCCGAGGGGGTTGCCACCGCCGGCGCGGTGACGGGGCTGGCGGCGCGGCTCGGCGTCGAGATGCCGATCTCGGCCGCGGTCGCTGCAGTGCTCTCCGGCGGCGCCCATATCGACGAAGCGATCGAGGGGCTGCTGGCGCGGCCATTCCGCCCCGAAGGCCCGCTTGCGCCCGTAGCCGGCAAGGGAGGATGAGATGGCGTACTGGTTGGTCAAGTCCGAGCCCGAGACCTGGTCGTGGGACGACCACGTCAAGGCCGGGGTTGAGCCGTGGAACGGGGTGCGCAACTTCCAGGCGGCAAGCCACCTCAAGGCGATGCAGATCGGCGACCAGGCGTTCTTCTACCACTCCGGTGACGAGAAGGCGGTGGTCGGCATCGTCGAGGTGACTCGCACCTACTACCCCGACCCGACCGACCCCTCGGGCCGCTTCGGGATGGTCGACTTCAAGGCGGTGCTGCCGTTGCCGAAGCCGGTCACCCTGGCCGCGATCAAGGCGGAGGAGCGGCTTTCGAACCTCGCCCTGGTGCGCCAGGCGCGGCTGTCGGTGCAGCCGGTGGACGAGGACGCCTGGAACCTGATACGCAAGATGGCCGGTGAGTAGAAGGGAGGGGCGCGTGCTCGGCACCTGGTTCCGTAACCGCATCAAGAAGTCGGGCATCAGCCAGAGCCGGCTCGAAATCACCCGGCTGCTCAACCACATCGAGGGGGTCGAGGATCGCGACGTCGGGCCCCTGGTCGCGGTCACCACCATCATCCGCATCAATCTCGAGAACATGAACCTGCTGCCGCGCGGCCTGTTCGACGTCGACCGCGTCAACCAGCTCGACCCCAAGGCCAAGGCGCAGTTCCGGCTGTCGGCCCTGAACGTCCAGTTCCAGCGGCGCGACCAGAACAACGACGCCGTCGGGGCGTCGATCCTGCTGCACACCCTGCGCGCGCTCGCCTATCCCGAGCTGCGGGAGCTGGGCCGCGACCTGTGGCGCGAGCTGGCCCGCGGCTTCGACCACGCGGAACCCGTGTTCAAGATCGTCGAGGAGGCGAAGGGGCAGCCGCTGGACCCGCGCGTCCGCGAGGAATACCGGACCGTTCCGAACGGCCTTGGTTGATCCCGGAGAAGCAGGCCTTCCGACACTTTCTTTTGTCGGACCGCCTCTTGTTTCCACGTACGGTTTCAGGCTACCTTTTGCTTCATAAAAGCGTCGGCTCCGGGGCCATCGGCCGCAGGTGCTTCACGCTGATGGTTGCGGCAAACGCGAACCAATAACAGGAAGAGGCGTTAAAATGTCGGAAGATCAAGTCTTTCCCGTCCCTGCCGGCCTGGCGAAATCGTCCTGGTGCGACGATGCCACATACTTGGCCATGTACAAGACGTCGGTCGAGGACCCTGAAGGATTCTGGGGGGAGCACGGCAAGCGCATCGCGTGGATCAAGCCTTACACCAAGGTCAAGGACACGTCGTTCGAGTACCCCAAGGTTTCCATCAAGTGGTTCCACGACGGAACGCTGAACGCTTCAGCGAACTGCCTGGACCGCCACCTTGCCAAGCGCGGCGACCAGACGGCGATCATCTGGGAGGGCGACGACCCGGCCCAGAGCAAGCACATCACCTACCGGGCGCTGCACGAGCAGGTCTGCCGCTTCGCCAATGCCCTGAAGGCCAAGGGCATCAAGAAGGGCGACGTGGTCACCATCTACCTGCCGATGATTCCCGAGGCAGCGGTGGCGATGCTGGCGTGCGCCCGCATCGGCGCCGTCCACTCCGTCGTGTTCGGCGGCTTCTCGCCCGATTCGCTGGCGGGCCGCATCCAGGACGGCAAGTCGGTCTGCCTGATCACTTCCGACGAGGGCCTGCGCGGCGGCCGCAAGGTGCCGCTCAAGAAGAATGCCGACCGGGCGCTGGAGAGCTGTCCGACGATCAAGACCTGCGTGGTCGTCCGACACACCGGGGGCGCGATCGACATGCATGCCGGCCGCGACGTCTGGTACCACGAGATTTGTGACGCCGCCCCGGCCTCGTGCGAGCCGGTCGAGATGAACGCCGAGGACCCGCTGTTCATCCTCTACACCTCGGGCTCCACCGGCAAGCCGAAGGGGGTGCTGCACACCACCGGCGGCTACATGGTCTACGTGTCGATGACCCACCAGTACGTCTTCGACTACCACGACGGCGAGGTGTACTGGTGCACCGCCGACGTCGGTTGGGTCACCGGCCACAGCTACATCGTCTATGGGCCGCTCGCCAACGGCGCCATCTCGCTGATGTTCGAGGGCGTGCCGACCTACCCCGATTCGTCGCGCTTCTGGCAGGTGATCGACAAGCACAAGGTCAACATCTTCTACACCGCGCCGACCGCCATCCGCGCCCTGATGCGCGAGGGCGAGGAGCCGGTCAAGAAGACCAGCCGCAAGTCGCTGCGCCTGCTCGGCTCGGTGGGCGAGCCGATCAACCCCGAGGCGTGGATGTGGTACCACACCGTGGTCGGCGACGGCCGCTGCCCGATCGTCGACACCTGGTGGCAGACCGAGACGGGCGGCATCCTCATCACCCCGCTGCCGGGGGCGACGACGCTGAAGCCGGGCTCGGCGACCCGCCCATTCTTCGGGGTGGTGCCGCAGATCCTCGATTCGGAGGGCAACCTGATCGAAGGCGCCGGCCAGGGCAACCTGTGCATCGCCGAATCCTGGCCGGGCATGATGCGGACGGTCTACGGCGACCACGACCGCTTCGTGCAGACCTACTTCGCCACCTACCGCGGCCGCTACTTCACCGGCGACGGCTGCCGGCGCGACGAGGACGGTTACTACTGGATCACCGGGCGGGTCGACGACGTCATCAACGTCTCCGGCCACCGCATGGGCACCGCCGAGGTCGAGAGCGCGCTGGTCGCCCATCCCAAGGTGGCGGAGGCCGCGGTGGTCGGCTATCCGCACGAGATCAAGGGCCAGGGCATTTACGCCTACGTGACCCTGAACGCCGGCGAAATGCCGACCGAGGAGTTGCGCAAGGAGCTGGTCAAGTGGGTGCGCAACGAGATCGGGCCGATCGCCAGCCCCGACCTCATCCAATGGGCGCCCGGCCTGCCCAAGACCCGTTCCGGTAAGATCATGCGCCGCATCCTGCGCAAGATCGCCGAGAACGACTTCGGCAGCCTCGGCGACACCTCGACCCTGGCCGACCCGACCGTGGTCGAGGACCTGATCAACAACCGTCAGAACCGGTAGGTCTTCCGGTTCGGGTCAAGACGACGACACCCCCTCCGCTCCGGCGGAGGGGGTTGTTTTCTGAAGCGCTCCCGCTCGGCCGTCACAGCTCGCGGCAGCGCAACGCCTTGTGCAGCACGTCGGCCGGGATGACGCTGCCTTGAAAGTTGCAGCGCCAGAAGTCGGTGCCGGCAAGCTTGGCGCCGCGGAGATCGGCGCCGCGGAGGTCGGCGTCGCTCAAATCCGCCTCCGACAGGTCGGCCAGCCGCAGGTTGGCGTTGCGCAGGATCGCGCCGCGCAGGTTCGCACGCGCCAGGTCGGCACCCTGGAGATCGGCGTCTGCAAGGTCGGCGTCGCGCAGCGAGGCGTCGTGCAGATCGACGCCGCGCAGCTTGGCGCCGCGCAGGTCCTGGCGCGACAGGTCGGCGCGCTGGCCGTCGGGATTCCCCTCCCGCCATTGGGCATGGTGCAACAGGGCTTGCTTCAGGTCCACGCGGCCGCTCCCATTCCAAGGACGACGGCTCACGCTAGCACCGATGCGGCCCGCATCCAAGTGCCGGCCTCAGGCCCGGCTGGCCGGGCGCGGGCGATCGCGGCGGGTGAGCAGGCGGCCGGCGGTGAAGACGATCACCGCCACCGTCACCACGAACACGGTGGCGAGCGCGTTGATCTGCGGGCTGACCCCCAGCCGCACGCTGGAGAAGATGACCATCGGCAGGGTCGACGAGCCGGGCCCCGACACGAAGCTGGCGATCACCAGGTCGTCCAGCGAGAGGGTGAAGCTGAGCAGCCACCCCGCCGCCAGCGAGGGGCCGATGATCGGCAGGGTGATGGCGAAGAAGACCCGCCAGGGCTTGGCGCCGAGGTCGAGCGCCGCCTCCTCCAGCGAGCGGTCGATCTGCTTCAGGCGGGCGCGGACGACAATCGCCACGTAGGCGGTGGCGAAGGTGGTGTGGGCGATGCCGATCGTGGTCGAGCCGCGTCCCTCGGGCCAGCCGGTCAGCTGCTCCATGGCGACGAACAGCAAAAGCATGGCAAGCCCGGTGATCACCTCCGGCATCACCAGCGGCGCGGCGATCATGCCGGTCATCAGGGTGCGGCCGCGGAAGCGCCCGAAGCGGTCGAGCACGTAGGCTGCCATGGTCCCCAGCACGGTGGCCCCGCAGGCCGAGGCGAAGGCGATCCGCAGGCTGAGCCAGGCCGCGGTCAGGAGCTGCTCGTTGCGGGCAAGCTCGCCGTACCACTTGACCGAGAACCCCGACCACACGGTGACCAGCTTCGATTCGTTGAACGAATAGATGATCAGCAGCGCGATCGGCACGTACAGGAAGGCGTAGCCGAAGGCGAGCACGGTGACGATCCCCCACGGGCGGCGGCGGGCGCTCATGCCTTGCGGTCCTCCTGGCGCTCCTGCCAGCGCTGGAACAACATCAGCGGCACCACCAGCAGGATCAGCATCATCACCGCCACCGCCGAGGCGACCGGCCAGTCGCGGTTGAGGAAGAACTCGTTCCACAGGATGCTGCCGATCATCAGCACGTTGGAGCCGCCGAGCAGGTCGGGGATCACGAACTCGCCGGCGGCCGGGATGAAGACCAGCAGGCAGCCGGCGATCACCCCCGGCAACGACAGCGGGATCGTCACCTTGAGGATCACCTCGAACGGCCGGCAGCCGAGGTCTTGTGCCGCCTCGCTGAGCGTCGGATCCATGCGGTCGAGCGCGGCGAAGATCGGTAGGATCATGAACGGCAGGTACGAATACACGATGCCGACCTGGACGGCGAAGGCGGAATGCAGCAGCGGCAGCGGATGATCGATCAGCCCGAGCCACATCAGAAAGCCGTTGAGCAGGCCCTCGTTCTTGAGGATGCCGATCCAGGCGTAGACGCGGATCAGGAACGAGGTCCAGAACGGCAGGATCACCAGCATCAAGAGCATGTTGCGCAGCGGCTGGCGGACCTTGGAGATGGCATAGGCCATCGGGTAGCCGATGGCGAGGCAGATCACCGTCGCCGTCGCCGCGATCTGAAGCGCGCTGAGGTAGGCCGAGGTGTAGAGCGGGTCCTCGAACAGGAACGCGAAGTTGGCGAGGTTGAGCCGGATCTGCAAGAGCCCGCTCTCCGCCCACTCGAGCAGCGGCTCGTACGGAGGGATGCCGATCCGCGAACGCGCCAGCGCGATCTTGAGCACGAACAGGAACGGCGCCAGGAAGAACACCAGCAGCCACACCATCGGCACCGCCGCCACCAGGCGGGCGCGCCAGCTGCGCGGCCGGGCGCTGCGGCGGGCGCGGATGCGCGCCACCAGGGCGGAGACGGTCATATCGTCAGCATCACGGCGTTGGACGGGTGCCACACCAGGTGGACCCGGTCGTCCCAGGTGATGTTGTGCTCGGCCTCCTGGTGCAGGTTGAGCTGCGACGCCTGGACAACTTTGCCGCTGTCGAGCCGCACGTGATAGATCGACATGTCGCCGAGGTAGCCGATCTCGACCACCGTGCCTTCGGTGTGGTTGACGCCGCTCGCCGGTTTGAGCTTGGAGATGCGCATCTTCTCGGGGCGCACCATCACCGTGACCGGCATGCCCGGCGCGCCGGCCCCGGCGTGAGCGACCGCGCACTCCGCCTCCACCTCGGGCACCGCGACGGTGGCGCCGCGGGCGTCCATGCTGACCAGCACGCCCGAGAACATGTTGGCGGCGCCGATGAAGTCGGCGACGAAGCGAGTGGCCGGGAATTCGTAGATCTCGTTGGGGGTGCCGACCTGCTCGATGTAGCCCTCGTTCATGATGCCGATGCGGGTCGACATCGTCATCGCCTCCTCCTGGTCGTGGGTGACCATGAGGAAGGTGATGCCGACCCGCTCCTGGATGTTGACCAGCTCGAACTGGGTGTTCTCGCGCAGCTTCTTGTCGAGGGCGGCGAGCGGCTCGTCCAGCAGCAGCACCTTGGGCCGCTTGACCAGGGCACGGGCCAGCGCCACCCGCTGCCGTTGTCCGCCCGACAGCTGGTCAGGCCGCCGCCTCGCCAGCGGCATCAGCTTCAACAGCTCGAGCGCCTCCTGGACGCGGTCCTGGATCACTCCCTTGGGCAGGCTTTCCTGGCGCAGGCCGAAGCCGATGTTGCTTTCGACCGACATGTGCGGGAACAGGGCGTAGGACTGGAACACCATGTTCACCGGCCGCTCGTAGGCCGGGGTGGTCGTGACGTCGACGCCGTCGATGAAGATGCTGCCCTCGTCGGGGGTTTCGAGGCCGGCGATCATGCGCAGGAGCGTCGTCTTGCCGCAGCCCGAGGCGCCGAGCAGCGAGAACAGCTCGCCCTTGTAGACGTCGAGGCTGGCGCGCACCACCGCGGGCTCGCCCTCGAAGCTCTTCGAGACCTCCCGCACCTGGATGAAGGGGAGGTTGCCGGGCTGCGTCCAGGGCTCGTAGCGCGGGCTGCCCGGAAGGGTCCGCTCCATCTCTACTTGCCGGTCAAGAACTTGGTCCAGGCGCGAGTGCGCGCTCGCTCGTAGGTCCGGCTCTGGGCCGGCACCACGTAGAAGCTGTCGCGCACCGCCTGCGGCGGGTAGATCACGGGATCGTCGAGGCGTTCCTTGCTGACGTGCTTTTCCGAGCCCTTGACGGCGTTGGCATAGCCCACCTGCTCGGTGATCGGGCCGACCACGTCGGGGCGCATCATGAAGTTGATGAAGGTGTGGGCGTTTTCGGGGTGAGGCGCATCCTTCGGGATCGCCATCACGTCCATCACCGCCTGGGTGCCTTCCTTGGGGAAGAAGATCTTGATGTCGACGCCCTTGCCGGCCTCGCGGGCGCGGTCGCGCGCCTGCACCAGGTCGCCGCCGTAGCCCTGGGCGATGCAGGTATCGCCGTTGGCCAGGTCGTTGATGTACGCCGAGGAGTGGATGTACTTGAGGCTGCTGCGGATCTTGGACAGCATCGCCATCGCAGCCTCGAGGTCCTTGGTGTCCTCGCTGATCGGGTTCCTGCCGATGTAGGCGAGGGCGCCCGATACCACCTCGGTCGGGTCGTTGAGCAGCGTCATGCCGCAGACCTTGAGCTTCCTGGTCCACTTGGGATCGAACACCAGGGCCCAACTGTCGAGCGGCGCGTCGGGGGCGATCTCGTTGACCTTCTTCACGTTCACCCCGATGCCGGTGCCGGCGATCATGTAGGGCACGGCGTACTTGTTGCCGGGGTCGCTGACCGCGAGCGTCTTCATGGTGTTGGGCTCGATGTTGGCGCGGTTCGGCAGCTTCGACAGTGCCAGCGGCTGGTAGACGCCGGCCTGGATCTGGCGCGCCAGGTACGGGCTGGCCGACGGGAACACCACGTCGTAGCCCGAATTCCCCGCCGTCAGCTTCGCTTCCAGGATCTCGTTGGAATCGTAGACGTCGTAGTTGACCTTGATTCCCGTTTCCTTCTCGAACCGCTCGAGAGTGTCGGGGGCGATGTAGTCGCTCCAATTATAGACGTTGAGGACCGGTTCCTCGGCGGCGAAGGCGGCAGAGGCCAGCACGAACACGACTACTGCCGTGGCAGAGCGGAGCATCTTGCGCACGGGAATCCTCCTCTCGCGGGTTGGAAGCGGGGACGACGCGGGGTCCCATTTAGGAAACCGGGGGGGACCCTGTCAATCGAGGATCGCAAGCCCGCCGCGCCGGCCCGACACGCCTCGGTGCGATCGGCCGCGGGCGAGGAAAACCGCGTGCGAGTCGAGCCCCGTTGCACGGCAGAAGCGGGGAGGTGCGAGACGCGGCGGAGTTCGGGCGTAGTTCAGGGGACACGGCGGAGTTCGGGGGACACAATACCCAATTCTGAGCCGCCATTAACCCCTTCCTAACCCCGCGCCCCCATCTTCGATGCTGATGGCCCGACGGATCGAACTCAAGGCGCCCCGGCGCTCGGAGGCGCTGGATGCGCCGCCAGCCAAGCGCGGCAAGGCGCCGCCGAAGACGTCGCGCAAGGCGCCGCGGCGCAAGCCGTCGCGCCGGTGGCCGGGGCGGCTGTTCCGTTGGGGTCTCAAGTGGGCCGTGGTTGCAGCGATCTGGGGGGCGATCGCCGCCGCCGGTCTGGTCGCCTACTACGCCCACGACCTGCCCGACATCGAGGATGCGGTCGCGGTGAAACGCCGGCCCGCCGTCAGCGTGCTGACGGCGGAAGGTTCGCTGCTGGCCGCCGTCGGCGACCTCTACGGCGAGCCGGTGCGGGTGCAGGAGTTGCCGCCGCACGTGCCGCGGGCGATGCTGGCGATCGAGGACCGGCGGTTCTACCGGCACTTCGGCGTCGACCCACTCGGCCTGATCCGCGCCGCCATCGCCAACGCCCGGGCGGGCCGGGTGGTGCAGGGCGGCAGCACCATTACCCAGCAGGTGGCCAAGAACCTGTTCCTCGCCCCGGACCGCACGCTGAAGCGCAAGGTCCAGGAACTGCTGCTGGCGCTGTGGCTGGAGCACCGCTTCACCAAGGACCAGATCCTCACCCTCTACCTCAACCGCGTCTACCTGGGCGCCGGCACCTACGGCGTTGACGCGGCGGCGCGGCGCTACTTCGGGCGGACGGCGCGCACGCTCGGACCCTACGAGGCGGCGATGCTGGCGGGGCTGCTGAAGGCGCCGTCGCGCTTCAATCCCCTCAACAATCCCGAGGCTGCCGCCGCGCGGACCAGGGTCGTGCTGGCAGCGATGGTCGATGCGGGATTCCTCGAGTCGGCCGACGTCAAGCCGAGCCCGGCGGCCGCCCGCGCCCTGGCCGCCGGCGCCGAGAGGCCGGGCCGCCATTTCGTCGACTGGGTGCTGGAGCAGGTGCCCGACTTCGCGGTGCCGGCCGATCGCGACCTGGTGATCACCACCACCCTCGACCTGCGCCTCCAGGCGGCTGCCGAGGACGAAGTCGAGGCGGCCCTGGCCAAGGAAGGCGGCCGCCTCAAGGTCGGCCAGGCGGCGCTGGTGGCGATGACGCCCGACGGCGCGGTGCTGGCGATGGTCGGCGGGCGCGACTACGCCGCCAGCCAGTTCAACCGCGCCACCCAGGCGCAGCGCCAGCCGGGTTCCGCCTTCAAGCCGTTCGTCTACCTGGCCGGGCTGGAGGCGGGCCTCACCGCCGACACGGTGATGCGCGACGCCCCGGTGACGATCGGCAAGTGGTCGCCCCGGAACTTCAACGGCCGCTACCATGGCGACGTGACGTTGACCCGGGCGCTGGCCGAATCCTCCAACGCGGTGGCGGTCAGGGTGGGCGAGCGGGCGGGCCGGAAATCAGTTGCCGAGGTGGCACGGCGGCTGGGTGTGGTCGACGACGTGCTGGCGACGCCCGCGCTGTCGCTGGGCGCCGCCGAGACGACGCTCCTGCGTCTGACCGGAGGCTACGCGGCGCTTGCCGCCGGCGGCCTCCGTGTCAGCCCGTACGCCGTCACCCAGATCCGCGATTCCCGGGGCCAGGTCCTCTACAAGCGCTCTGTGCCGCCCGCGGTGCGGGTGGCCAAGGCTTCGGATGCCTCTTCGCTGGTGCGGATGATGACCGAGGTGGTGGCCGCGGGCACCGGCAAGGCGGCCATGCTCGACCGACCGGCCGCCGGCAAGACGGGCACCAGCCAGGAATTCCGCGACGCCTGGTTCATGGGCTTTACCGCCGACATCGTGGCGGGAGTATGGATGGGCAACGACGACGGCGCGCCGATGAACGAGGTCACCGGCGGCAGCCTGCCGGCCCGCACCTGGCGCGCCTTCATGGAGGAGGCCAATCGAGGCTTGCCGAAACGACCCCTCCTGAAGGAGGACGACCTGCCGCAGAGCTGGCTCGAGGCCCTGCTGCGGAAGCTGGGCGGGTGAGGGGCTTCGTCGGTCGACCGCCTCATCCCCCCTGCGAGGGAGGATTGTTGGTTCGCCACGGCACGAACGCCGGCACCCGACGCATGTACTCCGCATAGGGTTCGCCGTAGATCCCGAGCAGGCGCCGTTCCTCGAACTTCGAGCCAACGTACAGGTAAAGGCTGCCCCAGATCGCGGTGGCGAGGCCGACCTGGTTGACGGCGCTGCCCCACAATAGGAGGAAACCGGCCGAGAACAGAGGATGCCGGATTCGCCCGAGCAGCCCGTCCGCGCGCAGCGGCTCGTCGTCGTCGCCCGCGTCGCCGCGAAGCTGCGCCAGGCCGAGGAACAGAGCCATATCGAAATGGCGCGCCCCCGCCGCCATCAGGACGCAGCCGGCAACGAAGGCCGCGCCCTGGAGCGTCCACAGCCACGGCGGCGCACCGAACGGATCGAGGGTCGGGAACAACCAGGGGCCGACGGCCAAGGTCGCCGCCGTGTGGACAACCGCGAACAGGTTGTAGGCGAGCCGGTAGCCGCGCCCGAACAGCGGCCGCAGGCGGGTTTTTACCGCCTCGGCGGCGAGCAGTGAGTGGACGGCGCCGAACGCCAGCCAGGCCAGGGCGTAAAGGACGTGTGCTTGCCAGATCGACATCTGCTCTCGCGGGGTTCCTACGGTCCGCCCATTGTCCTTGCCACGACGGCAGGAATCCAGCCGCCATTGCGGCATCCTCCACAGGGGGCTGCGAACCTTCCCGGGGCCTCGGGATTCCTGCTTTCGCGGCAAGAGGCGGCGAATCTGGGGGATGGGCACACCGGCTTGCCGAGCGGTCCTTGCGTCCCACATGTTCAAGTGGACTCGCGGCCGGCCGCGGGAACGGGGCCGTTTTTTCTGGAAAATGGCCGCGTTGTTGCGTATGACCGTCAGTCCCCGGACGGACGCGGGAGTTCGAGAAGGCATGACCGAGTCCTGGTCGCCCGACACGTGGCGGCAGAAACCGATCGAACAGGTACCGCAGTATCCCGACGCCAAGGCGTTGCGGGCGGTGGAGGATCGGCTGCGACGCTATCCGCCGCTTGTCTTCGCGGGCGAGGCCCGGCGCCTGATGGTGGCCCTGGGCGACGTCGCCGAGGGCAGGGCATTCCTGCTGCAGGGCGGCGACTGCGCCGAGAGCTTTGCCGAGTTCCACCCCAACAACATCCGCGACACCTTCCGGGTGATGCTGCAGATGGCGGTCGTGCTGACCTTCGGGGCCGCCTGCCCGGTGGTCAAGCTGGGCCGCATGGCGGGCCAGTTCGCCAAGCCACGATCGGAGCCGTTCGAGACCCGCGACGGCGTCAGGCTGCCGTCCTACCGCGGCGACATGGTCAACGGGATGGAGTTCACCCCCGAGGCCCGCATGCCCGATCCCGAGCGCCTGGTGCAGGCGTTCAACCAGTCGGCCGCGATGCTGAACCTGCTGCGTGCCTTCGCCCAGGGCGGCTATGCCGATCTCCACAAGGTGCACCAGTGGACGCTCGGTTTCGTCGCCGACAGTCCGCTCGGCGAGCGCTACCGCGATCTCGCCAACCGCCTGTCCGAGACTCTCGACTTCATGGCCGCCTGCGGGCTCACCTCGGAGACGACGCCGCAGATCCGCGAGACCGACTTCTTCACCTCGCACGAGGCCTTGCTGCTCGAATTCGAGGAGGCGATGACGCGCGTCGACAGCACCACCGGGCGCTGGTACGACACCTCGGCGCACCTGCTGTGGGTAGGCGACCGGACGCGCCGGATCGACGGCGCCCATGTCGAGTTCCTGCGCGGCATCGGCAACCCGGTGGGCCTCAAGGCCGGGCCGGGCATGACCCCCCATGACCTGCTGCGCCTGATCGACATCCTCAACCCCGACAATGTCCCGGGCCGCCTGACGGTGGTGGCGAGGATGGGAGTGGACAAGGTGCGCTCGCACCTGCCGCCGCTGGTCCGTGCCGTCAAGGCCGAGGGACGCAAGGTGGTGTGGGCCTGCGACCCCATGCACGGCAACACCTTCAAGAGCGAGAGCGGCTTCAAGACCCGGCACTTCGATCGCATCCTCGAGGAGGTTCGCCTGTTCTTCCAGGTCCACGAGGCGGAAGGCTCGCATGCCGGCGGCGTCCACTTCGAGATGACCGGGCAGGACGTCACCGAATGCATGGGCGGCGCCCAGGCGATCTCGGACGAGAATCTCAGCGCGCGCTACCACACGCACTGCGACCCCAGGCTCAACGCCAAACAGGCGCTCGAACTCGCCTTCCTGCTCGCCGAGGAGCTGAAGGAAGCGCGGGCCCGCGCCCACAACGGCGGCCTTGCCAAAGCATCCTGACATCAAGGGATTCGACATCATGGTTCGGGACAGCGCCGTCCTTCGTCCGGACGCGGACACGATCCCGCAGTGGACCGACAAGTACTTCCTGAAGACCAAAGAGATCATCGGGCGCTTCGGCGACTGCACAGTGACCTACGCGCTGTTCATGCGCCGGCCGGTGATCTGCACGCCGCGTCTGATGATCGAATGGCTGCAGCACGTCGCCCGCGAGCGCGGGACCGAGTTCAGGGTCGACCTCAACTACCAGGAAGGGGACTGGGTGGGCGCCGGCGAGCCGCTGCTGTATCTCACCGGGTCGTTCTACCACCTGGTCGACCTCGAGACGATCTACCTGCAGAAGCTGGGGGCGCCGTGCGTGGCGGCCTACGAGACCTATACCATGTGCGTCGATCTGCCGCGGGTGGCCTTCGTCGCCATGGACGCCCGCCACTGCGCCGGTACCTCGATGTCCGAGATGATGGCCTACGCGGCCTCGGTCGGCTCGGCGGCGGCCAAGAGGCAGGTCGACGCGGTCGGCTTCGTCGGCAACGCCAACGACGCGACCGCCCATTTCTTCGGCCGGGACAGCGGGCTCGGCACCATGCCGCATGCGCTGATCGGCTACGCCGGCTCGACCCTGCGCGCGGCCGAGATGTATCACGAGACGTTCCCCGACGAGCCGCTCACCGCGCTGGTCGATTACTACGGCCAGGAAGTCACCGATTCGCTGGCGGTGTGCCGTCGCTTTCCCGATCTCGCCAAGGCCGGGCGGATGAGCGTCCGCCTCGACACCCACGGCGGACGCTTCGTCGAGGGGCTCGATCCGCAGAATTCCTATGCGGTGCTGGAGCGGCACGTGCCGCTCGCAGTGCGCCTCTACCGCAACGAGACCGAGCTGCGCTACCTGACCGGGACCGGCGTCTCCGCCGCCGCCGTGTTCCATGTTCGCGAGGCGCTCGATCGGGCCGGCTTCGAGAAGGTGAAGATCGTCGCCACTTCGGGCTTCAACGCCACCAAGTGCAAGGTGATGGCCGACGTCGGCGCGCCGATCGACGTCATCGGCACCGGCTCGTTCCTGCCGCAGAAGTGGGGAGAGACCTACGCCACCGCCGATATCGTCCTTTACGACGGCAAGCCCTCGGTGAAGGTCGGCCGCGAGTTCCTGCTCAAGAAGGACGGCTAGCCTTCTTCCGTTTCCGCTCGGGCTTGTCGGCGAGCGTGACCGGATCGAGGTGCGTTGTCACGGCGCCGGCAGCGCGGATTGCCGGCTGGCCGTGCCTCTGAATCAGCTCCTTGCGGCAGGCGGGATCGGCCAGGGCCCCTTCCAGGGGGCGGAACAGGGCTTGCACCATGGTCAAGCAGTCCGCCTGCGACAGCTCCCACGCCGCCGCCGTCCCACCCTCGTTGAGCACGCGTTCGCCCGGCGCGAGATGGCCGTTGACGATGCCGCGCAGCCAGTCGCAGCGCTTCTCGAATTCCTCGAAGTGTGCCGCCATGGCGATCAGGGCGTCGAGGACCAGACTGCGGGTCAGCGGGTCTGCGTACAAGGTGCCCCAGTTGCCGTCGGCGTCGAGCTGCTCGGCGTAGCGGGCGACGATCCGGCGCGAGGCGTCCTGGAACTCCTCCAGCGCCGTCTCGCCCAGCATCTTGTCGAGGGCGATGAAGAAGCCGGGCAGCACCCGGCGCGACAGCAGTCCGGGCTCGAGGCCGTCGCCGCGGCGCACGAAGAGGTGCGCGAACTGGTGCACGATGATGCGATCGAACGGGTACTCCCGGGATTCCTTGCGCTGCTCGCGGGCACGCTCGCGGAAGTACTGCTCGAAGCCGTGCCGGAGGGTGGCCTCGAGGGCCTGCGCACGGGCCCGGAATTCCTCCCGCATCCCGGCGATGTCGTCGATGGTAAGGAGGTTGTCGCGCCTTCCGGCCTCGCGACGCAGGTGGTCGAACATGCCCATGACGATCGTCTGTGCCGCGACCTGGCAAGCCCGCACCTGGCGTTCCGCTCGCGGTGCTTGCGGCGGGGCGGCCGGCTGCGACGCTACGGCGGCCGGAGCCTCGGTGGGTGCCCGGGGGACGGGGGCGTGCGGAGCCGATTCGGGCGCAGTGGCCGGTTGTCCCGACGGAAGCCGCGGCCCGGCAGTCGTGCCGTCGTCGTCGAGCTCTCCGCCGATGCGGATCGCGCAGTCCGTTCCGGGCGTCAAGGTAACCATGCCTCCAAGCCTCCGCCTTCCCCCGATCTGCGAAAGCGCTCGTGCAAGCCTATTGCGTCGGGCGGAGAAATGCCAGCACGGCGGAGGTGCGCGTCCTGTGCATGGCGCAATGACTTCGGCGAGCGTTGACTCGCCTGTCACCGGGCCTTAGCTTCGCGCGGTTGCTGAGGCATGGCCTTTGCGCTCCCTGAGACGACGCAACCATGAACAACGCACTCGTCATCTCGATTGCCCAGGTGAATCCGACCGTCGGCGACATCGACGGCAACCTTCAGCTCATCCGTGCCGCGCGCACCAAGGCGGCGGCCGACGGGGCCGACCTCGTGATCTCGGGTGAGCTGGTGATCGCCGGTTATCCGCCCGAGGATCTGGTGCTGAAGAAGGCGTTCCAGACCCGCATCGAGGATGCCACCCGCGCACTGGCTGCGGAAACGGCGGACGGCGGGCCGGCGATCCTGCTGGGAGCGCCTTGGCGTCACGACGGCAAGCTCTACAATGCGGCCCTGCTGCTCGACGCCGGCACCATCGCGGCGGTGCGATTCAAGTGCGAGCTGCCGAACTACGGCGTCTTCGACGAGAAGCGCGTGTTCGCCGCCGGCCCGCTGCCCCTCCCGGTGGCGTTCCGCGGCAGCCGGCTTGGCGTGATGGTGTGCGAGGACATGTGGTACCCCGCGGTGTCGCGCTCGCTGGCCGAGAACGGGGCCGAGATGCTGGTGGTGCTGAACGGCTCGCCGTTCGAGGCGGCCAAGCCGGACGCCCGCCTGTCGATGGCCTCGGCACGGGTCGCGGAGACCAAGCTGCCGCTCATCTACGTCAATATCGTCGGCGGCCAGGACGAGCTGGTGTTCGACGGCGAGTCCTTCGTGCTCGACGAGCGTGCCCACGTTGCGGCGCAGCTGCCATCGTGGAAGTCGTGCGTGCCGGCCACCCGCTGGAAGCGGGGAGCGGACGACCGCTGGCGCTGCGAGGAGGGGCCGCACAAGGAGGTCGCCGAAGGGCTCGAGGCCGTCTACCTGGCGATGATGACGGGCCTGCGCGACTACGTGAACAAGAACAGCTTCCACGGCGTCGTGATCGGATTGTCGGGCGGCATCGACAGCGCGCTGACGGCGGCGGTGGCCGTCGACGCGCTCGGTCCCGACCGTGTCCGCTGCGTCATGATGCCGTCGCCCTACACCTCGCCGGAAAGCCTCGAGGATGCCGCGGCGGTCGCCCGCCGGCTGCGCGTCAAGCTGGAAACCGTCGGCATCGAGCCGGTGATGAAGGTGTTCGACCAGGTCCTCGATCCGGTCTTCAAGGGGACCGCGCCCGGCGTCGCCGAGGAGAACATCCAGGCCCGCGCCCGCGCCATGATCCTGATGGCCATCAGCAACAAGCACGGGCTGATGCTGGTGACCACCGGCAACAAGTCCGAAATGTCGGTCGGCTACGCCACCCTCTACGGCGACATGTGCGGCGGCTATTCGGTGTTGAAGGACGTCTACAAGACGACGGTGTTCGGGCTCGCCCGCTGGCGCAACGAGAACTCGCCGATGGGGGCCAAGGGCCCCAAGGGCGACGTGATCCCGGAACGGGTCATCACCAAGAAGCCCTCGGCCGAGCTGAAGCCGGGCCAGACCGACCAGGACACGCTGCCGCCCTACGAGGAACTGGACGGCATCCTGCAGTGCCTGATCGAGGACGAGATGTCGCGTGCCGAGACGGTGGCCCGCGGCTTCGATTCCTCGACCGTGCAGCGGATCTGGCGCATGCTCGACCGCGCCGAGTACAAGCGCCGTCAGGCGCCGCCGGGGGTCAAGATCAGCCTGCGCGCCTTCGGTCGCGACCGCCGCTATCCGATCACCAACGGCTTCACCGACCTGGCCTGAGTCGGGGCCCCGTCCGGCGGCGGAGAGGAGGGCCTCGCCAATCCGCCGCGGCATTGCCTATATTCCCATCCGATGTCGGACTTTCTCGCTCCGCGCCGCAAGAGCGGCATCGGCATGTCCGCCCGCCTGCTTCTGCTGGCGGCGGCTTTCGTCATGCTCGGCGAGATCCTGATCTACGTTCCCTCGATCGCCCGCTACCGCAAGACCTACCTCGAGGAGCACATCGCCCGGGCGCACCTCGCGACCCTCGCCCTGGAGGATGCCCCGGCAGCGGTGTTCGAGCCGCAACTCGAAGAGCGGCTGCTGCGCAACGCCGAAGCGCACAGCGTGGCGCTGGTCCGCGACGAGGCCCGCGTCCTTGCCCTCGAAGGCAACATGCCGCCGCAGGTCGACGTCTCCTTCGACCTGCGCGGGGTGCCGTGGATGACCTGGATCCTCGACGCCTTCGCCACCCTGCGGCAGACCGAGAACCGGGTCATGCGGGTGGTCGGCGAAGTGCCGAACGAACCCGGCGTGGCGATCGAGGTGGTGATGGACGAGCGGCCGATGCGGCAGGCCATGGTCGCCTACTCGACCCGGATCCTGCAGCTGTCGATCGTCATCTCGCTGCTGACCGCGGGGCTGCTCTACCTCAGCCTGCAATGGATGCTGGTGCAGCCGGTCCGCCGCATCATCGCCAGCATGATCGCCTTCCGCAAGGATCCCGAAAGCGAGACCGCGACGGACGGGCTGGCGAGCTGCCGCAGCGACGAGATCGGCCTCGCCCAGCAGGAGCTGGCGATGATGCAGCACGAGGTGCGCAGCTCGCTGCGGCAGAAGTCGCGCCTCGCCACGCTGGGGGCGGCGGTCGCCAAGATCAACCACGACCTGCGCAACTCGCTGGCGACGGCGATGCTGGTCTCCGACCACCTCGCCAACATCGACGATCCCCAGGTCAAGCAGGTGCTGCCGCGGCTCTATGCGGCGGTCGACCGGGCGGTCGACCTCTGCACCCAGACCCTGGACTACGCGCGCGACCCCGCATCGGCGATGCAGCCGCGGCGCTTTCCGTTGCGCGAGCTGGTCGCCGAAGCCCAGGCCGACCTTCAGGGCTCCGAGCTGGGCGGCCGCACGGTGGCGCTGGAATGCGTCAACGCGATCGAGCCGGGGCTGACGATCGAGGCCGACCGCGCCCAGTTCTTCCGCGTCTTCAGGAATCTGGCGCGCAACGCCTTCGAGGCGGGGGCGACGCGGTGTGCCGTCTCGGCCAAGACCGGCGACGGCCGCCTGCTGATCGAGATCGAGGACAACGGTCCGGGACTGCCCGCGAAGACCCGACAGCACCTGTTCCAGCCGTTCGCCGCCTCGACCCGGCAGGGCGGCACCGGACTCGGTCTGGCGATCGCCTACGAGATCGTCAAGGCGCACGGCGGCACCCTCAGCGTGCCGGCAACCGGGGAAGGCGGCACCACCTTCTGCATCGAGCTGCCGTTCTGATACAGTCCGTTACCTTATATTAGAAACATGTAATATTATAGTTACATGGTAGCCGGATCCTGCCGGCGTCACAGCCAGGAGGGTAAGCCGTGCCCGAATCGTCCGCCACAAAGCCGTTTGCCATGCGGTCGTTCGTGACGTTCATGGTGACGTGGTCCTTTCTCGCCGTCGTGGTCACCGGGGTGGTGCTTTTCGTGGTCCCGCAGGGCCGCATCGCCAACTGGGTCGAGTGGCGTCTGCTTGGGCTTACGAAGGAGTCGTGGACAAACATCCACAACGCCTTCGCGTTCATCTTCATCGTGGCCGGGGCACTCCACCTCTTTCCCTACAACTGGAAGCAGTGGAAGAGCTACCTGGCGAAGCGCGCGGGGAACCGTCTCGACCTCCGCCGCCCGAAAAAGGAGTTCGTGCTCTCGGTGGCGGCGGGGGTTGCGATCCTGGCCGCGGCGGTGGGCGAATGGCGGCCGGTCCGCTATCTCTTCGACGCCGGGGCGCTGGCCAAGGACTCGTGGGTCGTCTCGGCCGAGCTTGCAGCTCCCTACGGGCACGCCGAGGAGTCGTCGCTCGCCGCCTTCGCCAAGCGGCAGAACATCGATCTCGACGAGGCGATGGAAGCCTTGCGCAGGAGCGGGTTTGCGGTCGCCGACGGCAGCGAATCGCTGGGCCGCATCGGCGCCGCCGCGCACACCAGCGCCATGGCGGTCTACGCCGTCCTGAAGCCGCTCGAGAAAAGGCCCGCCGGACCCGCCCAGGCGTCCTATACGGCGGAGCAGGTCGAACAGCAGTTCGAGGGGACCGGCGTCGGCCGGAAGACCGTGGCGGAGATGTGCGGGACCGCAGGCGTCGATCTCGCCATGGCCCTGGAGCGTCTTGCCGCCAGGGGATTCGCATCGGCCCCCGACCAGACGCTGAAGTCGATTGCCGACGCGGCGCGGGTCACGCCCACCGACGTCCTGAAGACCATGTTGATCGGCAACCCGGCAGCTACCGCCCGCTGAGGTTCTGGCGAGTGGACTCCCATCGTCCCGCGACGCAAGATCGGTGGCCGAGAACAGGAGGACACCGATGGCCTGGGATCCTGCGCAGTACCTGAAGTTCGCCGACCACCGGCTGCGGCCGGCGCTCGACCTGCTCGGCCGCATCGCCGCCGACGGCCCGCGCGCCGTCTACGACCTCGGCTGCGGGGCGGGCAACGTGACCCGGCTCCTGGCCGAGCGCTGGCCGCAAGCCCGCGTGGTCGGCCTCGACAGCTCCGAGGAGATGCTGGCCAAGGCGCGCGCCGCCTGCCCGGCGGCCTCGTTCGAGAGCGCGGACCTGACGGCGTGGCGGCCGCCGGTGCCGGCCGACGTGCTCTACTCCAACGCCGTCCTGCACTGGCTGGACGACCATGCCTCCCTGTTCCCGCGCTTGATCGCCGGGCTGGCGGAGGGCGGGACCCTGGCGGTCCAGATGCCGCGCAACCACGACGCCCCGTCGCACACCTGCATGCGCGAGGCGGCGGAGGCCGGCCCCTGGGCGGCGGTGGTCGTGCCGGCGCTGCGCCACCACCCGGTGGCCGAGCCCGAGGTCTACTACGACCTGCTGCGCCCCCTGGTCTCGTCGCTGGAGATCTGGGAGACGGTCTACGTGCAGGCGCTGGAGGGCGAGAACCCGGTGGTCGAATGGACCAAGGGCACCGCGCTGCGGCCGCTCTTGCAGGCGATCGAGGACGGCGGGCAGCGCGAGGCGTTCCTCGCCGACTACGCCGCCCGCCTCGCCGCCGCCTACCCGAGGCGTGCCGACGGGCGCACCCTCTTGCCCTTCCGCAGGATCTTCATCGTGGCGCGGCGGTAGAAACGGCGCGCGCGATACTGCGCGTGCCGCGGTGCGGGGAGCGGTCCATCGTGGTCGCGATGCGGAATGGCGCAGATGGGCCGGGAGCGGAATGTCGGCTGTCGAAACGCGGAATGTGGGAAAGCGGACACGGCCGCCGGTGCTGGCTGCCTGCCGTGCGTCTCTGGGCAACACTTGGCCCCCACGACCTTTCCGGAGACGATAGGACTTTGCACTCCCCTTGTTACAGGGTTACAGATGGTCAATTTACACGGATGCATATATGATCTTCGGGACCTCTTGCGTCTGGCAGATCGACGATGGCACGCGGCGAATTGATGAAGAAGTTGCTGGCCAGTTACGGTCGGGACGAAGAGTTCCGAGCCGTTGCTGAGCAAATAATCAATGAAGAGGAGAAGAAGAATAACCGCGTTCTGGCGCGCTCGTTGCGCAAGACGCTTGAGCTTGCTCCCAACCGGCCCGCACGTCCAAAGGCTCTCGCACCACTGATCCCGTTCCCGGAAGCCGCTGGCGATTTCGTCGAGCCCGTCCAGCCGACTCACACCAAGCACAACATAGTGCTTAGCGCGGAGAATATTCGCCTATTCCTAGGGCTGATCAAAGAGTTCCGGATGGCCGAGGACGTGCGTCGACATGGGCTGCCCGTTCGGTCTAAGCTTCTCTTCTGCGGACCGCCTGGATGCGGGAAGACATTCAGTGCGGAGATCTTTGCTGCCGAGTTGGGCCTGCCGCTTTATGTGGTGAAGCTTGATCGGTTGATTTCGTCGTACCTCGGCGAGACTGCCACGAACGTGAGAAAGATTTTCGAGTTCGCGCGCAAGCAGCCTTGTGTGCTTTTCTTCGACGAATTCGATGCGTTGGCACGGGCTCGCGGTGACGCCGGCGAGCATAACGAATTGCGGCGCGTCGTAAATAGCCTGCTGATGTTCATCGACGGCATCAAGCCCAAGGGCTTTCTAGTCGCCGCGACTAATCTCGACCAGTCACTGGACGCGGCGATCTGGAGGCGCTTTGACGAGGTAATCTGGTTCGACCGCCCCGATCGCCGGATGACCGAACGCTTTCTGCGCATGAAATTCAAGAACGTGGACGTCGACTTCGATCCCGTCGCGTTTGCACAGGATCTCGGAGGCTATTCGTATGCGGAGATCGAGCGCGTCTGCGTCCAAGCGATAAAATCAGCTATCATCGACAAGCGCAAGGTGGTGTCAGCCGCCGATTTCCGGCGAGCGATGAAGGACGAAATTCGCCGCAGGAGGGGGGCCGCACGTATAACCCAATAAGAACACGGGTGGGGGGATGGCGCAGTACGAGCATTTGCCGCTGCTTCGTTTACCGGAACGCTTTGAACGGCGGAAGAGCGGGGGTGGCAGGCCTCCGCCTGAACGCGAGCCCGGAGGTCATAGTTCCCGCCTCGGTGAAGAGCTTGATCAGGCCATTCAGGCTCAACAGCGCCACAGAAGGCCGGAGTTCGTTGACCCATCATTGATTCTCCGGGTCCGGATGACGGACACGCTGCTAGAAGAAGATTGGGCCAGCCTAGGCCTCACCGTCCTGTCAAGCGACGAAGATCGCTCGCTTGTCTTGTTTTCGTCGTCAGACGACATGACGGCCTTTCGCGAGCGGCTTGCATCCTATGGCCGAGGCATTCCGCCCGGCCACAAGTACCCCAGCTATGCGGGCTTCATTGCAAGAATCGAGTCGATCGGCACCGTCGAGCCAAGAGACCGGATCGGCGCGCGGGCACGCGAGGAAGGTCTGACGGGACCGGACGATTTCCTGGCAGGGGTGCCCTATTCTGTCGACGTCGAGCTTTGGGACATCGGCCGCCGCGAACTGCGGACCCGCAAGCTCGAACAGATCATCGCCTACGCGAAGGCGCGTGGCGGCGAAGAACTGGACCGCTATGTGGGGCCGTCGATCACCATGGTTCGCCTCCGGTGCGACGGCGCCATCATTCGGACCTTGCTTGAGGTGGAGGATATATGTGAACTCGATTTCCCACCCGCTCCTGAGATAGTGACTGGCGAAGCCGTGGATCTCGCTCTCCCGGACTTGCCGCCGCTGGGCGAGGTCGATGAAGATGCTCCGCTGATCGGAATCATCGACAGCGGCGTCAACGCTCATCCACTCTTGGACGACATATTGGTCGGCGCGATCGGCGTGCCCGAGACCCTAGGTGTTGCCGACGAGTATGGGCATGGAACGCGTGTCGCAGGTGTCGCGCTGTTCGGCGATCTCCGCGGACAACTTGCGGCAGGGACGCTCAATCGCGGCGCGCGGTTGTGCGCGGCGAAAGTCGTTAATGAACGCGGCGATTTTCCCGACCGGCGGCTGACGCCAGGGCAGATGCGCGAGGCCATCTCCAGGCTGCACGACGAATTCGGATGCCGGATCTTCGTGATCGCCCTTGGCGATCGGAAGAAGATCTACGACGGCGGCAAGGTCGGCCCTTGGGCGGCGACGCTCGACGAACTGGCGCGAGAACTGAACGTCGTCATCATCGTCTCGGCCGGCAACCGTGCGCCGCGCGGGGGAACGCATATTGAGCAGGCGGTCACGGAATATCCTGGCTACCTTCTCGAACCGGCTAACCGGCTTTGTGAACCGGCCGGCGCGATGAACGTCGTCACTGTCGGTTCGCTCGCACATGGCGAGGGCTTAAACCAATCCGTCGCCGCCAGCGTCGGCGTGCGGCCTATTACACTTGCGGCTGAGCCTTCCCCGTTCACCCGAGTCGGCCCCGGGATTGGTGGCGCCACCAAGCCCGATGTGATTGATGTTGGCGGGACACTGATCTACGACCCTGTCGTCCAACGTCTGCGCGGTGGCGAAGATGTTGCCGAGGCGGGCGTCCTCTCGTTACACCATCAGTTCGTGGAACGACTGTTCGCCGGTTGCTCAGGCACCTCCTTTTCCGCGCCGCTTGTAGCATTCAAGGCCAGTCAGATCCTCGCCCGCTTTCCCGATGCGTCCGCCAATCTTGTCCGAGCGCTGTTGGGAAGCAGCGCTGCGATCCCTGAGGAATCGAGGGCCAAGCTCCATGCCCTAGGTGCCGAGGCGGAACGAAGGGTATGCGGCCATGGGCTAGTCGACCTGGAACGGGCCGCCTTCTCCGATGACGCGCGGGTCGTTCTCTACGCGGAAGATGAACTGGCCATCGACCATTTCGCAGTCTACCAAATCCCTATTCCCGAGCCGTTTCAATTGGAGGCCGGCCGCCGAACCATTCGCGTGAGTCTGGCCTATGACCCGCCCGTCCGGCATAGCCGGCTCGATTACCGCGGCATCACGATGAACTACCGGCTCATCCGTGGCCGCGACCCCGGGCTTATCTTCGAACATTTTCGTCAACGCCAAAAGGCGGAAGGTCCGGTTCCTAAGATTGAGGACCGGTTCGGCTGTCCACTGGAGCCAGGCCCAACGGTGCGCGAAAAGTCCTCGCTGCAGTGTTCGACGGCAACATTCGGACGGGACATAAGCCGTTACGGTGATACGTACCACTTGGTGGTGCGCTGCGCCGGTGGCTGGGCGGGAGATGTGGGCCAGCAGGCTTTCGCCGTGGTCGTCGAGATCGCGCATGAGGCTCAGATCCGACTCTATGAGCGCTTGCGCGTGCGCCTTCAGACTTGAAATACGCAATCTGTTGCGGCACGAAGCTCGAAAGCACACAACCGACACGTTACAGAGAGGTCAAATAAGGGGCCACCTGCGGGTGATTGGCGCCCAACCCCCAAGTGTCGGAAACGGCACGCCCAAGAAGCAGGAGAGCGAGTCTCTTGGCCAGCAACGTCCGCTTTCGGAGCGGCTTGCACGCTTCGTGAATGCCAGCCATGGGGCGCTGGGCTGTCCTTGATTTGAATCTTTGCCGGATATACATTTCCATAGTCGTATATCCGCAGAATGGAGGATGCCATGCAGGTCTCCAAGTGGGGCAACAGCCTCGCGGTGCGCCTGCCGGCCGCCGTGGTTGATGCCCTCGAACTCAAAGAAGGCGATGAGATCGAAATCCATGTCGCCGACGCACGGAATCTCGGCGTCGCGCGCAAGCCGAGCCGTGATGAATTGCTGAAACGGCTTCGCGCTTTCCGTGGCCGTCTGCCGGCCGATTTCAAGTTTGATCGGGACGAGGTAAATGCCCGGTAGTTTTTTCGATACCAATGTCCTCGTCTATGTCGCGTCCGGCGATTCCGCGAAGGCGGATCGCGCGGAAGAGATTATCGGCGGTGGGGGCGTGATCAGCGTGCAGGTCCTGAACGAACTGACCCGCGTCGCGCGCCGCAAGATGGGGATGGGGTGGCCGGATACGCGCAGCTTGTTGTCTGTGCTG
Source organism: Rhodospirillales bacterium (assembly GCA_018432935.1). GTDB lineage: Bacteria > Pseudomonadota > Alphaproteobacteria > Rhodospirillales > Shumkoniaceae > JAHDSF01. The sequence continues at coordinate 207,237 of JAHDSF010000024.1, read as the reverse complement.
CGCTCGCTGCTGGCCGTCCGACCGATCACCGTCGAAACCCACGAGACGGGGCTTGCCCTCGCCGAACGCTACAACCTCGCCACTTACGATGCGATGATCGTTGCGTCGGCCCTTCAAGCCGGTTGCGATACGTTATGGTCGGAGGACATGCAGCACGGCATGGAGTTCGGCGAGGGATTGCGGATCGTCAATCCATTCCGCACTACGGGCTGATCCCGATCGGAAAGACAACCGGGCTGCATCTTCTCGAGCGTTCGGGGGCGGCCGCTTCGCGCGGCCAGCGGCCTGCCTGCAAGCCGGCCCTCGCCGGGAAGAACGAGCGTCCGGGCGCGCCTGTCCGGCTGCTCCAGAAACCCGGCTAGCCCCTCCTCGACATTGCGCCGCCGTCCGCCGATGCGCTACAAGCCGGCTGCGCCACGCGCCTGCGCCCCTGGCCGAGGAGAGACCGCGATGCCCGCCTACCAGTACGTCTACCACATGCACGGCCTGACCCGGACCTTCCCGGGCGGGCGCGAGGTGCTGAAGGGGATCAGCCTGTCGTTCCTGCCCGACGCCAAGATCGGCGTGCTCGGCGTCAACGGCGCCGGCAAGTCGACCCTGCTCAAGATCATGGCCGGGCTCGACAAGGACTTCGGCGGCGAGGCCTGGGCGGCCGAGGGCGCGCGGGTCGGCTACCTGGAGCAGGAGCCGCAGCTCGACCCGGCCAAGACGGTGGGCGAGAACGTCACCGAGGGCCTGGGCGAGGTGAAGGCGCTGCTCGACCGCTTCAACGAGGTCAGCAACAAGTTCGCCGAGCCGCTCGAGGACGACGAGATGAACGACCTGCTGGCCGAGCAGGCCGAGCTGCAGGAGAAGATCGACGCCGCTAACGGCTGGGAGCTCGACCGCACCATCGAGATCGCGATGGACGCGCTGCGCTGCCCGCCGGCGGACGCCGACGTGACCAAGATTTCGGGCGGCGAACGGCGCCGCGTCGCTCTGTGCAAGCTGCTGCTGCAGAAGCCGGAGATCCTGCTCCTCGACGAGCCGACCAACCATCTCGACGCCGAATCCGTGGCGTGGCTGGAACGACACCTGCACGACTACGCCGGCATGGTGATGATCGTCACCCACGACCGCTACTTCCTCGACAACGTGACCGGCTGGATCCTCGAGCTCGACCGCGGCCAGGGCATCCCCTACCAGGGCAACTACTCCGAATGGCTGGAGCAGAAGCGCAAGCGCCTGGAACAGGAAGAGAAGACCGAGAGCGCGCGCCAGCGCATCCTCAAGCAGGAGCTGGAATGGATCCGCTCCTCGCCGCGCGCCCGCCAGGCCAAGAGCAAGGCCCGCATCCAGTCGTACGAGAACCTGCTCGCCCAGTCGGGCAGCAAGGCGGAAGGGACCGCCCAGATCATCATCCCCGCCGGGCCGCGGCTGGGCGACCTGGTGATCGAGGCGCAGGGGCTGAAGAAGGGCTTCGGCGACCGGCTCCTGTTCGAGAACCTCGACTTCAAGCTGCCGCCGGGCGGCGTGGTCGGGGTGATCGGCCCCAACGGCGCCGGCAAGACCACGCTGATGCGCATCATCACCGGCCAGGAGAAGCCCGACGGCGGCACCTTCCGCCTCGGCGAGACGGTGGTGCTGGGCTACATCGACCAGTCGCGCGACTCGCTCGCCTCCGGCAACACGGTGTGGCAGGAGATCTCGAACGGCCTCGACGAGATCGAGCTCGGCAAGCGCAAGATGGCCAGCCGCGCCTACGTCGCCCAGTTCAACTTCAAGGGCCCCGACCAGCAGAAGAAGGTGGGGCAGCTTTCGGGCGGCGAGCGCAACCGCGTGCACCTCGCCAAGATGCTGAAGTCGGGCGCCAACGTGCTGCTGCTCGACGAGCCTACCAACGACCTCGACGTCGAGACCCTGCGGGCGCTCGAGGACGCGCTGGACGAGTTTGCCGGCTGCGCCGTGGTGGTCAGCCACGACCGCTGGTTCCTCGATCGCCTCGCCACCCACATTCTCGCCTTCGAGGGCGACAGCCAGGTGGTCTGGTTCGAAGGCAACTACGAGGCGTACGAGGCCGACAAGAAGCGCCGCCTCGGCGCCGAGGCCGACCAGCCCCACCGCATCAAGTACAAGCCGCTGACGCGGTAGGGCCGGAAGCCGGCGGACGGGCGACGCGCCCGCCGCCTCGTCATCCGTCGGGCCTAACCGGCCCTGACGCGGGTCAGGAAATCGCGGACCTCGCCCTTGAGGACTTCCGCCTGCCGGGCGAGATCGCCGGCCGCCTCGAGCATCTGCGTGGCGGCGGCGCCGGTTTCCTGGGCGCCCTGGCTGACCTCGCCGATGTTGCGGGTGACCTCGTCGGTGCCCTGCGCCGCCTGCTCGGTATTGCGCGCGATCTCCTGGGTCGCGGCGCCCTGCTCTTCGACCGCCGAGGCGATCTGGGCGGCGACCTGGTCGATGTCGCGGATCGTGTTGCCGATCTCCTCGATCGCTTGCGCCGCCCGCCCGGTCGACGCCTGGACCTCGCCGATCTGGGCGGCAATCTCGCCGGTCGCCCGGCTGGTCTGGTTGGCCAGGTTCTTGACCTCCGAGGCGACCACCGCGAAGCCCTTGCCCGCCTCGCCGGCCCGCGCCGCCTCGATGGTCGCGTTCAGGGCCAGCAGGTTGGTCTGGGCGGCGATGTCGGTGATGAGGTTGACCACCTCGCCGATCTTCTGGGCGGCGCCCACCAGGCCGGCGATGGTCGCGCGGGTATCGTCCGCCTGACGCACGGCGTCTGCGGCGACCCGGGCCGACTTGGTCACCTGCGTCGCGATCTCGCGCACCGAGTTGGCCATCTCCTCAGCGGCGGCGGCAACCGTCTGGACGTTGGCGGTCGCCTGCTGGGCCGCACCCGCCACCGTGGTCGCCTGGCTGCTCGACTGCTCGGCGGTGGCCGACAGGCTCTCCGCGGAGGCCCGCATCTCGGTGGCTCCCGAGGACACCGCCTCCACCACCTGGCCGACCGAGGCCTCGAAGGTTGCCGCCAGGGCTTCCAGCGCGGCCTTCTTCTCGGCGGCCGATTTCCGCTCGACCTCGACCCGCTCCGCTTCCATCGCCCGCACCCGCTGGGCGTTGTCCTTGAAGACCTGGACCGCCTTCGCCATGTCGCCGACTTCGTCCTTCTGGCCGGTCGCGGGGACCTCGACATCGAGATCGCCGCGGGCGAGGCGGCCCATCGTGTCGGTCATCGCCACCACCGGCCGGGCGATCCCCTGGCCTATCACGAAGGCGATCAGCAGGCCGAGCAGCAGGGCGGCGCCGGCGAAGATGGTCACCATCCGGGCAGCGTCGGCGATCTCGGCATCGGCCCGCGGGCCGAGCTCGTCCTGAGCGGCGATCACCGCGAGCTTCAGGTCCTCGATCCCGTCGGCAACCCGGGGGCCGACCTTGTCCATCACGCCGCCGACCAGCCTGTTGCGCTCCTCGATGACGGCACGGCCTTCGGCCAGGGTCTTCTCGTAGTCGGCGCCGTTCCTCGTCACCTTTTCCAGGATCGTCTGCTGGCCGGCGTCGCTCCCCCGCATCGCGGTCACCAGTTCCCGGAAGGTCTTAATCTCCGCCATCGCCCGGTCCGCAAGGAGCGGGTCGCTGGTGGCAAAGTACTCGCGGACGGCGAGCCGCGTCTTCAGCAGGCTGCGGATCGCAAACGCCGCCTGGGTGCGGCTCTCCGGGTTGGTGGCGACCGCAAGCACCTCGGCCAGCCCCTGCTCGCCTTCGATGCCGATGGCGGCCAGCCGCTCCAGCACCTTGTCCTGGCGGGTGCGCAGATCCTTGACCTGCGCGAACGCGGCCAGGTACTCGACAAGCCCGCGATCGTGCGCTTCGAGTTCGGCACGCTGCCCGCCGCGTACCGACGTGAGAGCCTCCTTCACGTACGCGCGGGTCGCGTTGGCGCGGTCTTCGACCTCTTTTGCAGCGTCGCTGGTGCCGTTGATGATGAAGTCCTTGGCGCTGACGCGCGCCGCCAGCATGTTGGCCTGGACGCGGCCGAAGGCATTGGCCGACCGGGCGAACTCGCGGTACTCGACGAAGTTCTCCCGGGCCTTGGAGAAGTACACGCCGGAGACCCCGCCGATCACGATCAGCAGTCCAAGGATGATGCCGAATCCGCCGAAAACCTTCCACCTGATACGCAGCGATTGCAATACTGTACTCATAATCCCCTCGTTTTGTGCAACTCCATTCCGGAGCCGCTCAGCCTAGGTAACTGTTCAGTTACCATGGGACGGTACGTCTCTCCCGGACTGGGCGGCAACCATACTTTGGTATGCGTGTCGCGCCCGCGGCAGAAATGCGACGTTTTCTTAATCGATTTTCATCCCGCCAGGGTCGCGCCAGCTGCGAACCCGCCGCCGTTCCGGACGTTTCGGCCGCGACTCGCGCCTCGATCCTCGTCGCATGGCGGAGACGGTTCTTTTACTTCTTCCAGTTATAGTCGGCCGGTTCTCCCGTGAGGGGCAAACCGCCGGCTCGCTGCCGGCGCGTCCGTGTCAGAGTATCGCGTCGAGGTTTCCATGCCGTTCTCCGCGGCGACCAGGCTTTCCGTCGCCTTCTCCGTCATCGTCGTCCTTGTTGGGACCGCCTGCACCGCAGGGCTCGTCCTGCTGTCGAGAGCCGACGACCCCGCGGCTGCCGACAACGCGGCGTCCGTGCTCTCGCTGGCCAGGGATCTTCGCGTCCACATCGCCGAAGTCGACGCCCTGCAGGCGCGGATCCTCCTCGCCGACGGCAAGAGCGCGCTTGTTCTCAGGACCGCCGTCGAGCGTCACGACGCCGAAATCCACGGCGCGTTGCAGAAGATCCAGCAGGCTGCGGGCGATGCGGGAGGCGCGGCAGAAGGCTTCGCCGCCGCCTGGAGCAGTTACCGGACCCTGCAGGAGGCTGGCCGTCCCGCCGCGGTGGCGGCCGAGCTCAGCCGGACCCGCGCGAGCCAGGCATTCGCCTACGCCGAGGCCGCGATGCGCGACGTGATCGGCGGGGTGGAGCCGGCGAGCGCAGTCCTCGGCGAGCGCGCCGTCCAGGACATGCTGCGAATCCAGCGGCTGGAGAAGGAGATGATCCTGGAGCCCGGCGAAGCGGACGTCGGACTGGCGGAGCGTCAGGCGGAGCAGGCCGAGCGCGCGCTGCAGGCCAAGCTGATCAGGCTCGACCAGTCGCTTCCCCCGGCCCAGCGGGGGGCCATCCACCGCTTCCGCGACGCCTGGCGGGGCTACCTCGAGGTCAACCGCGAGGTTCATGCGGCCGCGCTCGCGGGGCCGGGCGGGCAGGCGGCCGCCGACGGGCAGCGGCAGGCGGTGGAGCGCGCGCTCGACGCCGTCCTCGCCTCCGCGCAGCGCCTGCTCGAGGAACGCGCAGCGGCGCGGGAGGAGGCCCGCAGCGGGGCGATGGCGACCTCGATCGAACTGGCGGCCGGCGCTCTCGGCATCGGGCTGTTGATTGCGGTGTGGAGCGTGGTCACGATCGGCCGCGACGCCGACCGGCTGGCGCGGCGGAACGACCTGCTGGCGCTCGATCGCACGATCGCGCTGGCGGAAGGCGCCGAGAATACGGGCGGCTACGCCTCCGCGGCGGCGCGGCTGCTGGCGCTGGCGGAAGAGCGGGAGGGGACAAAGATCATCCCGTTGCGGCCCGACCTCGTGGGTCCCGGGGGAATAGCCGGCGGATCCCGCGCCTGAGGTTCCGGGCGTCAGACGACTTGCCGGCCCTAGGCGGTCATGCCGCCGTCGACGTGCAGCACCTGGCCGGTGATGAAGCCGGCTTCGGGGCTGGCCAGAAAGGCGATGGCGGCGGCGATCTCGTGCGGCTCGCCGATGCGGCGGAGCGGGATCTGCCGAGCCCAGCCGTCCATCTCCTCCGACGTCACGAACTGCTCGGTGTCGGAATCCTTGCGGGTCAGGCCGGGGGCGACTGCGTTGACGGTGATGGCGTCGGAAGCAAGCTCGATCGCCATCGCCCGCACCAGGGTCTCCAGCGCGGCCTTCGCGGTCGCCGAGGCCGGATAGATGGGATAGCCGTTGCGGAAGACGTGGGCGTTGAGGGTGCTGACGGCGACGATACGCGCGTCCTTGCCCTGGCGCAGGTGGGGAACCGCGCGCCGCGCCATCACGAACAGGCCGCGCGGCATAGCCTCGTAACAGCGATCGAAGCCGGCGGTATCGAGGTCGAAGAAGCCGCGGGTATCGGGAAAGCCGGCGTTGGCGATCAGAACGTCGAGGCGGCCGAACGCATCCACCGCGCGGTCGACCAGGGATTCGGCCAGTGTCGGGTCGCGCAGGTCGCCAAGCGCGATCACGGCGTCCGCCCCTCGTTTCCGGGCGTCGGCGGCGACCCGCTCGCAGCCCTCGCGGAAGGCGCGGGCGTGGATCACGAAGGCGGTGCCGGGGGCGGCCATCCGGCGCACCACCGCGCCGCCGATCCCGCTGCCCGATCCGGTCACCAGGACGACACGCTTCTCGGCGCCCGTCATGGCTTGGACTCCGCGTCAAGGCAGCCGAGCAGGGTCGACGTTTCGGGTCGCAGGATCTTCAACGCGGCCTCCATGAAATAGTGGTCGCCGTACATGATCGACTGGTCGATCCCGGACTGCCGCGGCACGTCCACGGTCCCATGCAGTACGAGCCCATCGCGGTCCGGGTCGGCGAAATCGATGCAGGTGCGGGCGAGGCCGACGGCCAGCCGCCGTCCGGCCTCGGCATAGACCGCCTGCCCGGTGGCGCGGCCGAGGTCGAGCAGGCCCGAGGCGGCTACTGCGGCGGCAGCGGAATCGCGCGGTTCGCCCTCGCCGTCGCGGTCGAAATCCCAAGGCGGCAGCACTCTCGTGCCGAGCCTCTCGAGGAAATAGTCGGCCAGCCGGCAGGCGATCGTCAGGAGCTCCGGGCTGGCGGCAATGGCGCCGACCTTGGCGAATCCCGAGAGCGCCCAAGCCTGGCCGCGGCTCCAGCAGGAATCGGCGGCGGCTCCCTGGTGGGTGCCTTTCGCCGTCACCGTACCGCCAGCCGGGTCGTGATCGACCGTGTGCCAGGTCGATCCATCGGGGCGCACGTGCTGCTCGGCGATGGTGAGGGCGGTCTGCAGGCCGACATCCCACAGCGCGCCGTCACCGGCCTGCTGTGACGCCCACAGCAGGAGGGGCACGTTCATGATGGTGTCGACGATCGCAAGACCCGCGTACGCCGGATCCTCCTGGGGGCTCCAGGCCGGGATGAAGCACCCCTGGGGGTGAAAGCGGCTGGCCAGGGAACGGGCCGCCTCGACCGCAACATCGCGGAACTCGGGGCTGCCGGTGATCTTGTGGGCACGCACGAAGCTCGGCTCGAACAGGAAGCCCATGTCATGGGTGGAGCGGTCCTTGGCGCGGAACGCGAGCCGCCTGGTCCATGCGACGGCCAGCTCGCGGTCGGCGGGCACCCCTCCCGCCAGGCTGCCGATCCACAGCATGCCGACGAAGAAACCGGCGGTCCAGCGGCCGTGCTCGCTGATCAGCCAGCGGCCGTCGCGGGTCACGTGCGGGAAGGCATCGAGCTTCCTTCCGTCGCGCAGGGCCTTGCGGATGCCGAGGTCGAGGGCCTCGCCCAGAAGCCGATCGTCGGTCTCGGTATTCATCAAAGATCACCCTCGCGCAGCGGCATCTGCGGCTGGGATAATGGATCGGCCGCCGCCCGACAATCGCGAAATCGTGTGGGCCGGGAAAGCGGGCCGAAACACTCTGTTACCAAATTCCTCGGGTATGGGCGGTCCCGGTCCTGGTACAAATGGCGCATCTCTTTCCATATTCCCGACTGAGCACGCCTGTCGTTCGCGAGGCGGAGCGCCAGCGAGGAGGGAGCCGATGCCCCGGAGCGACACTTACGAACCCCGCAAGGCGAAGCGGCGCCGCCTGCTCAGGCCGGCCGCCGCCGTCGCCGTCGCGGCGGTCGCCGTTGCGGGGGTGCTCACCTATCACATGTCGGCCGGAAGCTCGCAGCCGCAATACCGCTTTGCGACCGTCGCGCGCGGCACCATCGAAAGCACGGTGACCGCGGCGGGATCGCTGGAGCCCAAGGACTACGTCGACGTCGGCGTCCAGGTCTCGGGCCAGCTGCGCACCGTCCACGTGAAGATCGGCGACCGGGTCGAGAAGGGGCAGCTGCTGGCCGAAATCGACCCCACCGTCTACCGCACCCGGGTCGAGGCGGACCGCGCCAAGGTGTCCGACCTGGTCGCCCAGTTGGCGCAGCAGAAAGCCGAGCTGGCGCTGGCTCGCCTCCAGGCCGAGCGGCAGCAGCGCCTGTCGAAGGCCAACGCCACCAGCCAGGACGCCGTTGATTCGGCGGTCACCGCGGTCGAGGTCGGCGAGGCCAGGATCCGCTCGCTCCAGGCGCAGCTCGACCAGGCCCGCTCGACGCTCGCCGGCGACGAGGCGAACCTCGGCTACACCAAGATCTACGCGCCGATGACCGGCACCGTGATGTCGCAGACGACGCTCCAGGGCCAGACCATCAACGCCAACCAGTCGGCGCCCATCATCCTGCAGATCGCCGACCTGCAGTCGATGACGGTGCGCGCCAAGGTGGCGGAGGCGGACATCGTCAAGATCTCGCCCGGAATGGAGGTCTACTTCACCACCCTCGGCGATCTGGAAACCCGCTGGCCGGGCCGGGTGCGGCAGATCCTGCCGTCGCCCGAGGTGGTCAACGATGTGGTGCTGTTCAACGTGCTGGTCGACGTCGCCAACCCCGAGGGCCGGCTGATGAGCAAGATGACGGCCCAGGTGTTCTTCGTCCGCGGCATCGCGCGCGACGTGCCGATCGTCCCGGTCGCCGCCCTGCGGCCCAAGAACGGGGCCTGGGTCGCCCAGGTGGCCGCCGGTGAAGGCGTCGCCGAGCGGCGGGTCGTCACCGGCCTGATGACGAGGACCGAGGCCGAGGTGATGTCCGGGCTTGAGGTCGGCGACAAGGTCGTGATCGGCACCGCCAGGAACTCCGACGCCCCCCGAGGGGGCAACAACCCTCTGTCGCCGCTGCCGAGGCCGCGCGCCTGAGGCCAGCATGAGCACCGGCGGTCCCCTTCTCGAACTGGCCGGCGTCGTCCGGACCTTCCGCAACGGCGACAACGAGATCCACGCCCTGGCCGGGATCTCGCTCGCCGTCGCCGAAGGCGAGTACGTGGCGATCATCGGCCAGTCCGGCTCCGGCAAGTCGACGCTGATGAACATTCTCGGCTGCCTCGACCGGCCCACCGAGGGGCGATACGCGGTGCGCGGCGTCGACGTGGCCGAGTTCGATGCCGACGAACTGGCGGAGTTGCGCCGCGACACCTTCGGCTTCGTCTTCCAGCGCTACAACCTGCTTTCGGGCGCATCCGCCGCCGAGAACGTCGAGATTCCGGCCGTCTACGCCGGGCGGTCGCGACGCGAGCGGGTGGCCCGGGCCCACGACCTCTTGCACCGGCTGGGCCTGGGCGACCGCGCCGACCATCGGCCGGGCCAGCTTTCGGGCGGCCAGCAGCAGCGGGTCTCGATTGCCCGCGCGCTGATGAACGACCCCGCCGTCATCCTCGCCGACGAGCCGACCGGGGCGCTCGACACCGCCAGCGGCCGCGACGTCCTCGATCTGCTGGACGAGCTGCACCGCGAAGGGCGGACCATCCTGCTCATCACCCACGACGCCACCGTGGCGGCGCGAGCGGAGCGCATCATCCACCTCAGCGACGGCCGCATGGTCGCCGACGAGCCGGGGCGGATCAGGACGGCGGTCACTGCCGACCGCGTCGGACACCGGCGGCCGGCCAGCCGCCTCGGCCTTGTCGCCGGTTTCTCCGAGGCGGTGAAGATGGCGTTCCGCTCGCTGCGGACCAACCTGTTCCGCACCGCGCTGACGCTGCTGGGGGTGGTGATCGGGGTGGCCGCGGTGGTCGCCATGCTGGCGATCGGCGGAGGCAGCAAGCAGGACGTGATGACGCGGATCCAGAAAATGGGCACCAATCTCCTGCTGGTGCGGCCGGGGGCGCCGGGCATCCGCGCCAGCGGCGACTACGCCAGTTTGCTGCCGGCGGACGCCGAGGCGATCGCGCGGCTCGACAACGTCGCCGCGGTGTCGCCCGAGCGGCAGGGCGGCAACACCATCCGCTTCGGCAACGTCGACTACCGGACCATGATCGTCGGCATCTGGCCAGGCTACGCCAAGGCCCGCGACTGGGAGGTGGCCGAAGGCACCTTCATCATCGACGACGACGTGAAAGGCTACGCCCCGGTCGTCATCCTCGGCCGTACGGTGGCGCGCAACCTGTTCCCGGACCAGGATCCGGTCGGCAGCTACGTCCTGATCAAGAGCGTGCCATTCGAGGTGATCGGCGTTCTCGCCGGCAAGGGGGCGACGCCGTTCGGCAGCGATGCCGACGACGTCGCGCTGGTGCCGCTGTCGACCGCGCTCAACCGCATCTTCGGCCGCACCTACGTCAACGGCATCACGGTGCAGGTGACCGACGCCGCGCTGATGGACCAGACCCAGCAGGCGATCGAGACCCTGCTCCGGGACCGCCACGGCACCGAGGACTTCCAGATCCGCAACACCTCCTCGATCCTCGAGACCGCGATCGCGGCCCAGAACACGCTGACCATCCTGCTCGGCTCGGTCGCCCTGATCTCGCTTCTGGTCGGCGGGATCGGGGTCATGAACATCATGCTGGTCAGCGTCACCGAGCGTACCCGCGAGATCGGCATCCGCATGGCCACCGGCGCTCGCATGCAGAACATCCTGCTCCAGTTCAACACCGAGGCGGTGGTGGTGTGCGGGATCGGCGGCATGATGGGCGTCGCGCTCGGCTTCGCGGTGGCCGCGGTGGCGGCGATGTTCGGGATTCCGGTCGTCTACGGGGCGATTCCGTCGCTGCTGGCGTTTGCCTGCGCCTTCTTCACCGGGCTGGTGTTCGGGTTCCTGCCGGCGCGCAAGGCCGCCCGGCTGGACCCCGTCGTCGCCCTGGCGTCGGAGTAGGAGAGCCCGGATGGTCGCGCCTCTGCGGCTGGTCGTGACGATGAGCGTCGCCCTTCTTGCGAGCGCCTGCTCGCTGATCCCCGAATACCGTCAGCCGGAAGTTGCCGTCCCGGCCTCGTTCGGCGCGGTGGCGGTGTCGGCGCCTCTGGCCCCGGCGCCCGACGCCACCTGGTGGCGCATGTTCGGCAGCGCCGAGCTCGACGGCTACGTCGCCCAGGCCCTTGCCGCCAACCAGGACCTCGAGGCGGCGCGCCAGCGGGTCGCCCTGGCCCGCGCCGCCATCCGTTCGGCGCGTTCGGTCCTGCTGCCCCAGGTCGACGCCAGCGGCTCGGTGACCCGCTCGCACTCTCGTGCCGACGGCGCGAGGACATCGACCGGCACCACCGAAAGGGGCGCCCTGGACGTTTCCTACGAGCTCGACTTCTGGGGCTTCAACGCCGCCAACGTGAGGGCCACCGAGGCCGACGCGGCGGCGATCGCGTTCGCCCGCGAGACGACGGCCCTGGTGGTGCAGTCGAACGTCGTCGCCGCCTACATCGAGGCGCTGGCGGCCAAGGACCGGCTTACCATTGCCCGTCAGAACCTCGCCACCTCGCTGCAGATCCTCGACGTGGTTCGGGCACGGGTGCGCGAAGGTGCGGCCTCGCCGCTGGATCTCGCCCAGCAGGAAGGCAACGTCGCCTCGGTCGAGGCTACCATCCCGGCCCTGGAGCGCCAGCTCCGCGCCGCCGAGACAGCGCTTGCGGTGCTGCTCGGGCGGCCGCCGCAGGGTTTCGCGGTGCAGGCTTCGGGCCTCGCCGCTCTCGCCCTTGCGGTGCCCGATCCCGGGCAGCCGGCCAGCCTGCTGGTGCGCCGTCCCGACATCCGCCAGGCCGAGGCCCAGCTGGTCGCTGCCAACGCCGACATCGGCGCCGCCCGGGCCGCCTTCCTGCCGGTGGTCGAGATCAGCGCCGGCGCCGTCATCTCGTCGCTCGCCTCGGGCGGCACCTCGATCGTCAAGTCGCTGGTCGCCAGCGCGGCGCAGCCGATCTTCGACGGCGGCAGGCTGTCCGCCAACCTCGACCAGAGCCGGGCACGATACGCCGAGCTGGTCGCCGCCTATCGCCAGGCGGTGCTGGTCGGCTTCAAGGAGGCCGAGGACTCGCTGGTCGCCGTCGACACCTCGGGGCGGCGCACCCGGGCGCTGGCGACCGCCGCCGAACGCTCGGCCGAAGCGGCCCGCGTCGCCCGCGCGCAGTATGCGGCCGGGGCTGCCGATTTCCTTACCGTGCTCGATTCCCAGCGCACGCTGCTGTCGGCGCAGGACGGGCTGGTCCAGGGCCAGGCAGACCGCTTTCAGTCCGCCCTCGACCTCTATCGCGCGCTGGGCGGGGGCTGGGCCGCAGCGCCCGAAAGCTAGCCGTCAGCAGTTGATGACGTTGACGGCAAGCCCGCCGAGACTGGTTTCCTTGTAGCGGTCGCTCATGTCGCGGCCGGTCTGGCGCATCGTCTCGACGGCGGCATCCAGGCTGACGCGATGCTCGCCGGTGCCGTGGAGCGCCAGCGTGGTGGCGGCGATCGCCTTCACCGCTCCCATCGCGTTGCGCTCGATGCACGGGATCTGGACCAGGCCGCCGACCGGATCACAGGTCAGGCCGAGGTGGTGCTCGAGGGCAATCTCGGCGGCGTTCTCGACCTGCCGGTTGGTGCCGCCCAGGGCGGCGGCGAGCCCGGCTGCGGCCATCGCGCTGGCCACTCCGATCTCGCCCTGGCAGCCCATCTCGGCGCCCGAGATCGAGGCGTTGCGCCGGAACAGATCGCACACGGCGGAGGCGGTGAGCAGGAACCTCGTCATGCCGGCGTGGCCGCCGCCCAAATGGTCACGATAGTAGCGCAGCACCGCCGGCACGGTGCCGGCCGAGCCGTTGGTGGGTGCCCGCACCACCCGGCCGCCCGCGGCGTTCTCCTCGTTGACCGCCATCGCGTAGGCGCTGACCAGTCCCAGTACGTCGTGGGTGGAGGGGTGGCCGGGGCTGGCGGCCCGGACGCGGCGGTAGAGCTCGGCCGCCCGGCGTTGCACGCCGAGGCCCCCCGGCAGAACGCCGCCGCGTTCGAGACCGCGGTCGATGCACGCGAACATGGCCCGGATCACGGCGTCGAGGTGGCCGCGCGCCGCGTCCTCGCCGTGCCAGGCGACCTCGTTGGCCAACGCGATGTCGGCGATCCGTCCGCCACAGCCGTCGGCGAGGGCGACCAGCTCGCCCGCCGAGGCGTAGGGGAAGGGCGGGACGGGACGTCCCGCCCCCCGCGCCGTCGTGCCGCCTTCGCGAATGACGGTGCCGCCGCCGACCGAGAGGAAGGTCGCCTCGCGCAGTACCGCGCCGTCGCTGCCGCAGGCTTCGAACTGCAGGGCGTTGCTGTGGGCGGGGTGGCGACGGGTGGTGACGAAAAGGATGTCGGCCGGCGCGAAGGCGATCTCGCGAACGCCGAGCAGGGACAATCGACCGGTCTTGCGAACCGCTTCCCAGCGGCGCTCGACGTCGTCCGGCTCGATGCGGTCGGGGAACGCGCCCGACAGGCCCATCACCACCGCGCGGTCGGTGCCGTGCCCGGCTCCCGTCAGCGCGAGCGAGCCGAACAGGCTGACCCGGACATGCGCGACCGCCTCAAGGCAGCCGACGCGGCGGAGGTCTTCGGCGAACGTGCGCGCCGCCTCCCAGGGCCCCACCGTGTGCGAGCTGGAAGGACCGATGCCGATCACGAACACGTCGAGGAGGCTGTACATGTCATCCTGGAGGCAGGGGACCACGGCGACCGATTATACCGGGACCGACGCACCATTGCCGCTATCCTGAAGGCCAGTCTCGCGTTGGCGTTCCGGCGGGGCGCCGGCTCCTCGATGATCTGGAATACCGGGCGGGGGAGTTGCGTCGATCCATTGCTCGGCGATATCCGAGCGCAGACGTTTCCTCCCTGAACTTGGCCGTGCAAACCGCGGCCTTCTTTTTGCCTGCGGCCCGGCAGGTGAACTAGCGGCCCTTGAACACCGGCGGACGCTTCTCCCGGAATGCCTCCTGGCCCTCTTTGGCGTCTTCGGTTTCGAAGCAATAGACCTGGGCGTCCTCGCTCCATTGCCGGGCGATCTCCAGCGGCTGCAGCGAGGCCGTGCGCGCCAGCCGCTTCGTCACCTGCAATGCGATCGGCGGGTTCTTGGCGATCGAGAGCGCCAGTTGGTGAACCTTGTCATCCAGGTCGTTGTCCGGCACCAGGAACTCGACCAGGCCGATGCGGTGAGCTTCGGCGGCATCGATGGTGTCGCCGGTGAGCAGAAGGCGCGCAGCCTGCCCGGGCCCGACAAGCCGGGGCAGCAGCGTGACCGAATCACCGGCGTGCCAGCCCCGCAGGATCTCCGAGCAGGCGAACCGGGCGCTTTCGCCGGCCACGCGAAGATCGAAGTTGAGCGCCATTTCCAGTCCGCCACCCAGAACGTGTCCATGCAGACGGGCTACGACCGGCTTCCGAATGGCCCAGACGGCATCCACGTAATTGCGCCGATTGCGATACTCCCAGGTCGACGCGTAATCGGCGAAGTGCTTGATGTCGCTGCCGGCGCAGAAGGCGCGGTCGCCCGCACCGCGGAGAACCACGACCCTGACGTCATCGTCGGCGTTGACCTGGTCGGCCACCTCGAACATCTGCCGCGCCATGGTCGGGGTCATGGCGTTCAGCTTTGAGGGCAGTTCGAGAGTGATGATGCCCAGAGCTCCGTCGACCGCGAGGTGAACCTGGCCGTCCTCATCCGCTTCGCCTGCCATGGGCGCCTTCCTCCCGCTGTGGAGTCCTCTCCGCTTGCCGCCGCTCAATACCCGAGGGCGCAGCCGTCCTTGCGGGGGTCCGAGCCGCCGGTCAGCACGCCGGTCTTCCAGTCGATCCAGATGCCCTGGCCGCCGCCGTGGGGCTGATCGGGCCTTGCCACCGAATGGCCGCGGCGGGCCAGCTCCTCCATCACCCCGGCCGGGATGCCCTCCTCGACCTCGATCGGGCCGCCCTGGCTGACGAAGGCGCGCGGGCAGTCGATCGCCTCCTGGATGTCCATCCCGTAGTGAAGCAGGTTGACCAGCACATGAGCGTGTCCTGCCGCCTGGAAGTAGCCGCCCATCACACCGTAAGGCATGACCGTCCGGCCGTCGCGGACCACCATCCCCGGGATCAGCGTGTGCAGCGGCCTCTTGCAGGGGGCAAGGCAGTTCGGGTGCCCCTCCTCCAGCACGAAACCGCAGCCGCGATTGTGCAGCACCAGGCCGAAGCGGGGGGTGACGATGCCGCTGCCGAACGAGAAGAACAGCGAGTTGATGAAGCTGACCGCGGTGCGGTCGCGGTCGACCACGGTGAGGTAGACGGTATCGCCGGCCAGCGGCAGCCTCGCCGCCGAGGCGGGCCGCGCCCGCGCCGGGTCGATCGCCGCGGCGAGCGCCTTCGCATGGCCGGCCAAGAGCAGGCGCTCGACCGGCACGTCGCAGGTCGCGGGATCGGCGAGCCAGCAGTCGCGGTCGGCGTAGGCGAGCCGCGCCGCTTCGATCTGAAGATGGAAGCGGTCGGCCGACAAGGGGTCGCGCGGCAAGCCGAGCTGCGAGACGATGTTGAGGATCTCGAGGGCGACGAATCCCTGGCCGTTGGGCGGGCACTGCACCACCTTGCAGCCGCCGTAGGAGGTCGAGATCGGCGTCACGTAGTCGCCGCGCGCCTGGGCGAGATCGTCCAGGGTATGAGGGCCCCCGTGCTCCTGCAGGCAGCCGACGATGTCCTCGGCGACGGCGCCGCGATAGAAGCCGTCGGGTCCCTCCTCGGCGACCCGCATCAGCGCCTCGGCAAGCCCCGGTTGGCGATGCAGCGCACCGGCGGCGGGGGCCTTGCCGCCGTCGAGGAACACGCGTGCGGCGTTGGGATCCTGGCCCAGGAAGGCGGCCTGCCTGGACCAGTCCCAGGCGGTCCGCGCGTGCACCGGATAGCCGTCGCGCGCCAGCCGGATCGCCGGCTGCAGGAGTTCGCCGAGGGAACGCGTGCCGTGATCCTTCAAAAGCCGCGCCCACGCCTCGATGGCGCCGGGCACGGTCACAGCGTGCGGGCTGGAGCGGGGGATCGAGGTCAGCCCCTGCGCCCGAACCGCCTCCGCCGAGGCGCCCGACGGCGAGCGGCCGGAGCCGTTGTAGGCGATCACCTCGGCGCCGCCGCCCGGGGCGATCAGCGCGAAGCAGTCACCGGCGATCCCGGTCGACTGCGGCTCGACCACGCACTGCACGGCGCAGGCGGCGACCGCGGCATCGACCGCGTTGCCGCCGCTACGCAACACCTGGATCGCGGTCTCCGTCGCCAGCGGCTGCGAGGTCGCCGCCATGGCGGTCGTGGCGTGGACAGGGGAACGCCCGGGAAAGGAGAAATTGCGCATCGCCGCATCCTTCGTATCTGCGCGAGCGGCTTCCCACGGCGGGCGCTTCCTGTCAAGTCGCCGCTGCGCCGTAAGCTAGTCCGCCGATCCGGTGCCGCCTTCTTCCCGTGCGGCTGGCGAGAGTCGCAGGATCTGGCCCTCCGAGGCGTCGGTGAGGACGTAGATCGCGCCGTCCGGGCCCTGCCTGACGTAGCGCACCCGCTCTCCCATCGGCAGGCGCTCCTCGCTGGTCACCTGCTCGCCGTCCAGGGTCAGGCGGACGACGCTCTGGGACACCAGGCCGCCTACCAGCACGTTGCCCTTCCAGGACGGGAACAGCTCGCCGCTGTAGAAGTCCATGCCCGAGGCCGCGATCACAGGTGTCCACTGGTAGACCGATTGCGCGAGGTCGGGACGGGTCGTCGGATCGGGGATGTCCCTGCCCGAATAGTGGCGGCCCCAGCTCACCAGCGGCCAGCCGTAGTTCTTGCCCGGCTCGGCGATGTTGATCTCGTCGCCGCCCCGCGGCCCGTGCTCGACGACCCAGAGCTGGCCGGTTTCGGGGTGCAGCGCCGCGCCCTGCACGTTGCGGTGCCCGTACGACCAGATCTCCGGCTTGGCGTCCTGCTGCCTGACGAACGGATTGCCCTGGGGCACCGAGCCGTCGCGGTTGATGCGCACCACCGTGCCCAGATGGTTGGAAAGGTCCTGGGCCGGATCGAACTGGTCGCGCTCGCCAAGGGTGACGAACAGCCTGCCCTCGCGGCCGAACACCAGGCGCGATCCGAAATGCTTGCTGCCGTCGATGCGCGGCTGCGCGCGGAAGATCACCGTCACGTTCTCCAGTGCGCGGTCGCCGAGCCGGCCGCGCGCTACCGCCGTGGTCGGCCCGCCGTCGCCCGGCTCGGCGTACGACAGGTAGACCATCCGGTTGGAGGCGAAATCGGGGTCCAGCGCGACGTCGAGCAGGCCGCCCTGGCCCCTGGCGGCGACCTCGGGCACACCGCCCAACGGTTCGGAAAGCCGCCCCTCCCGGGACACCAGTCGAAGGTTCCCTGAGCGCTCGGTCACCAGCATCCGCCCGTCGGGAAGGAAGGCGAGGCTCCACGGGTGCTCGAGGCCTTCCGCGACCGGCTCGACGTCGACCTGTCCCGACTGCGTCTCGATCGAGCGCGGCGCGGCATCGAGGCCCGAGGGCGAGCAGGCGGTGGCGGCCAGCGCCGCGAGGATGATGGCTGAACGCATGCAAGACCTCCTTCCGCTGTTCGCTCCGCCCTGCACATATGGGGGCCGCGAAGCCCCATTGCGGCGCTTTGCTTTCCAGTCTCCATGCGTTCTAATGCGGCCTCCCGAATGGCAAAGGAGGCGTGTGATGGACAGGGTCTGGCTGATCACCGGAGCATCCACGGGCATCGGTCGCGGGTTGGCGTTGGCAGTCCTCGAACGGGGCGAACGGATGGCGGTGACGGCGCGCGACCCCGGCCGTCTCGATCCCGCCCTGCGCGGCTCGGACCGCGTGCTGACGCTGGCCCTCGAGGCGACCGACGCCGCCCAGTGCCGGGCGGTGGTCGAGCAGACGATCGCGCGTTTCGGCCGCATCGACGTGCTGGTCAACAACGCCGGCCACAGCATGACCGGAGCGGTCGAGGAGATCAGCGACGCCGAGGCGCGCCTGGTGTTCGACGTCAACGTGTTCGGGTTGCTGGACGTCACCAGGGCGGCGCTGCCCCATATGCGCAAGGCGCGCCGCGGCCACGTCGTCAACATCGGCTCGGTCGGCGGCATCCTCGCCCGTGCCGGCTCGGGCATCTACGGCGCCACCAAGTTCGCCCTCGAAGGCATCAGCGAGGCGCTGCATCAGGAACTGAAGCCGCTGGGGATCAAGGTGACGGTGGTGGAGCCGGGCCCGTTCCGCACCGAATTCGCCGGCACCTCGTATCACGAGGCGAGACAGACGATCGCCGACTATGACGCCACCGCCGGCGCCTGGCGCAAGGCCCTGCGCGGCAAGCACGGCACCCAGGTCGGGGACCCGGACAAGGCCGGCAAGGCGATCCTTGCCGTGATCGACGCTCCCGAGCCGCCTCTCCATTTCGTGCTCGGCGCCGAGGCCATGGCGCGCGCCTCCGACAAGATCCGCGCCCTTCAGGCGGAAATCGAGCGCTGGCGCTCCGTCAGCGAGCCGACCGAGTACGACGCCTGACGAAAGGCTATGCGGCGTGCTTCGCTGCCAGCGCCAGGTCGTCGACCAGCAGACGGTACTGCCGCTCCCTTGCCGCTTGGTCGGGCAGACGGAGGATCGATGACGGGTGGAAGGTGATCACCAGCGACCGGTCCTCCCGCTCGAGGAGCTGGCCTCGAGCCTTGTTGATGGCGATCTCGCCGCCCCACAGGGCGCGGGCAGCGGTGGCGCCCATGGCGACGACGACGCGAGGGGCGACCAGCCGCATCTCGTGCAGCAGCCAGAACTTGCAGGCGTCGACCTCGCCGGCGTTCGGCTTCTGATGGATCCGCCGCTTGCCGCGCGGCAGGTGCTTGAAGTGCTTGACCGCGTTGGTGATGAACGTCGCATCGCGCGCTAGGCCGGCGTCGGCCATGGCGCGGTCGAGCAGCTTCCCGGCCGGGCCCACGAAGGGCTCGCCTGCCCGGTCCTCCTGATCTCCCGGCTGCTCGCCGACCAGCATCAGCGCAGCGCCGGCCGCCCCCGCCCCCGGCACGGCCTGGGTGGCGTGCTCCCATAGCGGGCAGGCGCGACAGCCGGGCAGGCGGGCGCGCAGCTCTTCCAGCGAGTGGGGCGACGGGTCGGGCATGGGGGCTCCCTTGCTGCCCTGGACATGGGGTTGCGCGGGGTTTTCCGCCAACCGCCAATGGACAATCGGCGATCGACCACCAACCTGAGAACGGTCGGGCGCCGGGCGGCAAACATGAGCGATTTCGCGATCCAGCTCTTCGGGAGCTTCGCGCTGCGGGACGCGCGAGGGACGGCAGTGCCGCTCAGCGCAAAGAAGGCGCGCGCCCTGCTCGCCTTTCTCGCCCTTTCCCCGCATCAGGCCCATCCGCGCGACAAGCTTGCCGCCCTGCTCTGGGAAGACGTCCCCGATTTGCAGGCGAGGACCAGCCTGCGCCAGGCGCTCGCCGTGCTCCGCCCGGCGCTGGCACGACTGGGGACAGCCCTGGAGGCGACGCCGGAGACGATCAGTCTGACGCTGCCGCGCGATGGCCTGGATGTCGCGCGGTTCGAGGATCTGGCCGCTGCCGGCACCCCGGATGCGCTGCGCCAGGCGGCAGCGATCTACCGCGGCGACCTGCTCGACGGCCTGCATGTTCGTGCCGCCGGCTTCGAGGACTGGCTGGCCGCGGAACGCCAGCGCCTGCGCGAGATGGCGTTGCAGGCGCTGGTCCATGTGCTAGACCACGAGATCGCAAGCGGCGAGTGGGAGCATGGCGTCCATACGGCGCTGCGTCTACTCGCCTTCGACCCCTTGCGGGAGTCTGCCCACCGCTCGCTGATGCAGCTCTACGCGCGGACCGGTCGCCAAGCGCTGGCGCTGCGCCAGTACGAACGCTGCCGCGACCTGCTGCGCGCGGAACTGGGCCTGGCGCCGGAACCGGAGACCGATGCGCTGTTCCGGGAGATCCGCGAACAGCGGCGGCGGTCGGCCGAGCCCTCTCCTGTGCATGCGCCGCCGCCGGCCGAAGCCGCCACCGAGGCGGCCGGGCCGCCCCCGGAGCCGGAGCCGGTCAACCCCGAACTGCGCCAGATCACCATCCTGATCGCCGACCTCGATCCCGCCGGCTCCGATCCCGAAGAGCTCCACCGCTGCACCCTAGGCTTTCGCCAGGTGGCGGCCGAGGCGGCCGGGCGACATCGCGCCGTCTGGCGCCGTCACGGGGCCAGCGGCGTCCTGGTCGCGTTCGGGGTGCGGCGGATCCGCGGCGACGAGTGCGTGCGGGCCGTGCAGGCGGCGCAGGTCCTCCACGAGGGAGTAGCGGGTCGTTGCGACGGCAGGGCACGGATCGGTGTCGCCTGCGGTCTGGTGCTGGTGGCGGAAGGTGAGAGCGACGAGGCGCTCACTTTCACCGGGGATACCGTGGCGTCGGCGGAACGGCTGGCGCGGGCGGCGGCGCCGGGGACCACGCTGCTGGGCGATTCGGCGCGGGCTGCGTGCGGCGATCGCCTGCGCGCGGCGCCGGGAGGCCTCCCGGACCTCCCATCCTGGGTGCCGCTCGGCTGGATGCCGGGTGCCGCCGCCCACTGGCGCTCGCCGTTCGTCGGCCGCGAAGCGGAACGGCACCAGTTCGAGATCGTCGCCGAGCGGTGCCGGGCCGCAGGGGAGGCGTGCCTGATCTACATCCGCGGCGAGGCCGGGATCGGCAAGAGTCGGCTCGCCGACCGCTTCCGCACCATCGCGCTCGGCCTCGGCTACGCGTTCCATTCGGGTGCTTTCGTCGATTTCGGTCTCGAGCCGGGCGGCGGCGGCATCCGGATGCTGGTGCGCAGCTTGCTCGACGCCGACAGCGAGGGCGCCGCGGCGCGCCTCGACGCGGTCGAGGCGGCGGGACTGATCGGCGCCGAGCAGAAGATGTTCCTGGAACTGGTGCTTAACCTGGCGGGAACCCCGCAGCGCCGCCGCATCGTCGAAGCCATGGACACCGGCACTAGGTACGCCGGCGCGCGGGATGCGGTGGTCGGGTTGATCACGGCGCTGTCGCAGCAGGCGCCGCGATTCCTGCTGCTCGAGGATTTCCACTGGGCGGACCGCGAGGCGCGAGACTTCCTGGCAGCGATCGTCGAGCGGCTGGCCGCGGTGCCGGCGGTGATCGTGCTGACGGCTAGGCCCGACCAGGACCCGGTGGACCGTGCCTGGCGCGCCGCCACCCGGTCGGTGCCCCTCGTCACCATGGACCTCACGCCGCTGCGTCCCGAGGAGGCGCGCCTGGTCGCCGACAGCTATGCCGTGCCGCCGGGGAGGCGTGACACCTGCGTCGCCCGCGCCGCCGGCAACGCCTACTTCCTCGAGCAGCTCCTGGTCAGCCACGACGAGGTCGAGGAGGACGTTCCGGACTCGGTGCGAGGCGTCGTGCTGGCCCGCCTCGACCGTCTCGCGGCGGGCGACCGGGCGGCGCTGCAGGCGGCTTCGGTGCTGGGCCAGCGGTTCACGCTCGATGCGCTCGGGCACCTGCTCGAGAACCCCGGCTACGGGTGCGAGCCGCTGCTCGATCACGCGCTGCTGCGCCGCGACGGCGACGATCACGTGTTCGACCATGCGCTGCTGCGCGATGCCGTCTATGCCAGCCTGCTGCGGTCGCGGCGGCGGAGGCTCCACGCGCGGGCGGCCGAATGGTATGCCGGACGCGACAAGGTTCTGTACGCCCAGCACCTGGAGCGGGCCGAGGACCCGCGGGCTGCCGTCGCCTACCTGGAGGCGGCGCAGATGGTGTTTGCGACGTACCGTCTGGAGCGCGCCCTCAGGCTCGTCGAGGCGGCCGAACGCACGGCCGGCGATGCGAACACCCGGGCGCTCGCTGCCGTGATGGCCGGCGACCTGCTGCTCGATCTCGGGCGGGTCGGGGAAAGTCGGGAGCGGCTGCAGCAGGTGGTCGATGCCGAGGTAGAGGCGCGCCAACGCTGCCGGGCGTTGGCCGGAATCGCGGCCGCCTACCGCCTGGAGGACCGCACGCCCGAAGCCTTGGCGGCCTTGAAGGAGGCCGAAGCGCTCTCGGTCGACGATCTCGACTGCGCGCGCATCCACCTGCTGCGGGCGAACCTGCTGTTCGCCCAGGGCCGCATCCGCGACTGCGAGGTCGAGCACGAGCGGGCGCTGCGGTCCGCTCGCAAGAGCGGCTCGGCGGAGCTGGAGGTGCAGGCGTTGGGCGGGCTCGGCGACGGCTGCTACGCCAGCGGCGACATGCGGCAGGCGCTGGAACATTTCGAGGCCTGCGTGGCGCGGGCGAGGGAAGGCGGCTTTCCGAGAGTGGAGGCGGCACACCTGCCGATGCTGGCGATCACCAAGCACTTCTGCCTGCGGCGCGCGGAGGCTTTGGCCGACGTCGCGGCAGGCGCGGAGATCGCGCTGCGCATCGGCGATTTGCGCTCGGAGCTGCTGGCCGAGCTGGTCGCGGTCGAAATCCTGCACGGACGAGCCGACGCGGCACCGATCGAGAACCGGTTGCCCCGCGTTTTCGAGTTGGTCGAGCGGATCGGATCACGCCGTTTCATGTCGGAGGCGCTGGTCTTCAAGGGGCATGCCTTGCGGCTGCGGGGCAGGATCGCGGACGCGCTGCGCTGTCTGGAGGAGGCGCTGGAGATCTGCCGCGAGACCGGCATGGGCTACATGGGGGCGCAGGTGCTCGGCGCGCTGGCCGCGATGGTCGAGGATTCCAGCCGCCGCCGCTGGCTGCTGCAGGAGGGCGAGGAGGTGTTGCGCGCCGGAGCCGTCTCGCACAACCATCTCTTCTTCTATCGCGACGCCATCCAGGCCAGCCTGGTCGAGCGCCGCTGGAAGGCGGCGGAGGCCTACGCCGACCGGCTGGAGGAGGTGGGCCGCACCGACGAGGGACCGCTGCCGTGGAGCGCCCTGCACGCGACGGTCGGGCGACTCCAGGCGGCGCGGGGCCGCGGCCGACCCGCGGCCGCCTTCGCCCGCGTTCGCACCGACTGCCTCGCCGCGGGCATGGAACGGCTGGCGGCCCAACTCGATTCCTGACGCCGCGGGGATCTTTTCGGCTTTCCGGTAGATTTCACGACCTTTTCACGCCGTAGGCAACGCCGTGCTGACGGGCTTTGACGATTCTCCCCCGCATACCACGAGAGGGAGAAAACCGACATGACCCGTACCGATTACCGTGACGATGCGATCACCGGGGCTTCGGCCGGGGCGGTCGTCCGCTTCGAGCAGGCGCTGGCCGAGTTCCAGTGCTACGCCGGAGACCCGGTCGCGACCGTCGATGCCGCCATCGCCGAAAGCCCCGGCTTCACCATGGCCCACTGCTTCCGGGCCTGGCTCTACCTGACCTCGAGCGAGGCGGCGGCGCTGCCCGAAGCCGAGGCGAGCTGGAAGGCGGCTTCGCGCCTGGCCGCGAACGCCCGCGAGAACGGTCACCTCGCCGCCATCCGCGCCATGCTCGACGGCGAGATGCGCCGCTCGGTCGCCGTTCTTGGCGACGTGCTGACCGACTATCCGCACGACGCCGTCGCCCTGCAGACGGCGCACCTCTTCGACTTCTACCTCGGCGACGCGCGCGCCCTGCGCGACCGCATTGCCCGCGTGCTGCCGGCGTGGTCGATCAGCCTGCCCGGTTACCATGCGGTGCTCGGCATGCGGGCGTTCGGGCTCGAGGAAAGCAACATGTTCGGCCCGGCCGAGGAGGCGGGGCGCTGCGCCGTCGCCATGAATGCGGCGGACGCCTGGGCCCAGCACGCCGTCGCCCACGTGATGGAGATGCAGGGCCGCACCGAGGAGGGGGTGCGGTGGATGGCCTCCAACCAGACCGGCTGGGAGAAGGGCGCCATGATCGCCGTCCACAACTGGTGGCACTGGGCGCTGTTCCACCTCGACCAGGGGCTCTACGACAAGGTCCTCGCGTTCTATGACGAGCGGGTGCGCGGCAGCCGGTCGAAGGTGGTGCTCGACATGATCGACGCCTCGGCCCTGCTGTGGCGGCTGGCCATCCTCGGGGTCGATGTCGGCGACCGTTGGCAGGAGTTGGCGGACGCCTGGGAGCCTCTGGCGACCGACGCCCACTACGCCTTCAACGATCTTCACGCGATGATGGCGTTCGTCGGCGACGGGCGGCAGGAAGCGGCCCAGGCCCTGCTGCAGGCGCAGCTTGCCCGCATGCGCAAGCCGGGCGACAACGCGACGATGACCCGTGAGGTGGGGCGCCCGCTGTGCCGCGCGATCCTGGCTTTCGGCCAGGAGGACTACGACACCTGCGTCGACCTGATCCAGCCGGTCCGTACCTTTGCCAACCGTTTCGGCGGCAGCAACGCCCAGCGCGACGTGATCGATCTGACGCTGATCGCCGCCGCCGAGCGGGCGGGACGCCGGTCGCTGGTGCAGGCGCTGGCGAACGAGCGGCTGGCCGGCAAGCCGGAAAGCCCGCTGAACCTTCGTTTCCGTGCTTCGGCATCCGCTCCCGGGCGGCGCGCCGCGTGATCTCGAACCATGAAGGAACCGTACCGATGAACTCCAGGCTTTCTTTTGCCCTGCTTCATACCGGGGCGGCGACCGCCGCCTTCGTGGCGGGCCTCTACGTGCAGATGAGCGACGCTCACGATATCGCCGTCGCCGCGGCGACCACGGGCGAGCCGGTAAGCGTCGCCGAGCCATTGTTCGACAACCTGGGCAGCCATTCCTATGCCGTAACCACCGGGAGCCCGCGTGCCCAGGCGTACTTCAACCAGGGTCTCCGCTGGGCCTGGGCCTTCAACCACGGGGCGGCGCTGAGCGCCTTCCGCCAGGCCCGCGATATCGACCCCGGATGCGCCATGTGCTGGTGGGGCGAGGCGTTCGTGCTGGGCCCCAACATCAACACCCCGATGCCGGCCAAGGCGGTCGCGCCAGCCGTCGCGGCGCTCGATCGGGCGCTCCACGCGGCGGGGAACGCGACGCCGCGGGAACGCGGTCTGATCGAGGCGCTGGGCTTCCGCTACAGCGACAAGCCGGGGGCCGACCAGGCCGCCCTCAACGCCGCCTATGCGGCGGCGATGGCCGATCTCGCCGCCCGCTTCGGCGACGATGACGAGATCGCCACCCTGCATGCCGACGCGATCATGAACCTGTCGCCATGGGATTACTGGGAGACCGATAAGGCGACGCCGAAGCCGGCTACCAGGACCCTGATCGCCACCCTGGAACGGGTGCTGGGCCGCAACCCCGATCATCCCGGCGCCCTCCACCTCTACATCCACACGATCGAGGCGTCGGCCGATCCCGCGCGGGCCGAACCGCATGCCGACCGCCTGGCCCATCTGGTGCCGGGGGCGGGCCACCTGGTCCACATGCCGGCCCACATCTACAACCGGGTCGGACGGTGGCGCGAAAGCCTCGCCGCCAACCGCCGGGCGGTTGCCGCCGACGAGGCCTATTTCGCGCGGATCGGCGTCGAGCCTTCGAAGGCGCCGGGCATCTACACCGATGGCTACTATCCGCACAATCTGCACTTCATGGTTGTTTCCGCGCAGATGGCGGGCGATGCCGAGGCCCTGTTCTCGGCGGCGGCCAAGCTGGAGAAGCTGGTCGACGTGAGAAGCGCGCAGCGGGCGGTGTGGCTGCAGGCGATCAAGGCCGCCCCGTACTTCGCCCACGCTCAGTTCAGTGCCCCGGAGACGGTGCTGGCCCTGCCCGAGCCGACCTACGGCCTGCCCTACGTGACCGCCACCTGGCGCTACGCCCGCGGCGTCGCCTTGGCCGCGGCGGGGCGCCTGCCCGAGGCCGGCGCCGAGGCGGAGGCGGTGCGTGCGATCGGTGCGCAGCCCGACGTGGTCGCCCTCAGCGAGAAGGGCCTGCCGGCCCGCGAGCTGGTCGAGATCGCGGCCCTGATCGTCGAAGCCCGGGTGGCCCAGAAGGCCGGCGACCTCGACGGCGCGCTGCGTCTGTTCGAGCAGGCGGCCGGCATCGAGGACGGCCTCGCCTACATGGAGCCCTCGTTCTGGTACTACCCGGTCCGGCAGTCGCTGGCCGCGGTCCATCTCGAGCGGGGCGACCACGTCGGCGCCGAGAAGGCTTTCACCGAGGCGCTGAAGCAGACCCCGAACAACGGCTGGGCGTTGTGGGGGCTTGCCAGCACCTACAGGGCGATGGGCAGGAACGAAGAGGCGGCGGTGATCGAGGAGAAGCTCGATACCGCCTGGGTCGGGCCGGCCGACCTCCTGCGGATCGACCGCTTGTGACGCAGACTTGGCCCCCTCTCCCGCGACAGGGAGTGGGGGCCGCTTTCGAGGGATGAACGATGATGACGACGCGCATTGCCCGGGCCGTGGAGGCTCCGTTCCGCCGTCTCGCCGCCGAGTTCGCCGAACGGGTACGGCGCCGCCGTGACCGCCGCGAGCTGCTGTCGATGAGCGTGCGCGACCTCAAGGACATCGGGCTGCGGCCCGATGACGTCTGGTCGCTGAAGCGGGAGTGCTAGTACCGAGGACTGCGCCGTTGACATTCCGGGACCGGCCGGGAAAGCTCCTCTGGACGCACGAAAAACGGGAGGAGCGCAAATGACCGGCTACGTGTTGGCGATCGACCAGGGAACCACCTCGACCCGGGCCCTCGTGTTCGACGGCAGTCTGCAGGTGGTGGCGGGAGCCCAGCGCGAGTTCACCCAGCACTTCCCGCGATCCGGCTGGGTCGAGCACGACCCCGAGGATCTCTGGACGACCAGCCTCGACACCGCCCGCCTGGCGCTGGAGGGAGCCGGGGTTACGGCCGCCAAGCTGGCCGCCATCGGCATCACCAACCAGCGCGAGACGGTGGTGCTGTGGGACCGCGAGACGGGGAAGCCGGTCGGCAACGCGATCGTCTGGCAGGACCGCCGCACCGCCGACGTCTGCGCCCGGTTGCGCGCCGAGGGCGCCGAGCCGCTGGTGAGCGGCCGCACCGGGCTGATCCTCGATCCCTATTTCAGCGCTACAAAGATCGCATGGATGCTGGACAACGTGCCCGGGGCCAGGGCCCGCGCCGAGGCCGGCAAGCTGGCAGTCGGCACCGTCGACTGCTGGCTGATCTGGCGCCTCACCCGGGGCAAGGTCCATGCCACCGACGCCACCAACGCCGCCCGCACGCTGGTCTACGACATCCACAAGGGGACCTGGGACGACGAGCTGCTGAAGCTGTTCGGGATCCCCGCCTCCCTGCTGCCCGAGGTGCGCGACTGCGCCGACGACTTCGGCGTCACCGAGCCGTCCCTGTTCGGCGCCCCGGTCGCCATCCGCGGCGTTGCCGGCGACCAGCAGGCGGCCACCGTCGGCCAGGCTTGTTTCCAGCCGGGCATGTTGAAGTCCACCTACGGCACCGGCTGCTTCGCCGTCCTCAACACCGGGGACACCCCGGTCGTCTCGCGCAACCGCCTGCTGACGACCATCGCCTACCGGCTCGACGGCAAGCCGACCTACGCCCTCGAGGGCTCGATCTTCATCGCCGGTGCGGCGGTACAGTGGCTGCGCGACGGCCTGCGCCTGATTTCGTTCGCCGCCGAGACCCAGGACCTTGCCGAGCGCGCCGACCCCGAGCAGGACGTCTACCTGGTGCCGGCGTTCGTCGGTCTCGGCGCGCCGCACTGGGACCCCGACGCCCGCGGCGCCCTGTTCGGCATCACGCGGGCGACCGGGCCGGCGGAGTTCGCGCGCGCGGCGCTGGAGAGCGTCGGCTTCCAGACCCGCGACCTGCTGGAGGCGATGTGGCGCGACTGCCCGGAGATCAAGGGCGCCGAGACGGTGCTGCGGGTGGACGGCGGAATGACCGCCTCCAACTGGACCATGCAGTTCCTGGCCGACGTCACCGGATCCCGGGTCGAGCGGCCGAAGATCCTCGAGACCACCGCACTCGGGGCCGCCTACCTCGCCGGCAAGGAGGCGGGGGTCTGCCCCGGGCTGGCCGAATTCGCGGCCACCTGGAAGGCCGAGCATACCTTCCAGCCGCAGATGCCGGAGGAGCGCCGCCGGCGCCGCTACGAGGGCTGGGGCGACGCGGTCGAGCGGACGCTGTCGCAGAGGTAGGTCGCCGCCGCTCAGTGGCGGTGGGCGATCAGGGTCGCGGTATCCTCGCGCAGCTTGGCGAACCCCTGGCGCAGGACCGCCTGCAGGAGCTGGGCATCGACCCCGTAGGCGAGCATGCGGTAGCCCTTGGCGAGGTAGTCGGTGCCCGAGGTGTCGTCCGAGACGACGATGCCGGCCGCCTTGCCGCGCAGATCGGCGGCGTTGGCAACCGTGTCGACCGCCTCGACGAAGTGCGGATCGTCGAAGGCGCCGGTGACGCCGAGGCTGTTGGCAAGGTCGACGTGGGACAGCCACAGCACGTCGACCCCCGGCACCGCGGCGATCTGGTCGGCGTTGCTCACCCCCTCCTCGGAGCCGATCATGCAGACGACCAGGGTGCGTTTCTCGGCCACCTGCATGTCCTCGGCCAGTTCCCCGGGGCGGAAGTCGTCGTGGGCTGCGGTCGTCGTGGCACGGCGCGCGCCCCTGGGCAGGAAGCGGGTGGCGGCGACGATCTGCTCGGCCTGGCGGCGGCTTTCGACGAGGTGAACGGCAACCCCGAACGCCCCGGCCTCGAGCACGGCCCCGATCGCACCGGGCGAGCCGTCGGGCAGGCAGGCTACGGGGATCACGTGCAGGCCCCGGCAAAGCGCCGCCTGCAGGCGGACCGTCGCGAGATCGGCGCCCTCCAGCATGAGGAAGTCGCCGGCGGCGGCGTTCACGATCTGCGGCAGGCCGGGCGTGAAGAACTCGCGCGCGACCATGCCGTAGATGTGCTTGCCCTTCTCCAGCCGCTCTTTGGCTACGTTGCGCCGCATGCCCCCTCCCCACCGTTCCGGCGCGCTATTCTATACCCATCAGGAGCTTGGGCAGATAGGTGGTGAGCGGCGGCCACACCGAGACCGCGATCAGCACCCCGAGCAACGGCAGGAGGAACGGGAGGATCGCGCGGGTCACCCGTTCGAACGGCACCCGCGCGACGTTGGCGGTGACGAACAGCACCACGCCGACCGGCGGCGTCACGGTGCCGATCATCAGGTTGAGCACCACGATCACCCCGAACTGGATCGGCGAGACCCCGATCTGCATGGCGACCGGCCCCAGGATCGGCACCAGGATCATCATCGCCGCGATCGCCTCCATGAACATGCCGACGAACAGGAGGAACAGGTTGATGACCAGGAGGACGATCAGGGGATCGTCGGCGAGGCCGACGATGAAGCGGCCGAGCGTCTGCGGGATCTGGGCAACCGAGAGGTTCCAGCCGAACAGCACCGCCGTCATCACCAGCGCCAGCACCACGCCGTTGGTCTCGATGGTGGCCAGGATCAGGGCGGGGATGTCGCGCCACTTCAGCTCGCGGTAGATGAAGAGGCCGAGGAAGAGGGCGTAGAAGGCGGCCACAGCGGCCGATTCGGTCGGGGTGAACACACCCGACACGATGCCGCCCAGCAGGATCACCGGCGCCATCAGGGCGAAGAAGGCATCGCGGAAGGCCCGCCACGCCCCGGCGGCGTCCGGGACCGGCTCGTGGGGGTAGTTCTTGGCCCGCGCCCGCAGCCACACATAGCCCATCAGCGCCAGCGCCATCAGCAGGCCCGGCAGGATGCCGCCGATGAAAAGGCCGCCCACCGAGGCTCCGGCGAGCACCGCGTAGATGATCATCGGCAGGCTGGGCGGGATGATCGGGCCGATGGTCGCCGAGGCGGCGGTAACGGCGACGGCGAAATCGTCCTCGTAGCCGGCCTGGCGCATGGCCTGGATTTCGATCGTGCCGAGCCCGCCGGCATCGGCCACTGCCGAGCCGCTCATGCCGGCGAAGATGACGCTGGCGACGATGTTGGCATGGCCGAGGCCGCCGCGCATCCAGCCCACCAGCACGTTGGCGAAGCGGAAGATCCGCTGCGTGATCCCCGACGAGTTCATCAGGTTGCCCATCAGAATGAAGAAGGGCGCGGCTAGCAGCGGGAAGGAATCGGCGGCGGTGGCGATCTTCTGCGGGATGACCAGCGGCTCGAAGTCGCGCAGCGCGACGAACAGCGCCGCCGACAGGCCGAGGCTTGCGAACAGCGGGGTGCCGAGCGCCATCAGCACCAGCCATAGCGCGAGGGCAAGCGCGCTCATGACGTCGCTCCCTGCCGGAATCCCCGCCACAGCCGGACCACGTCGCGTACCGCCTGCAGGATAAGCAGGCATGCGGCAACCGGCACCGCTGCGTAGACGACGCCGAAGGTGAAGAACAGGGTGATGGTCGGGACGTCGCCGCTGCTGATCGCCAGCTTCGTCCCCAGGATCGCGAGCAGCACCGCGAACAGCGCCACCAGGCCGGCGTTCAGGATCTCGACGCCGAGCCGCATCGCCGGCGGCATCATTTCGAGGAACAGCCGCACCGCGATGTGGGTCCGGTTGCGCGAGGCCAGCGTCCAGCCCAAAAGCGCGATCCAGATGAACAGGTAGCGCGACAGTTCCTCCGACCACGTGAGCGGGTTGCCGAACACGTAGCGCAGCAGGATCTGGGCCAGCACGGCGGCGAAAAGAATGACGAACAGGACGATCGCCAGGCGGTTGACGAGGCCGTCAATCAGCGTGCCGATCCGCTCGATCCCGCTAGAGGGCGGCGTCATGGTTCAACCTGCGTGCAGAGAGCGTCAAGACAGCGTCATGGCCGGGGCAAGCCCGGCCATGACCACTTCCCGAACCTCTACTTGACCGCCTGGATCCGATCCCACATGCCGGCGCCCCATTTGGCTTCGAACTGCTTGGGGACGACGGCGAGGACCGCCTCGCGGAAGGCCTTCACGTCGGGCTCGATGACCGTCATGCCGGCCTTGGCGAAGTCGTCGCGCAACCGCTTCTCGGCGGCGAGAAGCTCGGCGTTCTGCCAGGCGATGCCCGCCTTGACGGCCGCCTGCAGGGCGGCCTGATCGGCCGGCTGCAGCTTCTTCCAGGTGCGCTCGCTGACGACGACGATGCGCGGGGTGATGATGTGCCCGGTCAGCACCAGGTACTTCTGGACCTCGAAGAACTTGCCGCTCTGAATGGTCGGCAGCGGGTTCTCCTGGCCGTCGACGACGTTCTGCTTGAGCGCGAGGTAGAGCTCGTTGAAGTTCATCGGCGTCGGCTTGGCGCCCCACGCCTTGGCCATCGCCAGGAACACCTCGTTCTCGGGAACCCGGATCTTGAAGCCCTGCATGTCGGCCAGCTTCTCGACCTTCTTCGAGGTCGTCGTCAGCTGCCGCGAGCCGTAGTAGGTGGTGCCGAGCAGGCGGATGCCACGCTTCTCGACCAGCTGCTTGTTGAACTCCTGGCCGATCGGGCCGTCCATCGCCTTGACCAGGTGGTCGGCGTCGCGCCACACGTACGGCGCTTCGGTGATGCCGATCGCCGGCACCCATTGGCCGAAGTTCGCGGTGCCTTCAGTCACCATGTCCTGAATGCCGTTGGCGACCGCCTCGATCATGTCGCGCGAGCCGCCGAGCTGGCCGCCCGGATAAGCCTGCACCTCGACCCGGCCCGAGGTCTTGGCAGCGACCTCCTTGGCGACCCGGTCGATCATTTTCACCGAGATGTGGTCGGCGGCGAGCACGTCGCCCCACTTCAGGGTCACTTCCGCGGCCTGCGCGGCCGCCCCGGCCAACGAGGCCACCGCCACCAGCGACGCCAAACGTGCGAGGTTCATCGGTTTCCTCCTCTCCTCAACCGCAGGGCAGCGCCCGCGGACGTTTCCTGGGCGTCCATCATGCCAAAACGGCACCTGCGCGGCAAGGTGTGATTTATCAATGGTATATCGGTGGTCTACCAAGCATGCGTCAGCGCCGCCGCCGGGGCTGGCGCGCCGGCCCCGCGGCGGGGCGCCCCCCGGGCTGCCAGGCCGGAACCAGGTGGCGCTTGCCGGGGCCGATCAGGTCGGCGCGGCCCATCCGTTTCAGGGCTTCGCGCAGCAGCGGCCAGTTGGCGGCGTCGTGATAGCGCAGGAACGCCTTGTGCAGGCGGCGCTGGCGCAGGTCCTTGGCCGCGAACAGGTGTCCCGGCCGCTGCCCGGCCAGCGGCCGCAGGGGATCGCAGCCGCCGTGGTACATGGCCGAGGCCAGGGCCATCGGCGACGGCAGGAAGGTCTGCACCTGCTCGGGCCGGAAATCGTGGCGCTTCAGCCACAGCGCGAGGTTCAGCATGTCCTCGTCTGTGGTGCCGGGGTGGGCGGCGATGAAGTAGGGGATCAGGTAGAGCTCCTTGCCGGCCTTGGCGGCGGCCCGCTCGAAGGCGGTCTTGAAGCGCTCGAAGACCGCGACCGGCGGCTTCATCATGCGGGCCAGCGGGCCCTCCTCGGTATGCTCGGGCGCCACCTTGAGATAGCCGCCGACGTGATGGGCGGCGAGCTCCTCGATGTAGGCCGGGCTCCTGAGCGCGAGATCGTAGCGCAGGCCCGAGGCGACCAGCACCTTCCTGATCCCGGGCAGCGCCCGCGCCTTGCGGTAGAGGGCGATCAGAGGCCCATGGTCGGTGTCGAGATGGCGGCAGATGTCGGGGTGGAGGCACGAGAAGCGGCGGCAGGAGGTGCGGATCCGCTCGCTTCGGCAATTCATCCGGTACATGTTGGCGGTCGGCCCGCCAAGGTCGGAGATGATGCCGGTGAACCCGGCGGTGCTGTCGCGGATGTCCTCGATCTCGCGCAGGACCGAGTCCTCCGAGCGGCTCTGGATGACGCGGCCCTCGTGGGCGGTGATCGAGCAGAACGAGCAGCCGCCGAAGCAGCCGCGCATGATCGCCACCGAGAAGCGGATCATCTCCCATGCCGGGATGCGGGCGCCGCGGTAGGCGGGATGGGGGGCGCGGGCGAAGGGGAGCGCGTAGACGCCGTCCAGCTCCGGCGTCGTCAGCGGGACCGCCGGCGGGTTGATCCACACCTCGCGTTCGCCGTGTGCCTGGACCAGGGGGCGTCCGTTGCCGGGGTTGGCCTCCTGGTGGACGATGCGCAGGGCATGGGCGAACAGCGCGGGGTCGCGTTCCACCGCCTCGAACGACGGCAGTCGGACCGCGCCCTGCGGCGCGCGGGCCGGGGGCGGGCCGGGAAGGCTGCGGTCCTCCACGGCCAGTCCCGGCGGGAGACGGGTGCGGACCAGGGCGGTGCCGCGCACGTCGTCGATCGCCGCCGGCTCGGCCTTGCGGGCCAGGCGGTGGGCGATCTCGACGATCGCCCGCTCGCCGTTGCCGTAGACCAGCAGGTCGGCCTTGGCGTCGATCAGGATCGAGCGGCGCATGGCATCGGACCAGTAGTCGTAGTGGGCGGTCCGCCGCATGCTGGCCTCGATGCCCCCCAGCACCACCGGCACGTCGCGGAACGCCTCGCGGCAGCGCTGGGCGTAGACGATGACGGCGCGGTCGGGGCGGCGCCCTCCTTCGTCCTCCGGCGTGTAGGCATCGTTGCGGCGGATCTTGCGGTCGGCGGTGTAGCGGTTGACCATCGAGTCCATGTTGCCCGAGGTCACGCCGAAGAACAGGTTGGGCCGGCCCAGGGCGGCGAACGCCGCTGCCGAACGCCAGTCGGGCTGGGCGACGATGCCGACCCGGAAGCCGTGCGCTTCCAGCAGCCGGCCGATGACCGCCATGCCGAAGCTGGGATGGTCGACGTAGGCGTCGCCGGTCACCAGCACGACGTCGCAGGAATCCCAGCCCAGCGTCTCCATCTCGTCCCGTGACATCGGCAGCAAGGGCGCGGTGCCGAAGCGCTTCGCCCAGTACGGGCGGTACGAGAAGAGGGGCTTTGCCTTGTCCATGGTGGGCCCACCTTAGCGGGCTTGCGGCGCGACTCCAACCGCCGCGGAGGCGAGGCGTCCGGGGCGGAAGCGGATGCGCAGGACGATCGCGGCGCCGAAGGCCACGGCGGCCACCGAGGCCGCGACCAGCAGCGCCCCTGCGTGACCGAACCGCTCGATCACCAGCGCCAGGACGAGCGGCGCCGCGGCGGCCGAGAAGAAGCTCGGCACCAGCAGCCGGCCGACCAGGGTGCCGTAGGTGCGGGTATCGAACAGGACGAGCGGCAGGGTACCGCGGACAATGGTGATGACCCCGTTGCCGACCCCGTAAAGAAGGCTGAACGCGATCGCCGCCGCCACGAAATCGCCGCTGAGAAGGCCGGAGAGGAAGGCAACCGGCAGCACCGCCGTCGCCCACACCCCGAGGTCGAGCGGATGCACCCTGCTGCCGGTCAACACCTCGATCAGCCGCGCCGAGGTCTGGGCTATGCCGCGCAGCGAGGCGATCGTTACCGCCGCGGTTGCGGCAACGCCGAGGCCGACCAGGATGGCGATGGCGTGGGCGGCGATCGCCGAAGCGAGGAACGCCGTACAGGTGATCAGGGTCGCATAGAGCACCCCGGCGAGCAGGCGTTCGCGGCCGGCGCCGGACCGGCCCGCCCCGGCGGCGCCGCCAGCCGCCGGCCCCGGCTGATGGCGCGTCTCCGGGACGGCGAGGTGCAGCGGCACCGTCAGCAGGGCGAATCCGGCATAGGCGATCGCCGCCCCGCGCCAGCCGAACCCGGCGGCGATTGCATGGCCGATCGGCCAGAAAACGGTCGAGGCGAGGCCGCCCAGGAGCGTCACCTGCGACATCGCGTTCTTGGCGGCCGGGCCGGCGATGCGGGCGAGGGCGGCAAAGGCGGCGTCGTAAAGGGTCATGCGCATGGCGAGGCCGAGCGCCAGCCAGGCGGCGTAGAACAGGACCGGCTCGTGCGAGAACGCCAACCCGAGACAGCCGGTGACGGTGAGGAGCGATCCGGCGACCATCACCGGGCGGCCCCCGAAACGGTCGACCATCCGGCCGACCAGCGGCGAGGCCAGCCCCATCACCAGGAGCGCAGCCGAGAATCCGCCGTAGACGAGCGAACGGCTCCAGCCGAGGTCGGCGACCATCAGTTCGCCGAAGGCGCCGATCAGGTAGTACGAAATGCCCCAGCACACGAGCTGGGAGAAGCCGAGGCACCAGAGCGTTCGCCGCGTGATCAAGGGAGGCCCCCTGCGCATGTCCGCCGGCGCAAGGCCGGCGCCGCCATCCTGGCGCGAAACGGCGGCGAAGGGAATCCCCTCGTCAGGGTTGCGGCGGGGTCGGGGCCTCCGGCGGCTTGGGGCGCCGGGACTTGCGCAGCAGGCGGACCGCGTCTTCGTCGGCGCGGCCGAAGCAGGCGACGAACGAGAACGTGCTGCCTTCGCCGACCGTGCTCTGCACCTTGATCCGACCGCCCATCAATTCGACGAGCTGCTTGGCGATGGTGAGACCGAGGCCGCTGCCGCCGTAGCGGGCGTGTGTCGAGGCGCCGGCCTGCGCGAAGCCCTCGAAGATGGTCTGTTGGGCGTCGGCGGGAATGCCGACTCCGGTGTCGGCGACCTCGAAGGCGAGGCAAACCAGGTCACCTTCGGCCGGCTCGCTCCGCACCGTCATGCGGACGCCGCCCTTGTCGGTGAACTTGACGGCGTTGCCGAGCAGGTTGGTCATCACCTGGCGCAGCCGGCCCGCGTCGCCGACGATCACCGGGGGCACGTTGCGCGCCACCTTGGCCGAGAACGCGATGCCCTTGTTGGCGGCCAGGATCTCGAGCGGCGCCACCACCGTCTTCACCTCGTCGCGCAGGACGAACGGCGCGCGCTCAAGCTCGATGCGGCCGGCCTCGATTCTGGCGAGGTCGAGGATGTCGTTGATGATGTCCAGCAGCCGCCAGCCCGAGGTCTTGACCAGCTCGACGTATTCCTTGACCCGGGCCGACCTGGCGTACAGCAGAGCAAGCTCGGCCATGCCCAGGATACCGTTCAGGGGGGTGCGGATCTCGTGGCTCATCTTGGCCAGGAACTCGGACTTGGCGCGGTTCGCCTTCTCGGCCGCCTCCTTGGCCGCCAGCAGCTCGTCTTCGAGCTTCTTGCGTTCGGTGATGTCGGTCAGGATGACCACGGTGGCAAACTCGTGTGCGTGGTCGTCCCGTACCGCGGCGGCGCTGAGCAGAAGGTTGAAGTTGCGGCCGTCGTTGCGGCGGAGCAGGACTTCGGAGCGGCGCGGCCGGCCGGCGGTCTGAATATCGGCCAACCGCAGCCGTTTCTTGTCGGCGGCGGCGTCCTCCAGCCAGAACAGGTCGTCGAAGCGCTTGCCGGTCGCGGCGCAGCCGCAGATCCCGCCGGTGACGCCGCTGGCTCGCACGACGGTGCCTTCGGCGTCGCAGACGACGGTGGCCTCGCTGACGTTGTCGAGAATCGAGCTGGCCAGCCGTCCCGCCGCGATGATTTCCTCACCGCGCTTGCGCCACGTCAGGTCGGCGACGATCACGGAGACGACGGTCCCGGTCTCGAGCCGAAGGGCGTTGATCGAGAAGTGGACCGGGATTTCGGTCCTGGAGGCGTTGACGACCGTCATCTCTCCGCGGGCGGCGCCGTCGATACCCTGGCGGAACAGGGCGTCGAAATCGTGACGATGCTCGGGCGCGACGTATTGGCGGATCCGGCTGCCCAGGACCTTCTCGGCTGGCTGTCCAAGCAGGCGGGCAAGATTGGCATTGCAGAACAGGATGTTGCCGTCTGGGCTGGAGGTCGCCGCGGCTTCGTTCATCTGCTCGAACATGAAGCGGTAGATGCGGTCCGACGTCTCCAGCACGTAGACCCGTTCGCGATCCTTGCCGTAGACGACGACGGCGTCGACTTCGCCGGAGCGCAAGGCGCGCAGCGTGTCCTCGGCCTCCGTCAGCCGCGCGCGGAGGTCGGCCAGCTCTGTTTCCAGATCATTGTTGGCGAGGACGGGCATCGCTCGTCTAGTGGCTCCTGATGTTTAGGGCTCTCAGGAGGACCTCCTCGTTCGAGAGGTCGCCGATGAGCTTCCGCTGCGGCGGCGGCAGGCGTTTGACCAGGGTTGGCGCGACCACGAGGCTGTCGGCCGCGGCGCACTCGGGCCGCTGCAGAATGTCGATGATCTCGATCTTGAAACGGCCGGCAAGATAGGCGCTGGTGATGCGTGTCAGCGTCTCGATCGCGGCCCGCGAGCGCGGCGTCATGCCGACAACGTACAGCCTCAGATCGTAGTCCTGGGTGTCCCGGGCGGCACTTGCCCGCTCGAAATCGACGATGCTGTCGCGGTCCCCGCTCATGACGCGAGCCTGCCTGGCGGGCTGCGGCGCTTGAGGTCGAGGCCGATGAGTACGCGCTCCTCGTCGGCGAGGGTACCGATGATCTTGCGGATCGGCTCCGGGAGCTTTCTCACCAGGGTCGGTATGGCGACAATCTGGTGGTCGCGTGCGAGCTGCGGATGCTTCAACAGGTCGATCACCTCGATCGAGTAACGATCCTTCAGGTGCTGCTCGCAGAGATCCTTGAGATTGACGAAGGCTTCCATCGATTTCGCGGTCTGGCCCGCGACGTAGAGCCGAAGCTCCCACCGCTCGCCTCCTTCGGCCACCGCCTGGGTCAGGAACTCCTGCTGGTTGAGGATCATAGGCACTCCTTCATTGCTTGGCCTTGCGGGAGCCTTGCCGCAGAGCGGCGGATCCGGTCCGCACGGCATGTTCCTGCCGCTTCGTTTCCGAAGCCTCGCTGCCGGCCAACTCGAACTCCTCGGCTGCCGCGGCGAGCTCCGCCTGAAGCGCGGTGATCTGGGACTCCAGCACCGCCCTCCGGCGCTCATGGGCCCGCGCTAGGCGCTTGAGCTCCGACTCCCGGCGGCGGGTCTCGGCCTCGTCCAGCAGGCCCTGCCGGTGACGGGCGGAGCCGACGAGGATTCCGTCCGGGCCGACCTCGACGTCGAGGAGGTCGATCCCCTTGTCCGAGATCCTGAACTCGCGGACCTGGTTGGAATGGGTCATGCCGCGGGACTTGAGGACGTAAAGGCCGCGATTGCGCTCGCTCCCGCTCTCAATGTTGCGCACCAGGATCCACGTATCCATGATCGACGAGATGCCCGCCTCGGTCGATTCCGGGCGCGCCGCATCCCCGGTCAGGTCGGTGAAGACGGCGGTGACGAAGTTGCCCTTCAGGTAGTCGACGAACCGCGTCAGAAGCGATTTCACGTCGGAATCGCTGCCGATCATCTGCAGGTTCGAGATTGGGTCGATGACCACCGCCGCCGGGCGGAACTGTCGGACCAGCTTCTCCATCACCAGCAGGTGCCGCTCCATCTCGTAGGCGGTCGGCCGTTCGGCAACGAACTTGAGCAGGCCCTTCTCGACCCAGGGCTGCAGATCGATCCCGATCGAGGCCATGTTGCGGGTGATCTGGCTGGGGGACTCCTCGAACGTGATATAGACGCAACGGCCGCCGCCCCTGCAGATGCTCGCCGCGAACGCCGCTCCGACCGACGTCTTGCCGGTGCCGGACGCGCCCGAAACCAGGATGCTGGAGCCCTTGTAGTAGCCGCGTCCGCCCAACATCTCGTCGAGGCGCGCGATGCCCGTCGGAACCCGCTCGTCCGAGACCTGGTAGTCGAGGCCCACCGAGGTGATCGGCACCACCGAAATCCCGGTCTCGCCGATCAGGAACGGGTACTCGTTGGAGCCGTGGCCGCTGCCCCGGTACTTGAGGATGCGCAAATGCCGGCTTGAGATCTTCTGCCGCACCTCGTGCGTCAGCTCGATCACAATCCGAGACGTATTCCTCGAGGCCGTGGCGGGTCAGGGTGCGGTCACCCCGCTCGCCGGTGATGATCGCAGTCAGTCCGCGATCCTTCATCCAGCGGAACAGGCGGCGCAGTTCGGATCGCAACAAGCCTTCGTTGGGCAGGGACGAGAACAGCGACTCGACGGTGTCGAGCACGATCCGCTTGGCGCCGATCGCATCGACGGCAAAGGCGAGGCGTACGAACAGGCCGTCAAGGTCGTACTCGCCGGTTTCCTCGATCTCGCTGCGTTCGACGACGACCTGATCGATGAGGAACTTTCCCTCCGCCTCGAGCCGCTTCAGGTCCCAACCGAACGAGGCGACGTTCTGCGCCAACTCTTCGGCGGATTCCTCGAACGAAACGAAGACGCCGGGCTCGCCGTACAGCTGCGCACCCCGGACCAGGAACTCCATGGCCAGGAGGGTCTTGCCGCATCCCGGGCCGCCGGCGACGAGGATGGTTCGTCCGGACGGCAGGCCGCCGCCGGTAATCTGGTCAAGACCGTCGATGCCGGACGCGACCTTGACGAGGCGCGCTTCGGTCGGATGATCGGTGCCGTAATCCAACGTCCACCCCCAATTTGCCGAGGGCAACTAGCCACCCCAGCCGCCGCACGGTTCGTGCCAGCTTCGCCAAACTAAAGCACAAGCACCGGAACGGCGCAAACAAATAGCAGAACTCTTCAAGGTAGATCGCGTCCAAGGCGGCGCCACGTGATATTCGAAGCAGAGACTCTGCGGCTGAATCGGTGTTTCTTTCCTTTTCGTGTGTCGCGGTACGGGAAACCATAAGTTTGATCTACCGAAATCTCTTTGGAGGGTCATCGGGTGACATGAGTGTTGCTGGATAATTCAAGAATTTCAAATGATGATGGGCTGGCTTCTCGACTGTCAAGCGCATTACCAACGCGGCTCTTGTGACCGCCATTGGAGCTACGGTAGTATGTTGCTGACGCGCGCAGACAGGCCGCCATTGTCGCGAAAAGCTCTGACTTTCCTCATCGCTATCGTCGCCGCATCTTCCGCGGCGGACGCCGGCACGCCGTTCCGCATCTCGACCGAGAACACGCCGCAGCACCCTCAGACGGTGCTCGTAGGACGCTTCGCCGATACGGTGAAACGGCGGGCGGGGGACCGTCTCGACGTCCGATTTTCCCACTCGTCGGCCATGTTCCGTGACCGCGACGTGGTCGATGCGATGCGGCGGGGCCAACTCGAGATGGCGGTCCCGGGTTCGTGGCAGCTCGAACGTCTCGCCCCCGATCTCGGCGTCTTTCTGCTGCCGATATTCTACGGGCGCTCCGCCTCGGCGACCCACGCCATCATGGCGAGCGAGATCGGCGCCGAGATTTCCGACCAGCTCTCGTCGGCGACGGATGCTCATGTTCTCGGATCGTGGCTGGATCTCGGACATACGCACATTTATGCGCGAGTCCCGTTGGCCAGCCACGCCAGCCTGCGGGGGCTGCGCCTAAGGGTTGCCGGGGGGGAGGCCAACGTGGCCCGCCTTGAGGCGTTCGGTGCGCGCGCCGTCGTCATCCCCTGGCCCGACTTCCCGCAGGCGCTTGCCGAGGGTGCGGTGGACGGCGTGCTCAGCAGCCATGTGACGATCGCCAGCGCCGAGTTGTGGAAGCAGGGACTTCGGTTCGCCTATGAGGACCGTCAGTATTTCGCCCAGTACGTGCCTCTGGTGGCGTCCCGCGTCTGGCGCAGTCTGCCGCCCGACCTGCAGGGTCTGCTGGCCCAGTCCTGGAACGAGATCGCGGCGGAGGGGGCTGCATTGGCCCGGCGCAGCCAGGACGAGGCGCGGCGCGTTCTTGTCGAGGCCGGCGTTCGCATCGTCGAACCCCGGGACAAGGACATCGCCGAGGCCCGCCGCATCCTGATGGGCGTTCAGCCCGCCCTCGTCGCCCGGCTGGGGGTCAGTCCCACCCTAGTCGAGCGCATCGAGGACGAGCTGGAAAGCAGACGGTAAGCGGCATGGCGGCGCGCCGCATCTCGCTGCTGGTCCTGACCCCGTTCCTGGTCGTGGGCGCGGTGCTCACGTTCGCGGCCCGCGAGCTGGCGGTCGAACGCCGCCACGAGCTTGGAAGCGCAGCGACTACGGCGAGCGACATGGCGCGCATGATCGGCGAGCGCGTCAACAGCACGCTCATCATGGTCGAGCTTCTGCTCGACGAGACGGTCGACGACCTGGACGGCGAGCCCGCCGAATTGCGCCAGCGCCTGCGCCAGCGCCAGGCCCATGCCGCGGTGATCGATCGCATTTCGGTCTACGACAGATCCCTGCGCATGCTGGTCTCGACCGCCGCTTCGCCGGGGGACAGGCTTGAGGAGGCGTGCCACGGAGCGGACGGCGGGCCGGGCGTTTGGCTTCATCCCATGCGCGGTGATGCCTGCGCCTTCTCGGTAAACCGGTCGGTCGGCGTCGGGGCGACGGCGAAGGTCATCAGGGCCGAGCTGTCCACCCAGGTCCTGGGCGACCTGTTCGAGCTGAGGCGGGAACTCGGCGAGGGCAGCCGGATCGCCCTGCTCGATCAGGACGCGTCACCGCTTATCGTCCTTCCGGCCGACCTGACGCCGGAGGGGCTCGCGGCGATGACGCGCGAGATCGGGGCCGGCTTCGCGGCGCACGGACGCCGCGGCTATGTCGGCGAGGATCTGGTGGTCGGCCTCTATCAGCTTCCCGGCTATCCGATGCGAGTGCTGGTGGGCATCGACAAGGCTTACGTGCTGAGCCTGTGGCGGCAGGGATTGCGTGCCACCTTCCTGTTCGGGCTGGT
Source organism: Rhodospirillales bacterium (assembly GCA_018432935.1). GTDB lineage: Bacteria > Pseudomonadota > Alphaproteobacteria > Rhodospirillales > Shumkoniaceae > JAHDSF01. Next base: position 165,748 of record JAHDSF010000024.1, on the reverse strand, counting down.
CCTGGTCGCCGGCGCCGCCGCATGGGCGGTCATCGCCAAGATCTGGCAGAGCCGCCGGACGGCGCTGGAAGCCAGGCTGCGACGGGAGGAGCTGCAGCGGCTGCGCGCCGAGGAGGCCAGTCGTACCAAGTCGCAGTTCCTGCAATACATGAGCCACGAGCTGCGAACGCCGCTCAACGCCATCCTCGGCTTTTCCGAGATCATCCGCGACCGCCTGCTGGGCGAGGCGCCGGGACGCTATGCCGAGTATGCCGCCGATATCCACGTCAGCGGCTCGATGCTGCTCGACATCGTCAACGACCTGCTCGAGATCGCCAAGCTGGAGTCCGGAACGCTGGTGCTGAAGCGGGAGCGGGTGGCGTTGCATGAGCTCGCCCACGAGGCGGCGGACCTGATGAGGCCCCAGGCGCAGAAGGCGGGGCTCGAAGTTCGCACCGAGCTTGCGCCCTGCCACGCTCTCGCCGACCGGCGGGCGGTCATGCAGATCCTGCTCAACCTGCTCAGCAACGCCGTGAAGTACACCCCCGCGGGCGGCCACATCGTGGTGCGAAGCACCGGGCGGGCGGAGGATGTGCGGGTCGAGGTCGAGGACACGGGGCGGGGCATGGACGAGGCGACCCTGGCGCGGGTGCTGAAGCCGTTCGAGCAAGCCGACAACCGTCTCGATCTGGCACGGATGGGAACCGGGCTCGGGCTGGCGGTGACCAGCGGCCTGATCGACACCCTGGGCGGCAGACTGAGGATATCGAGCGCGCCTGGGCGCGGTACCGTCGCGGTCGTCGATCTGCCCGCAGCATCCGAGGCAGTGGCTGCGGATTAGGTCCGCCGGCTTGCCGGCGCCGGCCGTCCGGCTATGATGGCCGCCTTGCCGCCCGAGGGAGACCCACGATGAAAATCGCCGACGTCAAGAGCCATGTCCTCATGTACCGGCTGGACGAGGAACTCGGCTACTCGCAGCAGTACTACACGATGCGCACCGCCCATATCGTCGAGGTGGTGACCGACGACGGCGTCAGCGGGCTGGGCGAGGCGTTCGGCGGCGGCGGGGTGGCGCTGGGCAACAAGGCGATCGTCGAGCAGACGATCCGGCCCCTGATCCTCGGCATGGACCCGCTCGACCGCGAGGTCATCTGGCACAAGGTCTACAACCTGCTGCGCGACCACGGCCAGAAGGGCATGCCGCTGCAGGCCCTTTCCGGCGTCGACATCGCGCTGTGGGACATCGCCGGCAAGATCCTCGGACAGCCGCTCTACAAGCTCCTGGGCGGCGCCTTCCGCGACCGCATTCCGGCCTACGGCTACGGCATGATGCTGCAGCGGGTCCCCGATCTGGTCCAGCGCTTCGCGGCCGAGGCGGCGAAGATCAAGGGCATGGGCTTCGGGGCCATGAAGATGAAGATCGGTCTCGGCCCCGAGGAGGACCTCAAGCTGGTCGAGGCGGTGCGCGGCGCCATCGGCGACGACGTCAAGCTGATGGTGGACGCCAACCACGCCTACACCGCCCGCGAGGCGTTGCCGCTGGGCCGCCAATTCGAGAAGCTCGGCGTCTACTGGTTCGAGGAACCGGTGGCCCCCGAGGACCGGCAGGGCTACCGCGACCTCTGCCAGGCGCTCGACATGAATATCGCCGGCGGCGAGGCGGAGTTTTCGCGCTGGGGCTTTCGCGATCTCGTCGAAGGCCGCTGCGTCGACGTGCTGCAGCCGGAAACCTGCGGGCTCGGCGGCGTCACCGAGTACCTCAAGGTGCGCGATCTAGCCCATGCCCATTTCATCCCGGTGGTCAATCACGTCTGGGGCTCGGCGGTCTGCGTCGCCCTCAACATGCATCTGCTGGCAGCGATGCCCGACCTGCCGGGCGGCGCCCACCCTGTGCAACCTATGCTTGAGTACGACACCACTCCCAACTTGTTCCGCGAGAACCTGCTGGCCGAGCCGCTCGGGGTCCTCGACCAGGTCGCCGCGAACGGGGGCTGGGTGGCGCTGCCCAAGGGGCCCGGCCTCGGCATCGCCCTCGACCCCGAATTCGCCGCCCGCTATCGCGTCGCCGGCTGAGGAGATTCGGTTGGATAGGCCTGCGACAGCAAAGGCTCCTGCCGGCGCTTAGCCGATGGCAACGATACGGTATTGTGTATCCCGTTGCCGTTGCAGATCCCCCGGTCGGATGCCGTTTTTTCTCGTAGCCGGTGTCGTGTTGCTGGCAAATGCCTGTGTACTGCGCTAGGGTATCTTCGCTACCTCCCAAGTGAAGCCTGGGGTGGCCGGCGGGCACTCGCATCGGATGTCCCCTCTTGGAACGATGCTTGGCTCTGCCTACGTCCAAGGGCATATTGTTGACCAAGCCATCCACAAAGAGATGGCCGCCGGCAGGGGAGACGGATGACGAACCAGACCATGGCCTCGCACGTGCTGGGTGACTGGCGGCCCGAGGACGAGGCGTTCTGGAGCAACGGCGGCCAAGCGGTGGCGCGCCGCAATCTGTGGATTTCGATCCCGGCCCTGTTCCTGGCGTTCGCCGTGTGGATGGTTTGGAGCGCGGTGGTCGTCAACCTGCCCAAGGTCGGTTTCCGCTACGGGCCCGATGAGCTGTTCTGGCTGGCGGCACTGCCGGGCCTGTCGGGGGCCACCTTGCGCATCTTCTATTCCTTCATGGTGCCGGTGTTCGGCGGCCGCCGCTGGACCGCGATCAGCACTGCTCTCCTGCTGCTCCCCGCGGTGGGCATCGGGCTGGCGGTGCAGGACCCGTCGACGCCGTACTTCGTGCTGCTGCTGCTGGCGCTGTCGTGCGGGCTCGGCGGCGGCAACTTCGCCTCGTCGATGGCCAACATCAGTCATTTTTTTCCGCGCCGCGAGAAGGGCCATGCGCTGGCGATGAATGCCGGCCTCGGCAACCTTGGAGTCAGCGCGGTGCAGCTCGCGGTGCCGCTGGTGATCACGGCCGGCGTCTTCGGGGCGCTGGGCGGCGAGGCGCAGACGCTGCCCGACGGCAGCCGGATGTGGCTGCAGAACGCCGGTTTCGTCTGGGTGCCGTTCGTCGCCGTTTCGGCCGTAACGGCCTGGTTCGGCATGAACGACATCGCCAGCGTGAAAGCGTCGGTGGCAGACCAGACCGTGATCTTCAAGCGCCGCCACACCTGGATCATGTGCCTGCTCTACACCGGCACGTTCGGCTCCTTCATCGGCTATTCCGCCGGCCTGCCGCTGCTGATGGGCTACCAGTATCCGGACGTGAACCCGCTGCACTATGCGTTCCTGGGCCCGCTGGTCGGCTCGCTGGCCCGCTCGGCGAGCGGGGGCCTGTCCGACCGGATCGGCGGCGGCCGGGTGACGCTGTGGGTGTTCGTGACCCTCGCCGCCGGGGTCTGCGTGCTGCTCTACTTCCTGTCGCTGGGGCAGTCGCAGCTGGGATTCTGGGGCTTCTTCATCACCTTCCTGCTGCTGTTCGCGGCGACCGGCGTCGGCAACGCGTCGACCTTCCAGATGATCCCGGTCATCTTCCGCCTCGATCGCGAGCGCTACTACGACAGCCGGGAAGGGCCGCCGCCGCCGGCCGACGCGATCCGGCTAGAGGCCGGCCGCGAGGCGGCCGCGGTGATCGGGTTCACCTCGGCGATCGCCGCCTACGGCGCCTTCTTCATTCCCAAGAGCTACGGCAGCGCGATCGCGCTGTCCGGAGGTCCGCAGGCAGCCCTGATCGGCTTCCTGCTGTTCTACGTCGTCTGCATCGTCGTGACCTGGATGGAGTACGCCGGGCCGCGCGCGGAAACCCGGTGCTGAGGGGACAAGGAGAGCCATGAGCCAGTTCGTCGACCGCCTCCTCTTCTTCAAGAAGTACGTCGACCGCTTCCCGCACGGGTTCGGCGTCGTCACCAACGAGAGCCGCGCCTGGGAAGACAGCTACCGGCAGCGGTGGCAGCACGACAAGATCGTACGCTCGACCCACGGCACCAACTGCACCGGGTCGTGCAGTTGGAAGATCTACGTCAAGAACGGCCTCGTCACCTGGGAGACGCAGCAGACCGACTATCCGCGCACCCGGCCCGACATGCCGAACCACGAGCCGCGCGGCTGTTCGCGCGGGGCCAGCTACTCCTGGTACATCTACAGCGGCAACCGCCTGAAGTACCCCCTGATTCGCGCCCGCCTGCTGCGCCTGTGGCGCGCCGAGCGCGCCGCCAAGGACCCGGTCGCCGCCTGGACCGCGATCGTCGAGGATCCCGAGAAGTCGCGGCACTACAAGTCGATCCGCGGCATGGGCGGGTTCGTCCGCGCGACCTGGGACGAGGCGACCGAGATGATCGCCGCGGCCAACGTCTATACGGTCAAGAAGTACGGGCCCGACCGCGTGGTCGGGTTCTCGCCGATTCCCGCCATGTCGATGGTCTCCTATGCCGCCGGCACGCGGTATCTGTCGCTGATCGGCGGCACCTGCATGAGCTTCTACGACTGGTATTGCGACCTGCCGCCGTCCTCGCCGCAGACCTGGGGCGAGCAGACCGACGTGCCCGAGAGCGCGGACTGGTACAACGCCGGCTTCCTCATCCTGTGGGGCTCGAACGTGCCGCAGACGCGCACGCCCGACGCCCACTTCTACGCCGAGGTCCGCTACAAGGGCGCCAAGTCGGTGGTGATCTGCCCGGACTACAGCGAGGCCGCGAAGTTCGCCGATCTCTGGCTGTCGCCGCAGGCCGGCACCGACGCCGCGGTGGCGATGGCGATGGGCCACGTCATCCTCAAGGAGTTCCACGCCGAGCGCACCGTGCCGTACTTCGAGGACTACTGCCGGCGCTATACCGACCTGCCGCTCCTGGTGCGGCTGGAGAAGCGCGGCAAGGGCTACGTTCCCGGCCGTTTCCTGCGCGCTTCCGACTTCGCGGACGGGCTCGGCCAGGCCAACAATCCGGAGTGGAAGACGGTCGCCTGGGACGAGGCCAGCGGCGAGGTGGTCGTTCCGCTCGGCTCGATCGGCTTCCGCTGGGGCGAGAGCGGCAAGTGGAACATCGAGCCCCGCGAGGGCGGAAGCGGCGCCGAGACGCGGCTGCGCCTGTCGGCCATCGGCCGTTCCGACGCGGTGGCGGCGGTGCAGTTCCCGTACTTCGGCGGCCATGCCCGCGAGTACTTCAAGAGCACCGACCACGCCCCGGTGCTGACCCGCAACGTGCCGGTCAGCCACATCGAGACCGCCGAGGGCACCGTGGCAGTCGCCACCGTATACGACCTCCTGCTTGCCCACTACGGGATCGACCGCGGGCTGGGGGGCGAGGCGGCGAAGTCCTATGACGACGACCTCCCCTACACGCCGGCCTGGCAGGAGCGCATCACCGGCGTCAAGCGCGAGCACGTGATCCGCACCGCGCGGGCCTTCGCCAGCAACGCCGAGCGCACCAACGGCCGCTCGATGGTGATCCTCGGGGCGGGGTTGAACCACTGGTACCACATGGACATGAACTACCGCGGCATCATCAACATGCTGATGCTGTGCGGCTGCATCGGCCAGTCGGGCGGCGGCTGGGCGCACTACGTCGGCCAGGAGAAGCTGCGGCCGCAGACCGGCTGGTTGCCGCTGGCCTTCGCGCTCGACTGGAACCGGCCGCCGCGGCAGATGAACTCGACCTCGTACTTCTATGCCCATACCAGCCAGTGGAAGTACGAGACGCTGGGCGTCCACGAGATCCTGTCGCCGCTGGCCGATCCCGCCGCCTGGACCGGCAGCATCATCGACTGCAACGTGCGGGCCGAGCGGATGGGCTGGCTGCCCTCGTCGCCGCAGCTCGAAACCAACCCGCTCGATGTCTGCAAGGCCGCCGCCGCCGCCGGCAAGGAGCCGGCCGCCTACGCGGTCGAAGCGTTGCAGACCGGGACACTTAGGATGTCGTGCGAGGACCCCGACAACCCGAAGAACTTCCCGCGCAACCTGTTCATCTGGCGCTCCAACCTGCTGGGAGCGAGCGGCAAGGGGCACGAGTACTTCCTCAAGCACCTGCTGGGCGCCAAGAACGGGGTGCTGGGCCAGGACCTCGGCGCACGCGGCCTGCCCAAGCCGGAGGAGGTGGCGTGGCGGGACATCCCGCCCGACGGCAAGCTCGACCTGATGGTGACGATCGACTTCCGCATGAACACCTCCGGGCTGTTCTCGGACATCGTGCTGCCGACCGCCACCTGGTACGAGAAGAACGACCTCAACACCACCGACATGCACCCCTTCATCCACCCCCTCACCGCGGCAGTCGACCCGGTGTGGGAAAGCCGCAGCGACTGGGCGATCTTCCGCGGCATCGCCGAGGCTTTCTCGAAGGCCGCGGTGGGGCACCTGGGGGTCGAGAAGGACCTGGTGCTGACGCCGCTCCTGCACGACATGCCGGGCGAGATCGCGCAGCCGTTCGGCGTCAGGGACTGGAAGAAGGGCGAATGCGAGCCGGTCCCCGGCAAGACGATGCCGACTATGACAGTGGTCGAGCGCGACTACCCCAACACCTACAGGAAGTTCACCGCGCTGGGGCCGCTGCTGGCCAAGCTCGGCAACGGCGGCAAGGGCATCTCGTGGAAGACCGAGGAGGAAGTCGAGTTCCTGCGCCACCTCAACCGCCCGGTCGAGGAGGAGGGCGTCAGCAAGGGGATGCCGCGCATCCATAGCGACGTCCACGCCATCGAGACGGTGCTGACCCTGGCTCCCGAGACCAACGGCCACGTCGCGGTCAAGGCATGGCAGGCGCTGGGCAGAAACACCGGGCGCGAGCACGCCCATCTCGCCCTCCACCGCGAGGACGAGAAGATCCGCTTCCGCGACCTGGTTGCGCAGCCGCGCAAGATCATCAGCTCGCCGACCTGGAGCGGCATCGAGTCCGAGCAGGTCAGCTACAACGCAGGCTGGACCAACGTCCACGAACTGATCCCCTGGCGCACCCTCACCGGCCGCCAGCAGTTCTACCTCGACCACCCGTGGATGGTCGCTTTCGGGGAGAGCTTCACCCTCTACAAGCCGCCGATCGATACCAAGACCATCGACGGCATCATGGAGGAGAAGGACAACGGCAACCCGCAGGTGGTGCTGAACTTCATCACCCCGCATCAGAAGTGGGGCATCCACTCCACCTACACCGACAACCTGCTGATGCTGACCCTGTCGCGGGGCGGGCCGATCATCTGGATCAGCGAGGTCGACGCCGGCAAGGCGGGGATCGAGGACAACGACTGGATCGAGGCCTACAACCGCAATGGCGCCTTCGTCGCCCGCGCGGTGGTCAGCCAGCGCATCCAGCCCGGCACCACCTTCATGTACCACGCCCAGGAAAAGATGACGAACGTGCCCGGCAGCGAGATCACGCGCGAGCGCGGCGGCATCCACAACTCGGCGACGCGGGCGACGCTGAAGCCGACCCACATGATCGGCGGCTACGCCCAGTTCTCCTACGGCTTCAACTACTACGGCACGGTCGGCTCGAACCGCGACGAGTTCGTCATCATGCGCAAGATGAAGGAGGTCGACTGGCTCGACCGCCCGCTCGAGGAGAAGCGCCAGTACATGGAGAAGGCGGAATGAAGATCCGGGCGCAGATCGGCAAGGTCCTGATCCTCGACAAGTGCATCGGCTGCCACACCTGCTCGGTCACCTGCAAGCAGGTGTGGACCAGTCGCGAGGGGGCCGAATACCACTGGTTCAACAACGTCGAGACCAAGCCCGGCATCGGCTACCCCAAGGACTGGGAAAACCAGGAACGCTGGAAGGGCGGCTGGGTTCGCAACGGCAATGGCAGGCTGGAGCCGAAGCTGGGCGGCAAATGGCGGATCCTGTCCAAGATCTTCGCCAATCCCGACATGCCCGAGATCGACGACTACTACGAACCCTTCGACTTCGAGTACTCGTACCTGCACAACGCGCCTGAATCCGAGGCGGCGCCCACGGCGCGGGCGATCTCGCAGATCACCGGCGAACGCATGCGCAAGATCGAGTGGGGGCCGAACTGGGAGGAGATCCTGTCGGGCGAGTTCGCCAAGCGGAGCAAGGACCAGAACTTCCGCGAGATCGAGAAGGAGATCTACGGGCAGTTCGAGCAGACCTTCATGTTCTACCTGCCCAGGCTGTGCGAGCACTGCCTGAACCCCTCCTGCCTCGCCGCCTGCCCGTCGGGCGCCATCTACAAGCGCGAGGAGGACGGCATCGTCCTGATCGACCAGGAGAAATGCCGCGGCTGGCGGATGTGCATCAACGCCTGCCCGTACAAGAAGATCTACTACAACTGGCACTCGGGCAAATCCGAGAAGTGCATCTTCTGCTATCCGCGCATCGAGGCCGGGCTGCCGACCGTGTGCTCGGAAACCTGCGTCGGCCGCATCCGCTATCTCGGCGTGCTGCTGTACGACGCCGACCGCATCGAGGAGGCGGCCGGCATGGTCGACGAGCGCGACCTCTACGCCGCCCAGCTGTCGCTGTTCCTCGACCCCCGCGACCCCAAGGTGGTCGCCCAGGCGCGCGCCGACGGGGTGCCGGAAAGCTGGATCGAGGCGGCGCGGCTGTCGCCGGTCTACAAGATGGCGATCGACTGGAAGGTGGCCTTCCCGCTTCATCCCGAGTACCGCACCCTGCCGATGGTGTGGTACGTGCCGCCCCTGTCGCCGATCCAGGCGGCGGCGGAAAGCGGCCACATCGACCACGACGACGTGATGCCCGACGTGCGCTCGCTGCGGATTCCCCTCAAGTATCTCGCCAACCTCCTGACCGCCGGCGACGAGCAGCCGATCGCGGTGGCGCTGGAGCGGATGCTGGCGATGCGCGCCTACATGCGCAGGAAGCACGTCGACAACGTGCTCGACCCGGCGATCGTCGCCCGAGTCGGCCTGTCCGAGCCGCAGGTCGAGGACATGTACCGGACGATGGCGATCGCCGACTACGAGGACCGCTTCGTCATTCCGACCAGCCACAAGGAGCTGGGCGAGCAGGCCTACGACCAGCGCGGCATCTGCGGCTTCAGCTTCGGTGCCAGCTGCAGCGAGGGCAACAGCTCGTTCAGCCTGTTCGGCCGCGACACCCGCAAGACCCGCGGCGAGCGGGCGGAGTAGGGGGCGGGGATGAGACAAAGCGCAGACCGGCCCCTCACCCTGTCCCTCTCCTCGCTTCCGCGGGAGGGGGGGACGCACCACTTTCCGCCACTTCTCCCCCATGGCATGGGGGAGAGCGCAGGGGTGAGGGGGGAGTGCGGCCCATGCTGACCTTCAAGGTGCTGGCGGCGCTGCTGCACTACCCGGACGAGGAGACCGTCGACTCGCTGGACGAGATGAAGGCGGCGCTGGCTGCGGAGCGCCTGCTGCCGGCTAGGGAGCGGCGGGCCGTCGAGGCGTTCATGGACACCCTGCGCGGCCAGGACGTGATGGACGCGCAGGCCGCCTACGTGGCCTTGTTCGACCAGTCGCGCGGGCTGTCGCTGCACCTGTTCGAGCACATCCACGGCGAGTCCCGCGACCGCGGCCAGGCGATGGTCAACCTGATCGAGCATTACCGGGCGGCCGGGCTCGAGGTCTCGGCCAACGAGCTGCCCGACTACCTGCCGCTGTTTCTCGAGTTCCTGTCGCTGCAGCCGCTGCCGGAGGCACGGCGACTCTTGTCGGAGCCGATCGAGGTCATCGCGCTGCTGCGGGCGCGCCTGGAGAAGCGCGATGCGCCATACGCCGCCCTGCTGCGCGCGATCGAGGCGCTGGCGGAGCGGCGGGCCGACGAGGCGGCGATCCGGGAGACGGTGGCGAAGGAGAGGCGGGACGACACCCCCGAGGCCCTCGACGCCTCATGGGAAGACGCCCCCGTCACCTTCACCGGCGCCGCGGATCCTTCCGGCTGCGACGCTGCGGCCAGCATGGTCGCCCGCTTCGCGCCGCCGAAGGGAGGCGGGGAATGAGAGTTGGGCGGGCAGGCACTACGGCGCGTAACGATGCAGCCCCTTTGATCCCCCCTGCGAGGGGGAAGAGCCAGCAGTCGTGCAGGGAGACGCCATGAGGTACATCGACCAGTTCCTGTTCCAGTTCTATCCCTATCTCTGCCTGGTCGTCTTCTTCCTGGGCAGCTGGGCGAGGTTCGACCGCAGCCAGTACACCTGGCGCAGCCAGTCGAGCCAGTTCCTCCGGCGCAAGCAGCTGATCTGGGGCAGCAACCTGTTCCATATCGGCATCCTGCTGCTGTTCTGCGGCCACTTCTTCGGCCTGCTGACGCCGCCCGAGGTCTACCACCGCTTCGGCCTGAGTACCGAAGGCAAGCAGCTGCTCGCCGTGGCGGCCGGCGGCATCTTCGCCTTCGTCTGCTTCGTCGGGATGACGATGCTGATCCACCGCCGCCTGATGGACCCGCGCATCCGCAGGACCAGCAAGCCGACGGACATCTTCATTCTCCTGTTCATCTACGCCCAGCTCATCCTCGGTATGGTCGGCATTCCGGTGTCGATCGCCGATCCCGACGGAGGGAACATGCTGGTGATGGCCGAGTGGGCGCGCAGCATCCTCCTGTTCCAAGGCGGGTCGGCCGAGCTGATCGCCGGTGTGCCGTGGATCTACAAGGTCCACATCGTCGCCGGCATGACTCTGTTCCTGCTGGTTCCGTTCACCCGGCTGGTGCACATCTGGAGCGTGCCGATCTGGTATCTGCTCCGGCCCGGCTATCAGATCGTGCGCCAGCAGATCAACCTGGCCAAGAAGGGGGCGTGACCGTGGCGGTGTCCGTCAACGGCGTCGAGATCAGCGACCGCGCCGTCGACGCCGAGGTGCAGTACCACCCCGCCGCCTCGCTGACCGAGGCCCGGCGCGCGGCGGTCCAGGCCCTGGTGATCCGCGAGCTCCTGCTGCAGGAAGCCGGTCGCCTGGGCGTCCGCGAGCCCGATCCGCTTGAGCCGTCGGGCGATCTGCGCGAGACGTCGGAGGAGGGGCTGATCCGCACCGTGCTGGCCCGCGCCGTCCGCACCCCCGATCCGGACGAGGCGGCCTGCCGCCGCTACTACGAGAACAACCGCGCGAAATTCCGCAGCCCCGACCTGTTCGAGGCGGCGCATATCCTGTTCGTCGCCGACCCGGAAGACGAGGAGGCGCTGGCGCGGGCAAGGGACGCTTGCGAGCGGACGCTCGCAGAGCTGACCGCCGATCCGAACCGGTTCGCCGAGTTGGCGAAGGAGCATTCCGCCTGCCCGTCGGCGGCCCAGGGCGGCAATCTGGGCCAAGTCGGGCGCGGCCAGACCGCGCCCGAGTTCGAGACTTTCCTGTTCGCTCTCGAGCCGGGACAGATCTGCCCGGTGCCGGTGAAGACGCGGTTCGGCTTCCACGTGCTGCGTCTCGACCGCCGCATCGAGGGGCGGCAGCTTCCGTTCGAGCACGCGAAGGACCGCATCGCCGAATACCTGCGCGATCGCGTCTGGCACACCGCGGTGCGGCAGTACCTCACGCTTCTAGTCGGCGAGGCGGACATCCGCGGCATCGACCTCGCCGGCGCCACCTCGCCGCTGGTGCAATGAGGGCCATCGCATGTTGGGACGCCAGCTCAAGTTGCTTTTGAGGACCGGTGACGAAGCGACGGCAGTGGCGCTGCTTGCCGACGTCGTTCTGCTGGCCCGCGCGAGATCGGCCGCCCGCGGCGCCGGCCGCCGCCTCGCCGATGTCATCGCCGAGGCCTGCCGGGAGTTCGCCGACCACGGCTCGGAGGACGACTGGGCCACCTGCATGAGCGCCCTGCGGACGGGCGGCGACCCCGGGGCGGCGTTTGTTGCCGCGGCGCTGCGGCGCCACCTCGACGGCTGCGGGTGCGGAGGGCGGATGCGATGACGGCAGACACGTTCGGCGGCTACTGGCGCGGTCGGGGCGCCTTGTGGAAGGTCTACTGGGTCTACGGGGTTGCCGGCAGCGTCGTGCTGGCCGGCGCCATCGCCGCGGTGATCTGGCGGCAGGGGTTCGCCAGCGGCTGGCTTCAGCCGCTGTTCGCCCTCGCCCTCGCCTATACCGTATGGATCCTGGTCTCGGTGTGGCGCTGCGCCTTCAACGCCGAGCAGGAATTCTACGGCCATCTGGCGCGGTCGCTGACCGTCGCCTGGGCGATCAACGCCCTTCTCCTGATCGTCTTCCTGGAGTTCAAGTACCTCGACGTAGTCGGCTGACGAGGTCGGCGGCTCGGGCCGGGGCTTACATGACCTTGCCGGCGCCGGACGACGCGGCTCTCGCCACTTCCCCCTTTCGAGGGACGGGGCCCCCGATCGCGCAACGCACCTGTACGTTGCGCTCCCAGCGAGTGGCCGCCACATAACCCTGGCCTGCAGGGGCGGCCCCAGGGCCGGCGTCTGCACCATCCTACGAGCCAGCAGAGGTTTGCGGTGGCCCTTCGTATCGCCAGCCCGACTGGTGCGGTCCTTGTTGTGCTTGTCGCGGCGTGCGACGGCCCGCAGTCAGCGCTGGACGTCGCGGGGGACGGGGCAACGCGGATTGCGGACTTGTTCTGGGGCATGGCGGCAGGAGCCGCGGTCATCTGGATCGGCGTGGTCGGTCTGGCGGTCTATGCCACGCGGGTCCGACCGGGCGAGCATTCGGGTCGCACAGCGAAGCTCCTGCTTATCGGAGGTGGCGTGGTGTTTCCGACCATCGTCCTGACCGGCCTGCTCTCCTACGGGCTGCTTCTCATCCCCGAACTGCGCGAGCCGTCCGACGGCCGGCTCATCGTCTCGGTGACGGGTGAGCAGTGGTGGTGGCGGGTACGCTACGAGACGGCCGACGGCAGGACGGTCGAACTGGCGAACGAATTGCGTCTGCCGGTCGGGGAGGCGGTTGAGGTCCGGCTCGAGAGCAGGGACGTGATCCACGCCTTCTGGGTGCCGTCGCTGGCCGGTAAGATCGACATGGTGCCCGGCCGGGTTACGCGCCTTTCGCTGAAGCCGACACGGACCGGTGAGTTCCGCGGCGCCTGCGCCGAGTACTGCGGGGAATCCCACGCCCTGATGGCCTTCCCGGTGGCTGTGATGGAGCCTGCCGCCTTTGCGGCCTGGCTGGAGGACCAGCATGCGCTCGCAGCGCCCCCGTCGACCCCCGAAACGGAGCGGGGCGCACGCCTGTTCATGGCGATGGGATGCGGAAGCTGCCATGCGGTGCGCGGCACGGCCGCCGCCGGCACGATCGGCCCCGATCTCACCCATATCGGCGGCCGGGCCTCGCTCGGGGCAGGCATTCTCGTCAACGACGTTGATGCCTTCGCCCGCTGGATCGCCGAAACCGACCACGTCAAGCCTGGCGTGCGGATGCCGGCCTTCGGGATGCTCGCCGAGTCCGACCTCCGCGCCCTCGGCCAATATTTGGAGAGCCTGCAGTGAGCGCCGAGGACGAAGCGATCCGCCGCGACCAGGAGGAGCGGCTGCTGCAGGCGTGGAAGACGCCGACGGGTTGGCGCTACTGGTCCGAGGTCAACAACACCCAGGTCGGCCTTTGGTACATGGCGGCGGCGTTTTCCTTCTTCCTGTTCGCCGGTGTGCTGGCGCTCCTGATACGGGTCCAGCTCGCCTTTCCCGACAACGATTTCCTCTCCGCCGATAAATACAACCAGGTCTTCACCCTGCACGGCTCGGTGATGATGTTTCTGTTCGCGGTGCCGATCTTCGAGGCGTTCTCGATCTACGTGCTGCCGCAGATGCTGGGATCGCGCGATCTCCCGTTCCCCCGCCTCTCCGCATACGGATTCTGGTGCTTCGTGATCGGCGGGGTATTCGTGTGCGGGTCGATCTTCTTCGACGCTGCCCCCAAGGGGGGCTGGTTCATGTACCCGCCGCTCACCACCCGGTTCCAGGAAGGCCTGGGAGCCGACATCTGGCTGCTCGGCCTCAGCTTCATCGAGGTGGCCTCGATCGCCGCGGCGGTCGAGTTGATCGTCGGCATCCTCAAGTGCCGGCCGCCCGGCATGCGGATCAACCTGATGCCGCTGTATGCCTGGTACGTCCTGGTGGTGGGGGCCATGATCCTGTTCGCCTTTCCGCCATTGATCGCCGGCGACCTGCTGTTCGAGCTGGAGCGGATGCTCGACTGGCCGTTCTTCGACCCCTCCCGCGGCGGCGATCCGATCCTGTGGCAGCACCTGTTCTGGATCTTCGGCCATCCCGAAGTCTACATCATCTTCCTGCCCTCGGTGGCGCTGGTGGCGATGATGGTGCCGACCCTGGCGCGCACCCCCATCGTCGGCTACAGCTGGATCGTGCTGGCCGCGGTCGGCACCGGGTTCCTCAGCTTTGGACTGTGGGTCCACCACATGTTCACGACCGGGCTGCCGGGAATCTCGCTTGGCTTCTTCTCCGCCGCGTCGGTGGCGGTCGCCATCCCGACCGGGGTGCAGATCTTCTGCTTCCTGGCGACGCTGGTCGCGGGGCGGGTAGCGCGCACAGTTCCGATGCTGTTCGTCTCGGGAGCGCTTGCCATCTTCGTGCTGGGCGGGCTGACCGGCGTCATGGTTGCCATCGCGCCGTTCGACTTCCAGGCCCATGACACCTACTTCGTGGTCGCCCACCTTCACTACGTGCTGATCGGCGGGATGCTGTTCCCGGTGTTCGCCGGGATCGCCTACTTCTATCCGCTCGTCGGCGGCAAGATGCTGTCGCCGCGGCTGGGGCGGATCGCCTTCTGGCTCATGTTCGTCGGCTTCAATGTCGCCTTCCTGCCGATGCATTTCACCGGCCTGCGCGGCATGCCGCGGCGGGTCTTCACCTATCCCGAGGGGCTCGGTTTCGACGGACTGAACCTGATTTCGACCGTCGGCGCCTTCATCCTGGCGGCGGGGGTGCTGGTGTTCGCCTGGGACGTCGTGCGCCCGAAGGGACGCCAGCCCTACGGTCCCCGCAACCCATGGAACGCGGGAACGCTCGAGTGGCTGGCCGAGGTGCCGCCCGACAAGCCGTGGGGCGTCCGCAGCGTTCCTGTCATCGAGAGCCGCTACCCGCTTTGGGAGCAGCCGGATCTGGTCCGCAACGTCGATGCAGGCCGTTACTATATTCCCGATGCCGAGGAAAGGAAGCGGGAGACGCTGGTCACCAGCGTGCTCGATGCCGAACCCGAGGAGTGCCTGCGCCTGCCCGGGCCGACATACCTGACGATTGCCGCGGCAGCCTCCACGGGGGGCGTCTTCATCTTCTCGACCTTCCACTGGTGGTGGGCGGCGGCCGTCAGCGGCCTGCTCGGGTTGGCGACGATTCTCGTCTGGCTCTGGACGGGCACCGCGCTGGTGCCCGAGAAGCCATGGAAGGACGTCGGGATGGAACTCGAGCTGCCGCTCTACCGCTCGGGGCCGGAGTCGGTCGGCTGGTGGGCCATGTTCATAACCATGCTGGGGGATTCGACCGCGTTCGCCAGCCTGGTGTTCGGCTATTTCTTCTACTGGACGGTGCACGACGATTTCCCGCCCGAAGGCGCCGGGCCGGATCTCGCTTGGCCCGCCGTGGCCGCCGTCTGCATCCTCGGCTCATGGCTTCTCACTCTCGGCGCCCGGTCGTGGAATCGTGAGGGCCGGGGAACCGCCTTCACGGTCGCCCTCGGCGTCGCGGTCGTGCTCGCCGTTGCCGGTGCCGCGGCACTTCTGATCGCGCCGGCCGGGCTCGATCCTACCAGCCACGTTTACCCGGCGATCGTCTGGGTGCTGATGATCTGGGCCGCCCTCCACGTCGGTCTCGGGGTGGTGATGCAGGGATACGTGCTGGCCCGCCGGTGGGCCGGCCGGTTGACGGCGGAGTACGACATCGACATCCGCAACGTCGCCCTCTACTGGCATTTCGCCGCCGCGACCGCGGGCGTGACGGTCGCGGTGGTCGCAGGGTTCCCTCTCGTCGGATGAAAGGAGACAGAATGGTCAAATCTCCGCGTCTTCGCGACAGCCTGTGGATGCTCATCGCGGCGCCGACGATCTGGTCGCTTCACTTCCTGTTCTCCTACGTCACGGCCGCGGTGTGGTGCGCCAAGCTCGCCGAGGGGGCGTCGTTGGGCGGAGCACGGACGGCGGTCGCTATGTACTCGGCGGCGGCGATCGCGGCGATCGGCGCGGTGGCGCACTACGGGTGGCGGCGCCATTGCCAGGAGACGAGGCACCCCCACGACGTCCCGACCAGCCACGGCCGGCAGCGCTTCCTCGGGTTCGCCATCCTCCTGCTCGCCGGCCTCAGCGCGGTAGCCGTCGTCTACGGCGCGCTTCCGGCGGCTTTCATTGCGAGCTGCCATTGAGGCGGCGGCTTCTCCTCGCCGCCGGTCTGGGCGTGCTCGGCGCCGCCTGGCTGGGGCCGCTGCCGAGGCTCGCCGCCCATGCCTTCTCGGCTCACATGGCGATGCACATGGCGGTGGTCGCGGTGGCCGCGCCCCTGCTGGCGCTGGCCTGGGCCGAGGCCCGCACCGTGCCGAGGCTGGCGCCGATTCCGGCGATGCTGGTGGAACTGGTGGTGGTCTGGGCCTGGCACGCACCGGCCCTGCACCACGCCGCGCGCGGCGGGGGCTGGGCGCTCGTCGCCGAGCAGGGCTCGTTCCTGGTGGCCGGCGTGGTGCTATGGGTGGCGGCGCTCGGCGGTTGGAACGGCGGTGATCGCGGCCGCCTCGCCGCCGGGGTGGTGGCGCTGCTGTTCACGGCCATGCACATGACTTTCTTGGGCGTGCTACTGGCGGTCGCCCCGCGCGTCCTCTACGGCCATTCGCTGGCCCAGCAGCATTGGGGCGGCGTGGTCATGCTGGGCGTCGGCGGCGCCGTCTATCTGGCTGGCGGCCTGGTCCTGACCGGGCGGCTGTTGCGGGCGAGAAGACTGTCATGAGAGCCGGACGGGTCGCCCTGGTGATCGCACTGTTCTGCATCGCCGTCGGCGCGGCGGGCGCCGTTGCCGTCCTCGCCGGGCTGGCCCCGGTTTCGGCAAGGGCAGGCCACTGGGCGGTTACCGACTGGCTGCTCCACTTCGCAATGCGGCGCGCGGTCGAGGTGCGCTCGCTGGCGGTCGAGACGCCGCCGCCGCTCGGCGACCCGATGCGCCGGGCCGCCGGCCATTTCGAGACCGGCTGCGCCACCTGCCACGGCTCACCGGCGCGGCAGCGCCCGGAAGTCGTGCGCCACATGACGCCTGTGCCGCCCGACCTGACGCCGAGGATTCCGACCTGGGACGACGCGGAGTTGTTCTGGATCGTCCGCCACGGCGTCAAGTTCACCGCCATGCCGGCTTGGCCGGCGCCGCTGCGGGACGACGAGGTCTGGGCGATGGCGGCCTTCCTGCGCCGGATGCCGGAGCTCGATGCCGAATCCTATCTTCGCCTCGCCACGGGGGAGGGGCCGCGACCGCAAGACCCGGTGGTTGCGGGCTGCGCCCGCTGCCATGGCGCCGACGGCATGGGGCACCCCGGCGAGGAGATCCCGGCGCTGGCAGGGCAGAGCGCGGACTACCTCTACGGTGCGCTGCGCGCCTATGCGGAAGGACGCCGCCACAGCGGCATCATGCAGGTGGCGGTCGACGGCCTGGACGACGCCGCGCTTCGGCGGCTGGCCGATCACTACGCCGGGCTGGCGCCGGCGGGTCTCGGACGCGAGACGCCGCCGGATGGTGCGGAGATAGCACTGCGCGGCGCGCCCGCCCAGGGAGTTCCCGCCTGCATCCAGTGCCACGGGCCGAAACAGGGGCCGCGCAACCCCGCCTACCCGCACCTCGTAGGGCAGCACGCGGACTATCTGGCCCGCCAGCTTCGCCTGTTCCGCAACGGTGAGCGCGGCGGCAGCCCGTTTGCGCCGATCATGAGGACGATCGCCGGGCGGCTTACGGACAAGCAGATCGAGGAAGCGGCTGCCTCGTTCGCAAACGGCGGCAACGAAGGCGGGCCCTGAAAGAGAAAAGGGGGGCTCGACGAGGGCCCCCCTTTCGTACCGGACCTCACAGCCCTACAGGGCGCCGTTCAGCGCCTTGCGGGTGTGCATCGCGATCATCAGCTCCTCGTCGGTCGGGATGACGAGGACCTTCACCTTGCTGGTCGGCTTGGTGATGACCAGGGCGTCCTTGTCGTTGGCCGCTTCGTCAAGTTCGATGCCCAGCCAGGCGAGCGCCTTCGAGACCAAGCCGCGGATGTGCGGCGAGTGCTCGCCGACGCCGGCCGTGTAGACCATGGCGTCGATGCCGCCGATCGCCGCCATGATCGAGCCGGTCTCCTGGATGATGCGGTAGATCACCAGGTCCATCGCCTCCTTCGCCCGCGGATCGTCGCTGAACTCGACGTCGCGGAAGTCGTTGGAGATCTCCGACACCCCGAGGATGCCGCTCTTCTTGTTGAGCAGCGTGTCGACCTCGGTGACGCTCATGCCGCGCTGCTGCATGAGGTGGAGCAGCACGCCGGGGTCGATGCGGCCCGGGCGGGTGCCCATGACCAGGCCGTCGAGCGGGGTCAGACCCATGGTGGTGATCTGGCTCTTGCCGCCGACCATGCCGCACATGCTGGCGCCGCTGCCGAGATGGGCCACGACCACCTTGCCCTTCGCCACGTCGGGGGCGACGCGGTTGAGGGCGTGCGCGACGTACTCGAAGGACGAGCCGTGGAAGCCGTAGCGGACCACGCCTTCATCCGTCAGCTTGCGCGGGATCGCGTACATCTGGGCGATCCTCGGCATGGTGCGGTGGAAGGCGGTGTCGAAGCAGGCCACCTGGGGCAGGGTCGGGAACAGCTCCCGCAGGGCCCGGATCGGCGTCAGGTTGTGCGGGTTGTGAAGGGGGGCGAGCGGGATCAGCCGCTCGATCTCCTCCAGCACGACCTCGTCGATGACGGTCGGCGCCGAGAACCGGGTGCCGCCGTGGACGACCCGGTGTCCCGCCGCCTTCAGCGCGACGTCCGTGTGGTGGGAACGCACCCAGTCGATGAGATGGCCGAGCAGAGCCGAGTGCGACGTCTTGGGGTCGTCCCAGTACTTCTCGGCCAGCACCTTCTTGTCGAGGCTCTTGGCGATGAAGTGCGGCTTGGTGCCGATGCCTTCGACTTGGCCCTTGGAGGCAACCTTGGGCTCGGCGCCCGGCTCGCTGGCATAAAGCGAGAACTTGATGCTCGAGGAGCCGGCGTTGATGACGAGAATGCCGTCCAACATGGTCCGCACCTCAGTGTCCGCCGCCGGTCATCTTCTTCTGCGAGCCGACCCGGCGCGCGTGGGCGAGCAGCACCGCTGCCGCCGACGAGGCCAGGCGGGCGCGCGCGCTGTCGGCGCGGCTGGTCAGGATGATCGGCACCCGGGCCCCCAGCACGATGCCGGCCATCTCGGCATTGGCGAGATAAGCCAGCTGCTTGGCCAGCATGTTGCCGGCCTCGAGATCGGGAACCAGCATGATGTCGGCCTTGCCGGCGACCTGGGACTTGATGCCCTTGATCTCGGCGGCTTCTGCGCTGATCGCGTTGTCGAAGGCGAGCGGGCCGTCGAGGATGGCGCCCTTGATCTGGCCGCGATCGGCCATCTTGCAGAGCGCTGCGGCCTCGAGGGTAGAGGCGATCTTCGGGTACACGGTCTCGACCGCCGACAGGATCGCGATCTTCGGCTCCGCCACCTCCAGCACCTGGGCGAGGTCGATCGCGTTCTTGACGATGTCGACCTTGTCGTCGAGGCTCGGGTAGATGTTGATCGCCGCATCGGTGATCAGCAGCATCCGGTCGTAGGCCGGCACGTCCATGATGAAGACGTGGCTGATGCGGCGGCCGGTGCGCAGGCCGGTTTCGCGCTGCGCGACGGCGTGCATCATCTCGTCGGTGTGCAGGCTGCCCTTCATCAGGGCCTCCGCCTTGCCGGCGCGGCACAGGGCCACCGCCTGCTCGGCCGAGGCGACCGCGTGATTGGTGGACAGGATCTCGTAGCCCTTGATGTCGAGGTCGTTCTTTTCGGCGGCCGCCTTGATGTCCGCCTCGGGACCGACCAGGATCGGCCGGATCAGGCCGCGCTCGGCCGCCTGGACCGCGCCTTCCAGCGACACGCGGTCGCAGGGGTGGCAGACGGCGACGGTGACCGGATCGATCTCCTGGCAGCGATCGATCAGGGCGTCGAACACCCAGTGCTGGCGGCTGATGCGCGCCATCCGCGGCGGCAGCACCTGCGGCTCGATCTTCTCCTTGGGGGCGAAGATCTCGGCGGTGCCGGTGGCCAGAGTGACGCCGTCCTGGTTGGTGCACAGGCAGTCGAACTGGATCGTCTTGTCCTTCTCGTTCTTGCCGGTGACGGTGACGGTCAGGGTCAGCGTCTCGCCCAGCTCGACCATCTTGTGGAAGAGCAGGTTCTGCGACTTGTAGACGGCGCCGGCGCCCGGCAGCTTGCTGCCGAAGATGTTGGAGAGCAGCACGCCGATCCACATCCCGTGGCCGAGCGGCTTGCCGCCGCTCACGCCCACGCCGAAGTGGGTCGGGTTCATATCTCCCGAGGCGACAGCGAAGATGTCGATGTCTTCCTTGGTCAGGGTGCGCGTCAGGGTGCGCGAATCACCGATTCGAATCTCGTCGAACGTCTTGTTCTCGATCGTGTACATGGCAACCTTCTTGGCTTTCTTCGACAGGGCTAGGGGCGAGCGGGTGAGGATGGAGCCACCTCGCAGGAAGGGCGCGTTACCGGGCGTGGAAGGAGGTGGCGCCGGGGTGAGGACTTCAAGGACAAGGCATCCCACGCAGAGAGTAGCGCAGCCGCGCCCGCGGTCGTGAAAAGAACTTCCACGCGAGGCACGGCTTGACGCACGTCGAACGCGCTGTGACGGTTCGTGTTTGCGGCGCCTTCTTATACCACGCGGAGTTTTTTTTCCAGTGCGGGATGCGCCCCCTTTCGCCGGCGGTCCGGTGTCGATAATCTGGCGCTTCGGAATGAGGGCCGGCTGCCGCCGCCGGGTGGCCCGTGCATGGAGATCGAAGATGAAGCTGGAGAAAGTCGGTATCGTGCTGCCTGGCGGGCTCGACTGTCCGCTGCCGAAGATGGTTCCGGTCGAACAGCTGTTCATGAACGACCGGCTCGATGACATAGAGGCGACCGTCCGCAAGGAGATGACGTCGAAGTTCGACGGGGCGTCCTTCCGGGGCAAGTCGATCGCGGTCACCGCCGGCAGCCGCGGCATCGCCAACATCGCGCAGATCGTCGCCGCCATTATCGGTCAGCTCAAGGACTGGGGCGCCAAGCCCTTCATCGTCCCGGCCATGGCCAGCCACGGCGGCGCCACCGTCGAGGGCCAGCTCCAGGTGCTGGCGGAGTACGGCATCACCGAAGCCAGCATGGGAGTGCCGATCAAGGCTTCGATGGAGACCGTCATCGCCGCCAAGCTGAAGGACGGGACCGGGCTTCATTTCGACAAGTACGCCAGCCAGGCCGACGGCATCGTCGTCTGCGGCCGTGTCAAGCCGCATACCGATTTCCGCGGCGACTACGAAAGCGGCCTTTACAAGATGCTGGCGATCGGGCTTGGCAAGCACAACGGCGCCACCGTCCTTCACAAATACGGCTTCTCCGAGTTCCACTGGCTGATCCCCGAAGCCGGTCGCGCGCTGATGAAAGCGATGCCGGTCGTGATGGGAGTGGCGATCGTCGAGAACGGCTATCATCAGGTGATGACGGTCGAGGCCGTCCGCCCGCAGGACTTCGACGTCCGGGAGAAGGAGCTGCAGGCGCTGTCGAAGAAGGCGATCGCCAAGCTGCTGATGCCGCGCGCCGACGTCCTCATCGTCGACGAGCTCGGCAAGAACATCAGCGGCGCCGGAATGGACCCCAACGTCACCGGCCGCAGCACCGCGACCTTCGTCAAGTACGACGTGCCGGCGATTCAGCGCCTGATCGTGCGCGGGGTGACCCACGAGAGCAACGGCAACGCCTGCGGCATCGGCTTCGCCGACCTGACGACCGTCCGCTGCGCCAACCAGATCGATTTCGGCTACACCTACACCAACTCGATCACCTCGATCGAGCTTGGGCCGTCCAAGCTGCCGATGGTCTGCAACAGCGAGCACGAGGCGCTGGTGGTCGCGCTGCGCACCTGCCAGAGGGTCGAGCCGCGGGATGCCCGCGTGGCATGGATCAAGAACACCAACGAGCTGACCCACATCAAGGTGTCCGAGACAGTGCTCGAGGACGTCAAGGACCGCAAGGACATCAAGGTGCTGGGCCGGCCGGAGCCGTTCAAGTTCGACGCGGACGGATATCTGATCTAGGCGATGATGCCCTCTCCCGGCCGCGGGAGAGGGCAATTGCCGACCGCCGTGTCAACAAAACGTTGACCCGGCCTTCCGCCGGCCTCAAGATGCCCATGCACTCCAGCCCGGGCACCACGCCTTGCTTTCCCTCTCCCAGACCGCCGGCTACGCGATCCTCGCCCTTTGCCATCTCGAGCCCGAGGGGAGGGAACTGGTCCTGGCGCGCGATATCGCCGAGCGCACCGGGATTCCGAAACCCTACCTGTCCAAGCTGCTGAACCAGCTCCAGCACGCCGGACTGCTGCTCGGCAAGCGCGGCTACAAGGGCGGGCTGCGGCTGGTCCGTCCGGCCCGCGAGATCTCGCTCTACGAGGTGGTGTCCGCGATCGACGGCGAGGACTGGCGGCACCAATGCGTGCTCGGGCTGCCCGGCTGCGGCTGCGGTACGCCATGCCCGATGCACGACTTCTGGGGCGCCGAGCGGCTGCGCATCGAGGAACGATTGCGGGCCATGAACCTGGCCGAGATCCGCGCTTTTAAGGAAAGGGGCTGGCGCCTCTAGTCCGCCGCTTGAAGCCCGGCGCGAGGGGCGACATCTATTTCTCTGACGGGTTCCGTCTCCGGCAGCGACCGGGACGCCGCCCCTTCAGAGGAATGCCGCGTGGACCAAGCCGACGCACTCGCGCCGGGCCTTCCGAAGACGCTGCTCGATCCGGCGGCGGCCCGGCGGGCGATCGAGCGCTCGATCGACCGACACCTGGATCGGACCCGGGCTCGCATCCCGGATTTCACCCGCCGCCACTTCAGCCTGCGCGGGTCGCTGCGGATCCACCGCAAGGCGCTTGGCGACGATCTGTGGAGGGTGCCCGCCAACATCGCGCTTGCGGTTCCCGCCCTCGGCGCCGCGGCGACCGCCTTCGGAATGCGGCGGCTGGGCCTGCCGGCGTTTGCTGCCTGGCTGGCGAAACGGCGTCTGCTGCTCGAAACCGACGTCGCGCGCGAGATCTCGTGGCTGGTCCATACCGAGCTGCTGCAGGTTCCGTTCCGTCAGGAGGGGCGGGAATCCCTCCACGATGGACTGGCGGCCGAGATCCTGGCCGACCCCTACATCGACGCCGTTCTGGTACCCGGGCTGGTTCGCCTCGGAAGACGGGCCGAGGATCCCGCCTTTCGCGCCCGGCTCGAGGACCTTCTCGCCGCCTACACCGGGACCCGCACGGCGGCGTCCGAGATCGCTGCCGGAATGGTGGCGCTGGGCGCTGGGGTGGCGGCGTTCCAGAAGTTCACGCCGGGGGCGATGTCGCTGGGCACCGTGTTCGCCGCCAAGCTGGCGCAGAGCGTGGCGGTGGCCGGCTTCCCTCTGGGCGGATCCCTGGGAGCGTTGTGGTACGCTGCCTTTCCGGCCGCGGCGGGGCCCGCGCTGACCGCTGCAGCGACCGGATCGATCGTGGCGGGGATGGCTGTGGTCGCCGCCTTCGCCGGCATCGTCACCGACCCCGTGCAGAACCTGCTCGGCCTGCACCAGCGTCGGTTGCGCCGCCTTGTCGACGCCTACGGCAAGGCGCTGCACGGCGAGCCGGCGCGGCTGACGGTGTCCGATCACTACTTCGCCCGGCTGCTCGACCTGCTCGACATGCTGCGAACCGCGGGTCAGCTCCGCGGCGCTTGAGGCTGCTACTGCGCCGTCGAGAACCCGCCGTCGACGGGAATCGCGGTGCCGGTGACGAAGTTCGAGGCCTGCGAGGCCAGGAACACCGCAATGCCCTCGAAATCGGCGCCGGTGCCGAAGCGGCCCATCGGACAGCGCTCGACGATGTGCTCGTACATGCCGGGGACGTCGGTCTTGAGATTCGCGGTCTGCCGGGTCTCGATCCAGCCGGGCAGGAAGCAGTTGACCTGGATGTTGTCCTTCGCCCAGGCGACCGCCAGCGACTTCGTCATCTGCACCAGGCCGCCCTTGGCGGCGCCGTAGGCGGCGGTGAAAGGCGCACCGAACAGGGCGGCCAGCGAGCCGTTGTTGAGGATCTTGCCGCCGCCCAGCTTCCTGAACTCGGGATAGGCCGCCTTGCAGCAGCGGAAGGCGCTGGAGAGGCACCAGTTCAGGGTATGCTCCCACTCGGCGTCGCTGAGGTCCTCGGGGCGCTTGCGGATGATGCCGCCGGCGTTGTTGACGAGGATGTCGAGCCGGCCATAGCGCGCCACCGTCTCGGCGACCATGCGCCCTGCGGCTTCGGGGGCGGTGACGTCGGCGGAGATTGCGCTCGCGGTGCCGCCGAGCTTGCGCAGGCCCTCGACCGCCGTCTCGGCGCCCGAAAGATCGCGGGCCGCGATGACCACCGCGGCGCCGGCCTTTGCCAGCCCGGTGGCGATGCCGAGGCCGATGCCGCTGCTGCCGCCGGTGACCAGCGCCGCACGTCCGGAAAGGTTGAACAAGTTCATTGCCGCCTCCATGCCTCCTGCCGCACGCGACTGTATCGCGCACGAGGAGCGAAAAAAAGCCAAGCGTCGATGTCGGGCAGCCTTCTTCCGCCGCGTCCTCGGGACGATCCATCCACCTTTCAGGAGCAACGAAAATGCAGGAGTTTGCGTCGCGTGCCGTCTCTCCCGACACCGGGATCCGCAACCTGATCGGCGGCTGGCACGAAGCCGTTGTCAGCCGCGACCTGACCCGGATCATGTCGCATTACGCGCCGAACGTGGTCGCGTTCGACGCCATCTGGCAGCTTCAGTTCAAAGGTGTCGAGGCCTACCGGGCGCACTGGCAGCAGTGCCTCGAGATGTGCAACGAGATGCTGTTCGAGATCCACCACCTCGAGACCACCGCGGCGGGCGGGATCGGGTTCGCCCATTACCTGGCGCGCTGCGGCGGGACCGGGCCGGACGGCGAACGCAAGATGG
This sequence comes from Rhodospirillales bacterium, assembly GCA_018432935.1. Classification (GTDB taxonomy): domain Bacteria; phylum Pseudomonadota; class Alphaproteobacteria; order Rhodospirillales; family Shumkoniaceae; genus JAHDSF01. The sequence continues at coordinate 140,728 of JAHDSF010000024.1, read as the reverse complement.
GCTGGATGCGGGTGACCGTGTGCGCGCGGCAGGAGAACGGACGCTGGCTGATCGCCCACGAGCACTTCTCGGCGCCGTTCGACCCGGTGGACGGCAAGGCCCTGCTGCAGCTCGAGCCGTGAGCTATTTCGCGGGGGCGTGGGCCGCTGGCGGACCGGCGCCGCGCACCTCGACCTCGACCGGGATCTCGCCCGCCTTTTCGAACACCAGGGTGACCGTGAAGCGGTCGCCCGGTTCGAGGCGGCGGGCAAGGTCGATCAGCATGACGTGGAACCCCCCGGGCTTGAGCTCCGTCCTGGCGCCGGGGGCGACCGCGATGGTGTCGGTGTGACGCATCTGCATGACGTCGCCGACCATCCTGGTCTCGTGGATCTCGACCGTGCGGGCGGCATCGGAGCGGGCGCCCGTCAGCCGATCGGCCTCGCCGCCGGTGTTGTCGACAGTCATGAAGGCTCCGGCGGAGCGGGCGCCCGGGGGCACCGCTCGCGACCAGGCTTCGCTGACGACGATCGGCCGCTCCGCCGCAGCCGCCGCCCAGGCCAGCAGCACGAGCGCCGCCGCCTTTCCAAGCACATTTGCCATGATGCCAATCCCCCGCAATCCCGTGTCCGGAACGTAGGCTGAAGGCGAACCGATTTCCGTACCTCGTTGGGACAGCCGTCCGCCTTTCCGGTCCAGGCCGGCCGGTCATCCGGGGTTCGCGCCCGGTCCAGCTTGACGCCCGTTTGCCCAGGGGCGACCTCCGAGTCAGGTTGCCGGCGACCTCCTCGCGCCGGGGAGCGAAGCACAAAATGCGAGCCACGCTGTCCGCCCTGATCCTGACTCTGATCGCCCTCGCAGTCGCAGCGGCGGAGCCGGTAGATCGCGCCGGCGTCCTTCTGCCGCGGCACTTCGAAGCGGAGGGGACCTTCCTGGAGCTCGCCGCCTGCGGGGTTCGGGACCCCCTGTGGATCGACCTCTACGTGGCATCCCTTTACGTGCCGCAGAGACAAGACGCGGAACGCGCGGTCCGCGATCCGAACAGCGCCAAGCTCGTCCGCCTCGACATCCTGAGAACCCTGCTGATGCCGGAGCGGATTCCCGAGGAGTACCGCACACCGTTGCGCGAGGAGTTGGCGCCGCATCCCTACAGCGTCCTGGCGCAATACTACCGGGATCTCCGGCCGGGCGACGTCGTTTCCGTCCTGTACCGGCCGGGAGCCGGAGTGGCCCTACGGGTGAACGGGCGCACCGTCGTCACCGAGCCCGGCCATCGTCTGATCGACCGGATTCTGCAGACCTGGAGCGCTCCCCGTGAGGTTTCCGGAAAGCTGCAGGACATGCTTGCCAGATACGCCTGCTGAAGGCCCTGCCGTGTCTGCTAAAGGGCGATCGACATCCGCCGTCCGCTGTCCTTCAGGACCTCGATCATCTCCGCCTGCAACTCGGCCGTGGTGTCGGCCGGGACCACGAAACAGATGGTGGCGAGGCAGCGTCCCGAGGCATCGCGGATCGGTGCCGCCAGGCAGGTTGTGAAGCGGTCGACCAGGGCGCTGGTACGGGCGAACCCGGCCTCGCGGGCCGCCGCGACCTCGGCCAGAAAGCCGTCCACCGGGATGGTCCGACCATCGGGCAGGCGGAAATCATCGGGCGGCACGAACTCGCGCACCTCGTCCGGCTTCAGGTGGTCGACCAGCAGCCGTCCCGACGCCGTCCAAGGGATCGGCACCTTGACCCCGATATCGGAACTGATTCGGAACATGCGGCGCCCCGGCTCGTTCAGCATGACGATATACTTGTTGCCGTCGAGAGAGCAGAGCTGGGCGGTTTCGCCGACCTGCTCCGCCAGCCGCGTCACTTCCAGGCGCGCTGTGCGGATGAGGTCGACGCTGTCGAGGTAGTTGCTGCCGTAGTAGTGCATGGCGGGGCCGAAGAACACCGTTCCCTCGCCGTCGCGCAGCTCGAGCCAGCGGGCCTCGACCAGCCGGTTGACGATTTCGTAGATGGTCGAGCGGGGCGTGCGGGTCGCCCGCGCCAGCTCGCCGATGCGAACCGGCGTCCGCCGGTCGTGAAGGTAGTCGAGGATCTCGATGACGCGGTCGATTCCCCGCGCCCGGACGGTCGTATGCGTCATCGCTGTCCCCCCGAATCGTCGGTGCCGGTGCTTGCCAAAAGGTCTTGCCCAGTATACCGTGCAGTTATCCGATATTCTAGATGTTTGTCCGTTATACTGGACACAACCTGTGTGAAAGGGGAGGACGATGCGAACGCTTTCGAAGATCCTGTTCACGACAGCGCTGTTCGGCACCGCCGTCACGATGGCGATCACTCCCGCAGCGGCACAGCAGGCGGCGAAGGGCTCCGTCATCACGGTCGCGACCATCGGCGAGCCGCCGACGCTGGACCCCGTGGGCGTGACCGCCGACCTCGTCAGCGTCATCACCCAGCACATGTTCGAGACGCTGTATACCTTCGACCGCGAGTGGAAGGTCATCCCGCTTGTCGCCTCGGCGATGCCCACGCTTTCAGCCGACGGCAAGAGCTACACGATCCCGCTGCGCACCGGCGTCAAGTTCCACGACGGCTCGACGATGACGGCCGACGACGTCGTCGCCTCGCTGGAACGGTGGACCAAGGTATCGCCGCGCGGCAAGACGACCGCGTCGGTGATCGAATCGATCACCGCCAAGAACGGCAGCGTCGTGATCGCCCTGAAGGAGCCATTCGCGCCCCTGATCTCGCTGCTGGCCATGAACAACGGCGCCGCGGCGATCATGCCCAAGTCGGTGATCGACGGCGCCAACCCGGTCAAGAGCTTCATCGGCACCGGCCCCTATAAACTGCTTGAGCACAAGCCGGACCAGTACATCCGGGTCACCAGGTTCGACGGCTACGTCTCGCCCGAGGGCCCGGCCAACGGCTACGGCGGCAAGCGCGAGGCCAAGATCGAGGAGGTTCGCTTCGTCCCGGTGCCCAATGCGACGACCCGGGTCGAGGGCATGGTCGCCGGCCAGTACGGTTTTGCCGATTCGCTGCCGGCCGAGATGCTGCCGCGGATCAAAGGCGCGTCAGGCGTGACGCCGGTGGTGGTGAAGCCGTTCGGCTTCCCGCTGATGATCATGAACAGCAAGGCCGGCACCTTCGCCAATCAGGCGGTCCGGCAGGCCGTCCTGGCGGCGCTGGGGCCGAGCGACATGCTGACGGCCGCCTTCGGCGACCCCTCGTTCTTCGCTCTCGAGGGTTCGATCTACGCGCCGGGCACCAACTTCTACGATGCCGACTCGGCCAAGGGCTACAACCAGAACAACCCCAAGAAGGCTGCCGATATGCTGAAGGCCGCCGGCTACAAGAACGAGCCGGTGCGCATCATGACCTCGATGCAGTACGACTTCCTGTACAAGATGAGCCTGGTGGCCCAGGCCCAGTTGCAGCAGGCCGGGTTCAATGTCGATCTCCAGGTGCTCGACTGGGCGACCCTGATCCAGCGGCGCGGCAACGAGAAGGAGTGGGACGCCTTCTTCACCTACCACACCTTCGTCCCCGAGCCGTCTCTGATCACCTTCGTCAACCCGAGTTATCCGGGCTGGTGGGACACGTCGGAGAAGAAGGCCGCGCTCGCCAAGTTCAACACCGAGATGGATCCGGCCAAGCGCAAGGCCCTGTGGGCGGAGATCCAGAAGCTGTTCTACACCCAGGTCCCGACCATCAAGGTCGGCGAGTTCTACAACCTTGCCGCGGCGACCGCCAAGCTGAAGGGCTACGTGCCGATGCCGTGGCCGTTCTTCTGGAACGCTGAGTTGGCGAACTGATACAGTAACCTCCCTCTCCGCCCCATGGGGCGGAGAGGGGCGGGGTGAGGTGGGGGGCTGCCCGGCCACCTCACCCTCCCATCGCCGTCGGCGATGGGCCCCTCCCTCTCCCCCAGAAGGCGGAGAGGGGCATACGTCGACACTCTGGCAGGCTCAGGATGCTCGCCTACATCGTCCGCCGCCTCGGCGGCATGCTCCTGGTGATGCTGATCGTCGCGGCGGTCGTATTCATGATCGCCCGCGTCGTGCCCGGTGATCCGGCGGCGGTCATGCTGGGCGCGGCGGCAACCCCCGAGGACATCGCCGCGCTGCGGACGCGGATGGGGCTGGACCAGCCGCTGCTGGTGCAGTTCGTCATCTATCTCAAGCAGATCCTCAGCTTCGACCTCGGCGATTCGATCTTCCTCAACCGCCCGGTCACCCAGGCGCTGGCCGAGCGGGCCGAGCTGACGACCTCGCTGACCCTGATGTCGGTCGGCATCGCCGTGGCGATCGGGACCCCGATCGGCATCATTTCGGCGGTCTACCGCGGCCGCACCCTCGATCAGGCGACGGTGGCATTCGCCATGCTGGCGGCCAGCGTGCCCAGCTTCTGGATCGGGCTTACCCTGATCAAGTACCTGGCGGTCGACCTGCCGTGGTTCCCGGTCGCCGGCTACGGGCCGCCCGAGGCGACCTTCCTCGAGCGGCTGCATCATCTGGTGCTGCCGGCGATCGCCCTCGGCATCCCCAACTCGGCGCTGATCCTGCGCTTCACCCGCACCAGCATGCTCGACGTGCTGGGCGAGGATTACGTGCGGACGGCGCGAGCCAAGGGCCTGCCGCCCAAGGTGGTGATCCTCAAGCATGCGCTGCGCAACGCCATGATTCCGATCCTCACCGTGATCGGACTGACCACCGCGGTGATGATCGCCGGCGCCATCGTCACCGAGACGGTGTTCGGGCTGCCGGGGGTGGGCAACCTGATCGTGTCGGCGGTGCTGCGGCGCGACTATCCGGTGATCCAGGGAGCGCTGCTGGTGGTTTCCGGCCTCTACGTCCTCATCAACCTCGCGGTCGATCTGCTGTACGCGGTGGTCGACCCGCGGGTGCGGTATTGAAGAGACAGTGATGGCGAGCGCGTCCCCCACGATCCTCCTGCTGCGGCAGCTCAGGCGCCGGCCGGTGGTCCTGGCGGCCGCGGCGGTGCTGGGCATCATCCTGGCGGTGGCCCTGCTGTCGCCCTGGATCGTGCCCTACGATCCGATGAAGATGGACATCCTGAACCGGCTGAAGCCGCCGGTCGGCGGCCACTGGTTCGGCACCGACGAGTTCGGCCGCGACGTCCTGTCGCGGGTCATGCAGGGGACCCGGCTGTCGCTGCTGGTCGGCTTTCTGGTGGTGATCCTGGCGACCGCGCTGGGGGCGGTGCTGGGACTTCTGGGCGGCTACATCCGTGCCCTCGACGGGGCGCTGATGCGCTTCACCGACGCCCTGATGGCGTTCCCGGACATCCTGCTGGCGATCGCCTTCATGGCGGCGTTGGGGCCGTCGCTGTTCAACGTCGTGCTGGCGCTGGGCGTCGTCTACACGCCCCGGGTGGCGCGCGTCGTGCGCGCCGCCACCCTGGTCCTGCGCGAGCTGCCGTTCGTCGAGGCGGCGACTGCGCTGGGGGCGACCACGCCGCGGATCGTGCTGCGCCACGTCTTGCCCAACCTGCTGTCGCCGATGATCGTGCAGGGCACATTCATCTTCGCCTACGCAATCCTGACCGAGGCGGCGCTGTCCTTCCTCGGCGTCGGGGTGCCGCCGACCACGCCCACCTGGGGCAACATGATCGCCGGCGCCCAGCAGTACTTCCGCCAGGCCGACTGGCTGATCCTGTTCCCCGGCCTGGCGATCGTGCTGACCGTGCTTTCCCTCCAGATGGTCGGGGACGGCCTGCGGGACGCCCTCGACCCCCGCTTGCAGAAGGTGACCTGATGGCTACGTCGAAGGTTCTCATCCGCAACGCCCGCATCGTCGATGGCACCGGCGCCCCCTGGTACGCGGGCGACGTGCTGGTAGAAGGCGGCCGCATCGCTGCCGTGGCGCCGCGGCTCGCCGCACCCGGCGCCGAGGTCGTCGATGCCGGGGGCCGCTATCTGGCGCCCGGTTTCATCGACACCCACACCCACGACGACCTGATGTTCCAGCGCCAGCCCGACCGCCGCGAGAAGGTCGCCCAGGGCGTCACCACCGTGGTGGTTGGCAACTGCTCGTTCGGCCTGTTTCCGCAGGTCAAGGGACGCGAGGCGTTCCTGCGCGACCATTTCGCCTCGCTGCTGGGCCCGGTGAAGGAGGGCGAGAGCTTTGCCGACTTCGCCGGCTACAAGCAGGGCGTGGAGAAGCCCGGCATCGCCATCAACATGATCTCGCTGGTCGGCCATGCTGCGCTGCGGCTTGCCGTCATGGGCTGGGAGAACCGTCCCGCGACCGCGGCCGAGCGCGAGAAGATGGCCGAGCTGCTCGACGCTCAGCTCCGCGAAGGCGCGCACGGCCTGTCGATCGGCCTCGTCTATCCGCCCAGTGCCTGGGCCGACGACGCGGAGCTGTTGCGCCTGGCCGAGGTGGTGGCGGCGCACGATGCGCTGTTCGCCGCCCACGTGCGCTCGTACGAGCGCGACCTGCCGCCGTCGATCGCCGAGTTCCTGCAGCTGTTGAAGACGACCGGGGCGCGCGGGCTGCTGTCGCACCTGCAGGCGGCGGGGCGGCCCTACTGGGGCACCCTGCCGAAGGCGATCGCCATGCTCGAGGCGGCGCGCCGCGACGGCGTCGACGTCAGCTTCGACATGTACCCCTATCCGGCGGGGTCCAGCACCATCCTTCAGCTGCTGCCGCCGTCGGCCCAGGCGGGCGGCATCGACGCGCTGCTGGCCCGCCTTGCCGATCCGGCGCAGCGGTCGGCGCTGCGGCAGGCGGTCGAGGGCGGCTCGTCGGCCGCCAATCCGGGCTGGGAATCCAAGATCACCCTGATCGGCTGGGAGAACGTGCGCATCGGCGGGGTGGTCGAGACCGCCCTGCGGCCGCTGGAAGGCCAGTCGCTGGCGGTGATCGCCAAAGACCGCGGCGAGGCCCCTTTCGACACCCTGGCCTGGATCATCGCCCAGGACCGCGGGCGGACCAACGCGGTGATGTTCCAGCTCAGCGAGGACGATCTCAAGGCGGCGCTGACCCATCCCCTGCACATGCTCGGGTCCGACGGCCTGCCGCGCGAGGGCGGCAAGCCCCACCCGCGGGCGTTCGGCAGCTTCCCCAGGTTCCTCGCCCGTTGCGCCCGCGAGCGCAACTGGTTCGGCCTCGAGGAGGCGGTGCGCCACATGACTGCGGTGCCCGCCCAGCGCTTCGGACTGGTCGAGCGCGGCCTGGTGCGGCCCGGCATGGTGGCCGACCTGGTGCTGTTCGAAGAGGACGTCGCCGACCACGCCACTTTCGAGGAGCCGACGCTGGCGCCGTCCGGGATTCCCGACGTGATGGTCGCCGGCACCTTCCTGCTGCGGGACGGCAAGCCGACCGGAGCGAGACCCGGGCGGGTGCTGACAAGGAACTGAAATCAGAGGGAGCCACAGGGATATCGAGAGACCGGGTCTCTGTGGTTCATAACCAGGCGGAGAAAGAACAATGAGCAATCGCAAGGCCATCAATGCCCAGAAGGGTGCCAAGCCGGCGGGGCAGTACAGCCACGCCATCGTCGCGAACGGGTTCGTCTATGTTTCCGGCCAGGGGCCGGTGGATCCGGCGACGGGCAAGAAGCCGGCCGACTTCGCCGGCGAGGTGCGGCAGGTGCTGCGCAACATCCAGACCATCCTCGAGGCGGCCGGCACCGACATGCAGCACGTCGTCAAGATCAATGCCTACCTCACCGACCTAGCCCGTTTCCAGGAATACAACGAGGTCTACAAGGAGTTCTTCGCCACGGAGCCGCCGGCCCGCACCACCATCGGCTGCCAGCTCAACGGCATTCAGGTCGAGATCGACGCCATTGCCGTGCTGCCGGAGAAGTAGTCGGACATGCAGCCTGACGCCGTCCTCGAAGTCCACGGCCTCCACACCACCTTCGCCACCGAGAACGGACTGGCGCGGGCGGTGGACGGCGTCTCGCTGCGGGTGCGCCGCGGCGAGACGCTGGCGGTGGTCGGGGAATCGGGGAGCGGCAAGTCGGTCGCCAGCCTGTCGGTCATGCGCCTGATCCCGAGCCCTCCCGGTCGCATCGAGCAGGGGGATATCCTGTTTCGCGGCCGGGACGGCGAGGCCCGCAACCTGCTGGAGCTGTCCGAGGCGGCGATGCAGCGGGTGCGCGGCAACGAGATCGGCATGATCTTCCAGGAGCCGATGACCTCTCTCAATCCTGTCTTCACGGTCGGCGACCAGATCGGCGAGGCGCTGCGCTTCCATCGCGGCATGGACGGTCATGCGGCACGGGCGGAGGCGCTGGCGATGCTGCGCACGGTCGGCATTCCCGCCGCCGAGAAGCGCATCGACGAGTTTCCCCACCAGATGTCCGGCGGCATGCGCCAGCGGGTCATGATCGCGATGGCGCTGGCATGCCGGCCGAGCCTGCTGATCGCCGACGAGCCGACCACCGCGCTGGACGTCACCATCCAGGCCCAGATCCTCGACCTGATGCGGCGGCTGCAAAGCGAGACCGGGACGGCGATCCTGTTCATCACCCACAACCTCGGCGTGGTCGCCGAGATCGCGCAGCGGGTGGTGGTGATGTACGCCGGCCGGGTGGTCGAAGAGGCCGATGTGCGCTCGCTGTTCAAGGCGCCCCGCCATCCCTACACCCGCGGCCTGATCGCCTGCATGCCCCATCTGGCGAGCGACGGCGGGCAGCGCCTGTACGCGATCCCCGGCAACATGCCAAGCCCGCTCGCCCGCCACCAGGGTTGTGCCTTCGCGCCCCGCTGCGCTTTCGCGGAAGCGGTGTGCCGCGACGGCGAGCCGGCTCTCGAGGAGACCGCCCCCAGCCACCTCGCCCGCTGCAAGCGGTGGAGGGAGATATGAAGACGAGCGCGGCCTGCCGTTCTCTCCCTCTCCGCCCCCCAGGGGGGGAGAGGGATGGGGTGAGGTGGGGTATTGCAGATCGCTTGCCGGCGCCCACCTCACCCTCCCGGCTTGCGCCGGGCCCCTCCCTCTCCCCCCTGAAGGGCGGAGAGGGAATGAAGGAATGCCGGCCATGACCCCACTCCTCCAGGTGCGCGGGCTCGAGAAGCGCTTCCCGGTGCGCGGCGGCTTGCTGCAGCGGGCGACGGCCTGGGTCAAGGCGGTCGACGACGTATCGTTCGATGTCGCCCGCGGCGAGGTGCTGGGGCTGGTCGGCGAATCCGGCTCGGGAAAGACCACGGTCGGCCGTTCCATCCTGCGCCTGATCGAGCCGACCGGAGGCTCGGTGAAGTTCGGGGAGGTCGAGGTCACCGGCCTTTCGAAGGTCGATCTGCGGGCGCAGCGCCGGCGCATGCAGATCGTGTTTCAAGATCCCTACGCCAGCCTGAACCCGCGCCAGCGGGTGCGCGAACTGATCGCCGAGGCGCTGGTCATCCACCGCATCGGCAGCCGGAGCGAACGCCGTGAGCGAGTGGCCACTCTCTTGGAAAAAGTCGGTTTGACGGCGGACGCGATGGAGCGCTTCCCCCACGAGTTCTCGGGCGGTCAGCGGCAGCGCATCGGCATCGCCCGGGCGCTCGCGGCGGAGCCGGAGTTCATCGTCGCCGACGAGCCGGTCTCGGCCCTCGACGTCTCGGTTCAGGCCCAGGTCGTCAACCTGCTGCGCGATCTGCAGCGGGAGCTCGGCCTGGCGCTGCTGTTCATCGCCCACGACCTGGCGGTGGTGCGCTATATCAGCGACCGCGTCGCCGTGATGTACCTGGGCCGCATCATGGAGATGGCGCCCAGCAGCGTGCTCTACGCGCGGCCGCGCCACCCCTACACCCTGGCGCTCTTGTCGGCGGCGCCGGTGCCCGATCCCGATGCCGAACGCGGGCGCATCCTGCTGGAAGGCGACGTGCCGAGCCCGATCAACCCGCCGTCGGGCTGCGTGTTCCGGACCCGCTGCCGCTACGCCACCCCGGCCTGCGCCGAGCCCTCGGCGCGCGAGGTCCGCGAGGTCGAGCCGGGGCACTTCGTCTCCTGCATCCTGCCGGCTGCCCCGGCAGCCTGAGCGGCGCCCAAGGACCAGCCTCGGTCCGCGGCCGCTGTTGCACGACTGCCCGAAACTCCCACCTGTTCAGCAGGCAAGGGGAGAAGCGGTTATGGACGTTGGTTTCGTCGGTCTCGGCGCGATGGGCACGCCGATGGCGGAGCGGTTGTTGCAGGCGGGGCATGCGGTACGGGCTTGGAACCGCTCGCCGCCGGCGCTCGACGGGCTGCTGGCCAAGGGAGCGCTGCCGTCCCAGAGCCCCCGCGACGCCTTCGCCGGCGAGGCCGCCCTCACCATGCTGGCGGACGATGCCGCGGTGCGCGCCGTCATCCTCGAGCAGGACGTTCTGGCGCACGCACCCGAAGGGCTGGTCCACGTCGTCTGCGCGACCCTGTCGGTCGAGTTCGCCAAGGAGCTGGAGGAGGTCCACCGTCATCACGGGGTCGCTTACGTGGCGGCGCCGGTGGTGGGCCGCCCCCAGGCGGCCGCGGCGGGCGAGCTCAACGTGCTGGCCGCCGGAGATCCGGAGGCCATCCGCGTCGTGCAGCCGCTGCTCGATGCCTTTGCCCGGCGGACCTGGACGCTGGGCGACGAGCCGCACAAGGCCAAGATTGCCATCAACTTCCTCATTGCCGCCGCGATCGAGAGCATGGCCGAGGCTCTGGCCCTGGCGGAGGGCCATGCGGTCGACCCGGCTCGGCTGATGGAGGTCGTAACCGGCACCCTGTTCGCGGCCCCCGCCTACAAGACGTACGGGGACCTCATCCTGGCACGGAAATTCCAGCCGCCGGGCTTCAAGGTGACGCACGGCCTGAAGGACGTGAAGCTGGCACTCGCCGCCGGCGAGCAGGCGCACGTCCCGATGTCTTTTGCGGGCATTCTGCGCGACAATCTTCTCGACGCGATGGCGCACGGCGGCCTCGACCAGGATTGGTCGGCGCTCGCGGGCGTCGCCTTCCGCCGTGCCGGCCAGACGCAAGAGCCGTAAGACGTCGCAACGATAACGAGGAGGTCGTGATGGGAACGAAGGACGCCGTGCGTTCGCCGTACGCCGGATTCGACCGGCTGCTCATCGCCGGCCGCTGGCGGCACGGGGCCGCCGAAGGGAAGATCAAGGACGTCGATCCCTATCGCGGCGAGGTGGTCGCCGAGATCCCGCACGCCGCCATCGCCGACGTGGACGAGGCCTTTTCCTCTGCCGTGAAGGCGCAGGCGGCGTGGGCAGCCGCCCTGCCGTCCGAGCGGGCCCGGGTGATGCGCAACGCCGCCGCGGTGATGGAGGCCCGCCGCGACGAGATCATCGGCTGGCTGGTCCGCGAATCCGGCAGCACCCGCCTCAAGGCCGCGATCGAATGGTCGACGGTGCATGCGGTGATGCTGCAGGCGGCCCGCGATCCGTACCTGGTGCAGGGCCGCATCCTGCCCGGCGACGTTCCCGGCAAGGAGTGCCGCGTCTACCGCAAGCCGGTCGGCGTGGTCACTGTGATCAGCCCTTGGAACTGGCCGCTGCAGCTCAGCAACCGGTCGGTGGCGCCGGCGCTGGCGGTCGGCAACGCGGTGGTGCTGAAGCCGTCGAGCGAGACGCCGGTCACCGGCGGCACCCTGCTGGCCAAGATCTACGAGGAGGCCGGGCTGCCGCCCGGGCTGCTGAGCGTGGTCGCCGGCTCCAGCCGCGAGATCGGCGACGCGGTGGTTCAGCACGACGCGGCGCGGGTGGTTTCGTTCACCGGTTCGACGCCGGTCGGGCGCCATATCGCGCGGGCTGCGGTCGAGGCGAACATCATGAAACGGGTCGAGCTGGAGCTGGGCGGCAACTCGCCGTTCGTGGTGCTGGCGGACGCCGACCTCGAGCAGGCGGTGCAATCGGCGGTGGTCGGCAAGTTCCTGCACCAGGGCCAGATCTGCATGATCACCAACCGCTTCATCGTCGAGGAGGCGGTCTACGAGGAGTTCGCGACCCGCTTCGCGGCCGCGGCCAAGGGCCTCAAGGTCGGCGACCCGGACGAGCCCGATACCCTGATCGGCCCGATCATCAACGAAAAGCAGATGAGCGGCCTCAAGCAGCGCATCGCCGAGGCGCGCAAGGCCGGCGCCCGCGAGCTGGCGGGCGGCGAGCCCGACGGCATGCTGCTGCCGCCGCACGTGTTCGCCGACGTCGGCAACGAGATGGCCATCGCGGCCAACGAGCTGTTCGGGCCGGTGGCGCCGATCCTGCGTGCGCAAAACGAGGAAGACGCCCTGCGGCTTGCCAATGCCACGGCCTACGGCCTGTCGAGCTGCGTCTTCACCCGCGATCCGGAACGTGGGGCGCGGTTCGCCCGGCGCATCGAGGCCGGCATGGCCCACGTCAACGACCAGCCGGTGAACGACCTGCCGAACAACCCGTTCGGCGGCGAGAAGAACTCGGGGATCGGGCGTTTCGGCGGCGAATGGGCGGTGCAGGCCTTCACCACCGACCAGTGGGTCACGATCCAGCACGAGCCGCGACCCTGGCCGCGCAGCGCCGCCGACCTCGAGCCCGCCTCGGGAGCCCACTCCGCGGGGGGCTGACGCGCCATGCTGCCGCGCGGAGGTTGCCGCCGGGCGGCGGGGAGGGCATTCTCGGGGGCATGAACGGGGGGCTGTGGCGGTCGGTGCGCAAGGCGGTGGTGGTGGCGGCGCTGCTGCTGCTGGCTCTGCCGCCGCTGGTCCTGATCGTCTATCGGGTGGTGCCGCCGCCGATCACGCCCTTGATGGCGATCCGTTCTTTCGAAGGCGAAGGCATGCGCCGCCAGTGGGCCGACCTGGAGGACATCTCGCCGCGCCTGCGGGCGGCGGTGATCGCGGCCGAGGACAACCTGTTCTGCCGCCATTTCGGGTTCGACGTCGAGGCCCTGCAGGAGGCCTACGAGGACTGGGAGGCGGGCGAGCGCAGCCGCGGCGCCTCGACGATCTCGATGCAGACCAGCAAGAACCTGCTCCTGTGGCCGGGGCGCAGCTTCGTGCGCAAGGGGCTGGAGGCTTACGTCACCCTGTGGCTGGAGCTGTTATGGCCGAAGACGCGCATCCTCGAGGTTTACCTCAACGTCGCCGAATGGGGCCCCGGCGTGTTCGGCGCCGAGGCCGCGGCGAGGCATCACTTCGGCACCTCGGCCGCGCGCCTGAGCCGCCGCCAGGCGGCCCTGATGGCTGCCGTCCTGCCGAACCCGCGGGAATGGTCCGCGGGGCGGCCGGGGCCATACGTACAGAAGCGGGCGAGTGCCCTCGATCGGCGCATGGGGCAGCTCGGCCCGCTCCTGTCCTGCGTCGGCGGCAAGCCGTGACGCGCGTTCGATCCGCGGGGACTGCTACTCCCTGACCTCGAGCCCCAGACCTTTCAGCGCCGCCAGGATGTCGCGCTTCCGCGCCGCCGAGGGTTCCGGCATCGGCGCCCGGGGATAGCCGCCGGGGCAGCCCTGGACGGTCTGGCAGTACTTCACGTTGGCCGGCAGGTTGCTGTCGCAGATTGCGTTCCACAGCCGCAGCAGCCGCTCGTGGAGCGCCAGCGCGCGGGCGTGGTCGCCCGCCTGCACGGCGTCCCATTCGGCGACGCAGGTACCGGGCACCGCGGCGAGGGTGGCGGCGATCGAGCCGCGGGCGCCCAGCGCATACGAGGGGTAGAGCAGGGCGTCGACGGCGCTGAAGATGAGGTCGTCGGGTCCCGCCATGATCAGGAGATCGGCCAGCATCTTGAGGTCGCCGGCGCTCTGCTTGACCCCGACCACGCCCGGCACCTCGCGCATGATCTTGCACAGGAGCTGCGGCGACAGGTACGACCACGGCACTACGTTGTAGATCATGATCGGCACGCCGGTCTCCTCCGCCATGACGCGGAAATGCTCCTGCATCGCCTCGTCGTCGGGGCGGAACAGGTAGTGGACCGGGGTCACCTGGAGGGCGGCGACGCCGAGGTCGCGCACCGCCTTGCCGCGGCGGATCGCGTCGCGGGTGCTGTCGACGATGATGCCGGCGATGATCGGGATGCGCCCGGCGGCCGCCTCGACGGTGGCGGCCATCAGGGCGCGGTACTCGTCGATGTCGAGGGCGTGCCCCTCGCCGGTGCTGCCGCCGGCGGCAAGGCCGTGCACGCCCTGCGCGATGCTCCAGTCCACCTGCTTCTTGACCAGCTTGAGGTCGAGCTCGCCGTCGGCGGTGAACGGGGTCGTCATGGGAGGGATGATGCCGGACAATTTGGGAGTCACTGGGGAAACCTCCATTCCACTCGTCAGGTCAGGTCGGGTCGATGCCGTCGGCGGCCAGGATCGGCAGCTCGCCGCCGCCGTCGCGCCAGCCGAGTCGGCGGCTGATATGGTCCGCCGCGTCGACCACCAGCTCGGCGAGGTCCTCGACGCGGTCGGGGGTGATGCGGTCGGCGGCGCCCGACACGCTGATCGCGGCGAATACCTCGCCCTCGGCGTTGCGGATCGGCGCGGCGATGCAGCGGATGCCGGGTTGGTGCTCGGAATTGTCGACGGCGAAACCGCGGGCGCGAACCACGGACAGCTCGTCGAGCAGCGCGTCGCGCTTGATGATTGTGCTGCGGGTGAAACGGCGCAGCCCCGCGGCGACGATCGCCTCGACCGTCTCCTCCGGCTGGAACGCCAGGGTGGCCTTGCCGACCCCGGTGCAGTGGACAGGCGAGCCGGTCACCGTGGTGACCCAGTCGGCCGAGCGGCCGTCCGGCTCGCGATGATCGATCGTCACCATCTTGCGGCCGTCGAACACGCATACGTGGACGCCCTCGCCGCTGAGGCGGATCAGTCGCTCGACCAGGGGTCTTGCCTCGCCGTGCACTTCCAGGTTGGCGAGCGCGGTCGCGCCGAGCCCGAACAGCCGCAGCCCGAGGCGGTAGCGCTCGCGGTCGCGCTCCTGGGCGACGAAGCCGACCTCGCGCAGCGAGGCGAGCAGCCGGTGCACGGTGCTTTTCGGCAGCCCCGTCCTGCGCGCGATGTCGGCGAGGGTCAGGCTGCGCTGGTGCTGCGAGAAACAGTCGAGCACCGCGACCATCTTGCGCAGCGACTTCAGGGTGCCGACAGGATCCGTTCGAGCCATGGCCGACGCGGTTGCTTCACGAAACGGACCGATCGTACCACATTCCGGAATGCAATTTCGAATCTATTGTTGCACGAGGAGGGCGGCGGTGCCCGATCAGGCCCTCTCGTCGCCGGGGTCGACCAGGCTGAGCAGGGTCGGCATTTCGGAATCGAGGAACGGGATCGGGCGGCAGACCCGCATCGCCAGCAGGCCGAGGCGGGCCATCCGCTGCCCCGCCACCGCGCCGCCGCCCAGCCCGGTGAACAGCCGTGACAGGAGGCTGCCGCCGGCTTCGACGGCGATCCCCTGCAGCACCAGCTCGGCGGCACCCAGGGTCGCCGCCTCCCGCACCATCTGGCCCAGCAGGTGGCGCATCCCGGCGATGCCGGGACGCTGCCCGTACAGTTCCGCGATCTCGCGCAGCATGCGCAGGGCGCGGGCGACGAACAGCAGCGAGTCGACCAGGGCAGTGGGCGCCAGCGCGGTCATCCCCGCCGCCTGCAGCGCGGCGCGGCGCACCAGCGCGCCGGCCATGCGGTCGACCGGCCGCATCAGCTCGCCGCGAGCCAGGTTCAGGACGGCGCGCCCGTCGTGGTGCGGCGCCAGGGCGGCGCGGAACATCTTCTCTCCCGACTGCGTCACCGGCAGCCGAGGCAGCATCGCCGCGCTCCGCTCGACCAGCCGCAAGGCCTCGCCGCGGTCGAGCTCGGCGGCGGCACGTACGTGCAGCTCGTCCAGTACCCGCAGGCGGGCGAACCCGCGCACCTCGAACAGGATCCAATAGAGCGGTCCGGCGAGGCCGAGGGCGAGCAGCGCGGCGGCGGCGATCCCCGCGCCCTCGTGCAGGCGGAAGGCGTCGGCCACCCAGCCGATCGAGTCGGCGACCAGGCCGGCCAGCAGCAGGAGCAGCACGCCGCCGATCGCCCACCGCCACGGTGACCGCGGCCTGCGCTGCGGCGGCGGCCCGTCGTCGGCCAGCGGCGGGGCCATCGGCACGGCAACGCGGCTGGTGTCCTCGCTGACCCGAACCTTCGGCCAATAGTCGGGGGTTCTGTCGTCGCTCATTCGAGGTCGCTCCCGATCAGGAACTGCATCGCCTCGTCCAGGCCGTAGTGCGGGATGCCGCCCAGCGGCGCCTGGGAGAACTGCGGCGGCAGGAACTCCGGATAGCCGACGAAGCGGCGGAGGAAGAAGTCGCGCCCCGGCGGCTCGATCGGGATCTGGCCGGGGAACACCTGGGCGCGGCGGCCGTCGCCGACCCGGTTGCCGACCACCACGTGCACCGCCTGGCCGTCGATCACGGCGCGCTCGTCGACCGTGCAGACCACCGAACCCACCGCCCGGAAATCCGGCCTGGCGCCGTGCGAAGCCGGGTTGCCGCCAGGGTGGGTGACGAGGTGGCGCAGCAGCTCGCGCAGTTGCGGACGCTGCTCCAGCGTCACGTGGTCGGCCTTGGTGGCGGCGAACAGCACGCGGTCGATGCTGGGCCGGAACCAGTTCGTGAAGAACGAACCGCGCCCGTAGACGAAGGCGCGCGAGACCACCTCGAGCGCGCGGGCGGTGTCCTGGAAGACGTGCCAGCCGCCGTGCAGGGCCGACAGTACGTCGACCAGCACGATCTGGCGGTTGAAGCTGCGGAAATAGTCGCGAAAGAACGGCAGGACCACCTTTTCCTTGTAGGCGTTGAACCTCCGTTCCATGACGGCGCCCAGCGAGCCCGGCGCGTAGCGGCCGCCGGACGCGGCGGGTGGCAGCGGGCAGAACCACAGTGGTGGCCCGTCGCCGAGCCTGCCGGGGCGCAGGAAGCGGCCGGGCTGCAGGAAGCGCAGGCCGGCCTGGTCGCGGCAGGCGTGCAGAAAATTGCGGTAGAGCTCGTGGGCGCGCCGCGCCGCCTCGTCGTCGGCCGGAGTATCCGGGCCGTGGGCGCACAGATACTCCAGCCAGGGGGCCGCCAGCGGGGCTCGTGGCTCGTGGCCGCACTCTCCCAGCACCTGGGTCGACCAGCTGGCGAAGTCGAGATCCTTGAGCGGCAGATCCAGCAGCCACTCGCCCGGGTAGTCGATCAACTCGACCGTCAGCCCGCCGCGCGCCAGCCGACGGCCGAGCCAGCCGCTGGGGCGGAAGCGCAGCGCCAACTCGATGCGGCTGATGCTCTCGGTCTGCGGCGGCCAACCTTCGCCCGAGCCGAGGTGGGCGACGTTCTCCTCGTAGGGAAACGAGGGCACCGCGCCGGCCCCGGCGGGGCTGATCTCGGCGCCCAGAAGGCGGCGCTCCCGCGCCGCCGCGAGGCCGGGCATGTTGGCGGCGCCATTGGCGGCCGACAACAGGTTGTGCACGAGGCTGGTGATGAACACCGTCTTGCCGGCTCGGCTGAGCCCGGTGACCGCCAGTCGTAACGTTTTGGCCATGCGTCCTCCGGCCACCAGTATAGAGCACGCCGGGGCGCGGTCGAGGTGGTGCTTGTCGGCTCTTGCCAAGCCCATCAAATAGCGCTCATGTGATGCCGGCGCGTCGCCGGAGGGAGGCTGCAGCCTTGCCCGACCACTTTTCAGACCTGTTGTCCCGCATGTCTCTGGCCGAGAAGGTCGGCCAGCTCAACCACCCCAACGTGCACGGGGCCGACAGCACCGGGGCCGGCTCCGCCGTCAACGACATCGAGAGCCAGATCCGCCGCGGCGAGGTGGGCATGGTGGCGGCGGGCTCCGGGCTCGACCGCCTGCGCGCGCTGCAGCGGATCGCGGTCGAGGAATCGCCGCACGGAATCCCGCTGATCTTCACGATGGACGTGATCCACGGCCACCGCACGGTGTTCCCGCTTCCGATCGCCCTTGCCTGCGCCTGGGACCCCGAGCTGGTTCGCCGCACCGCGCGCATTGCGGCTATCGAGGCCGCCGCCTGCGGGGTCGCGCTCGCGTGGGCGCCGATGCTGGACGTCTCGCGCGATGCCCGCTGGGGCCGCTGCGCCGAGAGCCCGGGGGAGGACCCGCTCGTCGGGGCCGCCTTCGCCACCGCCATGGTCGAAGGCTACCAGCAGGCGGACATGGCCGCCGACGACAGCGTGATGGCGACCGCCAAGCACTTCGCCGGCTACGGCCTGGCGGAAGGGGGGCGCGACTACAACGGCGTCGACGTCAGCCCGTACCGCATGCACAACGTCGTGCTGCCGCCGTTCAAGGCGGCCGTCGAGGCCGGGGTCGGCGCAATCATGGTCGGCTTCCACGACCTCTCCGGCATTCCGTGCACCGCGCACCGCGAGCTGCTGCACGATCTGCTGCGCGACCACTGGGGATTCGACGGTCTGACCGTCTCCGACTACACGGCGATCTGGGAGCTGATCAACCACGGCGTCGCCGCCGACATAAAGGAGGCGGCGTTCCTGGCCTTCCGCGCCGGGGTCGACATCGACCTCGTCAGCGAGGCCTACGTGCGCTTCCTTCCGGCACTGGTCGCCGAGGGCCGGCTTGCCGAGGCCGAGGTGGACGCCGCCTGCCGCCGGGTGCTGGAAGCGAAGAGAAAGCTGGGGCTGTTCGACAACCCCTATCGCGGCCTGGACGAGGAAAGACGGAAGGCGGCGGTGCTGGCGCCCGACCATCGCCGGCTCGCCCGCGAGGCGGCGGCCAGCTCGTGCGTGCTGCTGAAGAATTCAGGCGTCCTGCCGCTCGCCCGCACGGGCGGCACCATCGCGCTCGTCGGGCCGCTCGCCGACAGCCGTGCCAACATGCAAGGAGCGTGGGCGATCGCCGCCGAGCCGAGCGACAGCGTCAGCGTGCTCGAGGGGATGCGGGCCGCCGCCGGCGATCGCATCCGCTACGCCAGAGGCGCCAACATCGTCGACAACCCTGACATCGCCGCCCGCCTCAACGTGTTCGGCGAGATCGCGCCGGTCGACGAGCGCGGGCCCGACGCGCTGCTCGCCGAGGCGGTCGCCCTGGCGCGGCAGGCAGAGGTGGTCGTGGCCTGCGTCGGCGAGGCCCGGGAGCACACAGGTGAATCGGCGAGCCGCAGCGATCTCGGCCTGCCGGGAAGCCAGCAGAAGCTCCTGCGCGCACTCCACGAGACCGGCACCCCGATTGTCCTCGTCACAATGAGTGGGCGACCGCTCGCACTGGAATGGGAGGCTGCGCACTGCGATGCCATCCTCCATGCGTGGTTCGCCGGCAGCGAAGCCGGCAACGGCATCGCCGACGTGCTGTTCGGCACCGTCAATCCTTCCGCCAAGCTGACGATGAGCTTTCCCCGCAGCGTCGGGCAATGCCCCATCCACCATGCCGAGGCGCCGACTGGGCGCCCCATCCACAATGCGGGCTTCGAGGTGGGTGGCGACAGCGAGATCGACGCCGCCGGGCGGCGCGTGTTCAAGAAGTTCAGCACCGCATGCCGGATCGAAGCCGCCCACACGCCCCTCTACCCGTTCGGCCATGGCCTCGGCTACGCGCCCTTCGCCTACGGCGAGATGGAGCTCGACAAGGCCGAGCTTGCGGGCGAAGGCGACGTGCTGACGGCCAGCGTCACCGTGCGCAACACCGGTGCGGTGGCGGGCGAGGAGGTGGTGCAGCTCTACCTCGGCGACCCTGTCGCCAGCCGCTCGCGCCCGGTCCGCCAGCTCAAGGACTTCCAGAAGATCGCCCTGCAGCCGGGCGAGGAGCGCCGGGTCAGTTTCAGGATCACGGCCGCCGAGATCGCGTTCTTCCGCGCCGACCGCCTGGCCGATCCCGAACTGGTGTGGGAACCCGGCCTGATCCGGGTCGAGATCGGATCGAGCTCGCAGTCCCTGGCCGCGGCGACCGTCGACTGGCGGGCGAGCTAGGTTGCCGGCGGCGCGGTTCCGATTGCGGAGGATCGGCGATCCGAGCAGTTCGCCGCCAATCGCCCCAGGAGGAGACCGCCCGTGACGCGCCTTGCCGACGAAGCCCTGCTCGATCTCGTGCAGCGGCAGACGCTCAGCTATTTCCGGGACTTCGCCCATCCGGCGAGCGGGATGGCGCGCGAGCGCAGCAACCCGATGCCCGGCTACGATTTCCGCGATACCGTCACCACCGGCGGCACCGGATTCGGCATCATGGCGATGCTGGCCGGCGCCGAACGCGGCTTCCTCCCGCGCTCCGAGGTGCGGGCGCGGGTCCGCGGGATCGTCGCCTTCCTCGCCCGCGCCCAGAGCCATCACGGCGTCTTTCCCCATTTTCTGCACGGGGCGACGGGGGCGGTCGTCCCGTTCTCGGAAAAGGACGACGGCGGCGATCTCGTCGAGACGTCGTTCCTGATCGCCGGGCTGCTGTGCGCGCGGCAGTATTTCGCCGAAGCGGACGCCGCCGACCTGCGCGGCGAGATCGACCGGCTGTGGTACGCCGTGGAATGGGACTGGCACGCCAGGGGCGATGTTCTCTACTGGCATTGGAGCCCGCGCCACGGGTGGGCGATGAACCACCGCATCACCGGCTGGAACGAGTGCCTGATCACCTATCTGCTCGCCGTCGCCTCGCCAAGCCACCCCGCCTCTCCTGCGGCCTATCACCGCGGCTGGACCGACAGCCCGGTGTTCGGCAACGGCCGCCGCTACCACGGCATCGAATTGCCGCTGGGGCCTCCGCAGGGCGGCCCTCTGTTCTTCTCCCACTACTCCTTTCTCGGCCTCGATCCCCGCGGGCTGCGCGACCGTTACGCCGACTACTGGCAGCAGAACCGTGCCCACACCCTGATCAACCGCGCCCACTGCCTTGCCAATCCGCACGGCCATGCCGGCTACGGTGCGACCTGCTGGGGTTTGACCGCCTGCGACGGTGACGCCGGCTACGACGCCTTTTCCCCGGAAAACGACCGCGGCGTCATCGCGCCCACGGCCGCGCTGTCGGCGATGCCCTACGCACCGGCCGAATCGATGCAGGCGCTGCGCCACTTCTATGAGGATCGGGGGAACCAGCTGTGGCGTCGCCACGGCTTCGCGGATGCCTTCAATCCTTCCCGCGGCTGGGTCGCCGACGGCAACCTGGCGATCGACCAGGGGCCGATCGTCGTCATGATCGAAAACCACCGTTCGGCTCTGCTGTGGGAACTGTTTATGAGCTGCCCCGAAGTCCTCGCCGCCGTGCGCATCCTCGGCTTCGACAGCCCCTGGCTGGCAACAACGTAAGGCAGGGCCCCGCCGGCCGGGAGGAGGAGTCGGCGGGGAAAACACGGAGGCGTGGCGATGCTGTCCGAAACCCTCACGGAAGGTCTGCAGCAGTACCGGATCGGAGCGAAGATCCGGGAGCTTCGGCTGAAGAAGAAGCTGGGCCTGGTACAGCTTGGCGATCACACCGGCCTGTCGCCGGCCATGCTGTCGAAAATCGAGCGCGACCGGCTATTCCCGACCCTGCCGACCCTGTTGCGGATTGCGATGGTGTTCGGCGTCGGGCTCGAGCACTTCTTTGCCGGGACGGAGCCCAAGCCGCGCTTCGCGGTGACCCGCCGCAACGAACGCGTGCGCCTGCCGGAGCGCCCGGGCCAGGCGTCGCCCGCCTACCACTTCGAGAGCCTCGACTACTCGGCTTCCGACCGCAAGCTGGCCTCCTACCTCGCCGAGTTTCCGGCAGGCGCGCCGGCTTCCGAACCCCACGAGCACGAAGCCGCGGAACTCGTCTACGTCACCGCCGGGAGCCTCGAAGTCGAGATCGACGGCGAGAGGGTCGTCCTGGACGAGGGGGACTCGGTCTACTTCGAATCAACGACGCCCCACAGCTACCGTCAGGCGGGCGCGGGGGGCTGCCGCGCCGTGATCGTCGTCACGCCGTGAGCCGGACGCCGGCGGAAAGCGCCTTTTGCCGCAGCCGCGCCGCGGCGAGAAAGGCGGCGTAGCTCCAGGTCAGGTTGCGGGCCGAGGTCGGGACGCCCGTGGCGCGGTCGACCTGCTCGGACAGCGAGCCGTCGGCGGGAACCAGCGCCCTTACGGTGGCCATGAAGGCATCGCCGCGGGCGAGCCGGGCGTCGCGGTCCTGGCCAGGGCAGCATGCGAGGCGATAGCAGAGGCCCGCTGCCGCGAGGGTCGTCGGGTACCACGCGCCGCCGCCGAAGTATCGATCCTTGGCGGACCGGCCGAGCGCCGGCGCCCGTCCCGCGGGCAGGCCCTGGTTGATCGGGAAGGCGCGGGTGAACAGATCCTCGAGCGCGGCCAGGGTGGCGTGGACGCGCGGATCCTGCGAGCTGTTACGGCCGGCCGGAAGGTCGGCGTCGAGGACCGCGAGGAGGGTGGCGGCGTCGATCAGATCGTCGCGGCCGTCGGCCTCGGTGCCGCGGATCGCCGCATAGACCTGGTGCTTCTCCGACCAGTGCCGGTCGAGGCCGGCCCGCAGCCGGTCCTCGGCGGCTGTCCAGGCGGCTTGGTTGTCGCCGGCCCAATCCCGGCCATGGACCAGGGCGCCGAGCTGGACCAGGGCGACATAATAGTGATGGGCCCTCTCCCCCGGCTCCTCCCACGGGCCGATGCAGCGGTGGTCGGCATGCCGCAGGGTGAAGTCGAGGTCGCCGCGTAAGAGCCGCGCCAGTTCGGGGGAAGCGCTCCCACCTGCCGCCAGATAGCGCAGGCAGGCCAGGGCGCGCAGCGCGGGGCCGTCGTACTGCGGTCGCGACCAGCGCAGGAAATCCAGGGTGCCGTCGGGGTTGAAGCGCGGCTCGCCCAGAAGCTTGTCGCGGGCGACGGTCCGCATCTCGGGATCGCGGCGCAGGAACCGGCGATAGCCGCGACGGGTCGCCTCGCGGTGCCGGCTCCCGCTGAGGAAGGCGGTGCCGTCGAGGCTGCACAACCGCAGGCTGAAAATCACGAAATTCTCGAAGTGGCGGCGCCAACGCCGCCGTCCGTCCTCGTCAGCGGCATCCTCCATCAGTTCGGCGACCGTGCGCATAGCGATCGCGGAATCCCGAATCCAGTGGAAAAAGTAGTCGGGCTCGGGGTCCCAATCGGCGATCTCGGGCGAGGCCAGTACGGATCCCGCGGCAGGGATGATGATCTGCCCGAACGCATCGCGTCGGCGCACTAGGCGCGTGGCGGAGATGGCGCGTTCCAAGGCTTCGCCGCTGATGGCGGCCTCGCGCTCGATCCACCTTTCGAGGTCCAGGAGTGGGCTCATGCGGGATGGCATATCGCAACCGCCGGGCGATTTCGCCAGGGGCGTCCCGGTGACATTTGCAATCTGCTATTAACGATATCTTAGACCCTCGCAGGCCTAATCGGAGAGAGCGAAGACTGACCGCCGAACCCCGCAACCGAAACACGAGAAACCGGCGGATCGAGTGGACGATGGGCCCAGCCCGGCAGGTTGCCGTTCAGGGCCGGTAGAGTAGTCGTGGAGGATGCGTGCAGAGCGGAAACGGTGTTCTTAGGCGTTGGCTCAAGATCCGCAACTCCCGCAGCAAGGATAGCAAAGCCGGTTCCGGGGGCCGTGGCGCGGCGGGCTCGACGGCGAGCTCCCGGCCGGCGCAGTACCAGGGCAGAAGCGTGGCGGCCGAGGCGGGATCCCTGCTGCGTGCCCTGTGGCGGTCGCGGGAACGCCGTCGGATCGGGCTTCTCGCCGCCGGTATCGCCGCCGTACTCGGTGCCAACATGGTGGGCCAGGTCAGGCTGAACGCTTGGCACGGCGCCTTCTTCGACGCCCTGCAGCAGAAGAACCTGGCGGTGTTCGGCCATCAGCTTCTGGTCTTCCTGGCGATCGTCGCGATTCTGCTGGCGTTCGTGGTCGGGCAGACCTGGATGCAGGAGATGCTGAAGGTCCGCTTCCGCGAGTGGCTGACCCGCCATTTGCTCGACCAGTGGCTTGTCGGCGGGCGCGCCTACCGTCTTGGCCTCGCCGGGCAGATCGGCGTCAACCCCGACCAGCGCATCGAAGAGGACACCCGCAAGCTGGCCGAGCTTACCGCCGGCCTCGGCGTCGGGCTGTTCCAGGCGTTGCTGCTCCTGGTCAGCTTCACGGGCATTCTGTGGGCGCTGTCGGCCAACGTGGTGTTCGTGTTCGACGGCGAACGCCTGGTCATCCCCGGCTACATGGTGTGGTGCGCGATTCTTTACGCCTTTGCCGGCTCGCTGATGACCTGGCGCGTCGGCGCGCCGCTGATCAAGCTCAACGTCGAGCGCTACGCCCGCGAGGCGGAACTGCGCTTCGCCCTGGTGCGGGTCAGCGAAAGCGCTGAAAGCGTAGCTCTTGTCGGCGGCGAGCAGGACGAGCGGCGCCAGCTCGAAGGCAACGTCCAGCGCGTCGTCACGGCGATGCGGCGGCTGTCGGGCGGCCTGTCGCGGCTGACCTGGATCACCTCCGGCTATGGCTGGGTGGCGATCGTGGTGCCCATCCTGGTCGCCTCTCCAGGCTATTTCAGCGGCGGTCTGACGATCGGCGGCATGATGATGGTGGTCGGCGCCTTCAACCAGGTACAGGCCTCGCTGCGCTGGTTCGTCGACCAGTTCCCGTCGATTGCCGACTGGCGGGCTACCCTGCGCCGCGTCAGCGCCTTCAAGGCGGCGATCGACACTCTCGACGAGATCGACGACAACGTCGCCAGCATCCGGCTGGTCAAGGATCCCGAAGGCAAGCTGGTGCTTGACGGCGTCGGCATCGTGCTGGCCGATGGGCGGGTGATCGTCTCCGAGGCCAGCGCCGAGATCGGGCGGGGCGAGCGCGTCCTGATCATGGGCGAGTCGGGGTCCGGCAAGAGCACCCTGTTCCGCGCCATAGCCGGCCTGTGGCGGTGGGGCAGCGGCACCATCCGACATCCCGATCCGGCGACCATGATGTTCATGCCGCAGCGGCCGTACCTGCCGCTCGGCACCCTGCGGGCGGCGGTCACCTACCCGGACCCGCCCGACACCTTCGAGCGTGGCGAGGTCGAGGCGGTGATGATGCGGGTCGGCCTGGGCGAGCTGCTGCCCCTGCTGGATACCGAGGACCGCGCCGACAAGAGCCTGTCCCTGGGCCAGCAGCAGTTGCTCGGCTTCGCCCGCCTGCTGCTTCACCGGCCTTCCTGGGTCTTCCTCGATGAGGCGACTTCGGCACTTGACGAAGTGAACCAGCGGCGTGTGATGTCGATCTTCGAACTAGAGCTGGCCGGGGCCACCGTCCTGAGCATCGGCCACCGTCCGGGCCTGGAAGCCTTCCACTCGCGGATGTTGCATCTGGTGAGAACCCCCGAGGGTGCCATCCTGCACCATACCCAGCCTCAGGAGCTGGTACGAGGCTGGCCCTATCTCGTTCTGACCAGCTGACCTCGACCTCCGTCGAAGCCACTTCCTGACCTCGCGGCTAGCCCGTTGGGCTGGAATACTTTTCGGTAACCATCGTCCTTCCCATGTTGGAGCGCATCGGTCGAGGTGCGCCGACGTCCTAGCGGGATCAGGGAGGATGGGGGAAGGATGATGGTTCGTCGGCTTCGGGCGGTGCTCGCGTGCGCAGCCGCGCTTTCGTTTGCGACTGCGACGGGTGCCCAGGAGCCGGACCCCTGGTTCGCTCGCGTGTCAGCCCGCGCCCAGGCCCTTGCAGCCGAACCGTACCGGCCACCGGCTGACCTCGCGGTCCCGTCGCTCAAGGATCTCACCTACGACCGCTACCGCGACATCCGGTTCAGGAAGGACCAGGCGCTGTGGCGCGGCGAGACCCCGTTCGAGGTCGAGCTCTTCCACCCGGGCTTCCTCTACCTGCAGCCGGTGACGGTCAACATCGTCGAGAACGGCAACGAGCGTCGGCTGGCCTTCGATCCCGCGATGTTCGACTACGGCAAGTCGGGCGTCGCGGGGCCGCTGCCGGGAGACCTGGGGTTCGCCGGCTTCCGTCTCCACTACCCGCTCAACCGCGCCGACTACAAGGACGAGGTGATGGCGTTCCTGGGGGCGTCGTATTTCCGGGTGCTGGGGCGAGGTCAGGTGTACGGCCTCTCTGCGCGCGGGCTTGCGATCGGGACCGCGACTCCGGGCGGCGAGGAGTTCCCGCGCTTTCGCGAGTTCTGGCTGGTGAAGCCGTCGCCGGATGCGACCTCGCTCCGTATCTTCGCCCTCCTCGACAGCAAGTCGGCGACCGGCGCGTTCCAGTTCGATGTCCGTCCCGGACGGGAGACCACGGTCGACGTCAAGACCGACCTGTTCATCCGGGCGGACGTGCCGAGGCTGGGGATCGCCCCCCTCGCCAGCATGTATCTGCATGGCGACAATCCGCCGACCCCCTTCGACGACTACCGACCCCGGGTACACGACTCCGACGGCCTGCTGCTTCGGTCGTCGGCCGAATGGACGTGGCGACCGCTGGCGAACCCGACGGCGCTCCGCGTCTCCTCGTTCATGGACCAGAACGTGATCGGCTTCGGGCTCCTGCAGCGGGAGCGCTCTTTCGAGAGCTATCTCGACCTGGAGTCCCATTTCGAGCGGCGTCCCGGAATATGGATCGAGCCGCAGGGCGGACCGTGGCAGAACGGGGCGACCTACTTGGTCGAGATCCCGGTCAAGGAAGAGATCCACGACAACATCGTCTCGTTCTGGTCTCCCCCCGGAACGGCCAAGGCCGGCACCAAGCTCACCTATACCTATCGTCTGCGGACGGTTGACAGTGCGGTGGTTCCCGACCATCTCGCCAGGGTCGTACGCAGCACGTCCGGCTGGGCTGCGGTGCCTGGTGCCGAGAATCCGCCGTCTCACAAGGTGAGGCGGTTCGTCGTCGGCTTCCAGGGCGGCGGCTTGAGGGGCTTGGACGGCTCCTTCCCCGTCAATGCCGATCTCACGGCCTCGACAGGATCGGTCAAGGACCTGGTGATTCAGAAGGAGCCCGCCGAGGGTACCTGGCGGGCCTCGTTTCAAATCGTGCCCGACGGCGACAAGCCGTCGGATATCCGTCTGTTCCTTACATTGAACGGACAGCGACTGTCGGAGACCTGGAGCTATGCCTATTACCCCAAGGACCACGACTGAGGCGCGCATCCGTGTGCCTGGACGCGCCGTTCGCCGGCCGTTCTTCTTTGCTGCCGTCCTGGCGACCATACTGGGCGGATCGGCCGTCATGTACGACGTGCTGGGGACCAACGGACTGAACGCGCTGGAGGCGGCCACGCTGGCCGTGTTCGTGGTGACCTTCGGATGGATCACCGTGGCGTTCTGGACTGCCGCAGCCGGCTTCCTGCTCAGCCTTTTCAATCGCGACCCGCTGTCGCTGCGCCGCATCGTTGCCGGGCAGCCGACGCTGGTGGCGCCGCCGCGTACCGCACTGGTGATGCCGGTCCACAACGAGGATGCGCTGGAGGTGTTGGCCCGGGTCGAGGCGACCTGGCGTTCGCTCGAGGCCGCCGGTTCCACGGAGAGCTTCGAGTTCTTCATGCTCAGCGACAGCGCGGAGGAGTGCGCGCGCACCGAGGCGGCCGGCTTGGCCGCGCTGGCGGAGCGTCTGGGGACGACGGGCCGGATGTTCCATCGCCGACGTGCCGACAAGGTCGGGCGCAAGGCCGGCAACGTGGCCGAGTTCTGCCGCCGCTGGGGCGGCCGCTACGAGTACATGGTGGTGCTCGACGCCGACAGCGTGATGTCGGGCGAGACGATCCGCGCGCTGGTCGCGGCGATGCTGGCCAACCCGCGCGCCGGGCTGATCCAGACCGCGCCGATGACGGTCGGCCAACAGACCCTGTTCGCCCGCTTCATCCAGTTCAGTTCGCGCCTCTACAGCCCGATGCTGGCGACCGGTTCGTCGTTCTGGCAGATGGGGCATGCGACCTACTGGGGCCACAATGCGATCATCCGGGTGGCGGCTTTCACCCACTGTTGCGGGCTGTCGCCGTTGCCCGGCAAGCAGCCGTTCGGCGGCGAGATCCTGAGCCACGACTTTGTCGAGGCCGCGCTGCTGCATCGGGGCGGCTGGAGCGTCTTCCTGCTGCCGTCGCTCGAGGGCTCTTACGAAGAGGTGCCGCCGACCATCCTGGGCTACGCCGCCCGCGATCGCCGCTGGGCGCAGGGCAACCTGCAACACCTGAGCCTGCTGGGCGTGAGGGGATTGCACTGGGTTGGCCGGCTGCAGTTCGTGTTCGGCGCCCTCTCCTACGTGTCGTCGCTGTTGTGGCTGCTGCTGCTGATCCTCGGCGTCACTGCGGCCCTGGTCCAGGCGCTGTTCCCGCACGACTACTTCAAGGAAGGCTATTCGCTGTTCCCGGTCTGGCCGATCGACCGCACCGCCGATCTCCACGCACTGTTCGCCGCCACGGTAGCGATGCTGCTGCTGCCCAAGGTGTGGGGCGTCATCGTCTGCCTTGCCTCGCGGCAGCGCCGGCAGGCCTTTGGCGGCGGCCTGTGGGTGGTTCTCAGCGCCGCCGCCGAGGCGGTCGTCGCCACCTTGATCGCGCCGATGATGATGGCGTTCCACGCCACCTTCGTCGCCACCATCCTGATGGGGCGCTGCGTTTCGTGGTCGGCTCAGCACCGTTCGGGCTCGGTCACGATTGCGGGCGCCTTGCAGGTCGCCGGCGTGCCGGTGGTGGCGGGGCTGGCGGTGGCTGCCGTGACATGGCACCTGACGCCGGGCTTCTTCTGGTGGTTGCTGCCGGTCACCGCCGGGCTGGTGCTGGCGGTACCGCTGATCGTGTGGTCGAGCCGCGAGAGCGTGGGACGGGCTTTCGCCCGTGCCGGGCTGTTTCTGATCCCCGAAGAGATCTCGGCGCCTCCGGCCCTCCAGGCGCTGGAGGAGGCTTTGGCCAATCCGGTGGAGATGGCCGGTGCCTCGCGGACCCTGGTCACGCCACCGCCGGAAAGCCCGATGGAAATGCCGGCGCTGCCTTGGCACCGGCCGCCGGCCCGCCCCGTGAAGAGGCTGGGGCGCGATCCCCTGCGCGCGGAATAGCCCGCGCCTCGCCGCGAAGTCCCTCTCCGCCGCCGAGGCGGAGACGGGGCGGCGGCATCAGCAATCAGGTCGGGATGTACTGGTACAGCCAGGTCTCGGTGAGCGGCTTGTCGTCGAGGCGCAGGAAGCAGCGCAGGTCGAGCGGCTGCCTGCCATCGATCGACACGTCGAACACAGCCCGCCACATTTCGGTGCCGACGACCTTGACCACGTACTCGTTGTGGATGGTGCCCCGGGACAGCGTCACGACCGGGGCGAGGTCATAACGCGGCGCCATCCCGGTCAGCGGACCGCCCTCGAAATCGATCACGAACTTGCGCTTGTTGGCGTCCTCGGGAGTGAGATTGCCCGGCACGCCGCCGTGGCCGATCCGGGTCGCCACCACCCGGCCGACCGCGGACGGCGGGTACGGTTCCTCGCTGCGCCAGTGAAGGCGGTAGGAGAGCTTGAGCCGGTCGCCGCCGCGCATCGGGCGCGCCGGGTTCCAGTAGGCGACGACGTTGTCATGGATCTCGTCGTCGGTCGGGATCTCGACCAGTTGCACGGCACCGTCGCCCCACGGCTCGAGCGGCTCGACCCACACGCTCGGGCGGCGGTGGTAGAAGGCGCCGTCGTCCTCGTAATTGGGGAACCGCCGGTCGCGCTGCAGGAGCCCGAAGCCGCGCGGGTTGGTGTCGGAGAACGAGTTGACGAGCAGTCCGGGCGGGTTGATCAGTGGCCGCCAGATCCGCTCGCCGGCGCCCGTCCACAGGGCGAGCCCGTCGCTGTCGTGGATCTCGGGGCGCCAGTCGGTGGCGCGGCGGCGGTCGTTCTCGCCGTACCAGTACATGCTGGTCAGCGGCGCGATGCCCATCCGTTCCACCGGCGCGCGCATGAACAGCTCGGCCGCGACCGTGACGACCGCGCCGGTGCCCTTGGTGGCGTCGAAGCGATAGATGCCGGTCACGCTGGGCCCGTCGAGCAAGGCGACGATGGTGATCACCGGCTCGCCCCTCTGCGGTTCGAGCAGCCAGAATTCGGTGAAGCGGGGAAACTCTTCGGGCATCGGCAGCCCGGTGTTGATCGCGATGCCGCGCACCGACAGCCCGTACTGCCCCTCCTCGCCCGAGGTTCGGAAATAGCTCGCGCCCTGGAACGCCAGCCAATCGGTTTCCTTGTCCGGGCCGTCCATGACGCGGAATCCGGAATAGCCCGCATCGCGCGGCCACCCTTCGGGAAGGGCGTCGTCCTTGACGCTGAAGTCGTCCGGCGAGTAGAGCACCTCACGCGAGGTGCCGTCGGACACGAGGTTGATGCGGACCGGCAGGCCGTTGAACTTGTCGAGGTGGAACAGGCGAACCGGGAAGTGGCTGTCGGGCCGCAGCGCGCGGTCGGCGCGGAAGCGGATCTTCTGTACCGCGTCGAAGTCGATCCTGGCGGCCAGTTCGGGAGCCGGCGGCGTGGGCGGCACGTAAGGCCTTGCGGCGAGCTGCTCAGCCCGCTGCCGGATCGCCTCGATGCCGAACGGCTGCGCAGGCCCCAGGCGCGGCGACGGCGAGGATTGGGCGAAGACCCTGCCGGCGGTGGTCATCAGCACCGCCCACGGAATGCTCGCAAAAAGGAATCGCCGTCGGCTGAAGACGCGCATGGAGGGGCCCCCGAGTTGCCATGGAATCAAGCACCTGTTGCCATATGGGGCGGCCAAACGACCCAGCAAAGGCTGAAAGATCCCGGAAAAACGGCTGGCCCATCGGGGGCGGTCGCGGCAACCGCGCGGAGTGACCGAGCGAGGGCGCAACGCCCGCTTCCCATGAGGCGGCCGGAACCCTCATCCCGGCCGCGTGGGTTGCGGAAAGCTTCCCGTCACACGACGAAGCCGCAGGCGTTCGCCGGGGTGCGGGTATCCATGTTGCGGCCGCGGTTGAGGTGGTCGTCGATCTCGGCGGCGGCGCCGATCATGCGGCCGTAGAGGAACACGGTGAAGGCGGCGGACTCCAGGTCCTTGGCGGTCAACCGGCCTTCGCGGAAGTCCTTCCACAACAAACCCAGGAGCAGCGCGGCGATGACCGCGTCGACGTTGACGCAGAATACGTAGCGCGAGGCGCCGACCTCGTAGAGCGCCTTCACCAGCTCGCAGTAGTAGGCGTGGAAGATATTGTAGTCGCCGCGCTCCTCCATGACTTTTGCGATGAAGCGCTCGCGCGGGTCGTAGTTGACCGGCTTGTCCTTGAACACCGGATGGTGGACGCCCGGCAGCGCACGCGTCTCCCCGCCCAGTTCCTTGGTGCGGGTCTTCTCCTCCTTGTAGGCGGCGGCGTACTCCGTCGCCATCGCCTTCAGGTCGAGGCCGTGGTCGGGATCGCACGGGTCCTTGAGATCGACGTCCCTGAAGCGGTCGAGCAGGAAGGCCATGCCCTCGAAGCCGTTGCCGCCATGCGAATAGCCGGTGTGGGTGAGGAAGCCGACCATCGCCTTGTTGATCTGCACCCGGCCGGGGGTCTGCGGGCCGTCGGCCGAGACAGCGCCCTTGGCGCCCTGGGCCGAGATCGCGCCAGGGCCGTTCGAGATCAGAAGCCCTACCAGCATCTGCAGCGGCCTCGCCTCGTCGGCCTTCGGCTTCTTGCCGGTGATCGCCATGAAGGCGAGGTCGGCCATCGTCCAGCGGCCGAAGCGCTCCTCGCGCGAGATGCCGCACAGAGAGCCGTGCTGGTGGTGTCGGGCCGGGATCGAGGCGCCGATCATCACCCCATAGAGCCGCAGATACCAGGGCAGCGTTTCGGCCGTCAGCCGCGAGATGCGCTTGCGCATCAACGGCCCCCAGGCGATGGTCAGCGAGATCGCCGCCAGCAGCGCGTCGCGAGATGGCCTGCCGTTCAGCGACGCCAGGAACTTCAGGAACACCGACCGGCTGCCGCGGGCGGCGACCGCCTTCAGCATCGCCTCGGGACGGGGGTCGTTCTTCTCGTCCGCCCTCGCCAGGAACAGGGCGCGGGTCGCCTCGTCGACGGCGATTCCCGAGATGTCGAAGCGTTCGTCGCGGGCGTCCTTGAGGCCCGAGTAGGCGAACAGGTCGATCAGCACCCGCGTGCAGGCGAGAACGCGCTCGACCCGCTTCGGTCCGACGATCGCGGCGGCGGCGGCCATCACCGT
This sequence comes from Rhodospirillales bacterium, assembly GCA_018432935.1. GTDB lineage: Bacteria > Pseudomonadota > Alphaproteobacteria > Rhodospirillales > Shumkoniaceae > JAHDSF01. Next base: position 108,782 of record JAHDSF010000024.1, on the reverse strand, counting down.
ATTGGGCGCGTTGCCGGCCTCGCGGGCGGCCTCGGCGGCGATGAGGGTAGTGTCGCCGACCAGGTTGACCTCGGCAGCCACCGCAGTGTCGAGCAGGGCACGGTCGTTCTCGTCGGCGATCTCGTGCACCAGCGGCAGCGCGAAGTTGGCCTCCAGCGGCTCCATCGCCAGGTCGAGCACGGAAAAGCCGTGCACGCTGGTCACCTGGGTGGTGCCGTCCATCACCGAGGCGCCCGACTTGTCCTTCATCGTCTGGCGCGGGATGACCGCGCCGATCTGGCGGCGCACCGTGGCGATCTGTGTCGCGTACGGCTCCGGCGCCTCGACGACCGGCAGATCGATTTGCGGCGGCAGGACGAGACCCTGGTCATTGGCCAGCCACGGCTTGAGAGCCAGGGTGCCGCGCGGCGCGAAGTCGGGCTGCACCCCGTGCCGCTTCATGAGCGCCGTCACGGCGGCCGGGATGTGGGCGATGTTGAGCACCACCGCCCCCTTGTCCGAGCACACCGGATCGTCCGGGGTGAAGACGCGCTCGACCCCGAAGTTCTCCAGGAACCAGCGCTCCTTGTCCTCGGCCTTGTCGCCCGAGCCGGCCATCGCGCCGGCGTGGCCGACGGCCCGGGTGATCCGCGACTTCCAGCGGCCGACCACGCAGGCCACTGCCGGCTTGCCGAAATCGACGTCCCGTTCGTAGTAGCCGCCGGGCTCGCAGTAGAGCACCGCCGCCTTGGAGCGGTCGTCGTTCCTGAAGCCGTGGGCGAAGTCGCGGGCGGCATAGTGGATGTAGACGTCCTTGCCGGACGAGATCACCGTGGTGGTGCCCCAGCCGGCCATCGCCAGGTACTGGGCGATGGTTGCGGTGAAGCCGCCGGAGTTGGAGAAGATCGCGATCGAGCCCTTGTACAGCGTCTCCTCGGGGTGGTCGCCGCCGAGCGCGCCGCCGATCCGCACCCGGTTCCAGGAATCCGCCACCCCCAGGCAGTTGGCGCCGAAGATGTCGATGCCGCGAAGCTGACCGATGGCGCGGATCTCGCGCGCATCATGGACCGAGACCTTCTCGGTCAGGATGACGATCTTCTCCAGCTCGGGGTTGACGCGGACCAGCTCGGCCACCCCGTCCCGCACGCCCGACGGCGGCAGGTAGACGACGCCGACGTTGAAGGCGTGCCCGGCCGCGATTCCTTCCAGCACGTTGTTATAGACCGGGATGTCGCCGGCGGGCGTCTCCAGGATCTGGCCGCCGCGGCCGGGCGAGGTGCCGAACACCACGTTGCCGCCCGAGAAGGCGTGGCTGACCGGGGTCACCTGGCGGGATTCGGAGCCCAGGACGTTGAGCACGCAGACCCGGTCCTGCCGGGTCGCGATCTCGGCCAGCGAGCCGACGCCCATGTAGTAGGGGAAGCCTTCGATGCCCTTCTTGTACATGTGCTCCTCCCCCGCTCAGCCGCGCACGTCGGGCTGGATGACCGGCTTGATGCCGAGATGGGCGGCGATCCGCTCGCGTCCGCCCGCTTTCATCCACTCGTCGATCCTCTTGGCGTATCCGACCACTTCGGACAGCGCGCTGTCGAAGCCGAACATCCGGTACGGCAGGCCGAGGGAGTCGCAAACCTCGGCCAGCGCGCCCAGGCCGCGCACCAGGTTCGGTCCGCCGCGGCCGACCACTACGTAGAGCGGCGTCGGCCCGTGCTCGCCGAAATAGGCGCGCAGGGCGTCGGCCATGGCGCGGAAGGTCTCGTAGATGTCGGTGTTGTTGGCCTTGCCGCCGATGATGAACAGCACGTTGGCCTGGGCCAGCCAGTGCTTGTAGCAGATGCGCGCCACCTCGCGCATCTTCTCGTAGGGCGGATTGCCGCCGAAGTCGGACGAGATGATCGCCGCATCCCCCAGCACCTCGGTGACCAGAGAGTTGGCGCCGCCGCCGAAGGTGGGCGCCAGGATGGTGCCCTTGTCGTTGATGACGAACACGTCCGACTGGCCCTGGTAGGTGCGCAGCTCGTTGATCTCCTGCTCGAAGCCCGAGATATCGGTGGCGAACAGCTCGGGCGGTAGGCCCAGGCGCTGCCAGCGCGGGTCGTCGCGGTCGAAGCCGCACTTGAAGTCGCAGGCGACCGGGGTCATGCGGCCGCCGCTCTCCAGGCGCATGCGGATCGGGTTCAGCTCGAGCGTGGTGATGCCGTAGTGGTGGAACAGCTCCCACAGCTTGGGCAGGTGCTGGACCAGGGGCGAGATGATCTCTTTCGGCGCGCCGATGCCGGAAAGGGCGTTAGCCACGACGAACGCCTTGAGGCCGGTCAGAGCCTCGAACGGCACGCGGGCGATGTCGGACTTCGGCAGCTCCTCGATGTCCATCCCGCCGCGGTGGGTCAGCGTCATGGTCGGGGCGCGGAAGTCGGTGGCATCGGTGATCGAGAAATAGACCTCGTGCTCGGCCGGTACGCCGGCCTCGAAGGTGACTCCGAACGACTTCGCCAGCACGTTGCCGTGGCGGTGCTCGACGAAGAAGAGACGCTCCTTTTCTTTCAGCGCGGTCTTGAGGTCGGTCGCCTTGCCGATCAACCCGGCCTTGCCCTTCTTGCCCACCCCGCCCTTGAACAGCGGCTTGACGAAGATGGTGCCGTGGCGGCGGATCAGATCCTGGATCTCGCGCTCGCTGGCATCGGGACCGAGCACCTCGGTCGCGGGAAAGCCCACGTGCTCGAGGAGCTTCGAGCCGTAGAGCATGCCGGTGATCTGCATGGCGTTCCTCCGGTCGGGCGCGCGCGGCTGGCGGCAACCGCGATCGTGAGCCTTGCGGTGGTCGAGTCAAGCCATTTCGGTCAGACCTGACCGAGGGCCCTGACCAGGCGCGGAAAGGTCAGTCCCTGCACCAGGATCGAGAAGATGACGACGATGTAGGTCGAGCTGAGGACGAACGGCTTCCATTCGGTCTCGGGAAGCGACATCGCCAGGGCGATCGAGATGCCTCCCCGCAGCCCGCCCCAGACGCCGATCGGGAAGGCGCCCCGGATGCCCTGCCGCCACGGCCGCGAGACGACCATCCCGAACCCCAGTCCGGCCGCCCTTCCGAGCAGCACCAGCACCACCGCGGCAACTCCGATCCACAGGTGCTCGAGGCTGACGGTGATGGCCAGAACCTCCGCCCCGATGATGAGAAACAGGACGGCGTTCAAGATTTCGTCGATAAGCTGCCAGAACCCTAAAACGTAGCGCTGTGTCTGATCGCTCATGCCATGCTTGACGCCGTGATTGCCGATCAGGAGGCCCGCCACCACGACCGCGATCGGACCGCTGAGATGCAGGGCATCGGCGAGGGCATAGGTGCCCATGCCGAGGGCGAGCGTCAGCAGCACCTCCAGGCTGTAGTTGTCCATCCGCTTGACGAGCTGGAACACGATCCATCCCGTCGCGGCGCCGAGAAGCGCCCCTCCGCCGGCCTCGATAACAAACAACTCGCCGATCCGGAGCAGGCTGTCGCCGGCGGCCGACGACGTCGTAATGGCGAGGAACAGCACATAGCCGACACCGTCGTTGAACAGGCTTTCGCCTGCGATCCGGGTCTCGAGGGCTTCCGGCGCGCGGGCCTCGCGGAGAAGGGCAAGAACCGCCACCGGGTCGGTCGGCGAGATGAGGGTGCCGAAGGCGAGGGCGGCCACGATCGGCACCGCGGCGATCCAGGCATAGCCGATTCCGACCACCAACGCCGAGATGGCGACGCCGACCGTCGCCGCGAGGGCCACCGACCACCGCTGCCGGCGTAGGCGTTCGAAATCGGTATGCAGGGCTCCGGCAAACAGGAGAAACCCGAGCATGCCCTTCAGGACCGTCTCGCTGAAATCGATGCTCTCGACGATGCTGCCGACACGGTCCCGGATGCCGAGCCCTGGCGCCACCGTATCGATCGCCATCACGCCGATCGAGGCGATCAGGGCGATCGCGACCAGTCCGATCGCCGACGGCAGCTTGAGCACGAAATAGTTGAGCGCCCCGAATGCGGCGGCAAGGGCAATAAGGACGGATGACAGGGTGAACAGCGTCATCGGTTCCGGTCCGAGGGTTGAGGTCACGCCAGCCTGATGACCTGCGATCGCTGAGCTTCTTCGAGTCCGGGTACTAGATGGCGTTTTTGCCGTAGCACGGGAGTCTCGGATGGGCAGCCCAACCTTCAGATGGAGAAGCCGCGTTGATTCGCCGCCGCGGCGAATGCACATCCAGGCAAGCCTCCGCAGCCGTGGGCGGCAACCGAGAAGTGGAGAGGCCGCTGGGAACTCGCAACGCAGCCCGCGCCGGCCGTGGGGGAACCCTGGACCGGATCCGCAATCTCTGGCTTCTCCTGCGCGGGCAGTTCTGGATCGTGCCCGTGATCATCAGCATCGCCGGGCTTGGTCTCGCCTACCTCCTTCTCGCCTACGGCGGAATGCTCATGTCGTCCCGCGAGCCGAGCCTGTGGTGGCTTTACGGCGGCGATGCCGACTCCGCCCGCGAGGTCCTGTCCAGCGTCCTGTCCGGGCTGATCACGATGACGTCCCTCGTCGTCTCGGTCACCTTCGTCATCCTGACGCTGGCCGCCAACCAACTCGGACCGCGGCTGATCATGATCTTCATCGCCGACCGGCAGATCCAGACCATGCTGGGCCTGTTTTTGGGCACCATCCTCTACGTGCTGACCGTTCTCAGAACTCTGGGCGACGAGTTGGGCGCCGGTCAGGTCCCGCACCTGGCGGTGACCGTCGGCAGCGGCCTGACCGTCGTCTGTCTGTTCGCTCTCGTCTTCTACCTGCACAAGGTTGCGCGGTCGATCGTCGCCGACAACGTGGTGGGCAAGGTTGCCGCCGACCTCTCGCATCAGATCCGGCAGGTGCTTCCCGAAACGGACGGCTCCGACCCGGGTCCGGTTCCGGAAGACGGCGAAGGATGGCCGATCGCGCTCGAGCGCCGCGGCTACGTGCAGGCGATCGACTACAGCGCTCTGGTGGAGATCGCCCGCAAACACGACCGGGTGCTGACGATCGGGATCAGGGCGGGCCATTTCGTGTTGAACCACGGCGAGCACATCACCGCACGCCCCCGACGTCCCTTCGACGAGGCGACGCTGGCGGCGGTACGGTCCGCCTTTATCGTCGGCCAGGAGCGGACCCCGGCGCAGGACATCGAGTTCGGAATCCGGCAACTGGTCGAAATTGCTGTCCGTGCCCTGTCGCCCGGGATCAACGACGTCTTCACGGCACTGGCGGTCGCCGACCGCCTGGGCGCGGCGCTCGAGGAGATTCTGTCGCGCGCCCCGCAACCCGTCCTGTTGCGCGACGACGAGGGAACGGTGCGGGTGGTGGCCGACCGCTCCGGTTTCGACGGTCTGCTCGACGCGGCGTTCGATCAGATCCGGCAGGCGGCGCGGCCACATCCTGCCGTCCTCATCCGCATGGCCGACGTGATGGCCCAACTGGCGCCGGTCCTGGGGGATGCGGCCAGGGCGGGAGCCGTTCTCGACCAGCTTGCCAAGCTGGAGCAGACGGCGGGAGGGGAATCGTTCGCCTCCGATGATCAGCGGGACGTCATGGTTCGGATCGGTAACGCAAGGGCGATCATCGACCGCGCCTTTCGAATGAGGTCTTCCGCGTTCGCCGCAGTCTGACGACGAGGCGGCGCTCGTTGCCGACGCCCCTCTCCCGAACAGGCAACCACCGATGCGCCAAGTCGGGGGCGGTTCAAAAGTCAAGCGACCCAGGCCAAGTAGTCTGGAGTGCTGCCGGCGAGGCTGCGCGAAATGTCTCTCGCGCACCGGCGGGATCCTCGATGGGGGGAGACGGGATCGAGGCGCGGGGCGCCATTAGCCTGGCCGGCCCATCACTGCCATCCTAGGGAGGACGCCCATGGAGCGGAGGCCGGCTGTCGTCATCACGGGCAGTAGCGGGCTGATCGGCGAGGCTCTGGTTTCGGGTCTGGCGCCGGAGTACGCCGTGTTCGCGCTCGACCGCAACGAGCCGGTCCAGCGGCTCCCCTCCGGGGCCACGTTCATCAGGATGGACGTGGCATCCGAGGATAGCGTCGAGCGTGCGGTCGCACGTCTCGGCAAGCTTTCCGGGGGGCGGATTGCCTCGGTGATTCATCTGGCGGCGTACTTCGACCTCAGCGGCGAGCCCAGCCCTCTCTATGAACAGGTCACGGTGCGGGGGACGGAGCGCCTCCTGCGGGCGCTTCGCGCCCTCACCGTCGAGCAGTTCGTCTTCTCCGGCTCGATGCTGGAGCATGCGCCCGGAAAGCCGGGGCAGGTCCTCAGCGAGGAATCCCCCCTCGACCCGCGCTTTCCCTACCGCGCCTCGAAGATTCAGGCGGAGCGCGTGGTGCACAACGAACGCGGCACCATCCCGGCGGTGTTGCTGCGGCTTGCCGGCGTGTACCACGACCGCTGCGGCAACCCTTTCCTGGCTCACCAGATCGCCCGCATCTTCGAGCGCGATCCCAAAGGCCACTTCTATCCCGCCGATCCCGCCACCGGGCAGTCGTTCATTCACATCGAGGACGTGACCGACGCGATCGGACGGCTGATCGAGCGCCGCCATGCCCTTCCCGCCGAGGTGCCGCTGCTGCTGGGGGAACCGGAGGCGTTGGGCTATGCCGACCTGCAGAGCGAGATCAGCCGGCTTGCCCACGGCCACGATTGGTTGACCCGCCAGATCCCGGCGGCCCTCGCCAAGGGGGGCGTCTGGCTCGAGGACGAGGTGCTCGCCGAGGACAACTTCCTGAAGCCCTGGATGGTCGCCGCCGCGGGCGATCACTACGCGCTCGACATCACCAGGGCGAGGACATTGCTCGGCTGGCAGCCGCGCCACTCTCTGCGCGGAACCCTGCCCCGGATGATCGCCAGCCTGAAGCAGGATCCCGTCGGCTGGTACCGCGCCAACCGGCTGCCCTCCTCGAAAGTGGCGGGGCTGGCGGCGGTGAGGCTGCCGACGCCCGACGCCGAGCCGGGGCATCATGAACACATGCAGCAGCACATGCGCGAAATGCGCGAGATGCGCATCGGCATGGGGTGGACCTACTGGGTCACCATCGGGTTGGGCCTCTGGCTGGCGACCGCGCCGTTCGCCTTCGGCGCCTTCGAGCAGCAGACGTTCGCGGCGTCGGTAATGCGGGTGACCGAGGAGCGGGGCCTGTGGGAGCCTGCCGTGCGCAATGCCCTCAACGGCTGGAGCGACATCGCCGCGGGGTTCCTCCTCATGGCGTTCGGCGCGCTCTCGCTGTCAGCTCGGTTCCGGTGGGCACCCTGGGGCACTACCGCGGTCGGGGTGTGGCTCCTGTTCGCGCCGCTGTTGTTCTGGACCCCGAGCGCGGCCGCCTACAACAACGATACCCTGGTAGGCGCGCTGGCGATCGCCTTCTCGATCCTGATCCCGATGATGCCGGGCATGAGCCACGAAGGGATGATGGACGATTCCGACACGCCGCCGGGCTGGACCTACTGCCCTTCCACCTACCTGCAGCGGTTGCCGATCATTGTCCTCGGGCTGGTCGGCTTTGTCATCGCCCGCCAGCTCGCCGCCTATCAGCTGGGGCATGCGGACGGGGTGTGGGAGCCGTTCTTCGCCGGGCAGGGCGGGCGCAACGGCACGGAGACCATCATCACCTCGGATGTATCGAAGGCGTGGCCGATCGCCGACGGCGGTCTCGGCGCCGTCAGCTACATCTTCGAGGTGCTCATGGGCGTCATGGGCGACCGCCGCCGCTGGCGCACCATGCCGTGGATGGTCTTCATGTTCGCCGTGGTGGTCGGGCCGCTGGGAGTGATCAGCATCTACTTCATCATCATCCAGCCGATCGTCATCGGTACCTACTGCTCGCTCTGCCTGCTCGCCGCGGCGGCGATGCTGGTCATGATCCCGTACATGCTGGACGAGGTGGTGGCGATGGTCCAGTTCCAGACCGCCAGCACTCGTCGCGGCCGACCGTTCTGGCGCACCTTCTTCATGGGCGACGCGATGCCCGGCGGCGGCCGCGATGACAAGCCGGGGGTCGGGGACGCGGTCCCTCGTGCCGTCGCGTCCGCTCTGCGCGGCGTGACGGTGCCATGGACCCTGGCGGCAAGCGTCGTGCTGGGCGTCTGGATCATGTTCTCGCGGCTGACGTTCGGTACCGTGCCGCCGATGGCCGATAGCGACCATCTGGTCGGCGCGCTGGTCGTCACCACGGCCGTGATCGCCATGGCCGAGGTGACCCGGGCGGCCCGCTTTCTCAACCTGCTGTTCGCGGCGTGGCTGGTCGCGGCCCCGTGGCTCCTCGACGGAGCCGGCGGGGTCGCGGCAGCCCATAGCGTGATCGCTGGGATCGTCCTTGCCGGTCTCAGCCTGCCGCGCGGTCGTCTGAGCGGCGAGCGCTACGGCGGCTGGGACCGCTACGTGGTGTGAACGGGTCGGCTCAGCCGCCCGCAGCCTGGTCGACCTGGTACGGCTGGAGCACCGTCACGCCCTCCTGGGAGAACGGGAAGTTCCACGCCCCCGCCTGGCGGTCGTACATGCCTCTGCGGTACGGGAACGCATACCAGCCGGTACCGACCCTGGGCTGGGCCACGATGGCGTTCAGCTCACCCTCGGGCGAGAAGACCAGGTCGTCGACCATCCCGTAGCCGATCCCGTCCTGCAGGCTGGCGGTGGTGCCGACGAGCTCGGTGAAGCGGTACTCGTCCGTGCCGACCGGACGGCTGAGCTGCTCGCCCTCGAACAGGCTGAACTGGTCGACGTTGGCCTCACTCACCGGCACGTTGACGCGGTCGAGGTCGGGCGCTACCTGGAGGTCGTTCCAGGATACGCGGAAGTGGTTGTCGCCGATGTCCAGGAAGGTGCCTGCCTCGACGATGATGCTGTTGATCTGGCCGTCCGCGTTGACGATCAGGTTGTGGACCTCGCCGATCTGCTCGCCGCCGGTTCCGTAGACGTCGGCATCCATCAGCGCGGACGCCCGCCAGCCGTTGGCCAGGGTGCCGGGGTCCCAGTTGCTGAGGTCGACATCGGCGCTTCGTGCCGCCGACGTTGCCTCGCCGGACTGCGCCGCCCCGGCCTGCGTGGCCTGCTGTCCGGACTGCTGCGTCTGTCCGGTCTGCGGGGTGTCATCCGCGGCGCCGGCAAACCCTGCCGGTACCGAGGCGAGCCCCAGGGCGGTGGCAAAAACCGTCAGGTTCCGTCCGATGCGGTTCATCGTGACCTCCTTTCGTACGTTGGCCTAACGCTCTGGGGATCAATCTTGGCCCGTGCCGGAAGGAAGCAAGGCGGGCCTTCCTAATGCTGTTGCCCGCCCCTGCTTCCGGTAGTGAAGGTCGTTCGGAAGCGACTAGTCAAAAGTGCAAACGTGCGGGTTATTCTGAAATGTAAGACATGCTAACGGTAGGACATCAACAATGCCTGGAGCGAATCCGCATTCGGATCACCAACTGCAACTGTGAGAGATCATCGAATGCGCAGGAGAGTGCATGCTGGAAGGAAAGCTCGACTTGCGGTCCTTCGTTACCGCATTGGGAATTCTGATCGCATTGCCGGCCGCGGCGCAGAACACATCGGACGGGGTTCCCCCGGACGACGTCACCGGCCAGCCTGCCCTCAAGCAGGGCCGGTCGCTTCCGTCGGAGGCCCGCCGCAACGAGGCGGAGACGGCCGAGGCGGTCCGGCAGTGGAACCTCGGCAACCTCAAGGGCGGCTGGCTGGGGTCGCAACTCATGGGAGCCGAGGTGGTCGGGCGCGACGGGGGCGAGATCGGGCAAGTCCGCAACATCCTGGTCGGCCAGGACGCCCGGATCGACGGCATCATCGTCGAGACAGGGGGTTTCCTCGGCTTCGGCGAGAACCATCTTCGCGTCGCCTGGAAGGACATGACGCTGCTGCCGGGGCTGACGCAGGTCTCGATCCCGGTATCCGAGGACAACGTCGACGAGTTCAGCCTGTTCGGCCGGGATGAGGCCGCGGACGTCAGGCCGTTCCGGTTCACCGAGCTGACGCAGGCCTACGCCACGCTCGGCGACGACGAGGGTTACGGCTTCGTGGACGACCTGCTGTTTGCCCAAAACGGTCGGCTGCTTGCCGTGGTGACCCAGCCGACCGGGGGGTTCGAAGGAGGGAAGTCCCATTTCGCCTTTCCCTACGATGCCGAGGCATACGACCGCAGGCGCGGAGCATGGCGGTTTCCGTTCTCGAGGGGGGAGGTGGCGGTGATGGAGCCGTTCCAGCTCGGCCGGCCGGGGGCGGACCGTTAACCTATGTTGTGGCGCGCCGCCCTTGGCCGGAGAGAATGGTCTCTCTTCCCGATAACCAGGAGAAACGCCATGACGCAAAAATCCTTGCGCCATCTCGCCGCGGCAGCCGCCCTGATCGCCTTTGGGGCTGGTTCGGCGTTCGCCCAGGAAGCGGCGAACGCACGCTTCGTCGACGGCGCCGGCCAGCAGGTCGGTCAGGCGCAGCTGACGGAGACGGACAGCGGCGTGCTCATCCACGCGCGTTTCGACAAGCTGCCGCCGGGGAACCACGCCTTCCACATCCATCAGACCGGCGCCTGCCAGCCCTCGTTCGAGGCTGCCGGAAGCCACTTCGCGCCGGCCTCGGCCGAGCATGGATACAAGGCGCCTAACGGCCCCCATGCGGGCGACCTGCCCAACATCCACGTTCCGCAGTCGGGCCAGATCGAAGTCGAGTTCTTCACCCGCCGGGTCTCGCTCGGCGACAATGACAACACGCTGTTCGACGACGACGGGTCGGCCTTCGTCGTGCACTCTGGGGCGGACGACTACGTCAGCCAGCCCGCCGGCAACGCCGGCGATCGCATCGCCTGCGGCGTGATCCGGGAAGGCAGTGTGGCGCTCAGGTAGGGACGCGGGGGTGGGCCTCCGCGCATGAACGACCGCCGCAAGGATGAACTCGAGGAAGGCTTCAGGCGGCTCGAGGAAGACACCCCCGACTGGCTGTCGCGCACTCTCCGTTGGCTGCGAGACCCGGAGAAGCGCTACATCCGTCTCCCGGTGGGGATCTTCTTCATCCTCGGCAGCTTCCTGTGGTTTCTGCCGGTGCTCGGGATCGAGATGCTGCCGATCGGGTTTCTGCTGATCGCCCAGGACGTGCCGTTCCTCCAGAAGCCGGCGGGTCGATTCCTGATCTGGACGGAGGACAAGTGGCGTGCCCTGCGGAAGCGATGGCGGATGCGCGGCCGCTAGCATGAACAGTCCACTGATTGCCCCGTCCCCCCGCGGCCCGCGTCGGCGGTGCGGGGGGACGGGACGGCCGCCCGGAAGGACCTTCATGCCGGAAGGGAAGGGGCTCAGGCGGCGGCCATCCGGTGGGCTTCCCGCACCATCTGCGATGCATAGCCCCACTCGTTGTCGTACCAGCTGAGAACCTTCACCAGGTCGCCGTCGACTACCTTGGTGCTCTCGAGGTCGACGGTCGCGGCATGGGAATCCCGGACGATGTCGGCCGACACGATGGGATCCTCGGCGACCGCCAGGATGCCCCGGTAGCGGTTGCTCTGCGCCTCTTCCCGAAAGATCCCGTTGACCTCGTCGGCGCTGGTCGCGCGTTCGGTGACGAAGGTGATGTCGGCGATCGAGCCGACCGGGATCGGGGCGCGGATGGCGAGGCCGTCGAACCTGCCCTGGTACTGCGGCAGCGCCTTGGCGGTCGCGATCGCGGCCCCGGTCGAGGCCGGCACGAGGTTGGCTGCCGCCGCGCGGCCGCGGCGCATCTTCCTCGCCGGCATGTCGACGATCGCCTGGCTGGAGGTATAGGCGTGGACCGTCGTCATGATCGCCTTGCGGACGCCGATGCGGCGCCCCATCACCTCGACCACCGGCGTGATGGCGTTGGTGGTGCAGCTCGCGCACGAGATGACCCGGGTTTCTGCGTCCGCCGCGTTGACGCCGTGCACGACGGTGCTCACGCCGCCCCCTTTCTCGGGGGCGGACAGGATGGCGTAGCGGGCGCCGGCGCGGACGTGCTTCTCCAGGTCTTCCTTGTTGGTGAAGCGGCCCGTGCACTCGAACACGACGTCGATGCCGAGGTCGCGCCACGGCAACTTGGCCGGGTCCTTTTCGTTCAGGACCTTGTACTCCTTGTCCGCGATCAGGAGGGTCCCGTCGGCGGCGGCGACCGGCTTGTGGTAGCGGCCGTAGACGGTGTCGTATTTCAGGAGGTAGGCGAGGTTCTCCGTCGCCGCGATGTCGTTCACCGCGACCAGTTCGAGATCGTTGTCGTCGAGCACAATCTTGAGGGCCGCCCGGCCGATACGGCCGAGGCCGTTGATGGCCACCCGTGCGGTCATGGCCCGTCTCCTTCTTGCTGGCGATGAGGGGTGCGCCGGAGCCTACTTGGACTTCGAGGCGTGTTCCGGCTTGCCTTTCCGCTTCGTCGAGGCGAACTCCTCGAGCTGCCTCTCGTCCATCGATTCGTACATCGATTTCGAGGCGCCCTTGAGGTCGCCGACCTTCTGTTCGCCGCGCTTGGCGGCGAGGGCGGCTCCGGCGGCCTTCTGCTGCGCTTTGGATTTGGCGGGCATTGCGGTTCTCCTGTCTGCCTTTCTGGTGAAGCAGACGTCGGCGGGACCGCATTCATTCATCCGCAAAAGCGCGTCCTGCCGGCCGGCGCCTCACCGCGCGCGATCGTACATGGTCAGCTCCCAGCATCCGGCCTGGTTGCGCAGGATGTAGCTGGCGCCGTCGTCGCCGCGCAGCTTGAAATAGCGGTGGTCGGGGGCGAGCCAGGCGTCGATCACTTCGACCACCTCGATCACTCGCCCGCCGAACGAAAAGCGCCGCGGCGTCTCCTCGCCGCGATGGCCGGCATGGCATTCGACCCGTGCTTCGAGGCTCATTCCGCGTTCCGCGCTGGGCTCACGCGTCAAAGATGGGTCCGGCGCCGCACAATCCCACGCTCGTCTGCGATTTGGCTGGATCGCCGTCGCCGCTTGGATCACGCTGGGAGCTGACATGAGCGGGGGGGAACGATGACGAAACGCGATGCGATAGCACTGCGGGCGGAGGACAACGTGGCGACCGCGCTGCGGGACTTCGCCGCGGGCGAGGTGGCGACCGTCGGGGTCGATCAGAGCACGGTTGCCGTTACCCTCGCAGAGGCGATCGCCTTCGGCCACAAATTCGCGCTGCGCGACATCGCGCGGGGCGACGACGTGCTCAAGTACGGCGAGGTGATCGGGCGGGCCACCGCGGATATTGCCAAGGGGTCGCACGCCCACGTCCAGAACATCGAGAGCCTGCGGGGTCGCGGCGACCTCGTCCGGCCGGCGTGAGTGGAGGCGACATGCGGGAATTCCAAGGGTACCGGCGTCCCGACGGCCAGGTGGGGACCCGCAACTACGTCGGCGTCCTGTCGACCGTCGTCTGCGTCAACGAGGTTGCCGAGGACATCGCCCGCCAGGTCGAGGGCGCGGTCAGCTTCATTCACCACCAGGGCTGCGGCCGCACCCTGCCCGACATCGTGCGGGTCCGGGACGTCCTGACCGGGCTCGGCAGCAACCCGAACCTGTCCGCCGTCCTGCTGGTCAGTCTCGGCTGCGAAAGCATGGCCGTCGACGAGATCGCCGCCGGGATCCGTGCCACCGGAAAGCGGGTCGAAGTGGTCTGCGTTCAGGAAAGCGGGGGCGCCGCCCGGACCAAGGCCGAGGGGACCCTGATCGTCCAGGACATGGTGGCCGAGGCCTCGCGCCAGAAGACGGTCCGCTGTGGGCTTGCGGACATCGTGCTGGGGCTGAAGTGCGGCGCTTCGGACACCACGCAGGGTCTGTCGGCGAACCCGGCGATCGGGGTTGCGTCGGATCTGGTCGTCGCCGGCGGCGGCACATCGATCCTCGGCGAGGTGACCGAGTTCATCGGTGCCGAGCATATCGTCGCCCGCCACGCCGCCACAAAGGAAGTCGGCGAGCGCATCCTGGCCATGGTCGAGCGAATGGAGGAGCGGGCAAAGGCGGTCGGCTGCGACATGCGGGGCGGGCAGCCCTCCGGCGGCAACATCAAGGGCGGGCTAACGACCATCGAGGAGAAGTCGCTGGGGGCGATCGCCAAGGGCGGGACGGCGCCGATCCAGGCGGCCTACGAGTATGGCGAACGGCCGCAGGTCAAGGGCCTGGTGGTCATGGACTCGCCCGGCCGCGAGCCCGAGATCCTGACCGGGCTGGCGGCGGCGGGCTGCAACGTCATCGCGTTCGCCACCGGGCGCGGCGCACCGCAGGGCTTTCCGTTCGTGCCGGTCGTCAAGTTGACCGGCAACCCGAAAACCTGGGTCGGCATGCATGATCACATGGACATGTCGGTGACCGGGGTGATCGAGGGGACCGAGAGCCTGCCGCAAGCCGGGGAGCGCCTTCTCCAGTTCATCCTCGAGGTCGCTTCCGGCGCCCGCACCAGGGCCGAGATCACCGGTTACACGCGGGCGATGGATATCTATGTCACCGGTCCGGTGATCTGAGGCGCGCTGGTCCGCGCGTCACTGCCTTGCCGCTACCTCCGCCCGCGGGGCGGACGGAAAAAGTCATCGTGGACGCTTGCGTTCCGCAAAACGTAATGCTATATCATAGCTGCGAGATGCGAATTAGACGCATGTGAATAAACGGAGGCGGAATCATGGAACACGACATCGACATCGGGATCGAACATGCGGCGCGGAAGCAGATCGGCGAAGGGCTGTCCCGCCTGCTCGCGGACACCTATACGCTCTACCTGAAGACGCACAACTTCCACTGGAACGTGACCGGACCGCAGTTCAACTCGCTGCACGCCATGTTCGAGCAGCAGTATACCGAGTTGGCTGCGGCGGTCGACGAGATCGCCGAGCGCATCCGCGCCCTGGGCTTGCCGGCACCGGGCAGCTACAAGCAGTTCGCCGAGCTGAGCTCGATCAAGGAAGAGGCGGGGGTTCCCTCGGCCGACGCCATGCTCCGCATCCTGGTGAAGGACCAGGAGGCGGTGGTCCGCACCGCACGGTCGATCTTCCCGGTCGTCGTCAAGGCCGGTGACGAGCCGAGCGCCGATCTCCTGACGCAGCGGATGCAGGTTCACGAGAAGGCGGCCTGGATGCTGCGCAGCCATCTGGTGTGACCCGCGGGCTGCCCGCCCCCGGCGAACCGGGGAGCGGGCGCGCCCATGGGGTTGATTGCGGCCGCCGTCCTCCGGCGCACCCCGGAGAACCGGAGGATGACGGCCGGGACGGCTATTTGCGGGAGGCGGCGACGTGCTGGTCGTAGGCTTCCAGCGCGAGTGCGCCGTAGACCATCGAGGGGCCGCCACCCATGTGGATCGCGACCCCGATCGCCTCGGCCACCTCCTCGCGGGTTGCGCCGTAGGCCAGGCAGGACTTGGCGTGGGCGCCGAGGCACCCGTCGCAGCGAACCGTGACGCCGATCGCCAGGGCGATCAGCTCTTTCATTTTCCCCGAAAGGGCGCCATCGGCGTAGGTCGCCTTTCCGATCTGGGCGAAAGCCGCCATGTTGGCGGGCAGGGCCTCGCGCAGCGACCGGGCGCCGGCTGAGACTTCCTCGGAAACCTTGACGTAATTTTCCATCTTCTTGTTCACCTTTCCGGTTCGGGGGTGCGAGTTGATGCGAAGGATGCTCCTGGGCCGCGGGGGCTTCAAGCCTCTTGCCGGCGAGCCCGCTTGGTCTGGCGGGCGACGGAGAAGAAGGTCCTGCTCCCGGCCCGTCGGCGGCGGACGAGTCCCCTCTGGGCAAGCTGATCGATATGCTTGATCGCCTCGCTCATGTTCAGCCGCAGTGCGTTGGCGACGTCCTCGATCGTGCATGGGCGGCGGCGGAGCAGCTCGAGGATCTCGGGCTGGCCGTCCGCCGAGGCGCCCGCAGGCGTCGTCGGAGCGCGGTTGGCGATGACCTCGACCTGGCCGCGCATCAGCCGGGCGAGGCGCCGCAGGCATGTCGGGCCCACCGCCGTCGCGAACACTTCGGCGGTGGGGCGGGTAGCCGTATTGATTTGGACGCGATCGGGGCGGATGCGTTCGACGATGGATGCGATCTTCTCGATCTCCTCGTCGATCGCGGTATGGCCGGCCAGCAGCATGACTTCGAGCCAGTACTGGCCCGGAAACCCCATCCGGAAATCGATCAGGCCCCGCACCACCTTGCCGAACTCCAGCCCCTCGTGCGGCCGGTTGACGGTCTGGAACACCGTGCGGTCGCCGGCGTCGAGAGAGGGGATCACCAGATCGGCGTGGCGCAACTGGCGGCGCACGTCTGGTTGCCACAGCAGCGAGCCGTTGGTGATCACCGCGATCGGGGTCTGCGTCATCTTGCGGATCGCCTCGATGACGTCGCCGATCCGTGAATGCAGGGTCGGCTCGCCCGACCCGCTGAAGGTGATGTAGTCCGGCTCCGTCGCCAGACGCTCCGCAACCTCGGCCACGACCGCATCCACCGGAACCCATTCCCGCCGCTCCAGCGTCTTTTCCGTGGTGCGCCCGAGCTGGCAGTAGATGCAGTCGTAGCTGCAGGTCTTGAGAGGAACCAGGTCGACGCCCAGCGAGCGGCCGAGGCGACGCGAGGGAACCGGTCCGAAGACGTACGCCATGACTCGCTCTCCCTATCCTCCTCCCGCCAAGGGCGGTCTAGTGTCCGCCGGCGCAGGCCATCGACAGTTCGAAGCGGGCGAGCCGGCCGGCCTCGAGCGCCGCCAGCGCCTCGGCGACCGTGGCCGCATTCCCCGCTTGCAGAACCATGATTCCCGCCTGGTTGAACCCCTGAAGCGGGCGGCCCCCCATGCCGTAGGCGACCAGGATGCGGACACCGTGCCCGGCCAGCAGCTGGACAGGCGCCAGGCAGCCCCCGTGCTCATGCGGCGGCGAGGGCACAAGGGCGACCTCGGGCGGATGCTGGTCGGAAAGGGTGACCAGGGTGAACACGTCGCAATGTCCGAAATGGCCCGAGAGCCGGGCGTCGAGGCCGCCGGGGTTGTCGCTGGGAAAGGCTACGATACTGTTCATGGCAGGGGTCCTGTCCTCACGTTGGTGATGATGCCGGACTGTTCCGTCCGCCTCCGGCCAGGGCGTGGGCGTTCCGCCATCCGTGGCGGATCGCATCCGCCACCGGGTGGTTTCCGAGGTCCGCCATCGTGAGTCCCGCCATCAGGGCTTCCACGACGACCGGTTCGAAAGGAATGCGGGCGAGAATTGGCAATCCGCGACGGGCGCAGAGGCGCTCGATCTCGGCGCTGCGGTCCTCGTCGAGGTCCGCCTTGTTGACGATCACGCCGGCGGGCCGCGCGAAATGCGCGCAAAGCTCGGCGGCGCGCTCGAGGTCGTGAAGTCCGGACGGGGTCGGCTCGGTGACGAGCACGACCACGTCGGTCCCGGAAATGGCGCTGATCACCGGGCAGCCGATCCCCGGCGGCCCGTCGGAGATGATGAGGTCACGGCCGCCGCGGGCGCATTCGCTCGTGGCCTCGCGGCGGAGTACCGACACCAGCAAGCCCGAGTTTTCGGCGCCGGGCAGGAGCTGGGCGTGGATCATCGGCCCCGCGTCGGTGCGGGAGCGGAACCAGTGGCCGGCCATCCGTGGCGACAGGGCGATGGCGCCGGCCGGGCAGAAATGCGCGCAGACGCCGCAGCCTTCGCAGGCTGTCGCGTCGACCGCGAAGCCGGTTGCGGTGGCGAGAATCGCACCGAACCGGCAGCGTTCCCGGCAGTCTCCGCAGAGGGTGCAGTCCGCAACCGAGATCGCTGCCGTCCGTCCGGCGCGAAACTCGTGAACCTCGACGACCTTCGGCTGCAGCAGGAGATGCAGGTCGGGGGCATCGACGTCGAGATCGCAGACGATCGGATCGGGCGCCAGCTTGGCGAACGCCGCGGCGACCGACGTCTTGCCGGTCCCGCCCTTGCCGCTGATGACGGTGATCTCAGGCATCGGCCAGTTCCGCGGGCTGGGCGCGGGCGAAGGCGCGAAGCTTGGCGGCTAGGCGGACCATCTGCGCACGATGGCGTTCCCCGGCCTGGTCCAGCGGGATGCCGCGCGCATACGCCTCGGCGATGCCGCGGTCGAAGGGGATCGTCTCCAGCACCGGCAGGTTGTGCCGTCGGCAGAGCGCGTGCACGTTGCCATCGCCGAGGCCGGCGCGGTTGATGACCACCGCCATCGGCTTGCCCAGGGACAGAAAGGTCCGATGCGCCAGATCGAGATCGTGGAGCCCGAACGGGGTCGGCTCGGTCACCAGAAGAACGGCATCGGCATCGCGGGCCGCCTCGACCGCAGGGCAGCTCGTTCCCGGCGGCGAGTCGAGCAGGACGTCCGTCTGCGGCTCCGCGTCCAGCATCTGGCGCAGGCGGGCACGCACCCGGCGCATGAGGGGCGGGCTCATCGCCTCGCCGACGCGCAGGGTGCCGCCGAGGTAACGCAGCCCCGGCCCGGCCTCGCCCCAGGCGATCGTACCCAGCTCGCGCGAGCCCGGGCGGAGAGCCCCGCGCGGGCATACCGCCAGGCATCCGCCGCAGCCGTGGCACAGCTCCGCGAACACGGTCGGGAACGTGCCGAACACGGCAATCGCCTTGAAGGCGCAAAGGGCGCTGCACAGCTTGCAGCCGTCGCACTTGCCGAGGTCGGCGACCGGCACTTCCAGGTCGGCGGTCTCCGTCCCGGCCGGCCGCGGCCGCAGGAACAGGTGCAGGTTCGGCTCTTCAACGTCCATGTCGACCGCGATCAGCGGCGTTTCCCACACGCGTGCCAGCGCCGCCGCGACGGTTGTCTTGCCGGTACCGCCCTTGCCGCTGGCGATGGCGATGATCACCCCGCGTGCCCCATGCTCGATGCCTGTCGCGCGACGCGAAGCTCGCCGCGCCGGAACGCTTCGACCGCCTCGATGACGCTGCGTCCCTCGGCGCCCACGGCGACACCGATCCCGGCCGAGGCGAGGGCACTGAAGGCGCGCGGGCCGACGCTGCCGGTCAGCACCACGGTCGCGCCGGCCTCCGCCACCCGCTCGGCCGCCGCGATCCCGGCACCGTGGGCGGCGCCGGCGCCGGTCTGGTTGTCGATGCGGGAGAACGAGCGCGTCTCCGGATCGACGACGAGAAAGCCGGCGGCCCGGCCGAAGTGGGGATCGACGGGCGCGTCGAGATCGGTGCCCGAGGTGCTGACTGCGATCTTCATGGGCTTGTCCTCCGCATTGGTGCCGCTCCTCGGATCGGCGTCCGGGCCCCCCGCCACCAGGTGATGGTCGTCGCCTTCGATGCGCAGCACCATACCGTCGACCAGGGCGCGGGTGACCGTCGTCAGGGCAAGGCCCAGGATCCGGCCGAATGTCTGCCGGGATATGCCCATCCGCCGGGCCGCCTCGGCCTGGCTCAGCCGCTCCATTTCGACCAGGCGCATCGCCTCCAGGCCGTCGAGCGGAAGGTAGGCCTCCTGCAGCAGGTGCATCGGCACGCCCCGGGGCTTGAACTCCCGAGCGGTCGGAATCCGTCCGACGCGGCGCATCTTGAAGGGGCGGGGCATGACTGGGCCAGTTACGAGCAGATGCCTAACTTAGCACCCGTTGCGCCTGCCCCGTCAACATGCAAATGGCAAGAAACTGCGGGCCGGTCAAAACCCGGCCCGCGCTGGTATCGGGGAGACTCACATCATTCGGGATCCCGGATCGTGTCTCCCTCGGGGTCGGCCTGGTCCTGGCGTCCGATTTCGCGCAGGCGCTCTTCGGTCCTGGCGAGTTCGGCCTTGAGACGGGCGCGGCCGGCCTTCAGAAGGCGACGCTCCTCGTCCGGCGGGAGATCGGGGAAGTCCTCCGCAAGTTGGCGGCCGAAGCGCGCGCCGCGACCGAAGCCGCGGCCAGCGCCGGAACCGCGACCGCCGCCGAAACCTCTTGAGAATCCTCCGCACGCGCCGCGCCCCCGCCCGGTCATCGGTCCGCATCCGCGGGGGCCGGTCTTGTCGAATCCTGGCATGACAACGCTCCTTTCCATTCAGAAACCGGTGCCTCGACCGCCGCGCCAGCCGCGCCGTGCCCGTCCCCGAGGGGGCGGCGCCTCGTCGGAATCGTCGGCGAGGCGGAAGTCGCCGCCGTCGATCCGCAGGGCCCAACCGTTGACCAGTGCGGTCGCGACGGTGCGCCGGGCCTCGCCGACGAGGCGAGTGAAGGTCGGCCGGGAGATTTCCATCATCCCTGCCGCGGCTTCGTGGTCGAGCCCCTCGACGTCGGCGAGTCTCAGGGCCTCGAAGCCGTCATGGGAGAGCACGACGCCCTTGAGTTCGGCCATCGGGACGCCCTGGGGCTTGTAGAACCAGCTGGCGAGCGGTCCCTGTATCCGGCGCGGTTTGCGGGGGCGAGGCATGTTTCGCTCCATATGAACGATAGTGCATAACTTATCACCCGACTTCGGGATATGCAATATCGAACTATGGTGCGAAACCAGACGGCCCGTGAGGTCAGGCGTTCGGTGCCCTGCGATAGCCCTCCACCTCGTCCTGCATGGCCTCGACGTCCAGGGCGCGGGTACGCTCGACGACCTGCTCCAGCGCGCTTTCGGGCAGTGCGCCCGCCTGGCTCCACACCAGTCGGTTGCCGCGAAACACCGCGAGGGTCGGAATGGCACGGATGTTGAAGCGGCTCACCACCTGCTGGTTTTCCTCGGTGTTGAGCTTTCCGAACACGACGTCCGGGTGCCGTTCCGACACGCGCTCGAAGATCGGGCCGAACATGCGGCAAGGCCCGCACCAGGGGGCCCAGAAGTCCACCAGGACGATGTCATTGTCGCGGACGGTGGGGACCAGGTTCGCGTCCGTCAGTTCGACTGTGGCCATGGGAATCTCCAACTACGAATATTAGAGTACTCTAATATAATGCAATTGGAACCGTTGTCCAGGGTCTCGCGGCAGCCGGAACCATCGGGAGGTTGTCCAGACGCGAATGATATAATATACCAATCCAGGGGGGCGATGGCGATCACGCTGACGGAAACGGCCGCACGACAAATCCTCGACTGCCTGGCGGCGCGCGGCCACGGCATCGGCGTCCGTCTCATTGCCGAGAACTCGGAATGTTCGGGGTTCTCGTACAGGATCGCCTTCGTCGACGAACCCGACTGCCAGGACGCCGTCTTCGTCTGCCATGGCTCCAGCGTCTACGTGGACCAGAGATCGTTGTTCGTCCTGGATGGCACCGAGGTCGACTTCGTAACCGTGGGCGACACGTCCGGGTTCGTCCTCGACAACCCGAACGTCAGAGAGCAGTGCGGCTGCGGCAGGAGCTTCCGGGTCTAGAGCAGCGCCAAAAGCCGAACCGCCGTCCGACAAGCACGGGGCTCGGACCGGTCGCGGCCCGGCCATCGGTCGATATCCTTCGCGCGGTTTGCGGATCTGCGAAGAGTCCTGTATTGTAAGGCTCTGAGTTATGTTGTACCAATTCTGGTAAGGCCACCATACCGCAGGGACGCGAACTGATGACGCTCAAAAGCAGGATGAAGCAGGGGCCGGTTTTCGGGTTCGCCGTCTTCACCGGCGCCCTTTGCGTGATCGAGGCGATCGGGAGCTGGGGCTATGACTTCGTCTACCTCGACGTCGAGCACACCTCGCTCGGCGTCGGACCCGAGCTTGAGCGACAGATCATGGCCGCCCGGCTGGCCGGCATTCCGTCGGTTGTGCGCCTGACCGGCACCGACGAGGTCGACATTCGCAAGGTGCTGGAGATGGGCGCCGAGGGCGTGGTCATCCCGCACGTCCGGACCCGGGACGATGCGGCCGCAATCATCCACGCCGCCAAGTTCCCGCCGCTAGGGAGGCGGGGCGCGGAATCGAACGTCCGCGCCGCCGGCTTCGGCGGACCAGGCTTCAGCTGGCCCGAGTACATCGCCAGAAGCAATGCGGACAGCCTGATCATCCCTATGGCCGAGGACTTCGAGTTCGCCGACAACGTCGACGAAATCCTGTCGGTGGAGGGCATCGACGCCATCAACTTCGGACCGATCGACTACTCGCTCTCGGCCAACCTGCCGATCGGCTACAAGATCGACCATCCCTCGCTTTTCGAAGCCTACAAGAAGATCGAGACACGTGCCCGCGCCAAGGGCATCGGCATCATGTGCCCGGTCGTGCCGCCGACCCGCGAGAACGCCCGGGACATGATTGCCAAGGGCGTGACCATGCTGATCCTCGGCAACGACATGCACCACCTGCAGACCGCATTCAAGACCATCATGGCGGAATGCGTCACGCCGATCAGGAAGGGCTGACGTTCTGTTCACAAAGACTGGAAAACCGGAGGTAGGAATCATGCCAAGAACACTGCTGAAACTCGCCTGTGCGTCCGTCCTGGGACTGACGATGGCTCTGCCGGCCTCGGCGGCGGACTTCACGTTCAAGTTCGCTCATGCCCAGCCAGCCACCCACGTCCGCCACAAGTCGATGGAGATGTTCAAGGCCGACCTCGAGAAAGCGACCAACGGCCGCATCAAGGTCGAGGTCTTCGGGGCCGGGGCGCTGGGCAATGAGGGCGAACTGACCGACATGGTCAAGATGGGCACCCTGCAGGGGACCCGCGGCGGCGCCTTTGCCAAGGCCAACAAGAAGTTCCTGATCTACACCCTGCCGTTCCTGTTCGACGACATCAACGGCGTGCTCAAGGCGATGCGCAGCGACTTCGGCAAGCAGATCGCCAAGCATGCCGAGCAGAACGGCTATTATATCCCGGCCACCGGCGTGGCCGGCGGCTTCCGCCAGATCACCAACAGCAAGAAGCCGCTCGTGACGCCCGAGGACGTGGCGGGGCTGAAGATCCGCACTCCCCCGATCGAGACCATCGTCAAGACGATCCAGGCGCTGGGCGCCAACCCGCAGTCGATCCCGTACGGCGAGACCTACATGGCGCTCAAGATGGGCGTCGTCGACGGCCAGGAGAACCCGCCCTCCAACATCGCCGAGATGAAGTTCTACGAGGCCCAGCAGTACCTGTCGGTGGTCAACTATCAGATCCATCCGGATCCGTTCCTGGTCAACCTGAAGTGGTACCAGTCGCTGCCCGCCGACCTCAAGGCCGCATTCGACAAGGCCGCCAAGGCCGCGATGGAGTGGAGCGACACCAACTGGCTGGCGTCGGAGGCGAACTATCTCGAGACGCTGAAGAAGAACATGAAGGTCAACGTCGTAACCGCGCAGAACCACGCCAAGTTCGTGGCGAAGGTGAAGCCGGTGTGGGACGCCTACGTCAAGGACGGCACCTTCACCCAGACGGAGATCGAGGCTGCCCTCAAGGCCGCCAAGTAGTCGGACGTCAAGCGCGGCGGCGGAAGCGAACCGCCGCCGCCCTCTTCTTCACGGTGGAGGAAGGCCATGAGCGCTCGCGAACCGCACGACGCCCTCGAGACGGCCGCGCTGAGGCTGGAGCGGTTGGTCGCGCGCGGGATGGAGTACCTTCTGACGCTCACGTTCATGGTCATCTTCGGCCTGGTCGTGCTGCTCGTCGTTCTGCGCTATCTGTTCAATTCGACCATCGTCGGCGGCAACGAGGCGACGGTGATGCTGTTCATCTACACCACTGCGATCGGTTCGGCGGTCGAGGTGGCGCGCGGCAAGCACATCACGATCGATGTCTTCGCCATGCACCTTTCGCCGCACGTGCGGCACTGGCTGCAGGTGTTCACGCTGGTCGTGGTCGGCGTGCTGCACGCCGCGCTGTTCAAGTACAGCCTGGACTGGATCGCAAGCGTCGGCGGCAGCGAGCATCCCGTGATGCACATCCCGGAAGCGGTGCTCGAGATCGCGGTGCCGGCCGGCTGCGCCCTGACCGTCCTGTTCTGCGTTACCCGCATCGTCGCCGCGGTGGCGGCTCGGCCCGTTGCCGGATCGAGGTAGGTCATGCTCGTGCTCGTCGGCAGTCTGATCCTTCTCCTCGTCATCGAGGTGCCCATCGGCTTCTCGATGGGCGTGTCCGGCCTGCTCTATTTCCTGACCTATCATCCCGATCTGATCCCGGTGCTTCCTGCGCGGGTGTTCGCGGGGATGGATTCGTCGGTCATGATCTCGCTGCCCCTGTTCGTCGTCATGGGGCATTTCATGAACCACGGCGGGCTGACCGGGCGGCTGATCGGCTTCTGCATGGTGTTCGTCGGACGGCTGCGCGGCGGGCTCGGCCTGGTCAGCGTGATGGCCAGCATGATCTTTGGCGGCATTTCGGGTTCGTCGGTGTCGGACGCCGCCTCGATCGGCCAAGTCATGATCCCGGCCATGAAGGACAAGGGCTATCCGCCCCGGATTGCGACCGGACTGATCGCGGCGTCCTCGACCATGGGCATGATCATCCCGCCCAGCATTCCGATGGTCATCTATGCCTTCGTCGCGTCGGAATCCGTGGGCCGGCTGTTCCTCGGCGGGCTCATCGCCGGCGTCATGGTCGGCGTGTTCATGATGGCGATCACCCTGGTCGTCGCCCACCGCGGCTGCTACCCGCGCGAGGAGGTCGACCTCTCCTGGGCCGAGGTGGGTCGCTCCTCGATCCAGGCCATTCCCGCCCTTGCCATGCCGCTGATCGTGGTCGGCTCGGTCGTGTCGGGAATCACCACTGCTACCGAATCCGCCGCCATCGGCGCCGTCTACGCGCTGCTGGTCGGCATGTTCTTCTACAAGGGACTGACGCTGGCCGATCTTCCCGGGCTGTTCCGGGAAGCCATTCTCAGCAGCGCCAACGTCATGATCATCATCGCCTTCTGCGGCATCTTCACCTGGATCCTGGCGCTCGAGCACGTGACCGAGGTGGTCGGGCTGCTGTTCGCCCAGATGGCGTTGACGCCGACCGCCGCCCTGCTGATGGTGGCGGTGATCATCCTGGCGGTGGGCTTCGTCGTCGACGTCAGCCCGGCGATCCTGCTGCTGACGCCGATCTTCCTGCCGGCGCTGAAGCTGCTCGGGGTGTCGCCGATCCAGTTCGGCGCGGTGCTGATCACGGGCCTTGCGGTCGGTCTGGTCACGCCGCCTGTGGGGATGTGCCTCAACGTCTGCTCGCAGATCTCGGGTCTCAGCGTCGTCAACGTCTTCCGCGGCGCGGCGCCCTTCCTGTGCGCGAACGTCCTGGTGCTGATCCTGATCTCGGTCTTTCCCGTGCTCAGCACCTGGCTGCCCGCCCTCCTCATGGGCTGAGGAGACGATGGCTCGGTCGGTCCAGCGGGCGGCCGAAGTCCTCGAGGTGCTGGCGCGGCAGCGCGAAGAGGTGGCGGCGGATGCGATCGCCTCCCACCTCGGCTTGGCCAAGCCCGTGATCGGCCGGGTGCTGGCCACCCTGGTGCGGCAGGGCTATGCCGAGCCGCGCGACCGCGGCTACGCCGCCGTCGACGGCTTGGCCCTTCACGAGGCCAGCCTTGCCGATCTCAAGCTCATGATCGCGGCGCAGTCGGTCCTGTCGCGGCTTTCGCGGCACATCGGCCTGGCCGCCGGCCTGGCCTTCCTCCGTGAGGACGCGGCCCTCTGCGTCGCCGCCTGCCGGCCTGCCGGCGCGCCGATGACGCTCGGCCAGCGGCTGCCGCTCTACTGCTCGGCCTTTGGCAAGGCGCTGCTCATGGCGATGGCCGAAGGCGAGCTGGCGTGGTTCGTCCACACCATCCTGTTCGCTCCCCGCACGGCGGCCACGATCACCAACCCGGAGGTCCTTCTGCTCGAGATCGAGGCGAGCAGGGCAAGAGGTTGGGTGATCGAGGATCGCGAGCTCGACCCGAGGCTTCTGTCGGTCGCCGCGCCGATCCGCAAGGGCGGCGAGATCGCCGCGATCGGCGTCTCCTGGGAAGACTCCCGCCTGGCGCCCGTTCCCGAGCGGATCGGACCTCTCGTCGCCGAAACCGCAAAGGCCCTGTCGCGGGACAGCGGCTGACCTTAGGGCGGAGCGGTCGAGGGGCCGGACCCGCCCTCGCGGCTTGCGGCCGATGTGACTGCATTCCCGTTTTCCGCAAGCGCCACCCCAAGAGGCGAATTGATCCTGCGTTCCAGCCCTCCACGTTGAGATGGGGGGGAGCCCGGCAACGACACGCGCCGGCGCTGCCGGCCACGGAGGGAAGCGATGTCCGACCAACGTCCAGAGGTGACGGGCTTTTTCCACGAGGCGACGAACAGCGTCGCCTACGTGACCGCGGACACGGCCTCCGGGCGCTGTGCGATCATCGATCCGGTGCTCGACTTCGACCGCAGCGCGCGGACGGTCTCGACCGGCTTCGCCGACCGGATGCTCGCCTTCATTGCCGAGCGGAAGCTCGCGGTCGAATGGATCCTCGACACTCATCCCCACGCCGATCACCTGTCCGCCGCCGCCTATCTGAAGGAGCGGCTCGGCGCACCGATGGCGATCGGGGAAAGGGTGGTCGCGGTCCAGGGCATCTGGAAGGAAATCTACAACCTGCCGGATCTGCCCGCCGACGGTTCGCCGTGGGACCGGCTGTTCAAGGACGGCGACCGGTTCCGGATCGGGACGATCGACGCCGAGGTGATGTTCTCGCCCGGCCATACGGCGGCTTCGGTCACCTACCTCATCGGCGATGCCGCGTTCGTGCACGACACCCTCTTCATGCCGGACGGGGGCACGGCCCGGGCCGATTTCCCCGGCGGCGACGCCTGCCAGCTCTACCGCACCGTCCGTCGCATTCTCTCGTTGCCGCCTGAAACCCGGATCTTCACGGGCCATGACTACATGCCGGGTGGACGCAAGCCGCGTTGGATGTCGACCGTGGCCGAGCAGCGCCGCGACAACATCCATCTGCACGATGGCGTCACCGAGGAGCAGTTCGTCGCCAGGCGCCGGGAGCGGGACGCCACGCTGCCGCTGCCGGCGCTGATGCTGGAAGCGTTGCAGGTCAACATTCGGGGCGGCCGGCTGCCCGAGCCGGAGGCAAACGGCGTGTCGTACCTCAAGATCCCGCTCAACCGTTTCCCGCCCTGCGGTTGAGCCGGGGAAGGCGCCCTCAGCGCCTGGTGCCCTGCGACTTGCCGGCCTGCTCCTCCTCGGCGATGGTCCCGACGAGGTCCGCGATGCGGTCGCGCTTGCGGATTCGCGCAGCCTCGAGAAGCATGCGGCTGGCCCAGCGGAAGACGTTGTTATCGCGCACCATCGCTCGCATCAGCCGCATCCGCTCGGTCTGATCCTCCTGCGGCATGCGCAGAGCCTGGTGGACCGCCCGAGCGGTGCCCTCGAGGTCGTACGGGTTGACGATCAACGCTTCCAGAAGCTCGCGCGAGGCGCCGGCAAAGGTGCTGAGGATCAGGACCCCCTGCTCGTCGTCGCGGGCGGCCACGAACTCCTTTGCCACCAGGTTCATGCCGTCGTGCAGGCTGCTGACGATGCAGAGGTCGGCGGCCCGGAAAAGCTCGTAGACCTCCCGCGGTTCGTGGTGAGTCTGGACCAGCAGGATCGGCTGGTAGCCGTCGCGGCCGAACCGCTCGTTGATCTCGGCGGCGACGGCGGCGGTCTCGGCCTGGATCGCCTGGTAGGCGGGCAGTCTGGTGCGGGTCGGCGCGGCCACCTGCAGGAATACGAACCTGCCGATCCATTCGGGGTGGTTCTCGAACAGGCGCTCGACCGCCCGCAGCCGGTCAGGAATGCCTTTGGTGAAGTCGAAGCGCTCGACGCCGACGCCGAGCCTGGTTTCGGGGCTCAGCCCGTACCGCTTGCGGACCGCGGTTCGGCAGACCTCGACCGGCGGCTGGTCGACGAGCGGCTCCGGCGGCCATTCGATCGAGATCGGATAGGCTCGCACCAGGGTCGGGTGGCCGGCGATCGACACGCTCGAATGCTCGCGGTCGATATGGCATTCGACGAAGCGGTCGACGGTCTCGATGAAGTTGTTGCAGTGGAACCGGGTGTGAAAGCCGATGATCGAGCTCCCCAGCAACCCGTCCAGCATCTCCTCCCGCCAGGGGCAGATGCTGAACAGCTCGGCGTTCGGCCATGGGATGTGCCAGAAGCTGACGATGATCGCATTGGGAAGCCGCTCCCGGACCATGCGCGGCAGCAGGGCGAAATGGTAGTCCTGCACCAGCACGATCGGGGCGTCGGTCTTGGCCTCCTCGACCACCGCGTCCGCGAACTTCCGATTGGCCGCCACGTAGTAGCTCCAGTCGCTCTCGCGAAACGCCGGGCGGACGAACGAGATGTGGCACAGCGGCCATAGGCCCTCGTTGGCGAACCCGTAGTAGTAGCCTTCCTCCTCCTCCTCGGTCAGCCAGACCCGGCGCAGCGAATAGGCAGGGGCTCCCGGCGGCACTGCGACACGGTCTTTGCGATCGACGACGTCGCGGTCGGCGTTGCCGCTGCCGTGCGCGATCCAGGTTCCGCCGCAGGCCCTGGTGATCGGCTCGAGCGCGGTGACGAGCCCGCTCGCCGGACGCTGGATCGAAATCGAGCCGTCCTCGCCGCGATGATGGATGTAGGGCTCCCGGTTGGAGACCACGATCACCTCGGCCCCAGGCAGTTCGCTGTCGATGACCCGGCGCAGGGTGGCGGGGGACCAGTCGACGTGGATGCCGGCGACCGTGCCTCCGGACAGGTCGAGGTCCCGCAGCAGCTGCCTGATCTCGCCGACCACGGGTCCCATCTCGGGCCCGGCCCGCGGCGCCCGCTGGCCGGTGCCCGAGCGCAGGATGTCGCGGATCGAGGTCGCCCAGCGGCGCAGGGTGAAGCGCGCCACGACCACCGTGATGGCGAGCGAGAGCAGCCCTACGCCGGCAAGAAGGACGATGAGCAGGATCCGGGTATCGATCCCTCGTCGCTCCATGAAACCGAGGTCGTGAAGGACGACCACGGTGCCGAGGCGTTCCGCGCCTGCCGCGAGCGGGAACGCGGCGAGCAGGACCGGCCCTCCGGCCAGCCGCGTGACCTTGTAGAAGGGCGCCGCGGCGGCATCGGCAGTGCCTTCCAGGCCTGGGCATCCGACCAGCCGGGGCCAGTTGGCGGAGGTGACCTCGAGCGTCCCTCCGGGGCTGCACAGGCCCATCGCCAGCAGGCGTTCGTCTTCGGCCGCCCGCCGGAAGAGAGATTCCATTTCGGCGCGGGCGCCGCTCCGGGCGAGCCCGACCAGCGAGTCCCGGGTCGCATTGAAGACGAGCTGGGAACGCAGCTCCACGTCCTGCTGGAACCAGCGTCCGACCAGATGATCGACCAGCGGGGCGACCAGATAGCCGGTGGCGCCCAGCGCCAGCACCAGCGGCAGAGCTAGTCTGAGGAACAGCCTCATGGCGTGCTAGACGGGCTCGGACGAGCCGAATCGCCACGCAGAACGGATATGGCGCCCTTGAGCCGCCTCGGACAAGGTGATCACAGCCCCTCCTTCAGTTTCTGTTCTTGGCAGGAAGGATCACGTCGATTGTGAAGGCTTCTCGCGATCCGGCAAACGCAGGGGTCGCCGCCCCATCACCACGCCCCCCCAGGACAGGCCGGCTGTCTTATAGATAGGCCGCTTGGCGGGGATGTCCACCCGTTTGGGACGCGAAGGCCCTCCCGAACGCCCGCGACGATCGTTCAGCCTATGGCCGAGGCCGCCTTCCCGGCGCTATCCTGGCCGGAACGACACGCCAGAGGAGGAACGATACCATGGCGTCGATCCGCAATCCGATCCTGCCGGGCTTCAACCCCGATCCCTCCATCTGCCGGGTCGGCGACGACTACTACATCGCGACGTCGACCTTCGAGTGGTATCCCGGGGTCCAGATCCATCACTCGCGCGATCTCGCCAACTGGCGGCTGGTGATGCGCCCGTTGAACCGGGCCGCCCAGCTCGACATGCGGGGCGAGGTCGATTCCGCCGGCGTCTGGGCGCCCTGCCTCAGTCACGCCGACGGCCTGTTCTGGCTGATCTACACCGACATGCGCCGCGGCGACGGGGACATGCGGGACATCTACAACTACCTGGTCACCGCGCCGGCGATCGAGGGGCCGTGGTCGGATCCCGTGTTTCTCAACAAGAGCGGCTTCGACCCTTCGCTGTTCCATGACGAGGACGGGCGCAAGTGGCTGGTCAACCAGCTCTGGGACTACCGCCGCAACCCGACCGCCTTCGCCGGCATCGTGCTGCAGGAATACTCGCCCGCCGAACGCCGCCTGGTCGGCGAGCCCCGCAATATCTACCGCGGCACCGCGGCCGACTTCACCGAGGGCCCGCACCTCTACCGGCGCGGCGGCTGGTACTACCTGATGGTCGCCGAGGGCGGCACCGGCTACGGCCATGCGGTCACCGTGGCCCGCTCGAAGACCATCGAAGGTCCCTACGAGACCGACCCCGTCGGCCACATGCTGACCTCGCGGTTCGCGCCCGAGGCGCCGCTGCAGAAGGCCGGGCACGCCTCGCTGGTCGAAACGCCGCAGGGCGAGCTCTACCTGGTCCATCTGTGCGGCCGCCCGCTTCCCGGCGTTCGCCGCTGCCCCCTCGGGCGCGAGACGGCGATCCAGAAGGTGGTGTGGAACGAGGACGGCTGGCTGCGGCTGGCCGGCGGCGGCGTGGTGCCGTTCGCCGAGGTCGAGACGCCGC
Source organism: Rhodospirillales bacterium (assembly GCA_018432935.1). GTDB lineage: Bacteria > Pseudomonadota > Alphaproteobacteria > Rhodospirillales > Shumkoniaceae > JAHDSF01. The sequence continues at coordinate 78,318 of JAHDSF010000024.1, read as the reverse complement.
GCGGCGCCGAAATCGCCCCTGCGGCGCCCGAGCCCACCCGGTTCGACTTCGACGAGCCCGAGCTGCCGGCCCCCTTCCAGTGGCTGCGCACGCCATACCCGGAGCGCCTGTTCAGCCTGACCGAGCGGCCCGGCCACCTCCGCCTGTTCGGCCGCGAGGGCGTCGGCAGCTTCTACGAGCAGGCGCTGGTCGCCCGCCGCCAGACTGCGTTCCGGATGCGGGCGGAAACCACCGTCGAGGTCGCGCCCGAGAGCTTCCAGCAGATGGCCGGGCTGATCGCCTATTACGGCCGCTGTAAGTTCCACTACCTGGCGGTGACCGGAGGGGACCGCGGCGGGCGGGCGCTGACGATCCTCAGCTGCAACGGCGTCTGGCCCGACGGCACGCTCGCCTACGCCCTGCCGGAGCCGCTGCCGATCCCGGCCGAGGGGCCGGTCCGGCTCGGCCTCGACATCGACGGCGTGGTGCTGCAGTTCCGCTGGGCCGCCGGTGACGGCCCCTGGCAGCCGCTCGGGCCGACGCTCGACGCCTCGGTACTGTCGGACGAGGCGGGGCGCGGCTTCCGCGGCAGCTTCACCGGCACCTTCATCGGCATGGCCGCCCACGACCTCTCGGGCACCGGGCTGGTCGCCGACTTCGACGACTTCGTCTACGAGAACCTGTGATCTTCGCGGAACGCCCTCTCCCACGGCGCGGGAGAGGGCGACGGTTCCGGACCCCTGACCAAAGGCGGCAGATCGGGGTTATCGCGGTCCGGTCGACCCTTCCCTGTCGCGCGCCCGTACCGGCAAGCCGAGCCGGGCCAGCTCCGCCCGCAGGGCTTCGGCGCCGACGAAGTGGATCGCGTGCATCCCGATGGCGGCGGCGGCCTCGGCATTCCGGGCATTGTCGTCGATGAACACGAGCTCGCCGGCCCGAAGGCCGTAGCGGTCGAGCAGGATCCGGAAAAGGCCTGGATCGGGTTTGATCAGCCGTTCGCGGCCGGAGACCACGATGCCGTCGAAACAGGCCAGGAAATCATAAGTTTCGATCGCGACCGGGAAGGTCTCGTGCGACCAGTTGGTGAGGGCGTAAAGCGCCGTTCCCGCCCCTTTCAGCTCGCGCAGGATGTCGACGCTGCCCTCGATCGGGCCGCCCAGCATCTCCGGCCAACGCAGGTGGTAGGCATCGATCAGCTCGGCCTGCCCGGGATGCTCGGCCCGCAGCAAGGCCGTGGCCTCGGCCCAGCTTCGCCCGGCATCCTGGCGGACGTTCCACGCCGGGGTGCAGACCTCGGTCAGGAACCGCTCCATGCCGGCCTCGTCGCCGGGGAAGAGTTTCCGGTAGAGGTAGCGCGGGTTCCAGTCGATCAGCACGCCGCCGAGGTCGAAGACGACGGCGCCGATCTTCCGGGCCGGGGGAGCACTCGCCCGGCCGCCCTCACGCGATGCGGCACACCCTTCCGGCAACGGCGACTCAGCGTTCAAACCGGATGCACGTCGATCCATCACGCCTCCAACGGGTTCGCGAACAGGGGCAGCCCTGACTCCGCGAACACAATACGCAATTCACTGTGCGCCAGGAATGCCGTCGCGCAACGACGGGACCCGCACGGACGATCCCGGCCGTGTCCGGGGCCGGCCGGCAGGGTTGCGGCCATGGCGGTCAATCAGCTCTCTTGACCACAGTGACCCAAAGCGATCACCGTCTCGCTTCCTTGACCGCTCCAGAAAAGTCTTGTTCACCATACGGAAAGGCGATGCGTGTAAGCTGCGTCACTTGAAATGGGGAATGCTCTACGAAGGCTTAGTTTGTCCGGCGAACAGAGGGAGTCAGACGTGCGAATCCTGTACACCATCGGCTACGAGGGGACAGACATTGAGAGGTTCGTAGCCACTCTGAAAGCCGTGGGCATAGAGCGCCTAGCCGACGTGCGGGCCGTGCCGCATTCGCGAAAGAGGAGCTTTTCCAGGAAGCCACTGTCAGCCCGCCTGGAAGCAGAGGGTATCGAATATCATCCTTTCAAGCCGCTCGGCGACCCGAAACCCGGCAGAGACGCAGCCCGCGCGGGACACCACGACCTATTCCGTGCTATCTATACAGCGTACCTTGATTCCGAGGACAGTCGGTCATCTCTCAAGGAACTTGCGGCAGTGGCAGGGGAAAAGCCAACTTGCCTGCTGTGCTTCGAACGTGATCCTGTGACTTGCCATCGGTCCATTGTTGCGGAGGAACTAGCGGTCTACGGCTTCGAGGTGTTCAACCTGTTCGGTGATAGCCCGGAGAGATATGTCCGTAACGCCCATCGACTGCCGCGTTACAATCCTCGTCAAAGCGCTGCCGCAGCCTAGCAAGAAATACGGCGAGACTGTCTGCTGCGCCGGAGTTACCCCGGCTGGTCAGTGGAAGCGCTTGTACCCGATCCGTTACCGCCACCTTGCCGGGGAAAGCGCCTTTTCGCGATGGGAGATTGTACGGTTTCGGTATAGGCCTCCGAAACAGGATAAGCGCGTCGAAAGCTGCAATGTCGAAGAAAACAGCATCCAAATCGTTGGTGAAATGCCGAGGAAGGAACGGTCGAGGCTGCTTGATCCGTTAATTTTGCCATCCGTCGGCGAAGCTTCCCGGCGAGGCCAGTCATTGGCCTTGATCCGGCCGCGCGACGCCCGCTTCTTCTACAAACCGAAGACAGCCGAAGCGCTTGTCGAGGAGCGCGATGCCTACGCCAAAGCGGCTAGGCAGGGCTCGCTCCTCGATGAGCAACTAGAAACGCTCGAGCCTACACCCCACGAGTTTAGGTTCTATTTCCGGGATGACGAGGCCGAACACACTTACACTAACGGCGACTGGGAAGCCCACGCCATGTTCTACCACGGGTGCATGCGCGGGAAGACGGAGGCGGAGGTCCTCCAATGGATGGACCACGTCTTCAACGTGGAATACCCAGCGAAGGGAATGGCTTTCGCCGTCGGCAACCAGGCTAAGCGCCCGCACGTCTGGCAGCTGCTGGGTGTGCTTCGCCTCGACGAGGTTTCCGAGAACGAGAAGGCACAGGGCCGCCTGTTTTGATCACCACAGCATGCCGATGCGCAGGCGTGTCCGCAGGCGGCTCTTAGCGCATCGGCGGACGGCCGCGCAATGCCGAGAAGGGGCTAGACGGGGTTATGGAGCAGCCGGATGGCCGCGACCGGACGCCCGTTCTCCTCCACGAGGACGCTCGCGACAGGACGCCGGAGGCCGCTGGAGAGATGCGCGCGACGACGGTAGGATCGCCGTGCTACCTGCGACCGGGCGGCGCCACCCCGGACGGCTGCGCGCCGGCCTGAGGGACCACCCCGGCTGCCGGCACCGGCTAGGCGCCCTGATCGCCGAGGTGCGTCGGAAGGTTCTGATTGGTGCCCGAGAGCCGGCATTCGTGGCTGGCAGCGACGAACGGCCGCGTTGCGCCCATGGCAGACGTTCTCGACGGTTTGAAATCGTTCCGAATGCGGACACCGTATAGCGCCGCCGCCTTCCTTCTGATAGACGCGCGTCTGCGGCGCCAACGACTTGGCGTATCCGTGTCACCGATGGAATCGCGGCGTCCAGCTCTCTTCGATTTCCTCCTCCTCGTCGATTTCCTCCAATGCGCCCGGCTCGATGAACAGCAGCGTGACCTGATACCCACCCTTTAGACGCATGGTTTGTTCCAGGACCTTCGGCACCCCTCCCCCGTCACGGGGATCTAGCCAAGTCCGGCCGTCCACCTCGCTCCATTGCGATGCGGCCCGCAGCGGCGTGGCGGGAGCCTTGAGCGACGCGCAGCCTGCCGGAAGGGGGTCTCCCTTCCCTACGCCAAGCCGAGGAAATCCCTTTGTTGGACGAGGGTAGCGGATGGTCCCGTCATGGGAGAACACTAACGCGCAGGTGTCTTCAGTCAGTTCAATGTAGCGGTTCGCCGTCGCTTCCAAACTGGTCTTGTACCGGTGCTTCAGCTCCTGGACGTGCGCAACATCCGCGTCGCCAAGGCGACGAAGGTCAGCGCGAAACCATGGGGCGGGCATGAGGATTCCGGCTGCGAACTCGTTTGCTTCCGATTCCTTGCGCTGATCGGGGGTCTCGATCCGGCGCTCCCGCATCCCGGCGCTTGTGCATCGCTGATCCCCCTTGTGGGACGGGATCAGGAAATGACCCAGCTCATGCGCAATCGTGAAGCGTCGCCGCCCCGGGTCGGTGCCAGCCTTATACAGGATCACGCCCCGCCTTTTGTCCGCATCGGTCGTCAGGGCACCCTCGAATCCGTCCGCCTCCAACTCCTTGATGTCGACGATGTTGACCGATCGGGCCAGATCCTCGATAGGCACGGGTGCCGTCCACGCCTCGTGGTGTTTCAGGATGCAGGCGACGATCTTTAGCGGCGATCCACAGTCGGCGAGGTCCATCAACAGCGCGTCGTTCATTTCTTGTCCTTTTCCCCCAAGCGCTCTGCCACGGCCCGCAGCGTGTCCCAATCCTTGTCGGACAGCTTGCCGTCAAACTCCCGGAAGAACTGGAGGGACGCGGCCCCCTCTGCGGCCTTGGCGTCATCCGCCAGGAACTCAACCGTTACCCGGAAATGCTCCGCCAACTTCTTTAGCAGTTCAAGGCCGGGATTGGTGCTGCTGCCTCGCTCAAGCTCCCAGATGTGCGCCTTCGAGACACCGACTGCATCGCCAACCTGCTGAAGCGATTGTCCTTTCCGAAGCCGCAAGTCCTTGAGTTTGGATGCCAATGACACGTTCACCTCCCGTGGCTGATCGCGAGCGTCAAAACGCCGGCAGCCTTTAAACATGGCGTCTTGTTCTGTCAATCTAACAGTTTCCGCCATTACGTTCGTGGGTGTTGACAGCAGCCGTCTCGTTCACTATATCATACTACATCGTGCAATTCGTTAGTTGATACATACGAAAGGAACGAGAGTATGTCCGGAAAGAACCAGCACGTGGTGCCTCACGGAGACGATTGGGCCGTTCGCGGCGCCGGCAATAGCCGGGTGACATCGGTCCACGAGACCCAGCGCGAGGCCATCGAGCGCGGTCGCGAGATTGCGCAAAACCAGGGGTCGGAGTTGCTGATCCACGGCGAGAACGGTCGCATCCGCGAGCGCGACAGCCATGGTCACGACCCCTTTCCGCCGAAAGGCTAAATCGAGTGGGCCGCGTTCCGGGATGGGGCAGCGGCCCTTCCTCGATGGAGAATGCCATCATGCGCGTTCAAGGTGCGGTAGTCCCCGAACAAGGCGTAACCTTCGCCATCGCCTTCGTGAAAAAGCACGTCATCGACCGCCGATTCGAGGCGGACCGCGCCGTGTCCGAATTTCCAGATCACCTTCCAGGGTCTGCCCGTCGTTCTGATGGCCCAGGATTCGCCCGGGCGACCGAATTGGTACGGCCGGCCCAACCTCACCCGCTTCCTGTCACCGGTGCCCCCTCACGCCATCCCTGGCGCGAATACACCTGCAACTGAAGGAGCCCAATGATGGCGTACCGCCACGAAATCCGCTGCATCAACAAGTCCGACCGCATGAACATCCACGAGCGCATCATCAACATCGGTGGTGTGAACCACGACAACACGCGCTGGAAGCTGAGTCAGCCGGATGCGATTTCCGGCATCGAACGCGGGGAGTGGAGCTTCTACGTTACCCGCAACGGCCGCACCGTCGATGTGATCGTCGCTGTGAGCAGGTATGGGCACAAGTATCTGAAGACGACCGCGGACGGCGAAGAGCCCAACAATCTCCTATCCCTTCCCGAGTGTCCTTGAGCCTTGGGTCGCTCAATCGGACTACTGCGCCCGTCATCTGGGCTCAGACGACTGTCCCGACAGCTTCGTACGAGATAGGCCTTAAGCCCTGTCGGCGGTTGTGTCCGCTTGCCGAGTTACGCGTTCAACAGCGGCCATTTCGAAACCGGCCCCATTCCGCCCCCTTCGCATCGCGCAGGCAGCTGACATCACGGGGCGTCGGCGGCGCCGGTGGGGCGCGAAACCCTCACCCTCCCGCGCCCAGGCGATCGCAGTTCCTTCCTCTCCCGCGGGGCGAGAGAGCGTCGGGTCACCCCTCCCGCGCCGCCCAGTTCATGCCGCGGCGGAGCATGGTGCGCATCTCGGGGACCTCGAACTCGGCGGCGACGTGGCCCAGTGCCTGGTAGAACACCCGGCCCTTGCCGTAGCGGTGCTTCCACGCCACGGGCATCACCACGCCTTCGATCCACCAGGCGTGCTCGCCCGAGAAGGTGGTGGTGGCCAGGATCTCGATCGCGGGGTCGACGTGCATGTAGTACTGCTCGGACCGGTAGGGGAAGCGCGCGATCCCCTGCATGATCGGGTCGTCGGGCCTGGCGACGTCGACCCAGAAGTCGACGATCTTGCCGGGATGGGCCACCCACTGGCCGCCGCACATGAACTGGTAGTCCACGGAATCGCGGAAGGCGTCGCACATGCCGCCGTGGAAACCCGCCAGCCCGACCCCGTTCTCGACCGCCTGGGTCAGGTTCGCCACCTCCTCCTTCTCGATCTTCGACATCGTGTAGATCGGCACGATCAGGCTGAGGTCGCGGATCGCCGGGTCGGCGAAGGCCTCGGTCGAGCTCTCGACGTAGACCTGGAAGCCGTCCTCCCTCAGCATGCCGGCGACGATCGCGGCGCACTGCTCCGGCTCGTGGCCGCTCCACCCGCCCCACACGATCAAGGCTTCCCGCATGAAACGTTCCTTCCTTCGTTCTGATGCTCATACCGACGAGCGTCCCAAGCAACTTATGGTGAGCCTGTCGAACCATGGGGTTCAGCGGCCGTTCTCATCCTTCGACAAGCCCAGGACGAGGGCGAATACCATGTCTCAACGGCTCCCTGGCCTCAGCCCAGCCGCCCGCCGGCGAGGCTGTCGCTCAACGGCGTCGGCCGGGCGACCGGGGTCTCGATGGCGATCCGGCGTCCCGCGTCCGCGGAGGCGACGAAGGCCTCGATCACCTCCAGCACGTGCAGCGCGAGCGCGCCGCCGGCCCGGTGCGGCCGCCCCTGGCGCAGCGCCAGCGCCATGTCGGCCAGCCCGATGCTGCGATAGTTGCCGTCGCCGTACGGCATGTCGGTCGGCACCGGCTCCCACTCCCCGCCGGTCTTCAGCAGCTGGATCTCGCCGTCGAAGCGGTTGGGATCGGGGACGATCAGGCTCGCCTCGGTGCCGTACAGCTCGAGCGGCAGATGCTTGTGGCCCGGCACGTCGAAGCTGGTCGCGATCTGCACCACGGCACCGTTCGCGAACTCCATCACGCCTGCGATGTGGGTCGGCACCTCGACCTCGATGATCCGGCCGCGCAAGGGTTCGCTGAGGATGGGGCGGCGGGATCGCGTGCAGGTGGCGGCGCCGAACACGCTTTTCACCGGCCCCAGCAGGTTGACGAGATCGGTGATGTAGTAGGGGCCCATGTCCAGCATCGGGCCGCCGCCCTGCTGATAGTAGAAGGCCGGGTTGGGGTGCCAGCGTTCGTGGCCGGCACCCATGAAGAACGCGGTGCCGCCGACCACCTGCCCGAGGGCGCCGGCGTCGACGAGGTGGCGGCATCTCTGGTGGCTGCCGCCGAGGAAGGTGTCGGGCGCGCAGCCGACCCGCAGGCCCCTGGCGCGCGCCTCCTCGAGCAGGGACCTGCCGTCGGCGAAGCGGACCGCCAGGGGCTTCTCGGAATAGACGTGCTTGCCCGCCCGCAGCGCCCGCAGCCCGACTTCGACGTGGGCCTTGGGCGTGGTGAGGTTGAGGACGATCTCGATTTGCGCGTCGTCGAGCAGGGCCTCGACGCCGAGCGCCCGCAGCCCGAACTCCCGCGCTTTCGCCTCGGCGGCGTCCGGCAGCAGGTCGGCGACGCCGCGGATGTCGAGGATGGGGAAGTCCCGCGCCGCCTTCAGGTAGGCACCCGAGATGTTGCCGCAGCCGATGACGCCGATTCCCACTCCCGCCATGGTGTGCTCCTTTCCGCCTTCAGCCGGCCCGCACCGGGACCGGCCCGGTGGTGCTCCAGGGAGAGCCGTACAGCTCGCGCAATGCGGCGCCGGCGGCGCCGCGCGCCCAGTCGGTGTCGCCGATGTCGTCGACGACGAGTCGCGTGACGTCGGCGAGCGACGCCGGCACGGCGCGCGACAGCGACCGCCGCAAGGGGGCGAGAAGATGGTCGCCGAGATCGAGGGCGCGGCCGATCAGGACGATGCGGGGGGGCGCGAACAGGGCGATCACGCTGGCGATCGCCTGCCCCAGCACCTCGGCGGACTGCTCCACCGCGATCCTGAGATCGTCGTCGCCGGCCTCGATCAGGGCGCGCACGCGCTCCATCCCCTGGCCGACGCTGGCGAGGTCCTCGGGGTCGTGCCCGAGGGCTTCGCGAATCAAGTTGCCGGGGGCGTACGCGTCGACCCTGCGCAGATCGCCTTGCGCGCCCATGCCGGCGGCCGCCACCATGCTGCCCGCGGCGAAGCTGATGCCGCGGGTGCCGCGCAGCAGCTGGCCCCCGTGCATCACGCCGATGTCGACGGAACGCTCGATCGCGACGACGACGAAATCGTCGAGGTCGCCGCACCGGCGATACCAGTGCTCGGCCACCGCCGCCGCATTGGCGGCGCTTTCGACGATGACCGGCAGGCCGAGCCGCCGGGTCAGGACCTGCCCCAGCGGAATGTCCGTCTCGTCGAGCACGGGGCTGGTGCGGACAAGCCCGCCACCGTGCTCGATGACGCCGGGCAGCGCGACGCACAGGCTTTTTGCGTCGCGCAGCCAGCCGCCCGCGTCGGTGACGCAGCGCTTGACCCCGTCCGCGATGAGGTCGGCGACGACCGCGGCGGGCTGGCGGTCGATGCGGACCGGGATGCTGGCGCCGGCGACCTCCTCGCCCTTGAAGTCGGTGACGACCAGGACGATCCCCTGCGGCGCGATCTTGACCCCGACCACGCGGGCGGCGTCGGGGTTGATGTCGAGCATGACGCGCGGCCGCCCCCGGGCCGGGTTGCGAATGCTGCCGGTCGGCCGCGGGATCACCAGCTTGTCCTCCAGCAGGGCGGCGGTGATCGCCGAGACGGTGGTCGAGCTGAGCTCGGTCTTGGCGCAGATCTCGGTGCGCGAGATCGGGCCGCAGCGCCTGATCGCGTCCATCACGTGATAGCGGTTGATCGCCCGCATCAGCTCCGGATCGGCGACCTTCATCGCGGCCTCCCGCTCACGCCTTGACGGCCCCGGCGGTCAGCCCGGCGACGATGTGCTTCTGGGCGGCGAAGAAGACAATGACGGTCGGCATGATCGTCAGGGTGATGAAGGCGAGCACCAGCTGCCAGTCGGTCGAGAACTCGCCCTGGTAGATCATGATGCCCAGCGGCCACGGGTACTTGTCCTGGCTGTTCAGCATGATCAGGGGCACGATGTAGCTGTTCCAGCTGTGGACGAAGGCGATGATGCCGACGGTCGCCAGGATCGGGCGGGACAGGGGCAGGGTGATGTACCAGAAGAACCGGATGTAGCCGCTGCCGTCGACGAAGGCCGCCTCGAACAGCTCGCGCGGCACGTTGCGGAAGAAGTTGCGCAGCAACAGGATGCTCATCCCCAGCCCGAAGGCCACCTGCGGCAGCACCACGCCCATGTAGCTGTCGAGCAGGTCGAGATCACGGATGCGGATGAACAGAGGCAGGATCGCCGTCGCGATCGGGAACATCAACCCGAGCAGGAAGTAGTTCATCAGGAACCGGTTGCCGAAGAAGTGGACGTGGGCGAGCGTGAAGGCGGCCATGGAGGCCACCGCCAGGGTGAGGAAGACCGTGAGGACGGCGATCAGAAGGGAGTTGCCCAGCATCTGCCAGTAGCGGGCGCTGACGAGGATGTCCCAGTAGTTCGCCCACTGCCAGTCCGTGGGCAGACCGAACGGGTTGACCCTCAGCTCGCCCAGCGTCTTGAAGCCGCCGAGCGCCGTCGTCACCAGGGGTATGAGCACGATCGCGGCGACCACGAACAGGGACGTGTAGATGTAGAGCGCAGCGACGAACCCGGGCCGGCGCCGGGTGTCGGCATAGCTCGCACCTTGCCGGGTCTCAGTCATGGCGCATCAGGATCCGCTTGTAGGTGAAGGCGAGGACGATGCAGATGACGAACAGCACGACCCCGACCGCGCTGCCGAACCCGACCCGCATGCGGGTGACGCCGTAGGTGTAGAGGAAGGTCACCAGGGTCTGGGTGGAATCCGAAGGTCCGCCCCCGGTGAGCGGCATCACGAGGTCGAACAGCTGCAGCGATCCGATCACGGCGAAGAACACCGACAGCCGTACCGTGGGCCCGAGCAGCGGCAGGGTGACGTAGCGGAACTTCTGCCAGCCGGTCGCCCCGTCGAGGTCTGCCGCCTCGTAGTACGAGTTGTCGATCGCCTGCAGCCCGGCGATGAACAGCATCATGTGGAAGCCGAAGTACTTCCACACGACCACCGCCAGCACGGCATAGATCGCGATGTCGCGGTCGGCGAGCACGTAGACCGGGCCGAAGCCGAGAAACCCGGCAAGCGCGGCGATCAGGCCGTAGTCGCCGTCGTAGACGAAGCGCCAGATCAGGCCGGCGGCCACGTCTGCCAGCACGTAGGGAAGGAAGAACACGAGGCGGAAGGTGACGGTCCCCCTGATGCGGTGCGACAGCAGCATCGCCGTCCACATCGCCAGCGGCAGCTGCAGGGCCAGCGAGACGAGGATGATCAGGGCATTGTTCGTCAGCGCGGTCCGGAAGGCGGAATTGCCGAGCAGGATCGCGAAGTTGCGCAAGCCCACGAACTCGGTCGGCGGACCGTAGCCGCTCCACCGGAACAGGCTGTACCAGCCGGCCTCGCCCATCGGCAGGATGACGAACATCGTGAACAGCAGCAGCGCCGGCGGCAGGAACAGCACGATGACGGGCCAAGTGCGGCCCAGGTTGCCGCCGCTGCTGCGCCAAGCGGCCACGCGCCACGACGCCTGCCGTGGCCGGGACGGAGGGCGCTTCGGCCACCCCAGGACGGGGCTCGACGCGCCCTCCGGCCGTTCCTTGCGGAGCGGACTTCCGGACATCACTTTTCGAGTTCGAAGGCTTCCTGGATCTGCTTGACCGCCTTCTCCGGCGTCATCGCCCCCGAGACCACCTCGACGGTGACGTCGTTGACCACGCGGCCGACCGACGGCCCGAGATCCTGGTCGAGGTAGATCTGGTGGAACGGCGACTTCGCCAGCCGGCCCGCGAACAGCTTCATGAACGGATCCTTGATGCCGACGTCGGCGCCGGCCGCGGCCGGGATGATCATGCCGGCTTCGGCCATCTTCTGCTCGGCCTCCTTGCCGGTCAGGAACTTGGCGAACTCCAGCGCCTCGGGCGAGGCGTTGCGGGAGACCGCCCAGCAGTTGACGCCGCCGAAGGTGGCGCCGTCGCCCTTGCCGCCCTTCACCGAGGGGAAGGGGAAGACGCCGAGATCGTCGAGCGGGATGCCCTTGCCGTCGGCGGCGACCGCCACCTGGCGCTTCGCGGAATCGTCGAAGGTGAGCAGCATTGCCGCCCGCTGGTCGGCGAACATGCCGAGCGAGTCCAGCCACTTGGTGCCGAGGTAGCCGGGCTGGAAGGGTTCGAGCTTGCCGAACTCCTGCACCATCGTGCTGGCCTGGACGAACGGCTTGGCGGTGAAGCCCCCGTCCTTGCCGGCCTTGGCGGCGGCGAACGCCTCCTCGCCGCCGAGGCGCAGGGCCAGGTACGACCAGTAGAAGTGCAGCGGCCACTTGTCGCCGGCGCCGACCGAGATCGGGGTGACGCCCGCGGCCTTGAGCTTCTTGACGGCGGCGGTCAGATCGTCCCAGGTGGCGATGGCCTCGGCGTCGACGCCCGCCTTCTTGAACAGCGCCTTGTTGTAGAAGAAGCCGATGACGCTCAGCTTGAACGGCACGCACATCGGCTTGCCGTTGATGGTGACGCCGTTCATCGCGGCCGGGACATAGCTTTTGGCCCAGGCGCCGCCGTTGGCCTGCATCTCCTTCGACAGGTCCTTGACGACGCCGGCTTCCGCCTGCGCCTTCAGCACGCCGCCCGACCAGCTGTAGAACAGGTCGGGGGCATCCTTGGACTGCAGCAGCGTCGGCAGCTTGGCCTTGAACGCCTCGTTCTCGAGGTATTCCAGCTTGACCTTGGTGCCCGGGTGCGACGCCTCGAACTGGTCGGCGATCTCGCGCCAGACCGCGACGTTCTTGGGATTGGGGTCGACATGCATCATCCGCACGGTGGTTTCGGCGCTGGCCGAAGCCACCGAAGCCGCGAACGCAATGCAGAACAACGGCGCGCAGCGCGAAAGCTGCGCCTGGATCGCTCGGAACATTTGGCTCCTCCCTAGTCTCCGCGATTTTTCGCGGTACGCGGAAATATTCCACGCCTTTTCCGCCCGCCCTGTCAAGGATGGTATCGAGCAGGTCGTACGACCATGGACCGCACTCGCCGGATCCGGGAACTATCCCGCCGGCTGCTGCTGCACAAGGCCGGGGAGGACATGCACTCCCCGGTTCTCGCAAGTGTAGACCGCTTCGCAGGCGGCATGGGCGAGATGGATGTCATGGGTGATCACCAGCACCCCCATGCCGCGTTCCGCCGCGACCTCGAGGACCAGACGCATGATGCGGGCCTGGATCGAGACATCGAGCATCGCGGTGGCCTCGTCGAGAACGAGATAGCGCGGTTCGAGCAGCAAGGCGCGGGCGAGCGACAGTCGCTGGATCTCGCCACCGGAAACCTGGCGCGGGAACCGGGTCAGCAGGGCACGATCCAGCCCGACCCGGTCGAGCGCGGCACCCAGTTGGGCTTCGCGCCGTTCGCCGGGACAGAGATCGTGGAGCCGGAACAGCTCGCGCATCGCGGCGCCGAGGCTGAGCCGCGGATTGAATGCCGCCTCGGGGTGCTGGGGCACGTACTGGACGAGACGGCGCATGGCGCGCAGCACGGTGCCGCGCTGCGCGCGCCAATCCCGGCCGCCGATGCGGACCCGGCCCGTGGTGGGCGCGACCAGGCCGAGGATCAGCTTCGCCAGCGACGACTTGCCGGCCCCCGAGGGTCCGAGCAGTCCGAACACGCGTCCCTCGGGAAGGACCCAGTCGACGTTCTCGAGCACGGGCTTCGGCGCGCCGCCGAACAACCCTCCCGGATAGCTGAGGCCGACGCCTTCGAGGACGATCATGGACGGCGGCAGGCGACCAGGGCGCCGTCGTGCGCGACGCGCGGCGGCCTTGCCGTGCGGCACTCGGGCAGGGCGGAGCGGCAGCGGGGGGCGAAGGCGCAGCCCTCAACCAGCGCGTCCACCGGCGGGGAAGCGCCGGGAATGGGATTGAGGCCGAACTCCGGCATCGCTCCCAGCAGTCCCTGCGAATAGGGATGGCGCGGCGCCGCGAAGAACCGGCCGGCCGGCGCCTCCTCGACGACGTCGCCGGCATACATGACGGCGACCCGGTCCGCGACCGCGCGGGCGAAGCGGAGATCGTGGGTGATCACCATCATCGCCAGCTCGGGGCGATCGGCACGGATGCCGCGGAACAGCGCGATCACGTCCTCCACCCGCCGGGAATCGATGCCCTTGGTCGGCTCGTCGGCGATCAGGAGGCGGGGCCTGCAGGTGAGTCCCATCGCCAGCAGCAGGCGCTGCCGCATGCCTCCCGAAAGCTGGTGCGGATACATCCGTCCCGCCGCGCCTTCGAGGCCGAGGCGCGCCATCAGCAGCCGCGCTTCCTGCCGTGCCGTTCCGGCCTCGCCGTCGCGCTCAAGGACCTCCTCGACCTGGCGGACGGCGCGCATGCAGGGGTTGAGCGCCAGCCCCGCGCCCTGCGGCACGAAGGCGATGCCGCGGCCGCGGATCGCCGCCATCTCGTCCTCGTCGAGTGACAGGATGTCGCGGCCGCCGAAGCGGATCCCGCCGGCCACCTCGGCACGGCCGGGAAGGAGGCGGACCACGGCGAGGCCGAGCATCGACTTGCCGGATCCGGACTCGCCGATCACCGCCAGCGTCTCGCCGGGCCGCAGCTCCAGGCTCGCGCCGCGGACGGGTAGGAACGAACGGCCGGCGTCGGGGATGCGCACGGTGACGGCGTCGATGTCCAGCAGGGGCGGGGTTCCGTGGTCAAGCGGCGGCATGGGCATCCTCCCGCTCGCCTTCCCCGGCCCGCGCTTCCAGGCGGGCGGCGAGCAGCGTGAAGATCATCATGAACAGGAACACGAAGCAGCCAGGGGTGATGGCGAGCCACGGCGCCTGGTACAGGTACGGCCGCGATTCCAGGATCATCCCGCCCCACTCCGGGGTCGGGGGCTGGAGGCCGAGGCCGAGAAAGCCGAGCGCGGCGACGTTGAGGACGGTGTGCCCGAGATGCAGCGCGGCAAGGCCGGCCAGAGGCGGCAGTACGTTCGGCACCATGTGGCGAAGCAGGATGCGCAACGGCCCGGCGCCGACCACCCGCTCCATCAGGATGAAGTCAGCTTCGCGCAACGCCGCGGCCCGCGCCCTGGCGAGACGGGCGTACTTGACCCACCCGGGCAGCGTCAAGGCCACCGCCAGCGCGACCGGCCCCTGGTCGAAATAGGCCATGAGGACAATCGCGAGCACCAGATGCGGCAGCGCCACCAGCAAGTCCATGACGATGGTGAGGGCGCCGTCGAAGGCGCCGCCCAGGTAGCCGCCGGCCAGGCCGAGGCCGACGCCGAGGGCGAGCGAGGCGGCGACGATCGTCACCGAAAGACCGGAATCCCACAGGAAGCCGTAGGCGATCCTGGCCAGCACGTCGCGGCCCATGTGGTCGGCCCCGAACGGAAAGGCCGGAGACGGGGCGATGAGCGCGTCGGCCAGCGAGATCCCGGTGGGGTCCCGGAACAGGCCCACCGCAACCGGAACCAGGAGGATGGTGCCGAGCACGACAAGGAAAGAGGGGACCGAGAGGCGCATGGCCGTCATCCCCGTCCCGAGAAGCGGACGCGGGGATCGAGCGCGTACAGCAGGAGATCGCCCGTCAGGTTGGCCACCGATACGAACACCGCGACCACCGCGATGGCGGCCAGGAGCGCCGGTGCGTTGCGCACGTCGAGGGCGTCGACCAGATAGCCGCCCAGGCCGGGCAGCGAAAACAGACGCTCGATCACCACCACGCCGCCGAACAGGAACGCGACCTGAAGCGCCACGTAGGGGACCACCGGCACGATCGCGTTGCGCAGCACGTGGCGGCGGAACACCTCGTGCGGCGGCAGTCCCTTGGCCCGCGCCGTCAGCACGTAGAGCTGACCGTCCGCGTCGCGCAGGCTGGCGTTCATCAAGGCGGTGAAGTAGCCGAACTGCCCCAGCGCCAGCACCGCGGCGGGCAGGACATAGTGGCGCCACGATCCGGCCCCCGATACCGGCAGCAGATCGAGCCCAAGCGAGAACACCAGCACCAGCACGAGGCCCAGGTAGAAGTTGGGGATCGACACCGACGCCACCGCGGCCGCGTCCACCGCCAGCCGGGTCCTCGGCACCAGGCGCACGGCGGCGACCAGTCCTGCCGTGACGGCCAGCGCCGCCACCGTCGAGGCGAGGGCGAGAACCGCCGTCGGCCCCAGCCGCTCGGCGATCTCGTCGGCGACCGGCATGCCGCTGGCGATCGAGACGCCGAAATCGCCGTGGACGGCGTTGCGGGCCCATTCCAGGTACTGGAGCGCCAGCGGGTTGTCGAGGCCGAAGCGAGTGGCCACGACGGCAAGGTCGCTCCGCGCCCCCGCCGTCTCGGGGTCGCCGATGAAGACCCGGCTGAGGATGATCTCGGCCGCGTCGCCCGGGGCGAGATGGGTCAGCACGAAGGTCAGCGCGGTCGCGAACACGACCGTGGCGGCCGCCATGCCCAATCGGCGGAAAAGGAACAGCGCAATCGTCATCGGCGATCGTACCCGGTCCCCGCCCCGGAGCGGGGCGGGACCGGGATCCTCCTAGCGCTCCAGCCGCAGGCCGGTGCCGAGCATGTAGTCGTGGGCGACCGGGTTGAACACGAAGCCCTTCACAGCCGGCTTCATGACGATGTTGACGCCGTAGTAGCTGACCAGCACCGTCGGCTGGTCGCGGGCGGCGATCCTCTGCACCTCGTCGTATGCGGCCTTGCGCGCCGCCGGATCATTTGCCGAGGCCGCGGCGTCGAGCAGGCGATCGACCCCGGGGTCGGCATAGCCCCAGGTATTGTTGGCGCCGGCGGAGTGGTAGTTCCGCCGCAGGAAGAAGTCGGGGTCAGGGAACATCGCGGTCGTCAGCGCGATCAGCCGCATGTCCCGGGGCCGCTGCGCCTTGGGGATGGCGGCGGAATCGAGCAGCTTGACCGCCGCCTTGATGCCGACCCGGGCCAGCATGCCCTGCAGGGCAGTCGCGATGGGCGGCAGGCCGGGCCGCTGCGGATAGGTGTAGAGGACGACCTCGAACGGCTCGCCGTCTTTCACGCGGACGCCGCCCTTCTCGATCCAGCCGGCTTGGTCGAGCAGCGCCTTGGCCTTGGCCACGTCGTAGGCCGGAACCGCGATACCGGGGGCGGCGAAGGACATGCCATTGGTGAACGGGCCGGCCGACGGGGCGCCCATGCCGAACAGGACCTTGTCCACGATCGCCTTGCGGTCGATGGCGTGGCTGATGGCGTGCCGTACCCGCGCATCCGCATAGGGAGAACCCTTCAGCGAGCCGAAGTCGAGCTGGTAGACCCGTGCCGTGACGTGACGTGAGGCCTGGAAGCCCTTGCGCGCCAGCATGTCGAGATCGCCGTAGGGCACGTCGGGCACGAAATCGACGTCGCCCTTCTGGATCTCCAGCGACCGCGTCGAAGGGTCGGGAATGCCGCGGAAGACGATGTGCGCGATCGCCGGACGTTCGCCCCAGTAGGCGTCGTTGCGGGCCAGATGCAGCGTCTTTTCGGCCCGCCTCCAGGATTCGACCTTGTAGGGGCCGGTGCCCACCGGGTTGACGATGGTGCCTTCCGCCGTGGTCTCGGAGGAAGCCGCCGCGATCGCCAGGTTGGCCTGCACCATGGTTGCCGGCAGCATGGCCGAGGGGACCAGGGTAGTGACGCGGACCGATAGCGGGCCGGCGACCGTGACGGCATCGATCTGCGGCATGGTCTTCAGGGTGGGCGTCACCTTGAAGGCCCGGTCGATGCTGGCGACGACGGCCTCGGCCGTCAGGGGCGTGCCGTCATGGAAAGTTACGCCCTCGCGCAGCCGGAACGTCCATTCCCGGTCCCCCGTGCGTTCCCACGAGGCGGCGAGGCCGGGTCGCAGCGAGAAGTCGGGGCTGGCCTCGACCAGGGACTCGACCACCATCGCCTTCTCCTTGACGAAGGTGCCCGAACGGGCAGGGTCGAGGTTGTCGATCTCCCACATGTCCGCCGCGCGCAGGGTGTCGGCGGGATCGGCTGCTGCGGCCTGCAGCGGCAGGGCGAGAGATGCAGCGAGCACGGCGGCCGCGAGCGGCCGCAGGTGCGGACTTGTCATCATCGCGTTCCTTTGCGGGCAACGAGGATGTACCGCCGCCCCGGCCCGTACAGGAGCTTGCGGCCCAGCGGGGCGCAGGCGCGCTCGTGCCGGATGATGTCGGACAGCGGGTCCAGGCGGAGGAACGAAAAGCCGGCCTGCGTCAGCGCTTCCGACAGCGCCTCCGCCGGCGTGCCTCCGAAGAACGGCAGATCGGCGGCGGAGGCCGGATACGTCCTCGCCCACTGGCGATCGTGGCCCGGCGTCGGGACCAGGGCTTCGAGGACGGCGGCCGCTCGGTTGCGCAGTCGTTCGCCGAGGGTACGCGGGGTCCAGCAGCCCTCGACCGGCATCACCCGCCCCTCCGGAACCAGCAGGCGGTGCCACTCGCCAAACGCGGCGGCAGGATCGGGCAGCGTCCACACCACGTGCCGGCAGACGATGAGGTCGAAGCTGGCGTCCGGGAACGGCGGCGCCTCGGCATCGCCGGGCCGGAAGTCGACCGCCACACCGGCTGCCGCGGCTTTCTCCCGGGCGCGGGACAGCATGTCGGGCGCGAGATCGATGCCGGTGACCGTGCAGCCGAGATCGGCAAGCTGAACCGACAGGAAACCCGTCCCGCAGCCGACGTCGAGCACGCGCAGGCCCGGACGCGGCTCGGCGTTGCGGGCCAGAGCCTCGCGCCACAACTGGCGATGGCGGTCGTCGCAGAAGCCGTGGCCGAAATCATTGTCGTACACGGCGGAGCGGTCGCTCCACATGCTCGCGATGCTGGCCTTCAGGCGCACGTTTCCCCGTTCCGCCGGAAGGCTTCCGGCGGCTGCGTCGTGATTCATGGATGACCTTGCTTCTCGTTACGGTGGCACTGAGTATGATGAATACGAAAATCGTCACACTAAGGCAAGGGCAAATTCCGGGCGGGGCCGGGAAGGCCTTCATGAATCGTGCTTCATGATTCATACTTCATATTTCATGAAATTTTCGTTGCCGCTGCCCGCCGGATGGGGTAGCGTTTCTCACACCCACCCAACCAGAGGACTCCATGCTCAAGACGGTCAGTCTCAGCGATCAGGTCTACACGGTCCTGAAGGGCATGATCTGCGACCACCGGTTCTCCCCCGGAGCGCGCGTCAACGTCGAGGAGATCACCAAGGAACTCGGCGTCAGCCGGACCCCGGTATGGGAGGCGGTTCGCCGGCTGCAGCAAGAAGGCCTGCTGGAGAACATTCCCAACCGCGGGGTGTTCATGGCCGAGCTATCGCTGCAGAAGGCGCTCTACCTTTACGCCGTCCGCGAGGTCCTCGAGGGACTCGCCGCCAAAGCGGCGGCGCAGCTGATCAGCGACCAGGCCTTGGCGAAGATGGAAGGGATCCTGGAACGGCAGAAAGCCTCGGTGGAGGCCCGGGACCTGCTCGTCTATTCCCGGCTCGATTTTGACTTCCACGCGGTCGTCTACGAGGAGAGCGGCAACCCCGTGCTCAAGGAGATGCTCGATTCGGTGCGCCACAAGATGCGGCCGATGAGCCTGCGGACCGGCTCGATCCTGCCGCAACTCTACGAGGATCACCTGGCGCTCTATCAGGCGTTCAAAGCCCACGACCCGGCCCAAGCCGAGGCCGTCTTCCTGCGCCACAACCGCCGGATGATCGACCTCATCACCAGCCAGTCCAACGAGAGCGCGATGCCGGAGAAGATGGCGGTTTAGCGGTAGCGTGTTTGGGTAGTCAGCAAGAAAAGGAACGTCGTCATGAAAATCCCAGCCAGTAAAGCAGCGATCGTTCTCATCGAAGCGCAGAACGATTTCCTCACGCCAGGCGGGACCATGTACCAGTACATCGCCGAGCAGCTGAAGGCGCGCAACGTGATCGGCAACCTTCAGAATCTTCTGAAGGGCGCCCGCGGCAAGGCAAAGATCTTCTTCTGCCCGTTCGAAGCCTTCCAGCCCGGGTTCCCCGAGCTGAAACCCGGCGGTCCGGGGTGCGCCGGGCTGCGCGGCATCGAGATGGAGATGAAGGCGGACTGGGGCACCGGCGCATGGGTGGCCGGCACTCCCGGGCCCGAGATCATCAAGCAGCTGACGCCGCAGAAGGGCGATGTCGTGGTGCGCGGCAAGATGACCCTCGACGCCTTCCATTCGACCCCGCTCAACTACCTGTTGCGGGCCAACGAGATCGAATACGTCGCCTTTGCCGGGTTCCACACCAACTGGTGCGTCGAGTCGTCGGCGCGCTCGGCCTACGACCTCGGCTATCGCGTGATCGTGCTGTCGGACTGCACCGGCACCGATACCGAGCGGGAGCAGAAATACGCCGAAGAAGTGATCTTCCCCCGCATCGGCACGGTGATGACGGGTGCCGAGTTCGTGGCGTCCCTGGCCTAGCCCGGACGCCCTCTCGGCACAGTCAAAGGAGTGCAAATCTCGGAGGGAGGAATACCATGACGAGCATGCATACGACTCGCATCGCGACAATGGCGCTTGCCCTTGCAGTCGCGGCTTCCGTGGCAAATGCGGCACCGCCCGACAAGATCAAGGTCGGCCTTCTGTTCGGCCTGACCGGAGTCGCCTCTCCCATCGGGCCGCTTCAGCTCGACGGGGCCAAGCTGGCGATCGAGGAGGTCAACGCGGCGGGTGGTGTAACCTGGGGCGGCGCCAAGGTGAAGGTCGAGTACGTTTCCAAGGACGACGAAACCAAGCCGGACGTTGCGATCCGCCGTTTCCGCGAGTTGATCAACAACGACAAGGTCGACGTCGTCGTCGGCCAGACCTTGGCCTCGATCACCGGCGCCCTCAACGAGCAGGTCAAGAAGACGCCGATCGCCTACTTCCCGGTCAACGTCATCGCGTTGAAGACGTTCGAGAAGGACGAGATGGCGCCGACCGCCTTCGCCGTGCACGGCTGCGCATATTCGGCCGGCTACGGCAGCGCCGCCTACATCGTCGACAAGCTCGGCTACAAGAAGGTCGCGTTCTTCGGTCCCGCGTACGCCTTCGGGCAGGATCAGTGGCGGGGCGCCAAGGCGGCGCTCGAAGCCCGCGGCATCACCGCGCAGTACCTGGAATCCCCGGTCGGCACCAGCGACTTCACCAGCTACCTGCTGAAGGTGGCCGAGATGAAGCCGGACATCGTCATGCTGGCGCACTGGGGTACCGACGCCATCAACGTCCTCAAGCAGGCCTACGAGACCGGCCTCAAGAAGAACACCAGGATCTGGTTCGACTGGATGACCAACGCCTTCGGCAGCGGCGTGCCCGCCGAGGCGATGGAAGGCGTCTATTCGCTAATGAGCTGGTACCACGACCTGGGCACGTTCGAGGACAAGGACGTCGCGGCCTCCTCCAAGGCCTTCACCGAGAAGTTCCGCAAGGCCTTCGGCTATCCGCCCGACCCGTACTCGGCGATGGCCTATACGGGAACCCTGGAAGCACTGCGGGCTCTCGGCAACGCGCAGTCCAGCGAACCCGAGAAGGTCGCCGCGGCGGTGGCGGCCAAGCCGGACTTCAAGACCATGAAGGGTCCGGCCACGTGGCGGGCCGACCATCAGCCGAACTTCAAGTACAACGCGTTCGTGGTGGTCGGGAAGGGACCGGCGGAACGGTCCGACCCCAAATGGGACCTCGTCAAGGTGATCGGGGTCTACTCGGGTGACGACTACCTGCCGTCTCTGAAGTCGCTCGGCTACTGAGACGTCTGGCGGGGAGGCCCCCGCGGGGCCTCCCCGCCCCAGCCTTTCCGGCCATTCCGGACCGGAACCAACACACGGGGGAACGGCCAGTGTCGGATGATGCGATCCTGCGCGCCGTGGGCGTCTCGAAAAGGTTCGGCGCCTTCTCGGCGGTGACCGACGTCGATTATGTGCTCCGGGAGGGAGAGGTCGCCGGCATCATCGGTCCCAACGGCGCCGGCAAGTCGACGTTCTTCAACCTGATGACGGGGCTGTACGCTCCTACCCAGGGGAGGATTGAGTTTCGCGGCCGAGACGTGACGCGCCTCGACGCTCACCAACGGGTCGCCCTCGGAATCGTCCGCACCTTCCAGCTGGTTTCCGTGTTCGGCAGCCTTTCCGTGATCGAGAACCTGATCCTTTCGGTCCTTCGTTTTCGGGAGGGGGCGATGAAGCCGTGGCGGTTCCTGTTCGCCAAGGCCCACTCCGTGGAGGTCGAGGACGCGTGCCTGGCGGCGCTCCAGCGCGTCGGCATCGCCCACCTCGCCTCTGCCCCGACCTCAACGCTTTCCTACGGCGACAAGCGCCGGCTCGAGATCGCGATGTCGCTGTCGCTGAATCCCCGGGTGCTGCTGCTCGACGAGCCGCTTGCCGGGCTGGGAGACGGCGAGATCACCGAGGTGCTCGAACTGGTACGTGAGGTCTGCAAGAGCGTCACCCTGGTGATCATCGAGCACAAGATTTCGCGCATCGTCGACCTGGTCGGGCGACTGAGCGTGATGTGCGAAGGCCGACTGCTGGCGGACGGCGATCCCCGCCGCGTTCTCGAGGATCCGGAAGTCCGCCGGGTCTATTGGGGCGACAAGGCCGTCGCCGCCGCGAGCTGAGGAGGCGCGCGATGCTTCTCGAAGTGAAGGAACTCGATGTCGCCTACGGTGCGGCCAAGGTCCTGCACGGCGTCTCGCTGGCGGTGGACGACAACGAGATGGTGTTCATCGTCGGCCGCAACGGCGCCGGCAAGACGACCCTGCTGAAGACGACGGCCGGCTTCATGGCCCCGATCGCCGGCAGCATCGCCTACGCGGGCGAGTCCTGCGGCGGCACGCCGGCCGAGGCGATGGCGCTGAAGGGAATCCGCTACGTCTTCCAGGACAAGCGCGTGTTCTCCCAGCTCACCGTGCGCGAGAACATCGAGCTGTCCGCCTACATGACGCCGGCGACGCCGACGCAGGCGGTCGAGAAGGTGCTCGAGATCTACCCCCGCATGGCCCAGTTCCTGGAGTCCAGGGCGGGCGGGCTGTCGGGAGGGCAGCGGCAGCTTCTTCTGCTCGGCTGCGCCTTGATCGGCGAGCCCCGGCTGCTGTTGATCGACGAGCCGACCGAAGGGCTGGCGGCCGGAACGATCGCCGAGGTGTTCGAGGTGCTGCAGTCGGTCAAGGGGCGGGTTTCGATGCTGATCGTCGAGCAGAACCTCGACGTCGTGCGGCGCCTGGCCGACCGGGTCTACGCCATGAAGGAGGGACACATTCCCAGGGAGTTCCGCTCGGCGTCCGAGTTCCAGGAACCGGATGCCCTGGAACAGTACCTCTAGGCGGAAGGAGACATGCCATGAAACCCTCCACCCTCTCGCTCCTCCGCCGTGCCGATCTGCTCGTCATCGCGGCGGTGTTCCTCGTCCTCGGCGGGGTGCTGACGATCCAGAGGACCACCGATTTCGTGATCTTCTGCATCTTCGTGCTGGCGTACGACCTGCTGTACGGCTACATGGGCCGGCTTTCCTTCGGGCACATGCTGTACCTGGGCGTCGGCGCCTATGCCGCCGCGCTCAGCGCCGAGCACCTGTCGGGCAATCCCCTCGTGGCGCTGCTGGCGGCGCTGCTCTGCGGCGCGCTGGTGGGGTTGGTGCTGGGACCGATCATCGTGCGGACCACCGGCGCCTGCTTCGCTCTGATCAACCTCGCCTTCAACCAGGTCGGCTTCTTCATGGCGGTTACCGCCCTTTCGGATTGGACCGGCGGCGAGGACGGGATGTCGGCGTTCTACGACCCGGTGCTGGGGTTCGACTTCGGCGATCCCTGGGTCGTCTTCGGGTTCAGTCTGATCTGCCTGCTGGCGGTGGTCTACCTGATGAAGCGCCTGATCGCATCGCCGTTCGGTGTCCTCCTGCGCAGCATCAAGGAGAACGAAACCCGGGTCCAGTTCCTGGGCTACGACACCTTCCGCTACAAGCTCGTCGCGTTCGTGATCTCGACCGCCGTCGCTGCGTTCGCGGGCGGCCTCACGATCATCAATTACGTCTTCGTCACCCCCAGCTTCATCGATCCCGGGCGCAACGTCGAGGTCATCTTTGCCTGCCTGATCGGTGGCGCGGCCAACATCTACGGCGCCCTTACCGGCGGCGTCGTCTTCATGATCATCTCCAACTACCTGCCCAACTACATCGAGCGCTGGGAGATGTTCCTGGGCTTAGTGTTGCTGGTGCTGGTGTTCCGTTTCCGCGCCGGGCTGTGGCGCTATCTGGCGGCCCTGGTGGCGCGTTCCGGTGCAAAGGAGGTCGTGTCGTGATCAGCACTCTGGCCTACGGCCTCACCATCGGCGGCATCCTCTACATCATCTCGATCGGGCTGACGCTGACGTTCGGCACCATGCGCATCGTCAACTTCGCGCACGCCCTGGTCTACACCGTCGGTGCCTACGTCGTGATGACGGTGACCGCCCGCATCTGGGACAATTTCGTCTTCGCGGGGCTGGTCGCGGTCGCGGTCGCGGTGCCGCTGTCCTACCTCATCGAGCGCTTCGTCATCCGCCGCCTCTACGGGCAGTCGATCGACTACGCGATCATCGCGACCTATGCCGTGCTGCTGGTCGGCGTCGACGTCGTGAAATGGCTGTGGGGCGCCACGCCGATGCCGCTCTCCGATCCCCTGAACGGCGCCTTCGTCGTCCTCGGCGGCGTCGAACTGCCGCTCTACCGCATCCTGGTGATTGCGGTGGCGCTGGTGGTGTTCGCAGCCCTCGAGGTGTTCTTCCGCCGTACCATGGTTGGCAAGATCGTGGTTGCCGGGCTCGAGAACAAGGAGGCGGTGCGCAGCCTCGGGATCAACGTCGATCGGTTCTTCACGATCGTCTTCCTGATCGGCAGCGCGCTTGCGGCGTTGGGCGGCGTGCTGTACGCGCCGATCACCTCGATCCATCCTTACATGGGGTTCCAGGTCCTGCTGCTGTGCTTCGCGGTGGTGCTGGTCGGCGGCATGGGCAGCATCCGGGGCTCGTTCGTCGCCGCCTTCGTCCTCGGGCTGGTGATCGCCGTAACCGGCCGCTTCTGGGGCCCGGCGGCCGAGACGATGGTGTTCGTGGTGATGGCGGCGGTGTTGATCTTCAAGCCGATCGAGGCGTGAGGACGGCGCGGCCTCCGGATCCGCTCAGGCTGCCGCCGAGGCGGCAACCCGCGCGGTTTCCTCGTCGCAGACGAGCACGGAGGCGAGGCGCGCCCGCAGGACCGCGGTGATTGCTGCCGCCTTGTTGCGGCCGCCCGAGGCGACCACCACTGTCGGGACGCCGGCGAGATCGGCCAGCGGCAGCGCCACGGCGCGGCGGTTGACCTCGTGCTCGACGGGCCGGCCGCCGGCATCGAAGAACTGGCCCAGCATGTCGCCGGTGGCGCCGCAGGCACGAAGCTCGGCGATCGGGATGTCGTCCGGCAGGCCGAAGCGCACGAGCAGCGAGCGGGTCGTCAAGTCGCCGACACTGAGAACGATCATCTCGTCGCCGCGGATCAGCCGCAGCGCCTTCTGGAACACGTCCTGGGCGACGATGGTGTCGCGGGAATCCGGGCTGCCGGCATAGATCGGGGCGGCGAAGTACTCGCAGTTGGCACCCAGCCGGCGCGCCAGGTCGCTGGCGATCTCGAAGGTGTTGATCTCGAGCCCGTGGGTCAGCCCCCCCATCACCGAATTGACGCAGAGCTCGGGAAAGCGGCCCTCCGGCATGTGGCGCACCATCTCGCGCAAGGTCGCCCCCCAGCCCACGCCAAGGCCGCGGATCGAGGTCTGGCGCAGGGTTTGCGCGATGTACTGCGCCGTCGCCTGGCCGATCAGCACCGGCACCAGCTCCGGGTCGGCAGGGGTCGGCACGATGATCGCCGCCTTCAGGCCCCGGCCCACCAGCTCGTGCTCCAGCTCGACGCAGGAGGCGAGCCGGGAGTTGAACTGGATCCCCACCAGCCCCGAGCGTCGCGCTTCGTTGATGATCCGGTTGATGCGCAGCCGGTTGGTGCCGAGCGCATCGGCAATCTCCGACTGGGTCCGCCCTTCCATGAAGTAGAGCCAGGCCACCCGAACCAGGGTCTGGTGGTCGGCGTTCACCGGCCGGTCGAGGTTTCCCATGGAGCCTCCCGCCGCTGCTGGGGACGTGTCATGCCGGCCACAATACACCACGCGACCCCACATCCATACCAGGAGTTTTCATTTGCAAATTCGATTTTACATTGGTAAACCGGTGGGGTCCGAGGAGGTGCGCTGGGGTTCGGACCTGCTGTCCGTCCAGCCCGTACGAGGAAGGTCGTCGATGTCGGAACCGAGTGCCCTGCAGCGCGCCGTGCAGCGAGCGAAGATGACGCGGCAGGTGGTGCTGGCTGAACGGGCGCTCGAGTGTCTGCCCGAGGTTGCCGCGGCCCACCTCGACGGCCGTCCGCTCGTCATCGTCTGCGACGACAACACGCGCAAGGCCGCCGGGGCCGAGGTGGAGGCGCGGCTGGCCGCCGCCGGGCGCGCGGTCGCGCCCCTGGTGCTGCCGGGTGCGCCCCGTCTCAAGCCTCGCATCGAGTACAGCCGCCGCATCGCCGAGGCCCTGAAGCAAGGGGCGAACGCCGTCGCCGTCGGATCGGGTGTCGTCAACGACCTCACCAAATACGCCTCGGCGCTCGCCGGTGCCCCCTACATCTGCGTGCCCACGGCGGCCTCGATGGACGGCTACAGCGCCTCGGGCGCGCCTTTGCTGAACGACGGCTTCAAGCGGACCGTCGACTGTCCGCCACCTGTCGCCGTCGTCGCCGATCCGGCCATCGCGGTGGCTGCTCCGGCGCCGATGGCGTCATGGGGCTACGGCGACCTCGCAGGCAAGATCTCGGCCGGCGGCGACTGGATCCTTGCCGACGGGCTCGGCGAGGAGGCGATCAGCGCGCCCGAGTGGGACATGGTGCAGGGCAACCTTGCCGCCTGGCTCCGCAATCCGGAAGGGGTGCGCGACCGTGACCGCGCCGCGGTGCGCGGCCTGCTGGAAGGGCTGCTGACGGTCGGGTTCGCGATGCAGTCCTACGGCAACTCGCGGCCGGCCAGCGGCAGCGACCACCAGTTCTCGCACCTGTGGGAGATGGAGGGGCTGAGCATCGACGGTATCCCGGCCGCGCACGGCGCCTGCGTCGGCATCGGCTGCCTGGCGTCGCTCGCCCTGTACGACTGGCTGCTTTCGCGCGATCTCACCGCGATCGACGTCGAGAGGCTGGTAGCGCGGCGGCGCCCTCTGGCGGCGCTGGAGGACGAGGTGCGGGCCGCCTTTTCCGACCGCGGCCTGGCCGACGCCAGCATCGAGGAGGTGCGCGCCAAGCATCCCGACGAGGAACGCCTGCGTACGCGCCTGTGGCGGCTGGCGGCGCTCTGGCCCGACCTTCGTGCCCGTCTGGCCGCGCACCTGCCGCGAGCGGCGGAAGTGCGCGGCCGCCTGGCCGTCCAGGGCCTGCCGGTCCGCCCGGCCGACCTCGGTCTTTCACTGCCTGCGTTCGCGCGGGACATCCGCCGTGCCTGGATGATCCGCCGCCGCTACACGGTGTTCGACGTTCTGGTCGATCTCGGGCTGTTCGAAGAGGCCGTCGCGGCGACCACCGCGGCGGGCGGCTTCTGGCATGGTTCCGAGGGGGTCCCGGGACGGCGCGCCGACGGAGGATGACGGTCGACGGGTCAGGCGGGCGAACCGCCGGCCCAGGGACATTGTGGAGGAAGACGTTGAACTTGAGAAAGGCCGCCGAGGTACTGCCGTTCATCGCGCCGGTGCAGGCACTCGTGCTCGGCGTGATCGTCATCCCGTCCGCGTTCGTCGTCTGGATGAGCTTCCACGTCTCCTCGTTCGGCCAGGCGCCGCAGTTCGTGGGCTGGGCGAACTACCTGAAGATCCTGACCGATCCGGCGTTCCTCCGCTCGCTCGGCAACACCTTCCTGATCGTGTTGACCGCGGTTCACGTCGAACTGCTGGTGGGGCTGGGGATGGCGCTCCTGTTCGCCAGCGGGCTGCCGTGGCGGCGCTATCTTTTGGTGGCCGTCCTTGCGCCCTACGCGGTCAGCGAGGTGACGGCGGTCGCGATGTGGCGGTTCCTGTTCGATCCCGACCTGGGCCCGGTCACCATGGTCCTGCAGTCGCTGAACCTGCCGATCCTCGACTGGTCGTTCGAGCCGTCCCATGCCCTGATCATGGTCGGCCTGCTGACGGTGTGGCTGCACCTTCCGTTCACCTTCGTCATCCTTTATGCGGCGCGGCTGGCGATCCCCAAGGACCTTTACGAGGCCGCCTTCATCGACGGCGCGACCCGCCTCCAGGCCTTCGCGAAAATCACCCTGCCGCTGCTCGGGCCGGCGATCGTCATCGCCCTTCTGTTCCGCTACATCTTCGCCTTCCGGCTGTTTTCCGAGGTGTGGCTTCTGACCGGCGGCGGGCCGGCCCGCTCGACCGAGGTCGTTGCCGTCTACCTTTACGAAGAGGCCTTCCGCTTCAACGCCTTCGGCACCGCCGCGGCGACCGCCTGGATCATGGTGCTGATCTCGATGCTGCTCGCCGCCGGCTACGTCCTGATCCTGCGCCGGGAGACGGCCGCCGATGCGTACTGACCGGCTTTATATCGGGCTCGGCAAGACGCTGGCGGTCGGCCTGGTGCTGATCTGGTCGCTGCTTCCGATCGTCTTCATCGTGCTGTCCTCGCTCAAGCCGGGGGTGGAGATCTTCGCGGTTCCGCCGAAGTTCTTCTTCACCCCGACGCTGGAGCACTACGTCAACCTGTGGGAGAAGTGGGGCACCTTCTTCCAGGGCCTGTTCAACAGCCTGGTGGTGACGGTCGGGGCCACCCTGCTTGCCGTCTCGGCAAGCGCCGCCGCCGGCTATGTGTGCTCGCGCTACCGCAGCCGCTTCCTGACCGGCAGCATCTTTTTTCTCATCGTGGTCCGCCTGATCCCGCCGATCGTCGTCACCCTGCCGCTGTTCCCGGCCGTCAACTGGCTGCGGCTCAACGACACCCACATCGTCCTGATCGTCCTTTATGCGACCTTCTTCGTGTCCCTGGGGACGATCCTGATGCGGACGTTCATCGACCAGATCCCGCGCGAGCTGGACGAGGCGGCGCAGATCGACGGCGCCGGGCGGCTGACCATCCTCAGACTCGTGATCCTGCCGCTGGCGGCGCCCGGCATCCTGGCGGTGGCCGTGTTCGTCGTCGTCTACGCCTGGAACGAGTTCCTGTTCGCCTTCATCTTCACCGCCACCCGGGCGAAGACGGCGCCCTTTGTGATCTCGGAGATGATCGGGTCGATCGACGGCGTCGACTGGGGCGTGCTGTTCGCAGCCTCGACCGCCCAGCTCGCCCCGGTTCTGCTGTTCGTCGTGTTCATGCATCGCTATCTCGTCGCCGGCCTGACGGCAGGGGCGACGAAGGGCTGAACTGCCAGAAACCAGGAGGAAAACATGTCCCGGATCGACGACTTCAGGTTTACCCGACGTGCGCTTCTCGGCACCGCCCTCGGCGGGGCCGCCATGCTTGCCGCCCCGCGGGCGTTCGCGGCCGGCAAGACGCTCAACGTGCTCAGCCACAAGGTCCACCAGACGGTGCTGACCGCCGGCAAGTCCGGGGACCTCCTGGAGGGCTGGCGCAAGGCCAACGACGCCGAGATCGTCTGGAGCACCTTCGATTCCAACCCGCTCCAGGACCGCCTGTTCCGCGAGGCCAGCCTGGGCGAGACCGAGTTCAACGTCGGCTTTCTGATCGACAACCGCCCGACCGCTCAGATCGCCAGCCTGTTCGAGCCGCTCGACGACTATCTCGCAAAGGCTCCGATCGAGGACTTCAAGGACATCGCGCCCGGCCTGGTCCAGGCGATGACCATCCAGGGCAAGCTGATCGGCATCCCGGTCCGTCATGCCACCCAGGGCCTGTTCTACAACGAAGCGCTGCTCGAGGAGCAGGGCATCAAGGCGCCGCCGACTACCCTTGAGGAACTGGTCGAGCAGGCCAAGAAACTGACCTTCAAGTCGGCTGCCGGCACCCCCGTCGTCGGCATGGTCCTGGCGAGCGACCTCGCCGTGTTCCCGGTGATGTTCGCCCGCGCCTTCGGCGGCGACTACATCACCAAGGACTTCAAGCTCGTGCCCGAGCCGGAGGCCATGGAGAAGGGGCTCTCCGTGATGAAGGACATGTTCGATGCCGGCGCCCTGCCGCGCAGCTACGCCACCACCAGCAACGACGACCAGGTGACCTGGCTGCAACAGGGCCGGGCGGCGTTCACGGTGCTGCCGTTCGCGCGCAACGCCCAGCTCAACAACCCGCAGCAGAGCAAGTTCCCCGGCAGGATCAAGGCGGTCGAGTTCCCGATCTCGAGCGCGCTCAAGGGCAAGATGCCGATGTCGGCGGTGGTCGAATCGTGGGCCATGACGATCCTCAAGAACTCGCGCAACAAGGACCTGTCGTGGAGCTTCCTGCGCGAGGTGTCGACCAAGCGGGCGACGCTGGGAATGGCCAACAGCGGCAACGGACCGGTCCGCGTCTCGACCTACGCCGACCCGGATTTCGCCGCCGCCAATCCGCTGGCCGCCGTCGAGGCCAAGGTGCTGGCGCATGCACGCGGCGCCTTCCCGCCCTTCCCCGAAGCGGCGCGGGCGCAGTCGATCTTCCTCGAGGAGGTCCAGCTGGCAGTCCTCGGCCGCAAGCCGGTCAAGCAGGCGGTCGCCGACATCCGCGCACGCGTGCAGCCGCTGCTGCCGGCGTAATCAGCCTAAAGATAGAGGTCAGAGGACGGAGGTCCTCTGACCTCTCATACCCTTTCGTAGGAGAGTCAGGACGATGGACATCGACGCCGGCACCCGCACCATCCAAGAGCCCGCCCGCGCCACTCCCGTCAGGGCCGAGTACGACGTCCTCGTCGTTGGTGGCGGGCCGTCCGGCCTGACGGCGGCGCTGGCGGCGGCCGAGGACGGGCTCAAGGTCGGTCTGGTGGAAAGTCGCAGCTTCGTCGGCGGCAACCTGACGATCGGCCTTCCCATCCTCGGTTTCCTCGGCCAGAAGGGAAACCAGATCATCAAGGGGCTGGCGCAGAAGTTCATCGACCGGCTGAAGGCGCGCAAGGCCGCCAGCGAGCACCGACCGTGCCCGCTTCACATGGGCATCACCCTGGTCGAGCCGGAGGCGGTGAAGACGGTCGCCCTCGAGATGCTGCTGGAGGCCGGCGTCGACGTCCTGTTCTATACCTTCTGCGTCGAGGCGATCGTCGAGGACGGCCGGATCCGCGGCGTCATCACGGAAAGCAAGGGCGGCCGCGCCGCGATCCTCGGCAAGGTCGTGATCGACTGCACCGGCGATGCCGACGTTGCCTTCAAGGCCGGCGTGCCGTGCGAGAAGGGCGACGCCAAGGGCGGCCTGCAACCGCCGACCCTGATGTTCTGCATGTCGAACGTCGACACCGACAAGCTGCGCATGAGCATCGCCAACCAGTCGCGCACCTATCTCACGGACTTCATCCCGGCCGAGTACTTCGGCCAGAACCAGCAGTTCATCGTCGTCGGCCTGCGCGAGATCATGGCCAAGGCGAAGGCCGAGCGCGGTCTCGTCATGCCGAACGAGCGCACCATCATCATCACCGGCCTGCGCCGCGGCGACGCCTGGATCAACATGACCCGGGTCGCCGGCGTCGACGGCTCGGACGCGCGCAGCCTGACCATGGGTGAGATCGAGGCCAGGCGCCAGGTCGACGACATCGTCACCTATCTGAAGGCCTACGTGCCGGGGTTCGAGGACTCGCATTTCTCGAAAACGGCGCCGTTCCTGGGCATCCGCGAATCGCGCCGCATCGTCGGCCGGTACGTGATGAGGCAGGAGGACGTCCTCGGCTGCCGCATCTTCGAAGACGGCATTGCGGTGGGCAGCTATCCCATCGACATCCACCGTCCCGGCGACGAGGGTTGTACGTTGACCTGGTGCGGCGACTGCTACGACATCCCTTATCGCTCGCTGGTGCCAACCCGGGTCAGCCACCTGCTGGTGGCGGGACGGTGCGTTTCGAGCACTCACGAGGCAATGGCGGCGATCCGGGTGATGTCGACGTGCATGGCGATGGGCGAGGCAGCCGGGCGCGCCGCCAAGATCTCGATCCGCACCGGCAACGGCGTCCCTCCTGCGGATATCGACGTCGCGCAGCTCCGCGCCGAGCTGCTGGCCCGGGGCGCCTACTTGAGAGTGCCGGATCCGGCGTAGCTCGTCGCGACGTCGCCGGCCCACGCGGCGAGCGGGCCGTCGATGGCGTCGACCGCCGCCAGCACCGTCCGCATCTGGGTTTCGTGGGCGAGGCGGAAGGCATCGCCTTCGATCGTCTCGTCGGGGTACTCCGTGACGAGCTGCAGGGGGACCGCTTGGTCCGCCCGTTCGCTGAACAGGCAGGGAATGCCGTGCACCATGTCGAACGACAGGGTGCCGGCGTGGGCCTCGTAGGCCGCCACTTGGCGGCGCACCAGGTCGACCAGCGCCAGGTCGGTCGACAGCGTCAGCGCGATGTGCTCGGCCAGCACACGCGCCTGTTCCGACAGTCCCGGACGGTGGCGGAGCATCAGGAAGTGCCCCTTGGGAACCGTCCACAGCTCGAAACCGCGCGGCACATAGCCGGTCAGCGGCCGCGTCCACTCGTGCGCCGGGTAGCCGTGCAGGTTGAGATGCAGAACCGCGCTGGTTCGCCGCAAGCCCTCCAGCCGCGCCGCCCGCTCGAGCAGCGGCTCGCCGCTCCGGTACTCGAGGTCGTCGCCGAGCGCGGTGTAGCGCGCCGCGTGATGCATGTGGCGGGGGTTGTCCCGGCGCAGCCGGCGGTGCAGGTCGTAGCCGTCGGGGTTCTCGAGCGGCACCACGGCAAAGCCGCCGCGGCCCTTCAGCCGGTGGGCGGCGCGCAACGCCCCGACCACCCCCGAGGTTTCGTTGGCATGCTGGCCGGCAGTGACCAGAACCCCCGCCGCGCCGCCGTCGATGTGGATGCCGCCGATCGGCCGGCCGAGGAACGAACGCGCCGCGAACGCCTCGCCGCCCAGGGCCGCCAGCTCGGCTGCGATCTGCTTCGGCGTCAGCGGCTTGTCGGCCCTCTCGAGTGGTTGCGCGGGTTCTTCGGGCAGGGGGGCGGCCGCGTAACCGGCCGTTTCCACCCGGATCGCCCAACGCCCCTGCGAGTGCCGCACCTCGGGAACGATCTGGCCCGGACGGACGTCGCGGCTTCCAGCCGCTTGCCCCGCACGGCGCTGGAAAAGCTCGAGCCCCGAGAAGTAGAGGTCCTCGTGCAGGGCCTCACGCAAGGACGGCGCCTCATCGAAGAAGCCGAGGGCGGGGGTATCCTCGACCGGTATCTCGACGCTGGCCAGCAGGCGTTCGAACCAGGGCATCCCGCCCGGCCACGGCGCCGCGGCAATGGCCGTCAGCGCAGCGTCGAACAAAGATTCGAAGTCGGTGGTCACCGCCTCGTCGACGATGACCTGCCGTGCCGCGCCGTCGCCGTGGCCAAGGCGGAGCCAGCCGCACGGCCGAAGCACGGTCTCGCCCAAATGGTCGGTGCGGGCAAGATTGGGGGCGAACACCTCATGGCGCTCGCGGCTGCCGGAGCGGCGCACCAACTCGACGCGGTAGGTAAGTCCAGCCGCCGGATCCGGCACCATGCGGCAGACGGGAACCAGGCCGGCGAGAGGATAGGCCTCGAGGCGGAAGCGCAGCTCGGGGGCGCGCGGGTCGACCGGGAAACGGACCTCGATCTCGGCGATGTCGGCGAGGTCCAGCTCCTCGACCAGGACATGGAGCAGCGGCTTGTAGGCGCTGCGGAAGACGGCCCGGACGCCGCGCCGCGCCAGCCGTTCTCCGGCCTCGCGGCGCGCGGAGGCATCCTCGAACACCCAGGCTTCCGCCCAGGAATCGGGGTGGCCCGCCGCCTCGCGCCCGATCCGCTCGACCAGGGCGTCGAGGGTCCGTTCCGCTTCGAGCTCCAGCAGCAGCGTCATCGCGTCACACCTTCAGGGTCGGGTCGAGATAGTCGCGCAGGCCGTCGCCCAGCAGGTTGAGGCCCAGCACGGTGATCATGATGGCGACGCCCGGGAACACCCCGACCCACCACGCGCTCTGCAGGTAGGTGCGGGCGTCCGCCAGCATGCCGCCCCAGCTGGGGATGGTCGGATCGACGCCGAGGCCGAGGAAGGTCAGGCTGCTTTCGAGCAGGATGTTGTTGGCGACGTTGAGGGTCATCAGGATCAGGACCGGTCCGAAGCCGTTGGGGAGGATGTGGTCGAACAGGATCCGCGCGTCGCGCAACCCGAAGGCGCGCGCCGACTGGATGAACTCGCGATCGCGCAGCGACAGCACCTGGCCCCGCATGACGCGGGCGTACTGGACCCACTGCGAGATGATCATGAAGGCGATCAGGTTCCACAGGTCGGCGCCAAGGATGGCGGTGAAGGTGATCGCCAGCAGGATGAAGGGCAGCGCCAGCTGGACGTCCGCGAAGCGCATCAGGATCATGTCCCAGAAGCCGCGGTAGTAACCGGCGATCAGGCCGAGCAGGGTGCCGAGGACGACGCCCCCGACCACCGAGACGAAGCCGACGGTCAGCGAGATGCGGCCGCCGTTGATGATGCGCGCCAGCAGGTCGCGGCCCAGCGAGTCGGTCCCCAGCGGATGGCTCCAGTCCTGGAACGGCGGCATCAGGCGGGCACCCAGGTCCATCGCCTCGCCGCCGTCGGGATAGAGGGTGCGGGCAAGCAGGACCAGGGCGACGGTGGTCGCCGTCAGGATTGCCCCCATCCCGAACTCGAGCGTCCTCAGGCCGCGCAGCCAGTGGCGGGATCGCCGTTCCATCGCCGTCACTCGGCGCGGATGCGCGGGTCGACCAGCCCGTAGACGAGGTCGACCAGCAGGTTGACGATCACGATCACCAGCGCCAGCACCGTCACCGTGCCCTGGAGCACCGGATAGTCCCGTGCCGCTACGGCGTCGAACGCGAGGCTGCCCATCCCCGGCCAGCCGAACACCTGCTCGATCACGACGATGCCGCCGATCAGGTTGCCGAACTGCAGGCCGACGTACGTGATGATGGGAATGGCGCAGTTGCGCAGCGCGTGCTTGTACAGCACCACCCGCTCGCTCAGGCCCTTGCTGCGCGCCACCATGACGTACTGCGCGGTCAGCGTCTCGAGCATCGCCGTGCGCACCAGCCGCAGATTGGTGGCGGTCAGGATGACGCCCATGGTCAGCGCCGGCAGCACGATGCTGGTCGGTCCCTGGTTGCCGCTGGCGGGAAGCCAGCCGAGGGTGACGGCGAACACCAGCACCAGCATGATGGCGAGCCAGAAGTTCGGCAGCGACAAGCCGACCAGAGATACGACGCGGATCACCTGGTCGGCCAGCGACCGGCGATGCACCGCCGCATAGACGCCGAGGGGCACCGAGATCGCCAGCGACACCAGCAGCGAGACCGAGGCCAGCAGCAGCGTCGACGGCAGCGCCTCGCCGATCAGCCGCGCCACCGGCATGCCGCCGAAGAAGCTGTTGCCGAGCTGGAAGGTCACGAGGTCCTTCAGGAATTCCAGATACTGCACGCTGAACGGCCGGTCGAGTCCCAGCGCCTTGCGGATGTTCTCCAGGTCCTGGGCGGTGAAGCTGCCCGCGCCCTGGGTCATCATGATCGCCGGGTCTCCCGAAAGCCGGACCGCCCAGGCGACCAGCAGGGTCACCGCCAGCACGACGAACACCGCCTGCGCGCACCGCTTGATCAGAAAGCCGGCCATCCCTCTTTCCCACCTGACGCCGCCCCATCCTTCGACAGGCTCAGGATGAGGCCCAACCAACTGTCCCTTTCCGCCCTAAGGGGGGAAAGGGCCGGGGTGAGGTGGGGAATCCCGGGCGCCGCCGTATCCCACCTCACCCTCCCGCTACGCGGGTCCCTCCCTCTCCCCCCTGAAGGGCGGAGAGGGGCTTGTCACTCCACCGTCACCTCGGTGAAGCGGTACCGCGTGTCCGCCGGGGGCGCGAAGTTCTTCACCCGCTTGTTGACGCCGAAGATGGTGTTGAGGGCGTACATCGGCATGTCCAGCGCGTTGTCGGCCACGTACTTGGCCACCCCGCGCAGAAGCTCGAGGCGTTTGGCGCTGTCGTAGGTGGCGCGCTGCGCTTCCAGCATCTGGTCAAGCTTGGGGTCGCTGACGTACGGGTTCCAATGCTCGCCGGTGTGGTACATGAGGTAGGCGGTGTTGTCGAAGTCGAAGGTCCAGCCGCCCCAAGCCATCTGGTAGGCTTCTCCCGTGCGGCCGTTGGGGATGATGTCGTTGACCATGGTGTTGGTCTCGTACGGCTTCAGCGACACCTTGAGGCCGACGCCGGAGAGATAGCCAGCGACCGCCTGGGCGACCTCGCGGAACACCGCATCGGCGCCACGGATGTCGAACTGGACCTCGGTCCCGGGCTTCACGCCGGCTTCCTTCAGCAGATTGCGCGCCGCCGCGGGATCGAACGGCAGCGGCTTCAGCGCCGGGTCGTAGCCGAACGACAACGGCCCCTGGAAGCTCGCCGTCACCGCGGCCTGGCCCTGCAGGATCTGCTTGACGATCGCCTCGCGGTCGACGGCCATGATGATCGCCTTGCGGACCCGAACGTCCTTGGTGACACCGTTCTTGACGTTGAACATCATGTCGACCACGGACGGGCCGGGCACGCTGACCACCGCGATGTTGGGCGCCTTCTCGATGGTCGCGATCATGCTGATCGGGACCGGGTAGATGATGTCGACGGTACCGGCCTGCAGCTCGGCAACCTGGGTGGTCGGCTCGGCGATGAAACGGTGCACCACCTTGTCGAGCTTGGGCGCGCCGCCCCAGTAGTCGGGGTTCGCCGCCAGGGTGACGCCGACCTTGGGCTTGTACTCGACCATCTTGAACGGGCCGGTGCCGACCGGCTCGGTGTTGAAGACGGCGTCGCCCTTCTCCTGGATGTACTTGGGCGGCACGATCATGCCGCCGTAGCCGGCCAGCTTGGTGACCAGCACCGGGTCGGGGCGCTTCAGGACCAGGTCGACGGTGTAGTCGTCGATCACGTCGACCTTGTCGATGGCGTTGTAGTTGGATTGCTGCGGCCCCTTGGCGCCCTCGGCGCCGAGCAGGCGCTCGAAGGTGAACTTGACCGCCGCCGCATTGAACGGCTCGCCGTTGTGGAACTTGACGCCCTGGCGCAGCTTGAAGCGGATCTTGCTGTCGTTGTCGATCATCTCCCAGCTGGTGGCCAGCGCCGGCTTGATCTCCAGCTTCTCGGTGCGCTGGACCAGGCCCTCGAAGACGTTGTTGGCGACCATCGACCAGTTGACGAGATAGGTGTCGATCGGGTCCCAGCTCCCCGGGTCCTGCTGCTGGGCCACGGTCAAGGTCCCGGCGGCGAGCGCCCCGAACGGGGCGGCGAGCGCCGCGACGCACAAAGCCCCAAATCCTTTCCAACTCATTTGTCAGTGCTCCCTGTCAGCCTCTGAACGGATCTACCCTATGATGCTCGGCGACCTTCCTCGATGGCCACGAGATGGCCAGGCTTCACTTCGACGAAGCGGTTGATGGCCGGCTCGTCGCCGACCGCGCGCAACGGGCTCGGGATCTCGCCGGTGATCAGCCGGGTGTCGACCTGGCGACCCGGGATTGGCACCGGCACCGCGGCCAGCAGCTTGCGCGTGTAGGGGTGCTGCGGGTTCTCGAAAACCGCCCGACGCGGTCCGATCTCGACGATCTGGCCCATGTACATCACTGCCACCCGGTGGCTGATCTTCTCGACCACCGCCATGTCGTGGGTGATGAACAGGTACGACAGCGCGCGCCGATCCTGCAGCTCCATCAGAAGATTGACGATCTGCGCCTGGATCGAGACGTCGAGCGAGGCGATCGATTCGTCGGCGATCAACAGCTTGGGGTCGCAGGACAGCGCACGGGCGATGCAGATCCGCGCCCGCTGCCCGCCCGAGAACTCGTGCGGGTAGCGCTCGGCCACTTCGGGCTCGAGCCCGACCTGGCGCAGGAGGTCGGCGACCCGCTCGCGGATCGCCGCCTTGCCGGTGATCAGGGCATGGGCGCGGATCGGCTCGGCAATCGTGAAGCCGACCGTCTTGCGCGGGTCGAGCGAGCCGAACGGATCCTGGAAGATGTACTGGATCTCGCGCTTCAGGCGCCGCCGTTCCTGCGGGTTCATCGCCGCGACGTCGCGACCTTCGAAGCGGATCGTGCCCTCGGTAGCCTCCAGCAGCCCCTGGATCGTCCGCCCGATGGTCGACTTGCCGCTGCCGGATTCGCCGACCAGGGCCAGCGTCTCGCCGCGATGGACCTCGAGACTGATCTGCTCGGCGGCGTGGACGCGGTGGGTGACGCGGCCGATCAGGTCCCGCCTGGCGTCGAAACGGGTCGTCACCCGCTCGAGGGCGAGCAGGGGCGCGTCGGCGCGGACCGTATCCTGGATGTGCTCCTCGCCGATCTCGACGGTGGCGCCGTCGCGGACGACGACCAGGGGCAGGCGCTTGGGGAAGGGCTCGCCCGCCATGCTGCCCAACCGCGGCACCGCGGCCAGCAGCGCCTTGGTGTAGGGGTGCCAGGGGGTGCCGAAGACGTCATGCACGCCCGCCTGCTCGACCTTGCGGCCGTGCCGCATGACCACGACCTCGTCGGCCATCTCGGCGACCACGCCCATGTCGTGGGTGATGAAGACGACGGCGGCACCCATCTCGCGCTGCAGCTCGCGGATGGTGTTGAGGATCTGGGCCTGGATGGTGACGTCGAGCGCCGTGGTCGGCTCGTCGGCGATCAAGAGCTGCGGCCGGCACGAGAGCGCCATCGCAATCATCACCCGCTGGCGCATCCCGCCCGAGAGCTGGTGCGGATAGCGCGAAAGCTGCTGCGCGGCATCGGGCAGGCGGACCTTCTCGAGCAGGTCGCGGGCTTCCCGGCGGGCCGCCCGGTGCGACAGGCCCTGATGGAGTACGATCGCCTCGGTGATCTGGTCGCCGACCGTGAACACCGGGTTCAGCGAGGTCATCGGCTCCTGGAAGATCATCGAGATCCGGTTGCCGCGGATCCGCCGCATGGTGTCGTCGGAGGCGGTCGCCAAGTCGATCGGCTCGCCGTCGCGCGGCCGGAACGTCATGTGTCCCGAGACGATGCGTCCGTTGACGAACTCGACGAGGCGGAGGATCGAAAGGGCGGTCACCGACTTGCCGGAGCCGGATTCGCCGACGATCGCCAATGTCCGTCCGGGCTTGACGTCGAAATCGAGTCCGCTGACGGCGGTGAAGTCGCCCCGCTCGGTCGGGAAGCGCACTGTCAGGTCGCAGACCGACAGCAGGGCCTGCGTCGAAGGATCCGCACCGTCCGCCGAAGCAAAACCCACCCGTTCACCCCTCCGCAGGACACCAGCCGTTGGCCCTCGGCACAAGCTAGGAGGGCTTCGAATAGTGGTCCGTCCCGTCGCGGGTTGTCAATTCTCGATCCCGCTCGCGAAAGCTGCTCGCGAGGTCGCGATTCGAGCGCCGGGAGCGTCGAGGCAAGCGAGCGGGTCGAGCCGGGGCTCGATCCCGCCCGCCGGCAGATCAGGCGAGGTCGAAGCGGTCGAGGTTCATTACCTTGTCCCAAGCCGCCACGAAGTCCTGCACGAACTTCTCCTTCGCATCCTCCTGGGCATACACCTCGGAAAGGGCGCGGAGCTGGGAGTGCGAGCCGAAGATGAGGTCGACGCGGCTTCCGGTCCACTTGATCTCGCCGGTCTTGCGGTCGTGCCCCTCGAACGCCTCCCTGGTCGAAGAGGTCGGCTTCCACTCCGTCCCCATGTCGAGCAGGTTGATGAAGAAGTCGTTGGTCAGCACCCCGGGTTGCCGGGTGAAGACGCCGTGCTGCGACTGCCCGACGTTGGCGCCGAGCACCCGCAGGCCGCCGACGAGGACCGTCATCTCGGGGGCGGAGAGGGTGAGGAGCTGGGCCTTGTCGACCAGCATCTCCTCCGGCGACATGGTGTAGAGGGCCTTGAGGTAGTTGCGGAAGCCGTCAGCGACCGGCTCGAGCACCGAGAAGGACTCGACGTCGGTCTCCTCCGGCGAGGCATCGGTGCGTCCCGGGGTGAAGGGGACCTTCACCGCGAACCCCGCCTTCTTCGCCGCCTGCTCGACCGCGGCAGAGCCGCCGAGCACGATGACGTCGGCGAGCGACACCTTCTTGCCGCCGGACTGCGCCCCGTTGAAGGCGTTGCGGACGCCCTCAAGAGCGTTCAGCACCTTGGCCAGCTGGGCGGGCTGGTTGACTTCCCAGTCCTTCTGCGGTGCCAGCCGGATGCGGGCGCCATTCGCTCCGCCGCGCTTGTCGGAGCCGCGGAAGGTCGACGCCGATGCCCAGGCGGTCGAGACCAGATCCGAAGTCGGCAGCCCCGTGGCCAGGATGCTCTCCTTCAGCGCGGCGATGTCCGTCTCGTCGATCAGGGGATGGTCGACCGGCGGGACGGGATCCTGCCAGATCAGGTCCTCGGCCGGGACTTCCGGGCCGAGGTAGCGGGCCTTGGGCCCCATATCACGGTGGGTCAGCTTGAACCATGCCCGGGCGAAGGCGTCGGCGAACGCCTCGGGGTCCTTGTGGAAGCGCCGCGAGATCGGCTCGTAGATCGGGTCCATGCGCATCGCCATGTCGGCGGTGGTCATCATGACCTTGACCTTCTTGGACACATCGTGGGCCGCCGGCGCCATCCCCTCATCGTCCTTCGGCACCCACTGCCAGGCGCCGGCGGGGCTCTTGGTCAGCTCCCACTCGTGGCCGAACAGGGTGTCGAAGTAGCTCATGTCCCATTTGGTCGGGGTCGGCGTCCACGATCCTTCAAGTCCGCTGCCGATGGCGTCGCCGCCCTTGCCGGTGCCGAACCGGCTCTTCCAGCCCAGGCCCTGCTCCTCGATGGTAGCGCCCTCGGGCTCGGGCCCGACGTTGCTGGCCGGACCGGCGCCGTGGCACTTGCCGAAGGTGTGGCCGCCGGCGGTCAGGGCGACGGTTTCCTCGTCGTTCATCGCCATGCGGGCGAAGGTGTCGCGGATGTCGCGTCCCGAGGCGACCGGGTCCGGCTTGCCGTTCGGGCCTTCCGGGTTGACGTAGATCAGGCCCATCTGCACGGCCGCCAGCGGGTTCTCGAGCGAGCGCTCGCCGGTGTAGCGGGCGTCGCCCAGCCACTCGCCCTCGGAGCCCCAGTAGATTTCCTCCTCCGGCTCCCAGATGTCGGCGCGGCCGCCGCCGAAGCCGAAGGTCTTGAAGCCCATCGATTCCAGCGCGCAGTTGCCAGCCAGGATCAGGAGATCGGCCCACGAGATCTTGTTGCCGTACTTCTGCTTGATCGGCCACAGCAGGCGGCGCGCCTTGTCGAGGTTGACGTTGTCCGGCCAGCTGTTGATCGGCGCGAAGCGCTGGCTGCCGCGCCCCGCCCCGCCGCGGCCGTCGCCGGTGCGGTAGGTGCCGGCGCTATGCCACGCCATGCGGATGAAGAGCGGCCCATAATGACCGTAGTCGGCCGGCCACCACTCCTGCGAGTCCGTCATCAGCGCGTACAGGTCCTGCTTGACGGCCTTGAGGTCGAGCTTCTTGAACTCCTTGCGGTAGTCGAACGCCTCGCCCATCGGGTTCGATGCGGGCGAATGCTGGTGCAGGATGTTGAGGTTCAGCTGGTTCGGCCACCATTCCCGGTTCGAGCGGCCCTTCGGCTGTCCGTGGGCGACCGGGCATTGGCCCGCGCTGTTTTCGTTCGTGTCCATCGTGGTCTCCCTTTGCGTGCGGCTTTAGTCTTCAAGAAGGTCTGGGAGCTAGCGGCCCAATCTACCGGCCATGGGCGGCCCCCATAACGGCTCTTAAGAGAAGCTTCGAATGAGACATTGTTCCAAACCCTGTGCCGGGGGGCGTCGCGAGTACCCCTCGGCGGTCGAATTCATGGCTGGGCATCCGCGTCGGCGGGGGTCGGGCGGGCCTCCCTTGCGGCGCATTCGCGGCAGATTCCGCGCGCTTCGACGTGGGTCGCCTCGACGCGTCCGATCTCCTCGATCGAGATCGGAAGAGTGAGTTCGTCGAAATCCTTGCTGTAGAAGTCGCGGGTCAAGCCGCATTTGACGCACACGAAATGGTGGTGCTGGTCGAGATTGGCGTCGAACCTGGCCCGCTCGCGCCCGGCGCCCAGGGTCTGGATCATGCCGAGGCCGACCAGCATCCACAGGGTGCGGTAGATCGTGTCCAGCGACACGGTCGGCATCCGCTTGCGAACCCGGCGGTGGATCGTCTCGGCATCGGGATGGTCGCCAGTGCCCGCTACCTCGCGGAAGATCTCGATGCGCTGATGGGTGAGCTTGATGCCTGCCGCGCGACAGGCCTGCTCGAACCGTCTCATCCGCAAGTCGATATCACGCTCGGTGATGGCGGACCTCACTTACTTCGGAATGGGATCCGATTTGGCAGTCTAGAATAATTCCATGAAAAATTCAAGGTTGATTCGCGCTGCGGGAGAACTGTCCGCAACGATTCATCCGGGGGCGGGAACCGATTCGAGTCCGTCGCTCTAGAAGCCGATCGAAAAGCCGCCGTCCACGGGGAGGGTGACGCCCGTCAGGTAGCGTGCCTGGTCGGAGCAGAGGTACAGGCAGGCGCCGGCGATGTCGGCGGGGTCCCCCAGCTCCTGGAGCGGGATCCGCCCGGTGATCTTGGCCAGCCGAGCGGCATCGCCTTGCACGGCGGTGCGGAACATCGGGGTGTCGATGAACCCCGGACAGACCGCATTGACGCGGATGCCGTCTGCCCCAAGCTCGGAGGCGAGGCTGCGCGTCAGGCCGAGCAGGCCCGTCTTGGTCAGCGAATAGACCGGCACCGAGGACAGGCCCATCAGGCCCGACATCGACGAGATCATCACCACGGCGCCGCGGCGTCGGGCGCGCATCCGCTCGGCGCAGGCCCTGGTCAGCATGAAGACGCCGCGCAGGTTGGTGGCAACGACCGCGTCGAAGTCCTCGCCGCGGGTCTCGACGAACGGCTTCTTCAGGTGCCGGCCGGCGTTGTTGACCAGATAGCCGACCGGCCCGACGTTCGCCTCGACGTCAGCCACCAGGTCGGCCTGGGCATCGCCGTCGTCGACGTCGCTGACGCGGAAGACGACGTCCTCGCCGAGGTCGTCGCAGGCGCGCCGCAGGGTCTCCTCGTTGCGGCCGGTGATGACCACCGGCACGCCCGCCGCCGCGAAGGCGCCGGCGATCGCCTTGCCGATTCCCGACGCGCCGCCGGTGACGATGCACGCGCCGGCGGCGAAGGTGAGGGCGCCCGCCATGCTAGCCGTCCAGCAGCCGCGGCAGCGTCATCGAGATGGCCGGAATGTAGGTCAGCAGCATCAGGGCGACGAAGATCGCGGCGTAGAAGGGCCAGATCGTCTTAACCGTTTCCTCCATGCTGATGCGTCCGATCGAGCAGCCGACGAACAGCAGCGTGCCCACCGGCGGCGTGCACAGCCCGACGCCCAGGTTCAGCATCATGATCATGCCGAACTGGATCGGGTCCATGCCGAACTGGACCATCACCGGCAGGAAGATGGGTGTGCAGATGAGGATTAGCCCCGCCATGTCCATCATCGTGCCCAGGATCAGCAGGATGATGTTGATCAGGAAGTAGATGACGAATCGATTTTCGCTGATTGCCGTCAGGCCCGAGATGATCATCTCGGGGACCGAATAGATGGTGAGCAGCCACGAGAACCCCTGTGCGCCGCCGACCAGGATCATGACCATGCCGGTGGTGCGCACCGACGCCTTGAGGGATTCGACGAAATCCTTCCATGTCAGGTCGCGATACAGGACGGCGGTCACGACCAGCGCGTAGATGGCGCCCAGCGCCGCGGACTCGGTGACCGTGCAAACGCCGGACAGCACGCCGCCAATGATGATGACGGCGGTCAGGAGCCCGGGAATGGACGCCGCCGCGTACGCCAGCACCGCACGCATCCCGGGA
Source organism: Rhodospirillales bacterium (assembly GCA_018432935.1). Classification (GTDB taxonomy): domain Bacteria; phylum Pseudomonadota; class Alphaproteobacteria; order Rhodospirillales; family Shumkoniaceae; genus JAHDSF01. Next base: position 34,913 of record JAHDSF010000024.1, on the reverse strand, counting down.
AACGTCTCGGCGCGGTAGCCGCGGCGCACCGCGACCAGATAGGCTGCCCCCGCCAGGCAGACGCACATCAGGACGCCGGGGAAGACGCCGGCGAAAAACAACTTGGCGATCGAGATGCCGCCGCCTGCCGCCACCGAATAGATGATCATGTTGTGGCTGGGCGGGATCAGGATGCCGGCGATCGAAGACGTGATGGTCACGTTGACCGCGTAGTCGGTGTCGTAGCCGCTCTTCTTCATGACCGGGATCAGGATCGAACCCAGCGCTGAGGTATCGGCCACGGCGGAACCGGAAATGCCGCCGAAAAGCATGCTGGCGAACACGTTGACGACGCCCAGGCCACCGCGCATCCACCCGACTATGGCCGTGGCAAGATCGACCAGCCGCTGCGCGATGTTGCCGCGCAGCATCAGCTCTCCGGCCAGGATGAAGAAGGGGATCGCCAGCAGCGAGAAGATCTTCATCCCGTCGGTCATGCGCTGGAACAGCAGCCACGACGGGTTGCCTTCGTAGAACATGACGGCGATCGCCGACATCGCCAGCGAAAACGCGACCGGAATGCCGATCGCCATGAAGACAGCGAACAGGGCAAACAGCAGGAGCAGCCCGAACTCCACTTCCATCACGCTTCTCCCTTCCCGGCGTCGCGCTCCTGGCCGACGGCCAGCTCGAGGAGGATCTCGATCTCGAACAGGGTGATGAGGATCCCGGTCAGGACCATCGGCACGTAGTAGGTGCCGCGGGAAATCGGCAGCAGCGCGTCCGGGAACGCCCAGACCTGGGCCGCCGCGGTCCACCCGCCATGCACCATGATCACGCCGAAGACCAGCAGCAGGGCATTGGCGGCGACCTCGATCAGGCGGCGCGCGCGGGCCGATACGCTGTCGATCACCAGCAAGACGCGCAGGTGCAGCCGTTCGCGGATGCCGATGCCGGCGCCCATCGCCGAGACGAACAGAACCAGGATCAGGATCGAGTTCTCGGCCCAGCTTGGCGGGTCGTTCAGGACGTAGCGGCCGAACACCATCCAGCCGGTCAGCGCGACCACGAGGGCGAGGCAGGCGGAACAGAAGACCATCGCGCCGCGGGACAGAACGCCCATGGCACCCGAGTAGGCGTGGAGGAGGGCATGCATGATCGAGGCACTCGGCAGGGAGAGGAGGCGGGCGGGGCGACGAGCCGCCCCGCCCAGGTCCGCGGTCGGGACCTACTTCACGGCCTGGATGCGCTCGATCAGCTTCCGGGTCGCGTCGTCGGTCACGTGCTTGTCCCAGACCGGCTTCACCTTCTTCTGGAAGGCCGCTACGTCGGTCTCGATGATCTGGGCGCCGCCCTTGACGACGATGTCACGCGACTTCTGCTCGCGCTTGTCCCATTCGGAGTACATGACGTCCTGCGAGGCGCGGCCGGCTTCCTGGAAGATCTTCTTCTCGGCGTCGGACAGGCTGTCCCACAGCTTCTTCGAGAACACGACCGGCTCGGGGGTGACGGTGTGCATGTCGAGGGTGTAGTACTTGGCGACCTCGTAATGCCCCGTCGATTCGTAGGAAGGCCAGTTGTTCTCGGCGCCGTCGACCACGCCCGTCTTGAGCGCGGTGTAGACCTCCGGGAACGGCATCGGGGTCGCCTTGGCGCCCAGTGCGTTGATGGTGTCGACGAACACCGCCGTCGACATCACGCGGATCTTCAGCCCGGCCAGGTCGTCGGGGGTGCGGACGGGCTTGCTGGTCGTGTAGAACGACCTTGCGCCGCTGCCGTAGTAGGCGACCGGCATCATGTTGTACTTGGCGATCAGCTTGTCGATGTCGCGGCCGACCTCGCTGTTCATGACGCGGATCATGTGGTCGGGCGATTTGAACAGGTACGGCAGGTTCAGGAACTTGATCTCCTGGACGATCTCGCTCAGCGGGCCGCTGTTCAGGGTGCCGCAGTCGACGACGCCGGCGCGGATCTGCTCGATGATGCTGTTCTCGTTGCCCAGCGTGCCCGAGGGGTAGATCTTGATCTCGTACTTGCCGCCGGTCTTCTCCTTGATGATCTCACCCATCTTCACCATGCCGAGGTTGACCGGGTAGTCCATCGCATGGTTGGCCCAGCACTTGAGCTGGGCAGCCATCGGCGAGCCGCTGCCGACGATGGTTGCCAGTACTGCTGCCGCTGAAGCGGCCAAGACCGTCCGGAACGTCATTGCTTCCTCCTGAGTTAAACGACTGCTAGAAATCGCTGTTCGGGTCGGAGATCATCTCGAGGCGCGGCAGGTGGCGGGGATTGCCCGAAAAGGGCGTCTGCAGGAACACCCGCACGCAGTCCTGGATCTGCAACGACCCCATGTGTTGTCCGCCGAAGCAGCCCACGTTCGCGTCATTGTGGTCTCGCGTGTAGAGGGCGATCGTCGCATTGTAGACTTGGCAGGCACGGATCCACGGATAGCGGTTGGCGGCGATGCATACGCCGATGCCGCTGCCGCAGAACAGGAACCCCCGCTTCGCCCGGCCGTCCTTGATAGCATAGGCAAGCTTCTTGGCGAACACCGGATAGTTGACGGTATCGGTCGCGTTGTCGCATCCGACGTCGAGCACGTCGAAGCCCTGCTCGACGAGGTAACGCATGACGTCTCGCTTGGCGTCGTACCCGGCGTGATCGCAACCAACGACGATCGTCTCCTTAACCATCTCTCCTCCCGCTCGAATCCGGTTCGCCGTGGCACCGGCAGGCTTGGCCAAACTGCGACGCAAAACCCTGCCCGGCACGGCGAGTAATATATTAGTATATGACCCTGCCGGAGGACGCAATCCGGATTTGCGCCTGCGCCGGATCCCCCGTCCTGGCAAAGAACCGGGCAGGTGTCAAATCCGCTGGAAACGACTAATATATTAGTATATAAGCGAGGAGGGGAGGCCCTCATGCAAAGCCAAGCCGAGCTGGTACCGCCGATCTCGGCCGATCGGGCAACGACCGCAGGCCGCGTGTACGCGCGCCTGCGGGACGAGATCGTCACGCTGCGTCATCCACCCCGCTCGCCCTTGCGCGAGAAGGAGCTGGCGGCCGCGTTCGGCGTCAGCCGGACACCGATCCGCGAGGCGATGCTGCGCCTCGCCGACGAGCGGCTGGTCGACATCTTTCCGCAACGCGGCACGTTCGTGGCGCCGATCAAGGTGGTCGACGTGCTCGATGCTCTGTTTCTGCGCGTCGCCGTCGAGGAGGCGGCGGCGCGGGTTGCCACCGAAACGCGCAGCGGCGAGGCCGCCGACGCTCTCGCCGACAATCTGCGGCGGCACGAGGCGGCGACGAAGCGGCGGGAGGCGCCGGCCACCTTCTATCGCCTGGACGAGGAATTCCACCAGACCCTGATGGCCTTTTCCGGCCATCCGACGGTCTGGCGGGCCCTCAACAACGCCAAGGCCCAGATGGACCGTGTAAGACGGCTCGCCCTGCCCGATCCCGGTCACTTCCCCCACGTGCTGCGGGGACACCGCAAGATCGTCGACGCGATCCGTTCGGGTGACGGCGCCGCCGCCGCGCAAGCTGCGCGCGCACATCTCGTCCCGCTCGAGGACATTCTTCGCCGGCTTGCCGAGAAGCACCCCGACTATTTCGATTTCGCGGCAGCCTGATCTGATGGAAAGAGGACATTCGATGAAGCTCGGTCTCGGCCTCTACCGGCACATGTTGAAGGCGGACAACTATCGTTTTGCCCGTCAGGCCGGGTGCACCCATATCGTCGCCCACTGGACCGACTACTTCGCCCAAGACCCGACGCTGCCATCCACCGACGCCGGACGCAACTGGGGGGTGACCTTCAATCAGGGGATCCCATGGTCCCGCGACGATCTGATCGCCCTGCGCCAGGGCATCGAGGCGGAGGGGCTGCAACTGGCGGCGATCGAGAACTTCGATCCCTCGCACTGGTACGACATTCTCCTCGACGGGCCCGAGCGGGCCCGGCAGATCGCGCTGATCAAGACCAACATCCGCAATGCCGGCGCCGCCGGCGTCCCGGTCATCGGCTACAACTTCTCGATCGCCGGGGTGTGGGGGCATGTCCGTGGCCCGTTTGCGCGCGGGGACGCCGAGACGGTGGCGTTCCTGGGTCCGAAGGGGCCGGCCGAGAAGCCGATCCCGAACGGCGAAATCTGGAACATGACCTATGCGCGCGAGGCCCCCCAGGGCGTCATCGAGCCATTCCCGGCAGAAGTCCTGTGGGACCGCCTTGCGCGGTTCCTCCGCGAGGTCGTTCCGGTTGCCGAGGAGGCGAACGTACGGCTTGCGCTGCATCCCGACGACCCGCCGATGCCCACCTTGCGGGGTACGCCGCGCCTGGTCAACCAGCCGCACCTCTATCGCCGCGTCCTCGACATCGTGCCCAGCCGGTGCAACGCGATCGAGCTGTGCATGGGTTCGATCCAGGAGATGACCGAAGGCGACATCTATCAGACCCTCGAGGAGTACGGCCGCCGCGACGCCATCGCCTACGTCCATTTCCGCAACGTCAGGGGCAAGGTGCCCGAGTACTACGAGGTGTTCCTCGATGAAGGGGACATCGACATGATGCGCGCGCTCCGAACCCTGCACCAGGTCGGCTACGACGGGGTCCTGATCCCCGACCACACGCCGCACATGCAATGCGGCGCCCCCTGGCACGCAGGCATGGCCTATGCGCTTGGCTACATGCGGGCGGCCCTGAGGGTGATCGCGGGACGCTGAGGCGCCATTCCTGCCGCGCCGGGGCGCGCCGCTTCCGATCCGCGGTTTCACTCCGGCGCCGAAGCTGCTATTGACAACCGGCGCGACGAGGGCATCAAGTCCCCTCGTGTCGGCCGTCACGCCGCGGCGGAAGCGCGGCCGTCCGATTAGCAAGCATCAGGAGCAAGGTGGGAAAGTGATCACGAAAGCGTTCGATCTCGAAGGGAAAGTCGCCATCGTGACCGGCTGCGACACCGGTCTCGGGCAGGGCATGGCCGTCGGGCTGGCGCAGGCGGGTTGCGACGTCGTGGGGGTCAACATCGTCGAACCGACCGCCACCGCCGACAAGATCAAGGCGGTCGGCCGCCGCTTCCTGAACATCGAAGCCAACCTGATGAAGCAGGACGCGATCCCGGCGATCGTCGACAAGGCGGTCGCGGCGTTCGGCAAGGTCAACATCCTGGTCAACAACGCAGGCATCATCCGCCGCGCCGACGCCATCGACTTCTCGGAGAAGGACTGGGACGACGTCGTCAACCTGAACCTGAAGACGGTGTTCTTCCTGTCGCAGGCGGTGGCGCGCCAGTTCGTCAAGCAGGGCCAGGGCGGCAAGATCGTCAACATCGCCTCGATGCTGTCGTTCCAGGGCGGCATCCGGGTCCCGTCGTATACGGCGGCGAAGAGCGGCGTGATGGGCATCACCCGCCTGATGGCGAACGAGTGGGCCAAGCACAACATCAACGTGAACGCCATCGCGCCCGGCTACATGGCCACCGACAACACCGCCGCCCTGCGCGCCGACCCCTCGCGCTCGAAGGAGATCCTCGACCGCATTCCGGCCGGCCGCTGGGGCCTGCCCGAGGATCTGGCCGGGACGGTGGTGTTCCTGGCTTCCGACGCGGCGAGCTACGTCAACGGGCACACGCTCGCGGTCGACGGCGGCTGGCTCGCCCGGTAAGGCGATCGGCTGCGGGCACGAAAAGACCCCCCTCACCCCCTCCCCGGGGCCAATCCGGGGTGAGGGTGGGGGATTTCCCCTCACCCGTCGCTCTCCCTCAGCCTGAAGTGATCTCGTCGATCGCCCTGCGGTGCTCGTGCATCGCCAGGAACACCCGGTAATCCTGGTCGAAGGATCGGGTCGCGCGGGGGTCGGGGCGGCGCTCCGAGGTTCCCTGCGCCATCCCGGCGCAGGCGGACGGCAGGCTGCCGTAGAGGCCCGCGGCGGCGGCAGCGACCATGCCGGTGCCGAGGAGAACCGTATCCTCGCCCACGGAGGTGAGAATCCTGCAACCGGTGGCGTCGGCATAAAGCTCCATCAGGAGCGGGCTCCTGGTGTGTCCGCCGGCGGCGTGGAGGGTGTCGGTTCCGTACCCGCGCTGCCGGAGGGCTTCGAGGACGTGGCGGACCCCCAGCGCGATCGCCACCGCCGTCCTCCAGTACAGGATGCACAGGCTGTCGAAGGAGTGGTCCAGGGTCAGGCCGCTGATCACACCGACGGCCTCGGGATCGGCCAGGGGCGAACGGTTGCCGTGGAAGTCGGGCAGCACGTGCAGACGCCGGCCGAGGTTCAGACCCTGTTCCGCGCGCAACGCCCCGATGCGCTCGCCGATGCGGCGGTGCGTGGCGAGGTCGGGTTCGCCTCCGTGCCGGCGAATCACGTGGTCGAGCAGGGCGCCGGTCGCCGACTGGCCGGCCTCGTTCAGCCAGCAGTCGCCAAGCACGGCGCCATAGTAGGGGCCCCAGACGCCGCGGATCGGGCGGGCGTCCCGCGACAGGGCGACGACGCAGCTCGACGTTCCGGCGACAAGGGCAAGATGGCGATGGATCTCGCCTGGGTTGCCCGTGAGGCCACCGAGGGCCCCGAGCGCCCCGGCATGGGCGTCGATCAGCCCGACGCCGACCCGGCAGCGGGTCGTCAGCCCCAACTCGCCCGCCGCGGCAGCCGTCAGGGAGCCGAGATCGCGTCCGACCGGGCTTGCCCTGGCCGGCAGCTGGCCGCGATCGAGCACGTCCGGGATCCCCATGGCGGCGAAGAAGTCCGGCTGCCAGCCGGTTTCCTCGTGCGCCAGATGGGTCCACTTGCAGGTCAGGGTGGACTGCGAGCGTTCGAGCGATCCGCAGGCCTTCCAGGTCAGGAAATCCGCGAGATCGAAGAGGTGGCCGGCCCGCCGCCAGGACTCGGGGACGTGGCGCTGCAGCCACATCAGCTTCGGGGTCTCCATTTCCGGAGACATCACGCCGCCGATGTGGTCCAGCACCCGATGGCCGCCGGCGGTGCATTCCTTCGCTTCGGCGATTGCCCTGTGGTCGAGCCAGGCGATGGTGTCCCAGCGCGGATCGCCGCCCGGCGAGACGGCAAGCGGCCGGCCGGTGCGGTCGCGAACGACCAGCGAGCAGGTGGCGTCGAAGCCGATTCCGGCGACCTCCTCGGGACGCGCTTCCGCGGTGCGGAGGGCGGCCCGGACCGCGGTGCAGGCGGCCGCCCAGACCTGCTCGGAGTCGTGCTCGGCAAAGCCGGCGGCGGGCCGGTTCATGTCCAGAGGAGATTCGGCCCGACCGAGAAGGGCTCCTTCCCTGTCGAGCACGCCGGCACGGGCGCTGCCTGTGCCGACGTCGACCGCCACCACAAGTACGCGCATCAGGAAGCCCTTCTAGTTCGGCCGGTTGCCTCCGACCAGTTGCGGCAGCCGGCGCATGTCCTCGATTATATGGTCCGGTGCCAAGGCTTCCAGTGTCCTGCGGTGAGATTCCCTTTTCGCGTGACTTCCACCGACGAAGGCGCAGACGCGCATGCCGCCCCGCTTGGCGGCCTCCACCCCGGCGGGGCTGTCCTCAACTACCAGGCAGCGCCCCGCCTCGACCGCCATCTCGCGGGCGGCGTGGAGGAACAGGTCGGGCGCGGGCTTGCCGCGCGAGACCATCGAGGCGCTGAAGACGTGCGGTCCGAACCGGCCGCCAAGATCCGTCAGTTCGAGGGCAAGACGGATGCGCTCGGGCTGGCTTGAGGATGCCACGCAATATGGGACCGGCAGGGCATCCAGCACATTGTGGATGCCCTGAATCGGTTTCAGGTCGCGGCGGAACAGCTCGTACAGGCGATGCCGCATGCGGTCGAGCGCCTCGTGGGTGAGGTCGACGCCGTACTCGTCGCTGAGCACGGCGGTGATGGTCGCCAGGCTGCGCCCGAGGAAGCGCTCGTATCCCAGGTCCGGCGCCAGCGTCAGGCCCGCTTCGGACAGCGTCTCCAGCAGGGCCTGCATGGCCAGCGGTTCGCTGTCGACGAGGACACCGTCGCAGTCGAAAATGACGAGACCGACCGAATCGTCCTTCATGCCTCCGCTTCCGCCTCAGCCTGCCCTCCGCCGCCGGGCGGGAGAGGGGCTCGCGCCCAAAAGCTTACCAGCAGGTGTAGCCGCCGTCCGCCAGCACGATCGCGCCCGTCATCAGGCTGGCAGCGTCGGAAGACAGGAACGCGACGATGGTGCCGATCTCCTCCGGCTGGCCGACCCGGCCCATCGGCGTCATCTCCAGCCACGTCGCGTACATCTCGGGATTCTCCTTGATGCCGAACGCGGTCAACGGGGTTTCGATGTAGGTCGGCGCAACGGCGTTGACCCGCACACCCCGCTTGCCCCATTCCGCGGCCAGCGAGCGGGTCAGGTGGTGAACCGCCGCCTTCGAGGCGTTGTAGAAGGACTGCGGCTGCGGCTTGTTGACGATGAAGCCGGACATCGAACCGACGTTGACGATCGAACCTTTCCCCCGTGCCAGCATCTGGCGGCCGAAGGCGCGGCAGCACCAGAACAGGCCGTCGACGTTGACGTCCATGTGGTAGCGCCAGTGCTCGTCGCTGGTGTCCTCGGCCCGCACGTCGCTCCTGGCGACCCCGGCGTTGTTGACCAGGATCTCGACCGGTCCGTGCGTGGAGGCGATCTCGGCCGCGACCCTGTCGACATCGGCCGACCTGGTGACGTCCAGGACCGCTCCATCGGCCTCGACTCCCGCCTGCCGGAGCGCGGAAACCACGGGATCGATCCGCTCCGGGACCAGCTCGGCGACGATCACCTTGGCACCAGCCTCGCCGAGAGCCTGCGCGCATGCGGCGCCGATCCCCTGGCCGCCCCCGGTCACTACCGCGACGCGCCCGTCGAGCTTCAGCTTGTCCAGGTACATGGTTCGACTCCTCCGTCAGCTCATCCAGTTGCCGCCGTCGACGTTGTAGGTCTGCGCGACGACGTAATCGCTTTCGGCGCTGGCCAGGAACACGGCCATGCCGGTCAGATCTTCCGCCCGCCCCATGCGGCCGTAGGGGACCGCTTCGCCGACCAGCCGCTTCTTCTCGCCCGGGGGCCGGTCTTCGTATCTGGCGAACAGGGCGTCGACGCCGTCCCAGTGCTCGCCCTCGACCACGCCGGGGGCGATCGCGTTGACGTTGATGCCGTGGCGGATCAGGTACAGCCCGGCCGACTGGGTCAGGCTGATGACGGCCGCCTTGGTGGCGCAGTAGACGGTGACCAGGGCCTCGCCGCGGCGCCCGGCCTGGCTCGCCATGTTGATGATCTTGCCGCGCCGGTTGGCGGCAATCATCGAGCGCGCCACCGCCTGCATGGTGAACAGCACGCCGGCGACGTTGATGGCGGTCAGGCGTTCGAAGCTGTCGCGGGTGACCTCGGTCACCGGGGCGAGGTCGAACACGGCGGCGTTGTTGACCAGGATGTCGATGCCGCCGGCGTGCTCCTCGACCGTGCGCACGGCGGCTTCGATGGACGCATGGTCGGTGACGTCCATCGCCACCGCATGGGCAGCCGGGCCGATCGCCTGCGCCGTCTGCTCGGCGCGTGCGACGTCGATGTCGCCGATTGCTACCGTCGCGCCCTCGCGCACGTAGGCTTCCGCGAAGGCGCGGCCGATGCCCCGTGCGGCACCGGTGATCAGCGCCGACTTGCCCTGCAGCCGGTTCATCGGATCACCTCTCCGCTGGCATCGAAGCGATGGAGCTTGCCCTCGTCGGGGGTCAGGAACACCGCCTGTCCGTGCTCCAGCTCGAACTCCCCGCTGGCCCGCGCCGTCATCGTGCCGACCCCGTCGACGTGGACGTGGATGAAGGTGTCCGAGCCGAGATGCTCGGCCACCCCGATGACGCCGCGCCACGCGCCGCTCTCCTGCGACAGCCGGATGTGCTCGGGGCGGACGCCGATGCTGGCGGCCTTGTAGCGGGCGGCCTCGGCGCCATCGATGAAGTTCATCCTGGGCGAGCCGATGAAGCCGGCGACGAACCGGTTGGCGGGAGAACGATAGAGGGAAAGGGGCGAACCGACCTGCTCGACCCGGCCCCGGTTCAGCACCACGATCTTGTCGGCCATGGTCATGGCCTCGACCTGATCGTGGGTGACGTAGACCATGGTCGTCTCAAGCTGCTGGTGCAGCTCGCTGATCTCGAGACGCATATTGACGCGCAGCGCGGCATCGAGGTTGGACAGGGGCTCGTCGAACAGGAACGCCTTCGGCTGACGGACGATGGCGCGGCCGATCGCCACCCGCTGGCGCTGGCCGCCCGACAGCTGGCGCGGCTTGCGGTCCAGGTAGTCGGTCAGGTTGAGGACGCGGGCGGCATCCTCGACCTTGCGGGTGATCGCCGCCTTGTCCTCGCCGGCCATCTTGAGCGGAAAGCCGATGTTCCCGCGCACGCTCATGTGCGGGTAGAGCGCATAGGACTGGAACACCATCGACAACTGGCGCTTGGCCGGAGGGCGCTGGGTGACGTCCTCGCCATCCAGCCGGATCGTCCCGCTGCTGACGTCCTCGAGGCCGGCGATCAGGCGGAGCAGGGTCGACTTCCCGCAGCCGGACGGGCCGACGAACACGACGAACTCGCCGTCCTCGATCTGGAGGTCGAGCGGCGGGATGACCTCGACCGCGGCGAACGACTTGGAAACGTTCTCGAGCGTGATGCTTCCCATGGCACCCTCTCACTTCACCGCGCCGAAGGTCAGGCCGCGGACCAGTTGCTTCTGCGAGAACCAGCCCATGATCAGGATGGGCGCGATCGCCAGCGTCGAGGCCGCCGAAAGCTTGGCCCAGAACAGGCCCTCGGGGCTCGAGTACGAGGCGATGAAGGCAGTCAGGGGAGCCGCGTTGGCGGCCGTCAGGTTCAGCGTCCAGAACGCCTCGTTCCACGCCAGGATGATGTTGAGAAGCACCGTCGAGGCGATGCCCGGCACCGCCATCGGCGCCAGCACGAAGAGGATCTCGTTGCGGAGCGACGCGCCGTCCATGCGCGCCGCCTCCAGGATGTCGGCCGGAATCTCTTTGAAATAGGTGTAGAGCATCCACACCACGATCGGCAGGTTGATCAGCGTCATCACGATGACGAGGCCGAGCCGGGTATCGAGCAGGCCGGTATCTCGGAACATCAGGTAGATCGGGATCAGGACGCCGACCGGAGGCAGCATCTTGGTCGACAGCATCCACATCAGGACGTCCTTGGTGTGCCGGGTCGGCGAGAACGCCATCGCCCACGCCGCCGGTATGGCGATCGCCAGCGCGAGCGCCGTCGATCCCAAAGAGATGACCACCGAGTTCATGACGTGCTTGAGGTAGTTCGAGCGGCTTTGGACCTCGGCGTAGTTCTCCAACGTCCAGTTGAAGAACAGGAACGAGGGCGGCGATGCGATCGCCTCGCCTTCGGTCTTGAAGCTGGTCAGGATGGTCCAGACGATGGGGAAGAACAGCACCAGGCCGATCGTCCAGCCGATGGCGGTGAGGACGAGCATGCGGCGGGTGGAGACTGCGCGTGCCATGTCAGGTCTCCAGGTTCTTGCCGATGAGGCGGACCAGGAAGATGGCGACGATGTTCGCCAGGATGACCGCCACGATGCCGCCGGCCGAGGCTCCGCCGACGTCGAACTGCAGAAGCGCCTGGGCGTAGACGAGGTAGGTGAGATTGGTGCTGTCGTAGCCCGGCCCGCCGTTGGTGGTGACCAGGATCTCGGCGAAAACGCTGAGCAGGAAAATGGTCTCGATCAGGACGACCACGGTGATCGCGCGGGCGAGGTGCGGCAGCACGATGTAGAAGAACAGCGACGGCGCCCGGGCGCCGTCCATCTGCGCCGCCTCCTTCTGCTCCTCGTCCAGGGACTGCAGCGCGGTCAGCAGGATCAGGGTGGCGAACGGAAGCCATTGCCAGGCGACGATCAGCGTCACCGAAAACAAGGGAACGCTGGCCAGCCAGTCGAGGGGCTGCAGGCCGAACGTCCGGGCGAGCCAGGCGAACAGTCCGTAGACCGGATGCATCAGCATGTTCTTCCACACCAGCGCCGATACCGTCGGCATGACGAAGAACGGTGCGATGGTGAGGATGCGGACGATCCCCTGCCCGAAGAATGGCTGGTCGAGCAGGATGGCGAGAAAGGTCCCGCCGACCACGGTGATGAGAAGCACTCCGCCGACCAGCCTCAGGGTATTGACGAGCGCGGTCCCGAACGCCGGATCGGTAAGGAAGAAGCTGTAGTTGAGAAAGCCGATCCACTCCAGCGAGCCCGGCATCAGCAGGTTGTAGCGGACGAACGAGAAATAGAGCGTCATCGCGAGCGGCACGGCCATCCATGCAAGCAGCAGGAGGACCGAGGGCGCCATCATCGCGCGCGCAACCGAACGGGTATGGAGCGTCGCCATCGAACAATCCTCGCCAGCAGAACGCCTTCCCGAAGTGCGGGGGCCGCCCCGGAAGGCGGCCCCGGCCCCGGCTACTTCTTCGGGTATCCGCTCTTCGCCATCGTGCGTTCGGTGATCTGCTGGGCGTTCTTGAGCGCCTGATCGACCGACGCCTGTCCGGCGAGGGCGGCTGCGAACTGCTGGCCTACGGCGGTGCCGATGCCCTGGAACTCAGGGATCGCGACGAACTGGACCCCCACGTACGGGACCGGCTTGACGGTCGGGTTCTCGGGGTCCGCCTGCCTGATCGACTGCAGCGTCATGTTGGCGAACGGCGCCGCCTCCACGTACTTGGGATTCTCGTACAGCGAGGTGCGGGTGCCGGGCGGGACATTCGCCCAGCCTTCCTTCGAGGCGACGAGGTCGATGTAGTTCTTGCCGGTGGCCCAGGCGATGAACTTCTCGGCCGAGGCCTGCTTGTTGGTGCTTGCCGGGATCGCCAGCGCCCACGACCACAGCCAGTTGCTCCGCTTGCCGAGGCCGGTGTCCGGCGCCAGGGCGAAGCCGACCTGATCGGCTACCTTGGACTCCTTGGGGTCGGTGACGAACGAGGCGGCCACCGTGGCGTCGATCCACATCGCGCACTTGCCGGACTGGAACAGCGCCAGGTTCTCGTTGAAGCCGTTGGACGATGCCCCGGGCGGTCCGGCATCCTTCATCAGGTCGACGTAGAACGACAGGGTCTTCTTCCACTCGGGCTGGTCGAACTGGGCCTTCCAGCTCTCGTCGAACCAACGGGCACCGAACGAGTTGCCCATGGCGGTGAGGAAGGCCATGTTCTCGCCCCAGCCCGCCTTGCCGCGCAGGCAGATGCCGTAGAGTTCCTTGCTCTTGTCGGTGATCTTGCGGGCGGCGTCTGCGACGAAGCTCCAGCTCGGCGCGTCGGGCATCGTGATGCCTGCCTTCTGGAACAGGTCCTTGCGGTACATCGTCATCGAGCTCTCGCCGTAGAACGGCGCGGCGTAGAGCTTGCCGTCGACCGACAACCCCTTGCGGATCGCCGGCAGGATATCGTTGACCGCGTAGTCCGTGCCCAGGTTGTCGAGCGGCACCAGCCAGTTCTGCTTGGCCCAGATCGGGACCTCGTAGGTGCCGATCGTCATCACGTCGTACTGACCGCCCTTTGTGGCGATGTCGGTCGTCACCTTCTGGCGGAGGACATTCTCCTCCATGACGACCCAGTCGAGCGTTATGTCGGGGTTCTTCGAGGTGAAGTCATCCGCCAGCTTCTGCATGCGGATCATGTCGCCGTTGTTCACGGTGGCGATGGTCAGGGTTTCGGCGCCGGCCGCACCGGCGAGAGAAAGGGCGATCGCCGAGCACGCGCCGAGAACGAGTCTCTCCATTTTCATGAACATCCCTCCCGATCGAGTTTTTGAGCATTTGCTTGCTTGATGGGCATTTACTCACCTAGAACAAGATGAGTCAAGCACCATTTTTCGCTGCACCGGCTGACCGGGCAGCGGAACACCAGCCCCTCTTTCGGGAGAGAGGCGGCGATCGGGAGGGCTTTTTGAGGACGGGGGGGCGGGTTCAGGCGTGCTTCAGCAGCTCTTGAGCGGTCGCCTCGTCGGTGATGAGGCCGTTGACGAGCCTGCCCGCCAGGGCGGCCCGGATGCCGGGCAGCTTCTTCGGGCCCATCGCCATCGCCACGACCGTCGAGGTATCGCACGACGGCAGCGGCGCGCTGGCGACACGCGCATTCATCTCGCCGTCGAGCAGGCGTCCTTTGGCGTCGAACACCCAGCCGACGATCTCGCCGATCGCCTTCGCGCGTTGCAGCCCGTGCAGCTCGGCCTCGGTGATGAAGCCGTCCTCGTAGAGCGGCGCGTTCGGCCCCAGGTCGCCGACACCGACAAAGGTGATGTCGGCACCGGCCGCCAGCGACAGGGTGGTGCGGACCAGCGCCAGATCATGAAGCAGCTCCCGCTCCCGCGGTGAGGCGGCGATGACCGGCAGCGGCATCGGGAAGTGGCGCGCCTTGACCCGGTCGGCCATGGCGAAGATCACGTTGTAGAACGATGCGGATCCGTCCGGCGAGATGTTGCCGGTCAGCGAAACGATCCGGTGATGCGGGCACTCGATCTGGGGCAGCTGCTCGATCGCCGCCTTCAGTGTCCGCCCCGTGCCGATCGCAAGAACGATCGGTTTGGGCGCGCGCAGGCGCTTTTCGATCTCCGCTGCGCCCGCCTGGGCAATGCCGACGACGGTCGACGAGGAGCCGGGATCGCTCGGCACCACCTCGGCGTGGCGGAGGTCAAAACTCTCCCGGAGGCGGGCCGCCAGGTCCAGGCACTTGGCGATCGGATGGTTGAGGCGGACCCGGACCAGGCCCTCCTCGACCGCCAGCGAAACCAGCCGCTGCGCCGACTGGCGCGAGATGCCGAGTTTGACCGCGACCTCGTCCTGGTTGTTGCCGGCGATGTAGTAGAGCCAGCCGGCTCGGGCGGCATCATCCAGCCGGCTGTCCTTGTTCGTCTGACGTCTGGCCATTCCGGACTCGCCTAGCCAAGTTCGGCCCGGCGCGGCAGGTCGGCGCCGCGGCGCGAGCAGGTGATGGCGGCGGCGCGGGCGGCGAAGCGCATCAGGTCGCCGACGAACGCGCCGTCCAACCCGTCCGCCCGTCTTGCGAGGGTTCCGGTCTCGTCGAGACGGCAGAGCAGGGCGGCCTGGAAGGTATCGCCCGCGCCGACGGTGTCGACGACCGTGACCGTCTCGCCGGGCGTGCGGATCTCTCCGGCGGCGCACCAGGCCACCGCGCCCTTGGCCCCCTCTGTCATCACCACCAGCCGCACCCCCTGCGCCAGCCATCTCCGGGCGAGCTCGGCCGGGGATTCGCCGGGAAACAGCCACCGGAAGTCCTCGTCGCTCATCTTCAGCAGGTGAACGTGGCGGCACAGCCGCTCCAGCTTGGCGCGCCAGACCGCCGGGTCGGGAACGATCAGCGGTCGCACGTTGGGATCGTAGGAGATGAAACGACGCGGACTCTCGCGGACGATCAGTTCCTCGAGGGTCGAGCCGGCGGGCTCGACCACCATCGAGAACGAGCCGATGTGCAGCGATTTGACCTCGTCGCCCAGGACCGGCAGCTCCGCGGTCAGCAGCTGACGGTCCGCGGCGCCTTCGTTGTAGAACGAATAGCGGGCCGAGCCGTCGGCCGCCAACCCCACCATGCCGAGGGTGGTCAGGTTGTCCTTGCGGACCAGGTAGTCGGTCGAGACGCCCTCGGCGGCCAGGTGGTCCACCAGATGCTGGCCCAGAGTATCCGTCGACATGGCGGCCAGGAACCCCGTCCGGCGACCGAGCCGCGCCAAGCCGATGGCGACGTTGTAGGGCGAGCCGCCGACGCGGGCGTCCAGCGGGACCGAGCCCCCCGCCGCCTTGCCGACAAAGACGTCGAACAGGGCTTCTCCGCAGACCAGCAGCATCGATCCGGGCCTCCCTTCCGCCGGGTGCCAACAGGCCCCTCCACCGTGCCCCACCGGGACCGCGACCGCAAGTGGTTCGCGATTCAGCTGTCGTCAAAGCCTAGCCGGCGTGAGGCTCGGCGGATGGCAGCGCGGGCGACGCCAACCAGACCCATGTCGACCCAGTCGCCGGTATCGCTGCGCATGTGGGCTCGCAGACGGCTGCCACGAACGCGCGATGGTCGGGGATCACCTGTCCGAACCGGCAGCCGCGGAGGGCGGGTCCTCCCCCCAATCCGACGCGTCTCTGTCTGAAGGACGGGTCTTCGGATGCCCTGCCCGTGCGCTGCGTTCGGGAGGAGCCGGGGACTTCAAGCGTTCGACCTTCGGTCCCATCTCTCGCGGGAACGGAGGGCGGAACCTACCGTCCCAACCCGGTTGGCGGCACCAGAAGGGAGGCCGGCACATGGCACAAAGGCGGCGAAGGGATCTCCGCTACCACATTCTGGTCAAGCGCCACGGCTCGCGTGAGTGGCGTCACGAGGCGACCGTGCCGCAGCGCGAGGCCGTTCCGGCGCAACTGGAGAGCACCGGCCTGCGAGGCTGCATGGTCAAGGTGGTTCCGTCGCGCGAGGACGCCGAGGTGGTGCTCGACCGCGTGAGGTCGGGTGAGATTCCCTGACCGGGCGTCCGGCGTCACGGCATCGAGACCGAGGCGCCCGCACGACGGAACCGCTCGGAACGCGGGGCCGTGTTTGCGCTCTTGCACCTTGACGGCATGCGCGCGGTTGCCGTCTAGTCGGGCTCCGCGCAATCCCGAGGGGAATCATGCCGTCGCTGATCGAAAGGTCGTCCTTTCTCGAGGTCGAGAACACCGTGCATCTGGCGGTCGGAGGAGAGGCGCCGATGCTGGTGTCGCACGCCGGGGCTCTGGCCCGGTTCCTGGCCGACAAGAGCCGGGGCATGCCGGGCCGCGGTCGCCTGTTCCACACCCTCGGCCTCGCCCGCGAGGCGGCGGCGCGGCTGTTCGGAGGCGATGCCGGCGAGATTTCGTTCCTGGCCCACGCTTCGGAAGGCCTTGGCGTGGCAGCGGCCGGCGTGGACTGGCGCGAGGGCGACAACGTCGTCGTCGAGAAGGTGGAGTTCCCCTCCGGCCTGCACGTCTGGCGGCGCCTGCCGGTGTCCGGGGTCGAGGTGAGGACGGTGGACGACTCGGAGGTGCCATCGATCGACGATGTCCGCCGCCGGGTCGATCGTCGGACCCGGGCGATCGCGATCAGCCACGTCAGCTACCTGACCGGTGCCCGTCACGACCTGGCGGCCTACCGCGAGCTTGCCGATTCCGTCGGCGCCCGGCTGGTGGTCGACGCCACCCACGCCGCCGGCGTGGTGCCGGTCGCGGGCGAGCTGTGCGACGTGGCGGTGTCGAGCTGCTACAAGTTCCTGCTGGCCGCCCACGGCATCGGCGTCTTCTACGTCAACCGCAAGCGCTGGCCCGAACTGGCGCCGCCCTCGGTCGGATGGCATGCGATCGAGGAGAACGACGACTGGCGCGTGCGCGACGACTTCCGGTTCCTGCCGGGCGGCCGCCAGTTCGAGCGGGGCAACGTCTCCTTCGCCTCGGTCTACTGCCTGGAGAACGCGCTGAACGTGCTGGAGTCGATCGGGATCCGCCGCATCGAGCAGCACGTGCTGGCGCTGGGCGGCGTGCTGCGCCAGGGCGTTGCCGAGCTCGGCTGGCGTCTGCTGACCCCCGCGGCGCCAGCGGCGCGGGCCGGCAACATCGCCTTCGAAGTGGCAGATTCGATGCGCATGGAGCGCGAGCTGCGCGCCCGCTCGGTCCTGGTCTGGGGCGGCGATCGCCGGATCAGGATGTCGTTGCACGCCTATACCAACGAGGACGATGTCGACCGCGCCCTGCGCGCCCTCCGTGACATCGGACGATTCTAGAGGATGCCGAAAGCGATGAGCTGCCAAGCCCGGGAGCGGGTGGTCAACCTCGCTCCCAACCGGATCCGCGAGGTCGCGGAGCTGGGGTTCCACATGCCCGACGTGATTCCGCTGTGGTTCGGGGAAAGCGATCGGCCGACGCCGGACTTCATCAAGCAGGCGGCCGTGCAGGCGCTGGCCGACAACCGCGTGTTCTACACGCCGAACAGCGGCGTGCCGGCGCTGCGCGACGCCGTCTGCGATTACCATGCCGGCGTCTACGGCTGGGAGGTGACGCGCGATCGCGTCACCGTCACCGCGTCCGGCATGCAGGGGATCATGCTGACCATGCAGGCCCTGGTCGAGCCCGGCGACGAGGTCGTCATCGTCTCGCCCGAGTGGCCCAACGCTGCCGGCGCGACCGAAGTCATGGGGGGCAGGGCGGTGGAGGTGCCGCTGACCCTGGCCAACGGCACCTGGAGCCTGGAGGTCGAGCGGGTGGCCGCCGCCTGCAACGCCCGCACCCGCGCCATCTGCGTCAACAGCCCCAACAATCCGACCGGCTGGGTGATCGACGAGGACACG
This sequence comes from Rhodospirillales bacterium, assembly GCA_018432935.1. Classification (GTDB taxonomy): domain Bacteria; phylum Pseudomonadota; class Alphaproteobacteria; order Rhodospirillales; family Shumkoniaceae; genus JAHDSF01. Next base: position 16,596 of record JAHDSF010000024.1, on the reverse strand, counting down.
GCGCGCGAGCTGCTCGCCCTCTGCCGCCGGCGCGGCATCTGGCTGATCTGCGACGACGTCTACAACCGCATCGTCTACGGCCGCGATCATGCACCGCTGATCGCCGCAATGGCCGAACCGGACGACCGCGTGGTCTCGATCAACTCGTTCTCGAAGGCCTGGAACATGACCGGCTGGCGGCTCGGCTGGATCGTCGCCCCTGCCGCCCTTGAGAAGACGTTCCAGGTGCTGACCGAGTTCAACATCTCGGGGCCGACCGCGTTCGTGCAGTATGCCGGCATCGCGGCGCTGCGCGACGGCGAGGACTTCATCGCCGACAACCGGGCGGATCTGCAGCGCTGCCGCGAGATGGTGCTGGAACGGCTGGCGGCCATGCCCGGGCTTGCCGCGACCCGGCCCCAGGGCGCGTTCTATGCCTTCTTCCGGGTGCCGGGGCTCACCGACAGCCTCGCGTTTGCCAAGCGCCTGCTCACCGAAGCCGGGGTCGGGCTCGCCCCCGGCTCCGCCTTCGGGGCGTGCGGCGAGGGCTTCCTGCGCCTGTGCTATGCCACCCGACCGGAAACGGTCGCCAAGGCGCTGGACCGGCTGGAAGGTTTCTTCTCGCGGAAAGCGACATAATCCGTCACCCCGGCGGACGCCGGGGTGACGGACCGTCTTGCGGGTGTCCCTACCGCGACACCTTCTCCGTCCAGTCGAAGGTCTTCTCCAGAGTGCCGTCGTGATAGGAGCGCAGGTAAGCGACCAGGGCGGGGACGATGGCGTCCAGGAGGGCGCGGCCCTTCTCAGCCGACGCGGCGCGGGCGTCGCCTGAGGCGCCCGGAATCCAGCGGGCGTTGGCGGCGTCGACCAGTTCCGGACGCAGCGCGAGCTGAAGCGAGGTCTCGGTCTCGCCGGCGTGTCCCACCGAGCCGCCGTCGACCGGGCAGATCCGGCGCATCGCCTCCGGTACGCCCGGCAGATCCCAGTAGTTGATGCCGACCGCGCCGACGCCGTCCTCTTCGGCGAGCTTGGTCCGCAGGCCGCTGACCACCGGCGTGTTGCCGCCGTGCCCGTTGAGGAACAGGATCTTGCGGAAGCCGTGGTGGGCGATGCTCCTGGCGACCTGGGTCAGGACGTCGAGGAAGGTCTTGAACTCGAGCGTTATGCTGCCCGGGAACTTCATGTGATGGGGCGAATACCCCGTCCACACCGGTGGCAGCACCAGAACCGGGAACTCCTGGGTCGCCTGGGCGGCGCGGCGCGCGATCTCGAAGCAGGTCTGGGAGTCGGTATCGATCGGCAAGTGGCCAGCGTGCTGCTCGATCGAGGCGACGGGCACCACCACCACAGCGTCCGCCTCGATTGCCGCCGCGAACTGAGTTCGCCGCATGGTCGCCCATTCCATCGTCATGCCTCCTGTTGCGCTGTCAGTCTCGTCCGGATCATACAAAAAATTTGACAGCCAAAAAAAATATTAGTTACGTTCTTGCCATCAGTTTCGCTTTCCACGGCACTGCGATGTCCAACTTCTCGGAGGAAGCTATGAAACGGACCCTCTTGGCGGCCGCGGCCTGCCTTGTCGCGTTTGCCCACGTCACGACGGCGCAAGCCTACGAATGCAAGCAGAAGTACAGCTGGAAGCTGGGCTTCAACACGGTCAAGGAATCGATCCGGGGTGCGGCCACCGACGCCTTCAAGAAGGTGCTCGAGGAGAAGACCCAGAAGTGCGCCACCGTACAGGTCTTCCCGGGCGAGACGCTGGGGACCGAGCAGGAGATGATCGAGGCGATTCAGCTCAATGCCATCGACATGACGATGTGCGGCGGCGGCGCCCTCAGCAACGTCAACCCGCTGTTTGGCGCCACCACGCTGCCGTTCCTGTTCAGGGACTTCAAGGAGGCGCAGACCATCCTGGAAGGGCCTTTCGGCGACCGCCTGAAGGCGGCGGCGGCCGAGCGGAACATCCAGGTTCTGACCTTCGCCGAGCTCGGATTCGCGCAGATCACCAACAGCGCGCGGCCGATCAACAAGGTCGACGACCTGTATGGCCTGAAGATCCGCAGCCCGAAAGAGAACACGCTGATCACGACCATGGAGTCGCTCGGCGCGTCGGTGACGCCGATGCCATTCAGCGAGGTCTATCTGGCGCTGTCGCAGAAGGTGGTCGACGGACAGTTCAACCCGCTCGACGCGATCTACGAGAACAAGTTCCACGAGGTCCAGAAGTACCTCGCCCTGGTCAACGTGTTCTATTACAACACGGTGCTCGCCATGAGCAAAAAGCTCTATGACGGGCTCGATCCCGAGCTGAAGAAGATCGTCATGGAGGCCGGAAAGGCTGCCCAGGCCGCCGCCTACGACTATGCGGTCAAGAAAGACGCCGAGATGATCGAGAAGATGAAGCCGCACTTCGCCGAGATCACCAAGCCCGATACCGATCCGTTCCAGGCGAAGGTCCAGGTGGTCTACGAGAACTTCACCAAGAAGGTCGGCGATATTTCCGATCTCACGAACTCGATCAAGGCCTACCGCGCAAAGAAGTAGCTTTCACCCCGGGGGGCGGGGCCGCCGGCTCCGCCCCCTCCTGCTCCCGGGTTACGCCAATGCAACGGACGCTGGAAAGGCTCGACCAGGTGTTGGGCGTCATCAGCCGCTGGGCGGATCGCATCGCCGGCGTGCTGCTCATCCTCTTGACCATCGATGTGTTCGCCGAAGTCTTGTTTCGATACGCCCTCAGCATGCCGATCCGCTTCTCGTCCGAATTGGCGGTCGTCCTGTTCCCGTGGATCGTTTTCCTGTCGGCGATCATGATCACCAAGAACGACGGCCATATCGGCATCGTCATCATTCGCGAATCGATCAAGGGCATGCGCAGGAAGATCCTCGAGATCTTCATCCATGTCGTCATGATCGCCTTTTCGGTGACCATGCTGGTCGCCGGCTGGAACCTGGCGATCGGGGTGAGCCAGAACATCCTTCCGATCATGCAGGTCTCGACCATCGTGCTGTACATCACGGTTCCGCTCTCGTTCGCCTTCATCCTGATGATCCTCCTGGTCCGTCTGGCCAGGATCGTCATCGCGCCTCCCGACAGCATCGCGCCGCCCCGCGAGGAGCTCGAGGACGGCGGCGTCACCACGGTCTGAGCGGCAGGACAGAGGAGGAGCGAACGATGGTCTGGGTCATGATTGCGATGTTCTTCGGGTTCATCGCCTTCGGCGTGCCGATCGCCTTCGCCATGGGCATCTCGGCGGTCGTCTACCTGTTCACGATGGACATCCCGATGTCCATCGCAGCGCAGAGGTTCTTCTCGAATACGCAATCCTTTCCGTTCCTCGCCGTTCCGTTCTTCATCCTGGCGGGGAACATCATGGTGCAGTCGGGGGTCGCGCAACGCATCGTCGGCTTCGCCGACACGCTGGTGCGTCACTTCCCCGGCGGCCTCGGCTGCGTCTCGGTGGTCACCAACATGGTGATGGCGGGGGTGTCGGGGTCCTCGGTGGCGGATTGCGCCTCGATCGGCAGCATCCTCATCCCCGAGATGAAGCGGAAGGGCTATGGCGCCGGCTTCGCGGCCGCGCTCAACGCCTCGGCTTCGGTGGTCGGCATCATCATCCCGCCCTCCAGCACGATGATCATCATCGCCTGGCTTACCAATCTCTCGGTCGCCAAGATGTTCATGGCGGGCGCCATCCCGGGACTGATCATCGGGCTCGCCTACCTCGCCGTCACCGTGGTGGTTTCGTACCGCCGCAACTATCCGCGCGAGAAGAGGGCGACCCTGCGCGAGCTGCTGATCGGTTTCATCCGGTCGTTCTGGGCGCTCCTGCTCACCGTCATCCTGCTCGGCTCGATCATCTTCGGCATCGCGACCGCGACCGAGGCGGCGTCCCTTGCTGCCGTCTACGCCATCCTGATCGGCTTCTTCGTCTACCGCTCGCTGGGGCTCAAGGGCTTCTTCTTCGCCTTCCGCGAGGCGGCGCAGGGCACCACGATCGTGATGCTGATCGTCTGCTCCTCGACCCTGTTCACCTGGATCCTCATCCGCGAGGGGATCCCGACCATGCTGGCCGATGCCCTGCTCTCGATGGGCCTGCCCAACTGGATGCTGCTGGGCCTGATGGTGCTGGCGATGCTGATCGCCGGGACCTTCATGGACCTGGTGCCCAACCTGTTCATCTTCCTGCCGGTCTTCATGCCGATCGCAATCCAGCTCGGCATCGACCCGATCCACTTCTCGATCATCACGCTCTGCTCGCTGGCGCTGGGGTTGTTCACGCCACCGGTCGGGACGACGCTGTTCCTGTCGTGCCACCTTGCCAAGATCACGATCGAGCAGGCGTACAGGGACCTGCTTCCCTTCTTCATCGCGGGCGGTGTCGCGGTGTTCCTCGTCACCTACGTGCCGGGACTGACGCTGTGGCTGCCCAGGGTCATCTTCGGCTAGGAGGTTCGCAGTGTCCGAGCATGTCCCCGTTGTCGACCGCGACGAACTGGTCGCCAACCTTTCCGCTCTGATCGCGCAGCGGAGCGACTATCCGCACGCGACCGAAGAGGCGTGCTGCCGGGCGGCCGCGGCAATCCTCGCAGCCGCCGGCATTCCCAGCCGCATCGTCGAAGCCGCCGCGGGGCGGCCCAATCTGTACGCCGTCCTCGAGGGCCGCGATCCGGGACCGACCGTCATCCTCAACGGCCACATCGACGTCGTTCCCGCCGACCCCGCGCAATGGAACCACCCGCCCTTCGTTCCGGTCGTCGAGCATGGCCGCCTGTACGGTCGCGGCGCCGCCGACATGAAGGGCGGGGTGGCGTCGATGATGCAGGCGGTGCTGGCGCTGCAGCGGGCCGGGTGTCCGTTCCGCGGCCGCATCGTCCTGTTCCTCAACGTCGACGAGGAACGGACCAACCTGGGCATGACCCAGTTCCTGGGCGAGGCGATGACCGCCGACTTCGCGATCATCGCCGAGCCGACCGAGAACGCCATCTGCACAGGCCATCGCGGAGTGGCGCGCTACTACGTCCGCACCTCCGGAACGCCCGAGCACGTGGCGAGCGCGGCCCGACCGGACAACGCGGTCGAGAAGATGGCCGATGCCATCGTGGCCCTCCGTCGCTACCGCGAGGGCCTTGTCGCGCGGCCGCATCCTTTCCTCGGCTCCGCCAGCGGCGGCGTCACCTTGATCCACGGCGGGCTCGCCGGCAACATCGTGCCGCCCGCCTGCCAGATCACCCTCGACCGGCGCCTGCTTCCGGGGGAGACGAAGGGCGGCGTGCTGGAGGAGATCCGGGGTTTCCTCGCCTCGGCCGGGGCGGACTGCGAGGTCGAGACCGAAAGCTGGCTCGATGCCAGCCTGACCGACGCCGAACACCCGATGGTCGGGCGCCTGCGGCATGCCGTGGCGGCGGCGGGCGGCGACGACCGGCCGCGTCCCTTCCCCGCGACCTGCGAGGCGCCCTTCTTCACGCTGCATCGGGGCATCCCGACAGCCATCTTCGGGCCCGGATCGATCGCCCAGGCCCACGTCGTCGACGAGTTCGTGCGCATCGCCGAGCTTGAGGCTCACTGCCGCATCCTGCTTGCGTTCCTGACGGAGGCGTGAAGGCGGACATGAAAAGCGTCAACGACGAACTGCCGCTGCTGAAGGCCGTGATCCGGATGATCGCCCTGCACTTCGGGCAGGGTTGCGAGGTGGTCCTGCACGACCTCCGTCGCGACTACCAGAGCACGATCGTCGCCATCGAGAACGGGCACGTCACCGGACGCAAGGTCGGCGATCCCGGCAGCAATCTCGGGCTCGAGGTGCTGCGCGGACTGAGCGACGAGTCCGGCGACCGGTTCAACTACGTCACCCACACCGCCAACGGACTGACCCTGCGGTCGTCGAGCATCTACATCCGCGACGACGAAGGGGCGGTGGTCGGGGCCATCTGCGTCAACACCGACGTCACCAACCTGATCCTGTTCGATGCCGAATTGCGCAAGCTGATCGGGTTCGACCGTTCGGCGTGCGAGCCCAAGGTCGAGGAGTTCTTCGTCAGCGACGTCGGCTCGCTGATGGACAACATGCTGCGCAGCGCCTTCGAAGCGGTCGGAAAGCCCCAGGAGTACCTGCGGCGCGAAGACATGATCGAGGTGATCGAATACCTCGACCGCAAGGGCTTCTTCCTGATCACCAAATCCGGCGACCGCATTTGCGAGGTGCTGAAGATCTCCAAGTACACGCTGTACAAGTACCTGGAACGCATCAGGGCGAAGGCGGACGACAAGCCGGCCGTCCCGCAGCCGGTGATCGGCGGCGACTAGTTAGTTCAGGCCGCCTGCAATAGGACGTGGATGGCCGGGTCAGCCGCGGCCATGACGAAGTTCGATCGCGCTGCGAACTGCCAGGCGAACCCGTTCCAGATGATCGGTCAGGTCGTGCTTCGCCTGCGCGAAGTCGCCTTCTTCGAGCGACAACAGGATGCGGCGATGTTCCGCGGCCGAGTGCTCTGTCGATCCCGGGATGCCTAGGTACATGAGATGATAGCGCGCCAGCGAGGAGCGAAGACACTGATGGCAGTTGGCGAGCCAGCGGTTCGCGCACGCTTCGATAAGGCGTGTGTGGAAGAGCGATAGCGCGTTTTGCCGGTCGACCGTCGATTCGCCGTCTAGCGCATGCTGGTCACAGGCTTCGCGGAGCGCATCGAAGGACCGCCGCCCCTTCTCGGCGAGGCTGTCGATGGCGGCGCTTTCGATCATCTGCCGGACCGAGCAGGCCTGGTCCCAGTCCTCGAGCGACATGGCGGCGACGAAGGTTCCCCTGCGCGGCCGGAACTCCAGCAGTTTCTCGTTGCCCAGAATCCTCAGCGCCTCGCGAAGCGGGCAACGGCTGATGCCCAGGCTTTCTGAAAGCTCGATCTCCTTCAGCCGGCTTCCCGGGGGCAGGCGCCCGGTGATGATCTGTTCGCGGACCCGGTTGACGGCGCACTGGGCGACGCCCAGGACGTCCATGCTGGCTTCCCCAGCGGTGCTGGCGCATTCGCAGCCGGAAGGATGCGGGCACGCTGCGCAATCGCCGAGAGCGGCGTCACCGACCCAGCCGGCGGCGGGCCCGGCCTGCGCGCTCCCCCGCACTGCTCGGGGTTCGATGTCGGCAAGCTGAGCGGCCGGAGCCTTCAATGCGCGATCCTCGGGCCATGGTGATGCGTGCCGATACCACGACTGCGACGCACTAGCAACATTATTCTATGCCATGTCGCTGGCGACCGGATCCGGCCGGCATCAATTCGCAATCCCCATCAGACGCGGGACGGCCATGGTGATGTCGGGGAGGTACGTTACCGCCATCAGGACGAGAACCATCACGAGGAAGAACGGGAGCATGGAGCGGGTGAGGGATTCCATCGAAAGCCGGGAGATCGCGCTGCCGATGAACAGCACCCCGCCGACCGGGGGCGTGATCAGGCCGATGCCGAGGTTGAAGATCATGACCACGCCGAAATGGATGTAGCTGATCTCGAACTTGTCGAGGAACGGCAGCATGATCGGGGTCAGGATCAGGATCTGCGCCGACATGCCGACCAGGGTTCCGAGGAACAGCATCAGCACGTTGGCCATCAGCAGGAAGCTGTACTTGTTGTCGATGAACGCGAACAGGTTGTTGACCAGGTAATCGGGAATCTTCAGCCAGGCGACGACCCAGCCGAACGCACCGGCCATGCCGATGATCACCATCACCTGGGAAAGCGGGACCAGCGTGCGCCCGAGCACGTTCCAGAATTCCCGCAGCGTCATCTCACGGTAGATGACGAAGGTGATGAAGATGCCCCAGAAGACGGCGATCGACGATGACTCCGTCGCCGTGAAGATCCCGGTCAGGACGCCGGCCACGATGATCACGACCGTCATCAAACCCCAGAATGCTGACCCGAAGGCGACCAGGATCTCGCCGGCGTCGAAGGCGTTGCTGACGGGGTATTTCCGCCGGACGCTGACGACGTAGGAATAAACCATCAGCGCCAGGCCCAGGAACACGCCCGGGATCAGGCCGCCCATGAACAGGGCGCTGACCGAGACGCCTCCCGCCGCCATGGCGTAGATGATCATGTTGTGGCTGGGCGGGATCAGCAGGCCCTGGATCGAGCTTGCCATCGTGACCGTCGTCGAGAAGTCGCGGTCGTAGCCCTCCTTGTCCATCATCGGGATCAGCACGACGCCGAGCGACGAGACGTCGGCGATCGGCGAGCCGGAAATGCCGCCGAAGAACATGCTGGCCAGGACGTTGACGTGGGCGAGACCGCCGCGGATCCAGCCGACCAGCGCCTTGGACAGGCGGATCAGACGGTCGGAGATGCCGCCCGCGCTGATGAGATCGCCCGCCATCACGAAGAACGGAATCGCCAGGAAGGCGAAGGCGTCGATGCTGTTCACCAGCTTCTGGAAGACGACGATGACGGGGATGTCGAGGTACCAGAGCGTAAGCACCGACGACATGCCCATCGCGTAGAAGATCCGCGTCCCCATCACGATGAGGAGGACGAACGATCCGACCAGGATGAACGCGGCTACCGGGTCCGTGACCATAGCTCGACCTTTGTGACTTCCAGCAGGGCGACGATGTTGAGGAGCCCGGAGACCGGCACGGCCAGATACTGCCAGAATGCCGAGATGCCCAGGCCCGACAGGGTGTTGCTCAGGTTGAGGACGCACAGGTTCACGCCCTGCACGACCATCACGGCCGAGAACACCAGGGCGAACACGTGATTGGCGGTCTCGGTCGTGAAGCGCAGCGACCTGGGCAGGGCGTTGAGGAGCATCTCGACCCGCATGTGCCGGCGCTCCCGGATCGAGAGCGAGACCGTCAGCAGCGAGAACCAGATCAGGCACGTAAGGGCCAGGTCTTCGCCCCACATGGGGGAAGAGCGAAGGACGTAGCGGCCGAAGACGAGGTAGAGGACGTCGATGGCCATCACCAGAAGCATCAGTCTCGAGAATGCGCTGGCAAGGAAGAACAGACCGTTGCAGGTCCGCTTGACCAGGGAGAGAAGGTTACCCATGGAGACCTCCGCGGGTCACGAGGCGCGCGGAAAGGGTCGGGGCGGCAGGTTCCGCCGCCCCGCCGCTTCAGTCACTTCACGGCGTTGATCCGCTCGATGAGATCGCCGAACACCGGCTTGTACTTCTCGTACAGAGGCTGCACCGCCGCCTGCCACGGCGCCTTGTCGGCGACCGGGATCACCTTGATCCCCCTGGACGTCAGTTCCTCGACGATCTTCTTGTTCTGGGCCTCTTCGTGCTTTTCGAAGAACCTGGCGCTGACGACGTGGGCTTCCCGGAGCTTTGCCTGAAGGGCGGGGTCGAGCTTCGACCACGAGCGCTGGGAGATCAGGATGATGGTCGGCGAGGCGTCATGGCCGTCGAGGATGATGGACTTGGAGACTTCGTTGAAGCGGTTGGCGAAGTAGCCGGTCAGCGGCTGGTCCGCGCCATCCACCACGCCGGACTGCAGGGCGAGGTAGAGTTCGCTGAACGCCATCGGGGTCGGCGAGGTTCCGAACGCCTTCATCATGTCGACGAAGATCTGTCCGGTCATGCTCCGGATCTTGAGGCCCTTGAGGTCGCCCACCTTGGTAACCTCCTTGTCGCGGAAGAAGAAGTGCCGGGGGCTGTCGGTCCAGTAGCCGAGACCGACCACGCCCAGGGGCTTCAGCTCCTTCAGGATGTCGTCGCCGATCGGTCCGAACAGCACCTTCTCCTGGTGCGCGTTGTCACGGAACACGTACGGCATGCTGAGGACGTTCAGCCTGGGGGCGCCAAGATCGCCGAGGACCCCGGGCTTGGCCATCGTCATGTCGAGCACGCCCATCTGCAGGTTCTGGATCAGCTCCTTCGGCGCGCCGAGCTGCGCGCCGGGGAACAGGGCGATCTCGACCTCGCCGTTGGTCCGCGCCTTCACCTCGTTGGCGAATTCCTGGGCCGCCATGCCCATCGGGTGGGTCAGCGGGTTCTGGAAGCTGTAGCGAATCGTCGTCTTTGCGCTCGCGTCGAAGGCGACGGCGAGCAACGCGCAGGTCACAAGGCCGGTCATGCGTTTCATGGTGCTCTCCTCCGATTTTCGTTTTGCCAGAGTCAGACCCCGGAACAGGACATGAAGCCGCCGTCGACAGGGACGGTGATGCCGGTCACGAAACCGGCCGCGTCGTCGTCGATCAGCCAGCGGATGCAGCCGATCAGCTCCTCGGCCTCGCCGAACCGTGCCATCGGCGTGTGCGCGATGACGTTGCGGCCGCGCTCGCTGAAGCTGCCGTCGGAATTGGTCAGCCGCTTGCGGCTCTTCTCGTTCAGGAAGAACCCGGGAGCGACGGCGTTCACGCGAACCCGGGCGCATGCAAGATAGGCGGCCAGCCATTGGGTGAAGTTGGCGATTCCGGCCTTGGCGGCGGCGTAGGCGGGGACCCGGGACAGCGGGCGCAGGGCGTTCATGGAGGCGAAATTGACGATCGCCCCGCCGCCGGCGCGGACGATGTCCTCGCCGAACACCTGGCAGGGGATCACCGTCCCCATCAGGTTGACCTCGGAGACCCGCTGGAACGCCTTCATGTCGAGGTTGAAGAAGCCGCGAAGCTCGGGATCGCTGTTTCCGAGCTCGCCTGCGGTGAAGGCGTTGACGGTGGTGATCGCGGGCATCTGGTTGCCGCCGGCGCCGTTGATCAGGATCCGGCATTCGCCGAGCTCCCGGCGCACCACGTCGCGGGCCTTGCGGACCGCGGCGACGTCGGTGACGTCGGCGGCGATCCCGATCGCGCGGCCCCCGCCGGCCTCGATCTCCTTGGCGACCGCATCGGCGGCGTCCGCCGCCAGGTCGAGCACGGCGATGCTGGCGCCCTGGCCCGCGAAATGGCGGGCGAGCGCGGAGCACAGCGTTCCGCCGGCCCCGGTGATCACCATGACCTTGTTGTCGAGCTTTCCGTTCGTCATGTCAGTCTCTCCACTTGGGGGCCGCCCAGCGGCGGGCCGTCCGGATGCAGATGTCCTCGACCATGGTGCCGAGCAGGTCCTCGTCGGCCGGAAGCTCGCCGGCCTCGACCCAGCCGCCCAGGAGGTCGCACAGGATGCGGCGGAAGTACTCGTGTCGCGAGTACGAAAGCAGGCTCCGGGAATCGGTCGTCATGCCGATGAACCGCGACAGCAAGCCCAGGCTTGCCAGCGTCCGGAGCTGACGCCGGATGCCGTCGCGATGGTCGTTGTACCACCAGGCCGGGCCGAACTGGATCTTGCCCGGCACGCCGTCCTCGGCGAACGAACCGGTGAGGGATGCCAGCATGTCGCTGTCGGACGGGTTCAGGGTATAGAGGATGGCCCGCGGCAGCAGACCTTCCGCTTCGAGGGCGTCGAGGTAGCGGCAGACGAGGGCGACGTCCGAGGATTCCCCGATGCACGCGTATCCGCCGGCGGGGCCGGCCAGGTTGCGCAGCCGGCTGCTGGTCTGGCGATGGGCGCCGATGTGCAGTTGCAGGGCCCAGTCGCGCCGCCCGTATTCGAGCCCCAGGAATACAAGGATATGGGTCTTGAGACGTTCGGCGTCGGCGGAATCGAGGGCGCCTCCCGCGAGCAGGCGGTCGAACAGGCGCGAGGCCTCGCGAACCGGAACGGGCGAGAAGAAGACGCGATCCAGACCATGGTCGACGAAGCGGCATCCGCTGTCCTCGAACAGGTCGAGCCGGGCCGAGACGGCCTTCTCGAAAGCGGCAAGGCCATCGATGGCGATGCCGGTCAGGCCTTCCATCCGGCCCAGCCACGGCCGGAAGCCGCTGCCGTCGATGGCGAGGATCGAATCGCCCCGCAGCGACGGCAGCATGCGGATGTCGCCTCCTTCCCCGCGCATCGCCCGGTGCGGGGCGAGATCGTCGAGGAGGTCGTCCGACGTGCACAGGGTCTCGACCCGGGCGCGCCGGAGAAGGCCCCGGGCCGTGAATTCCGGCTCGGCCAGACGGCGGTTGCAGTGCTGCCGGATCTCGGTGGCCGTCCCGGGCGCCAGGAGGAGATCGGTTCCGAAATACCGCTTCAGCTCCAGCTGCGACCAGTGGAACAGCGGGTTGCCGGCTAGGCGGGGCAGGGTCTCCGCCCAGGCGGCGAAGCGTTCCTCGTCGGTCGCCTCGCCGGTGATGACGCGCTCCTCGATGCCGTTGATCCGCATCGCCCGCCACTTGTAGGGGTCATGGCGAACCCAAAGATCGACGATGTCGGAAAAGCGGCGGTCTTCCGCGATCGCGGCGGGATCCAGATGGCAATGGAAATCGACGACCGGCTGGCCCTGCGCATGGTCGCGGTAGAGGCGCACGGCCGTTGCCGTCCCCAGGAGGAAGTCGTCGTCGAGGAACCTTTTCATCGGTCGCCCTTTCCGGTGGCGATGCGGAGCCTAGAAGTATCCGCCCTGCGCGACGACGGTCTGGGCCTTTTCCCCGCTTTCGACGGTTGCCCGGATGCTCTTTTCGTTGCGGGCGATCTCCTCGGCGCGTTCGAGAACCTGGACCGCGATCTCGCGCGGAACGACGACGGCGCCGTCGATGTCGGCAAAGATGACGTCGCCGGGATGGATGATGACCTTGCCGATCCGCACCGGGACGTTGTAGCCCTCGATCTTGCAGCGCGAGAGCGAGCCGTTCGAGGTGCGGTACTTGTTCCAGACCGGGAAGCCCTGGGCCAGGACCTGGACCGTGTCGCGCAGGCCACCGTCGATGACGGCGCCCCGGGCGCCGCGGGCCCGCGAGGCGGCGGTCATGATCTCGCCCCAGTGGGCGCTTTCGTCGTCGCCGCCGGTTTCCCAGACCACCATGCAGTCGCGGGGCATGTCGTCGAGCATCCGGGCGCGGTCTTCCATCTCGCCGGTGATGACGGGGTTCTTCGAGCTCTTGATGGTGAAGGCGAGACCGCAGGCCTTCATCTCGTCCCGCAGCGGCATGAGATCGTGCGGCAGGGCCTGGTCGACCAGCGCGAACTCACGGAGCACGTCGTTGACCGCGCCGGTGAACAATGCCTCGTACCGGGCGCATAGCGCGTCTTCGGCAATGGGGAGGCTGGCTTTCGGCTTTTCGCGCTGGGCGATGAGTTTTTCCAGCTTCATGAGATTCTTGTCGGCCATGATGGATCCTTCGGGGTCAGCGGAAGCGACGCGACGGGGGGGAGAACTCGTTGACGGACTCAGTACTTATCTGATAAGTTGATATCAGTCAACATAGATGATGGCCGGCGCCGCCGTGCCGCCAGTCGCAAGCGGGACATGCTGATGAAACTCGGATTGATGCTTCCCCCCCAGCCGGACACGAAGTGGAAGCTAGCCGCCCAGATCGGCGTTCGCTACGCGGTCGCGAAGCTGGCGCCGGAGCTCACGGGGGATCTGCCGCCCTGGGACATGGAAGCGCTGCGCCGGGCCAAGGAGCGGTTTGCGGCGGCCGGGCTGACGCTGCTGGCGCTCGAGGGCGACCAGTTCGACATGAGTCGGATCAAGCTCGGGCTGCCGGGCCGCGACGAGGATATCGCCCGCTACTGCCAGATGCTGGGCAACATGGGACGGCTCGGGATCCCGATCCTCTGCTACAACTTCATGGCCGGGGTCGGCTGGTACCGCACGGCCACCTCGGTGCCGGTGCGCGGCGGCGCGCTCGCCAGCGCCTTCGACTGGGAGGTCGCGCGCCACGATCCGCTCACAGATCTCGGCGAAGTACCGGCCGAGCGCGTGTGGGCGGCGTGGGAGTACTTCATCCGCAAGGTCCTCCCGGTTGCCGAGAAGGCGGGCGTGCAGATGAGCCTGCACCCCGATGATCCGCCGCTGCCGACGGTTCGCGGCATCGGCCGCATCCTCATCAACGCAGACGCGTTCCGTCGCGTCCAGGCGTTCGCGCCTTCGCCCAGCAACCGCATCACCTTCTGCCAGTCGAATTTCATTCTGATGGGCGAGGACATCCCGGCCCTGATTCGCGAGTTCGGTCCGCGCATCGCGTTCGTCCACTTCCGCGATGTCCGCGGCACCGCCACGAAGTTCATCGAGACGTTCCACGACGACGGCCCCAGCGACATGCCGGCGCTGCTCCGCGCCTACCATGCGGCGGGCTTCACCGGACTGCTGCGGCCGGACCACGTCCCCGCGATGGCCGGCGAGGAGGTCGGCATCGCCGGAGGCCACGCGAACATGGGAACCAGGGTCGGCTATGATATCTTGGGCAGGCTCTTCGCCGTGGGCTACATAAAGGGAATGGCCGAAGCATCCGGAATCCCGATGGAATGAGGTCGGCAGCAATGGCTCTGGATCTCGCGAACGCGCCCCATGTCGGCCGACCCCGGCTGTCCGAGGCGGTGCTCGATCATCTCACCGGGCAGATCCTCGCCGGCGCGCTGAAGCCAGGCGACGAGCTGCCCTCCGAGGTCGAACTGGCGACCGCCTTCCAGGTCAGCAAGCCAACCGTCCGCGACGCCTTGCGGCATCTGTCGGCGTTGGGCGTGGTCGAGATCCGGCAGGGCCGTCCGACTACCGTCGGCACCTTGCGCGCCGACGCGCTGTCCCAGTTCTTCCGGTTCGCCGTCGCCGGGACGGAGAACAAGTACCGCGACGTGATCCAGCTTCGCCGGGCGCTGGAATGCGTGGCCGCTCCTCTGGCGGCCGTCAACATCACGCCCGAGGAGGCGGAGGCGCTGCAGGCGATCCTGCGCAAGCTGAACGCCTGCAAGCACAACCATGACGAGTGGGTCCATTGGGACGCGCGGTTCCACCTGCACATCGCGGTGGTGTCGCGCAACGCACTGCTGCCTTATCTGATGGAGGCCCTGATCGGCGTGATGGAAGATACGATCAGGGTCCTGCACACCCGGCTCGTCGCCCGCGACCCCGAGAAGACCTATCGCCGTCACGTCGACCTGGCCGACGCGATCCTGGCCCGGAATCCCGAAGCCGCGCTCGCCAGCATGGAAGAGCACTTCGACGCCAGCATGACCCTGATCGAGCTGATGCGGCAAAGCCAGGACCCGCCCCCCTGACGCCGCGTTCGTGGCGCCGGAACCGGCCGGCTCCCGCGCCACGCCAGGGCCGGTTCACGTCAGCGTTGAGCCGAGAATCCGGGCCAGCGTCTCGACATGGGGCGGCGTCATCATGGTGATGTGGTTGCCCGGGACGCGATGCAGCCGCACCGGCCGGCTGGAGTGGCGCCTCCAGCCCAGCGCCTCGTCGAGAGCAGGCGGCTGATTGCGGAAACCCTCTTCTCCCCGGAACAGCGTGATCGGCACGAGCGGCGCGTCGGCCGGGCGGCGGCGGCCGTGCATGCCGAGGTGCGCCTTATAGGTGTCGGTCAGGTTCCGAAGGAAATCGGCCCCGGCTCCCTCCGGGCAGAGCGCCGCCCCCTCGAGGTGGCGCGCCGCCGCGGCCAGCCGCTGTGTGGCATCAAGCCCGTCGAGGTCCTGCGGGGACAGGGTGGATTCGCGCCGCGCGAGATCGAACAGGAGGCGCACCACCTCGATCAGGAGTTGGCCGTCGTCCGCGGGCCCCGCTGCCTCGGGGAGGACGGCGTCGGGCGCCGGTGTGTCGATGATCGCCACCTGCTCGACTTCGTGGCCGCGCGCCGACAGGAGCTGCGCCATGGCAAAGGCGACCTGACCCCCGAAGGAATGGCCGGCCAGGCGAAATGATCCCGACGGCTGAACCTCCTGCAGCAGGTCGACATAGTGCGCGGCCATGACGTCGATGTCGGTGTGAGGTGCCGAGCTGCCGTCGAGGCCTTCCGCCTGGAAGGCGTAGAACGGGACCTCCGGATCCAGGCAATGGACCAGCGGGTGAAGATAACCGATCCATCCGCCGGCGCCCGGCACGAAGAAGAGCGGTGACCGGGCCCCCCGGGGCCGAATCCCGATCAGACAGGAGGCTGCCGGTAGATCCCCCTGCGTCCGCAGGAAGGCGGACATGGCGGAAATCGTGGGGAACTCGAATAGCCGCCCGATCGGCAGCCGCTTGCCGAGACGCCTTTCGATCTCGGCGATCAGGCGCAGCGCCAGCAGCGAATGCCCCCCGAGTTCGAAGAAGTCGTCGTGGATGCCGACCGCGTCGCGCTGCAGGACGTCGGCCCACAGCCCGGCCACGATCTCTTCCAGCGGGTCGCGCGGCGCCGCGGCGTCCGTCGGCGCGGCGGCGGCCTCGGGCTCGGGGAGGGCCTTGCGGTCGAGCTTGCCGTTGGGGGTCAGCGGCAGGCCGTCGAGGACCACCCAGGCGGCCGGAACCATGTACTCGGGCAGGCGCTCCTTGAGGAAGCGCCGCAGCTCCTCGGCGGCCGGGGCGGCAGCCGCGGCGGGGACCAGATAGGCGACCAGGCGCTGCCCGCCGGCGCCGTCCTCGCGCGCCGCCACCACCGCCTCCCGCACCTCCGGGTGGACCGTCAGCGCCGCCTCGATCTCGCCCAGCTCGATGCGGAAACCCCGGATCTTGACCTGGTGGTCGAGCCGGCCCAGGAACTCGATGTTGCCGTCGTCCCGGTAGCGCACCAGGTCGCCGGTCCGGTACAGCCGGCCGCCCGGCGCTCCGCCGAAGCGGTCGGGGACGAACTTCTCCGCCGTCAGCTCCGGCCGGTTCAGGTACCCCCGGGCCAGGCCGGCGCCCC